>CAVVFW010000019.1:0-60045 GCA_963747645.1 uncultured delta proteobacterium | reverse complement strand
CCATCGGGGAGCAGGTAGCCCAGGCCTCCGCCTCCACCGGGGTTTGTCCGGACCAGAGGCTTGGCGGGAAGCGGCCGCTGCCCTGGCCCGGGTGGGCTTCCCCGATGCCGGGGCACCGTTTGAGCCAATTCCCGCACCAACTCTCGGGGGGTTTACGCCAGCGGGCCCTGATGGCCATGGCCCTGGCCTGCGAGCCGGAACTGCTCATCGCCGACGAGCCTACCACCGCCCTGGACGTGACCATCCAGGCCCAGATCCTGGCCTTGTTGGCCAGGCTCAAGGCGGAATTAGGGCTGGCGGTGTTGTTCATCACCCACAACCTGGGGATCGTGGCCCAGACCGCCGACCGCGTGGCGGTGATGTATGCCGGCCTCATGGTGGAGCAGGCCCCCACCGTGGAACTCTTCCGCCATCCCCCGCCACCCTTATACCGTGGGACTGCTCAACTCCGTACCCCGGCTGGATTTCAGCCACCCCCCCGGGGAAATCCTCTCGGCCATCGAAGGTCACCTGCCGAAGGAGCCCCCCCCGGGCTGCCTCTTCCGGGACCGCTGCCCCCTGGCCCACGGCCGCTGCCTGGAAGAACCCCCCTGGGCCGAGGTGAGCCCCGGGCATTCAGTGCGGTGTTGGAATTTTTCATAACAGTGGGGCAGCTTGCTTATCGCCTTTGCCAAAAGTTCTTTCCTTTATCCCCTCTCCACCCAACGGGGGGAGAGGGCCAGGGTGAGGGGGGGGTTATCCAGGGCAGCTTTACAGAATTTATTGAGCGGTCGCGTCGATGGCGCCAGAAGGTTCATAAAAAATTACCATGCGTCTAAAAATGTCCCATGTCTGAGCTTAGTTCAGGACTTAAGCTGCTACTTCCGCCTGGCCGGCCCCTGGGGCCGGGGGCCGACCCTCAAGGCGGTGGACGGGGTGAGCTTTGCCCTGACTCCCGGGGAGACCCTGGGGCTGGTGGGGGAGTCCGGCTGCGGCAAGTCCACCCTGGGCCGGCTGGCGATGGCCCTGTTGCCTCCCACCGGGGGCCGCATCGTCTTCGCCGGGGAAGACCTGGCCGGGGTCTCCCACCATCGCCTCAAGGAGCTGCGCCGGGAGATCCAGATCATCTTCCAGGACCCCTATTCCTCCCTTAACCCCCGCATGACCATCGGCCAGATCCTAGAAGAGCCTTTTGTCATCCATAACCTGGGGCGCCGCCCGGAGCGCCGGGCCTGGGTGGCGGAGCTCCTCAAGGAAGTGGGGCTCACCAGTGACGTCGTCGACCGCTATCCCCACGAATTCAGCGGCGGCCAGCGCCAGCGCCTGGGGATCGCCCGGGCCCTGGCCCTGAAGCCCCGGCTCATCGTGGCCGACGAGCCCGTCAGCGCCCTGGACGTCTCCATCCAGGCCCAGATTCTGAACCTCCTGGCGGAGCTGCAGCAGCGCCACGGCCTCACCTATCTCTTCATCTCCCACGACTTGGGGGTCATCTCCCAGATCAGCAACCGGGTGGCCGTGATGTACGTGGGCCGCCTGATGGAAATGGCCGAACGTTCGGTCCTGGCCGCCGGCCGGCTGCACCCCTACACCGAGGCCCTCCTCGCCGCGGTGCCCCGGCCCACCGCCGAGCGGACCTTCAACCCCCCGGTCCTCAAGGGCGAGCCCCCCAGCCCGGTCAACGTCCCCACGGGCTGCCCCTTCCACCCCCGCTGCCCCGAAGCCCAACTCCCCCTCTGCCGGGAGTCCGTCCCCCCCTTCCGACAAATCGCCCCGGACCACCGGGTGGCCTGCCATTTCCGGTGAAAAAACCCCCCAAGGTTCCCGGAGATCTCGAGGAGTAAATCCCTCAGTTCTTCCGGGCTTCCCCTCAGAAGTACCCATTCTCTTATGGCGATCATATCGACAATTAGTGGGAGATATAGAAAAGCTTTGCGACTGGCAAGTAAGTGATACACAACTTTTGATGATAATCGCACTTTAAAAGGAATTGTCAGTCATTTATTTATATTTTTTAGAAATTTTAATATTTCTTAAGATGCCGAATATTCAGGTAGGTTCAGAATAAAAAGAGTGATGTCGTGGAAAAAATGGAGGAAATTGTTGAGTTGTCGCGATACACGGTAGGGGCGGGTTTAAAACCCGCCCTTACCCGGACTGAGGAATCAGTTACAAACCCAAAACTTCCCCCGGCCCTCCCCTCAAAACCCTCATTTCAACGAGTCGATCAGGCCGGATAGATATGTTTTCCTTCGATCCCCTTGAAGGCGTTGCGGGTGTCGACGATGAGGCGGGCCTGGGAGGCGATCCAGGCATAGTCATAGGCCGAGTGGTCCGTCACCAGGAGCACCAGGTCGGACTCTTGGAGGGCGCCCTCGTCCAGGGGCGTCGAGACCAGATCGAAATGGGGGTAATGCCGCATCCCGGCGCATCTCGGGATGTGGGGGTCATTGTAGCTGACCGCAGCGCCCTCTTGCTTGAGCAGGTCCATGATCTTCAGGGCCGGCGATTCCCGGTTATCATCCACGTCCTTCTTGTAAGCCACCCCCAACACCAGGATCTTGGCGCCGTTCAGGGCCCGGTTGTGGTCGCTCAGGGCCCGGGTCACCCGCTGCACCACGAAATAGGGCATCGAGCTGTTGATATCCCCGGCCAGTTCGATAAAGCGGGTGGAAAAATCATATTCCCGGGCCTTCCAGGTCAGGTAAAAGGGATCGATGGGGATGCAGTGCCCCCCCAGGCCCGGACCGGGATAAAAGGCCTGGAACCCGAAGGGCTTGGTCTTGGAGGCCTCGATGACTTCAAAGACATCCACCCCCATCCGCAGGCACAGCATCTTGAGTTCATTGACCAGGGCGATGTTCACCGCCCGGTAGATGTTCTCCAGGAGCTTGCTCATCTCCGCCGCCTGGGTGGAGGACACCGGAATCACCCGCTCGATCACCTGGGAGTAGAGCGCCACCCCGTGCTCCAGGCACGCCGGCGTCACGCCGCCCACCACCTTGGGGATGGTGTTCACCTGAAAGGTGGGGTTCCCCGGGTCTTCCCGCTCGGGAGAGAAGACCAGGTAAAAATCCTCCCCCACCTTGTGCTTCTGGCCCAGGAGGGGCAGGAGCAATTCCGCCGTGGTGCCGGGGTAGGTGGTGGATTCCAGGGAGACCAGCTGGCCGGGGCGCAGGCAGGCGGCAATCTGGCGGGTGGTGTCCGCCACAAAGCGCAGGTCCGGCTCCCGCTTTGAAGTCAGGGGGGTGGGCACGCAGATAATCAAGACATCCGGCTCATTCAACCGGCCCAGGTCGTGGGTGGCGGCAAACTGCCCGGCGCCCTCCCGGGGCGTGAGCAAGGCGGCCAGCCGGGAGGACGAAATGTGCTTGATATAGGACTCGCCCCGGTTCAGGCGTTCCACCTTAGACGCATCCGTGTCAAAGCCCAGGACCTGAAATCCCACCTCGCAGAAGCGCAACACCAACGGCAGCCCCACGTAGCCCAAACCGATGATGCCCACCACTGCTTCTTTAGCCTTAATTTTGCCCAGCAAGTCCATCATAAGCTCCACTTTTCACTGAAAATAATCCGGTGGGGCGGGCCTCAGTGCCCGCCACCCCAGGCGGCCGGGGACGGCCGCCCCACCAACGCTTTTATCAACGCGGCAGGCGGTGATAATCAAAATACCATTGGACAAAGCGGGGAATCCCCACCTCAATGGGGGTGAGCGGCTCGAAACCCAGCTTGGTCCTGGCCCGGTCAATATCCGCATAGGTGGCCGGGACGTCTCCGGGTTGGATGGGCAGGAGCTGTTGCTCCGCCGTCAGCTTCAGTTCGCTCTCCAGGATGCCGATCACCTTGAGGAGTTCTTCGGCCCGGTGGTTCCCCAGGTTGATGATCTCATGGAGCTCCAGGCCGGGGGCCATCAGCGCCCCCACCACCCCCTGGACAATGTCGTCAATATACGTGAAATCCCGCTGCATCTTGCCGTAATTAAAGACTTTGATGGGTTGCCCCTTCAGCATGGCCTCGGCAAACAGCCACATGGCCATGTCCGGCCGGCCCCAGGGGCCGTACACCGTAAAAAACCTCAACCCCACGGTGGGAAGGCCGAACAGGTGCGAGTAGGCATGGGCCATGAGCTCGTTGGCCTTTTTGGTGGCCGCATAGAGGCTGATGGGCGTGTCCACCCGCTGGGTCTCGCTGAAGGGCATTTCCGTCAGGCCGGCATAGACACTGGAGCTGGAGGCGTAGACCAGGCGCTCCGGCGGGAAGCGTTTGGCCAGCTCCAGGAGATTGAGGAAACCCTCCAGGTTGGACTTCTGGTAGGCAAAGGGGTTGATCAGGGAGTACCGCACCCCGGCCTGGGCCGCCAGATGGCAGATTTTCGAGGGCCGGTGGGCGCTGAAGAGGGCCTCCAGGGCCGGCAGGTCCGCCAGGTCCGCCGCCACGCCGACAAAATTGGGGTACCGGCGCAGTTCCCGGTCCCGGTCATGCTTCAAGGCCGGGGAGTAATAATCGTTAAAGTTGTCCAGCCCCACCACCCGGGCCCCATGATCCAGCAGGGTCCGGGCCACATGGTACCCGATGAACCCGGCGCTGCCGGTCACCAGGAACGTATGGTTCTTGATTTCAGAGGTGTGATCCGTCATAAGCCCTATCTTTTTCTCGTGAGTCTCGGGAACATTCCCCGGCCTTTTGGTGCCCCAGGCGCCAGCCGGCGCCTCGGGGTATTGAGGGAGCAACTGCGTAACGTTTCAGCCGCGATGGGTAGTTTGCCCGAGGCCGCGGGAAGCCATTACTGGCCGCTCCCGAACCACAGATTCGCCCCAGTCTCCCCCGGCTACCAGTATTCTTTCTGGTGTTCCCGGTAATAAGCCACCGTGCGCCCGATCCCGTCCTTCAGGGTGGTTTGGGGCCGCCAATCCGAGGCCGCGGTGATCCGGGTGATGTCGCTGAGATAATCCCCGGTCTCGACGAAATACCGGTCCTGGGGCCACGGAACCTCGCGCACTTCGGTGCCGGGCACCGCTTCGGCCACCAGGTGCGCCATCTCGATAAACGGAACCCCGGTGCCGGTGCCCAGGTTGTAGACCTGGCCTTCGGTTCCGGAACTCAGCAGGAGTGCGATACAGGCTTCGGGCCAGATCCTCATTATAGATATAATCCCGGCGCTGCTGGCCGTCGCCGAACACGGTCAACGGCTGCCCCATGAGGGCCAGGCGGATGAACCAGTTGACTATCCCGTATTTGCTGTGTTTCATCTGCTGCCGGGGCCCGTAAGGGTTGGCGATGCGCACGCTCACGGTGTTCATGCCGTAGGCCTCGTGATAGAAGCGATAATATTTCTCCCCCGCCAGCTTGTGGATGCCATAGATGCTCAAACAGTTAAATGGGTGGTTCTCGTCCACCGGAATGTATTCGATCCGCCCATAGACGAACCGGGAACTGGCAAAGAGCAGCCTGGCCTGAGGGTTCTCCAAGCGGCAGGCCTCCAGTACCTGGAGGTGCCCCTTGCAGTTGATATCCAGGTCCAGGAGGGGCTCGGTGTTGCTGTCCACATAACTCACCTGGCCGGCCAGATTGAAAATATAATCGTAGCCGGGCACTACCCGGCGCATCAGATCCAGGTCCCGGATATCACCCTCAATGAACTCGATTTGATCGAGGATACCCCGGAGATTGAAGCGGTTGCCCCCATACAGGGGCAGCATGGCGTCCAGGATGCTGACCCGGGCCCCCTGGGCCACCGCCAGATGGGCGATGGTGCTGCCGATCATGCCGGCGCCGCCGGTGATAAGCACCCGGGCGCCTTTGAGTCTCCCTAAGTCAGAAATAATCCACCTCGGTTTGGAAGAGTTCTTTAAATTGGTGGCACAGGCTTTCCAGCCTGTGTCAAATAAGCAGGTTAGTCGTGCACAGCCTGGAAAGGCTGTGCCACCAGCCAATACGTAGCTTTTCAGGTCTTACGGCTGGGCCACAGACGCCATTATATCTGTGCTCCCTGATCACGGAATCGTGATAAACCCGCCACCCTTTACCGATCCCGGCCGCCCCGCTCTTCTAGCCCCTCGCCTTGACACCGGCCCATCGCCGGGGATGCCAGGCCGCCGGCAGCAATGGCAGTTCCCGCACGGTCCGGTACCACAGATACAGGGCCACCCAGATAAACAGAAAATTGGACAGCCAGGGCGCCAGCCCCGGATCGATCCGGGCGTTGACGGCCAGGCGCCAGGAAGCGGTAAATATAATATAATACACCAAAAACACCACCAGGCCCAGGATCAGGCCCCAGGTGCGCCCGTGCTGGCGGGGGCTCAACCCCAGGGGCATGGCCATCAGACAGAGCAGCACCGCCCCCACCGGCATGGCAAACCGCTGGTTCAGTTCCACCAGGGCCCGGTTGGAGAGGTCCGATCTCCGCGGTTGTTGGGCGATGCTCGCCCGCAATTCCCCCAGGGACATTTCCGCTTCGGATTTGGCCCCCTTCAAGGCAAAGCTGAAGACTTGCAGGGGCAATTTATAGGTCTTGAACTCCAAAGTTTGCCAGCGGTTCGGCGCCTTCCCCCACCGGATGATGCGGCCGTCATAGAGCTCCATGAGCATGCTTTCCTGGGCCCGGTCGTAACTCAGGTCCCCAGTCTCGGCATAAACGGTCAGGGGATTCTCTGCATCCCGGGAATCATAGACGAACACCCCTTCCAGGTGGCCGCCCTTGGGCGCCACATGATTCACAAACAGCGTCATGCCGTTGAAGTCGGTATTAAATGTCTGGTCCTTGATGCCCAGGTCGGCCCGCCGCTTGACCACATCCTTCAGCAGGTCTTTGGTCGCCTGCTGCCCCCAGGGGCTGGCAAACATCGTCAGCCCCAGGGTGAGCAGCCCCACCATGAGGGAGAACCCCAGGACCGGCGGCAGCAGCTGGCCGTAGCTCAATCCCGCGGTCTTCATGGCGATCATCTCCTGATCCACCGTCAGCCTGGTCATGGCCAGCAAGATACCCACCGTGGCCGCCATGGGGAGGGTGAACACCAGCAGATAGGGCAACAGAAAGGCACAGGTCTTGAGGACGTCGATGAGCCCCACCCCTTTGACCACGATCATCTGGGTGACCTTCATCATGCGGCCCAGAAACACGATGGAGGTGAGACCCAGGAGGCTCACGCCAAAGGGCGGCAGGATTTCCAGGATCAAATAGCGGTAGAGGATACGGGGCATGATGGATTGAGTTCCGGGACCAACCTGGTGGCAACTTGTCGAGTCGTCTTATTCTCCCCCATAGGCCGTTAAAATACAATCCTTATGCGCAGCCACCGGGTGGAATTTCCCCGGCAGCCCTTCGGCCAGCCAGGGGAGGTCGTGGACCTTCAGGAAGAAAAACGTCACCGGGTGGGCCGCGGTGAAGGCCGGCAAGGTCTTCTTGTCGGCCAGACATAAACCTTGCTCCGGGCGCAAGAGCGCCCCGAAGTCCAGCTCCGTCCGGCAGCCCATAAGATGAAAGATCTGGCCGCTGTAAAAGCTCAGACCCTGGGAATAGAGCTGCACCCCCACCAGCGCCGCCCCGGGCTGCCACCGGGACTTGAGGGCCAGGCCCATGTCCTTGAACGACCGCCCCGGGCTCACCTGGTCGATGCCCCGGGGCACCAGGGCCGCAAGCAGCAGCGCCCCCAGCAACAGCGCCCCCAGGTGACGCCAGATCAGGGCCGCCAGGGGGGTCAGGGCCCATACCACCGAGACCGCCAGGAGATAGGGAAATGACAGGTTGGCCCGGGCCAGGGGCCGGACCAGGGCTCCAGGCGGCCACAACATGAGAACCACCAGCGCCACCCCTGTGACGGCCCAGACCAGCAGGCTGGCCTTGAGGAACCGGCTGTTGAAGTTCAGCCGCCCGGCCCCACTGAGCCGGGTCAGGCCGTGTCCCACCAGGAGCGCTAGAGGTAAGAGCGCCGGCAGGATATAGGGCACGAGCTTGCCCCGGGACAGGGAGAAAAAAACCAGGATCACCGCCGCCCAGATCACCAGGAACCGCTCGTCCGGGTCTCGCCGCCGGCCACCCGCCGCCAGCGTCCAGGGCAGCAGCCAGGTCCAGGGCAGCAGCAGCCCCAGAACCACGGGTACATAATAATAGAGCGGCTCGGGATGGATAGCCGGGGTCAGGAAGCGCCCGAAATGCTGCTCTATGACAAAAAACCGAAAAAACTCCGGGTAGACCCACTGCACGTAAACAAACCACGGCAGCGTGAAGAGCGCCAGCAGCGCCCAGCCGCGGGGCTGAACCAGAGCGTGCCAGGGGCGCCGTCGATTCCGGAACCGATTTTATCGAGGGCAATCTTCTTTCACTCCCTCCCCCTTGATGGGGGAGGGTTGGGGTGGGGGTGAAGCAGCGCCCGCCGCGTGCTCCCTCCCTGTGGACCGAGAAGAGCTCAGACCGGGCTGGAGCACCACCCCAATGCCCCAAACCAGCCCCGCCAGCACCAGGGCCACCGGTCCCTTGGTGAGGACCGCCAGGGCCAGGGCCAGGTAAGCCCAGGGCCACAATCGCGTCAGGCCCCGGCTTAGGGCCAGGTACCCCAGGCCGATCCCCAGGTTCAGGTACAGGGCAAAGGTCATGTCCAGGGTGAGGATGCGCCCCAGGGCCACGTAACCGGCGGCGCTGGCCAGCACCAGGGCCCCCAGGACCCCCGGCCCCGCCCCCACAAGGCCCGGCCCAGCCCATAGGCCAGAAACACCCCGCCCAGGGCGGCAACCGCCGACGGCAGCCGGGCCGCCGCCTCGGTGTAACCGAACACCTTGAAGCCCAGCGCCGTGAGCCAGTAGACCAGGGGCGGCTTCTCCAGGTAGGGCAGCAGGTTGAGGTGGGGGATGAGCCAGTCTTTCAGGACCAGCATTTCCCGGCCGATCTCGGCATACCGGCCTTCGTCCGGGTCCATGAGCCCCGGGGCCCCCAACCGGTAAAAGAACAGCACCAGCCCCACCAGGGCTAATCCCAGGAGAAAAGGCCAGTCTCGTTTATCGGGAGTTGCGGCGGTGCGTTCCAAGATTAACTACTGTCTCTCGCCAAGACGCCAAGGCGCCAAGAGTAGGGTGCGCTCTGCGCACCTTGTTTTTATTACCGCTTTGCGTCTTCGCGCCTTGGCGTGAAATAAATTCACAGCAATTCCCCCTGCGGCTCTTCATCGCTGGGGCCTTTGCGGCGGCGGGCCGCCTTTTTAAAGGTCGACGCCGGCGCCCATTGGGGATATTCCAGCTTCTTCCCGGCAAACAGCTCGGCGATGGTGAGAATCTGGAGCCGGGGAAAACGATGCTCCGGGAACTGTTCCGGGACGTAGAAATCTGCGGCGTGGGCCTCATCTCGCATGGCCTTGGTGGGCGGCTTCAGGGTGATCAGCGCCCCGATGGCCGCCTGGTCCCGCTCCAGCACGCCTTTCAAATCCCGGATGTGGGCCGAGCCGACGTGGCCGCTCTTCACCTGGACGATGATTTTCTTATGAGCGCCCCCGGCGTCGTCCTTGAAATAGATCACCCCGTCCACCCCCTTGTCCGCCCCCTTTTTCTTGTCCTGGGCCGGGAAGGCGTCCACCAGCCCCAGGGCCCACCACTCGAACTGGTGGCGGTTTTCAATGGCCAGGGCCTCCGCGCTCTTCGCATCAACTGGCTCGCCGATCACCTCATAGGGGGCCAACTCCGGCCCGTAGGTGTCGTTCAGACGCTTTTTGATCAGGGTGATGGCCAGATGGGTAATGTCAATTCCGAGCCAGCGCCGTTTCAAGCGCTCCGCCACGGTGATGCTTGCCGCAGCCGCAGAAGGTCCAGAGATATCGCCTTCATTGGGATGATAATGTCTCTAATAGCGTTGGTCTTGGAATCTGACGGCGGCTTCACGGTAATCAGGCACGCTTAGGAATCCCGCTCCGGATCAGATTCCCCGGAAAAGGTTTCCCATCCTTTGCCGCGTATTTTTCAATGTCCATTCGGCATTGGAGGTATTCGCCAACCACTCCCGTCATCCCTCATAGCGGCACCGCCTCCTTAAGCACTCTGTTCTTAATCCTTTGCCTCAAACCCCTCACCGTAACAACATCGACCTTGCACCCCAGCAGTTCTCAAGGTCCATCAGTACCCCTCCCAGGTCAAAAAGGCTGCGCCCCGGCTCTAATTCCACCAGAATATCCACATCGCTGGCCTCATCCGCCTCCCCCCGGGCCACCGAGCCGAAGAGGCGGACGTTGTAGGCCCCGTGTTTGGCGGCGATGGTTAAGATTTCTTGCCGCTTTTCCCGCAACCTTTCGGTAAGGCCCATGGAGGTTCTCCGCCTATTTCGGCATAGTATCACAAATTTCTCTTGGTGGTTGATTCGATTCAACCATAAAAAAAGCCGGCCCCCAGGGGGACCGGCTTTGCGGTGCAATGCGGGTGCGCGGGCGCACCCGGCAAGAGTTTACTTCATGTATTTGACCAGCAGGGGCACGATCAGCAGGGCCACGATGTTGACGACCTTGATCATCGGGTTGATGGCCGGGCCAGCGGTGTCTTTGTAAGGATCGCCGACGGTGTCGCCGGTGACTGCCGCTTTGTGGGCGTCGCTGCCCTTGCCGCCGTAGAGGCCGTCTTCGATGGCCTTCTTGGCATTATCCCAGGCGCCGCCGCCGGAGGTCATGGCAATGGCCAGGAACAGGCCGGTGACGATGGAACCGATCAACATACCGCCCAGAGCTACGGGACCGAGACCAGGCATGAAGCCGACGATCAGGGGCGCACACACCGGGATCAAGGCCGGGAACATCATCTGGCGCAGGGCGCTCTTGGTGACGATGTCGACGCATTGGCCGTATTCGGGTTTGGCGGTGCCTTCCATGATGCCGGGGATTTCCCGGAACTGGCGCCGCACTTCCTCAACCACGCCGCCGGCGGCCTTACCAACGGCCTCCATGCACAGAGCGGCGAAGAAGTAGGGCAGCAGACCGCCGATGAACAGGCCGGCGATGACCCGGGGGTCGGCCAGGTCAAAGGTCATGACCCCGGGGAAGGAGCGGGAGTACTCGGCGAAGAGCACCAGGGCGGCCAGACCGGCGGAGCCGATGGCGTAACCCTTGGTGACGGCCTTGGTGGTGTTGCCCACCGCATCCAGAGGATCGGTGATGTCCCGAATCTCTTGCGGCAGTTCCGACATCTCGGCGATGCCGCCGGCGTTGTCGGTGATGGGACCGTAAGAGTCAATGGCCACGACGATACCGGTCATGGAGAGCATGGCCACCGCAGTCAGCGCAATGGCGTAGAGGCCGGTGCCGGGGTGAGCCAGACCGCCGCCCAGATGGAAGGCCGCCAGGATGGCCGCGACGATGACGATAACCGGCGCCGCGGTGGACTTCATGGACATGGCCAGACCCTGGATGACGTTGGTGCCGTGGCCGGTGGTGGAGGCCTTGGCAATGGACTTCACCGGGTTAAAGCTCTTGGAGGTGAAGTATTCGGTGATGGCCACGATCAGGCCGGTGAGGGCCACGCCGATGACCGCCAGCAGGAAGACGTTCATGGGCGGAATCGCAAAGCCTGCCGCGCCACCCTTGGCACAGCCTTGGAGGCCACGCCGGCCATGAACTTGTGGGCCAGGGGCCAGAAGGCGATGATGGCCAGGACGCCGGAAACGATGAGGCCCTTATACAGGGCGCCCATGACGTAGCCGCCTTTCCCCAGACGCACAAAGTAGGTGCCGATGACCGAGGCGATGATGGACACGCCGCCGATGACCATGGGGAAGACGATGGCGTTGGAGCCGGGGCCGTACACGGTGAAGGCCAACAGCATGGCGGCCACCACGGTCACGACGTAAGTCTCGTAAAGGTCGGCGGCCATACCGGCGCAGTCACCCACGTTGTCGCCCACTTGGTCGGCGATAACCGCGGGGTTCCGGGGGTCGTCTTCGGGGATGCCGGCTTCCACTTTACCCACCAGGTCGGCGCCGACGTCAGCAGCCTTGGTGTAGATGCCGCCGCCCAACCGGGCAAACACGGACACCAGGGAGCAGCCGAAGCCCAGACCGACCAGGGCGTGCATGGCTTCATGGGGAGCAGCCGCCATCAGGAACTTGTAGTAGCTGGCCACGGAAATCAGGGCCAGACCCACTACCAGCATGCCGGTGACCGAACCGCCCCGGAAGGATACTTTCAGGGCGTGGGCCATGCTGGTGAAGGCTGCCTGGGCGGTGCGCACGTTGCCCGCACCGACACGTACATGCCGACGTAACCGGCCAGGGCCGAGCCCACCGCGCCGATGACGAAGCCGATGGCGGTGTATTTGCCCAGAGTGAACAGCAGCACGAAGACCACCGCGCCTACCATGGCAACGGTCTTGTACTGCCGGTTCAAGAAGGCATTGGCGCCTTCCCGCACCGCCGCGGAGATTTCCTGCATCCGGGGGTTGCCGGCGTCCTGTTTCAGGACCCAGGTGGTGGTGAACAGGCCATAAGCCACGCCCACCGCGCCACAGATCAACGCAAAACTCATAATATCCATACTGTCCCCTATCCTCCTATAAAGTATTGATTTCCTTAAGGTTTAAGGTCTTTAATTAAAACTCCCCAGCTAAACGTACATCACCTCCCCTACCGTGTTTCTGGAACTGTGAGCAATTTATTGTCGGAATGTTAATTCATACCCCAGAATGGCACCGGCTGTAAAGGAAAAATTTCACAAGTCCGATTTATTGGGGCCGGGGTCTTCCGAAAAATCGGGGCCAGCCAGCAGAGTTACGGTTGGTGCGGCTAAATTTTTTTTCGCCTCCAGCTCGGCCGCCAGCTCGGGATGGCGTTTCGGATCCACCAGCACCACGCCGTGGCGCTCCGCCAGGGTCAAGAGGTATTGATACTCCATGGCCTGCTTCTGCAGCCGGTAGCGCAGCCAGAGGCGCAACGGCAGATAGAGCAGCGCCAGGGCCAACAGGGCCACGAGCCCGTAGGCGCCCCCCAGCCCGATGAACTTGATGGCCCCGGCCACCAGGGGCAGGGCGTCCTTTCCCTTCAGGGCAAACCCCAGGACCGCCAGGCCGGCCAGAAGCCCCAGCAGATAGGGGAGACGCCGCAGCCGGGCGCCCCACCTGCCCCCGAGGGACCCCGGCCCGCCTCCGGCGCTTCCTTACCGAACATCTCGAATCCCTGGATGATCACCCCGAAGAGAAACACCAGGGCGATGGGGGCGACGAAGGCCGCCAGCAGGTAGGTCGTCCAGGGGAAGGGGATGAACTATCGGATGAGCGGTGAAGATGCCCTCATCCAGCTGCCAGATGAGGGTGAAGATCAGGATGAGGATCTCCACCAGCCCCACTACCACCAGGAAGCTGTTGAAGACGTACCGTTTTTCCAGGGGATCGTAAAAATTAAAAAATCTGGCCATGTAAAAGAGGATGCTTCGTTTTTGGTTTTGGGTTTTTCGTAAGGGTGCGCACAGCGCACCATCTTATGGTTCAAGGCGCGGCTTCGGTAACCGGCCCCGGCTCAACTTTCTCCGTCCTTAACCACTCCCACCAGTAAAGCCCTGCGGCCCAGACCAGGAAAATCAGGTCTTCCAGCACCGCCACTGGCCCCACCTGGCGTTGGGAAAAGAGGCCGCAACCGCAGTCGATCTTCAGCCCCCGGGCCATGGTGATCAGGATGACGACCAGGAAGCCGGCCACCAATCCCGCCAGGATGAGCAGGCAGCTGCGCCGTTTAAGCCCCACTACCAGACCCAGCCCCGCCACGATCTCCACCCAGGGCAGCCCCGCCACCGCCAACCCCACCAGGCTCTCCGGCAGCAGCTGGTAGGCCAGCACGGCTTCGGCAAATTCATAGGGGTGCAGGATTTTTTGCAGCCCGGCATAAAAAAAAAGCCCGCCCAGAATCACTTCCAGGGCCCGGAGCCCAATAAGGCTACTGCTTATCCGCAAGTCTCACTCCTGAAAAGCCAGGGGGAAAAGGGGAAAAGGGCAAGAGGCGAAAAGGAAAGAAGGAATTTTTCCCTGGATGAAGCACCAGCTTATCAGGGCAAAAGGGTATGGTTAACCCACATGAACCTGCCCCCTCTTCGCCTTTTCCCCTTTCTTCCCCTTTATTTACCCGTATCCGCGGGGTAGCCGGCTTCATCCCAGGCCCGGAATCCCCCGACATAGGCCGTCACCCGGGTAAATCCCAGGGCCTGGAGTTTTTCCGCCACCTTCAAGGCCAGATCGCAGCTCACCTGGCCGCAGTACACCACGATCTCCCGGTCCCGGGCGAGTCCCGCCACCTTCTCGGCCATGCCGGCCGCCGCCATCTCCGGGGTAATATTGAGGGCCTTGGGGACGTGCAACTCCGCAAACTCGTCGGCGGGCCGGGCGTCAATAAACAGGGCCTGGCCTTGCTGAAACCGGGCGTAAGCCTGGGCCAGGTTGACGGTTTTCACTCCCTGGAACTCGTGCTGGCCGGCGCTGATCCCGCGCCTGGGCCAGGTGCGCGGCCAGTTCGCCCCGCCAGGACCGGTGCACCAGTTCCCACTGCTGCATCAGCCCCAAGAGCAAGGCAACCCCCAGGATAAGCCCGGCCCAGGCCAGGTCCTGCCGCCACCACCGGCTCACTGCGGCTGCTTCCCCGCCGGGGCGGCCTGGGGAGGACTCCCCGGGGCGGCAGGGGGAGGCTCGACCTCCGAGGCGGCGTAATGCTTCTGGCCGGCGTAATACAGGGGCATGGGCAGAAAACCCTCGTCTTCCTTGCTGAAGCCGGTCTCTTTGGTGTTGTGGAAATACCGCCACACCCGACCGTTCTTGAGGTCCGCCAGGAAGACCTGCTTGCCGTCGGTCACCATCTGAAACCGGGATCCCAGGGCCTGGGAAGGCAGTTTTTTGAGACTCCCGGGCCCGCCTTTGACCCCTCCGGGGATTGGTTGGGTCTTCAGGTCCCCGGCGATCTCCTGGGCCAGCCGGTCATGGCCATAAGGGCTATACAGCCAAAAGACGCTGGCGGCCACCACCCCCACCAACAAACTGATAATCGCCGTCCACCTCCAGCTCCTGCTGCGCGCCATCCGGCACCTCCGTGTGGCGAATTTGGCCGGGCGCCACGGAAACACCCGGGGGCCCTCGACTCTCCGCCCCGTTGACCCGGCCAGGATGTTCAGGACATCAGTCCGTGTCTGCTGGTTGTGCCGTAACTATATCATAATCGCCTCCAGGGGCTTGCCACCGGCGTCAGAGCAGATAAAATGCACTGCAGGGAGAAGATCAAACCTTTCAGGAAATTTGAGGCCCATGACCGCGCCGGCTCCCCGCCCCATCACCGCCATCACCTTCGACCTGGGTAACGTCCTGGTCAGGGTGGATCACCTGCGCTTCTGCCGCCGCCTGGCTGAGCTCACTGGCGCATTGAGCCCCCAGGAGGTCTATGCCCAGGTGTTCGAATCCGCCCTGGAACCGGGCTACGATACCGGCCGCATCAACTCCCGGGAGTTTTACCAGCGGGTCACGGCCCATTTCGGGGTGGCCCTCCCCTACTCCCGATTCTGCGACCTCTGGTGCGATCTCTTCGACCCCATGGAGGGCATGGCGGAACTGGTACGGCACCTGGCCTCCAGCTTCCCCCTGTTTCTCCTGTCCAACACCAATGCCTTGCACTTCGATTATATCAAGGAGCGCTTCGGCCTCATCCTGGAGCCTTTCCGGGCCTTCATCCTGTCCTACCGAGGTGGGCAGCCGCAAGCCGGAGCCGGCCATCTACCAGTCCCTCATCCGGCAGGCGGGGCGCCCTCCGGAGGAAATCCTCTTCCTGGATGATAAGGTGTCTTTTGTGGAAGGGGCTCTAAGTCAAGGTCTGACGGCCTGGCAGTTTCGCTCCCCCCAGGAGTTGCGCCAGGAGTTGGTGCGGCACGGCCTCTGGTAAAGCTGGTTTTCTCCTTGTCATCCGAGACCCCACAAAACGGAAAACGAAACGGAAAACTAATAAGGCTTGCCGATGGCCTTGTCCAGTCTGGCCTCGAACACCCGGTAATCATAGAGGGCCTGCACGAACTTCAAATCCGCCTGGGAAAATTGCACCTGGGCATCGGTGGACTTCGATAATGGTGCCAACCCCCGCCTGGTAGCGGCCCCAGGCCAGGCGCAGATTTTCCCGGGCCGCCTCCAGGGCCTTCTTGGAAGCCCGGATCAGCTCCCAACCCGACTTGACATCCAGGTAGGCCTGCTCCACTTCTTTGGTGACGTTCTGCCGCAGCACTTCGTAATTTTCCAGGGTAGCCCGCAGTTGCGCCTTGTTCTGGTTGACCGCATAGGTCGTGGACAGGCCCTCGAACAGCGGGAACGTCATGGCCGCGCCCACATACCAGGTGCTCGGGCTGCGTTGGCAAAAGGCTGGTCCACACTCTGCCAGCCATAGGCCATATTGGAAGTGAACACGGGGAAATAACCCGCCTGGGCCACCTTAACCGCGGCTTCGTTAAAATTTTGTTGATGCCGGTTTTTCAACAACTCCGGCCGCCGCTGCTGGGCCTGGGTCTTCAACGCTTCCAGGGACTGGGGCTGGGCCTTGACTTCCAGCACGTCCTCCACCTGGGTAAACGGCCAGGTCTTCAATCCCAGGGCGGTCATCAGGGTGACCCGGGCCAGATCCACGGCGTTCTTGGCCTTGATCAGATTGGCCTCGGCGTCGTACAGGTTGGCCTCGGCCTTGGTCACGTCGATCTTGGCCTTCAGGCCCACCTGATAAAACCCCTGGGCCTGCTTGAGCAATGCCTGGTATTGCCGCACCGTCTCTTCCTGGACCTTTGAGGCCCGCTGGGCCGCCAGGTAGCCGAAATAACCGGTCCGGGCGTCCAGCGCCACCTGCTGGCGGCTGCCGGCGTAATCTTGCTCCGACTGGCCGAAAGAGGCCCGGGACTCCTTGATCAGACCGGGGGTCTTGCCGAAATCGTAGAGCAGCTGGGTGGCCTGGAACTGATAAAAATAGTAGTTGCGTCAATTGCGGCGCTGGATACACTGCTGACCGTCCCGCCCGTCGCCGCGGCCAGGGGTTTGCGCCCCGCCGTGGAAAAAGCGTTCCCATAATAATAATTGCTGACAAAATTGACCTGGGGCAGATAGGCGGCCCGGGCCACCCCGATGTTATAGCGGGCTGCATTCGCGGTTTCCCGGGACTGCTTGATGGCGGGATGTTCTTTGAGGGCGATATCAATTGCCTGGTTCAGGCTGAGGCTCCCGCCCGCCTCGGCCGCGGTCGCGGCAGAGGCGCCTCCCCACCCCAACCCGGTGAGGACGATAAGGAGAAAAAACGCCTGGGCTCGCCTGAAATTCTGCCTCATGATTTTACTCCACCCCGGCTTCGAAGGCGCTGAGGCTTACGGCCCCGCTCCCCGGCTTGACGCCCGCTGCCGGCAGCACGCGGGCCGGCCGGCCTGACCCTAAAACCTGCCCCTCGATCTTAGATGATATCGACCCCGCCTCGTTAATGCAAGCCCGCCGGGGCAAAACCCCCACCAGTCGAAGCCATCCCGGCCTCCGTGCCCGCCCGGGAACTCCTCTTGGGGTTGCCAAAATCAGCGTAACCAGTTGAGCCCCCGTTAGAATCAGGGGTGCATAAAGTCCCCCTTGAAAAAGGGGGATCTTAGGGGGATTTTTAGCCGGTGATTAAATCCCCCGCACCGCCGATCACCCTAAAAGGGAGGCTTACGCCGGTGAAAGTCGGTCGCCTGCTCGAAGGCGTAAGCCGCTTGCAGCAAGTCGGCCTCGCCGAACACCGGCCCCATGAGTTGCAGGCCGATGGGCAGGCCCCGGGAAGAAAAGCCGCAGGGTACCGAAATGCCGGGAATCCCGCCCAGATTGGCGGAAATGGTGAAGATGTCCGACAGGTACATGGTCAGCGGGTCATCCACCTTTTCCCCCAGGCGGAAGGCCGGGGTGGGAGCCACCGGGGTGGCGATCACCCGGCACTGCCGGAAGGCGGCCTCGAAGTCCCGGCGGATCAACGCCCGCACCTGGGAAGCTTTTTTATAATAGGCGTCGTAATAGCCGGCGGACAGGGTATAGGTGCCCAGCATGATGCGCCGCCGCACTTCGGCCCCGAATCCCTGGGCCCGGGTCTGGGCGTACATTTCCAGCAAATTCTGGCCGTCGGCCCGCACCCCGTACTTGACCCCGTCGTAGCGGGCCAGGTTGGAGGAGGCCTCGGCCACCGCCAGGACGTAGTAGGTGGCCACCGCGTACTCCGTGTGGGGCAGGCTGACCTCCACCAGGTCGGCCCCCAGGCCGGTCAGGGTCTCCAAGGCCTGCTTGGACCGCGGCCTCGACCTCCGGGTCCAGCCCCTCCCCGAAAAATTCCCGGGGGACCCCGATTTTCATGCCCTTGATCTCTTGGCCCAGCCGCTCCTGGTAATCCGGCACCGGGGCCGGCACCGAAGTGGAGTCCTTCGGGTCGTGCCCGGCAATGGCCTGGAGCAGGATGGCCGCATCCCGCACGTCCTTGGTGAGGGGGCCGATCTGGTCCAGGGAAGAGGCGTAGGCCACCAGCCCGTAACGGGAGACCCGGCCATAGGTGGGCTTCAGGCCCACCACCCCGCACAGGGAGGCGGGCTGCCGGATGGAGCCGCCGGTATCGGACCCCAGCGACCCGGTGCACAGGTCCGCGGCCACCGCCGCCGCCGAGCCTCCGGAGGAACCGCCGGGAATATAGTCCCGGTTCCAGGGGTTCCGGGAGGGGCCGAAGGCCGAGTTTTCCGTGGAGGAGCCCATGGCGAACTCATCCATGTTGACCTTGCCGAGAAACACCGCCCCGGCCCGGCGCAGCCGGGCGCAGACCGTGGCGTCGTAGGGGGGGATGAAGTTCGACAGGATCCGGGAGCCGCAGGTGGTCCTGAGCCCCCGGGTGACCATGACGTCTTTCAGGGCCAGGGGGATTCCCGTCAGCGGCGTGGCCTCGCCCCGGGCCAGCATGGCCCCGGCCTCCTGGGCCATGGCCCGGGCCCCGGCTTCGTCCACGGTGATATACGTGTTGAGTTCGCCGTCCCGCGCCTTGATGCGGGCAAGCATCGCCTCGGTCACCTCCACCGGCGACACCTCGCCCTTGGCCAAAAGCGACGCCAACTGGCTGATGCTCAGACTATATAAAGGTTCCGTCATGCAATGACCTACCGTTTTTGGTTTTTCGTTTTTCGTTAAAATAGATCGAAAATGCCATAAGTTACAGAAATTATGGGGGGCAGTGCCCGCCCTCCCCGTTGGCTATATAAAGGTTCCGTCATTCAGAACGCCTTGGGCTTCTCACGGAAAACGGAAAACTGAAAACGAAAACCGCCTTTAAATGATCCGGGGCACCACAAAGGCCCCCTCTTCCCGGGCCGGGGCATTGTCCAGGGCGGCATCCCGGTCGAGCCCCGCCGTGACCGCATCCTCCCTCAAGACGTTGAACACCGGAATCACGTGGGCCAGGGGTTCCACCCCTTCGGTGTCCAACTCCTGCAACTTCTCCACATAGGCCAGGATGTCATTGAGCTGCCGGGTGACGACTTCGATCTCTTCGGGCACCAGACTCAACCGGGCCAGATCGGCCACGTGGAGCACTTCGTCTCGGGTCAAGGCCATGGATTTCTCCTTCGGATCGCTGGGCCACGCCGTCCGGAACCACGGGTTGAGAAACCGGTTATCCGCCCGGCTGGCTAAAAACCGCGGCCACCGCGGCCCAGGCGAACTCTTTGGCAATTTTTATTATATACTGCAAGGAGCAGGCGGGAACCAAGAGAAATCCTCCTTTCAGGCTAATCTCCCTCTCGGGAAAACCGGGGCGACCCCGGCGCGGCCGGCGGCCTGGCCCGATGGCGCTCACTCTCCCCCGATAACTCGGGCTGGACCTTAACAAAACCTCCCCAGAGCAATCTTAATGATAAATGAAATAGTTACCCGCCTGGGCCGGAATTTTTGGTATTATGGTGGAAAAACCTTTGCCGAATGGATATAGTTTATTCTAATATTATCTCTAATTTCAGGGGGACCTATCCTCAGGCGCCCTGTATTGAGCTGAAGAGGAGATCATCGCCATCCCGGACCACCACCAACTGCAAGAGATCGCCCGCCAGGTTCGCCTCGACATCGTGGAAATGTTGTTTCGGGCCGGTTCCGGCCACCTGGGCGGCTCGCTGTCGGCCACCGATATCCTGGTGGCGCTCTTTTTTGGCGAGATGCAGGCCAAGGCCGGCGACCCCTGCTGGATCGACCGGGACCGGTTCATCCTGTCCAAGGGACACGGGGCCCCGGCCTATTACGCCGTCCTGGCCCGCCTGGGTTATTTTCCCCGGGAAGAGCTCCTGACCCTGCGCCAGTTCGGCAGCCGGCTCCAAGGCCATCCCGACTCCGGCTGCACCCCGGGGGTGGAGATCCCCACCGGTTCCCTGGGCCAGGGCCTCTCCATCGCCAACGGCCTGGCGTTGGCGGCCCGCCTCAACGGCCACGGCAGCCGGGTTTACGCCCTGTTGGGGGACGGCGAAGTGCAGGAAGGCCAGATCTGGGAGGCGGCCATGACCGCGGCCCACTACGGCCTGGACAACCTGGTGGCCATCCTGGACCGGAACCGCCTCCAGATCGACGGCCACACCGCTGAGATCATGAGCATCGAGCCCATCGCCGACAAGTGGAAAGCCTTCGGCTGGCATACCCTCGATGTGGACGGCCACGACATCCCCCAGCTCCTGTCGGCCTTTACGGCCTGCAAGGAGGTCAAGGGGCAGCCCAGCATGATCATCGCCCATACCGTCAAAGGCAAGGGCGTGTCCATCTTCGAGGGCCAGAAGAAATATCACGGCACCGCCCCCAACCCGGAAGAATATCAGCAGGCCTTGCGGGAGTTGGGGGGATAAATCCCGCCTTTATAAAAGGCCGGGACCTTATATGACTTGATAGTTGAGGCAAAACTTGTCCGCCAAAGAGAGTACCCGAGTCGAATACGGCAAGACCCTGGCGCAGTTGGGGGCCGAAAACCCCCAGATCGTGGTCCTGGACGCCGACCTGTCCGGCTCCACCCAGACCCACCATTTCGCCAAGATCTTTAAAGACCGCTTTTTTAACGTGGGCATCGCCGAGCAGGACCTCATGGGCACTGCCGCCGGCCTGGCCCTGGGCGGCAAGATTCCCTTTGCCAGCACCTTCGCCATGTTCGCCACCGGCCGGGCCTGGGAACAGATCCGCCAGACCATCGCCTACGGCAACCTCAATGTCAAGATCGTCGCCTCCCACGGCGGGGTGACGGTGGGGGAAGACGGCGGCTCCCACCAGGCCGTGGAAGACCTGGCCCTGATGCGCATTTTGCCCAACATGGTAGTGCTGGTGCCGGCCGACGGCCCCGAAACCCGGGCCATGACCCGCTGGGCCGCCGCCTACCAGGGCCCGGTCTACATGCGCACCGGCCGCATGTCGTTGCCCCTGATTTACGACGACAGCTATGTTTTTGAGTTGGGCCGGGGCTCCCTCTTGCGGGAGGGCGGCGACGTCACCCTGATGGGGATCGGGATCATGGTCCAGACCTGTCTGGAGGCCGCAGCCCTGCTCGCCCAGGAAGGTATTGAGGCCCGGGTCCTTAACCTCGGCTGCCTCAAACCCCTGGATTGGGAACTGGTGGTGGACTCCGCCCGGCGCACCGGGGCCGTGGTCACCGCCGAAGAACACATGGTCAACGGCGGCCTGGGCAGCGCCGTGAGCGAAATTCTCGGCGAGCATTGTCCGGCGCCCTTAAAACGCATCGGCTTACGAGACACCTTCGGCATGTCGGGGAAACCCGCAGATCTCTTAAAACATTACGGCCTGACCGCTGACGATATCAAGCAGGCGGCTTTAAAGGTCATCGCCCGGAAAGCCAGTCACCTGGCCACGCCGGTCATGGATCTCAAAGCCCCCAGTCTGGCAGGGAGGTAAAGTTAGTCCCGTGAATCGACCCAACGTTTTGAAAACCTCAGGCCTCAGATGGCTCAGGTCACCCCGGCGGTTAGTTTTGGTCCTTTTGTCCCTGGGTCTGGCGGGATATTTCCTGCTGCCGGCCTGGGCGGCCCCCCCCGCCACCAACTATGACTCCCTGCGCCTCTACACCGAGGCTCTCTTCGAGGTCTCCCAGAAATATGTCTGGCCCAAGAATGAAGAGGACTTGATCTACGGCTCCCTCCGGGGAATGATGAACTCCCTGGACCCGGACTCCT
The DNA here is from genome assembly GCA_963747645.1 of uncultured delta proteobacterium. Classification (GTDB taxonomy): domain Bacteria; phylum Desulfobacterota; class Desulfobaccia; order Desulfobaccales; family 0-14-0-80-60-11; genus 0-14-0-80-60-11. Next base: position 37,915 of record CAVVFW010000019.1, on the reverse strand, counting down.
CCTTCCTCACGGCCAAGGAATATCAGGACTATCTCCACGGACCGTCGAAGGCCCCGGCTGAAGCTGGGATTGATTTGATCGTCAAAGACGGCCTCCTCACCGTGGCCAGCGTCATCGATGGCGGCCCTGGCGGCCCGGGCCGGTCTGAAGCCCGGCGACCACATTATCAAGATTAATGGGCAGATGGTGCGCAACCTCACCACCCAGGAGGCCAGCCGCCGTTTCCAGGGCGCCCCCAAAACCTCCATCAAGTTGCAGGTGATCCGCAACAGCGAGGTCAAACCCCTGGATCTGACCGTCACCCTGGAACCCCTGGGAGTGAGCACCGTCACCACCGCTTACCTGGATAACCTCGTCGCTTATCTGCGCATCCGGTATTTCAACGATGAAACTCCCGGCGAGTTGGCCACGGCGCTAAACAAGATCAAACAGCATCAACCCCCGGTCAAGGGCATTATCCTGGACCTGCGCAACAACGCCCGGGGCTCCATGGAGGAGGCAGTGCGCAGCGCTTCCCTCTTCCTGGGTAACCAGCAGATACTGACGGCCAAAGGCCGTTCCATCAAGACCGAACAATCCTTTACGGGCAAAGACCGGGACCTGGTTTTCAAAACGGTGCCCCCCATGGTGGTGCTGGTAGACCAGGGAACCGCCCGGGCGGCGGAGATCGTGGCCGCAGCCCTCCGGGATCAGGCCCGCGCCACCTTGCTGGGAACCAAAACCCTGGGCCTGTGCGGCCTCACGAAAGCCTTTCCCCTGGAGGATGGCTCCGCCCTGGTGATGACCGTGGCCCAGTGTTATAGCCCCAAGGGCCATGAAAATTCAGGGTAAAGGCCTGGAACCCGCGGTTCCGGGGGCAAAGCCCCAGGCCGCTAAAGCTCCGGAGAAGGGGCCCGCCCCGAAGAAGGCGCCGGCCCAGGTGAAATCCCCGGAGCAGGACCCCTGGGTGCAACAGGCTAAGGACCTGCTGATTTCCGGCAAACCGAACCCGGTGGCCACCAAAGGACCGGCTTCTTAAGCAACCCTATCAAGCGGGAAGGCCGGCAACCGGGACGCTTGGTTCCCTGCCCGGCCTGGCCCACGCATCAAGGTGATAAAGGCAGATGATGTTACGGAAATCGTGGCTTTGGGGTGGCGTGGCCTTGGTCTTCGGCCTGGCCCTCGGCTGGGGTCTCGCCGGACCCGGCGCGGTCTTTGGCCAGAACCCGGTGCTCCCGGGGGTCGCCAGGAGTCTGCAACCCTCGCTCTCCCCTTCTCCGGTCAGCGACGCCAAGCTGAAAGTGTTCGCCCAGGCTCTGGCCCTCATTGAGGAACAGTATGCCGAGCCCAAAACTACCAAAGACTTGGTCTACGGCGCCATCCAGGGCACCTTGGGGACCCTGGACCCCCATTCGTCGTTCATGACCCCGGAAGAGTTTCGGGAATTGCAGATTGAGACCAAGGGGCAGTTCAGCGGTATCGGCATCGAAATTGCCTTGAAGGACCGCGTCTTGACCGTGGTGTCCCCCATTGAAGGCACTCCGGCCTATCAGGCCGGCCTGAAGCCCGGCGACCAGATCGTCAAGATCAATGGGACGGTTACGAAAAATATCACCCTCATGGAAGCCGTCAAGTTGATTCGGGGGGCCAAGGGCAGCAAGGTTACCCTCACCATTAACCGGGAGGGCTTCCAACAGCCCAAGGATATCGTCATCACTCGGGAAATCATCCCCATCCGCAGCGTCAAGGCCCGCATCCTGGACGATGGCATCGGTTACGTCCGGGTCACCCATTTCCAGGATAAAACCGATCACGATCTCCAGGCCTACCTCAAGAAGATGAAGCAGCGCCTGGTGCCCTTCAAGGGGTTGATCCTGGATCTGCGCAACGATCCCGGCGGGTTGCTGGAACAGGCGGTGCGCGTCTCCGATGAATTTTTGAAATCCGGCCTCATCGTCTACACCGAAGGCCGCAACCGCAACCAGAACATGCGGTTTTTCGCCCGGGCCGACCAGGAAGGCAAGGTGGCTACCGTTCCCATGGTGGTTCTCATCAATGAGGGCAGCGCCTCGGCCTCCGAGATTGTCGCCGGGGCCCTCAAAGACCAGAAGCGGGCCCTGATTGTGGGCACCAAGAGCTTCGGCAAGGGCTCGGTCCAGACCATCATTCCCCTGGAGGACGGTTCGGCCCTGCGGCTGACCACCGCCCTGTACTTCACCCCCAGCGGGGTCACCATTAACGAAAAGGGCATCCACCCCGACGTGGAGGTAAAAGACAAGCCTCTCGCCACCGATAAGCCGATCCAGAAACTCCGGGACGAACTCCTCACCGAACATATGCGCCGGGAGGGGCTGACCGATAAGCCCTGGAACCAGCCCATCACCCCGGAGGAACTGGATAAAGATCCTCAGTTGAAGAAGGCCGTCGAAATGCTCCGGAACTGGCCTCCCAAAAATCTGGCCCAGAAGCTGGCGCCCCAATCATGACTTTGGTCCCGGCCGAGCAGCCTTTGGTGGCCATCATCGGCCGGGCCAACGTGGGGAAATCCACCCTCTTCAACCGCCTGACCCGCTCCGCCCAGGCCCTGGTGGCCGATATCGCCGGGGTCACCCGGGATCGTCATTACGCCAGCCTCACCTGGGATGACCACTCCATCTTGCTGGTGGATACCGGCGGCTTGGTGGGGGGCGAAGAAGATCTGTCCGGCATGGTGCGGCAGCAGGCCGAGGCCGCGGTGGAGGAGGCCGACGCCATTCTCCTGGTGGTGGACGGCCGCCAGGGCCCCCAGACCGGCGATGCCGAGGTGGTGGACTACCTCCGGCGCACCGCCAAGCCCATTCTCCTGGTGGTGAACAAGGTCGACCACCCCGGACATGGAAGCCCATGTCCCGGAGTTCTACCGGTTCGGCCTGGACCAGCTCCACCCCGTGTCGGCCACCCACGGCCTGGGCCTGGGCGCCTTGCTGGAAGCGTTGGGGCAAGTCCTGCCTCCGCCCCGGGAACTCCCCGCCCCGGCCCCGGGGATCCGGGTGGCCATCATCGGCCGCCCCAACGTGGGGAAATCCTCTCTGATCAACCATTTTCTGGGCGAAGACGCGCCTGATGGTGAGCCCCCTGCCCGGCACCACCCGGGACGCCATTGACACCCCCTTTACCTGGGAAGGGGCGGACTACGTCCTGGTGGACACCGCGGGCCTGCGGCGCCCCAGCCACGTGGAGCGCGGCCTGGAACGCCAGATGGTCCTCAAGACCATCAAGGCCCTGTCCCGGGCCGACGTTGCCGTGCTCATGCTGGACGCGTCCGAAGGCCTCACCGGCCAGGACCTGCGCATCATCGGGCTCATCGAGGACCAGGGCAAGGGCTGCCTGGTGCTGGTGAACAAGTGGGACCTGGTGCGCCATGAGCCGAAGGAGGCCAAAACTCTCCTGGACAAGGCGACTTCGGGGCTGGAGTTTATGGCCTACGCCCCGATCCTGCCGGTGTCGGTCCTGACCGGCTACAACCTGAGGCGGGTCTTTCCCCTGATCTCGGCGATGCACACCCAGAGCGGCACCCGGGTGGGTACCGGGGAACTCAACCGGCTCCTCAAGCAGATCACCGAACGGACGCCCCCGCCCCGCTATCCGGGACCGCCCCGTCAAATTCTTTTACCTCACCCAACCCGAAATCCACCCTCCCACCTTCGTGGCCTTCGTCAACCAGCCCCAGGGGGTGCCGGACCACTACCGCCGCTACCTGGTGAAGCAGCTCCGGGAGAAGCTGGGTCTGACTTATGCCCCGCTGCGCCTGCTCCTCAAAGGCCGCCAGGGCCGGCCGCCGGGACGTAAATAACCGGGCCGGCATTCCTGGCCCATCATCAAAATTTACCGGACTGCCGCAGTCTTAAAACCGTGAACTGACTGAACCTCCTCTCCCCTCAAAGGGGAGACCACCAGGCCGTTTGTCCCCTGCTCCCCTCAGAATGACGGGTGATGTGACTTTTGTAGAAGCCTCGCCTCGGGTATGCGTAGTACCGAGTCGCAATCAATTGGCGACAAAGGTGTCTCGCCTGGGCTGGCGCAAGCAAAACGTCCATGACCTCGGAGTTGGTCACTCCCGGGGAGAAAAATCCCCCCTACCCCCCTTTATAAAGGGGGGAAAATCTGCGGTGTCCTTAAAGTCCCCCTTTTTTAAAGGGGGATTTAGGGGGATTTGAAGTTTCACGGTAAAGCCTGCGTCTGCAAATAATTGCCTTTTGACCGCAACTTGAGACCTCTGCGAAAAACCATTTTGTCATCCTGAGTGGAGCGAAGGATCTCGTATATTTGCGTACTTATGAGATTCTTCGGTCGCTCCGCTCCCTCGGAATGACGGGTGATGGGACTTTTGTAGAAGCCTCGCCTCGGGTATGCGTAATACCGAGTCGCAATCAATTGGCGACAAAGGTGTCTCGCCTGGGCTGGCGCAAGCAAAACGTCCATGACCTCGGAGTTGGTCACTCCCGGGGAGAAAAATCCCCCCTACCCCCCTTTATAAAAGGGGGGAAAATCTGCGGCGTCCTTAAAGTCCCCCCTTTTTTAAAGGGGGATTTAGGGGGATTTGAAGTTTCACGGTAAAGCCTGCGTCTGCAAATAATTGCCTTTTGACCGCAACTTGAGACCTCTGCGAAAAACTATTTTGTCATCCTGAGTGGAGCGAAGGATCTCGTATATTTGCGTACTTATGAGATTCTTCGGTCGCTCCGCTCCCTCGGAATGACGGGTGATGGGACTTTTGTAGAAGCCTCGCCTCGGGTATGCGTAAGAATTAATCAGGGGTGGGGTGAAAAAACCGAGGGCCGAAACGTTAAGGTTTCGGCCCTCGGCGGATGATTCAGGCCCGACTTGATTCTGGACCCGGACTATTGTGACTTGGGTTTCTTTTTGGGTTTGACCGGCTTTTCCACTGGGGGACAATCCACCGTGGCCTTGCAAACGGTTTGTCCCGGGGCCTTGAGGGGGGGACATTCGATCTTGACCTGGCAGGGTCCGGCGCCCGGTGTCGCCGGGCACAATTGCTGCCCCTGAGTCGTTTTCTCTTCCGCTTTGCCTTTGACCTTGGCCTCGGTGGCATAGCCCGCAGTAACCGTGGCCAGGAAGAGCACTGCCGCGGCCACTCCCACGAAGGCTCCCAGCCAGGTATTTATCCATTTTCGCATATTCTGCATCATCTTTCTCCCTCTCCGCACTTTTGATCACTCTTGCCGATCAGGCCGGCATCGGCAACCAATCCTAAGGTTGGACCACCTGAAAATCGCTGAAGGCCACGGAGTTTGCCCCTTCCGGGCCTGAAGCCACTTTAAACCCGATAAGGCTGCCACCCTGGGGCGGCTGCCCGGACAGGCTGATGACTTCCTTGCCATTAATAAAGATGGCGGCTTTGTTGTCTTTGGTCACCACCTTGACCTGGTTCGCGGCGCCCTCGCCTTTCTTGATGGCGTCGGACTGGCGCCAGGCCACGGGCAACAGGTAACGGCCGGCTACATAACGTTGGACTGCAAACCAGCCCTCGGCGTTAATCAGAACACAATAATATTCATTGTAATCCTTGCCCCAAAAAACCGGACCGCTGCCCCAGGTGGGGGCCGGAGCCTTGACAAAAGTCAAGGTGCAACCGATCTCCGCGTCGTTGGGAAAAACGTTGGCCTGATTCAGGATGGTCTGGCTGGTGTTTTTCTGAGGAGTGATGACGAGCTTCCCGTCCTTGGCGTCCATGATGGGTCCGGGAGCGCCCCAGGAGGGATCCAGGGAGGTGAATTTGTCCTCAAAAAGCACCTTGCCGGCCAGACTGGCGGTCACGGTCAGCAATACCACTGCCATCGCCATCATCACCGCTGCCACTTTCGACTTCATAACGGGAGTCTCCTTCAGAAAGAAATTATTTAAAAAAATATTGTTTGCTAAACAAAGATAAGCAGGGGCGGGAAATTGTCAACCGATGGGAGAAGCGAAAAATTATCGCAGAGTTATCTAAAAGAGGTCTGAAACCAACCACCCGCCGAAGCCTCCCTTGACGCCAAACCGCCTCGTAGCCGCTTTCTGTCCGTCGGGTCACGGCTCTGTTCCACGCTTCCTCCAGACCTCACCTGGCGATGGCGCCCTGGCGCGGCGATAGTGTTGCGTTTCAGGAAAACCTTAAAAAAGAAAAACCTCTTAGTTCCCTCCCCCTTGATGGGGGAGGGTTAGGGTGGGGGTGACGAAACCGTGAAAAGATACGGAGCCTTATCCCCCCTCCCCCTAACCCCCTCCCACCAGGGGAGGGGGAATTTTAAGACTCTAACTTATTGAAGCTACTTCCGAAACACGATACTAACCCTTCACCTCCATCGGGTCGGGGAGAAGATTCTCACCTCCGAACTGTTGCGCCTGCCCGCCACACAAAAAAAGGCAGGGCTTGGCTTCCCTGCCTTGGTAGATTGAGGGGGCGGGCTTTCCTTAAGCCGACGGCTTCCGTCTGAAAGCCACCAGGCCCAACAAACCAGAGCCCAGCAGCAATACGCTACCGGGAATCGGGACGGGGTTAGCCTGGTATTCCAGGGTTAATACGGGTAAAATTGTCCCATAATTACCAGTCGTGAAAGTTGCGGTTTCTTCTGTCGTGAAAGCTTCATTGTTAATTTTCAGTACCAAGGAAAGCAGATGATCCGTTAGGTCGGCAGCAAAGTCCCAGTCCCCCGAGGCTAAGAGGTCCCAACTTACCGAGCCCATAGGACTTACTTGTTGGTCCAAATACGTGGTGCCGCCCCCAGGCTGGTTATTCCAGGTCAGGGCTGCATTGACGGCACTATCATCTGCTTGATGGAACAGTTGTATAGTCGAAGGTGTTGAACTGCCGTTGTTACTACAATAAAGAGTGAGATTGGCGCCAGTGATGGTGTTCTGGTCAGAAATGCTGCTCAGATCAAATTGTAAGTATCCTCTGCCTAGATCAATTTGTCCATTGTCTAGGGTGCCGACGGTCATCGAACTGTTGTTGGGGTAGGCATGATCTGGTTCGTAAGTGTATACAAAGGCAGCGACACTCTGGTTCAATGTCGCGGTAGCGCCGTATCCTGGGGCCATGAAAAATCCCAGACTCAAAGAGACCACAAAGATTGCCATAAATAATTTTTTCATTTTCTGCTCCTTTTTCCTTAACTTAAGAAGATTCGCACTTAGACAAGGTTTTTTCCCGGGATAGATCTCATGACGCATTAAGGGCCTTCACGGTTTTTTCATGGACGTATCCTCCTCACGGGCTGGTAAGCCTGTACCCACGATTTGATTGCAGGGGGGAATTATTCGGGCTGATTCACTTGAAGAGAGGCGGATAGCGGAGTGGATTGGACAAAAAAAGGGCCCTCATCCCTTAAGACGAGTTCCCCAATTTAGTCATCATCTCATGCCGGTCAAGCATGGATAGTACCACCTCTTCCTTGAGAATGCCAGACCCTGCCACCTCATGTGGCAATACTTTATGATTTCATCTACTAATAGACAAAATGATCTTTGTCAAGCTTTTTTAAAGTTTTTTTTAACGGTCCACCGGCGCAGCCTTTCCGGGCTCAAGACCAACCCTGGCGCCGAGTGGCAAAGCCCGGAACTTCAGCCAGAGCGCTACTTCCGGAAGAGAGGCTCATGGAGGGAGCGATACGGTAAGGGGGTAAAGAAAAAAGCAATCTCCGCACCCCCCTGATTGACAGGCAGGCACGGAGTTGATTTCAGGAAGGGAAAGTCAGGTGAGGCTTATTTTACCACGCGCAGCGCCGGTCGGCTGCCCGGGCTGAGTTCCTGGCTGTTCATCTTGCCCTGCTTCAGGGCGTTTTTGACCCGGACGCCGTTAATGAGAAAGTAGGCAATCACCGCCCTTTCCCAGGCGGGACCCGGTTCAAACTGTTCCATGCGCGATTTAAAATGATTGAGAAGGGCGGTAAGGTCGGTTTCTTCGTAGGCCAATACCCGGTCGGCAATATGTTCAATGGTTTCAGCGATCATTAAAGATATTCCCTCTGTTTTCCGATTATATACTATTTTATCTTTGTATGCTTGTATCTTTGTATATTGCCGAAATAATGTCAAGGAAAAAACCTAACCGTCTCCTGATTCATCTAACATTCTGATAATACGGACTAATTTATCAACCTCCGCCGTAAGGATCGCCTCTCCCTGGGCCGGCGTGGCCGGGGCCGGATTGCCCCACACCCCCCCGGGCCAGTAGCGCCTTTTATCCCGCACCAGCACATACTTGGGAAACCGGGGCCATTCCTCCGGAGCGGTGCCCCGGACCAGGTCGGGGTAGGCCGCCATCATGATGGCCGTCTCCACCTCCCCGGCATGGGAGTCCCCCCGGGTTTTGACCAGGTCCGGCCGGTCGCTCAAAACCTCCCGGAGCAACTCCAGCAGGTTGACCACCGCCACCCTGACCTCGGGCAGTTCCGCCAGCAGACGTTCGGCGGTCTCCACGATGGCGCTGATGTGGGTGCCGCCGGCGTGGCCGCTGATGAACACCAGGTTGTGCCAGCCCTGGCGGCAAAATTCCCGGCCCACGGAAAGGAGCAAGGCCCGCAAGGCGTCCCCGGAGATGCTCACCGTGCCCGGGTGCTCCCGGGTGGAGCGGCACATGCCGTAAAACAGGGGCGGCGCCACCGCCACGGGGCAAAGCCGGGCCGCCCGCCGGGCCACCTCCAGGGCGTGAAAGGTGTCGGTCCCCAGGGGCAGATGCGGCCCGTGCTCTTCCAGCGACCCAATCGGCAGGAGCACCGTCCGGGTTTGCTGCCTCAGGGCCTCGAGACCCGGCATGGTCAAATCTTCCCAGTTCGCCATGAGCAGGCGCGCTCCTCCCCGGAGGTGACCAACCTGATCAGACCCGGAAGGCCCGGGGCCGGCTCGTTCCTCCCCTCGGCTGGTAATCCCATGCTAACATGTTTGGAGAAAAAGCGGCTGCGAAAATCCGGGCGAGGCCGATTTTTCTTATTGTTCTTAATTCTCAGGCAAAAATCCCCTTGCAAAGAGACACATACCCCGGCGGCGGAAATATTTTCCCCCTCTCGGAGAAAAACCCCTTGACGATGGTTTCCTCCGGTGGGGTATAAAAGGCGAGGTTGTACCAAAAAGCACAAGGAGTCGGGCGTTGGAAATTCCGCAGGCCTTGAGCGATTTCTCGTTTGTTCTCGTTTACCTGGTGGCGGCTGGTCTGTTCGCCGTGGGTCCCCTCCTCATTGCCAAACTGATCGCCCCCCGAAGTTTCGGGGCCGCCCGGGACGCCGTGTATGAATGCGGCATGCCCACCATCGGCAGCGCCTGGATTCAGGTGGCGGTGATCTACTATCTCTTTGCCCTGCTGTTTTTGGCCTTCGACGTGGATGTGCTCTTTCTCTTCCCGGTCTTGTTGGCCTACGGCAAAGGCTATGTTTGGCGGGACTTTATCGAGGTAACCATCTTTATCGGCATTCTGTCCCTGGTCATCATTTATGCCTGGAACAGAGGAGTGTTCAGTTGGAAACGAAAACAGGTGAACCCCTAATCCATTTTGGACTCCTGGAAGAGGCCCTGAACCTGGCCCGGGCCAATTCCCTGTGGCCCATGACCTTCGGCCTGGCCTGCTGCGCCATCGAGATGATGGCCGCGGGCATGGCCCGGTTTGATCTGGCCCGTTTCGGGGCCGAGGTCTTCCGGCCCTCCCCTCGCCAGTGCGACCTGATGATCGTGGCCGGCACCATCTCCAAGAAGATGGCCCCGGCGGTGGTGCGGCTCTACGAGCAGATGCCCGCCCCCAAATGGGTCATCGCCATGGGGAACTGCGCCATTTCCGGTGGCCCCTTTTATTATCCGACCCAGTATGCCATCGTCCCCGGCGCCGACCTCATCATCCCCGTGGACGTCTACGTCCCCGGCTGTCCGCCCCGGCCTGAGACGTTGATCGAAGGCATCCTCCTTCTGGAAGAAAAAATCACCAAACGGGGCCGTCTCAGGAAGTTTAGAGATGCTAAAGGATAATCTCCACTAAAGCCCTGGCCCCCTTGAATCTCGAAAAGGTGGCCGACGGCGACTACGCCAAGACCGGATACCACCTGGAGGTGGCGGCCCAGCCGACCCAGATGGCGGACGTGGCCCAGGTTATGCTGGGCGCCGGCTGCTTCCTGGAATCCTTCACCGCGGTGGACCTGAGAGACTCTTTCGACCTGGTGTACCACTTCGCCAGTTTCGATGAACTGTGCCGGACCGCGGTGCACGTGCCCCTCGGCAAGAAAAAGGGCATGCACACCATCTCCCAGATCTATCCCGGGGCTGACTGGTATGAACGGGAGGTCTTCGACCTGTTCGGCATCCATTTCTTCGGTCATCCCAACCTGAAGCGGCTCCTGCTGCCGGAAGATGCCGATTTCCATCCCTTACTGAAAGATTTCGGAGAGTCCCAGGGCAATGATTGAGCTATTCGGACTGGAAGAAAAGACCTATACCCTGAACCTGGGTCCGCAGCATCCCAGCACCCACGGCGTCCTGCGGGTGCTCCTGGAGATGGACGGCGAGTTCATCACCAAGGCGGAGCCGGTCATCGGTTACGGCCACCGCGGCCACGAGCACATGGCGGAGAATCGCAATTACCACGCAATTCCTGCCGAATATGGGCCGGGTGGACTACCTGCACGCCCTGGCTTACAACCAGGGCTATTGCATGGCGGTGGAAAAGCTCCTGGGCCTGGTAGTGCCGGAGCGGGCCGAGTTCATCCGGGTGATCACCGCCGAACTCAACCGCATCTCTTCCCACCTGCTGTGGTTCGGCGCCTATCTCCTGGACCTGGGGGCCTTCACCCCCATCATGTACTGCTTTCGACGACCGGGAACATCTCCTGGACCTCCTGGACGGCATCACCGGCTCCCGCCTGACCTACTGCTTCTATCCGGTTCGGCGGCGTCCCCGTTGATATCGACGCCGATTTCGTCGCCGGCTGCCGGGCCTTCGTGCAGCGGCTGCGCAGCCGCTGGGCCGACTACGACAACCTGGTGACCAAGAACGTCATCTTCATCAACCGGGCCCGGGACGTCGGCCTCATCACCCGGGACCAGTGCGTCAAATACGGCATCACCGGCCCCAACCTAAGGGGCAGCGGCATCCCCTACGATATCCGCAAAAGCGAGCCCTATTCCGCCTATCCTCTCTTTGATTTCGAGATTCCCGTCGGGTCCAGGGGCGACATTTTTGACCGCTACCTGGTGCGCCTGGCCGAGATGGAACAGAGCTGCCGCATCATCGAGCAGGCCTGCAATAAGCTCCCCGAAGGCCCCATCATGGCGGAAAAGGTGCCCAAGCGCATCAAGCCCCCCGTGGGCGAGGTCTACCAGGCCGTGGAAACCGCCCGGGGCGAATTCGGCTGCTACATTGTCAGCCAGGGAGACGTGAAACCCTATCGGATCAAACTCCGGGTCCCGTCCTTTGCCAACCTCAGCCTCTTCCCGGAATTGGCCGTTGACACCCTGGTGGCCGACCTGGTGGCCAACCTGGGCTCCATTGACGTGGTCATCCCGGAGATTGACCGGTAAGTACGGATACGAGCGCAAACTATGGAACTTGTGGGCAATTAATGAGTAATGCTGGGGCCCGGATGATCGTGGGCCTGATCGGGGTCATCACCCTGGTTTCGGTGAACGCCTTGTTTCTCATCTGGGTGGAGCGGAAAGTTTCGGCGCACATGCAGCTCCGCCCCGGTCCCATGGAGGTGGGCCCCCACGGGGTCCTCCAGTCCCTGGCCGATGCCCTCAAGCTCATGGGCAAGGAGCTCATCACCCCGTCAGAAGTGGACAAGCCCATTTATTGGCTGGCCCCCATCGTGGTCTTCCTGCCGGTGCTGCTCTCCTTTCTGGTCATTCCCTTTTCCCAAACCCTGATCGTCCGGGACATGAACGTCGGCATCGTGCTGATCTTCGCCTTCTCCACCCTGTCGGTGCTGGCCATCCTCATGGCCGGATGGTCCTCCAACAATAAGTACTCGGTCTTCGGCGCCATCCGCTCCGTGGCCCAGAACGTGGCCTACGAGATTCCCCTGCTCGTCACTACCATGAGCATCATCCTCATGGTGGGGTCGTTCAAGCTCTCCGATATCGTTGCCGCCCAGAGCGGCTACTGGTTCGTCATGGTGCAGCCCCTGGCCTTCGTGCTCTATATTATCTGCGCCACTGCCGAGACCAACCGGGCCCCCTTTGACCTCCCGGAAGCGGAATCTGAACTGGTGGCCGGCTTCCACACCGAATATACCGGGATGCGGTTCGCCCTCTTCTTCCTGGCGGAATACACCAACCTGTTCATCGCCGCGGCCGTGGCCACGGTGCTCTTCCTGGGCGGTTGGCATGGGCCGATTCTGCCCGGCGCGGTCTGGTTCCTGATCAAGGTCTATGCCCTGGTCTTTCTGTTCATGTGGTTCCGTTGGACTTTTCCCCGGGTGCGCTTCGACCAGCTGATCACGTTCGCCTGGAAAATTTTAATTCCCCTGGCCTTTGTCAATCTGCTCATAACTGCCTTTGTGCTGAAACTTAGATGAGGTAGGCCGGTTAACTGCCGGAATAAAGGTTGAGTAGCGATGATGAGTTATTTCAAAGAAATTGCGGTGGGGTTTTGGAGTCTGTTGGCCGGCATGGCGGTGACCATCCGCTACTTTGTCAAACCCATCGTCACCGTCCAGTACCCTCGGGCCAAGATCCAGATGACCCCGAGGTATCGGGGCTATCCCCAGTTTATCATCGACCCCGAGACCCACACCCACAAGTGCATCGCCTGTGAGATGTGCGCCCGCATCTGCCCCTCCCAACTGATTACCGTCGAGGGCGTGAAGTTCCCCGGGGAAAAGCAGAAACGGGCCACCAAGTACATCCATGAGCATCAGTATTGCAGTCTGTGCGGCCTGTGCGTTGAAGTCTGCCCGACCTCGGCCCTGGAGTTCTCCAAGGTTTACCGCCTGGCGGGCTACACCCGGGAAGACTGCGTCCTCGATCACCTGACCTTGCTGCAAACGCACCAGAAGGCGGCCGGCCTCCCCGTCACGCCCATCCCGACGGCAGCGGACATCGACGCGGCTCGTTGCGGCTGAGGCGGCGGCCAAAGCCGCCAAAGAACAGGAAGCCAAGGCCAAGGCCGAGGCCAAAGCGGCCGCCGCCAAAGAGAACAAAGAGGTCAAAGAATGAACTTCGCAAGCGCCTGGTTGACTCCCCAGACTGCGGCCACCGCCGCCTTTGTGATGGTGGTGGGACTCACCATCCTGGGCGCTCTCATCGCGGTGGGAGCCCGGAGCATCTTCCACAATGTCCTGGGGTTGTGTCTCTCCCTGTTCGGGGTGTCCGGTATCTTTGTCTTTCTCAACAGTCCGTTCGTCGCCCTGATGGAGATCCTCATCTATGTCGGGGCCATCTGCATCGCCATCTGCTTTGCCATCATGCTGTCCGAGCCCCTGTATCTGCCTCCGCCGCCCCGCAACAAGGTCAAGGTCCTGGGGGCCGCAGTGGGCGCCGGCTCTATCTTTGTTTTCCTGGGACTGTTGCTGAAGAAGACCCACTGGACCCCGGCGGCGGAACGGAGCACCGACTGGTCCGTCACCACCATCGGCCATTACCTCCTCACCAATTACGCCTTGATCTTTGAACTCGTTTCGCTGCTGCTGCTGGTGGCCATGCTGGGCGCCATCGTCACCGCCCGGGGCGGCCGCAGCAAACCTTAACTCGAGGGTTTGAGATGTTGCTGTTCAACCAATTGCAGACTTACCTCTATCTGGCCCTGGTGCTCTTTGTCATCGGCCTCTACGGGGTCCTGGCCCGGCGCTCGCTCATCGCCATCCTCATTTCCGTGGAGCTGATCCTGAACGCCGCCAGCATCAATTTCATGGCCTTCAACCGCTTCCTGGCGCCCCACCCGGCCGTGGGACAGGTCATCACCCTGTTCATCATGGCCGTGGCCGCGGCCGAAGCCGCCATCGCCTTGAGCATTATCGTGGCCGTGTACCGGAAAATGAAATCCATCAACGTCGAACGCGCCACCGAGCTTAGGGGTTGATCATGTTCTCGTCTGATCCGATTCTGTTGGGTTGTCTGCTCACGGTCTTTTTGCCGTTGACGGCCTTCGCCCTGATCATGATTTTCACCAGGGATAATCACAAGCTGTCGCTGGCCATCTCTTTGGTGGCCTCCACCATCCCCCTGATTATCGCCTGGACCTTCTTCTTCAAGCTGGGCGGCGGCGACCCCATCATCTACAACTTCGACTGGCTGGTCTCCGACCTCGTCAAGGTGCCCTTCGGCTTCCTTCTGGACTCCACCAGCCTGGTGATGTTCGTGATCGTGGCCACCATCAGCTGGCTGGTGCAGGTTTACTCCATCGGCTACATGGCGGGGGACCCGGGCTTCGGCCGGTTTTACGCCGACCTCTCCCTCTTCGCCCTGGCCATGCTTACCCTGGTGATCTCCAGCGGCCTGTTGCAGCTGTACATCTGCTGGGAGCTGGTCGGCCTGGCTTCGTACCTCCTCATCGGCTTCTGGTACGAGAAATTCTCCGCCTCGGAAGCCGGTAAAAAGGCCTTCGTGGTCACCCGCTTCGGGGATATCGGCTTCTTCATCGGCCTGGTCTTCCTGGTCATCTTCTACGGCAACCTGGATATCGCCACGGTGAACTCCGCCGCGGTGGCCCACAAGATGCCCCCCTGGCTCCTCACCACCTCGGGCCTGTTGATCTTCTGCGGCGTCATGGGCAAGAGCGCCCAGTTCCCGCTGCACGTCTGGCTGCCCGACGCCATGGAAGGTCCCACCCCGGTCTCGGCCCTGCTCCATTCCGCCACCATGGTGGCCGCCGGCGTCTATCTCATGACCCGGATCTTCCCGTTCTTTGCGGCCTCGACCACGACGATGACCGTCATCCTGATCATCGCCTCCATCACCCTGATCCTGTCTTCCACCATCGGCATGGTGGCCACCGACATCAAGCAGGTCTGGGCCTATTCCACCATCAGCCAGCTGGGCTTCATGGCCATGGGGCTGGCCGCCGCCGCCCTGGCCTCCGGCACCCTGTTCGCCGGCTACTACCACCTGACCACCCACGCCGGCTTCAAGGCCCTGCTCTTTCTCTGTTCCGGCGTGTTCATCCACCATTTCGGCACCAACGACTTCTTTACCATGGCCACCCAGGGGGGCCGCAAGCTGCTCATTCCCATGGTCTGCATTACCATCGCCGCCCTGGCCCTGGCCGGCATCTTCCCCTTTTCCGGCTTCTTCAGCAAGGAGCTGATCATGACGGCCCTGGCCCACCTGGACAACAAGCTCTGGTTGGTCCTGGGCCTGTTGGGGGCCTTCCTGACGGCCTACTACGCCTTCCGGGTGATCTTCGTCATGCTCTTCCCCAAGGACCCGGAGGCCTACAGCAAGGTTCCCGGTCATGTGGTCCACGTTGAAGAGGCCCACGGCCACGATGACGACGCCCATGGGCATGGCGGCAACGGCCACGACGAACACCACGGCGTCCCCTGGGTCATGGCCATTCCCCTCATCATCCTGGCCGGCTTCACCGTGAGCCTCGGTTTCTGTGAGGGCTATCTCCAGAAGTTGCTCCTGGGGGAAGTGCACCACCACGCCATGAATTATTTCCTCCTGGTGGGCGCGGTCAGCTGCGCCCTGGGGGGCATCACCATGGCCTGGGTCGACTGGGGGGCCAAGAACGCCAAGTGCGTCGGCTTCATCAGCAAGGTCCCGGCCCTGGAAAACTTCTTCATCCACAAGTGGTATATGGACGATTTCTGGCGCTGGTTCCTGAACCGCTTTATCTATGGCTTCTTTTCCAAGTGGTTCACGCTCAACGACCGGCGGGTGGTGGATGGCGGCGTCGATTCCGTGGCCTTCTCCACCGTCGGCAGCGGCCGCCTTCTGTCCTTTATTCAAACCGCGTTCTTACAATACAACCTGCTGTTTATGGTAATGGTCCTGGCTGGCGTCGGGATCTATCTCGTGATGGGTCGCTGATATGACCGAACATGCTGCTTCATTTCCGTATCTGAGCTGTATGCTGCTGTCCCCGATTGCCGGGCTGCTCATCCTCCTTACCCTGAAGGAAGAGCAGAAGTTCCTCATCCGGGCCGTCAGCGTGGTGGCGGGGGGCATCTCCCTGGCCTTGGCCATCTTCGTCTTTGTGACCTATGACAAGAGTCTCGGTGGCCTGCAGTTCGTCGAGAAGTATGAGTGGGTCAAGACCTTCGGCATCACCTACTTCGTGGGCGTCGAAGGCCTCAACGCCCCCATGCTCCTCCTCACCGGGATCGTCATTTTCACCGGCTGTCTCACCATGTGGGAGCTGGAGACCCGCACCAAAGAATACTTCATCTGGATGATGGCCCTGGTGACCGGCGTCTTCGGCGTGTTCATGTCGTATGACATGTTCTTCTTCTTCCTGTTCTATGAGATCGCCGTGGTGCCCATGTACATCCTCATCCTGGTCTGGGGCTCCACCCGCAAAGAATACGCCGCCATGAAGCTCACCTTGTACCTCATGGCCGGCAGCGGTCTCATCATCCCCGGCATCCTGCTCCTCTATGCCAGCTCCGGGCTCAACACCTTCAACATGCTCATGCTCCACGGGGCCCACTTCACCCCCTGGGTTCAGAAGGTCGCCTTCATCCTCCTGTTCTTCGGGTTCGGCGTCCTGGCCGCGGTCTGGCCGCTCCACACATGGTCGCCCGTCGGCCACGTGGCCGCGCCCACCGCCGTGTCCATGCTCCATGCGGGCGTGTTGATGAAGCTCGGCTCGTTCGCCATCCTCCGGGTCGCCATGTTCCTGCTCCCCGAGGGCTTCCAATACTGGGCCAACCTCATGATGATCCTGGCCACCGTCGGCATTGTCTACGGCGTCTTCGTGGGCCTGGCCCAGACCGACTTGAAGTACGTCATCGGGTATTCTTCGGTCTCCCACATGGGCATCGTCTGCCTGGGTCTGTCCACCGGCACCATCGACGGCCTCAACGGCTCGGTCTTCCAGATGTTCGCCCATGGCGCCATGACCGCCCTTTTCTTCTCCTCGGTGGGCTACATTTATGACCGCACCCATACCCGGGATATCCACCAATTGGGAGGCTTCTCCCGCATCATGCCGGTGGCTTCCGCCTTCTTCATCACCGCCGCCCTCTGCGGCGCCGGCGTCCCGGGGTTTGCCAGTTTCTGGGCCGAATTGCTGGTCTTTGTCGCCGCGGTCAAGGTCTTCCCGGTGGCCGGCATCCTCGCCATCGCCGCCCTGGTGGTGGGCGCCTTGTTCGCCTTGCGGGTGGTGCAGAGTTCCTTCTTTAACGAACCCAACCCGAAGTTCGTGCACTTTGAGGACGTCAGCCCCTTTCTGGCGCTGCCCCGGATGATCCTCATCGGCACGCTGCTCCTGTTCGGGTTCTTCCCCCAGATCATGGTCAGCATGATTAAATCATCGATAGTACCGTTTCTCCAGGGAATGTAACCATGAACATGATGCTCTTCGGACCTGAACTCTATTATCTGGCCATGGCCCTGGTGTTCTTCAGCCTCACCTTGAAGCGCCAGGTGCAGGTGCGGTCGGACTACCAGGTGGCCCTGGCCTTGTCGGCCCTCGGCGTCCTGGTCACCGGCTATTGCCTGTTCCAGCACGGGGATTTGTTTTTCAAGGCCTACCGGGTGGACCTGTTCAGCCAGATATTCAAGTTCGCCCTGGCCCTGGGACTCTTCCTGGTCCTGATGATCTCCCACAACCTGGCCCAGATCGAGGAACGCTACCAGGCGGAATTCTATCTCTTCCTCACCACCACCACCATCGGCATGATGATGCTGGTGAGCTCGGTTGAGCTCCTCACCATCTACGTGGCCCTGGAGCTGTCGTCCTACTCCCTGTATATCCTGGTGCCCCTCCGCCGGGGTGACGGCATCGACGTGGAAGCGGGCATCAAGTACCTGTTCATCGGCGCCGTGTCCTCGGGCTTCATGCTCTTCGGCCTGAGCTACATCTTCGGCGCCACCGGCTCCACGTATCTCGCCGACATCCTCCCCAAGATGGCCCAGCTGGTCAACAGCCCCATCGGCATTATCGGGCTGCTCCTGGCCATGGCGGGCTTCTTTTTCAAGCTGTCGGTCTTCCCCTTTCACTTCTGGGCCCCGGACGTCTACCAGGGCGGTGCCAATCAGGTCGTCGCCTTCATCGCCACGGCCTCCAAGGCCGCCGCAGTAGCCCTGCTCCTGCGCCTGGCGGTCCTGGGCCACGCCTTCGGCTATAACTTCACCATCGCCCTGGTCATCCTCTCCATCGTCTCCATGACCCTGGGCAACCTGGTGGCCATCGTCCAGAAAGACTTCAAGCGCATGCTGGCTTATTCCTCCATTGCCCATGCCGGGGTCTTCCTCATGGGCGTCCTCACCATCACCGAGGCGGGCTACATCGGGGCCATCTACTATGCCCTGGCCTACCTGGTGATGAACTTCACCGTGTTCATGGTCCTCTCCGAAGTGGCCACCGACGGCCGTGACCTCAAGATCGCCGAACTGGCCGGGCTCTACCGCCGCAGCCCCCTCTTCATGCATGAGCCTGATCCTGGGGATCTTCGCCCTGGCGGGCGTGCCGCCCTCCATCGGCTTCACCGGCAAGCTGCTCATTTTCACTTCCGCCATGAAATCCGGATACTTCTGGCTGGTGCTGATCGGGGCGGTGAACGGCACCATCTGCCTCTATTACTATCTGAAAGTGATCTATGCCGCCTATTTCATCGATGACCCGGGGCTGCCGGCCATCACCCTCACCATGCCGGTCCGGCTGCTCAACTATGCCCTGGCGGCCATCATCATCGGCTTCGGCTTCTTCCCGGACCGCATCGTCGAACTGGCCAAGGCCGCGGCCAAAACCCTGCTCTGATCCCGACCCCAATCCGGTCAAACAAAAACCGTCTTCCGGCCTGGGAGGCGGTTTTTTGTTAGGCAAGAAAGACAGGGTGCTTGGGCCTTGGGAGACGGCGCGACCCGGGCCCGGCATCCCGCCGGCCAATGAGTCTCATATCAAGAGCTTTTTGAGGCATGCATAAATACCGGCCGATGCCTTGCAACCCTTGCTCCCAGGTCTTAATTTTTCATTTAAGAGGTCGGATGATCTCCGGGGGGGTAAACTACGGCTTTTCGCCTGCAGGCTCCTTGAGGAAGGTTTATTTTTCATCCACTTTCCGGCAGTCAACTTACTTACTTTGCATTAATACCCATTACCTAGAGAATTGTTCCACCCTGTACGAACAGGATGCCAGGTCTGAAAGGCTGCCCGCGGATGGTTCAGGTGCGGCCAGCTCCTTGCAGCGATCCTGATAATCCTACCGGCGATCAGATGCTTCCGTCGAGCGTTTGATTTTTCCGGAATATGCAGACCCTTGAGACTCGGGGGATCCATGAAGAGAAAGAGATATTTTGTTGTTGTCGGCTGGTTATCCCTGGGCGCCGTCATCTGCCTCGGAGGTTGCAGCACGATACTCTTGTTCGACCCCAAAGGACCGATCGGCGAGTCGGAGCGGTTCGTCATCATTGCGGCCATCGCGCTCATGGCGATCGTCGTCATTCCCGTCTTCATCATGGCTTTCTGGTTTCCCCTCAAGTACCGGGCTTCCAATACCGCCGCGACTTATCATGCCGAAATGGAGTTATTCCGCTAAAATCGATTTGGTCATGTGGGCGGTTCCCATTGCCATTGTCACGGTTCTGGCGATGCTGGCCTGGACCAGGACCCATGCTCTGGATCCCTACAAGCCCATCCCTTCGGCCGAAACGCCCATCAACATCCAAGCCGTATCCCTGGATTGGAAATGGCTCTTCATCTACCCGGATCAAAATATCGCTACCGTCAATCAAATCACCTTTCCCGTCAATGTTCCGGTCAGCTTCAAACTCACTTCGGACACCGTCATGACTTCCTTCTTCATCCCGCAGCTGGGCAGCCAGATTTACGCCATGGGAGGCATGCAAACCCAATTGCACCTCCTGGCTGATAAACCGGGCACGTATGCCGGTCAGAATAACCAGATCAGCGGTCGCGGTTACGTTAACATGCATTTCAAGGCGCATGCGGTTTCCCGTGAAGAGTTTCAAGCCTGGGTGCAAAAGATCAGACAATCGAAGGAATAGCTTGATCTGGACCGCTATGAGAAGCTCGCCCAGCCGAGCGACGGCTACTACCCGGTGACCTATTTCTCGGCAGTCAAGCCCGATCTGTTCTTATATATCCTGCGCAAATTCGATCCCATGTGGGGCAAAATGCCCGGTCATATGAGCCGGGGATCCGTTTCGCCACACGCCAGAACCGACGTTTCGGGGGACGAGTGAGATGTTTGGCAAGTTAAGCCTGGCGGCGATTCCGTATGACAATATGATCACGTTCAGCGCCGTAATTGGTGCGGTTCTCCTGGGCCTGGTGATCCTGGGCCTGGTCACTTACTACCGAAAGTGGCCCTACCTTTACCATGAATGGCTGACCAGCCTCGACCCCAAAAAGATCGGCATCATGTACATTATCCTCGCCTTGGTCATGCTGCTGCGCGGGTTCTCCGATGCCATTCTGATGCGCTCTCAGCAGGCCGTGGCCGCGGGCGGCTCCCTGGGCTTTCTGCAACCCGAGCACTTCAATCAGATCTTCAGCGCCCACGGCTCGATCATGATCATCTTCATGGCCATGCCGTTTCTGGTCGGGTTGATGAATATCGTGGTACCGCAGCAAATCGGGGCCCGCGATGTCGCCTTTCCCTTTATGAATTCGCTCAGTCTCTGGCTCACCGCCGCCGGGGCGATGCTGGTCATGGTATCTTTGGGTGTGGGTGAGTTTTCCCAAGCCGGATGGTCGGGATATACCCCGCTGACCGAAATGCAGTACAGCCCCGGCACCGGGGTGGACTATTGGATATGGTCCTTCCAGATCGCCGGTATCGGCTTCGACCATGAGCGGGATCAATTTTCTCGTCACCATCCTGAAAATGCGCGCTCCCGGCATGAAGCTCATGCGGATGCCGTTGTTTGTCTGGACTGCTCTTTGCACCAACGTGCTCATGGTTTGGGCCTTTCCGGTTCTGACGGCCGCTCTCGCCATGATAACCCTCGATCGCTACCTGGGTATGCATTTTTTCACCAACGGGTTCGGCGGCAACATGATGATGTATGCCAACCTGTTCTGGACCTGGGGGCATCCCGAGGTTTATATCGTCATCCTGCCGGCTTTCGGGATCTATTCGGAGGTCGTCGCCACCTTCTCCGGAAAACGGCTGTTCGGCTATGGCTCCATGGTCTATGCCACAGCGGTCATCACGATTCTGTCCTTTTCCGTCTGGGTGCATCATTTTTTCACCATGGGCGCCAGCCCGAACGTCAACCTCTTTTTCGGGATTGCGACCATGATGATTGCCATCCCCACCGGGGTGAAGATCTTCAACTGGCTTTTCACCATGTATCGTGGCCGCATCAGGTTTCATCAGTCGATGTACTGGACCCTGGCCTTCATCGTGACCTTCGCCATCGGCGGGTCTACGGGCGTCACTGATGTCTATACCACCCGCTGATTACGTGCTCCACAACAGCCTGTTTCTGATCGCGCATTTCCACAATGTGCTGATCCCCGGCTCGCTGTTCGGCTTTTTTGCCGGTTATTATTATTGGTTCCCCAAGGCCATCGGCTTTCGTTTGGACGAAAATTGGGGCAAACGCGCCTTCTGGTGCTGGCTGATCGGCTTTTATCTTGCCTTTGCTCCCCTGTATGTGCTGGGCTTCATGGGCATGCCCCGCCGCATGGCGCATTATGCCAACCCGGCCTGGCATCCCTATCTGCTCGTCGCCGCCGTGGGTACGGCCGTGATCGCGCTTGGCATCCTCTTTCAGGGAATTCAATTGTTCGTCAGCATTAAGAAGCGCCAGGCTCTCAGCGATCCCACCGGCGATCCCTGGGACGGCCGCACCTTGGAGTGGCTGACCTCTTCTCCTCCCGCGGACTATAACTTCCCGAACATACCCGTCGTCGATGAAATCGATGCCTTTATGGACGATGAAGGAAAAAGGCGTCGCTTACCTGCGGCCGGAGCACTATCACGACATCGAGATGCCGAAAAACGCGCCCCACGGCCTGATCATCGGCGCCTTGGCTTTCGTGTGCGGCTTTGCCTTGATCTGGTACATCTGGTGGCTGGCCATACTGGCCGCTCTGGGTATGCTGGTCACGGTCATTGCCCGCTCAATGCGACGACGACATCCATCACATCATACCCGCCGCCGAGGTCGAGCGGATCGAAACTGAACGCTTCGCCAGTTGGCCTTGGTCGCGGAGAGACTCCACGTCAGACCAACAGACAATCCCAGGAACCTGTACCGGAGAGGTAAATGATGACCACAGAGGCTTCGACCATCGGCATCGCTCCTAACGAAGCAGTTGCACACCCTGATACCATCGAGATTCAGACCTTCGGTTTCTGGATCTATCTGATGAGCGACCTCATCATCTTTGCGACGCTCTTCGCTACTTTTGTCGTCCTGGGCAAGAACTTTGCCGGTGGCCCGACGGGGAAGGAATTGTTTGACCTGCCGTACCTGTTGGGTGAAACCTTGTTCCTGCTGTTCAGCAGCGTAACCTATGGTCTGGTCATGCTGGCCGTGCACGGCGGCAGGAAGAAGTGGGTCCTGATCGGACTCGCCGTTACCTTTCTGCTGGGGCTCGGATTTGTCTCCATGGAAATCAATGAGTTCTACGGCCTGGTTGCCGAGGGGCACGGACCGGACCAGAGCGCCTTCCTGTCGAGTTTTTTCACCCTGGTAGGGACGCACGGCGCCCATGTGACTTTCGGGCTGATCTGGATGGCGGCCATGATAGGTCAGGTCGCCGTCAAGGGGTTGACCTCTCCCGTGCAATCACGGCTGATGCGTCTGAGTATGTTCTGGCATTTTCTGGATATCATCTGGATCGGCATATTCAGTATCGTCTACCTGAGGGGAGTTATGTAAATGAGTCAAGCACCTATCGACAGCATCGGCGTCAGCCGGGGAAGTCTCAAATCGTACCTCACCGGCTTCGTCCTCTCCCTCATTCTGACCGCCATTCCGTTTGCCTTGGTGATGCGCGGCGCCTTGTCCCCCGCGGCGACCCTGGCCGCTATATTCTGTGCGGGGCTCGTGCAGATTCTGGTGCACTTGCATTACTTCCTGCATCTGGACACTTCGTCTTCGGCGCGTTGGAACGTGCTGGCCATGATATTCACCTTATTGATCATGGCCCTCTTCGTCGGAGGAACCCTCTGGATCATGTATACCCTGAACTACCGAATGATGTGAGCATGCCTGCCAGGATCAAAAACTATGTGCTCGTTGCCAAACCGGGGATCGTTTTCGCCAACCTGATCTCTGCGGCAGCCGGCTTTTTTCTGGCCTCCAAAGGGCGGGTTGATGGCGTTGCTCTCCCGGCGACTCTCATCGGCATATCCCTGGTGGTCGCCTCCGGTTGCGTTTTCAACAACTGTGCCGACAGAAAAATAGACCGGAAAATGATCCGGACACGCCACCGCGCCCTGGCCCAGGGGCTCATCAAACTTCCGATCGCCCTATCCTACGCCACGATTTTGGCCATTGCGGGCCTGGCACTGCTCTGGGCGGCGACCAACCTGCTGGCAGTTAGCATCGTGCTGGCGGGCCTGGTGATTTATGTGGGCGTCTACAGCCTCTACCTGAAGCGCAATTCCGTTTACGCCGCCTTGATCGGCAGCTTCGCGGGGGCCGCACCGCCCCTGGCGGGATATTGCGCCGTCACCGGTCGCTTCGACTGGGGAGCAGTGATATTGTTGTCGATCTTCAGCCTCTGGCAGATGCCTCACTGCTACGCCATCGCGGTTTTTCGGTTTGATGATTACACTGCTGCGGGCATCCCGGTTCTGCCGGTTAAGCAGGGCACCGCCGCGGCAAAAAAGCATATGGTGGGTTATATCCTGGCCTTTATGGCTGCCACGCTGATGCTGACCGCAGGCGGCTATACCGGTTACCGTACCTTCGCCGTGGCGACCGTGTTGGGCCTGTCCTGGCTGTATCTGGCCTGGTGGGGCTACAAGGCATCCAATGAGCGGCTCTGGGCCAGGAAGCTTTTTATCTTCTCTATCCTGACCATATTCATTCTGAGCGTCATGATGTCAATCGATTTCACCGCGCCGGTCCCGCCAGAAATGCTTCTGAGCTATGCTCCGTAGTCCAAATCGCGGTATTGAGAAAATTGTGATCGGTAACTGCGGCATCGAAGTGATAGGAATATCTAAAGAAATTCGTGCAACCTCGATGAATCGGTGCTTAGGTCACGTTGGGCACGCCCCAGCTTAGAACCCTTTCTCCCCCAACGCGAGCGCTATTAAAAAATGCATGCTACAGGCGGGGGCGGCATACCCGCCTCTCCCGCCACGGGAATCTGGATAACGATGATAAAGGTTCTTCACTCAGATTACTGCAGCGTCCCGGATGCCCATCAGGTCGATGTGATAGGTTCTCGCCCACCGGTAGATAGTCTTGCTGCAGACCTGAAGACGGCGCGACAGGGCGGAGACATTACCCCCCTCCGAGTCCAGGAGTTCCTTCAACCGTACCGCCGACGGCCGGGACGCCGGCATCCCTTCCCCCATCGCCTGGCTTGACTGCGGCGGTAAGGATGGATACGGCGAAAAAGCCAGATCCTCTTCCCTGATCAGGCTGCCGGCACTGAACAACACCGCCCGGGTGATTACGTTCTTCAGCTCCCGCACATTCCCGGGCCAGGGCTGTTTCTCAAGGCGGCGCCGGGCCGCCTTGGTGAACTCCGGGGAATGCTCCCGGCTATAGCGCCGGGCCGTCTCCCGGGCGAAATGGCCGGCCAGCAACAGGATGTCCGACGGCCGCTCCCGCAACGGGGGCAGGTGGATGGCCAGAACCGCCAGCCGGTCGTAAAGGTCCTGGCGGAAGCGTCCCTGGGCCACCAGCCGGGGCAGGTCCTGGTTGCTGGCGGACAACCAGGCGCACATCCACCTTCTCGGCGACATCGCCGCCCACCGGCTCGATCTCCCCCTGCTCCACCGCCCGGAGCAGCTTGGGCTGAATGGCCAGGGGCATCTCCCCCACTTCATCCAGGAAGAGGCTGCCTCTGTGGGCCAACCGGAATTTGCCCGGACGGGCATATTCAGCGCCGGTAAAGGCCCCCCGGACGTGCCCGAACAGCTCGCTCGTGGCCAGAGACTCCGTCAGGGAGGCGCAGTTGAGGCGCTGGCAGGTCCGGCGCCAGGATGGCCCCAGGGCGAAAATGGCCATGGCCACCAGCTCTTTGCCGGTGCCGGGCTCCCCCGTTAGCAGGACGGGGAGGTCCGATTCGGCGTAGATGGGCAGCCACGACAGGATTTCCGTTAATTGTGGGTCTGAAGTGATGATGTCGGTGAATTCGGGGATTCGGCCGGGATCTGCATCGCCGTCTTGCCCTGGAACCATACGGTGATCAATCGCGATCATCTGAGCACCTCCTTGTGCTTGGTCAGCTTAATCACTCGTTTTATTTATTATAATTAATAATATAAATTAATATAAATAAATTAGGGTTTTCCTTATATTGCCTAAGGGTTTTCCTAATATTATCTAGGGTTTTTCCTAAAGAAAAATTGGCAGGCGGAAAGATATTAGTCAGGTTAATTCTATGGGTACCCGCTTCTTCGCCCGAAGCATGACCTCCTAAAGATTGCCCAGAATCTCCTCCGCCGCCCGCCTGATTTCCGGATGGGGGCTGGTTAAGGCCAGGACCTGCAGGCGGGCCTTGAACCCCTGCTTCTCCACCCGGCTGCGCTGCTCTGCCTGGCCCGCCATGGCCTGGAGCACCCTCACCCCGGCGGTGGCATCGTCATAATCCAGGAACCGGATCAGGGCCCCCCACTCTTCCGGCAGCCCGTACTCTTCCAAAAACTTCTTCGCCAGGGCGGGAAATTTCTTGCTGCCGTGACCGGCTTCCAACTTTTTCAGATCAATCCGATATTCCGGCCGGGCCCGTTTGCCCTTAAACAAGGCCTCGGCCTGGGCCAGGGCCTGTTGCCGGACTGATTCCGCCTGGGCTTTGGGCACCGGCGGCGAGGCCGGCCCCCGGTGGCGACTGCCATCCCGCCGCTGATCGATCTCCCGCCAACTGGGCCGCTCCCGCTCGTCATCATCCTTTTTCGGTGACATCTGCCTGTCCTCTCACCCTTAGAAAATCCAGTTGGGGTGCCGGGTCCTCACCCCGTCGAGAAAATCCCAGATCCAATCCCTCACCGCCGGCGCCAGGTAAAACCTGGGCCACAATAAGTTGTCCTCGGGCTTTACCACCCCTTCCGCCACCGCCAACCGGTGCAGCGGCAGCCCGGGGTGGATGCGAATACCGGCCTTGAGACTCACCACCTTGGGATTATATTCTTCCAGAAAGGCGACGCTCTCCTCCACCGTCTGCCGGGTTTCCCCGGGTCCGCCCAGCAGCAGAAAGCAATTGAAGGGCAGGTCGGCCTTTTTCAGGAGGTTCAAGGTACGCTCCACCTCCCGCAGGCCGAAGCCCTTGCCCAGGCCGGTCAGCACCAACTCCGAGCCGCTTTCGTTGCCCACCTGCACCATGGTGCCGCCCGCGGCCCGGATAAGCTCGAACAGCTCCGGATCCGGAAAGGCCGGGTTGATGAGGCAGGACCATTCCAGGGGCAAACCCAGGGCGGCGATGGCCCGGCAGAGGTCCCGCCCATACTTCGGCGGGCAGTTGAAGATATTATCTACGAAATAAAAGCGCCTCAAGCCCCACTGCTCATGCCAGGCCGCCAGCCAGGAGGCCACCTGCTCCGGGGCCCAGGCCCGGGTCCCGGGCCCCTCCAGCTGCGGCGTGCTGCAATAGATGCACCGCATGGGACAACCCCGCCGGCTCTGCACCGGAATCACCCCCGGCTGCCCGGCGCTGCCCGGGGTCTCTTCATAGGCCCGGGGATTAAAATACTCCAGGGCCGGCCGGGGCAGGTCCTCCAGCCGGAGAATACGCTGCCGCGGATTTTCCCTGAGCCCGCCATCCTGGCGCCAGATCAAATTCGGCACCTGCTCCCAATCCCTCTCTGGCAAGGCTTGCAAGAACCTTACGAAAGATTCTTCCCCTTCGCCCACCAGACCGAAATCGGCGCCGGTGTACTCCATGAACTCCCGGGGCGCCACGGAAAAGCCGGCCCCCCCGAGGATAACCGGCGCCGGTCCCAGTTCTTTCAGGCGGTCCACCAGTTCCCTGACCTGGGGAAAATAGGCCTCCGGCTTGCGGCTGTCCTGGTTATCGATGTTTCTGACCGAAATGCCGACCAAATCCGGGCAAAACTCAGCCATGGCCCGGTCCACCTCAGCCAGCGGGTCCTCCAGGAACATGAAATCCAGGACCCGGACTTCATGTTCGGACGGCACGCTGGCCACCACCGAGGCCAGGCCGGTAGGGAGCGGCAGGAAGACCAGGCGCACCTGGTTAGGAGAAAGAAACAGAATTCGCATCGGTAACCCCAGGGAACTTACTGCAACACAGCGCTCATGGACGAGGGCCATTGGAGAAATGAGCGACAGGGAAGAAACGCAGCAGGCTGTTGACCTTACCTCCGGTCTATTCCACCGGCCCCCCGTGGAAGCGGTTTTGGGCCACGGCCCGCCCTTCCGCCAGGAGCGTCATCACCGCCTGGGCCCCCCGCTCGATCAACTGCGCCACATTTTCGGCGTCCTCAGCCGGAAAATGCGACAGCACATACTTTTCCGTGGGGAGCCCGGGGCGGGGCCGCCCGATGCCCAGCTTGACCCGGAGAAACTCCTCGGTGTTCAGGGTGGCGATGATGTCCAGAATCCCCCGATGCCCCCCGGGACCGCCCCGCTCGACGATCTTGAGGCGCCAGAGCGGCACATCCAGGTCGTCATGGATAATCACCAGATCTTCGGGGCTGAGCTTGAAATAAGCCATGAGACGGGACACCGCCTGGCCGCTCAGATTCATGTAGGTGGTGGGCTGCGCCAGGATGACGCCCTCCCCTGCCACCCGCCCCTGGCCCCAGACCGATTCCAGGCTTTTCTTGCTCAGGGGAATCCGCCACTCCTCCGAGAGCAAGGCCACCACCTGCCAGCCCAGATTATGCCTGGTCCAGGCGTACTCCCGGCCCGGATTCCCCAACCCCACGATTAAACGCATATGAGCCTTTAGCTATCAGCAGTTAGCTGTCAGCCATCTATAACTCATAAATAGACGGTATATAGTAGCCATTTACTGCTGGCATAGGATACCATGACATAGGGAAACGATGTCTTGAGTTCAGGGTGAAAGTTAATGGAACATGAAAGTGAGATTATTGTCTGCTCATGGCTAACTGCTAACCGCTAACGGCTAACGGCTACCTAAACAAACAGGGAACTCACTGAATCCTGGTTGTGGATCCTTTTGATGGCCTCCCCCAGGAGGGGAGCCACGGACAGAACCCGGATTTTCTCCAGGGCGGCGGCATCAGGGGAAAGGGGGATGGTGTCCGTAACCGCCAGGGTTTGGACCATGGACCCCTGGAGGTTACTCACGGCGTTGGGCGACATCACCGGATGCGTGACGCAGGCATGGACCGTGCGCACCCCGTGGCGCATCAGCAACTCCGACGCCATCGTCAGGGTGGCTCCGGTGGTGACCATGTCATCCAGGATGATGGCCTCCTTGCCCCAGACATTGCCGATCAGGGTCATGGCCTTGATACCCGCGGCATCCCGCCGTTTATCAATGATCGCCAGGGAGGCGTTCAGCCGCTTGGCAAAGGCCCGGGCCCGCTCCACCCCGCCGGAATCAGGCGACACCACCACCACGTCGCCGCTGAAATTTTCCCGGATATAATCCAGGGTCACCGGGGCGGCGTACAGATGGTCCACCGGAATATTGAAAAATCCCTGAATCTGCCCGGTATGCAGGTCCATGGTGATCATCCGGTTGGCGCCGGCGGTGGTGATGAGATCGGCCACCAGCTTGGCGGAGATGGGAGTCCGGGGCGCAGTCTTACGGTCCTGGCGGGCATAGGCGTAGTAGGTCACCACCGCGGTGACGCACCGGGCCGAAGCCCGCTTCAGGGCGTCCAGCATGATGCACAGTTCCAACAGGTGTTCATTGCAGGGAATGGAGGTGGGCTGAATGACGTAAACGTCCTTGCCCCGGACATTCTCCCGGAACTCCACCGAAATTTCCCCGTCGGAAAACCGCCCCACCGCCGCGTCTCCCACGGGGATCCCCAGATACTGGCAAATCTTTTCGGTCAGGGGCCGGTTGGCATTGCCGGTAAAGACTTTTAGATCGTCCATACGTGGTGCTCCCAGGTCGTTTCGGATTCCGGGCCGGTGAGGCCCCGGGCCACGGTCAGCCAGCCTTGGAAAGTCCGGCGCAAGGTGAGGCCCGCCTGGTGCGCCGCCTCCCGGGTATGGAACAGGCCGAAGAGGGTGGGCCCGCTTCCCGACACCCCCTGGCACCAGGCCCCTGCATCCTTGAGGCCGGCCAAGAGCAGCGCCAGCTCGGGAAAGCGCTTCACCGCCACCGTCCCCAGATCGTTCTGCACCCAGGTTTCCGGGTGCTCCGGGTCCCAGGCCTCAACCGCCGGCGGGCCCGGCAGGGCCTCAAGATCCAGGTTCTCATAGACCCAGCGGGTGGAGAGGGGCACCCCGGGGTTAACCAGCAGATACCAGTAGGGGAGCAGGGGCAAGGCACTGAGTTGGGTACCGGTGCCGCGCCCCACCGCTGGCTCCCGGGCCAGAAAAAACGGCACGTCAGCCCCCAAAAGGCTGGCCAGGCGGTGCAGGTGGCTGTCAGCCAGCGGCTTTCCGGCCAGCTCATTTAAGGCCAGCAACGTGCCGGCGGCGTCACTGCTGCCGCCTCCCAGTCCGGCGGCCACGGGTATGCGCTTGGCAAGGCTCAGGCGGACCCCCTGGGGGAGCCCGGTCTCCTCCTGAAACCGCCGGGCCGCCCGCCAGACCAGGTTCTCTTCTCCCAGGGGCAGTTCCGGCTGGTCGCACCTGAGGCTGATCCCTTCCCCGCCCAGGCTGACGGTCAACTCATCGGCCAGGGTCAAGGGCTGCATCACCGTCACCAGGTCATGGTAACCGTCCGGACGGCGGCCCACCACCCTGAGATAGAGGTTGACCTTGGCGGGGCACAGCACCCTGAGCGCTTCCCCAGCCGTCCTTTTAATCAGCCTACCTCCCTGACATACGACATCCGCAAATCATAGAGCAGGTGATCGAAGAGGGCTTCTTCCTCTTGGGTCAGGTTGTTCCGGGTCTTGTCCCGCAGCACACCCAACAAGTCGATGGTCTGTTTGACCAGGGGCAGATTCTTCTCCATCTTGCCGGTGTTGGGGTCCGGAATCGCTCCCAGGCTGACGAAAGCCGATGAACTCAAGGAAAACAACAGGGAAGAGAAGGTGATTTCCGGAAGCGGCATTTCCTGGGCAGCCTTGTCGGCCTCGGACGCCGCCTTTTGCGAAGCCTCCTGAAAGGCCTCTTCAGCCGCCGCCTCCTTGGCTGCCCCTTCGGTCCCCGCCTGCTCCCGGACTTTGGCCTTCTCCGCCTCGCTCAGGTGGAGATACCGCCGGTCTTCGACAGTATAACCTTTATCTTCGTCCTCACCCATCCCTGCCTCCGGACGTTTATGATCTCTTCATCTTGACGATGCGTTGAGCGGTTGAGATTATCTTTATCTCCAAACTTAGGCGCGATTTCCCCCCTTTTTTAAAGGGGGGTCAGGGGGGATTATCCGCGAGACTCATAATCCCCCCAAATCCCCAAGACTCTAAAGCTCCAACTGGTAGGCCATGGCCACATGTTCCAGGGCCAGCACATCTTTGAGACATTCCGGGGTGACGGGGGTGTCGGTGGTGAGCAGGATGATGTTCTGCCCCCGCTCCTTCTCCTGGCCCACGGTCATCCGGGCGATGTTGATGTGGTGCTTGCCGATGGTGCTGCCGATGGCGCCGATTACCCCGGGGCGGTCGGTGTTATAGATGAACAGCATATGCCCCTCGGGGACAACCTCCATGCGGAACTTGTTGATCCGCACCAGGCGCGGTTCGTATTTCCCGAAGATGGTGCCGGCCACCACGTTCTCCTCATTCCCGGCTTTGACCGTCAGGCGGATCAGGGTAGAGAAGTCGTCCGTGGCATCCGCCTTTTCTTCGCTGATGTGAATACCCCGGGAGGCCGCCATCGCGGGGGCGTTGACATAGTTGACTTCATCGCCCACCACCGGGGAGAGCATCCCTTTCAGGATGGAGTGGGTCAAGGGCTTGGTGTCCAGCTTGGCTACTTCGCCGATATAGGAGATGGCCACGGAAGTGACCGCGCCTTCGCTGATCTGGGCCTGAAAAGCGCCCAGGGCCTCGGCCAGGGTGAGATAGGGCTTCAGCTGGGCCATGGCTTCCTGGGAGACGGAGGGGGCATTCACCGCGTTCTTGATGGTCCCGTAGAGCAGCAGTTCCAGAATCTGCTCGCACACGGCCACCGCCACGTTGGCCTGGGCCTCCTCGGTCGAGGCGCCCAGATGCGGGGTGCAGACGACATTGGGCTGTTCCCGCAGCGGCCAGTCGGCCCCCGGCGGTTCGGTCTCATAGACGTCCAAAGCGGCGCCGGCAACTTTGCCTTCCTTCAAGGCGGCCAGCAAGGCCCCCTCGTCGATCAGACCGCCCCGGGCGCAGTTGATCAGGCGCACTCCGGGCTTCATCTTCATGAAGGCTTCCCGGCTCAGGAGCTTGGCCGTGTCCTTGGTCTTCGGGGTGTGGATGGTGATGAAGTCGGAACGGGCCAGAAGTTCGTCCAGGGAGACCAGTTCCGCCCCGATCTTGGCGGCCAATTCCTTGGTAATGAAGGGGTCGTAGCACAGGACCCGCATCCTCAAGCCCAGGGCCCTCTCGGCCACCACGGTGCCGATGCGCCCCATGCCGATGATTCCCAGGGTCTTGTTGAACAGTTCGGTGCCCTGGAATTTCTTCTTCTCCCACTTGCCCTCCCGCATGGAGTTGGCGGCCTGGGGAATGTTCCGGGCCAGGGCCATCATCAGCGACAAGGCGTGCTCGGCCGTGGTGATGGTGTTGCCCCCGGGGGTGTTCATCACCACGATGCCCCGTTTCGAGGCCGCCGGGATGTCCACGTTGTCCAGGCCGGTGCCGGCCCGGCCCACCACTTTTAACCGGGGGGAGGCGGCGATCAGGTCCGCGGTCACCTTGGTGGCGCTGCGGATGACCAGGGCGTCGGCGTCCTTGATCTCCGCCAGCAACTCTTCCGGTTTCATGCCGGGGCGGGCCACCACGTCAATGTTGGGGTGCGCTTTAAGAATGTCAATGCCCGCCTGGTGCAAGTTATCGCTGATCAGGACTTTCATGCCCCTGCCTCCTTGGTCAGTCTCGCCTGGGCGGCCCGCAGCCCGGCGCCCGGCTCGAGCTTATATCCCAACTCCGTGAGCACCGTCTCCAAACCGCCCAAGGTGCCCAGCAGATCCACGGTGTCGATGAAGCCCATGTGGGCGATGCGGAAGATCTTGCCCTTGGCCTGGGCCTGGCCGCCGGCGATCCAGATCCCCTGCTCCCTCAGCTTGCTCACCACCTTCTGGCCGTCAACCCCGGCCGGGGCTTCCACCGCGGTCAGGACCACCGAAGGAAAGTCCTTGGAATAGAGGCTGAGCCCCATGGCCGCCATGGCCGCCTTGGTGGCCTCGGACAGCCGCCGGTTGTGGGCATAGATCTTGTCCCGGCCGACCTTCTTGATCTTGGCCAGGACTTCCTGCAGGCCCAAAACCAACGACACCGGCGAGGTGTAGGGCGTCTGGTTCTTCCCCTGGGATTTGAGCTGCTTGGTGAAATCGAAGTAATATTTGGGCAGGGTGGACTTTTTGACAAACTCCCAGGCCTTGTCGCTCAGGGCCGCAAACGCCAGCCCCGGCGGCAGCATCATGGCCTTTTGCGAACCCGCCACCAACACGTCGATGCCCCACTCGTCCATGGGGATGGCATAGCCGCCCAGGGCCGAAATAGCATCCACGATCAGGATGGTGCCCGGGCGGGTCTTGGTCACCGCCGCCAGTTCCTTTACCGGGTGCTGCACGCCGGTGGAGGTCTCATTGGCCTGGACCATGACCGCCTTGATCTCCGGATGGGCATCCAGGATCTTGGCCACGGCCTTGGGATCTACGGCCCGGCCCCATTCCACCGCCAGGCGTTCCACCTTGACCCCGTAGACATTGCACAGCTCGGTCCAGCGCTCGCCGAACTTGCCGCCGTCCACCACCAGGGCCGTATCCCCGGCGGACAGGGTGTTGGCCACCGACCCTTCCATGGCGCCGGTGCCCGTGGCGGTAAACATGAGCACTTCCTGCTCCGTCTGGTACAGATATTTCAGACCCTCCCTCACCTCCGCCATGATCTCCATGAATTGGGGCGAGCGATGGTGAATGATGGGCTGAGCCATAGCCAACTGCGTTTCCGGAGCGACCGGAGTCGGTCCCGGGGTCATCAAATACATTTTCATCGTGGGTACCTTACCTTGCGACCTCCCTAACCGGCGAGGGAATTTGTAAGAAGCCTGTGGAATTAATAATTTTATTTTGAATTGCCCTCACTGTCAAGTCTCCGGCCCGGGGATTTGTGCATAATGGCACAGCCCTGCTTGGCTTATTAAAGATGATGAGCAATTCAGCCTGGGGAATTTATAACCGCTGAAATTCTGAGACCGGCACTCTTTCTCAGGAGACGATGTGCCGCGGTCCATGGCCCTGGTGGGTCTTCCGGTCACCTATTCGGTTATGTGGGCCATATCCGCATCCAGTGATAATTTTTTAAAAGCCCCGGATAGTTTCCAGGTATCGGGGGTTTTGCATCGACAAAACTCTGGCGAAATCCATTCACCCTCGCCAGTGGATAAAATCCCTGAGTATTAACCGAATTCATTTTTCGCTTGCGCTGTATAACATTAACCCTGGCTTCGGTAGCGAACTGCTCTTTTTGAATCCGGAAGCCACGCTGTTTGCGGTCGTCGCCACTAGCCTGGTATGGGTCCATTTTGCCCAGGGGTGGTGGAACCCGACCTAGACCCGGACTTGTTCTGGCAACTTCGGGCCGGAGGGCAGATGCTCGATGGCAATCCCCCTGATATCAATGGTTTTTCCTGGACTTCCAGGAATGGCCAGCAAGTTTAGGTCACCCATCCAAGGGCTCTTCCAGAGACCACAAAGGAATAAGAAGTGGATACCTGTGCAATTTATCAGATGATGTTCTCAAGGTGTTGAGTTCTGCTATATTTGCATGTTTTAAGCTATAATAAAGAGTAGTTGATATACTCATCACAGCTCTAACTCAGCCCCCCAGCGGAAACCTGGCAGGCCGCTCCAATTATCATGATATAATAATTTTTACCGACCAGGTTCCCTGGCTTAAAGAGCAGTCCCGGCCTGGGACGGGGACCCATGATTTTGTCCGACCAAGATAAGCTGTGGGATTATCATATCTGACCATCTGTCTGGCTGCGTTCCTGGCCTCCGGTTTGACCCTGTTCTCCGGGTTCGGCCTGGGGACGCTCTTGTTGCCGGTCATGGCCCTGTTCTTTCCCATCGATCTGGCCATCGTCCTCACTGCAGTGGTCCACGCCCTGAACAATGGGTTCAAATGCTGGCTCCTGGGCCGGCACGCCGACGGGGCCGTGGTCCTGAAATTCGGCCTCCCCGCCATCCTTGCCGCCCTTATCGGGGCCCGGCTGCTCCTCTATCTGTCCGACCTCCAGCCGCTCCTCCATTACCAGGTTTTCGGCCGGGAAGCCTACGTCATGCCGGTGAAGCTGGTAGTGGCGATACTCATGGTGGTCTTTGCCTGGTTCGAGCTGGCGCCCCGGCGCGCCCCCTCGCCCTGACGCCCCGGTATCTCCCCCTGGGCGGGGTGGTGAGCGGCTTTTTCGGGGGTCTCTCGGGCCACCAGGGAGCGCTGCGCAGCGCCTTTCTCCTCAAGGCGGGGTTGACCAAGGAAAGCTTCATCGCCACCGGGGTGGTGATCTCCCTGATGGTGGATATCCCCCGGATCGTCATGTATGGGGTCAGTTTGCCGGGACTCCACCTGATAGACAACCGCCTGCTGATCGGCGGGGCAGTCCTGGGCGCCTTCAGCGGCGCCTGGCTCGGGAATCAATTGTTGACCAAAGTAACCCTGCGCCTGGTCCAGATCATTGTGGCCCTCATGCTCCTGGCCATTGCCGCAGCCCTGGGCAGCGGTCTGATCTGAGGTGTACCCCCATGTGGGCGCCCATCCAGGGCGCTCCCCACGTTTCGCCGCTCTATTTTTGACCGCAACTCGGTGTGAGTTATCCCCCGTTAACTTTTTCAGATTTAGGGTCATCTAATTTAACAGATCAGGCAATTGCGGCGAGTGCAGTTGCAGCCAGGGGGAAAAAGCAACCGGGGAAAAGTCTGATAACCCCATTATTGAGGTGGACGGGACCAGGGCAACTTTACGGCTTGGGGTCCAACCCGGAAGACCGCTTTAGACTGGCAGCCGCTCCCTTGATCATTTGGCAAAAATATTGCGATGTACGGAGGCAGCTATGAAAAGGCTAAGTCTCATTTTGGCACTGGCAATTTTTCTGGCCGGGGGCGCCCTGGGCGCAATGTCGGCACCGGCTCAGGCTCAATATGGCTATAACTACCCACCCCCGCCCCAGAATGTTTACGCCACCCCCTGGGTCGGGCCTCAGACGCCTTGGGTCTTTTACCAGGGTGATTGGTTTTTGAATGGCGTGTTGTATAATTTTTTCGGCAAGCAATATGGTTGGGCCCCGTATTACACGTATGCGCCCACCTATATTGTCAGGCCTTACAACTGGTATGCGCCGAAGTGGCAGACCTGGTATCAACGGAACCCTCATTACTGGCAAAATTTCCGGCGGCATTATCCCTACTGGACCGGACACAAACCCGGCCGGCATTATGACGAGAAATTTTATCAACGCCACCACCATGGCCAGGGGGAAGGTTGGCATCGAGGCTTTCATGGCGTCCGTCCTCCCGAAAAGGCTGGGCATGGCGGTCCGCCCCGCTAAAGCCTTTGGCCCTGAGGGGAATAAACCTGGAAAAAACCTCCTGATGAGGTAAAACTTCCGCAGTAGTTCTCCTGCCGGTATGAGTTCCCAGATCGCTCCCCGGGGCGATCTGGGAACACTTTGCCGACGCCACACGGTGTCCACAGTTTAGCCGATAAACCCGTTACCGCAAAAAAATGGTAGCCGGTCGCGGGCCTGGAGAGTGCTCTGATTTAAAGGGAGGACCCCGATGACCTTGATTTCCCGGTTCCGGAGCCAGCACCTGGAACCGCCGCCCTGGCTCTACGCCCGCATGGCGCAAGGCTCCCTGATGCACCTGATCTACCGGCGTTTCATCAATGACCTGGCGGAGAGCCTGCCCCCGGGAACCCGCCTCCTGGATGTGGGCACCGGCCCCGGCTATCTTTTGGGCCATCTGGCCCGGGTGCGCCCGGACCTCAGCCTCTGGGGCCTGGATTTCTCCTCCGACATGATCCGCCGGGCCCGGCAAAGGGCCATGACTTCCCAGGCGGCATCCCGGTGGCTCGTAGCCGACGCCTGCCGCCTGCCGTTTCCGGCCGGAGTTTTCGGCCAGGTCGTCGCCACCTTCAGCTTCCACATCTGGCCCTGCCCGGTGGCCGGGCTGCAGGAGTTGCGGCGGGTGCTGGCCCCCGGGGGCCGGGCCTGGGTCTATGAACTGCGCCGGGAGGCCTCACTACCAGACCTCAAGGCCTTCGCCCGGGAGACTGGACTGCCCTTCCCGTTCGTCTTCCTGGGGTATCACGTCGTCCGGCAGCACCATGCCCTGCCGGGCCCTGAATTTGTCCGTCTCCTCCGCCAGGCGGCGGGCCCTGATGCCCACGAGTCCTTGCGCCCGGCGCACCACATTTTCTGGCGGGCCGAACTGCAAGCGGCCTGAGCTTTCCGGGTCACACCAATTCGAACCCCGCCGCCTTGACCACCCGGTCCAGGTCCTCCCGGGGGATGGGGGCGGCGCACTCGTAGCTTACCCGGCCGCTGCCCAGGTCCACCGAAACATTGCTCACCCCCGGCAGACTCGCCATGGCCTTGGTCATGGCCGCGACGCAATGGCCGCAACTCATGCCCTTTACGGTAATCTCCGGCATCCGTTTTCCTCCTCATGCTTTTTGATGGGACCGGCGCTGACGTCCGCCTACCTTGATTGATTGCCCTCTAAGCCATTTCAAGGATTGAGCTCATTTAATCATCATGTGGAATCACCCCCCTTTTTAAGGAATTATCAGGTTTCCCCTCACGAAAAGACTTTTGGCAAACACTATAATCATCTATGGCCAATGGTAAAGCCGGCCGGCGTGGGGAGGGGACCAAGGCCGCGGCCCGGAAACCCCCCGGCGCCCCCGGTTCGGGTCCAGTGGTGCTATCCATCACCGAAACCGGGGCCGCCAGGGCGCCGTGGATAAGAAGCGGGGCCGAAACCCCGTGAAGGAAACCGCCTCAATTCCTGCAAACGGCCAGAGACGGGTGAGGCGAAAAATCCCCGTCTCGCAGCCGGACTACCTTTCCCCCAAAATGAAAAACCCCAATTCCCTTCGGGGGGAATTGAGGATTGCACCCGTCTTGCTTGGTCCTCAAGCCGGCGGCCGGCCCGTGTCACGCGGGCCTGGTCCGTCCCTCCTACAGGCAGGTCTTCTGGCTCTTGGATCGATCTACTCCCGGCGCCTTCCCGGGGCCTTCCTTCACCCCAGTGGCTTCAGCCGGTTTCGTCCCCAATTACAGCGGCGGGACCGCGACGGATTTGCACCGTCTTCCCTTTAACCTGTAAGTTTTTTTATTTACCCCGTTTCGTTCCCGGGGGTCAAGGGCAATCCCCCTCCGGCGGAACACTAAGGCGTTGACGTCC
>CAVVFW010000018.1:0-47288 GCA_963747645.1 uncultured delta proteobacterium | reverse complement strand
GAATAAAGCAAGAGTTGGGGAGGAGGCTAAGGGCAGACGCCCTGGGCCCCGCTTCCAATCCTTAGGGAGAAATAGCAGGGGCAACCCGTCAGGTTGCCCCATTTTGTTTTGGAGGATGCGCGCTGCACCCCTACCATAAGTACGCCAAACCGAAAAAAGGCAGCGCAACGCTCCTGCCTTCATACTGTGGCGTTCACAGCCTTTTTAAGGGTGATTATGTCTCTATAGTTAAAAAGAGCGTCACCCGGCTACCCTTGCCAGGCTCGCTTTCGATGGTGATTTCCCCCCCGTGCGCCTCCATGATCTTCTGGGATATGGCCAGACCCAGTCCGCTGCCTTTGGCTTTGGTGGAATAGAATGGCTGGAAAATCTTCTCCAGGCTCTCTGGGGGTATGCCCGCACCGGTGTCGGAGATTTGCACGAATACCCGCCCTGCCTGCCGGCCGCTGACAATAGATAGGGTCCCTCCCTCCGGCATAGCTTCAATGCCATTCTTGGCAATATTCAAGAATACCTGACGAAGGTGCACCGGATCGAACTGCACTTGAGGGAGATCATGGTCCAGTTCCAGCCGTAAGGTGATGCCTGTTTCCTGGATGGCCGGTTCAAGGCGCTGGCAGGTTTCCTGTACCAAGGCGTTGAGATTCCCCGGGCGCTTTTGGGGTTCGGAAATTTTGGCATAGCTCCCCACTTCGATCAGAAAATCCTCCAACCGCTTCACCTCGTCCACCATGATTTGAGTCTTTTTTATCCTTTTCCAGGTCTGGGGAGACATCTTTCAGAACCTGGCGGGCAAATCCTCCGATGAGCATTAAGGGATTCTTGATTTCATGAGTGATATGGGCTGCGGCCCTCCCCAGGGCTGACAGGCGTTCACTTTGTAAAAGTTCCTCCTCCAGACGCTTCCGTTCCCTCAGGTCTCTAAAATGTCCGACTACGCCAAATTCCTGGCCATCTTCGCGAATCATCCGGGCCGACAGCCAGACCGGGATTAGCGTGCCGTCTTTATGGCGGGCCACGGTTTCATAATTTTCTAAAATACCTGCCCTCCCTACCGTGGCATCCTGGATTTTTGATCTGATTTCAGGGGCGACGCCTGGAGGATAGAGATCCCTGACATGGATTTTCCCAATGACCTCTTCTTGCCTATAACCAAGGATGCGAGCCGCGGTCTCATTGAAGATGAAAATATTTCCCCGTAAATCGTTAGCAATGATGCCATCCATACAAGTTTGCATCAGTTGGCGGCGTAACCTTTCCTCAGAACTTTTGAAGGAATAGAACAGGGGGGCTATCCGGGCTATCCCCACTAACATCAATATTGATACTGCCAGCCCAACCAGTTCGGTTGTTTGGTCTAAGTGGGTGGGCGCCTCCCAGGAAATCACTTGGAATAATGTGAGGCAGCGACGCAAGGCCATGAGACAAATAGCTACGGCAATAAGCACCCAGGCCGGCGATTTCCTGGTTACCCAGACCAGTCGCAAGGCTAGAAATGCGGCGATAAATTGCAATAAAATTGAGGCTATGAGAATATATATCGTGAGCATGGCAATTTCATTTATTAATTATTCTCCCTGGCCTTATCCCGACGCAGATCTCCAACAATTAACTTAATTGTTAAGTCCTTTAGGGCAATTTTCAAGGAAGATGGTCCGATCTCGCGGTGCGAATCCCGCTTCACTCCCCCTTGAACACCGGCGGCCGCTTCTCCAGGAAGGCTTTTTGCCCTTCCAGGTAATCCTGGCTGTTGTAGACCAGGCGGCGCAGGGCCTGGATGCGCTCAAAGACTTCGGGGGACAGGGGCAGGGCGTTCCCCAGGATCTGGAGCTGCTCTTTGATGACCGAGATGCTGATGGGGGAATTGGCGGCGATCTGGCCGGCCATGGCGTAGGTAAACCCTTCCAGGTCCGCCGCCGGCACCAGGTGATTGAGGACGCCCAACCTGGCCGCCCGCTCGCCGCTCACCGGCAGGGCGGTGCAGAACATCTCCCGGGCCAGGGACATGCCCAGCTTGTTAAGGACGTGAAGGATACCCGTGAGATTATAAGGGATCCCCAACCGGGCCGGGGTTATGGTAAAAGAGGTCTCAGTCGTGCCGATCAGGATATCGCAGACAAAAACCAGTTCACAGGCGCCGCCCCAGACGCTGCCCTCCAGCATGGCGATGACCGGGCGCCGGGCAACGCTGGATGGCCCGGATGACCTGCTCCAGGGGATCATCGAAGGTCAGGGGGTCCCGGCCGGGCTGGGGAAATTCGCTGACGTCGTGGCCCGCGGACCAGACCTTGGCGCCGGCGTTGGCCCGAAGGACAATCACCCGGACCTGTTGATACACCAGGTCGTTCAAAGCTTTGATCACCTCTTTGATCAAGCCCCGGCTCAGGGCATTGCGCCTGCGGTCATGATTCAAGGTGATGGTGCCGATAGACTCCGATAAGGCCACGGTGATATATTTCATTTCGCCGGCTCCCGCACCTGACTCTTGCGTCAGGCCGCATCTTTTAGAGACTGTTTGCCAATTGAGACAGTAATTGATAACATCCCGAACGGCAAGGGCAAAATTTTTCCGCCAGATTCACCGGCAGGACTAGAAAGGAGAACAGTTCATGGCATACTGCCCCGAGTGCGGCAATCAATTGACCGGGTCCGATTCACACTGCCCCGCCTGCGGGCATCCCGCCAACTCCCCGATGCCGCTCTTAGAGCCATCCTCGGCCCCGACGCAGGCCTCATTGCCCCTGGGAGGGTACCTTAGGACCGGCTGGGGGTTATTCATGCAATACCCCGGCGGGTTTGCGGGCTTCTGCCTCCTTACTCTCGTCATTCAAGTGGTATTGAAGATCATCCCGATCCTGGGGCCACTGGTGTCTCTGGCGGTCACCACTCCTCTGCTTATGGGCAACTTTATCGTCAGCGCCAAACTGCTGCAGGGACAAACCCCTGAATTTCGTGACTTCTTCGCGGGGTTTCAGTACTATGTGCCCCTCCTGCTCCTTTCCCTGGTTGCTGGCCTCTTTATCGGCATCGGGACGATTCTCTTAATTATCCCGGGAGTATATCTGGCTGTGGCCTATATGTTCGCTGCCTACTTGGTGGTTGATCGCCGTCTGGACTTCTGGCCGGCCATGGAGTTGAGCCGCCTCACCGTCACTCCCCGGTGGTTCGGTTATTTCGCCTTCATGCTCCTGGTGGCCCTGCTCAACCTGGCGGGCGCCATAGCTCTGGTTGTAGGCCTCCTGGTGACCATTCCCCTGTCGTTTTGTACCGTGACCGTGGCCTATGCCGACCTCTTCGGGTTGGAGTCGAAGGAGTATTAGCACTTTCAAAGTACACCAACTTCTTATCAAGAGAAGGCACATGGCTATTTGCCCTTTTTGCGGCAACGAAGGAGCAGAAGGAGTTACCTTCTGCAAACATTGCGGGCAAGAAATGACCCCGGACGGGTTTACGACGTATGCGGTGAAAGACCCCTCCACCGGGCCCCTATTTGTAGTGCGCATCGGCGGCTATATCGAAACGGGCTGGAACACGTTCTTAAAATATCCGGCGGGATTTGTCGGATTCACCCTGATCTTAGCGCTTGTTACTATTTTATTATTACCAATATATTCCCAGACCTGGTTTCCCTTGCTTTGGTGCCTCTTGTCCGTTCTCCTTGAACCCCTACTTGCGGGCATTTTCGTAGTCAGCGCCAAATTGTTACAACGCCAGGGCTGCGCCTTCACCGACTTTTTCACCGGCCTGCGTTATTTCCAACCTCTACTGATCTTCGGCCTGATCAATTCCCTTATCTCGATGGGCGACGAGCTGTTCGGGCACTATCGATTAGTGTCGGTTCTTTTCAACCTGGCGTCCCTGGCCTTCACGCTGGCATTTCTCTTTACCCCGATGCTGGTGATCGACCGCCGTTTGGGCTTATGGGAGGCCATGGGCTTCAGCTGTCGCACCGTTCAGCGCCGCTGGTTATCTTTTCTGGGCCTAACTTTCCTGCTCGGGCTCCTTTTAGGGGTCATTGGCTTGAGCATGTCTTCGATAGTTGCATTGGTTTCTTGGGCCTTTAAATTCAAATTGGCCGGCTTTACCGCCCTCTTGGTTATTTCCGTGAGGCTGACATCGCCTATCTATTATATTGCCCTCACCGCGGCCTACGCCGACCTCTTCGGCTTCCAATCGAAAGAGTATTAATCTGCTTTTTGACCTATAATGGGTTTTATGTCAGTACCCCCCAAAGCAGAAATACGACTCATCAAGACCTCGCCGTTCTCTGGGAAGTGGCCGTAGCCCTGCCCCTGGCCCACACCCTGACCTATCGCCTGACGCCGCGCCTTTCGGCCGCGGGCGCCCAGGTGGGCAGCCTGGTCCGGGTGCCGGTGGGCCGCCGCCAGGTAACCGGATATCTCCTGGGCCCCACCTGTGATGCCCCTCCCGGGACGCTCCGGGATATTCAGGAGGTTCTCGACCCCATACCCCGGTTTGGCCCGGAACTGGTGTCCCTGTTCCGCTGGGTGGCGGATTACTATCAGTATCCCCTGGGGGAGGCCCTGAGTTTCATTATCCCGGGAGGAGCGCCATCGCCAAGCCGCGCCGGGAAGTCTGGGCCTGTCCGGTGGAGCCCCCCGGGGGCGATCAATCTCTCAGGCGCCTGGGGGCAAAGTCCCTGGCGCTTCTTGCTTACGTTGAGGAAGCCGGCCCCACCCCGGTGAAAGAGCTTCAGCTCCAGTTCCCCGGCTGCCGTGACAGCCTGCGTCGCCTCGCCGGCCGGGGCTTGATCGTTCTGGAGGAGCGCACCCGCCTCCGGACCCACGAGGATGATTCCCCCCTGCCCCTGGAGGAGCCTTCTCTTACCCTGGTGCCCGACCAGAAAGAGGCCCTGGCGGACATCGTCGCCGGGATCGATGGGGGCGAGTTCACCCCTTTTCTCCTCCACGGCGTCACCGCCAGCGGCAAGACCGAGGTTTACTTGAGCGCCGCGGCGCATGCCCTGGCCCGGGGACGCCAGGTGTTGGTCCTGGTGCCGGAGATCGCCCTGACCCACCCCGTGGGCCAGGCCTTCAGGCGGCGCTTCGGCTCCCGGGTCGCCCTGCTCCACAGCGGCCTGTCCGAGGCCTTTCGGGTGGATCAATGGCGCCGCATCATGGTGGGTGAAGTGGATATTGTGGTGGGGGCCCGCTCCGCAGTCTTTGCCCCCTTGCCCCGCCTGGGGTTGGTGGTGGTGGATGAAGAACACGATCCCTCCTACAAGCAGGAGGGCGGTCTCCTTTACCAGGCCCGGGATGTGGCCCTCTACCGGGGCAAGCTGGCAGGCGCCGCCGTGGTCCTGGTCTCCGCCACTCCCCAGGTGAGCTCCTGCTATTATGCCCGGGAAGGCAAATATCGGTACCTCAAACTCGACCGCCGGGTCACGCCCCAGACCCTGCCCGAGATTCAGCTGGTGGACTTGCGAACCCAGCGGGGCGACAAGAGTCTCAAGGTGATCTCCCGGCCGCTGCAAAGCGCCCTGGCGGAGGTGCTCCGCCGGGGGGAACAGGCCTTGCTGTTTCTCAATCGCCGGGGTTACTCCCGGGCCGTGTTCTGCCTCTTTTGCGGCCGGGCTTTCCAGTGCCGCCAGTGCAGCGTGGCCCTGACCTACCATCAGGAGCAGGACCGCCTGGTCTGCCATTACTGCGGCTATACCGAGGCGGTCCCGGAGCGATGCCCCCACTGCCAGTCCAGCGCCATCAAGCGCTACGGGGTGGGCACCGAAAAGGTGGAATCGGAGGTCAGCAGGCTGTTCCCCACCGCCCGGGTGGCCCGACTGGACCGGGATACGGCCCCGAACAGCGGCCGGGCCCTCAAGGTCATAGAGGCCTTTGCCGCCGGGGACCTGGACTTTCTGGTGGGCACCCAGATGATCACCAAGGGCCACCATTTCCCCCAGGTGACCCTCGTGGGAGTCATCGCCGCGGACCTCAGCCTCTACTTTCCGGAGTATCATGCCGGGGAGCGCACCTTCCAGCTCCTGTCCCAGGTGGCCGGGCGGGCCGGCCGGGGCGCCGCCAAGGGCACCGTGCTGATCCAGACCTACCAGCCGGACCACTATGTCTTCCAGACGGTGCAATCTCAGGATTACGACAGCTTTTTCCAACGGGAGTTGGAGAGCCGGCGGCAACTGGGCTACCCGCCCTTTACCCGCCTGGCCCTGGTGCGCCTGAGTGGCCCCCTTGAGGAGCCCGTGGCCCGGGAAGCCCGGCGCCTAACCGCCGCCCTGGAAAACCTGCGGACCAGGGATGCCGACCTGCGCTCCCGGGTGCGGGTTCTGGGGCCGGCCCCGGCGGGTCTCGCCCGCCTCCAGGGCCGGTTCCGCTGGCAAATCCTGATTAAGAGCTACGGCCGGGCCCCCCTGGTGCACCTGCTTGACCACCTGCGCCAGACCTGGACCCCCCCGCCCCGCTCCCATCTCAGCCTTACCCTGGATATCGACCCCTCTACCCTGTTTTAGACCCAGGAGTCTCATACTCCAGTTCACCGACCCCGTTGGCGCCTGATGCCGCGTGCCAACGCCGAAGTTTTACCTTGGGGAAGTTTCTGCCTGGCTCGCGTCCAGAGGCCGTCGAACCCAGGCGCTGCACCCCAGTGGCAAGCCGTTTCCCGGGGATAAGCAGTTGACCTTTTCCCGATCAGGAGTTATAAAATAAAAGATTGCAACCAAATCGTCAACGGAGCCACAAACACGCGCCCGTAGCTCAGTCCGGATAGAGCATTGGACTACGAATCCAAGTGCCGGGGGTTCAAATCCCTCCGGGCGCGCCAGTAATTACAAGGGGTTAGCTTCTTGAGGCTGACCCCTTATTTTTGTCCGGTGAATCTCCTGTGCATGGATTGCGTGTGCATGGGTTTTTTGAGGCGG
This sequence comes from uncultured delta proteobacterium, assembly GCA_963747645.1. Taxonomy (GTDB): domain Bacteria; phylum Desulfobacterota; class Desulfobaccia; order Desulfobaccales; family 0-14-0-80-60-11; genus 0-14-0-80-60-11. The sequence goes on along the minus strand of CAVVFW010000018.1, from coordinate 40,399 downwards.
CAGGTCGGGCAACGTGGTGATTCATCCGCCTCAAGACGCGGAGAGTTTAAAATGGTTCAGTTATTTCTCCCGAGGGCTGGCCTTCTCTGAAGGACTGGCCGGCGTGGGTGATGATAAATTGGGCTATATCGATAAAGCGGGCAAGCCGATTATTCCTCCCAAATATGATGATGTCGAACCTTTTTCCGAAGGTCTGGCAGTCGTGAAGCGTGAAGATAAATACGGCTTTATCGATAAGACCGGCAAGATGGTTATTACTCCGCGGATGGCCCGGTCTTTCCCCGCAGAACTTCAACCCGAGCCGGATTAGTCGGAGGGGGAGCAGCTATCATCTTTCAGCAACCCGGTGAGGACGGGCAGCAGGTCGGTTTGGACCTTGCGCTTGGGCACATAGGCGCTGACTCCGGCTGCGAGCCGCGTCGGTCCTATGGGCCTCATCGTCAAACATGGTGAGCATCACCACCCGGGTGGCAGGCGCCGCCGCTTTGATGCTCTTGGCGGCCTCGATGCCGCTCATCCCCGGAAGGCCGATGTCCATGATGACCAGGCAGGGGGCCATGGCCTGGGCCAGGGTGACCCCTTCCTCGCCGCTGGTGGCTTCCAGCAAATGGTAGCCCGGAAACGATAGTTCCAGCCATTCCCGCAGGGTTTGGCGTACTCCCTGGTGATCGTCCACAATCATGATGTGAGGGCTCATTTTCATCCCTTGTTCTTTAGAGATTATTTTACTCAACGTCTCGGGTCTCCGTGACCAATCTCAGCACAATGTCCGTCCTGCCAGTTAGGCAAGCTTGACAATTGACGGGAAGATCTTCACAGTTGCCGGAAATCCTTGACCCGGCGATAAGAGGTTTCACATGCCAAGGCCTCTGGTTCGCGCCTGGGGCGGCGCCTGCGCGGTCGTTGAGGTCGCTCCGGGCCATGTCCAGGATGATACCCGAGGGTGGAGTCAGGTCTCCGGCGCGCCGCCGCCTATTCTTCAGCGGCCTCGCCCGCCATCGGGATGCCGGTACGGATCTCGAACCATGGCCTGATCCCGTTCCAGACCCCTGCCTGATTCATCGGGTCACCTCCACCACCACCCGGGTACCCTGGCCGGGCTGGGACTCGATGCGGCAGAGGCCGCCGGCTGCCGTGGCCCGCTCGCTCATCGTCATAAGGCCCCAGAGTGGCGGCCCTCCGGCTGGCCCAGCCCCTCCTGGTCGAAGCCGACGCCATTGTCGGCGATGACCAGTCGAACCGAATGGTTATCGACCTCCTCGGTCAGAACCACCTCCGTGGCTCGAGCGTGCTTGACCACATTGTTCATGGCTTCCTGCACGATGCGGAACAGGGCCAGTTCCACCGGCGCGGCCAGGCGGGGGGCAGCCTCCTGCCCCTGGACGTTCACACCGATGCCCGTCTTACCGAAGAACTCGGCCCCGTACCAATGCAGCGCCGACAGCAGCCCGTTGTCGTCCAGCATCAGAGGGCGCAGTTCGGCCGTCAGGTCCCGGATGCTCAGCCCGGTTTGCTCTACCAGGGCAATGGCGGCGGCCAGACGGTTCTGCAGCGCCGGCGCCGCCTTCCGGGGCATCTGGATCTGCAGCAAGGTCAGGGTGAGGCCCAAGGCGGTGAGGTCCTGGCACACATGGTCGTGCAACTCCCGGGCCAGGCGCTGCCGCTCCGCTTCCTCCACCTCCGCCAGCCGGGCCGCCAGGGCTCGAAATTGGTCTCCTTTCCGGACGATCTCCTCCTCCGCCTGCTTCGGGCCGTCACATCCTGGAACAGGTAGTGGGTCTGGAGAAATCCGCCCTGATCACCGAAAGCCAGGCGGCCGTAAAAGGAAACGTTGACTCGGGCGCCGTCTTTACGCACCAACTCAAAATCTACATTGCACCCCTCCCCGGCCCCCTTGACGCAGGCAAAGTGCTCCGGAAACATTTCAAAGGAGCTCGGCGGGAGAAAATCCCCGAACCAACGCCCGATTACCTCCTGGCGGGAATATCCCAAGAGGTTCAGCCAGGCCTGGTTAACCTCCCGGATAACGCCGTCTTCGTCCAGAGATTGGTAGCCCAGAGGGGCCTTTTCATAAAGCAGGCGAAACTTTTCTTCACTGCGGCGCAGGTCAGCCTCGGTCTCGCGGCGCCGGGTGATATCGGTGAGGGCCAGGCGATACTGGAAAACTTTGCCCCCGGCCTCGACTATCGCCAGACTTTCCAGGGACACCGGGACGGCAGGGGCTTGGTGGGAATTGAGTTCCAGTTCGCAGGACCGGTTCGCGGCGCTGGCTGACAATTGCCCAAGGTAGGCGTGGAAGGCCTGGCGATCCTCGGGGGCGACAAACAGGATGAAAGGCTTCTGGATTAATGAATTCCGTGGGGCCCCCAATAGCCCGGCCCCCTTAAGATTGAGGTCGACGATGAGTCCTTGGGGGTCCAGGATGACATATCCCACCGGCGCCAAATCATACAGGTCGACGTACCGATTCCGGCTCTCGGTGATGGTTTCCTGGGCCCGGCGCAGTTCCTCGTTCCGCGTCTCCAGTTCAATCTGGCGTACCTGGAGTTCGTGCACCGGTTCCACGGACCTCGTCCGGGGGTATCGGTCGCAGGCCCATCCTCCCGGCCGCCAGTAATTTTTCGGCCCGGACCCGAAGGTCGCCAGTCACGTCGGCAGGGGAGCGTTTCTTGATCATGGAGTTTCTCTTCTCAGCGCGGCTCGATGGTCAGGGGGCCAGGGGCGCGCCAGGCGCCAAGCCCGAAACCCGGGGAGGTCATCCCGGCACTCTAAGGGAGATGGCAGGTTTGCCGGCCGCAGCGGCCTGGCAGACCAGGACCGATGGCCAGAATTCCGGCTTCACCCCTCGGATATCCGCATTAGGGTATCCTTTGAAGCCGAAGTGCCGGCGCCCGCCGCCGGTTTTCTTTTCGGAGAACAGCACCTGGAACCGTTTTGATCAGGTTTTAACCCCGGCCATTATGAGGTCGAACGTTTAACCGCAGGCCTGGGCGCACCCCAATCCTGGTCAAAAGTCGTAGTTAGCCGTGGTCCAGTAAAATCGAGGCCAGAGGCTTGTGACCCACAGCGGTTCTTCTCTATTCATCGGCAACTTCCGGTTAATCCTGAAAAACCCCTGGCTCTATCCCGCCACTCTCCCCGGGATTTTCACCTGCCTGGGGCAACTTTTCTCTGGTAACCTGCTGCTATTGAGCAACTATTCCCTGACCTCAAGAATCTCTGCCTCTCGAGGTTGTCTCGATGAACCAAACCGGGGAGTTTGACCCGGGTCCCCGCACCTTGCCTGAGCCAAAAAGAGATTTTTCAAAAAAAAGTTCTCAAGGGATTGACATTTTATAATTTTCTGATATATTATATTATTAAGTTTTTGAACCCCGCCGATGGTCGGGGTTTTTTGGTTCATAGCCCCCCTGCCCGCCAACCGGGTGGGTTTATTTCCCCCTGCCGCTATTCGCAACCCAGGTTTCCTGAGCCAGTGGGCTCGGCGCTCCAGGTCTCTCCACTCCCTCCATTCCACCTCTCATAAGGTCCCCCCTAAGGCCCGGCGACCAAGTTTTCTTGCGGCTGCGGTCCCCGAGAGGCGCCCGGACCGACAAGCAAATGTACCCTTACAGCTGGGTGACTTTTCTCACTCATATTTGGCGTCATGTCAATGATATTAGCTGTATACTATTATTTATCGTTATCTACGAAGACTGATAGAACTTTTGCGCCATGCGGCACCAACCCGCCGCAGCTACGGCCCCATTTCCTAAGGGGGCCGAGCCGCGGCTCTTATGGTCTAACTCGTTTGATTTACCGTAATTTATAGGTTAATGTTAATTTATTGCCCGTCGATCCTCACGGGAGGTGGGGCCAGGGGGAAAAATCACCTTCCCATTTGCTTATCCCTGTTTTATCATCGATGCATCTAACCTCATGAATTATCCTCAGGAGACCCCATGGATATCCTTGCCAGCCTGACCCCCATCTTCAAGCCCAAAAGCGTTGCGGTCATCGGCGCTTCCACCGCTCCCGGCAAACTGGGCCATGACATTCTGGCCAATCTCAAGAACGGCGGCTTCCCCGGGGCGCTGTACCCCATCAACCCCAAGGCCGACGAGATTTTAGGCCTCAAGGTCTATAAAGGCATCAGTGACACCCCGGCGGCCCCGGATCTGGCGGTGGTGGTGATTCCGGCCCGGATCGTCGCCGCTACCCTGGAACAGTGCGCCGAGAAGGGGGTGAAGGCCGCCATCGTCATCACCGGCGGCTTTGCCGAGGCCGGCCCCGACGGGGAGCGCCTCCAGGACGAACTGGCCCAGGTTATCCGCCAGACCGGGATGCGGGTCATCGGCCCCAATTGCCAGGGGGTCAACATGCCCCATGAACTGATGTGCGCCTCCTGGCCGCTGATCACCACCCGGGGCCGGATCGCCTTCGCGTCGCAGTCCGGCACCGTGGGCGCGGCCTTCCTGGATATGGCCGCGGCCGAACACCTGGGGGTGAGCGGCTTCGTGTCGCTGGGCAACCGGGTGGACGTGGATGAGGCCGAGGTGCTCATGTACTTCAACCAGGACCCTCACACCCAGGTCATCGCCCTCTATCTCGAAGGGGTCAAACGGGCCTCCTATTTCCTCGACGCCCTGAGGGAAGCGAAAAAACCGGTGGTCATCCTCAAGGCCGGCCGCACCATTCAGGGGAGCCGCGCCGCCGAGTCCCACACCAAGTCCATGGCCGGGACCGACGCCATCTATGACGCCCTGTTCCGCAAGTACCGGGTCCACCGGGCCGACACCCTGGAGGAACTCTTCGACTTTGCCAAGGCCCTGGCCTATCTCCCCAAGCCTGCCGGCAAGAAGCTCATGATCACCACCTCCTCCGGCGGGGCGGCGATTCTGGCCATCGACGAGGCCGAGAAAAACGGCCTGACAGTCCCTTCCCCCAACCCCATCCTCAAAGAGCGGCTCCGGGAGATGCTCCCGGCCCATTGCGCCGTGGGCAACCCGGTGGATCTGACCGGCGACGCCATGAGCGCCCCGGACCTCTATAAGCAGGTGATGGACAAAACGAGGGAGGAGTACGACACCCAGGTGGTGATCTTCGGGGACCCCATCCCCGGGGCCTCCCGGCAGGTAACCCCCGGCGCCTCGGAGCTGGTCGTCTTCCTGGGCGGGGCCGAAGTGGAGCGGGAAGAGCGCCAAAAGCTCTATGAAGCCGGCATCCCGGTCTTTCCCACCCCGGAGCGGGGGATTAAAGCCCTGGCCCAGTTCTTCCGGTTCGACCCCCGGCCTGCCCCGGCCCCCGGCCGGCCCCCGGTAGCCGTCCCCGAGGGGCTCGAGTTGCTCCCGCCCCCGGAAGCCGTGGCCCTGATCACCAAAGCCGGGATTCCCTCGGCCGCCGCTCCCCTGGCCCTGGAGGCCGAGCAGGCCGTGGAACTGGCCCGGGGCTTCGGCTACCCGGTGGCCATGAAAATCGCCTCACCCCAACTGGCCCACAAAACCGAAATGGGCGGGGTCTACCTGGGGCTGGAAAATGACGAGGAAGTGCGCCAGGCCTACCAGGAGATCATGGACGCCACCCGGCTCTACGAGCACTGGGTCACCGTCCACGGCGTCAGCATCTCCCCCATGGCCAAACCCGGGGGTCTGGAAGTCATCCTGGGCATCATCACCGACCCCCAGTACGGCCCCACCCTGATGTTCGGCCTGGGCGGCGTCAACACCGAGATCTACAAGGACGTGGCCTTCTGTATCCTGCCCGCCACCGACGCCGAACTGGAAGACCTGATCAAGCGGGTGAAGGGCTACCCCCTGCTCACCGGCTACCGGGGCCAACCCCCCCGGGACACCAAGGCCCTGCTGGCCGCCATGAAGGCCCTGGCCACTTTTGCCGGCAAACACCCGGAACTGGACCAGATCGAACTCAACCCGCTGCTGCTTTACGAGAAAGGCCTCTTCGCGGTGGACGTGCGGATATTTTCGCGGGGGTAGGGAAACTCTGGGGAAGGGGGCCTGGGGGTTTTTCGTAAGTGGCCCCTGCCGCCCTGCCCTGACCCCATAAGTAAAAGTAGGTTGCGTCTTACGCACCATCATGCGAAGCGGAGCTTCGCAAACAATTGGCGTTCCCAAGCTGGAGCTTGGGAACGAGATAATAAAAGCATGACTCTTGTTATTCAGGATATTGGCCAGTTTTTACAACAACCTGATTTAGCGCAACCACTATGAAATCATTAGAATTCTTCCGCCTGCAAACCCGCGAGGAAGTCCTGGCCCATTACGACCGGTTTGCCCCGGTGGGGGTGGAGGAGGTGGAACTGGCCGAGGCCGGGGGCCGGGTCCTGGCCGCGCCCATCCTGGCGCCGGAGGAGGTGCCGGGGTTTCTGCGCGCCACCATGGACGGCTACGCGGTCCGGGCCCGGGACACCTTCGGGGCCGGCGCCGGGGCGCCCCAGTACCTGGAAATCAAGGGGGAGGTGCCCATGGGCGTGGCCCCTGACCGGGGAGTGGGCGGGGGTGAGACCCTGCGGGTAGCCACCGGGGCCATGCTGCCCCCGGGCGCCGATGCGGTGGTCATGATCGAATACACCGCCGAGCACCCCGACGGCACCCTGGAGGTGCGCCGGGCCGTGGCCCCCGGGGAAAATGTGCTGGCGCCCGGGGAGGACGTGGCCCGGGGTGAGAGGCTCTTTCCGGCCGGCCGGCGCCTGCGCCCCCAGGAGATCGGCCTCCTGGCCGCCCTGGGCCTAAGACGCTTGATTGCTTATAAAAAACCCCGGGTGGCCATTATCTCGTCCGGAGATGAGATTGTCCCCCTGGACGAAATACCCCGGCCGGGCCAGGTGCGGGATTCCAACGCTTACCTGGCCGCGGCCCAGGTGGCCGAGTGGGGTGGCCTGCCTTTGATGTTCGGCATCATTGCCGATGATTTCAGCGCCTTACGAAAATCCCTGGCCGCGGCCCTGGAGGCCTCCGACCTGATCCTGATCTCCGGCGGCAGCTCCGTGGGCGTCCGGGACCTGACCCTGACGGCCATCCAGGACCTGCCCGGCGCCGAGATCCTGGCGCACGGGGTGGCGCTCCGGCCCGGCAAACCCACCATTCTGGCGGCCATGGGGCAGACGCCGGCCAAGCCCCTCCTGGGGCTGCCGGGGCACCCGGCCTCGGCCGCGGTGGTCATGGAGGTGCTGGGCCGGCCACTGCTGCTGCGCCTGGCGGGCGTAAACGATCAGTCACCCTGGGGGCGCACCGTGACTGCCGGGCTGTCCCGGAACCTGGCCGGGGCCACGGGCCGGGAAGACTATGTGAGGGTACGCCTGCGCCGGGAGGGTGCGACCCTGTGGGCCGACCCGGTCCTGGGGCCTTCGGGGCTCCTCTCTCCCCTGGTGAAGAGCGACGGCCTGGTGATGATCCCCCTGGGAGTGGAAGGGTTATTTAAGGGAGAACAGGTGCAGGTACAGTTGTTTGGCGGGTGCTGATGGCGTCGGTGATTGCGGGAAAGGCCGGGCCGGGATTGAGGATTTTCCTCTTACTAAGCGCCGCAGTAATGAAACCGCAACCCTAGCTTGTCGAGCATCCCAGGCATCGGAAGAGGTCCGGTATGAGTTATCTCAAGTGGGTTGACAACCTAAAAACATTCTTCGGTTCTCTGTTCGCCCGATCGGATGGGGCGCGGTATGGCTGGTCCAGCCAGGTTCGCTGGCCTCTGCTCAGCGTCGTGGTGGGAATCTTTGCGGGGCTGGGAGCCATCTTCTTCGAAGAGCTTCTGAAACAAACCCTGCATCTGGCCCTGAATCTGCCCACCGGCTATCTGGAACCGGTGAAAGGGCTGGAACCAAAGCTGATCGCCAGTATGGCCCAAACCCGCACCTGGCTCTATCTTCTCATCCCCACTCTGGGTGGCTTGGGCGCCGGCCTCCTGGTCTTTCTGCTGGCCCCGGAGGCGGAAGGGCATGGCACCGACGCCATGATTGAAGCCTTCCATCACGCTGGCGGCTTCATCCGCAAGCGGGTGGTCCCCATTAAGGTCATAGCTTCGGCCCTGACCATCGGCAGCGGCGGCTCCGCCGGTAAAGAGGGCCCCATCGCCCAGATCGGGGCGGGTCTGGGGTCGATTCTGGCCAGCCTGATGCGCCTCCCGGCCCGGGACCGGCGCATCCTGGTGCTGGCCGGCGCCGCCGGGGGCATCGGCGCCATCTTCCACGCCCCTTTGGGCGCGGCCTTGTTCGCCCCGGAGGTCCTGTACCGGGAAACCGAATTTGAATTTGAGGCCATTATGCCTTGCATCGTGGCCTCCATCGTCGCCTCCTCGGTCTTTGACCAGTATTCCGGACGGGCCACCCTCTTCTTCCCCGGACCGGTTAACTTCGAGCCCAGGGAACTCCTGGCTTACGTCATCTTTGGCGGCATCTGCGCCTTGATAGGCTATATCTACATCAAGGTATTCTATGGCGCCCGGGACTGGTTTTTCCACCCCCTGAAGATCCCCAGAATCTTCAAGCCCGCCCTGGGGGGTCTGATGTTGGGATTGATTGCCTTGCTGGGACCATCCGTCCTGGACGGCGGCTACGGCTGGATTCAGGTGGCCATGGAGGGCAAAATCATCTGGAGCACCATGCTGCTGCTGGTCTTCCTGAAGATTGCCGCCACCTCCTGCACCATCAGTTCGGGAGGCAGCGGCGGCGTGTTCGGGCCCTCGGTATTCATCGGCGCCATGCTCGGCGGGGCCTTCGGCTATCTGGGGCACAGCCTGGCCCCCAACTGGGTGGTCAATCCCAACTCCTTCGTGCTGGTGGGCATCGGCGGCTTTTTCGCCGGGGTTGCCAAGGTCCCGGTAGCCTCGATCATCATGGCCTGTGAGATGTGCGCCAGTTATACCTTGCTGGTGCCGTTGATGCTGGTCTCTGCCATTTCCTACATATTTTTGGGCAAGACCAGTCTCTATGAAAAGCAACTGGTCACCCGCCTGGCGTCCCCGGCCCACCTGGGAGAGTTTGCCCGGGGACTGTTGGAAAAGAGCCTGGTGAAGGAGGCCATCACGCCCCGGAAGGTCATCACCATCCCGGAAGCCATGCCGTTCGGGGAACTTATCAAGGTCGTCACCGATTCCCCGGACGCCTATTATCCCGTGGTCGATGAGCAGGGAAAGATGACCGGCATCCTGTCCATCAATGATATCCGGGAAGTCCTGTTTGAAGAGACCCTGGCCCAGGTGATCATCGCCAAGGACGTGGCCACCCCCACCGTTCTCCGGGTCATTTGGAATGACTCACTGCAGGACGCCCTGACCAAAATGGCCCTGATCAACGTCAACGAGTTGCCGGTGGTGCGGGAAGAAGCTCCCGATGAGATTATCGGCATGATCGCCAAGCGGGATATTATCAGCTACTACTATGAACGCAGCCGGAAATGAGGGTAATTTCGGGTAGGCCGGAAATAATCTTCCGGCGCTTTAAGCCGTTGACTATTCCAGCTTTAACGTTCTTATCGGCTGCCAGGATTTGAGAAAAAGGCCGACACGAGCGTCCCATCCCCCTTCCCTGTCCCCCTAAGTCTGGGCCGGGGCTCTTTTGACGCCTCGGTGATCACCTTTTCCGTAGATTACCGGTCTAAAGCGTTTGCCATAAATTCTTTCTCCTTGGCAATTCTTAAATCCCCCTTTTTCAAAGGGGGACTTTATCAGCAATTCCTTATGGTTCCCCCCTTTATTAAAGGGGGGTTATCTGTTTCGGAAGTAGCTTCAAAAGTTAGAGTCTTAAAATTCCCCCTCCCCTGGTGGGAGGGGGTTAGGGGGAGGGGGGATAAGGCTCCGTATCTTTTCACGGTTTCGTCACCCCCACCCTAACCCTCCCCCATCAAGGGGGAGGGAACTAGAGGTTTTTCTTTTTTAAGGTTTTCCTGAAACGCAACACTGGGGGATTTGTGGATCTCAAGGATCGGAAAAAACTTTTGGCAGCCGCTATAAATCTCTTCAAGAGTCGCCTGGGCGCCGGGGGATGCTAAAGCCCGCGCCCAGATCGAAGATCCCGCTGCAGAGGGTGCGTTATGCCTCCGGTTTGACGTCCACCAGGCGGCTGATGACGGAGTCTCTCGGCACATTGCATATTGATGCGACCTGCTTTGGGTCGAATCCCAGACAGAGGGCGAGGAGCTGGTTGTAATCGAAAATCGGTATCTTGTAGCGCTCTTCGCCAAGCTGTTCATTGAGCGTATTCTGAACCTTTTCCATATGCATCAGGCAGGTGATACAGGAGACGGCGATAAAATCGGCCTCGGTTTCCTCGAGTATGGCATCGAACTTGGCCTTGGCGAACTCGAGAGCCTGCTCCGGAGTACTTTTCATGAATCCGCCGGCCCCGCCACAGCATTGCAGTTCGCGACTGTAGCCGTCCACCTGGCTCCCAGCGCCTCTACCAGCCGCCGCAGGCCCTGGGGCGCCCGGGCGGATTCTTCAAACCCCACGACCTCACTCGGGTACAGGGTATGGCAGGGATACTGGACGATACCATGGAGTCCCTTCAGACTCTTCTTGAGCAGCGAGGCAATCTTCTCCGGGCCTACTTCCCTGAAGAGGACCTCAGACACATGGCGGACCTCAGATTTTCCCGTGACCTGCCGCCCGGTGGGCTCGAGCAGTTCATTGGCGCGGGCCAGCTTGTCAGCATCATGCATCAGATGCTCCCGTCCCATGCGCAGGGAACTGTAACAGGAACCGCACTGGACGACGAAATCACACCCCTTCTCTTCGGCAATAGAAAGGTTCCAGCCGCTGGTGGCCATCCAGGCCTCCTCATCGGCAGACGGGAAAGCCCCGAAGGCCGGACAGCAGACATAGTTGTCGGCATCCACCAGATCAATGCCCAGAACCGGCATTGACGCCCTTATGGCCCGCTCCACATCCGGCCGGATGGCAGGGGTATTACAGCCCAGGAAAAGACATAATTGCATCACGTAATCCTCATGTGTATGAAATGATCGCGCCAAGCCGCGGCGACCGATCATGCTCCCCGTCAACCGGGAGTCACTTTTTTCAGCCACCGAACATGTAGTCGTTGTCGCTAATTAGCTCTATCTTCATGAGCATTTCACGGAACAATTTCAGTTGTTCTTCGTTGTTGGTTATGGTGGGCAAGTCAGGCAACCCCAGCGAATCGCGTAGCTCCTTGTTCACCCCGACGGCCTGGGTATAGCCCCGCTTATAGATCTCGACGATGGCCGACGGGATCAGCGTTTCATCGTTGCGGCACTGCCATTGCCGTATGGCGAGAATCATTTCGAAGGGCATGACATCCATCGGGCACATCTCCTCACATTTTGAACAGGAGACGCAGGCCCAGGGAGTGTCATCGGCGAGGAGTTCCTCCTCGAGTCCCAGGATCACCATCCGGGCCAGATTCCTGACCAGGAGCGGCGGGTCGCCATGGGAGGCAGGACATCCGGATACGCAGGTGCTGCAGTTAAAACAGTAATGGAGATTACCGGTATTGTAGATATCTTTCCAGAGATCTTTGGTTGATCCTTCTTGCAGGTCCATAAAAACCCCTCTTATCCCACGGTTGACGAGAGCAGGCTGTCCATGAGCTTGGCATCGATGGCAGCCATTAATTGTTTGTCACTCCATCCCCTGACCTCAGCGGCATTGTTCTGGCACTCAACCGCACACATGCCGCAGGCCTGACACGCGGCCGCATCGACATCGATGCATTTCTCCGCCTCATTATACGACCTCGCCCCATAAGGACAGATATTCACACATCTCTGGCAGCGGATGCACAGGGCGTCTTTCACCGTGGAAATGACCGCGGCCGTATGCACCTCACGTCCGGACAGATACGTATAGGCCTTCTGGGCCGCGGCTTCGGCCTGGAGGATCACACTCTTGAGCGGCATGGGAGAATGGGCCGTACCGGCAAGATAAAGTCCAACTTTCTGGAATTCGATCGGCCGCCATTTCGAATCCGCTTCGGCCAGGAACCCGTCCTCGGTCAAAGAAACATTAAAGGCATCGGCCAGCCTCTGGTTTGACTCTTCCGGGTCCACCCCGGTGGAAAGCACCAGGAGATCCGCCGGCAGCTCCATCTCTTCTTTCAGGACGGCATCCGTGAATTTGACGACCGGTTTGCCCTCGACCATCTCCACCTCAGGCTTGGCATCGAGGCTGTAATTCATAAAAATAATTCCGGCTGCCCTGGCCTTCGTATAGTACTGCTCGTAAAAGCCATACGTCATGATATCGCGGTAGAGAATGAAGACCCGGGCCTCGGGATTCATCTCCTTGATCTTCAAGGCATTGCCAATCGCGCCCATGCAGCAGATGCGGCTGCAGTAGCGGCGGCCGTCTTTCTGCCGTGAACCCACACACTGGATCATCACGACATTTTCGAGTTCACCGGCATCGATATCGCCGCTGGTCAGGCCTTTCCGCAATTCCGCCTGGGTCAGCACCGTCTCCGAGGCCCCGTAACCGTATTCGGTGGTGGCTCCCTCATGCCCGCCCGTGGCCATGATCACCACGCCGTGACGCAGATAGGTGTTGTCCGCACTGTCCTGGCATTGCAGTTTTGACTCGAAGCTGCCCAGGGTGCCGACGGTTTTCTCAACCTCACAATTCAGATGGACCGTGATGTCCTTGTTTTCGAACACCCTCAGCTTCATTTCCGTAGCCATCGCCACCGGAGACAATCCATCAACCGTGTGCTCCACCTGAGTGCCGAGATACCCGCCCAGGTGGGCGGCCTTTTCCACCAGATGCACCGGCACCCCCCGGTCGGCCAGGGACAGGGCAGCCTGCATCCCACCGATGCCGCCACCGATCACCAGGGCCGTCTGGTTGATCGGCAAGGTGCTCACCTGGAGGGGAGGTTTAAATTTCAGCTTTTCGATATCCGCTTTGATTTCCCCCGCGGCCCGTGAAATCAAGTCCCCGGTCACGGGTTCGACCATGCCCCTCCGGGCAATGCCGAACAGATCAAAGATCTCCACCATGGAGGAGGTGAACCCCGCCTTCCTGGCCTCATCTTTCAGCTTCCGCCTGTACATGAAAGGCTGACAGGCCCCAATCAGCAACCGATTGCACCTGGTCTTGCCGAGGAGGTCAACGAGCGCGGTGTCCCCGTCCGCCTTGCAGAGGGAATCGATGACCTGGATCGCGCCCACTCCGGGATAGCGTTTCAATTCAGCCATGAGACGCTCATAATCGAGCCCTTCTGCACCGGCCTTCTCGCCGCATTTACAGAGGGCAACCGAGACCAGGGGCAGTTCCCGGTTATGGGCGGCCGGCTCGGCAATTTTCTCCTCCGGCACCGTGTCCACGCCCAAGGTGGTCAGAAATTTGGTGGCCTCGCCGGCCGCGGCAATACCGCTGGTCATGGCCTCGCTGACATCCGTGAGGCCCATCAGGGAGCCGCAGAGAAACAGGCCGGGTTTGCCGGCAATCCTGACCTTACTGGACGGCTCGGTCGCGAGAAGACCCCGGGAATCCAGGGGGGCATTCATCAGGTCGGCCCATTTCTTATGGGTCTCAAAGGGTACCTGGCCGGTTGACATCACCACCAGATCGTAATTCTGCACCACGAACTCGTTGGTCTCGGAATCGAGATAGCGGATCTCCAGGCTGCCGTCCGGCTTGGGCATAACCCCCTGCACCCGGCAGCGGATCAGCTTCACCCCATGCTCGTCGACGGCCTCATCCCGGTACCGTTGAAAGCCCTTGCCAAAGGTCCGCATGTCCATATAAAAGATGGTGGTTTCAACCTCCGGCCCGCCTTTTTCCTTGGCCAGGACGGCCTCTTTCAAGGCGAACATGCAACAGATGGAGGAACAGTAGTCTCTTTTCTGACGCCGGTTTCGAGATCCCATGCACTGGATCCAGGCAATGTTTTTCGCCGGCCGGCCGTCGGAGGGCCGTCTGATCACGTCCCCCTGATACGTACCGCTACCGCTCATCATCCGCTCAAAAGCAAGCGCGGTGACGACATCCGGCGAGACCGCGTATGACTTGGCGTCCTCGAACTCCTGGGTGTTATAGAGCTTCACTCCGGAAGCCAGGATAATGGCGTGGACCTCCCTGGTCTCCACCTCGTCCTCGGCGTCCAGATTGATGGCATTGGTCGTACAGACCTCGAGGCACTTCCCGCAACGGGTACAGGCCTCTTTGTCGATGAGCAGCATCTTCGGGGTATTATGCGGGACCGCCTGGTAGATTGCCTTCCGCGTGGTCAGCCCATGGTTGAACTCATCGGGGACCTCGACCGGACAGACGTCGATGCATTCTCCCATCTCGTTGCAGATGGCCGGGTCGACGAAGCGGGCCTTCTTCAGCAATTCGACCTTATAATTCCCCGCATCGCCTTGCACCGAGGTGATCTGCGTAAACGGCAGGATCTCGATATTTTCATGAAACAGGCTTTTGCGCATACAGTACTGGGAGGCATACTCGCGGCCCACCAGGGGCAACATTCTGCACATGCCGCAATGATCCGTCGGGAATTGGTAATCCAGTTTGGCCAGGATACCGCCCATCTGGGGGGAATCATCGACCAGCACAACCTTATAGCCTGATTCAGCCAGCTCTATGGCCGCCTTGATCCCGGAAATGCCGGCCCCAGCCACCAAGACTGTGCCGGTAGGCTTCTTTTCAGCCATGATACCGCTCCTATTTTACTTGACCGGTCACTTCAACCAGCTCATCCGATTTGAATCCAGCCATCGGCTGTTCTTCATCGACCGATCTTCCGGCCTGGTAGTTGAATCGGGCCTGAGTTTTATCGGCACAGGTTCTGAACAACGGCATCAGGTCAATGCCATTCGGGCAGGCGCTCGTACACTGACCGCAACCGACACAGAAGAGGCTCATATGGGTCATGCGGGTCAGATGATAGAACAAGGTGTCGTTAGGCAGCTTCAGCATGCCGTTTTGATCCGCCCACATCATGAACTGCTCGCCGGTGTGCCGGAAGGTGTCCGTGACAAATACACATTCCTTGCAATAGCAGACCGGGCATGCCACCCGGCAATTGTAGCAGTTGACACATTCAGACAGTTTCTCAGCCAGCGCCTCATAGTTGTTGGCGTCAGTCCGAAATTCAGCAAATTTTTTATCCCTGGCCTCGCTCCGCGCCGCCACCAGGCTCTTCACCGCCCCATCCCGGCCAGCCGGAGCTGCGCCCGGTTTCAAGCCTGATTTTTCCAGGGCTTGCTCACCTTTCGGGGTTACGGCTTCGATGAAGACCGCGCCGTTTTCCGCGCCGATGGCACACAGTCTCATATCGACGTTGTCGGCCGTCGGAAATTCACAGATCTGGCAGGCGCCGCAGATATCGAAATCCGCCGTGGCGGTCTTGCCGGCCTGGGCGTTCGCAAGGAAAGCCTCGGACGTACCGCCCTGCTCCTGGAATTTGGCGAAATCGGTATTTTCATAGCGGCCGTGACAGTCCATCCCGATCAGCAGGACATCATCGAGATTCACCTGCTTTAACTTGGCGAGCTCAACCACAGCCCGGATCTCACAGGGGCGCAGGACCATCGCCACCTTGCGGCCGGAGGGGCGCGCGGTCAGCGATGAAGCAATTTTAGCGCCGCTGACGGCCGCGATCGGGGCAAAAGGATCCACCGCCGCGGTATGGTCAGCAGAGGTAACGAGCGCCAGCCGGACCCCTTTCTTAGGCTGCGCCATCGGCACCAGGACCGCATCAGCCGCACCATTTTCCAGCATGCCTTTGAAAAATGACGCCAGTTTCTTATTCAATTCGTCTTTCTGAAAAGACAATTTTGCGAATTTAGCCATTTTCAGTCATCTCCGTGCCTTCAAATTGCCATTCTGCTTATATTCTGAAGGGGGCTTGGTCCAAGCTGTCTCAATTTTTCCGTCATGTCAATCGCGACTTCCTTCAGCATAGTTCCCTCACTGGCGGCGATCCATCGCAGCCAGAAACGGTCTTCACCAATCCCGTACTGTTTCAGAATCTCGGTGAGGAGCGCCACCCGGCGCCGCGCCTTCAGGTTGCCATTGATGTAATGACAATCCCCAGGCCAGCATCCGCCGATCAAGACACCATCCGCGCCGTTCAGGAAGGCCTTGAGGACGAATTTCGGATCAACCATGCCGCTGCACATAACCCTGATGATCTTGAGGTTGGGCGGGTATGAAAGACGTGAAGTACCGGCAAGATCGGCGGCGGTGAAGGTGCACCAGTTACAAAAAAACGCCACTATTTTGGGTTCAAACTCGCTCATCTCATCAAACTCCTTAATGAAGTAAAAGCCCGTCTATTTCCGCGAAGATCTGTTTATCGGTAAAGTGGCTCACTTTGGCGGCGCCGCTGGGACAAGCTCCGGCGCAGCTTCCACATCCCTTGCAAATCGCCGTGTTGACCTCACTGATACCGCGATATGGATTGAATTCAATGGCCGAATAGGTACAGAGCCCGATACACAGCTGGCAACCGACGCAGATGTCAGGATCGATACTGGAGATCATGGGCGGGATCTCAACCTGACCTGCGGAGGTCAACGCCAGGCATTCCGCGGCGGCTCCCTTCGCCTGGGCCACCGTGTCCGGGATATCCTTCGGTCCCTGACAAGCCCCGGCCAGGAAGACTCCGCTCGTGGGGGTGGATACCGGCGCCAGTTTGGGGTGTGACTCCTGGAAGAATCCATCCGAACCGATACCTATCCCGAACTTCCGCATGACATCGGGGGCATCCTTTCTCGCCTCCATCGCGGTACAGAGGATAACCATATCCACCTTGATTTCGATCAGGCGGTTGGAAAGCGTATCCTCACCCTTGACGGTCAGGATACCGTTCTCATCCTCGGTGATGGAGCCGGCCTTGCCGCGGATCATCTTGACTCCTTCGGCCTGGACCTTCCTGTAGAACTCCTCGTATCCCTTGCCGAAGCAGCGCATGTCGATATAGAAGTTGTAGATCTCGGTATCATGCCCGCATTTATCTTTCAGCAGATGCGCATACTTCAGGGCATACATGCAGCAGGTGCGGGAGCAGTATTCATGGTAGTTTTGGTCGCGGCTGCCGATGCAATGGAGAATCGCCACGCTCTTCGGTGGGGTGGTGAACTTCAGGGGATCCTTCATATCACGTTTCAGGAGTTTGCCGGAAGTCGGCCCGGTGGCGTTGGAAAGCCGCTCGAATTCGATATTGGTAAAGACGTTCCGGTACTTGCCGTAGCCGTACTGGGTCATCTTGACCGGATTCATCGGATCGAAACCGGTGGCAATGATGATGGAACCGACGTCGACGGTCTCCGGCTGGTCGATCATCTTATGGTCAATGGCGCCAGCCTTGCACTCTTTGACACAGAGCATACATTCGCAGCAGCTGCCGCAATCCACGCACCGGTTCGTCTCGGCCCGGGCCTGCTCCTCGGTGAATCCCAGTTCGATCTCATCGTAATTGTTGATGCGCTCCGCCACCGGCAGGACGCACATCTGGGCCCGGGGCTGGCGCACGATATCTTTCGGAATCCCCTTCCAGTTAGTCCCGGTCGGCCTGCCAGGCCTTTGCTCCGTAAGCTCCTCTTCCTGCAGGATATTTTTCGATGGAAATCGCGGCCTGCTGTCCCGCGGCCACGGCCTCGACGGCGTTGGACGGACCGGTGAACAGGTCGCCCCCGGCAAAGATGCCCGGGAAGCTGGTATGAAACGTCACCGGATCGGCCGTAACCGTACCCCAGGGGGTCATTTCGATCCCTTCCGTGCCTTCCAGGAATTTACTGCTGACCCGCTGACCGATGGCCGGGATAACCATGTCACAGGGGATATCAAATTCGGAACCGGAAACCGGGACCGGTCTCCTGCGGCCGGATTGGTCCGGTGCACCAAGCTCCATTTTGATGCAACGCACTCCGGAAACCTTGCCATCTTCGGTCAGGACCGCAATGGGATTCACCAGCAGTTCGATCTTGACGCCTTCTTCCTCGGCGTCCTGGATCTCACTCTTGGCGGCCGGCATCTCGGCCTTGCTCCGCCGGTAGAGCATCTTCACCTCGGAGGCGCCCTGCCTGATGGCCTCACGGGAGGCGTCGATGGCCACGTCGCCACCGCCGACGACCACTACTACCTTGCCGGTCTTGACCGGCTGCTTGTAATTGAGCAGGTTGAGATAATCGATGCCGGGCAGGACGCCTTCGGCATCCTCGTTCTCGATATTCAACTTCACACTTTTCGGGGCGCCGGCTGCCAAAAAGATGGCCTTGAATCCCTCGTCGAAGAGACCGCTAACCGGACGATCCTTGCCGATGGAGACATTCAGTTGGATGTCCACGCCCAGCTTCTTGATATAGTTGACCTCCTGTTCGAGGATCGCCGGGGGCAACCGATAGTCCGGGATACCGTACCGGAGGACGCCCCCGGCAATGGGCGCCTTTTCGAAAATTGTCGGATGATACCCCTTTTTAGCCAGGAAATAGGCGGCGGAAAGCCCGGCCGGACCCGCACCGATGATGGCCACCTTTTCAGTGTCGGGTTTTCTCTCGATGGTCGGCACCGTCAAGGTGTCCCAATCAACCTGGTCCGCCGCGAAGCGTTTCAACTTGCAGATCGCCAGGGGGGCATCAACCTCCTGCCTGCGACACCGGACCTCACAGGGGGCGGGGCAGATCCGGCCCAGGGAGCCGGGAAGCGGCATCTTGTCCATGATCAGTTCGAGGGATTCCCGATATCTGCCAGCCCTGATCAGGGCGACAAACCCTTGGATATTGATACCGGCCGGACAGGTCTGCACGCAGGGAGCCCGATCCTTTTTATCAATGGCGTAGCGCACCGGCACCGCCTGGGGGAAGGAGATATAGATGGCCTTGCGCTTCTTCGTCCCGACATCCCATTCGTTCGGCGCCTCGATGGGACAGACCTTGGCACAGTCTCCGCAACCGGTACAGTTCGATCTTCACATAGCGGGAGCGCTGATTGATATTGACTTTAAAGTTGCCGACAAAGCCGCTGACGCTCTCGACCTCGGTATTGGTCATCAAATGGATGTTCTTGTGCTGGCCGACGGCCACCATTTTCGGTGTACCGATACAAGCCGCGCAGTCCAGGGTCGGGAAGGTCTTGTCATACTGGAGCATGTGACCCCCGACGGTTGGCTGCCGTTCCACCAGATAGACCTGATTGCCGGAGCTGGCGATATCCAGAGCCGCCTGCATGCCGGCGATGCCGCCACCGACCACCAGGGTGTTGGGATTGACCGAAAATGTGCTCGGGTAGAGCGCACTCTGATTTATGACCCGCATCAGACCGGCCCTGACGAGGACGAGGGCCTTGGCCGTAGCCTCATCCTCGCTTTCCGTCACCCAGGACCCATGTTCACGGACACAGACCATGTGGAAGGCCCGGTAGGGATTCAACCCCGCCCGCTGGCAGGCGGCCCGAAAGGTGTTTTCATGCATGCGGGGCGAGCAGGAGGCCACCACCACATGCGAGAGGTTTTGGCTCCTGATTTCCTTTTCGATGAGATCCTGTCCCGGATCCGAGCACATAAACAGATAATCTTTGGCAACTATGACATTCGGGAAGGTTGCCGCGTATTCCGCCACCTCCTCCACTCTGACCTTCGAGGCGATGTTGATCCCGCAGTGGCAGATGAAAAATCCGATTCGCTCAGACATGAGCGTCCTCCTGAGAAAACTCCATAGTGTTTTGGTTTTTTCCGGTTATGGCGGGTGCATCCGACAAATCGACCGACTGCAGGAGCAGTTCCGCCACGTCCTGGACTTTTATCTTGTTTCCGACCCCCAGTTTGGCGATGGCCTCATTGAGGGTGCGAATGCAGTAGGGACACGCCGTGGCGATCACCGACGCACCGGTGCCGATGGCCTCGGTGATGCGAATCTCTCCAAGACTTTCTTTGCCAACCCGGCCCTTCCAGGGCCCGCCGCTGCCGCCGCCGCAACAGAAGCTCCGCTCCCGGTTATTCTGCATTTCAATCAAGGTAACCCCCGGGATGGCTTGCAGGATTCTCCGGGGCGCCTCGTAGATGGCAGAATGCCGGCCCAGATAGCAGGGATCATGGTAGGTCACTTTGAGATCAAGCCGGTTGACGGGTTTGAGGGCACCCTCACGGATGAGTTCATCCATAAGCTCGGTAGCGTGAACCGCGGCGATATTCTTCAGCCCTTCATAATCTTTGGTGAATGAATTCAGACAGTGGGGGGAGAGGGTCAGGATCTTGGTAACCCCTGCCTCCAGAAACATGGCGGTATTCTTCCCGGTCAGTTCGGCAGCGACATCCGCCGCACCGATCTTATCTACCAGGTCACCGCAGCAACTCTCCCGGGTCCCCAGAGTTCCGTAGGAGACCCCGGCATGCTCAAGCAGGCGCAAGAGGGCGAGGCCTGCCTTTTGGCTGCCTTTATCGGCGGTGGTATCATAGGCCGTGGTACAGCAGGTGAACAGGCAATAGTCATGCTCCGGGGTATAAGCCGGCAAATTTGCGCCCTTGGCCCAATCGAGGCGATTTTCCTTTTTTCCGGCCCAGGGGTTGCCGTCCTGCTTCAGACTCTGCACCGGGGCCTGATAATGATTTCGGCAGAGATCCGGCGGCCACGACCTGGCGGCGGACGGATTTTATCAGGTCAAGCACGCCAATTCCCCGGGGGCACTGTTCGACACAGCTGTTACAGGAGGCGCAGATCCAGGCGGCCTCATCGACGGTGACGTTTGAGGACCGGTCCAGAGAGATATCCCGGAGGATCTTCCGGGGACTGTAGCTCGTAACCTCGCCCCAGGGGCAGACCCCGGTGCAGGCGCCGCACTGCATACAGCTCTGGAAGGTCTCACCGATATCTTGCCGCATCGCCGCCAGGTCAGCCGGAGATTCACGCAGGGCCTTGGCTTTCAGGGTGGTCAGGAAAATGGCCAACGGCCTGTACATCAGGTGCGAGAGTTTGCCGAAGGGTATCATCAGGCAAAGCATGCCCACGCAGATGGCCACATGGATCACATAGGTGGTGTAGGTGATCAGCGGCAGTCCGGCCATCCGGAAAATATGGACCAGGATCCCGGTGACGGCGATGGCGATGATCAACTCCAGGAAGAACACATCCGTAAAATCCGAATAGCGGTGGAGTTTCTCCTCCTTCTTGAACCAGCGGCTGTACAGCATGGTCGTAGCGCCAACCATCAGGGCAATCGTGGCATAGTAGCCCAACAGCCGGGTCGGATGCCAGAATGGATGGACAATATCGGTCTGGAAGGCCGAGAGGTACGCCATGACGAGGATTTCCATCGCCACCCAACCGGAGAACAGAAAGACATGCCGCCACCAGGCACTGCCGGGGCCGGTGCCGCATTTTCTCCACTGTCTCTGGGTGAAGTAGTTGAGGAAGAACACCGGCGCCTGGGTTACGTAGAGATAGAGCGGTATCTTCGTGCCCTGCATGACCCGCGAATACATGTAAAACGCATTCGAACCCAGTATCAAAAAGATCATTCCGACCATGATCAGGTCACCGAGGTGGACCCAATGAACCGGAGCGAAGGTGGTGAGCTCCACGCGGTTGGTAACCACCGGCCCGTGGAAGATCAGGAACAGCATGACGACGAAGAGCGCGATGCCGAGAAAAGCCCCCACGAGCGTTTTCGGCGAGGTATAGAATCTCTTGGCCAGTCCCGTCCAGTCATACTGGGTCATCAACCAGCGTCGAGTCGCCATCATGGTCTCGGCGGGTTCGGCGCCCCGGGGACAGTCGGTATTGCAGTCACCGCAATAGTAGCAGAGCCAGGGTTCCGGAGATTCCAACAGCTTATCTTTCAGGCCGAGCTGGAGATAGCGATAAATTTTGCGAGGAAACGTATTTTCACCGCTTGACAAAGGACATGCGGAGGCACAGTTGCCGCATTGCATACAGGCTTCCATGTCCCTGGCCCCAAGCCTCTCGACCTCGCTATACAAATCAGGGCTGACATTGTTCTTCTTCACAATCTTCCCCTTGCAAGTCCACCCGCGGGCGAATAGGGATCATTACTAACTTGAGCAACAAATCCCAATTCTAAAATAGCAATAACGGTGCCAGAGCCGCTTTTTTAATTACTTAATTAAATTATACAGTTATCCTAAATCTTCCCACGATCTCCACTAAACACCTGCTAAAATTGCCTTAACAAGTGTTACTCTCCGCTCCTTTGGGACCGCACTCACCGGCGCCCCTCGGATCAGACCTTCGGGCGCCGGTGCAGGCGCGTTTAAGCGGGTTGCGACCCAAGGCCCGGACCGTCGTAGATTTCCGCATACCCGGCTCCGCCGGCGGACTTTCGTAATGTAGGTGTTCCCGGATTTGGGTATGAGCCAAACTGAAGCGCTGAGTAAGGCGTTCATGGAGAAGCAGGTCGATGAATCTGCACCGGTTCTCAGCCCGGGTCTTCACAGTGTCCATAATTTCGGCGGTACAAGAGACAGAAAACTGATGATACGTGCTCACCATCTCAGACAACCGCGCTCCAGCGCCGCAGCCAAGGCCACTTTGCCACCCCCCGGCGTATAACTGGCGCTCTCGCCGATGAAATTGGCAAACACCTGCTCCCATAGCGCGCCGGTCGATACTCTTTTCATCTGCCCGGCGGGCCTCCAGAATCCGAACTGGTCCGAAAGCAACCCGGGCCTTTACTACTTATTTGGCCAAAGCATACAAGGGGTAGCCGTCTTCCCAGCTTTGGCGGATGAGCCGGTTATCCCGCAGCAATTCGTTCAGGACCAGGGAAACTTCGGACGCATGTTCCCCTAAGGCCTGGGCAATCCCCGGAGGATTGAGAGGGCCGTCGCTCAGGAGGCCGATAATCCTGGCGGCCATATACTCCTCCCGGAGCATATCCCCCAAGCTCTCGTCGAAATCTACGGCATTGTGTTGGTCGCCGGGGAATTCCTGCTCCGAGGGCCTTCTCAAACCCGCCCCCAAAAACCAGCGCACCCGGGGCCGATGCGTAATGGCGTGGGCCGCCATCAGCTTCTTCTTTTGGTCTTCGGAGCGGTCCAGGGGCCCCATAGCGCTCAGGTTGTCCAGGAAAGCCTCAGTCAGGCGCACAAAGGCCTCGGGCCGGTCCACGTCCACATACCCCAGGGCAATTCGTTTCCTTTCCAGGCCACACATGGCCAACAGCTTCTTCATCAGGTCAACCCGGCGCCAGGCGTGATCCACGCCGCTGCCGTAGTGGCAGGAAGCGGGCCGGGAGCAGACCAGGAGGATGCCGTTGGCCCCGTTCAGAAAGGCCATGGAAAAGATGGTGGGGTCGATGCAACTCAGACAGTTCACCCCGACCAGATAAACCCGGCTGGAGTAGGACAGCCCCTGGATGGCCGCCAGCTCGGCGGTACTCTGGCCGCCCCGACCGCACACAAAGGCCAGTATCTCGTTGTCTTGCATCCGGGGGAGGATGGCCCGGATCCGGGCTTCCAACTGCCGGGAGCTGTGGTTGAGCAGCCTCATGGCTTTGGAGGGGCAGGCGGCAGTGCAGTTGCCGCCACCGTCACAGGTATAGGGAGTCACATCCCGGGGGCTGGTCCCCTTACCGGGAAGGACATTTTTCACCCCGCCGCAGGTACAGACCTCGTTGCAGAGTCCACAGCTATCGCACAGATTCTGGTCCACCGTGACCACCACCAGCGGGCTGGCCAGGTCGCTTTGGCGGAACTTATCCCGCAAGAGCAAAACTTTCCGGGCCGCATCTTCACCCTGCCGCAGAGCCTCGCCCAGATCGCAGAGTTTCAGGGCCGAACCGGTCACAATAAGCGATTCCACCGGCTTCTGATCGGGCTTCAGGGCCATGGGACCCGGCTTGAAACTGTCCCCTTTATGGGGGAAAATGCCAAGAAGGCGCATGAGATCCTGGGTCTGGGCGGCAGGTTGCCCGGGGATAGCCGAAACTACCAGGGTATCCCAACCAACCTCATGCTCCAGGTGATCATCCGGGTTCACATAGTGCAGGTAACCGGATTGCACCACCGGCTGGAAGTCGGGCTTATAGGCATAAAGCCCGATGCCAAGCTCCTTGGCTGCCGCCAGATCAGCTTCGGCCACCGGCAGCTTGATATCAGCCGGGTAGAGCACCGCGGGCCTGACGCCGGGAAACTCCTGGACCAGGGCCTGACTGCTGCGCCAGGCCGCGGCCGCCGATAGTTCCCGGGCCAGCCGGTTTTCCTCCGGGCTGTTAACCAAAAAAACCACTCGTCCGGGCTTTATCCGCTTCTCGGCTAAGCGCTCCTCCAGGTCCAACTGGTCTATGACCCGAGCGCCGCCGCCCATGTCACTCTCTCCTGGGGCATATTCCCGATCCAGGGCCAGGATGATGGCCGACCCGGTCATTTCGCTCACTTGGTGGGGGTCTGGCTGCAAGCCGACGCGGTAATCGCCCATCTGGCCCACCGACAAATTCCACGGGCCGATCCGGGGCCATGGTCACCAGTGAGCTGGCGAAAACTTCCTGGAGCATGGCCGCCAAATCCTTAACGAAGATGTGGCTGCCGGGATAGGTGCGCGGCAGTCCGGCCAAGACGTCCCCGGGGTTTTGAGCGCCGGTGAATATCACGCTTGCCATACCGTTATGGGCCAGTTCCCGGGCCGCGGCGAATCCGGAGATGCCGCCCCCCAGAATCAGGGCCGGTCCCTGGAAATCCGCCAATAGCGGCGCATAGGGTTCCAACATCCCCAGGCTGCCCACTGCCCCCGTCAACAGGACGGCGGCTTTCCGGGTCAGCGCCGGCCTGCCGTCTTCATGAACCGCGGCGACATGATCCTTCAAATTAACCAGGTCAATTTGGGAGGCCATGATGCCCAGGGGCTCCAGGGCCGCGACGAATTTCTTCTTCATGACGCGGTCCGAACAGGCCCCCAGAAGCACCCGGTTGAGACCCCGGGCCTGCGCTTCCCGGATTAAAACCGCCAGATCCGGTTCCTCGCAGAGGTAGGAGTGGGTGCTGCAATAGCTCACCTCCGGGTGGAGGCTTAACTGTTCTTCCAGTTCGGCCAGGTTAAGCCTGCCGCCGATCTTTTCCCCGCAGGCGCAGAGGAAAATCCCCAATTTCGCGTCGTCTTTCATGGCCGACTCCTCAACGCTGCCTTTTCCCCGGCGCGGCTTTGGAAGATTCCACCTCCACTGACCCGCTCCGAGAATCGTGCCATGGCTTCGGTGGGACAGACGGACGGACTGCTCCTAAATTCGATGCACTCCGGACTGGTTACATGATCGGGAGTGATTGCGTCTTGATTCACGCTAATAAATATGAACCTAAGTTCCTGCCTATCATTGTATCTCTACGAAATTTTATCAAAGTATGGTATCCTTTGCATCTTTTTTTTCAGGAAACAGATAAGGCTAGTCCATGGCTTCCTTTTTCGCTGGCGGTGTGCGGCGCCATGCATTATGACCAAAGGGCCGGATGGCGCACCGGTTGCCCCCAAGCCAAGGTTATGCTGAAGTGGTGCTGGTGAAGGCATCGTGCCGGGATCAGTCCTCAACGGGCCTTACCCCGGCCGGCGGCGTTGGCCGGGAAAGCCCCACTGCCATAAATTTCAGGACCTTTCGAGGGTGTTGCCATTACATCCCCGTTTCTTTGTTTACCTGCACAGGGTGAGCGCGGATCATAATCCATCGTCCCTAGCAAGAAATGGTTAGGATGAGATTATCCGGATTTGTTATCTTCTCAGGGAAGCGTTTACCGACAAGAAAGAGGTTGCCATGCGAATCGCCATTTTGACTAATGAATATCCGCCCCATATCTATGGGGGCGCCGGAGTGCACGTGAATTTCCTCAGCCAGGAACTGGCCGCCTTGGACGGCGGGCGCCACAGCCTCAAAGTCCTGTGCTTCGGGGAGCAACAGGAGAAGGACAGCAATCCCACGGTCCAGGGCATGAAGGTGAACTTCACCTTCCCCTTTCAAGAGCCGAGAAATATGCGGCTCCTGGAGACCATCTTCCGGAACGTCCTCATGACCGGGACGCTCAAGGAGGTGGACATTATCCACTGCCACACCTGGTATACGCACCTGGCAGGCTGTCTCCTCAAACAGCTTCTAGGGAAACCCCTGGTCCTCACCACGCATTCCCTGGAGCCTCACCGGCCCTGGAAGGAAGAGCAGTTGGGCGCCGGCGGCTACCGGGTCAGCACCTGGATGGAAAGGACCGCCTATGAAAATGCCGACGGGGTCATTGCCGTGTCCCGGTCCATGCAAGACGACGTCCAGGAACTCTACGGCGTGCCCCGGGAAAAGGTGCGGGTCATCTTCAACGGGGTTGACGTGGAGAAGTATAAACCGACCTTTAACCGTGAAGTTTTGACCAGGTACGGGATCGACCCGGAGAGCCCCTATATCCTCTTTGTGGGCCGCATCACCCACCAGAAGGGCATCATGCATCTCCTGAGGGCCGCGGCTCACCTCGAAGACGGCGTCCAGGTGGTGCTCTGCGCCACCGACCCGGATACCAAAGAACTGGGCCGGGAAATGGCCCAACGCCTGGAAGAACTTAAGACCCGGAACGGGCTCAGGATTATCTGGGTCTCTCGTTTTGTGCCGGTGGACGACATCATCCCCCTCTATAGCCACGCCGCCATTTTCGTCTGTCCCTCCATTTATGAACCCTTCGGGATCATCAACCTGGAGGCCATGGCCTGCGGTACGCCGGTGGTGGCCACGGCGGTGGGCGGCATCAAGGAGGTGGTGTTGCCCCAGGAAACCGGCCTCCTGGTGCCTCTCGGGGAAAAATGCCCCGGGGACCACGAACCGCAAGCCGCGGCCGCCCTGGCCCTGAATTTAGCGGCGGCGATCCAATCCCTGCTCTCCGACCCGGAAAAAAGGCGGGTCATGGGTGAAAATGCCCGGAGAAGGGTGGAGGAGTTGTTCAGTTGGCGGCAGGTGGCCAGGCAGACCCTGGATTTTTACCAGGAAATCGTGGCGGGGCATAAACCCTGAGATATATTCAAGCAGTCGCGCCCGGGCCTTTGCCCCACCCGCAAAACCTGAACAGACTGGTGGGGCGGGCCTCCGTGTCCGCCACGGGTTATACCATATTGCGCTCACAGTAGTAGGAAAAGTTCACGCTCTGCAGGGGCGCATCGCGTGTATGTCCAACCTGAGGGCGGACACATGGGTCCGCCCCTACAAAAGATAAATTGCCTGTATGATCTCAACTTGGTTTTAAACGGGGCGCGGTGCGCTGCGAAAAAATGGTGGCACCGCCTTTCCAGGCTGGGCACGATTAACCTGCTTCCTGGGCACAGGCTGGAAAGCCTGTGCCACCAGGTGATAAGAACTTTTGGAGGAGATTTTACCCGGGGGTCTCGAGAAGTTGCAGGATACCCATAAGCGGGATATTCACCCATTCAGGGCGGTTGTTGAGTTCATAGCCCAACTCGTAAATCGCCTTCTCCAGGCACAAGGCGTTCAAGAGAATCTGCAGTTCTCCTGCCTCCCTGGGCAAGAAATCCGCCGGTCCGGCCCAGTCCAGGTAAGTCTTCAGGTATACGGCTGACACCCAAATCTGCCAGAAGTTGGCCCACTGTTCCACCGCGGCGATGTCTTCCGGACGAACCGTCCGGGAATAGGTGGCGTGATAGGCGGCATAGTGGAAGGAACGCAGCATCCCGGCCACATCTCTGAGAGCCGAGCGTTTGAGACGCCGCTCGGTGAGAGACCGGGCCGGTTCGCCCTCAAAGTCGATGATGATAAAGTCTTTCCCGGTATAGAGCACCTGCCCCAGGTGGAAATCACCGTGCACCCTGATGCGGGTGGTGATGATCCTGCTTTTCAGCAAGGCGCGGAAGTTGTCGAGCACCTGCTCTTCCCGTTCCAGGACCTTCCTGGCCAAATCCAGCCCCTTCTCCGGCAGGTGCTTCAGCCGGGAGCGCATCAGTTGAAAAGTGCGGGCGGTGAGGTTGCGCATGGACTGGTAGATGGAGCGCTGGTACAGGGTGGTGAAGGGCTCCGGGGCAAATTGGGGATCAGCGGTATTGGAGGCGAGGGCGGTGTGGAGATCGGCGGTACGTTCACCCAGGAGCCGGGCTGATTCCAGGTAGGGACCGATCATTTTCTGGGCCAGGCCGGGTACTTCGGTCATGGCCAGATCAACCAGGGTTTTGGGGGGAACGAGCTCGGGCCCGAGATCCGCCTTGGTGGCCAGGGCCGTTTCAAAGAAGGCGCCCAGGACGTCCAGGGTATATTTCCAGGCATCGCCCTGGTTGGGCACAAAACCGTGGAGGATGCCCAGGGTGATGGGGGGCTCATGGTGGGGCCGATACTCCAGAGCTCCGGCCACCGGGGGGCTGTGAACGAAAGAGGATTTCTCGGTGAGAAAGAGACCGATTTCCAGGTCCAGATTCACCCCTTCTTCCACCCGGCGCAGCAGCTTTAAGATGAACCAGTCGCTATAGACGATGGAGGTATTGCTCTGCTCGACCTTGATGATGGCGGAAGTAAGACCGGGCTTCATCAAGCGCTGGATATCGCGAAAGACTTTGGTGGGTTTGGCGATCAATTCTCCGCCATTGCTTTTGAAGTGGCGGCGGTGGGCGATGCTCGACAGGAGGGCTTGATGCAGGCTGGTCTCCTCCACCGCCTCATAACAGCAGGCCCTCCGGGCCCGGCCCCCGGAGGTGGGCCACCACGGCCTGGGGAAATTCCTCCTGGACCTGGGAAGCCTTTTCCCCAAAAGCGACGGCCAGGGGCAGGACATAGGTTTCCGGCTCCCCTTCCACGTATCCCACTCTGACCATGGTGAAATAAGCCACCGACGCCCCGTAAGAGAAGGGAATCACCTCGGTTATGGTGGCGGCTTTGATATTCCGGGCCTTGCCTCCGAACCAGCGGCATCTGGTGAGATAGGGGGGGATCAAATCCCCCAGATTCTGCCGGTTCTTCCCCCGGAAAAGTTCCTCCGCCGGTCCGGTTAAAGAAAAAGTGGGGATTTGGGCTTCCCGGGGAGAGAGCTGGACTTCCGCGGGGGGCGGTTCGTTCAGGGAGAACCAGTAGGTGGAGTGGGGTCCCAAGGTCAGCATGTAAGGGGTTTCGCCGATGGGAGGAAAGGCAGTCTGGCCGAACACCTCCGTGGGCACCAGGCCCTGATACCCGGGGAGATCCAGTTCCACATACTGGACAAATCGGGAAAGATTGCTCACCACGAGCATGCATTCTTCTTGATGACAACGGAGAAAAGCCAGGACCTTGGTATTCTCCGGCAAGAGGAACTCGATGGACCCCCGGGTCAAGGCCTTGTGCCGCTTTCTCAAGGCGATCATGCGCTTCATCCACCACAGCAGGGAATGAGGATTGTTTTGCTGGGCTTCCACGTTGATGGCCTCGTAATTGTATTCCGGGTCAATGTTGACGGGGAGATAGAGTCTCTGGGAGTTCGCCTGGGAAAAGCCGGCGTTGCGGTCGGCGCTCCACTGCATGGGCGTGCGCACCCCGTCCCGGTCTCCCAGAAAGATATTATCCCCCATGCCGATTTCATCGCCGTAGTAGAGGACCGGAGTCCCGGGCATGGCAAAGAGGAGGGATTTCATCAGTTCGATGCGGCGGCGGTGATTGCCCAGGAGGGGCGCCAGGCGACGGCGAATCCCCAGATTGATCCGGGCCTGGGGATCCTGGGAGTAAACCCGGTACATGTAATCCCGTTCCTCGTCGGTCACCATCTCCAGGGTGAGTTCGTCGTGGTTCCGGAGGAAGAGAGCCCACTGGCAATTGTCGGGAATCTGCGGGGTCTGCTGGAGGATGTCGATGATGGGAAAGCGGTCCTCCATGCGCAGGGCCATGAACATCCGGGGCATGAGGGGGAAATGGAAGGCCATGTGGCATTCGTCCCCCTCGCCGAAGTAAGCCGCGGCATCCTCCGGCCATTGATTGGCCTCCGCCAGGAGCATGCGGTTTTTGAACCTGGCATCCACATGGTGCCGCAGGTCTTTTAAAAACGCATGGGTCTCCGGCAGGTTCTCGCAGTTGGTGCCCTCCCGCTCATAGAGGTAGGGGACGGCGTCCAGGCGCAACCCATCGACTCCCAGGCTCAGCCAAAAATTGAGCGCCCGGATAATCTCCTTGCGGACGTCGGGGTTTTCGAAATTGAGGTCAGGCTGATGGGAGTAAAAACGGTGCCAGTAATAGGCCTGGGCCACCGGGTCCCAGGACCAATTGGAGGATTCGAAATCCTGGAAGATGATCCGGGCCTCTGGATATTTCTGGGGGTTGTCACTCCAGACGTAATAATCGCGGTGCCGGCTTCCCGGCGCGGCCCGGCGGGCCCTCTGGAACCAGGGGTGCTGGTTGGATGTATGGTTGATCACCAGCTCGGTAATGATTTTTAAACCCCGGTACTTGGCCTCCCGCAGGAAGGTCTTGAAGTCCCGCAAGGTCCCGTACTTCTCATGGATGTCGGTATAATCCGCAATGTCGTAGCCGTCATCTTTCAGGGGCGAGGGATAAAAGGGCAACAACCAGATGGCGGTGATCCCCAAATCCTGGAGGTAATCCAGCTTCTCAGTAAGACCCCGGAAGTCCCCGATGCCGTCCTTGTCGCTGTCATAGAAGGAGCGCACGTGCATTTCATAAATGACGGCGTCCTGATACCACAAAGGGTCATCAGCCGTTGGAGTTGAGTATTTGCTGTTTCGCATGTCCCCAAACGCCCTATTTTTGAGTTAATATTGTGCCGCGTTACCTTAGTGTATCGTCACAGGATGATCTTAGCAAAAGGCAGGTTGTTCCCCTCCCCCTTGAGGGAAACTATCGGGCACTGTCGGATACGATACTTAAAGATAATAATCAAAATCCCGTTCAGTGCGCACCCGGCGCCGCAACCGGAAGATATAGGCCGGGGCCACTTGCGGATCGAGCTCCACATAGTTGCGCGAGCCGTGCCAGAGGAAACGGGCTTCCCCCAGGAGATCGTGCACCTGGTAGGGTTGGCCGGGGTCCAGGTCCAGTTCCTTGAGCGGCAGCTCCAGCCAGCCGCCCTGGGCGTGATGGGGATCAAGATTCACCACCATCAGGATAATATTGGCCCGGTCTTCCCCCAACTTGGCGTAGCAGATGAGTTGCTCGTTATCGATGGGGTAGAACCGCAGGTTCCAGTCGCACTGCAGCGCGGCATTTTCCCGGCGGATGCGGTTCACCCGGGCAATGAAGTCTTTTAAGCTGTCAGGCCGCTCGATATCCCAGTGCTTCATTTCAAATTTTTCGGAGTTCAGGTATTCCTCGCCGCCCGGTTCCCGGGACAGGCTCTCGAAGAGCTCGAAAGGCGGTCCATAGATACCGTAACTGGCCCCCAGGGTGGCCGCCAGGACCAGCCGGATCATGAAGGCCGGACGGCCCCCGAACTGCAAGTATTCGGTCAGGATGTCCGGGGTGTTGGGCCACAGGTTGGGCCGGAAATATTCCCGCACTTCAGTCCGGGTGAGTTCAGTGAGATATTGGGTGAGTTCCCACTTGGTGTTGCGCCAGGCGAAGTAGTTGTAGGATTGGCTAAAACCCAATTTGGCCAGTCGGTACATCACCTTGGGGCGGGTGAAGGCCTCGGCCAGGAAAAAGACCTCCGGATAGTCCTGTTTGATTTCGCTGATCAACCATTCCCAGAAATGAAAGGGCTTGGTGTGGGGGTTGTCAATCCGGAAAATGCGCACTCCCTGCTCGATCCAGAAGAGGACGATGCTTTTCAATTCTCCCCAGAGCTCCTGCCAATCCTCGGTCTCGAAGTCAAAGGGGTAAATGTCTTCATACTTTTTCGGGGGGTTTTCAGCATACTGCACGGTATTGTCCGGCCGCCAGCGGAACCAGGCTGGGTGCTCCCGGACATAAGGGTGGTCAGGCGACCCTTGAAAGGCAATATCCAGGGCCACTTCCAGGTTAATCTCCCGGGCCCGGGCCACAAAATGCCGGAAATCTTCCAGGGTGCCCAGGTGCGGGTCCACGGCCTTGTGCCCGCCCTCGGCCGCACCGATGGCCCAGGGAGAGCCGACATCCCCGGGTTCGGCAACCGGCTGATTATTCTTGCCCTTGCGGTTGGTGCGGCCGATGGGGTGGATGGGCGGCAGATAGAGAACATCGAAGCCCATGCCGGCGATGTAAGGCAGACGAGCCTCACAGTCTTTGAAGGTACCGTGCCGTCCGGAAATGGCGGAGCAGGAGCGGGGAAACATTTCATACCAGGCGCCGCAGCGCGCTCGCACCGGGTCCACCACCACGGCCAGGTTTTTGTCATAGAGGGTGATGAACCGCCTGTCCGGGTATTGACCCATGAGGCGGGTCAATTCCGGGTGCAGGGCTGCCTCCAGTTTTTCCTCGAGTCTCCCCTCTCCCCGTAAAATTGTGATCCACTCTCCCAGTTTCCGGGCGGCAGCCTTGGGAGCGCGACCCTGGCCCGCTTCGATGAACCCCGCCCCCACCAGAAGTTCGACGGCCACGTCCTGACCCGCGTCCACCTTTTTTTTGAGGTCCCGCTGCCAGGTACGGAAACAATCCACCCAGGCTTGCAGGGCATAGCGGTAGCGGCCCAATTCCTGCACCTGGAACTCCCCCTGCCAGCGATCATTAACCAGCGGCTGCATGGGCGCCGTCTGCCAGTCCGCGTCTGATTCCCGGCGGAAAAGCAGTTGCGCGGCAATAACATCGTGGCCGTCGGTGACGATATCCGCCTCGACTCTTACCCGGTCGCCCACGGTGCGCTTGATGGGGAACCGGCCGCCGTCGATTTCCGGTTTCACCCCTTCAATGATCACCCTTTTTCTCGCTTGGCCGGTTTCCACTGCGTTCTCTCTACGCCGGGGCAATATTGGCATCCTCCCTGTTTAGAGAAATGGAAAGATTCGAGATCCTGAAAAAATGGCTGGACAATAAAAAAACTATGGAGAAGAGTACTCAACCGAGGCTGAGCACATAAGAGTCAAGGATTGTTCTATCTTAGCCCAAGGGGAGGCAAAATTCAAATCTCCGCCGATGATACCTTGGCCGCGATTCCTCAAGCGAACCAGGACTTCTTTGGCATCGAGGGAGATAGGCAGATAAAGAACCCTTATAGCCGGAGATAGTGGTGATTCGGGTCATCAAACCCAGGCCCCACGGGTCTCGCCCTCCAACCCGGCTGTTTCAGATGCACCCGCCGCAAAGGCCGTCGATGTCCCCGGCGTGCAGGTTGCAGAAATCCTCACCGCACTTGGTGCAGTCATCCACGTACGGCTCCAGGCAGGAATCGCATTGGCGCTCCCGCTCCACAAGATAATCGTCGGGCGTATGCGCTATTGTGCAGGTGTGGCTATCCTGAAGATGCGCCAGGATCTCCGCCTCGCTCCGTTCCCGGTCTCGATTCCATCTCGATTTCAAGCCGCAATGACTACAGGTCGCCCGGTGCCGCCACATGATTCATTCCTTTAGCTTAATCCTCAGGCCGAACTCAGGGGCCCCCTCCCCTGCCCTCGCTGCGCCTCAGTGGGGCGCCAGGGCCTGGCGGGCCGCGGCGATATCAGCGTGGATCTGGGCCGCCAGGGCCTCTAGAGAGGGAAAGCGCTGTTCCTCCCGCAGGCGGGTGACGAATTGCACTTCGAGGGCTTCGCCGTAGAGGTCCCCGGAGAATTCCAGGAGGTGCACCTCCAGGGAGAGTTCGGCGTTGTCAAAGGTGGGACAGGTGCCGAGGTTGGCCACCCCGGGGAGGACGGCGTCGCCCCGTCTTACCCAGACGGCATAGATGCCGCAGGACGGGAGCAGTTCGTTGGGGGTGAGGATATTGGCCGTGGGCACTCCCAGGAGCTTGGCGCCGCGCCCCTTGCCCCGGACTACCCGGCCTGCCACCCCGTAAGGGCGACCCAGGATGCGCCCGGCCTCGGCCACCTTGCCCAGGCGCAACAAGGCCCGGATCAGGGAACTGCTCACCACCGCGCCGTCTACTTCCACGGCCCAGACTACCTGCACCGTGAACCCGTGAATCTCCCCCATCTCTCTGAGGAGATCGATATTGCCTTCCCGGCCCCGGCCGAAACAGTAGTCATGGCCCACCACCACTTCCCGGGCCTTGAGGCGCTCGCAGAAATACTGCTTCACGAACTCCCGGGCCGGGAGCGCCGCAAATTTCTGGGTAAAGGGCAGGACCACCACTGCATCCAGCCCCGACTCGGACAAAAGCTGGAGCTTCTGGTCCTGGGTGGTGAGCAGCGGCAGATTCACTTCCGGCCGGAGCACCTTGACGGGATGAGGGTTGAAGGTCACGGCCACGGCCTGCCCCCCAAGCTCCCGGGCCCGCTGGCACACCCGCGCCAGGATGGCCCGGTGGCCCAGGTGGACTCCGTCAAAATTGCCGATTGTGACCACCGTCCGGGAAAAACCTGTCTCCCCCGGGGGGAGATCCTCATAAACCATCAATGCGTCGCCTTTCGCAGTTTGACCTTGACAATATTTATCTTAAAATTATATATATTTAATTTTGAAATTGCCAGGGTGAAGCGCTTCAGGTTATCCTGGCATTCGGCCGAAGTGGCGGAACTGGTAGACGCGCTGGGTTCAGGGTCCAGTGAGGGTTTCCTCGTCGGGGTTCAAATCCCCGCTTCGGCACCAATTAGATAGTTTCAGGCGTAATCTCAATAGGTTATGCCTTCTCTTTTATGTCGGGTTGCGGTGGGGTTGCGGATGGTTGCGTATCCAGGCGGCAAACCATCTCCCGGTTGCTGCGTGGAATCAGGTGACCGTAAATGTCCACGGTCATCTGTATGGTTGTTATGCCCCAATTGCTCTTTCACCTAGACGGGGCTTGCCCCATCGCTTAACAAAAGGCTGGCGAAGGTGTGTCTTGTATCGTGCCGCCGGATTTCCCGAAGCCCGGCCTGTAGCAGGATCCTTTTGAGCACCCGGTGAAGGTAATTTTGCTCCATCGGTTTACCGGCCCGATGAAAAACCGTTTCCACGACTTCACCACGGCCTTCCTGTAAGGCTTCCCTTTTCCTTTCGGTATGCAGGCTGCCCATGGCCTCAATAAGCTGGTCCGACATATCCACACGGCGCACCTTACCAGTTTTGGTGGGGGTCATGTGCCCAAGTTTATATGACCTGTGCACCATGACAACTTTGCCATGCCAATCCAAGTCACCCCACCTGAGCCCCAGTAGTTCTCCCAGGCGCATCCCGGTTCGGAAAGCACACAGGAGAAGTAGTTTGTCGCTTGGTCATGACAGGTGGACAGGAACAAATGAACCTCATCTCCGGTCAAAGGTTCAACGGCGATCTTCTTATCTCTGCCCAATTGCAGGCGCTTAGTTACCCCTGTGGCCGGGTTTACGGGTATCAATTCTTCGTCCACAGCGAAAGATAGAGGCCCACTTATCACATCTTTGACCAGGGTAATTGTGGGCTTAGATAGGCCGTTTCTATGGAGCTTCAAAAGCAGGCCCCGGATTTCGCTCCACCTGATTTCGGTTAAAACCATGCTTGCCGCCTTCTATCAACGATCAATAATCAATATAGCCTCCAAAATTTGTAGCCTTCTATCCACCGAGTATTTAAGCCCCGCGCACATTCAACTGCTGCAAACCATCCGTTTTAAAAGGCTTTTAAAACACGTCCTGAAGAATTCTAAATTTTATCAACAGCATTACCGACCCCAGGGCATCACCCTCGATAATATCGGGGATATTTCTTTGCAAGACCTTCCCTTCATAGACAAAGAAACAATGATGGAACATTATGATGATTTTGTCTGTGATCCATTTTTGAAAAGAAAAAACCTGGAAAAATTTTTTGACCGTTTCCCGGAATCCCAGAGAAAAATACCACAATATTTATACGGTGATGCATACCTCCGGCTCTTCCGGGTCCATCAGCCATTTCGTCTATGGCCCCAATGATTGGGCCTTGGTCAAAGCCTTAATCGTGACCAGGGTGGTGAAGCCCCGGTCTCATTTTCCCCGGAGGACCAGGCTGGCTTTTATCGGTACTGCCGATGGCCATTACGCCGCAGCCAGCACCTCCTCGGATGCGCCCCCTTCCTTGGTGGAATTCCTTTCCCTTCCCATTAACACCCCTCTCGAAAAAATTACCGCAAAAATCGACGCTTTCCAACCGGATGTGCTGTGTGGTTACTCCTCGGGGATCTATCTCCTTTCCCAAGAACAGCTCCGGGGCAAAATTTCCGTCAGGCCCGAACGGATTATCAGCACCTCCGAACCGCTAACTTCCGAGGTCAAAGAGACGGTCAAGCGAGCTTTCGGAAGAGAACCACTTAATCTTTATGCAGCTACGGAATCGCCGTGTATGGCGGCTCAGTGCGATCTCCATCAAGACCTCCATATGGGGACCGACTGGCATATATTTGAGGCCTTGGATGACCAGTTCTGCCCCGTGGCGGCAGGAATTCCGGGCAAGCTCCTTCTCACCAATTTATATAACTACACCCAACCGTTGATTCGCTATCGCATGGATGATGAAATAGTAATAAGCGGACATCCCTGCCGTTGTGGCTCACCTTTACCTACTATCAGCAATTTAGCGGGCCGGCAGGAAGATTTTTTATGGTATGATACGGGGGAAGGCAAGCGAGACTTTGTACACCCCAGCGTTTTGGTGGAGTTTTTCGTTATCGGCTTGAAGAGATTTCAGTATATCCAGTTACCAAGAAATGAACTGCTCATGAAAGTTACCATCGATGGTAATAAAGAAACGGTCCTTGCGGCCATCCGACAACGGATGACAGAGATTTTACGGGGCAAAAAACTTGACAAAACTGTGAAATTGCATATAGAGGTAGTCAGAGACATCCCCAATGACCCGGTTACCGGGAAATATAAGACGGTCATCCCGCTTAAAGATTTTTAAGTCATGGCAAAACCTAATTTTCTCTGTCACCCTGAACTTTATGAAGCATATATTTAATTGAGAAGAATAGATTATTCGCTAAACTCAGAAACAATTATATCCGAAGCTAGGTTTTGTAATAGCTTCTCATTATTTATCCTTTGGCAGATTGGTTTATTTATACAATTAACCTTTTCACTTGCAGATCTCCGAGGCTGCTCTTAACATTAACCCACAAAGAATTGATAGAGAGGAGCGACTGCTTTGAAACGGTTTTGGGTTTTGCTGATATTTTTGCTGGTGGGCGGTAGCTTGATCTCCTTCCTGGTGGAGCGGGCGGAATCGAAAAGTCAGGAGAAAACCCTCCGGCTATCCGGACATATCGGGGTTACCGTGACCGATTTGGCCTTTATGGTGCCGGGCAGGATCGCGGCCATAAAATTTCAAGAAGGCCAGGAAGTGAAGGCCGGGGAGGTGGTGGCCGAACTCGATCCCAAAGATTTGCGCCAGGAAGTGGAGGTGGCCCAGGGAAAACTGGATATGGCTAATGCAGTGCCGGGGCGGCCCGCCAGAGTGCGTGACGCCGACCTGAAGCTGGCCAGGGCCGGCTTGGAATTGGCCAAATCTCGCCTGGGTTATGCCACCTTGACTTCCCCCGTTAATGGCGTAGTCCTGGTGCGGGCGGCCCAACCCGGGGAAGTGGCGGCGGTGGGCGCTACCGTGCTGTCCGTGGGTGATCTGGAGAACGTCTGGTTCGAAGGGTATCTGCCTGAGACCTTTTTGGCTCTTGTACACTATGGTCAGAAAGCCGAGGTTTCCGTAGATACTTACCCCGAAAAAAAATACCCCGGGACGGTTTCCTTTATCGCGGACAAGACGGAATTTACCCCCAAGGCCGTAGAAACCTATAAAGAGCGGGTGACGCAGGTCTATCGCACCAAAATCAGTCTGAACAACCCTAATCGTGAGCTCAAGAAAGGTATGCCGGCCGAGGCGGTTATCTATCTGGAGGATCAAAAACCCTGAGATGGGCAGGGCAGGCACAAGGGAAACTATCGGGTATGATGAGTTTCAGACGCACCTGGGCCGTCTTTCGCAAAGAGCTCCTCCACATCCGGCGCGATCCCCGCAGCCTCATCTTGATTATTCTGTTACCCATCATGCTCCTCTTAATCTATGGAAATGCCTTAACCTTTGATATCAAACATATCCCGCTGGCGGTGTGCAACTGGGACCCAGGAAGCTGCAGTCGGGATTTAATTCTGGATTTTCAGGGCTCGCCTTATTTTAACCTGCGTTACCCGGTCTCCAGTTATAAGGAAATAGATCCCCTCATCACCGACCGGTCGGCGCGGCTAGCTTTAGTGCTGCCGGAAGACTTTTCCTCCACCATCAAAAAAGGGCATACCGCCTACCTCCAGGCTATTGTGGACGGCACTGAGCCCAACACCGCCAATATCGTCTTGGGTTACACCCAGGCCATTACCTTCAACTATAATCAAAACCTGATCTTAAGCCGGCTGGAACGCCTGGGGTTGCGGGGAGTGGAACCTCCGCTGCAAAGCGACGTGCGCTTCTGGTTTAATGAGGAATTGGAGAGCATTGCCTTTATCGTCCCCGGTCTGATCGTCGTGATCATGACCTTGGTAGGCACCCTGCTTACCGCGCTGACGGTGGTCCGGGAGGTGGAACGAGGCAGTTTGGAGAGTCTCATGTCCACCACCCTGAAAAGATCGGAACTGATCCTGGGAAAGCTATCCCCCTATTTTCTCATCTGTTTGCTGGACCTGGTGATTGCCATGGCCATGGGACAGTGGGCCTTCCATGTGCCGCTGCGGGGCAACGTGCTGCTATTGATCGGGCTGTCGGCGATTTTCCTGGTGGTTATCTTGAGTCAGGGATTGCTTATCTCCGTCACCGCTAAAAATCAGCTCCAGGCTTTTCAGACGGCTATGCTGGTGACTTTTTTGCCAGCTCTGCTGCTTTCGGGGTTTGTCTTCTCCGTCCGCCTGATGCCCTGGCCCCTGCAAATAATCTCCAGCTTGGTGCCGGGCAAATATCTGGTGACCATTTTTAAGGGCATCTATCTCAAAGGTATCGGGCTGGGCATCCTCTGGCCCGAAGCCTTGATCCTGTTTATCTTTGCGGTCGCGTTTCTTTCGATGGCCGTCAGGAAATCCCCTAAAAAGCTGGGCTGAGCTTCATGCTGAGACGCATCTATTTCATGATGAGAAAGGAGTTTATCCAGGTCTGGCGGGACCGCCGGTTGCGCATCTTCCTCATCCTGCCCCCCCTCTTTCAAATTATGGTGTACGGCTATGCCACCAATTTTGATCTCAAGCATGTCCCCACCGCCATCTTTGATGAAGACCACTCCCCCGAGAGCCAGGATTTAATCAACCGGTTCGGCGCCTCGGAGTATTTTAGTCTGCGCGACTACATCAATAGCGAGACTCAATTGCGCAGTCTCATGGATCACGGTGAGGTCACTCTGGCCCTGCATTTCCCCCCGGACTTCTCGGCGCAGATCAAAGCAGGCCATACCGCCCGGCTGCAACTCATCATCGATGCCACCGATTCCAATGCCGCCTTGATCGTGGCCAAATATGCCAGCTCTATTCTCCAGGATTCTGCCCAACAGATCCTGCGGTGGCGCTATCGTCATACCGCTGGCCGGGGAGGGTTGGAGCCTCCCGTGGTCGTTCAATCCCGGGTCTGGTTCAACCCTAACATGATCAGCCGGATCGCTTTTGTCCCGGGGGTCGTCGCCATTGTGGTGATGCTGGTCGGCATGATGCTGACCGCTCTGGCTGTAGTCCGGGAAAAAGAGATGGGCACCCTGGAGCAGATCATGGTCACTCCCATCAGACCGTTTGAGTTCTTGTTGGGCAAGACGGTTCCCTTTATCCTCATCGCCCTGGGAGACGTGGTTCTGGTGACCGTGTTCAGTATTTTTTGGTTCGATTTGCCCTTTCGAGGCAGCTCCTTGGTGTTATTGATCGGGACTCTGGCTTTCCTGTTCAGCGCCGTAGGGCTGGGTCTGCTCATTTCTACCGTTTCCTCCACCCAGCAGCAGGCCTTGATGGGGGGCACGTTTTTGATGACCCCGGCGATCATGCTTTCCGGCCTGATTTTCCCCATCGCCAATATGCCCGAGATTTTTCAGTATATTACCTATGCGAACCCACTCCGCTATTTTATGATCGTGGTGCAAGGCATTTTTCTCAAGGCAGTGGGGCTGGCCGACCTGTGGCCGGAGATGGCAAGCATGTCTGCCCTGGGGCTGGCGATGCTGGGTCTTAGCATCTTCCGCTTTCGCCGCCGCTCTACCTACCTCAGGTAAACAGGAGTGATGCGTGCAGGGAGCCGGACTCTTGCGAGAGGAAACACAGGTGGTATCAAGAAGTTATTTCACAGCCTCTTAACCTTAAGATGTCATTCTGAGCGCCGCGCAAGAACGCTGTCAAAAAATGGTTTTGGGGACTCTCTCCCGAGTTTAACCCCGAGAAGGTTCATCTTTTTTAGCCAAATTGTCTCGTGGGAGGCATGATAGCAAACTTTTCGCTGAAAAACATAATTATTCCAGAATGTTGCGAGGCGGTATTCAAGAGTAGCGATTATCTTGCCACTATACGCCCTTATCATCAAACTCGGAAAA
>CAVVFW010000017.1:0-103396 GCA_963747645.1 uncultured delta proteobacterium | reverse complement strand
GCTAACCAGCTCAAACCGTTTGCTCCGAGAAGTACCAGACTATCGGATGTGGCGATGGAAGTGGCCTTCTGGCGATTTTGACCGCATTCCCTTTTGAAAACCTCACTATCATTTCAATAGAAGAGAATTCTGAATGTATTCGTACAGCACAGAAGAAGCTATGTTCTAAAGGATATGCACCGTGCGGTCATTCACAGGATGGAAGTCAATTACAATGCTAAATCGGCAACATATATTAACAACTGAAACCGGCAAACTTGAAGAACATCCTGGAGTTACTATAATAGAGGGACATCATTCTTGAAGATGACGAGCTGATATCTTTTTTTTACTTGATAGACCTAAGTTTGATGCAGTGACGGTATGGCTTATAGGTACACACTTTTTGAGGAATGAATGCGTTAACATCGCGCCTTACACTTAAAATGAAATCTAGTGGAGATTATCGCTTAATGGTTCAAAACACAGTCTACGAACTTGCTGATAAGGTACTTAGATCTGGAGGGGTCCTACAGATTGTAGAT
The DNA here is from genome assembly GCA_963747645.1 of uncultured delta proteobacterium. Taxonomy (GTDB): domain Bacteria; phylum Desulfobacterota; class Desulfobaccia; order Desulfobaccales; family 0-14-0-80-60-11; genus 0-14-0-80-60-11. The sequence goes on along the minus strand of CAVVFW010000017.1, from coordinate 102,872 downwards.
AGAGGAGAAGTTCCCGCAACGGACGAATTAAAGCAAGATTTCTTGAATGCTCACAGAGAGCAAGCCTCTGTAACAAGCCTCGAAGTTAAGTCACTTGACTATATAATCTATACGGAAGTTAAAGATGCCAAGAAGGTTAAAATGATTACAACTCCAGGAACGTCAGGTCCATCCAGATATGTCGAGATATGCAATGCAATCAATAATATCGATTAAACCCTGAGATCACAACAGCCGTGGTGCCATCCAAAATGTAATGGCGATCTAACCAACCTCGCCGGTTTCTATGCGTGCAGCTTCCCATCTCGCCGGTTCTAAGGCTGGCATGTTCAAATTTCAAATTTAGGCAAGATATTGCAATTCTCTTTTCGGAAATTTCAGATAGCTGCAATTCTCCAGCCCCCCTGCATCAAAGTTTCTAAAAAGACACGCATACGGAAATTTATGCTTGACTATTATGCCGTATGCGGGTATCATCCTTTCCAGCCTTAGAAGTATGCCCCCTGTCATGGGAGTGGCCTTCACCGGGAGTTTCTTGGCCTTCTGCATTCCCCGGTGGGGAAAAGATTTCTGGAAAGGATGACCAAGAATGGATAACGTGAATTCCAACCTGCCTAAGCTGTTGAAGCCGGCCGAGTTATCGGTTCACCTGGCGGTCCCCAAGGCCACCATCTATTCGTGGGTGAGGCGCCGGGACATCCCTTTTGTCAAGCTGGCGGGAGTGGTGCGGTTTGATCCGGATGAGATCAACAACTGGCTTACCGAACGGAAACACCCGGCCCGGAATAAATTCCTCGAGAAGTTTCCTGATCCGGATATCCTAAAAGGATAAGGCCATGGCTACGTTTAAAAAGATCGCTACCAAGGAAGGGATCGCCTGGATGGTGGATTATTATGATCCCCAGGGCCGCCGGATCAAGAAACGCTTCAAGAAGAAGGCCGAGGCCGAAGCCTACCTGGCCAAGGTGGTCACCACCATCAAGGAAGAGAAATACGAAGCCATCTTTGAGAAGAAAAAGGAAACCCTGGTCACCTTCAATGAGATGGCTGACCAGTATACGGAGAGTTCCCGGTTTCAAAAATCCTTTGCTTCCTTCAAAACCTTTATAATCCCGGTACTGCGGCGCGCTTTCGGGGAGAAGATCCTGGCCAAGATTTCCTACCTGGATCTGGAAACCTTCCGCAACCGCAGGAGAGGCGAGATCAGCAAAAGGGGAACACCGCGTTCCCCCGCCCGGGTCAACCGGGAGTTGGCCGTCCTGAAGCACATGCTCAACAAGGCGGTGGAGTGGGGGATGCTGGAGGTTTCCCCTTTTAAACGGGGCAAGAGTTTAATGTTCAAGGAGAATAATGAACGCTTGCGGTTTCTTACCGAAGAAGAGATCGAGCCCCTGTTGTCCGCCTGCCTACCCCACCTGCGGCCCGTCGTGGAGACCGCTCTTCTTACCGGGATGCGGGCCGGGGAGTTGTTCAGCCTGAAGTGGGACCAGATCATCAACGGCATGATCTACCTGAAGGACACCAAGAGCAACAAACCCCGCCAGATTCCCATCAGTGAACGCCTGGAGCAGGTACTAAAAGAAGTGCGGCGCCGGCACCAGTTAAAATCTCCCTATATTTTCTGCAACAAAGAGGGGAACCGGTTCAATGATCTCCGGGCCTCCTTCAAATCCGCCTGTCGCAAGACCGGGATCGTTGACTTCCGCTTCCATGATCTGCGGCATACTTTTGCGTCCCACATGGTGATGAGAGGAGTAGGCCTCAGGGCGGTCCAGGAACTCCTGGGCCACTGCGACATGAAGCTCACCATGCGCTACGCCCACCTGGCCCCCGGCCACCTGCGGGACTCGATAAACGTCCTGAATGATTTAGGGGGTGGGAAACAGGAGGAGGGGAAACTTTTTGGATTGGATAGGCGGATCAAACCTTGAATATTTGCAACGTCGCATAATGGCAAGCAATCAACAAAGTTGACTCACAGTAGACATAAAAATTCCTGCCCTCTATCCATAGCGTTGATTGGTTTTCGCCTGCTATTCATCATCCTCCGCTTTTTCTCGTAACGAAAAGTCGAAAATAGAAGCATATCCATACCGCGTCTTTTCTCCATAGAGAGTTATAATTTTTATTTTATTGGCTGACGCGGTCTCAAGGACAATGTTCATGGCATCTTCGGGGAAATAGAGAAAACACCAGCTGCCTGATTTTTCTTTCTGGAGCGAGCCCACGGACTTCGGCGGATCTTCGCTATACAAGTGCAGGTTTTTGTTTCTCTCCGCCTCATTCAGATTAGGGCTCTGCCCTAAGTTTACCTCGACCTTTTGCTCTTTCAACTGAGGGGGCTCAAGAAATCTTGCCTTTAAAAACGAGCCATCGAGTTTCGTTGAATGGCTCGCGATATCTTGAGTCCCCGATATCTTTGTAGCGGCGCAATGGATTGAAATTGGGGTTAAGTCCAAAGCTGTAATCGCAACTCCAGCTGTCGACGAGGACGGTATAATGAACGCCAGTCGGACAATCTGCGCCGGTAATCCCTGATTATTTTTTTAATCTTCTTTTCTCGATCTTCCCATGCGATAGAGAACTTGGGTTTCTTTTTTGCAGATTTTTGGACTTCTGGTTCTCGGTGGTTCCGGTTTTGGTATTTCCTTTGCGACAAAGGCGGGAAGCGGTGGCCGGACAACCTTTTGACCCGAATTCTTTTTGGCCCAATAACCCCGTGGTGGAACAGGAACCTGCTTACGAGCGCACAACTTTGCTATTGCGCGATCGGAGACGCCGTACTCTTTGGCAAGATGCTGCATCGGTTTCGACCACACCAATTCATAGAGCTGTTCTCGGCTCAAAGACAAATGTGTCGGGGGATATTGCATGGAAAAACCAAGAAATTACCGGATTCAGCCAGCATTATGTAGCAGCTTGCGTCTCGGCAAGACCGAGGCTTCCAGATCCTATAATTACTCTTCTCGACAGGTTTCTGCGAAATCCCTCACTCAGTACTGCACCTGTCTGAGTTTCACCTCCCGGATTGTCCGTAAAAATTGCCTGGAAATTAGCCAGACCAAGGGGAAAGGAAGTTCGCGCCGAACCCATATATTTTGCGAAGAAATTGTTTTTAATTCCTACTAAACTGGTATGGGAAACTTTTGGGAAACTTTGCCGAAAACGGCCTTTTGGAAGGAATTGCTAAATCTGTAACTTATTGAAATAATTGGTGCCTGGGGCCGGATTTGAACCGGCACGGGGTTGCCCCCGAGGGATTTTAAGTCCCTTGCGTCTACCCGTTCCGCCACCCAGGCGTATTAATCATATTAAATAAGTATCCTGATAATTTAGTTTGCTTAAAAAGCCTTGGTGAATACATAAGTGAACATCCTTACCCATTTTCCTCCACCAGGGCGCTCACAATTCAACCTTGCTCGGGGTATTGTACCGCTTGAACACATTCAGGGTCTGGTGCCCAGTAGTCGCCATTATACGGAAATAGTTGTGCCCCCGCAACCACCCGTTATTGAGTGCATTGTGCCTTAGATCATGGGAAGCAAATCCCTCAATCTCCGGCCCACGACAGGTCGCCTCAAATACTTCCCGGATAGATTTGATTGAGTTTCCGTTTCGGGTGAAAACCCTGGCCCCCGGCAGGTCCCTTATCATTCCTTGAGCACTTCCACTATCCCTCTGTCGAGTAGCACAAGCCGCCCCGCATCAAGTCCACCTGGCCCCAAGTCAGGCTCCTATGTACCGAGGGATAGCATCGAGTCTTATCGGGGGCTGCCTCGCTGGGCTTTGGAACATTTCTGTCGGTGGATTTATGAAAAACGTTGGATACGGAGTGATGAAAGCGGTTATCTAGTGGCCGATGGTCAAATGGGACTCGAAGCAGGCGTAAAACCTTCCATGGATTGAGAAATCCTAGAGAAAGTTCTCCTGGCCTGTGGTTTCGCTATGCAGGCGGGAAAAGTGATCCTTTGGGGGGCTCTCGTTTAGGATTTTTGGTCCGGCCGACTAGTCGTCCTGCTGAGGGCCGTCGCCGATAAATGATTCCACCAGTTGCTGGAGGGTGAGTCTCTCCCAATCAACCGGGGCGGGGGACTCCATCAGGGGTTTCAAGAGGGCGATCATCCGGGGCTCACCGGCCAGGGCCGAGTCCAGGGAGGCGCCCCGGGACTCCCGCAGGCCATCCAGCACTTCCTTGACCGTGACCTGATTAAGGGGCGGCTTGGGCAGGAACTGGGGGGATGACCCCGGCTGGGTCGGGACCACCTCGACCACCAGGTTGCAGTCCTGGAGGGCCTGGGTCACCCGATCCACCAGGTTGTTGCCCCGGGGAAGCACCTGGCTTAATTCGTCCCGGGTTAGCGGCGGCTGCTGATTGAGGAACCGTTCCCCGATACTCACCAGGGCGGCCAGGCAGAGATAGTCATCCACCGGCTCCGGTGGCGCCGGGGGGCGCCGGAACTGCCGGGTGAGGCTGTTCAGGTTCTGGTGGGCGAAGGCGATCTCGGTGCCGAACAGGAGGATGAGCCAGCACCAAAATAGCCAGATGAACAGGAAGAGCAGATGATACAAAGCGCCATAAATGGCGTTGTAGTAGGTGGAGGCCCCCTGGATGCCGGTGAAAATCCACTGGGCCAGCTGCCAGACGGTGCCCCCCACCACGCCCCCCAGCACCGCGGACCAGAAGTTGACCTGGGTGTTGGGCATGACCAGGTAGATGAAGATAAAGGCAAACCACAGCAGGCCCAGGGACACCATCCACCGGGTGGCGGTGAAGAAGATGGCCGGCATGATGCCGGACAGGATGTCGATGACGTACCTGACAGCCCAGAAGGAGGTGGAGAAGGTCAGGGCCACGGCCATCAGGATGGGAAAGATCAGAAAGATGCTCAGGTAATCGCTGACCTTGCGGTTCCAGGAGCGGGTCCGGGACACCTGCCAGGTCTTGTTAAAGGCCTTCTCCACGTTGGTCATGACGATGACCAGGTCCAGGAGCAGGACCACCACCCCAAAGACCCCCAGGGAGGTCACCCGGGTGGCTTCGATGTACTGCAGAATTTGGGTGGCGAATTCCCGGGAGCCCGGGGCCAGGTGCTCCAGGAGGTAGGTGGTCAAAAGGCGGGGCACCCCGATGGCCTGCAGGATGGCGAAGAGCAGGGCGAAGAGCGGGATGAAGCCCAGGATGGTGGCATAGGCCAGGGCCGAGGAGCGCACCAGGGATTGGTTGCGGATGAGGCCGCGGCCGGCCAGGACCAGAACCCGCATGCACTTCAGGGCCAAGAGGCCCCCCGGCCCGCGGCCCTCATCCTGCCAGAGGCGGTGCCGGAAAAAATCATGGAGTTCGGTTAAATAGTGGGCCAATAGGCTAAAACCTTAAAGACATCATCCGGCTTAACGTTACGTCCCGGGAAGACCGCCGGCGGGCCGGAAATCACCTTTCCTCAAGGGGAGGCCGGCAGATTTTGCCGTTATCAGCCCCCTGGCCAGCCGGGCAAAATTCACCCTAAGCTCATCTCGTAAAACGGATGTTAATGAGTCAGGGAGTAGACCTCCGGGTTTTGCGCCTCGATTTCCATGGGCACGGCTTTGCCGGTATTTTTGCCAAACTCCTTAAAATCCGCCACCAGCAGATAGTTGAGCACCATCCGGAGGTCAGAGGAGGCGCCCACACTCCGGGCCTCCCCCACCCATACGGGGGGAGTATCCTGGCGGTCCCGGTAGGCGGGCCCTGGCACCACCTTGATCAGCAGCCAGCGCTCGTAGAGGGTGGCGCTGGCAGCGGAGCCCCCCCAGGGTATCCCGACGGAAACGGAGGGGCCGCCCCAGCCGCCCCAGCCGCCCCAGCCATATCCCCCACCCCACCCCCACCCGACACTGCCATAATAATCCGGCGCGGCCACGCCGGCGCTGCGGGGCTCTCCCATACCGTAGGCAAAGAGCAGGCAATAGTCCGCCTTGTCTAAGGTAGTGACGGGATAGCCCCGTGTTTCCAGCAGCTTGGTGATTTTGCCTCTGACTTCCGCCTCCAGCAGGGGATTTTTGGCCTCTTTATTTTCAACCACACAAAAGAAGCCCCCGGGTTTGATGGGGGCCGGCGCCCCGGGAGCGGTGTAGCCGTTGACCCTGACGGAATAGGGCGAAACCGTGCTGCACCCTGACAAGGATAGGCCGATAACGATCACGGCCAGGAACCCGATTAATTTCTGCATGGTGGGCCTCTCCGCCACGGTGAATTTAGGGCCGTTGCCGATTTGCCAGCCTGGATCAGGAACAGATATGCAGGAACCGGTGATCACGAGCAACAGACCCCCGGCAAATAGATGCTTTCGATCATGCTATCCAGCTTTCGCTGGATCTCCGTAAGGGGCGGCAGGACCGGCGCCGGCGGCAATTGCTCATCCGTCAACTTCTGGCGCTTGAAGCGCATGCGAGTGGAGAGCTCCTCCCGCTCCGGGGCCAACAGACCCCCGCTCATGGATTCTTCCCGGCCGCCATCCAGGGCCTCCATCTGGGCCGCAATCAGACCGAAATCATAGGACAGGTTGAACTTGTCGATGTCTTCGTTGAGCAACTTCAGGTGGGTCTGGACTTTGGTGTAGGCCTCGTTAAGCGCCACGCTCTCCTGCTGCAGACGCGCGTAGAGGTCTAAGATCAGGTTGCGGAAGCGGCGGTAGGCGGTGAAGCCGCGGCGGGGGGCATCACTGAGGAGTTCCAACTGTTCCCGGCCCGACAGCTTGCTATACTCCGGGTAAAACGGCCAGGGGTCGAGCTTCAGGAGCTCCATCATCCGGGCGCAGGCTTCCTTGGACCCCAAAGCGTGGTACAGGGCCATGAAGCGCCGACCCAGGCTGGCCATGCCCCGGGTGTAGTCCTGGGCCTCCTGGTGCAGAAGTTCCGTATCCTCTTCCACGTAGACCCGGTCGGCGAAATAATTATCGACGATTTCTTTCTTAATGTGAACTTTTAAGGCATCTAAGACCTTATCGACGTTGTCCATGTCGGCTCCCTGGTCCCCCAATCCGGAGATCTGCAACGTGATCGCCGGAGATTGAACCCTTTAGGTCTCGGAATCCGGCTCCATCGGCGGCACCGGTGCGGCTTCGCCGATGCCCAGTTCGGTCAGAGAGAATTCCACCTCCCGGCGGTCCTCCATCTCCAGCGTGACGGTTTCCCGGATGAAATTATAGCGGATGATTTTCCCTTCGCCCTCGGGGGCCTGGAGGCGTTTCCCTACCTTGGGCAAAGACTTGCGGAGCTCCTGGTAAGAGGAGTACTCGTAGGTGAGGCAGCACATCAGGCGGCCGCAAATTCCGGAGATTTTATTGGGGTTGAGGCTGAGCTGCTGTTCTTTGGCCATGCGTACGCTCACCGGCTCGAAATCCCGGAGAAAGCCGGCGCAACACAGGCCCCGGCCGCAGATTCCCAGGCCGCCCACCATCTTGGCCCGGTGGCGCACCCCGATCTGCCGCAATTCGATGCGGGTGCGGAACTCCTGGACCAGGTCTTTGACCAGCTCCCGGAAGTCAACCCGGCCGGGGGCGGTGAAATAGAAGACGATCTTGGAGGCGTCGAACAGGCATTCCACCTGCACCAGGTAGATGGGCAGCCGGTGGGCCTCCACCCGGTTCTGGCAGAATTGCAGGGCCCGTTGTTCCAGGAGGCGGTTTTTTTCTTCCTGAGCCAGGTCTTCGGGGGTGGCCACGCGCACCAGGGTCTTCAGCTGGCGGGGAGGCTGCTGCTCGGGGTCCGGGTAGACGCCCACCACTCTGCCGAGCTTCAGGCCGCTGTCATATTCCAACACCACCCGGTCTTCCGGTTTGAGGGATAACGACCCAGGATCCACCAGACAGCAGTGGTTGCCGGGGCCGAGGCATATCTTAGCGAGAGGCATGGGGGTTCCCTTGGCGCTGCAAGCGCAACCCCAGGATGTCCAGGGTCAATTCCGGGTTAAGGTTGGCCTGAAGATGGCGCTGGGCCGTTCCCAGGGCCGCAAAGTTGGCGAACCAGGCGGCCGGGCCGCTGCTGGCCCGGGCTTGCGCCAAGGCGCGGCAGGAGGTCCTGGTGGGCCAGGAGGCCGGCGGGCGCCTGAAAATGGGACAGCAACAGGTCCCGGTACCAGAGTTGCGCCAGCAGGAGAAAATTATTCAGATCGGCGCGGTTCTTGGTGAGGCGCTGGGCCCATTCCAGGACCAGGCCGGTGGATCCCCGGTGCAGCTGGGCCAGGTCCGCGAGCACCTGGTCCCGCTGGCGCACCAGTTCCTCCGGGTCCAGGGCCAGGGCCCGGCCCAGGGACCCGCCGCTCAGGGCGGCCACCAGGGCCGCCTGGGGCCGGGGCAGAGAGCGCCGCTTCTCCAGTTCCTGGATGATCAGGGCCGACGGCAGGGGCGCAAAGGCCAGCTTGTGGCACCGGGACACGATGGTGGGCAACAGGTCGGCTTCGCCCCGGGCGATGAGCACCAGCAGGTGCTGGGCGGGCGGCTCTTCCAGGGTTTTCAGCAGGGCGTTGGCCGCGGCGTCATTCTGGACGGTCAGGGCTTCGGCGGGCTTGATGAGCACGACCCGCCAGCCGCCGCCCAGGGGCGGATACGCGGTCAGGCGGCGCAGTTCCCGGATCTGCTCGATCTTGATCTGGGCCTTCCCCTCTTCCGGGGAGATCACCAGAAAGTCGGGATGGGTGCCCGCCTGCAGGCGGCGGCAGGAGGGGCAGAGGCCGCAGGCGTCGCCATCGGCCCCGATTTGTTCGCAGTTCAGCGCCGCGGCCAAGGCCCGGGCGGTGGTGGCCTTGCCCACGCCCGAAGGCCCCAGGAACAGGTAGGCATGGGACAGCCGTCCCGCCAGCCGGGCGGCTTTCAAATGGGACACGACCCAATCCTGCCCCAGGATCTCCCGGAAATACCGGAGGCCGGATTCCTGGGAGGGCTTGGCGGCAGGGTTTGCCTGATTTTTCTTGGGGGCTGCCATGTTATGGATAATTTTTCCCGCCGCAATCAGCTTTAACTAATCCCCCCAAATCTCCCTTTCAAAAAGGGGGACATAAAAACCCAGCGGCATTCACCCCCCTTTTCTAAAGGGGGGCAGGGGGGATTAGGTTTTCGTTTTCAAGTTCCTGTTTAAAATAGATTGGTAGAGCGGCCTCTGTGCCCGCCACCGGTACGCAGTGCGCGCCCTCCGTAAAACTGGTTTAGGTTTTAATAGTTATGGCTAACCATCAAGTCCTCGTAGGGTGCGTCTTACGCACCATTAATCGGAAGTTGCGAATGTTAGTGGCGCGTGAGACGCGCCCTACACCGGCCTCTACTCCCACTCAATCGTGCTCGGCGGCTTGGAGGAAATATCCAGCACCACCCGGTTGACCCGTTTGACTTCGTTGATGATGCGGTTGGCGATCCCGGCCAGAAATTCGTGGGGCAGGCGGCTCCAATCCGCGGTCATGGCGTCGATGGAATCGACAATGCGGAGCGCCACGACGTACTCGTAGGTGCGTTCATCCCCCATCACCCCCACGGTGCGGATGGGCAAAAGCACCGCAAAGGCCTGCCAGACCTGGCGATAGAATTCGCTGGCCAGCATCTCTTCCTGGACAATGGCGTCGGCCTCCCGGAGGATATCCAGTTTTTCGGCGGTGACTTCGCCCAGGATGCGGATGGCCAGCCCCGGGCCGGGAAAGGGGTGGCGCCAGACCAGGGAATCCGGCAGGCCCAGTTCCTTGCCCACTTCCCGGACCTCGTCCTTGAACAGTTCTCGCAGGGGCTCCAGCAGCTTCAGGGGCATGACCGTGGGCAGGCCCCCGACGTTGTGGTGGGTCTTGATGGTGGCCGACGGCCCTTTGAAAGAAACGCTTTCGATGACGTCGGGGTAGAGCGTCCCCTGGGCCAGGTATTTGACCCCGCCCAGCTTCTTGGCTTCCTCGGCGAAGATGCGGATAAATTCGTGGCCGATGCGGCGCCGCTTCTCCTCCGGGTCGATGACCTCTTTCAGCTCATTCAGAAAGTCCACGGTGGCGTCCACGTAAACCAGGTTCAGGTGGTGGTGCTCCCTGAAGAGGTGAAAGACTTCCTCGGCCTCGTCGTTTGCGCAACAGGCCGTTGTTGACGAAGACGCAGGTCAGGCGGTCGCCGATGGCCCGGTGGACCAGCACCGCGGTGACCGAGGAGTCCACCCCGCCGGACAGGGCGCAGATGACCCGGCCGTCGCCCACCTGCTGCCGGATGTTCTCGGTGGCGGTCTCGATGAAGGAGGCCATGGTCCACAGGGGATTGAGCTTGCAGATGCGGAACAGGAAGTTGCTGAGGATCTCCTTGCCCCGGGGCGTGTGGTGCACTTCGGGATGGAACTGCACCCCGTAAAGCCGCCGGGAGAGGTCCCGGATGGCCCCGGTGGGGCAGTTGTCGCTGCGGCCGATGACCTCGAACCCCGGCGCCAGGCGCTCCACCCGGTCGCCGTGGCTCATCCAGACCTGCTCTTGGCGTTCAGGCCGTAAAACAGGTCGTCAAAATTGGTGATGGTAAAGATCTTGTGGCCGTATTCCCGGGCCCCGGCCGGGGCCACCTCGCCGCCCAACAGGTGGTTGAGGAGCTGGATGCCGTAGCAGATGCCCAGGATCGGCACCCCCAGGGCGAACAGGTCCGGGTCGACGCTCGGGGCGTCCCGGTCATAGACGCTCCGGGGGCCTCCCGACAGGATGATGGCCCGGGGGGCAAACTCCCTGATGCTGTCGAGCGGTCATGATGTAGGGGTGGATTTCGCAGTAAACCTTGAGTTCCCGCACCCGCCGGGCAATGAGCTGGGTGTACTGGGACCCGAAGTCCAGGATGAGCACTTTTTCCTGATGGGGATCGAGCATTTTCTTGTATAGGTGGGAGGGGCCGGCCGAACTCGTCACGGAGGCTGCCGGTCACCCTCGCCTCAACCCCTTAATTTTTTTAATCAATTATAGCCGGGCGCGGCAGAAAAAGCAAAAGGTCTGTGGGGGCGGGGGGAGAGGGGAGAGTTGCCAGTTGCCAGTGGTCAGGATTATTTAGCTGCCCGAAAATGGCTTTTCACTCTGGTTGCCAAACTCTGCTTGGCTACCTTATCATGATTAAGGGGGTCTGATTATATTATAGGCAGTTTCGGGATTTTCTCGAAAAATTTAGCTGGGGGAAGATAGGGGGTATCCTGGCCCCCTAAGAAGTATGGACGGTCGATAGGGTGAGGCCTGCCTTTCCCGCCCATAATCTGCCCTCTTCCCAATGTGGACCCTTGAAATAGTTCCCCCTACAAAGGCCCTGGGAAGATATGAACACCATATCCACGACCTTTTGAAATTCTTACGAAGTTGTTCTAGTGGCAAGCTATCGTTAACTGTTGAAGTGCCTAGTATTGCCAACATTTAAAGTATACTCAATGCTCCCGAATTTTGTGCTATTATGCGCTCCACAAGACAATGTGGCTGCAGAAGAGGAATCTTCTCGGGGTTAAACTCGGGGGGAGGGCTTCATAATACTTTTTTTATCGCCGTGGGCAGGCTGCCGCATAATCTCGGCTCACAGCGAATGGAATGGGAAAATCATGAAAATTGTCCTTGCCACCCCTCCGGCGGATGGTTCTAAATGTGGTCTCGGAATGCCTCCGCCTCTCGGGCTGATTTATCTCGCCACGGCTACTCAAAAAAGACTCGGTGACAAAATCATCCTCGTGGACGCCTACTCGGAAGGTCTTTACGCCGAGGAGGCCGCGGCCCGGGTACTGGCACACCGGCCCGATATCTTTGGTTTGTCGGTTATGAGCACCAACATCAACCGCGGCCTCAAGCTTTTGAAAATGGTCAAACAAGCCCAGCCCACCGTGACGACCATCCTGGGCGGGCAGCATGCCACCCTGTTTGACCGGCTTTTGCTCCGGGAAGTCCCTGAAACGGATATGGTGCTCCGGGGGGAGGGGGAAGAGTCTTTTCCCAAACTCTGCCAAACTCTGCACAGGAACCAGAGCCTGACCGGACTGCCTGGACTATCTTATCGAGACCGGGGAACAATTATCCAGGGACAGCCCCAGGTTATTAAGGATTTGGACGCCCTGCCTTTTCCGGACCGCACTATTCCTGATTACCAGGGATATTACGCCCAATGGGGCTATTGGCAAACGGGCGCCGGCGTTCCGGTGACCAGCCTTCTTTCCTCCCGGGGCTGCCCGGGTCATTGCACCTTTTGTACCCGCATACCCGCAGAACTGTCCCGGTGGCGGCCCCGGAGCCCCGAAAACGTGCTCGAGGAATTGCAGCAGTTGTCTCGGGAGGGCTACCAGATGGTCGTGTTTACGGATGAGAACCTGACCGTCAGCACCTCCCGTATGGACCACCTGTGCCGCCTGATTATCCAGGCTGATCTTCGGATGCGCTTTGCCTTCGAAGGGTTCGTAGAGCATCTGCCCGATTCGACCCTGGGGCTTATGCGACAGGCAGGCTTCGACCTCTTCTTCCTGGGAGTGGAAACCGGCTCCGATCCCCAGCGGCGGCGCTACCGCAAACCCGGTTCGGCTCATGCCGTGGCCCAAGGGATACAGCGGGCTAAAAAGCATCATTTCCTGGTCTACACCTGGCTCATGATCGGGGGACCGGGAGAGACCCGGGCCGATCTGGAAAATACCAAGGACTTTCTGAGAGAAGCCCAGCCCCACCTCATCAATATTGGCAATGTTAGAGTTCACCCGGGCTCGCAATTGTGGAATGAATTGGTGGGCCCCGGAGAACCTGCCACCCTGAAGGAGGCTGACAGCCGCGAAATCTCTGACTTTCCCGGCCAGGCCGACCAAATCACCCTGGAAAAACAGGCCCAGGAAATTTATGGGTATTATTTAAAAAAACTTATACTGCGCTGGGGTACCTTGCTCGACCTCCTGCGGCTCATAAAATACAACCCCATAACTCGGCTATTTCTTAGGCATTCCCTCAAAAAATTTTCCTTGATATTACAACTCCTGAAAACCAGGCATGGTTGATTATAGTTGAACCCATCTTTAGCGCCATAATTACCGGGTATTTCGAAGCGATTAGAACCAATAATTTTGGGAGACGGAACTTTGTGAGGTTACGGTTGACCTGGGGGAGTGTCGATAATTACCGGTGTGAATGGCTCAGTCTGAGAACCTGCATATCCTGGCTATCGACCTTCTATCGTTGCTGACGCATCATTACGCAGAGTAAATACGGCGTAGTATTCGATCAGGCAAGAGTTTTACTATCTGCTATCTATCCACCCTTATAAAATCTATTAAAATGAATTGATATGGATATCATAGCTGTGTCTGATGCCAGGTTGCGATCAAACAAGTAACATTGTCATTCTGAGTGTAGCGAAGAATCTCAACAACGAGATTCTTCACTCCGCTGTGCTCCGTTCAGAATGACAGATCTATCTTACTTCTATGACAGCAACTTGGTATGAGACCCGGGCAACAGGTAAAGTTTTAGGCCCGGGTGTCAGGTTTAATCTGTTCCCGGTTTGATGATAGTCAGCTCAACTTTTGGTCATTCGGGATAAAAATAGCAGGGGCGGGTTTAAAACCCGCCCCTGCTTCAGTCTTAACCGATCTGCGACTGAGAGATAAGCCTCAGCCGGTGTGCTCTTTCTTGTAAAGGGGCGACATCTCCCGCAGGGTCTGGACGATGGCCGGCATCACCTCGATCACCTTGTCGATGTCCGCCTCGGTGTTGTCCATGCCCAGGGTGAAGACCAGGGTGCCCTGGGCCAGGGCGTGGCCCAGGCCGGTGCCGATGAGGACGTGGGAAGCCCGGAGCGACCCGGAGGCGCAGGCGGACCGGGTGGCCACGATGATGCCTTCCTCGTCCAGCATCATCACCAGGCTCTCGCCTTCGATGTATTCCACCGACACCGAGAAGAGATGCGGCAGGCACTGGTTGGGGTGGCCGTTGATCTTGATCTCGGGGATGCGCTCGGTCAGGGCCTTGGCCAGGCGGTTTTTAAGACCCTGAATCCGGGGCAGGCGTTCGGGCATCTCGATGCCTGGCCACCTCCGCGGCCGCGCCCATGCCCACGATGCCGATGAGGTTTTCGGTGCCGGCCCGGCGCTTGTTCTCCTGGAGGCCGCCGTCGATGAGGGGCCAGATGGGCGTGCCCTTGCGGATGTAGAGGGCGCCGACCCCGGGGGGGCCGTAAAACTGGTTGGCCGCCAGGCTCAGGAGATTCACCCCCAGCTCCTGCACGTCCACGGGGATGATGCCGGTGGCGGCCACCGCGTCGGTGTGCATCATCACCTTGTGCTTCTTGGCGATTTTGGCGATGTCGGCGATGGGCTCGATGGTGCCGATCTCGTTGTTGGCCAGCATGATGCTGATGAGAATGGTCTCGGGAGTGATGGCCTTCTCCACCTCCGCCGGGTCCACGAGGCCGTACTTATCCACGTCCAGAGAGGTGACGCGGTAGTCCAGGAGGCGGAGGGTCCGGAGAGAATTCAGGACCGACTTGTGCTCGATGTTGGAGGTGATGATGTGGCGGCCCTTCTCCCGGAGCCCGATGGCGACCCCTTTGATGGCGTGATTGACCGACTCGGTGCCGCCGGAGTTGAACACCACCTCTTTGGGTTCGGCGTTGATCAGGGCGGCCACCTGGCCCCGGGCCTGCTCCAGGGCCTCAGCGGCCGGCATGCCCCACCTGGTTGTCGCTGGAGGGGTTGCCGAAAACGGTATTGATGTAATTGATCATCGCCTCCTTCACCCGGGGGTGGAGAGGCGTGGCGGCCAGATGGTCCAGATAGATTACACCCATGTCAGCGTCCTTATCTCCCGGGCCGGGGTCATCAGTGGTCGTGGTCATGGGGGATATCCTTGCCGCAGAAGATACACAGGGGCGACTCTTCCTCCACCTGTTTCTGGCAGTAGGGGCAGTAGCAGCCTTCGCCTTCCTGCTTGTGGTGAGGTTCCTTGTCCAGTTCGGTGTCGGGCACCTTCCCGGCCTTGCGGTCCAGGTAGTTCTTGATGGCGGAGTGCAGGGCGTCGGCTCCCAGGTTGGAGCAGTGGAGCTTGTTGGGCGGCAGGCCGCCCAGGGCCTCGGCCACATCGGCGTTGGTGATCTTCATGGCCTCAGTCGAGGGTTTTGCCCCGGGCCATTTCGGTGATCATGCTGGAAACCGCGATGGCGGCCCCGCAGCCGAAGGTCTTGAACTTGACGTCCACCAGCCGGTCATTTTCGACTTTGATATACACATTCATCATGTCCCCGCACACGGGGTTGCCGACTTCGCCCACCCCATCGGCGCTGATGATTTCTCCTACATTGCGGGGATTCTTAAAGTGATCCAGTACTATTGGGGAATATGCCATGTCCTTCTCCCATTCTAGGTGATTTCGACAAAATTTATCTCTTAATTATAAATAGTAAGTTTTCTCAAGATAAGGGTCAAGGCCGAACCGGGCCACATCCCAGGAATTCTTTGCATAAAGGCGCGATTTTCCCTCCGGGCGGGCTGGCCCCGAGGGTTTGCCGCCCGGTAAAATAGTGCTGGATAATCGCGGCAATGGCGGTAAAATCGTCTCAGGAGAAGGCCTGCCCGCAAGGTATAACCCGGTACGGCCCGGGCTCGGGCCGGGGCTGACCGGCGGTTAGCCCGCGTCAAGGGAGGCCTGCTATGCTGATACCGTGCTCCCGGGCCCAGGTTGTGGTGGCGGACCCTGGAATCCGGCTGGACCGCCACACCCCGGGCTCCATGGTCTGGGACGAACACGGGGGGACCTTTATCCTCCGGGTGGACGACCTTACGGTCACGGAAGTCCCCGCCGGCCGAGTCGGAAACCGGCATCATCCTGGAAATTCCCTTGTCCCGCCGGGAGGAACTCATCCGCAGCCTGGAAGAGTTCGCCGCCCAGCAGGAACTCCCGCAGTCCCCGCCCCCGGGCCCGGAACTGCTGGAGGTGGCCGTCCTGGCGGCCTGTCACCTGCCGGGGCAGAACCTGTTCGTCTTTGCCGAAGAACCGCGCCTGGTGGTCAAAAGAGCGCGGGGAGGCCGTGGAAATTGCGGTGACCGGGCTCTTCAAGGCCCGGCGGGTCCCCTGCCGGGAAACCGACCTGGTCATCCACCTCACCAAGGCCGCCATGGCCCGGTTGGTGGCCTCGGTGCTCAGCCTGGCCCGGGGCGATTTGTAGGGGGACCAGCGCCACCGGCCCGATACCCGGGGAGCTAATACCAGGTTGCGATCAAACAAGTAACATTGTCATTCTGAGCGTAGCGAAGAATCTCAACAACGAGATTCTTCACTCCGCTGTGCTCCGTTCAGAATGACAGATTCTCTTACTTCTATGACAGCAACTAGGTATATGGGACCCGTTGGGGCAAGTTGCGGCGCCGCTAGAGCTGTAGCGCTGCATATCTGGTGGAGTCTGGTGGTGCTGGGGATGACGCGGTCGCAGCCGGCCGGCGGTGGGGTACAAACCTTAGGGGGAGAAAGGCGGCAGAGAGGTGGGTGCGGCTGTTTCCCGGAGGACCCGCGACTTCTTGTACGAGGCGGCGAAAAGCTATATTGTTCAATAGATAAATTAATTCAACTGGTTATCTACCACATTGCTTCTGGATGGCCTTCAGGTGGTACAAATAATTGAACCGGCTTCGCCGCGCCGGAAACGTAATAGCCTGTAAATTCAATATAAAATTGGCATCATCGGTTTTGGCACGGTTGCTGCATGAATATATAACAAGATATGAACCATTAAGGAAACCCACTTCCCCCCCTTAATCAAAGTTCATATACCATTTTCTCCTTTCACGACTGGCCGGGTCTCCCCCACTCGGCCGGTTCTTTTTTTGTGGCCGGGCCCCCGGCGCTCTCCCGGGGCAGCCAGTTTTTTGGTTGAAGGACTGGCATCCGGTCATCACCGGCACTATCTTCCTTAGGAATGGAATACACTTGAAGGCTCAACCGGGGTCAGGTTGAACCCGGCGGCGATGGCGTGAAACCACGCCAGGCGGCGGACCACCCGGGTGTCTCGATGCAATCACCCTATCTGATCAGGAAGAGGTTCAGGCTGATGAAAATAATGAAAATCATATTGAGTCTGGTCATGGCCCTGGGGTTAACCCTGGTGAATCTGACTACCGGGTTCGGGGCCGAGGCCATCAAATTGCCGGCCCCGGTCACCAAGGGCACCGTGAGTGTGGAGGAGGCGTTGCATAACCGGCGCTCCATCCGCAAATTCGCCAACCGGTCCCTGGAACTGGCGCAAATCTCCCAACTGTTGTGGGCCGGGGACGGCGTCACTAATCCCCAGGGCAAGAGGACCGCGCCCTCCGGTAAGGCCACCTACCCCATGGATATCTACCTGGTGGCGGGGGAGCGGGGCGTGGCCGGACTGGCCCCCGGGTTATACCACTATAATGTGGCGGACCAGGCCCTGGAACCGGTGGCCAAGGGGGATTTCCGCGCCGCGGTGGCCAAGGCTTGCAATTCCCAGGCCTGGATGACTGAAGCCCCCGTGATCCTGGTAATCTCCGGCGACTATAAACGTTCCGAAGTCAAGAATGGGGAGAAGGCGCTGTTGTTCACCCACATAGAGGCGGGTTTGATCGCCGAAAACATTTTTCTCCAGGTCGAGTCCCTGGGATTGGGGGCCGGGATCGCCGGAGGGATGAACGATAAGGCCCTGAGCCAGGCCTTGAAACTTCCCCCGGCTAACATCCCGTTCCTGGTGATGCCGGTGGGGCACAAGCAGTAGCGTCACTGTCCCCAGGATTATGCCGACAAAATATGGCAGGGCTATCTTGCGCCGCCCAAGATCTCTCCGGTGGCCCCGGCGTCAGGGGAGGAATTACGGGCTTACTTTTTCCCGGCCAGGTGGATATAGGTACACAGCCCCTTGGCCACCAGCCGGTCGGCCTGGCGCACCTCGAATTCGCCGAGGGAGATGGTGCGGCCCCGTTTGGCAATGTGGGCCTCGGCGGTCACTTCGCCCTCTTTCACCGCTCCCAGGAAGTTGATCTTCATCTCCACCGTGTTGAAGGTCTCGCCCTCCGGCACCAGGCTGTAGAGGGCGTAAGCCACGGCCTCATCCGCCAGGGCGGCGATGACGCCCCCCTGCAGGAGACCGATGGAGTTGGCCAGATCGGGCTTGAAGGGCAGCAGGAAGCGGGCGTAGCCCTTGGCCTAACTGCGGGACCTTAATGCCCACAAACTTGATAAAGGGGTTGGCCGCCAGTTTTTGCCGGATGCCGGCTTCTAACTCCGGAGCTAACGGTTCGATTTTCACCTGCATGGGCGTTCTCCTGCAAAAAAAAATTGAACTGAGAGAGCGGTACTTTTCGGTCTGCCGCTGCAACTCAAGCTTACGGTCCACGACCCTGACAGCCTGGAGCCTGAAACTGTGGGACAGCCGCCCTCGGCGGTCCGCGGGCAGGCGAGGGCGCCTGCCCTACACTTCTTCTATCAAACCATAGCACAGGGAGCGTACCGTTGCCACCAGAGGCTGCTATATCGTGACCAGGGCGGCGGGCAGAGGCAATAAGGCGAAAAAACGGCAGCAGACACCCATTGCATTATCGCCGGAAGGACATATCCTTTCTATATAACCTAAGTAATTTTCGCCGACTTGAGGAGTAACTTATGAAAATCGCCATCAGCGGCAAAGGCGGGGTGGGGAAAACCACCCTGGCGGCCCTTTTAATCAATTATTACGCCAGCCATGGCAAGAAGGTGCTGGCGGTGGACGCCGACCCCGACGCCAACCTGGCCCTGGCCCTGGGGGTCCCCGACCCGGAGAACCTCGTCCCCTTGAGCCAGATGAAGGAGATGATCGCCGAGCGCACCGATTCCACGCCCGGGTCCATGGGGGGCTTTTTCAAGTTTAACCCCAAGGTGGACGACATCCCCGAGAAATATGCCCGGCAGATCGACGGCATCAAGCTGATCATCATGGGTGGGGTCAAGAAGGGCGGCAGCGGCTGCGTCTGCCCCGAGAGCGTGCTGCTGCGCACCCTGGTAACCCACATGGTGCTGCTCCGGGATGAGGTGGTGGTCATGGACATGGAGGCGGGCATCGAACACCTGGGACGGGCTACGGCCCAGGGGGTGGACCGCCTGATCATCGTGGTGGAGCCGGGGCGCCGCAGCATCGAAACCGCCATGCACGTCAAAGATCTGGCCGGCGACCTGGGCCTCAAGAAGGTCGCCATCGTGGGCAGCAAGATTCGCAGCGCCTCGGACGAGGAGTTCCTCAGAAAGAATTTGCCGGATTTTGACATCCTGGGGTTCATCCCCTTCGATGATAAGATCATTGAAGCCGACCTGAAGGGGCGGCCGCCGTACGAGGCGGTGCCGGCCCTGCTTCAGGTGGCGGAAACCATCGCCCAGAGTCTCGAAGAGAAGTAAAAACTCTGGGGGAAAAGGGAAAAGGAGAAGAACGGCCGGGCAAACCGCCAATCTGCCTTATAGCTCTGGATAGGCAGGAAACCGTTCCTCGGGTATTGATCCCTGCGGCTGGATTATTTCGCCTTTTTGACCCTTTCCGGCCTTTTCCGCTCTTCTTTTCACATGGGGTTAAACAGCCAGATGCATATTCCATAGCTCCGACGCCAGATCCAGCCTACCCCAGCGACGGGTCAAGGATGCGTGAATTTATAATCTTTTTCCTGCCCTTTTCGCCTTTCCCCTTTTCGCCTTTTTCCCCTTATGTTAGAACGTGTCCATGCCCGCCCAGCCCCCGGCCAACCTGTCCCGAAACCTGAAATTTCTGGTGGTGGGCGTCCTCTACTTTGCCGAGGGGGTGCCCTTCGGGTTCGTCTATACCACCCTGTCCTACTACCTCCGCAGCCGGGGGGTGCCTCTGGAGCAGATCGGCATTTTGAGCCTCCTGGGCCTGGCCTGGAGCCTCAAGGTCCTGTGGAGTCCCCTGGCGGACCGCTTCGGCAGCCGGGCCGCCTGGCTGGTGCCGGCCCAGGTCCTGGTCATCCTCAGCATGCTGGGTCTGGCCTACGTGGCCAACGCCCCGGTCACCCTGGCCTTTTGGGTCCTGGTGGGGGTCCTGTGCCTGGCCTCGGCCACCCAGGACCTGGCGGTGGACGCCTACACCATCGATCTCCTGGAGACCGATGAACTGGGCATGGCCAACGGCATCCGCATCGGCGCCTACCGGGTGGGCCTCATCGCCGCCGGCGGCGGGGTGCTGATTGCCAGCGACCTGGTGGGCTGGAGTCCCACCTTCGTGGGGGTGGCGGTCATCATGGCCGCCCTGGCCCTCACCGTTGTCGTCTTCGGCCCCTTTCACCAGGCCCGGCCCGAAGTGGCCCGGGCACAAACCGGCCAGGGCCTCGGCCAGATCAAAGAGTCGCTGCACGTCCTGATGCGCCATCCCCACATGGGGGCCATCATCGTCTTCATCCTGGCCTACAAGGCCGGGGACGCCTTTATGGGGGCCATGGTGAGCCCCTTTTGGCGGGACATGGGCTTTTACCGGCACCCAGTTCGGGGTGGCCTCCATCACCGTGGGGAAAATTCCGGCCATCGCCGGCGGGTTTCTGGGGGGCGTCATCACCGCCCGCTGGGGCATCAGCCGGGCCCTGTGGCTCCTGGGCATCCTCCAGGCCTGCTCCATCCTGGGGTACTGGGCTGCGGCGCTGCCGGGCAGCTGGCATTACACGATTTACCTGGCCACCCTGATCGAAAACCTGGCCGGCCAGATGGGCTCGGCGGCTTTCATGGCCTTCCTCATGTGCCTGTGCGACAAACGCTTCAGCGCCTCCCACTACGCCTTCCTGTCCATGCTCTTCGGCCTCAGCGCCCGCCTCTGCGGCTACCTGGGGGTTGGGCCGCGGCCTATTTCGGCTACGCCACCTTCTTCTTCCTGGCCTTTCTGGCGGCCTGGCCCGCCTTCGCCCTGCTCCCCTGGGTCCTGCCGGTGATCCGCAAGATCGAGGGAGGGAGTTGGTGCGGGAAGAGACGGTGGGGAGGGGGTAAGGGCTTTTTGTAGTACCACCCCTCCGCTAGCCTTTGCCCAAGGCTGGCCGCCCAGTATGGGATTGGCTAGGTCAATTCCTTTTAATACCTTGGGGGATGGCGTTCCCTGGCCTCAAATAGGGCGCTGGTGATTGTTGCAAATTCATTGCGCATCGGAACAAAAGACCGCACCCGGCCACTGACTAAGGCCTGATAGCCAAAATAATGATTCGCATCCTCCTCACCGGGCCGCCCCAGTGCGGCAAGACCACGGTGGTCCAGAAGGTGGCGGCCCGTTGGCCGGGCCGGGCCGCCGGGTTTTACACCCGGGAGGTACGGAAGCAAGGCATCCGCCTGGGGTTTGAGATCGTCACCCTGGCGGGGGACGCGGCGCTTCTCAGCCATGTGGACTTTCCCGGCCCGTATCCGGGTGGGAAAGTACGGGGTCAGCCTGGAGAATTTCCACCGGGTAGCCCTGCCGGCCCTGGAGATGATCCCGGGGGTGGACCTCATCGTGGTGGACGAAGTGGGGAAGATGGAGTGTCTTTCGGCCCGGTTCGTGGCAGCCATGGAAAACCTCTGGGTGGCGCCGGCGCCGCTTTTGATCACCGTGGCGGCGCAAGGCGGCGGCTACATCGCGGCCCTGAAGGCCAAGCCCGGGAAAACCCTGATAACGGTGACCCCCGGCAACCGGGAGATGCTCCCGGCCCGGATTCTGGAACTTTTAAGAACTTAGCGGGGCAGGCTGATCGCCGGTCCCGCACTTCGGTAAAATCGATGGATCTTTCCCTGGTGGAAAAATATCCCGATGGGGCGGGCCTCCAGGCCCGGCAGCGCTGCTGGCCAGGGACGGCCGCCCCACCGACCGGGACGCGTTCGCTTCCCCTTATGACCGGCCCGGCCCCCACATCCTTGCCATATCCGTTCTTAATGCTTAATTTTAAAAATTAGCGGCGGCATGCCTCACCGGACGCCGGCGCCAATCGTGGGAGCAGGGACAAATGCCGGGTTTAACGGACCGAACCCTGAGCCCTGGCCCCCCAGAAAGCGAGGGCAGTTATTGTGAAAGTCTTTATGACCGGCGGTACGGGTTTCGTGGGCACGTATCTGTCCCGGGAATTGGCCCAGGCGGGTCACACCATCACCATCCTCAGCCGCAGGCCCCAACCCGCTGCCCCTAACGAGGCCGGCATCAGCTTTCTCACGGGCAACCCCACCCAGGCAGGGCCCTGGATGGAAGCGGTGCCGGAACATGACTGGATCATCAATCTGGCCGGGGCCTCCATTTTCGCCCGCTGGAGCGAAGCCCACAAGAAGGAAATCTTTGAGAGCCGGGTGCGCACCACCCGCAACCTGGTGGCCGCCCTGGCCCGGGGGGACGGGCGGCAGCTCTTCTGCAGCACCTCGGCGGTGGGCTACTACGGGCCCCGGGGCGATGAGGAACTCACCGAAGACTCCCCGGCGGACGACGGCTTCCTGGGGGAATTGTCCCGCTTATGGGAATCCGAAGCCCTGCAGGCCCAGGACCTGGGAGTCCGGGTGGTGGTCACCCGCTTCGGCATCGTCCTGGGCCGGGACGGCGGGGCCCTGAGTCAGATGGTGCCCATGTTCAAGAAGTTTTTAGGGGGGCCCATCGGCTCCGGGGACCAGTGGTTCTCCTGGATCCACCAGGCCGACCACGCCCGGGCCTTCCGGTTCATCCAGGAGAATCCGCACATTTCCGGCCCGGTGAACTTCACCGCCCCCTACCCGGTGCGCAACCGGGAACTGGCCACGGCCCTGGGCCGGGCCCTGCACCGCCCCAGCTTCATGCCGGCCCCGGAATTCATGCTGCGCCTGGTGTTGGGAGAATTTGCCGACACCCTGCTCACGGGTCAGAGGGTTGTGCCCAAGCGCTTGCTGGACGCGGGCTTTAAATTCAATTTTCCCGCTATTGACGCGGCGTTGGAAGACCTCTTGGGGGCAAAGGGGTAGAAGGCAAAGAGGCGAATACCTGTCTATCTAAGCCAGATGAATTTCTGGACCGGCAGCTTGGGCGTCTCGCTTGGTCTTGTGGGAGCGCTCCCATGGCGGGCAATGC
The DNA here is from genome assembly GCA_963747645.1 of uncultured delta proteobacterium. Classification (GTDB taxonomy): domain Bacteria; phylum Desulfobacterota; class Desulfobaccia; order Desulfobaccales; family 0-14-0-80-60-11; genus 0-14-0-80-60-11. Next base: position 79,884 of record CAVVFW010000017.1, on the reverse strand, counting down.
CCGCCTACGTTACTGTTTTGTCATCCTGAGCGGGGCAAAGGATCTTGTATTTCCCGTAGTTGTAAGATTCTTCGGTCGCTCCGTCCCCTCAGAGTGACAGGTTAGAAGCCTTGAGCAAAGGTCTCGAGTTCCGTTCAAAAATAGATGAGTGAAACGCAGGGGCGCACCCGCGTCTGCGCCGCGGGGTAGCACAAAGGCCACCCCACAAAAATTGTTTATTTACTCCTGATTGGTACGAATCAGAGCTGTGAAATAAAGAAAAAAGGCGACAGGGGCCAACCCCCTTTTCGCCTTTTCCCCCGCCGTTAACCCCTACTTCTTCCTGGCCACCAACATGCTCGCATCCATTCCGGATTGAATGAACTCCGGGGCCGCCAGGCCCGCCGCCTGCATCCACTCCGCCACTTCCCCATGGGTGTAGGCCCGGCCCCGGGGGGTGACCGCCAGCATGTGGACCCCGAACATGGCCGCACCCGTGGGGCTGGCGCCGTCGGCGTTGAGGTAGAAGTCCTGGATGGCCAGGGTGCCGCCGGGGGTGAGGGCCGCCACCGCCTTGGCGATGATCAGCTTACACTGCGCCTCGTCGTGGCTGTGGAGGATCTGGGAGATCCAGATGAAATCGTAACCCGTGCCGATGTCATCGTTAAGGAAGTTCCCCGCCAGGGTGTCCACCCGGTCGGTCAGGCCGTTTTTGGCAATATTTTCCCGGGCGATTTCAATGGGCATGGGCAGGTCGAAGACCGTGGCTTTAAGCTCCGGGTTGGCCTGGGCAAAGGTGATGGCATAGGTGGCCGGGCCGCCCCCCAGGTCCAGGAGATGGCGCACGGCCTTCAGGTCCAGCTTGGCCGCCACCATGGGGGCCAGGTCCCGGGCGATGGCGTGCATGCCCCAGATAAAGGCCCGGACCTCTTCTTCGTCCCGTTCGGGCCGGCCATCCACCCACTTCTCGGTTTCCGCCGCCGGGGGGTGGCCCGCCAGGACCGTCCCCTTCAGGTCTTCCCAGCCCCGTTCCCAGGTGTGCTCTATGTGCTTGACGATGGCCCCCCGGTAGTTTTCCGAGCCCCGCACCAGGTAGCGGGAGGCCAACTCGCTGTTCTTGAAATAATCCGCGCCCTTGTCCACGAGTCCCAACGCCGCCAGGCCATTCAGAAAGATGCCGGTGGCCCGGGGGTTCGCCTTGAGCCAGACTGCGGTCTCCACCGCGCTCTTCGGTTCAACCAGAAAATCGAACAGGCCCAGGTCCACGGCCACCATGAGCATCTTGGAGACCTGAAAGCCCCGGGTCATGGACATGATTTGATCGAAACCGCCTTTAGGGTCTAAAGCCATGGTGCTCTCCCTTAATTTTGAACTTCGAGATTTGTGCTCCCCTGCCGAGTTTTAATCGCCAGGTCAGGCCGCCGCCCTCGCCGGCCCGGCTGACAAGTGGGGCGCGTCGGTCAACCCTTTCTCCTTAACAGCATTAACTTATGGTGGATTGATTCATTCCGCTTCCGGCGCCTTCTCTTCCGTGTGGTCAAAGCGCCTGATCCAGCGGTACACCGGCTCCCGGTAATACCCCAGGACCAGGACGAACACCAGGCACAGTCCCAGGATGACCAGGGTGCTGTAATAGTCGCCCTTGTAAACCTTGGCCCCCTGGAGGGTCAACAGCAGGGTGCCGGGAATTCGCCCGACCGTACAGATCAGCAGAAATAATTTGAAGGGCATGCGGCTCAGGCCCAGGACGAAGCAGAGATAGTCTTTGGGAAAGCCGGGCAGGAGAAAGAGGATGAACGGCCACCAGGGCCCCCTGGCGTTCCATCAGGAAGTCGAACTTTTGGAGGATTTCCGCCGGAATCCACCGCTTGACGTAGTGCTCTTCCAGCCAGCGGGCGATAAAAAAAGCGCCCACCGAGCCCAGGGTCAGGCCGAGGGTGGAATACAACAGACCCAGGGGCACCCCGAACAGGTAGCCGCCGATGAAGCCGGTGGCCTCCCCGGGGATGGGGGCGAAGACCACCTGGAGGGCCTGGATCAGGATGAACACCAGGGGCGCCAGGGGCCCCGCGGCCTTGAGGACGGACTTGATCCAATGTTTATCGGCGCAGAGGCCCGTTATATAGCACACCTGGCCCCACAGGAAGCTGCGGTAGTGAAAGCCCCAGAACAACAACCCCAGGGCGAGAAGGGCCAGAACCAGCAGTCCCCAGAGCCAAGGTCGGTTCTCTCGGCGAGAAGATTCCGGTCCCCTCTTCAGTCACTTAGCCACGCACTCCTTGTTCACCATCAACGCCGCGCCCTCCGGTATCGGAAGACAAACGAGATTCTCTTCGGGTGTTTATCCGGCGTCAAAAAGGCTGGTCCCAGAGAGCCAGCAGGTTTTAGCATATCACAACCCGATGGAAGAACATCGTGTTATAATTCCTCCAGATCCCAGGCTTTGATCCACTGGTACAAATACTCGCGATATCGGTAGATCAGAACGGCCAATACATAATTGCCGCCTATCAGTCCCACGGACAGCCAATAATGGCCTTTGGCGGCTTCGGCCCCCTGCAGGGTGAGGAGAAAAGTGCTGGGCAACCGGAAGATCGCCACCGCCACGACAAAAAATTTCAACGACAACGTCGTAAAGCCCAGGACATAGCTGACAAAATCCTTGGGAACCCCGGGCACCAAAAAAATGATAAAAGCCGCCACCGCCCCTTCCCGCTGCATAAGCTTACGGAAACTCCTGTAACTTCCCGGGATCGATAATGCGGCTGAGGTAAGTCCTTTCCAGCCAGCGTCCCAAAAGAAAGGCCAACACCGCTCCCGTGGTGAGTCCGATCATGGAATAAACCAATCCCCAAGGCAGTCCGAACAGAAAGCCCCCGGCGAGTTCCAGCGGCACCGGCCAGAACATGGTGAGCACCTGGGCCGCCTCCAGCAGGATGTAGACGATAGGCGCCCAATCGCCTGCAGCCCGAAACAGGCCGCTGATTTTTTCCTTATCAGAAATGATCGCATAGTAAGGTTTCAACAGCGGCCACAGATAAATGTACCCCAACAGGAAGAGAATTCCCAGAGCAAACCAGGACGGAAGCGGCGAGGAAGATAAGGTACTCCCTCCGGTTGGCCATGGAGGGACCCACCCCCAAGTATTCGGCGATCCCGGCAGTTAAGTCCTCTTTAACTTCCTGAACGCCGGCGGTAACCGGATCCGGATTCGCCGCCTCAGATTTCATAATCTCACGCCTTCCTGCGGCTCGAAATGAGGTAACAGAAAAGCCTTACCGGCCAGATGACTCCCCTGGCGGGTGCCCCGGCGGGCAAATTCCTCCCGGATACGCTGCAAAACCCGGGACTTATCCAGAGCACCAGGCCGGGGCCACCAGTTCTTCGGCATGGGGGTCGCTGGTCACAGCGGTGGATCACCAGGTGGGGCGGGAGCCGTTCGATGAAGTCCACCACGCCGTTGACGTACTGGTCTTCGCTGAGGCAGGCGTACTCCCCCTGCTCGTGGAGCCGGGCCAGTCCGGAATCCTTGATGACATAAAGCAAGTGAATTTTGACGCCGTGCACCGGCAGCCGGGCCAGAAACTCAGCGGTAGCCGCCGTTTCCCGGGGGCCCTCTCCCGGCAGCCCCAGAATCACGTGGGCCACCACCGCAAGTCCCCGGGCCGCGGCCCGGGTTGCGGCATCAAAGAAGCAGGCCGCGTCGTGGCCCCGGTTGAGGCGGGCCAGCGTGGCGTCATGGGCGGACTGCAACCCCAGCTCCAGCCAGATCAGCCGGTCCCGGGCATAGCCGGCCAGGAGGTCCAGGACGTCATCTCCCAGGCAGTCCGGGCGAGTGCCGATGGCGAGGCCCACCACCTCGGGAGGCGCCAGGGCCGCCTCGTAGATCTCCCGGAGCTGCGCCACGGGCGCATAGGTATTGGAAAAGCTCTGGAAATAGGCGATAAACCGGGCCGCCCCGTAGCGCCGGGCCAGGCGGGCCATCCCCGCTTCCAATTGCGCCGGGATGCTCTGGCCCCGACCCCAGGCGCCGGTACCGGAGCCCCGGGCATTGCAGTAGAGGCACCCGCCGGTGGACACCCGGCCGTCCCGGTTGGGGCAGGTCAACCCGGCATCCAGAGTGATTTTCTGGACCCGCTGGCCGAACTGTCCTTTCAGGGAGGAATTGAGATCCCGGTAAGGCAGGTCGGCGGCCATCAGGCCAGGTCCCCCCAGGCGTACTGGATCAGGGTGATGGCCGCCAGCGCCGCGGTGGCCACCTTAAGGCGGCGGGGTCCCAGGCTGGCCACGTGGAAGCCGGCCTCCCGGGCCTGAGCCGCCTCGCCGGCAGAAAACCCGCCTTCCGGCCCGATGAGGACCCTGACGTCCTGGGGCCGGGGGAGGTCAAGAAAAGACTTCAGGCCCCCGCCCCGCTCCTCTTCCCAAAAGATGAGCTTCACTGCCTCCGGGCCTTCCAGCGCGGCGGCAAAATCCCGGTGCGGCTGGATGTCAGGCAGCCTGGACCGCTGGCAGGACTTGATGCTTTCCCGGGCCAGGCGCAGCCACCGCCCCCGGCGCCGCTCCAGCCGTTCCGGGCTCAGCCGTTCGGAGCGCTCCGAAGTGAAGGAGAAAATCCGGGTCACCCCCATCTCGGTGGCCTGGCGCACGGCCTCGTCCATCGCCTCCCCTTTGGCCAGGCCGATCCCCAGGACCACGGGCAGAGGCGACTCTCCCCAGGCGTCCAGCTTGCCCAGGATGCGGAGCGTGGCCCCCCGGGGTTCCAGGGTGGCGACTTGCGCGGTAAAATTTCCCCCCTCGCCGTCGCAGACCTCGACCTGCGCCCCTACCCCCAGGCGCAGGACCCGGGCCAGGTGCAGGGTCTCCTCCGGGTCCAGGGTCACCAGGTCCTGGTTAAATTGGCGGGGATGGGCGTAAAATCGGCGCATGATCAGCAGCCATGAGATGATGTAGGGGCGGGTTTGAGAACCCGCCCCTACGCCTGGCACATTACCCACCCCTAACGCTCCTTCAACGCCTCTTCCAGGGCGGCCACCCGGGCCTCAAGGGCCTCCAGATCCGCGGCCTTGGCCACCTTGATTTCGTCGACGGCGCTTTTGGTGAGTTCCTTGACTTTGGCCACCATGGCCTGCTGGGCCTCCTGGGCCTTGGCCAACATCTGTCTTTACGGCTTCAGAGCTTTCCTGCTGGGTAATTTCACCCCGCCGTACCATTTCCTGGACCAGGGCCTCCACCTTATCCTTGGTGAAATCGAACACCCCGGCGCCAAACAGCCACGCCTTTTGCAAAAATTCTTTCATGACCTACCCCTCATCATTAGTGCCGGCGCGGTGCTGCCGCCGGACCTGCATTATTAAGCTATCCAATCAGGGCCGCCGGAAAATCAGGGCGCCCCAGTCCTCCTGGGTGAGAAAACCGGTTTGGTGCAGGCCCAGCCCCTGGTAGCGCTCCGCCAGCCGCACGGCGTCCTCGGCCAGGAAACCGGAAATGATCAAGACGCCGTCACTCAAAAGCCGGGCGGTCAGGGCGTCGGCCAACTGGAGCAGGTCCGGGGCGGTGATGTTGGCCATTATGAGGCCGAACTGCTGCCGGAGCGAGGCCAGCGGCGTTTCTTCCACCAACACCCGGTCAACCAGGTTATTCAGACGCACGTTCTCCAGGGCCGCGGCCACGGCCTCCGGGTCCAGGTCGATGGCCAGCACTGCCGCGCCGTAGCGGGCCGCGCTCAGGGCCAGGATGCCGGTGCCGGTGCCCACGTCCAAAACCTGCCAGGGGTTGCCGGCCCGGGGCCGGTCCTCCTCCCACACCTCCTCCAGGGCCCTCAGGCACAACAGGGTGCTGGCGTGCCGGCCGGTGCCGAAGGCCATCCCGGGGTAAATGGTGATCACCGTCTCCCCCGGTTGGGCGGCGTATTCCTCCCAGGGAGGCCGGATAACCAGACGGTCCGTCACCTTCAGGGGCTTGAAATGGGCCTTCCAGGCCTCGGCCCAGTCCTCCTCCGCCACCTGGCGGACCTCGAGGCCCAGGGGATAGAGCTCGTAGCCGCTGAGGCGCTTGATATAGTCCTGCAACTCCTGCCGCTGCCAGTCGCCATATTCCTCCGGCCGGAAATAAGACCGGATGACCACACCGCCGGCCGGGACATTCTCTTCTTCGATGATCACCCCCCGGCCGCTGAAATCGGTGAGGTACAGGGAGGCCTCTTCCTGCATCCGGGCCGGCACGATTACGCGCACCTCGATCCAGGTTTCTTTAGCCATATGGCTAAATTATAGTCACCACCGGGTGCAATTGCAATGTGCCTGGAATCTCAGGAATTTAAGTTTATTGGGTGGATCTCGGCGCCAGCAGGGGGCGCGGCGCGCCCAATTCCGACAGGTCGGCGAGCCACGAGGCGCTCACTTTGAGGCCAACGCCCTTGAAGCTCTGGCTGCCGGCGGACATGGCAATGTGGCGCAAGACCTTGAGTTTCATGATAACTATAGCGTTTGCCATAAATTCTTTCTCCTTGGCAATTCTTAAATCCCCCTAAATCCCCCTTTTTCAAAGGGGGACTTTATCAGCAATTCCTTATGGTTCCCCCCTTTATTAAAGGGGGGTTAGGGGGGATTTGTGGATCTCAAGGATCGGAAAAAACTTTTGGCAACCGCTATACGGGGAGGCTCGCGTCAGACCTGTCATAAGCCAACGGAATCTCTGAGCCCGCCGGCGGCTTCCAGGACCACGATTATTGAGGCGTCTCCGGGGGCATGGCCCACCGGGGGGCGATCAGGCGGTGGGGGCGGTTTTCCTGCCCACCTCTCTCGCCGCCAGGGCGATGAAAATAGAGGACCAGCCGCTAAAGATCATTTCGATGGCCACAAACAGGCCGATCACCCAAAATCCCGACACCGGCCAGCGGGCCAGGATCATGAGCCCCAGAACCAGGGCGGCGATGCCGCCGACCAGGGGCCAGCCCCAGTTTTTGAGGCCCCGGAGCTGGAAGGCCATGATCAGGCGCACGACCCCGATGCCGATCAGGGCCCCGGCCAGGAGCAGGGTGATCAGGGTGGAGGCCGCCAGGGGGTCGGCCATGATGCTGAGGCCGGCCAGGAGGTAGAGGACGGCAATGAGCCCGTGCCAGAGGATGCTCTCCCAGCCCTTGCATTTGAAGGTTTGGAATATCTGGACGCCGCCGCCGATGACCAGGAAGACCCCGAAAATAAAGACGGAGGCCAGCGTCAGCCAGAGGGTCATGCCCAACCCGACAGTCCCCAGGACCACCAGGAGGAGGCCCTGGGCCAGAAGCCAGCCCCAGTTGTGGACCAGGTCCCCCAATACCGGAAGCGGCGCCATCGCCGGGGGTGATGCAGTGCCGTTGGTCATAAGTCTTATCCTCCCAAAATTTTTTGGATTGATGGCCATGGGCCTCCCTCAGTATTTCGGTCCCGGCCCGCAAAAGATTAAATCCGGGGTGAGGACCCGGCGTCAGCCGGCCGGGATGGGTACGGTTCCCTGCGGCAATCGTGGCTCGAAAGCCGTAGGGGGGCACGCCCTGGGAGTCGCCCTGGCTTTAAGGCTGCCCGGGCGGGTTGAGATGCTCCCGGCCAAACCCCGCCACGCCCCCCGGTTCCAGGAAGAGGATCTGGCTGCTGTCGTCATAGGCCAGGAGTTCGGCGTAGCGGCCCCAGTCGATGGCAGTATCCAACTGGCGTTCCGCTTCCTCCGTGTGGAATTCCAGCTCCAGGGCCTTCTGAATCACATCCCACTCCAGCTGTTTTTTATCGGTGGCCCGGAGGATGGACAGGAGCCATTTAAACAGGGGCAGACGGCGAATCCGGGTGGCAAAAATCTCTTTGCGGGCTCGGATACTGGCCTCGGCGAAGGTCTCCCCCAGGGGATTCAGGGTGATATCGCCGTAGGCGATATTGGCGAGGCCCAGCAATTCCGCGGCCTCGATGAGGCGCAGGAGGTCGTCGGAGTTGATCTGAAGTTCCCGGGCCAGGGCGTAGATGTCCGCCCGGTTGTTCGGCATGCCGTCCAGTTGTTCCATGAGCCCCGTCAGATCGTCGATGTTGATGTGAGGCAGGGCCCGGGTGCGTCCCGGTTCGCCGGGGGCGGTGCCCATCTCGACGTGCTCCGGCTGGGTGTGGCCGGCCAGGACCATGTAGACCCGGTCCACCAGGTTCAGGAACTTGGGGTCCTTGCGCTGCCGGGGATGGGGCAGGTCCACCTTGCAGATTCATGATCAGCCGGCCGGGGTCTTTATCCATCACCAGGATGCGGTCCGCCAGGAACACGGCTTCTTCGATGTTGTGGGTAGCCATGAGGATGGCCCGGGTGGGGATGACGCCGCCGGTCCACAGTTCCAGCAGTTCGCCCCGGAGGGACTCGGCGCTGAGGACGTCCAGGGCCGAAAAGGGCTCGTCCAGGCACAGGAGTTCCGGCTCCACCGCCATGGCCCGGGCAAATCCCACCTTCTGGAGCATGCCGCCGGAAAGTTCCCGGGGGTAGGCGTTCTCGAAGCCGTCCAGGCCTACGCGGTCCAGCAGATCCAGGGCCCGGGTGGTGCGCAGTTTGGGGGGCACGCCCCGGGCCTTGAGGGCCACTTCGACGTTTTCCTGGACCGTCAGCCAGGGAAACAGGGCAAAGGTCTGGAAGACGATGGTGGCATGGGGATTCACCCCGTGCAGCGGCTTGCCCCGGTAGAGCACGTCCCCGGCGGTGGGGGCTTGCAGTCCGGTAATGATCCGCAGCAAGGTGCTCTTGCCGCAGCCGGTGGGGCCCATGAGGGTGGCGAACTCCCCGTCATTCAGGGCCAGATTGACATCCTGAATGGCGGTAAAGATCTTTTCGCCGCCGCCGTAAATCTGGTTGATATGCCGCAGTTCCAGGAGAGAGCCGTTTTCGTCAGCCATAGATCACTCCATCCGATAGCGTTCTTCGGCCAGGCGGTACAACCTCTGCCAGAAGAGCCGGTTAATGACTACCACGGTCAGGATCAGGGAGAGGGTGGCGGCCAATAACAAGGGGAAATCGCCGGCCCCGGTGGCTTCGGCAATCAAGGCCCCGACCCCGATGGTGTGGAAGGTCTTGCCGCCGAATTGGGTATATTCCGCCACGACGCTGGCATTCCAGGCCCCGCCGCCGGCCGCGATGGCCCCGGTGATCGCATAAGGAAAAATGGCTGGCAGGATCAAGGAACGCCAGCGCTCCCAGCGGCTTAATTGCAACAGATCCGAAGTATAGAGCAGTTCCCGGGGGATGGCGCTGGCCCCGGCGATAATGTTAAACAGGAGATACCATTGGGTACCCAGCAGCATGAGTAAAATGGCTGCTACATCCAGCCCGCCAGGCATTCCCAAGACGAGGAGGAGCAGGACCGGAAATAACGCGGTGGCAGGCAACGAGGCCGCGATCTGGACCACCGGTTGGAGCCAGGAAGACAGGCGCGGGTTGCTGCCGATGGCGACGCCCACCGGGATGGTCCATCCCAAGGCAATAATTAACGCCGCAATGACCCGGAGCAGGGTGATGAACGTGCCCAAGGCGATATCGCCCCATTTTTCCAGGGGGAGAGTCCAGAGCATTTTGGCAGCCAGGAAGATGCCATAACTTACCCCCAGAAAAGTAACCGCCAATAAAGCATACCAAATCCAGAGGCGTTGGCGCTTCGGCCTCTCAATGGCCACTGGGGCCGAGGATGACAGGGACAGCCATTCATCCAATCTTCGCAACGGCGGCTCCAGCACCGAAGTTCTCAGGAAATGCAAGAGCCGGGAATTCCTCAAGGCATCGTAAAACCAGGAGGTGGGCGGGGTGGCGCCCTCAACCATAGATACGGTAAACCGTTCGGACCAGGCCAGGAGCGGCCGCCACACCAGTTGGTCCAGGGTGACGATGGTGAGGATCAGGGCTCCCAGGCCCCAGGCAATGGCCTCGAAACTGCCGCGGTTGGCTGCTTCCTGGAGGTAGGCGCCCAATCCGGGCAGCCGGAAATTCCGTGGCCCGACGCTGAAAATTTCTGCAGCCATCAAGAAAAACCAGCCTCCGGCCCAACTGGCCATGCTGTTCCAGATCAGGCTGATGGCGGCAAAGGGCAGTTCCAGGGTCTTAAAGCGCAGCCAGCCGTTAAAGCGGAAGATAGTGCTGGCTTGCGCCAGGTTGCGGGGAATCGTCGTCAGAGATTGATACCAGGCGAAGCCGATATTCCAGGCCTGGCTGGTAAAGATCAGGATAATGGAGGACAACTCCACCGCCCAGGGGATAGGCAAGATCGCGCTCAGGCTGAGCAGGGCCACCGGCAGGAAAGACAGGATGGGCACGCTTTGGAGGACGTCCAGGAGCGGGATCAGAAACTTCTCGGCGGTGCGGTTCCGTGCGGCCAGATAACCGAACCCCATGGAAAAGATGAGAGAAAGGATATAGGCTGCCACCATGCGTCCCAAGGAGAGGCCGACATAATAGGGCAAGACCCTGGGCGCCAGCTCAATTTCCGGACCTTTGACGACCGCCGGGGCTCCCAGCCCGATGCGGATGCCCAGGTAAAGGAATAGCGCCAGGCCGACAAAGACCACCCCATCCCCCCAGGTTATGGGACGCCGGAGAGGTTTGGCGATTCTAAACTGGCGGGACGGCTGGCTCATGGGACTGGCTCTCAGCACTGCGACAGGTTAAGTGAAGGGAAAAAATCAGGGCCGGGCTGGCGGTCCGTCTTCAACTTACCGCGATAAAGGGGCCAGAAACAACAAAAGGCCTTGCCACGCAGGTGGAAGGCCCTGATAGGACACAGGCAAACGACCTTCCTCACTCGTGGAGCTTCGGCACTGCATAACGTAGAGTCGACATACTCAGCCACATTAAGTAAAACCTTAAGCCGGCAGTACCTGTTCGGCCCATTGGCGTCTCTCGACGTTTCTGGGCAGTGGCCTGTTTTTATGCAGGAGCCTCGCCTAACTGAGGTAAGTTTACTGTATGCCAGGGGAAAAAATCTGTCAACCGGGGAAATCACCGGCGCCGAAGCCGGGGGGAAGCCGATTAAGGCGACGCCGCCTTGCATAATGGCGAGTTTGCCGTCATAATATGCCGACCCGGAGACCCCCGGAGGGCTACGCCGCGGGCCCGCCAGTTTGCAATCCGACCTTTTACCTAATATACTTATATACTTAAAAGATGAGGAAAAACTCCAGGAGTGCCCATGTCGCGGAAATATGCACTTTACCGGCTCATGGTGGCGTTGATCGTGGCGGGATGTTTGGCTTTTCCCGGCTCGGTCCGGGCCCAGGCGGCGCCGCCGGAGAAACCGGATAAAGGGATTGCTTCGCCCGAGACCCTGCCCCGGGGATTTGAGCAAAGTATTGCCCAGTTACAGGAGAGCCTCAAGAAGTGGGAATCCCGGGTCCCGGCCGCCGAGGCCGACCTGGCCCAGACCCAAAAAGAGCTGGACAACCTCCAGGTGGCCGTGGCCTCCGTGAAAGCCACCATGGTCCTGGAAAAGCTGCCGATGCTCCAGGTTGAGGAGCTCCTGGCCTCATATGGCGACAGAGAAAAGGAGCTCAAGGGGAAACTCAAGGACCTGGACCAGGAGATCGATGATCTCAAGAAGAGCCAGCAACAACAAGTCGAAGCGCAAAATGCCCTGAGGGTCCAGCTCAGTATAATCCAGGCCAAAAACCCTGAGGCCATGACCCCGGAACTGCAACAAGCCTTTTTGACCTATTTGAACCTGGCGGGGGACCGGGACCGCCTGAAGACCCAGGTGCTGGACCTATTGGCCCAACAGCGCCGGCTGCTGGAGCAGGAGCAGGAGTTGCTCGCCGGCTTGATGCCGCAGTTGCAGCAACTGGAGGCCGCCTGGAAGAGCCAGCTCCTGAAGCGTCCGGCGGCCGCGGTGCCTTTCCGGGAGCAGGTGGCCCAGGCCTGGAAGAGCCTGGCGATTATTCCCCAGCGGGGTTGGGACTGGCTCAATGGCCTGGTGGAATCAGGACGCCTGAGCGCCTTTCTGTGGGGGCACCTGGCCCCCATCGTCGGCCTGCTCGGCTTCATCCTGCTGTTGGGGTGGAGCACCCGGCGGTTCAATGCCCTGGTGACCCGGCGGTTCCGGACCTGGAGGGAGCGGGGCGTCGATGTCCAGCTGCTGCCGTTGTATGTCCTGGGACGGGCCCTGGCGGCCAATCTGTTTGGGCTGGGCCTGATCTTATGGCTGGGCCTGTTCTTTTGGACCTTTGCCTTGATAGGCTCAACTCCGGCCCAGTTAATTCTTGCCGCGCTGGTGGCGCTCTGGGCCCTGCGCCTGTCTATCCAGTGGGTCCAAGGGTTTTTTGCCGGCCAGACGGCGGGGGGAGTGCTGGTCCTGGAGCGGGACGTCGCCAGGTTTTACCGCCGCTCCCTGAAACTTTTCCTGGTTTACCTCGGCCTGGGTATTCTGGGTCTCAAGAGTGCCGGTCTGCTCAATTTTCCCGAATCCAGCCGATTGTTCGTGGAACACTTTTTTCTGATGGGTATTCTGGTCTGGGGCTACTGGCTCCTGCGCCGCCCTTACCTGACCCGGCTCCTGCCGCAGTTGTCGGCCCCCACCTGGCTGCACCAGCCGGTGGTGGGCCTGTTTTTGCGGGGCCTGCTGGTGTTCCTGCTGATAGTCATCATCCTGGCCGACCTGTTGGGATTTCAGAACCTGTCCATGTACCTGGCCCAGGCGTCCGCCTGGACCATGATGGCCGCGGTCATCCTGTGGTTCCTGTGGCTTTTGGGGGAGACCGTCATCCGCCACCTCCTGCATCCGGAAGGCGGCCGGGCCACGCAGTTCTTTCCGGAGCGGGCCGAGCTGATCCGAAGGACCTATGTCTTCAGCCGTTGGGCTTTAGGCGTCGTCCTGGGGGTGGCCATAGTCCTGTGGTCCCTCAACTCCTGGGGGATCACGCCGCACCAGGTGGCCTGGGCCTTCCAGTGGATGACCTGGGGGCCCGCCCTGGGACCGGTGAGACTGACCACCCTGAACGTCATGGGGCACCATCCTGGCGATCTATCTGGGGTTCGTCCTGTCCCGGCTGGTGCGTGGACTGATGCTCATCCGCATCTTCCCCCGCACCGCCCTGGACACCGGAGTGCAGTACACCATCTCCACCACCGTGCATTACGTCATCCTGATCCTGGCCGGGCTGGTCGCCCTGAACATCCTCGGATTTCAGCTGGGCAACCTGGCTCATAGTGTTCGGGGCCCTGGGAGTGGGGATCGGCTTCGGCCTCCAGAACATCGTCAATAACTTCATCAGCGGCCTCATCCTCCTGTTCGAAAGACCCATTAAGGTGGGGGACATGCTGGTGATCGACGGCCAGTGGGGCACCGTGAAAGAGATCCGGGTGCGGAGCACCATCTTCGAGACCTTCGACCGGTATGTCCTGATTATCCCTAACTCGGAACTGGTGTCCAACAAGGTCCTCAACTGGACTCACTATGGGGCGGGCATTAACCGCCTCAGCCTGAAGGTGGGGGTCGCCTACGGTTCGGATGTGCGCCAGGTGACGCAACTGCTCACCGAGGTTTGCCAGGCCAACCCCCGGGTGGTGGCAGTGCCGCCGCCGCAGGTCTATTTCGAGGCCTACGGCGACAGCTCCCTGGACTTCAAAGTCTGGGTGTTCGTGAGAACCCCCAGCGACCGCATGCCCGCCACCCATGAGCTGAACAGCGCCATCTTTGAGGCCTTTAACGAGCACGGCATCGAAATCCCCTTCCCCCAGCGGGACCTCCACATCAAGGAGTGGCCGGAGGGGCTGGAGAAACCGGAGGCATCGGAGAGACCGGAGGCGTTGGAGAAAAAGGCAGAAGGTGAGACGGGTTAGCCCTTGATCCAGGCAGGGCAGGGGAGGGGGTCAGCGCCGCGAGGCGGCCGGTGGGGGGCTAAAGGCGGCAGGCCGGGGGCCCGGCCGACCTATTGGGGCGAGACATCTATGGCCTTGTGGGACCTGACCTCGATGATCTTGGGCCGGGGGCGGTGGCGGGGTTCAGGGGATGATTCCGCCTTCAGGTCTTCCGGCTTGGCGTTCTTTTGCCGCGATTTGGCGGCTTTTCCTAAGGGGGGGGCGGTCCCCTTGGCGGCGCCCGGGGCCCGGGTTTCATCTGGCTGGGCCCGGCATAGGCCCCCATGACGTTGTTGACAAAGGCCTGGGTCTCCCGGTAAGGCGGAATCGTCGCCGCATCTGGCCACGCTTTCCGGGCCGGCGTTGTAGGCCGCCACGGCCAGGGGCACATTGTGCTGAAACCGGTCCAGGCAACTCCGCAGATATCCCACCCCCCCGGCGATGTTCTGCTCCGGGTCAAAGGGGTCCTTCACCCCCATGAGGGCGGCGGTGCCCGGCATGAGCTGCATCAACCCCTGGGCGCCCTTGGGAGACACGGCCGTGGACTTGAAGCCCGATTCGTGGCGCATCACGGCCCGCACCAGGCCCGGGTCAACCCCGTAGATTTGGGAATACTTGCGGATCAAGGCCTCTAACTGGGGGTCTTTGAGACTTAAGGTCCCGGTCCCTCTAAAGGGAGCCTGGACGGTGCGTCCATAAACCTGGGGCAAGCCCCGGGTTTTCTTGTTAAAAATATAGACCTGCACTTCCTGTCCCAGGAGCTCGTAGAGGGTATCTTCCGAGCCGTTTCTTGCCTGGCTTGGCGCCCGGGTTGTCGATGACCAGGCTGCCGTCCCGGGACAATATCTTGGGGGCGGCCAAGGCCGGGCCCACCAGGGCGACCTGCGTTAAAAACACGGCCAGGATAAGTAAAACTCTCCCCATAACTTTAATTTATTGAACATTTTACCCATGTTGTCAAGAACAAACTGGCCCGGCACTTGATGTATCGCCTCCAGACTTGAGCCTTATTGTCGAATCCAAGAACGTTTCCGACCTCTTACACCATTGTCCCAGTCGGCCCCCGGAGATGGGCGAGCCACCGTTGCTTCGCCCCAAAGCCTCGGAAGCCCGGTCCTGATAGGTTCTTTACATCGGTGGCACAGGCTTTCCAGCCTGTGGCAAAGGAGCAGGTTAGTCCTGCACAGTCTGGAAAGGCTGTGCCACCGGCCTATACCATTTTTTCAGGCTTTACGGATGGGCCACAGACCCATGCATGACTCTTTGAAAAATTTTGCGTGAGCTTTGGAGAACAAGAAATTAGCGCTATTAATAATCTTTCAGAATTAATTTAACGCCTTTATAAAGATTATTTGTCAAACAAGATTATGCGATGTAATATTGGCAAGTTAATTTTTACCAGCCGTTGACCATGGATGGTCCTGCATGCTTTTTTCCGCACCGGCAGCGAGCCAGGAAAAGCTAGACGCCGATCCCCGGGAGCCGCACCTGACTGGCCCCGGCCTGGGGGCCCGGCCGGTGGTCCGGCCCCTGGTGCCGGTGACCCTGGCCCTGATGGCGGGGATAGCGGCCCCGGCCTGGGGCCTGCACCTGCCGGAGGCCTGGTTGCTGGCGGGGATGCTTGCCCTCTGGGCCGCTTTGGCCCTCCTCTGGTGGCAGGGGCGTCCGGTCCGTTTCCTGCCCCTGATCTTTTTCGCGCTCCTGGGGGTGGCCTTCCACCAACAGGCCCGGCAGCCGGATTTTCCTCCCGGGCACCTCGCCAAACTGCCCCAGCACCAAAACCTGACCATCTTCGGCCATCTCAACCGCCCCGGCAAGCTGGCGGGGGAACGGGAACAGCTTGGCAGGGAAGAGCCAAAGGAAGAGGACCAGGACGATTGGGTCAAGTTTGGCAGGTTAGAGGCGGAGAAAAAGTACAAGGATAGTGGGGTCCAGCTCTTCATGGAGGCCGTCGCCTGGCGGAGTCCCTGGGGCTGGCGGCCCGCGTCCGGCAACCTCCTGGTCCTGGCCCCGGTGCCGGAGCCCCCGCCGGTGGGCACCGGCCTGGTGATCCGCGGGCGCCTGCGTCGCCCCGATATGCTCCACTACCCCCGCACCTTCAACCGCCCCCGCTACCTGGCGGCGGACGGGCTCTTCCGGGAGGTGCGGCTGGCGGACCCGGAGCACCTCATCTTTTTGCCCTCCCCGGAAGACTATCCCTGGGCCGAGCGGCTCCGGGGGGGCATCCGGGAGCGGCTCACAGTGCTGGACCCGGCCGAGCGGGCCATCTATCTGGCCATGCTCCTGGGGGACCAGGGCGAGATCACCCCGGCGATGCGCCAGAATTTCGCCCGCACCGGCACCAGCCACCTGCTGGTCATCAACGGGCTGCACCTGGGGATGGTGGCCCTGGTCACCTATTTTCTCAGCTTCTGGCTGCTGCGGCGCTTTCCCCGGCTGCTGCTGCGGGTCAACGCGGTGAAGATCGCCACCCTGCTGGCGGCGATCCCGGTGGTGTTCTATGCCTACGTGGCCGGGGGGTCGCCCTCCACCCAGCGGGCCGAAGTCATGGTGCTGGCCTACCTGCTCCTGGTCTTCCTGGGGCGGCCCGGAGAGGTCTGGAGCGCCCTGGCCCTGGCGGCCCTCATCATCCTGAGCCTGGCGCCCCTGCGCCTCTTTTCCATTTCCTTCCAGCTCTCCTTTGTCGGCGGTGGCCTTCCTGATCTACCTGGTTCCCCGCTTGGCCCGGTACCCGGAGAACTCGAAACTCTGACCATCCCATCCCGGGAGCCGCCGCCCGCCTCCTCTTCCGAATCAAGGAGTGGTTTGTGGTGTCGGTGGTGGCCACCCTGGCCACCGCGCCCCTGGTGGCCCTCTACTTCCAGGTGGTCTCCCTCCTGGGCATCCTGGTCAACCTGGTGGCCATTCCCCTGGTGCTGCTCCTGGCCCTGCCCCTGGGGGAGGCCGCGGTCATCTCCCAGGCCCTGTCCCTGACCCCGGTGGCCCAGGCCCTGCTCTTCGTGGGCAAATTCCCCCTGTGGCTGGGCTATCAGGCGGTCCAGTGGGGGGCCCGGGTCCCCGGCAGCGCCATCACCGTGCCCACCCCCACCTGGCTGATGATCGGCGCCTACTATGCCGTCCTGATCCTGGTCTTTTACCCCCGGCGGACCTTTCTGACCTGGGCCGGGGCGATTCTCTCGGGGCTGGTGCTGGTAGGCGGCGCCATCGCCCTGGCACTGGGCCACGGCGCCTAAGGACCTGGAAGTGCCCTGCCTGGAAGCCCACTGGTCGCCTCGGGGAGCGTGGGCCGGAAGTACGTAAAGCTCGGTCCATTCGACGTGGCCGCCGGTCCTCAGGAAGTCGCATATAGCAAGTGCCAGCGGCTCCGGAAGTGGTAGCCGCCGGAAGGGGGGACTGGCAGGTGAGATTGCCGGTTCAAAGTCCGAGGTTGGGGGACTTAGGCGGATCCGGGAATCTCCAAACAATCATGGAACGCCATAAACCAAGCGGGGCGTGAAATGCGACCGCTACGGAAGGAAGGTCCTTGGGGGGCTTCGCTTCAGGGAGGGGGCCGGGTGGGGCAGAGCCGGTCTAAAATTCGTGGCCAGGGCGGCCATGGCTGTCGAGATCGGACTTCCCCGGCGGCAGGAGCACGGTTCCGGGCACCAGGCTCCGGGCCACCAGGAGGTTGTACCACTCATACCCCTGGTGCGGTTTCGGGGTCTCCAGGATCGCGGCTTCGGGCTGGAGCCAGGGGTGGGAAAGCAAGTGCCGCAGTCCCGTCGCCCCGATGGTTCCCTGGCCCAGGTGCCAGTGGCGATCCCGCCGGGAATTGCACTTGACCCGGGAGTCGTTGAGGTGGATGATCTTGACCGCGTCCAGTCCCGGCCCCCGGGCCAGGTCGGCCAGCAGCCGGGCCGCCCCCGATGGGCGGCTCAGGTCATACCCGGCCCCATGGGCATGGGCCGTGTCCAGGCACACCCCAAGAGGCACGCCGCTTTCGGCGATAATGCGCTCCAGGTGCTCGAAGCGCCAGCCCAGTTCCTGGCCCTGACCCGCGGTATTTTCCAGGAGCACCAGGGGGGGTGGCGGCACCCGGGAGACCGCCAGGGCCAGGGCCCGGGCCGCCTGTGCAAAGCTGGCCGCCTCCAGGGGCCCGTGGCCGGGATGGGCCACCAGGTAGTCGGCTTTCAGGGCCCGGGCCAGGTCAAGTTCCCGGGACAACCTCTCGGTGGACAAGGCATAAAGAGCAGGGTCGGCCGTGGCCAGATTAGGGAGATAGCCGAGATGCACCACCAGGGGGCCCAGTCCCGCCTGACTCCGGGCTCGGGAAAAATCCCGAATCGCCGACGGGTCCACCGGGCGCCATTTCCAGCCCCGGGGGTTCTGGACAAAGATCTGGAGAGCCTCACAGCCCAGGACCTGGGCCTCTTTGACCGCCCGGCACAATGAACCGGCGATGGAGAGATGAAACCCTAACCGCATAAAAGCCTCGGGGGACAAGGGGAAAGGTCATGAAACCACAATAAAGAAAGTTCTGGAGATTTCGCTTTTATCAAGGCCGATCCATGGTCACGACGGGCACGATGCATCCAGGCTCAATTTCCAGTCATGAATCCGCCGGGTTTCCGCCCCTTTTTCCCCGGCCTTGAGGACGGCAGAAGTGAATGAAACCTCCCGGAATTTCTGATATATAAAAAGCATGACCTTCCCGGTAGTGTTACGTTCGCATATCCTGGAAAACTATGTGGCCCGGGAGTTCCTCAAGCTCATGGGCTTGAGCCTGGTGACCTTCGTTTCCCTGTTTATCATTGTGGATTTCTTCGAAAAGATCGACCGCCTGGTCCGGGCCCAGTTGGGACCGGGCGCCTTGTTGGAATACCTCATCCTCAAGCTCCCCTTCGCCATCGGCCAGGTGCTCCCCGCGGCGGTGTTGCTGGGGGTCATGCTGACTTTCGGGCTCATGTCCCGATCCCATGAAACCATGGCCATCAGAACCTCGGGCCTGAACATCCTGTCCCTGATCCGGCCGACCATCATCTATGCCGGGGTGGTAGCCCTCCTCCTCCTGGCCCTGAATCTCTACCTGATACCCTGGAGCCAGGGCCGGCTCGACGTTTTTTGGCAGACCCAGGTGGATAAGAAGCCGCCCCACAACCTGCACAACCTGGAACACTTCTGGTACAAGGGCGACCAAGCTATCTATAATATTGTCATGTTCCGAAGGGATATCCAGAC
Source organism: uncultured delta proteobacterium (assembly GCA_963747645.1). Taxonomy (GTDB): domain Bacteria; phylum Desulfobacterota; class Desulfobaccia; order Desulfobaccales; family 0-14-0-80-60-11; genus 0-14-0-80-60-11. Next base: position 60,855 of record CAVVFW010000017.1, on the reverse strand, counting down.
CCTGGAGGGAGTAAAAATTTACCTCTTCGACCGCCAGTTTCACCTGGTGCAGATCATCGCGGCGGCCCGGGCCCAATGGCAGAAGGACCACTGGCGGTTCTTTGAGGGCTATGTCCAGTTCTTTGCCCCCGGCACCGGGGCGGTTACCGGGGAAAAGTTCGAGCAACGGGACCTGGTGCTCACCGAACACCCCAAGGACTTCGCCGACCTGGAAAAGAAAGTCACGGAAATGGATGTAAACGAACTCTATGCCTATACGGCCCGCCTGGAGCGGGACGGCTACAAGTCCACCCCCTACCGGGTGGACCTTTACAGCCGGTTTTCCCTGGCGCTGACGCCCCTGGTCCTGGCAATGCTGGGGCTGGGATTGGCCTTGCGCCATGAACAGATTTACCTCACCTCCATGGTGGCGGTGGGCCTGGGGCTCATGTTCGTGTACTGGCTGTTCTTTGGATTTTGCGCCTCTTTCGGCCAGGCCGGCAGCATTCCGGTGCTGGTGGCCGTCATTTTTCCCCATCTGGCCTTCGGCCTGGCGGCTGTCGGGCTGCTGCGCCAGGTGACGCGGTGACCCTGCCTGTCCCGGCGGATCCTCCCCCTCCTTTTTACTTCCCAGCTTTTTTTCTCAAATAACGGATTGATTATTCGGCGCAGGCCCGACTAAAGGAGAAAATAAAGCTGAGATGCCTTCAACGTCAACCGGCGTGAAAAAAAGTGCTGTTAATTAAGATAGTTAAACATTTGCGAGGTTGAGTCGAGGTCTGGTTGCGGGGTTGCTTCCCGGGCCGCCCCGGAATAGTTTAGAAAAATGTGGCGATAAGCTCAGTATTTTTTAACATTTTTATTGTCAACCTCCGGGATTTTGTGCTATCAAAGGGAATCTGCAACCTCAGGTGGACTCGGGCTTTAAGAATAAATCTCGACCCGGCACCCGGGGGGAAAAAACAACTTAAAGGGGGGATGGGCGTCGGGGTGCCCATTTTCCGACTTTCACGCGTTAGGTTCAATGGTTATGTAGTCAACCGCTAACCAGGAGGAAGGGAGAGAGGATTATGACCAAAGCAGAATTGATTGCACAAGTGGCGGGAGAGGCGCAGGTAAGGAAGGTGGACGCGGAAAAGGCCATTAACAGCTTGATCAAGATTGTCTCGTCGGCGCTCAAGTCTCAGGGCCGGCTGGCGTTGGCGGGCTTTGGCACCTTCATGGTGACGGAGCGCAAGGCCCGGGAGGGTCGGAATCCTCAGACCGGCGCCCCCATCAAGATTCCCGCCACCAAGGTGGTTAAATTTAAACCTGGAAAACAACTGAAAGATTCCGTGAAGTAAAGAGCCAGGACCAGGGCCGCCCCGACTGCACCCCCGGGAGTAAGCTCCGGGGCAGGCGGAGGCAGGCTGGGACCTAGACCGGCTCCCCCCGGCAGGGCCCGGACCGTGGGAACGGCATCCTGGTAAAATCTCCATCGTGGTGCAAGGCAGTTGCGGCAGTTACGTAAAGAGTTGCCACTCGGCGGGTTAGGGTCGCGCCTGCTCTTTTAAGTTTCCCGGGAGATTCAAGAGTTAACGGACAGGAGGGGGCCCTCACTGGTTGGCGTGGGCCTCGGTTAGTTCGGTGAGAACTGGTTATTATTCGACAGGGTATCGGTCAGTGCTGAACCGCTGACCGGCCTGGGGTGCCCTTGACCCGACCATAACCCCAAAACCCCATCACTGATTGGTACGGTTTTAGAAAATGATATGAGGGCGGGAATGCACCGGTTCCCGCCCTCACGTTATTTTAGTGCGTCGGCCAAAAGTTCTTTCCCTTATGGCGCCTGCCGCAACCACCTAAATTCCCCCTGCCGTGCCCGCTTCTAAAATAGACAGCTGAGCGGATTTCCTTTAGTCCCCCTTTGCCACAGGGGATTCAGGGGGAGTTCAGAACCGGCCAACGGCAATAATTTACGTCACAGGTTCTCCATCCGCCAGCACCTCCGCCAGGGCGGCCATGAGGGCCTCCTGGTCCCCCGGCAGCAGGGTGCGCAGGTCCAGCAGCACCACCCCGTGTTCCACCCGGCCGATGACCGGGGTAGCGGTCTGGTGGAGCCGCACTTCGAGTTCCTGGGGGGCCAGGGGGGGGATGGTGATGGCCAGGGCCCGGCTGGGCAGAGGGGCCTGGGGTAAAGCCCCGCCGCCGGCCCGGCCTTCGCTCTCCACCACTTCCACCTGGAGGCGGGCCCCGAAGCGGCGCCGCAGCCTCCGGGCCAGGGCCCGGGCCTGTCGGTCCAGTTCGGCGACCGGCCGGGTCAGCATCCTGAGGGTGGGGATCTCCATCAGGGCCCGGGGCTCGTCCAGGTAGAGGCGCAGGGTGGCCTCCAGGGCCGTCAGGGTCATCTTGTCGGGGCGCAGGGCCCGGGTCAACGGGTTTTTCCGCAAGTCCCCCACCACCTCCCGGTTCCCCAGGATAATGCCGGCCTGGGGCCCGCCCAGGAGCTTGTCGCCGGAAAACAGCACCAGGTCAGCCCCGGCCTTGAGGGTCTCCTGGACCGTGGGCTCCTTTTCCAGGCCGTACCGGCTCAAGTCCACCAGGCAGCCGCTGCCCAGGTCTTCCACGACTTTCAGGCCGTAACGCCGCCCCAGGTCCACCATCTCCCCCAGGGTCACTTCGTGGGTGAAGCCCATGATGCGGTAGTTGCTGGGATGGACCTTGAGGAGGACGGCGGTCTCGGAGGTGATGGCCTGCTCAAAGTCCTTGAGGTAGGTCTTGTTGGTGGTGCCCACTTCCCGGAGGATGGCGCCGCTGGCCGCCATGATCTCGGGCATGCGGAAGGAGCCGCCGATCTCCACCAGTTGGCCCCGGGAAATGACCACTTCCCGGCCCGAGGCCAGGGTGTTGAGGGCCAGGAAGACGGCGGCGGCGCAGTTGTTGACCACCAGGACCCCGTCGGCCCCGGTCAACTCCTTCAGCACCCCCTCCAGGTGATCCTGGCGGGAGCCCCGGGCCCCTTGGGCCAGGTCGTACTCCAGGGTGTTGTAGCGGCTGGCCACCTCCAGCAACGACGCCAGGCAGGCCTCTCCCAGGGGCGAGCGCCCCAGGTTGGTGTGAATGACCACCCCGGTTAAGTTGACCACCCGGCGGAGCATCGGTTTGGCCGCGGCCAGGAGGGCCTCCCGGAGGTTGTGGAGCAGGGCGGCTTCATCCAATTCCAGGGGCAGCGCCTCCGGGGGCCCGGAGGTGATGGTCTGGCGCGCTGCGGCCAGGACCCGCCGCACTACCGCCGCCGCCAGCAACCGGGGCAGGGGATCCACGGCCGGGGCCAGTTCAGGGTGGCGCAGCAGATCGTCCACCTGGGGCAATTGGCGCAGCAGGGCGGCGCATTTGGGGTCCATAATCGGCTCCTTTGCCAAGAAATATGCCACCGGGGAGAGGGTCTGTCAAATGAAAGAACGCCGGCGCGCCCCAAAGGGTGACAGGGGAGGGGAGGGGGAGGCCCGCACCCGGAGAAAAAATAACCGGGAAAACGGAGGAGAAGGTTTGGGGGGAAAGGGAAAAAGGCGAAACGACCACGACCGGAGTCGACCGGCATCGAATCGAGATCAAGCTAAATCTGATATCAAGGGCCAGAATTGATCATGCCGGCAGGGTCGGCGTTGCGGCGATGATAACTATATCCACACGCTAATTGCCGGGTATTAGGGGAGACATCTCTTTTTCTCTTCCAGACTCTGCGGGACCTGCGAGGAGCTTAGGTTTTCAGGGCGAGGCTATTTGGCACCCTTACCTCCAGGACACTAAGTTTAGAGGAATCCGGACCGGGTTGACATGCTCGAGTTTAAACTTAATTTTAAGAGCACATCAGTATAAGGGAAGGGAGCAATCATGTCGACCTCCGGGACCAAAACCAGCCTCTTATTGAGTCCGTTTAACTTGCCTGGGCTAAGGCTGAAGAATCGAGTCGTTATGGCTCCGTTGACCCGGTCACGGGCCGGCGAGATGCGCTTACCCAACCCATTGATGGCCGAGTATTATGGTCAACGAGGAGCCGCGGGACTGATTATTACGGAAGCCACGGTGGTTTCAAAACAGGGGATCGGTTGGCTCAATAGCCCGGGGATCTATAACGATGAACAGACCGAAGCCTGGAAAAAGGTGGTGGATACGGTTCATGCCGGAGGGACGCCGATGTATCTCCAGCTATGGCATTGTGGACGAGCCTCCCATAGCAGCTTTCACGATCAACGGGAGCTGCCGGTGGCCCCATCGGCCATAAAAATTGAGGGGGAATATATTCATACACCCCTGGGTAATGAACCATATGAGACGCCGCGGGCCCTGGAAACTGACGAAATCCCGGCAATTGTTGAGGATTATCGGCGCGCCGCGGCGCGGGCCCAGGCAGCGGGGTTCGACGGGGTGGAGATACATGCAGCCAATGGCTATCTTATCGACCAGTTTTTACAATCCAAAACCAATCACCGGACCGACCATTATGGGGGAACTTTAGAGAACCGTTTCCGGTTCCTGGATGAGATCGTCAGGGCGGTCCTCACTGTCTTGCCGCCTGGCCGGGTCGGGGTGCATATAGCGCCCAACGGCAGTTTCAATGCTATGGGGTCGCCCGATTTTCGCGAGACTTTTCTTTATGTGGCCAAATGCCTGAACCAATTCGGACTTGCTTACCTCCACATTGTTGATGGTTTGGCGTTTGGCTTTCATGGACTCGGGCCTCCCATGGCCTCAGAAGAATTCCGCCAGGTCTTTGCAGGCCCGCTGATGGCGAATTGCGGCTACTCCCAGGAAACGGCAGAAGCTGCAATTCAGCGCGGCCACGCCGACTTGATCTCATTTGGCCGGCCGTTCATCAGCAATCCGGACCTGGTGGAGCGTTTCGCACACGGTTGGCCCTTGAATCCCCTGGCAGACGAGAAGGTCTGGTACTCATTTGATAAGGTGGGCTACACTGACTTTCCCAGGTACACCGAGGAGATCGGGGCCAAGTTATGAGAATGGATGCAGTGGTTAAGGGGGCGCGGCTGTGAGGCGTAAGGTTCGTTCATCGGCTCAGGCCATATACCTGTTTCCGATAGGTTCTCTCGTGGTTACCTCCCGCCTCCCATCGGCGCCAGTATCTGCTCCAGTGCCGTCTGGTTGGGAGCCACAAAAGGGGTCGAAGCCGGGACCGTCGTAAGCAACTCCAGAAACTGTCCGGTCTTGCCTCGCGCCGGCGGCAAGTGTGCCGAGAAGATCATTTTCGGGGCAAATTGACGAATTCTATCCAGCGCTTGGCTGAATTCACCCGGCTCCATCTTATGTATCCAAGGGCTATCAGCGCTGGCCCAGCTGATCATGCCTTGGGCCAGGTCCCTCTCGGTAACGTCATCGGCATTCTGCGCCGGCGCCGGGATGATGGCCCCAAAGAAATCGGCAGAGAAAAAGGCTGCTGATTTGTCATCGTAGAGACCGATAGTAGTCGGGTTATCGAACAGAGGCGGTCTCACGGCGGTCAGCTTACGGTCACCCACCGTAATACTGTCCCCCGAATTGAGCCAGTAAACCCGATGCATGGGTACCGGCCAGGTCATGCTCATCCTCAGCGCTGCCAGGGAGTTCGCCGCCAGTCGCGCCTTGGGCGCGGCTTCAAGCACCTTCTGAATATTGCCGGTATGATCAGCATCATCGTGGGTGAGCCACACCCACCTCAAGTCCTGAGGATCAATGATTGACTCCAGAGCCTTCATGAATTCCTCACTCTCAATTCCCATTCCCGTGTCAACGAGGACTGGCTCTTTAGCCTTGATAACAAAGGCATTGACCGCAAGGACTCCCATGGTGGGAATCGGGAAATAGCCGGGAATGACGGCTATATCCGGCCCCACATGATGGGGCTCGAAAATTGTCGGTTTATCCATGAACGTTAACCTCTATGAGCTTACCGGGCAGGGAATCAGCATGCATGGTTGACACCAGTGTGAGGCTAATTCCAGGAAGATTTTTCTGAGAAGATAATACTTAAAATTGTCCAGTCAACCAAAGAGGGCTCGGCAGCGTGCCCTACCGGACACGATGAAAGCAAGTCACTTCCTGAAAGTGAGGATCCACCCGTTGGCTATTTAGGCGCATAGTGCCGGCGAAAATTACTAACGCCGAAGAATGACAGGTCAGGAGAAGGCAAATGATATCTAAGGCTATTATGCCGGACGCGGTTGAAACAGACGGGGACAAGTATTCCGTGGTTCTGGAAAACGACCGAGTCAGGGTGCTCAAGTACCATGATAAGCCTGGCGACCGAACTTCACAGCACGCTCATCATGACTACCTATTGTACGCGGAGTCTTCATTCAAGCGGCGCTTGACATTTCCGGATGGTCAGGAGCGGGAGATTGACGTCATGGCGGGGAGTGTTTTTTGGATGAAAGGGCATATACACATCGGTGAAAACATCGGGGATACGAATACTGATGTAATAATTGTCGAATTGAAGGAAAAATAACTTTAGACAAGGGTTCATTCGATGAGCAGGCAGATGATGTCCATGACGTTGGTGCGGGTGGGGCCCGTGATCAGCAAATCGCCCAGGGGGGCGAAGAAATGATACGAATCGTGGCGGGAGAGAAAGTCGCCGGGGTCAAGGCCCCGGGCCCGGGCCCTCTGGCAGGTGGCGCCATCGGCGAAGGCCCCGGCCGCGTCGGTGGGGCCGTCGGTGCCGTCGGTGCCGGCACTGAGGAGGCTGATCCGGTCAGATCCCTCCAGGGCCAGGGCCGCGGCCAGGGCCAGTTCCTGGTTGCGGCCGCCTTGCCCCTGGCCTGCCAGGGTGACGGTAGTCTCCCCCCCGGCGAGGAGACAGACCGGCGGAGCCGCCGGGTGACCGGAAAAACTGACGGCTTTTCCCAGGGCGGCCAGCATCCGCCCCACCTCCCGGGCCTCGCCCTGGAGAGCGGAGGTCAGCACCAGGGCGCGACAGCCCAGGGCCTCCGCCTGGTCCCGGGCCGCCAGGAGCGCCATCCGGTTATTGCCCACCACGACATTTTGGACCCGGGCGAAGATGGGGTCGCCGGGCTTGGGGGTTTCCGGGTGGAGGCCGGCGGCGCCGTCCTTGAGGTACTGCCACACCGGGCCCGGCAGACGGGCGGCGAGCCTGTACCGTTCCACCACGGCGAGGCCATCGGCGAAGCGGCTGTCATCGGGCACCGTGGGGCCGGAGGCGATGACGTCGAGGCGGTCCCCCACCACGTCCGAGAGGATGAGGGAGACCAGGGTGGCCGGATAAGCCGCCCGGGCCAGTCCGCCGCCTTTGCTCCGGGAGAGATGCTTGCGGATGCTGTTGATCTCGCCGATTTCGGCCCCGCATTCCAGGAGCAGCTGGGTGGTCAATTGTTTCTGGGAGAGGTCAAGGGGGGGACGGGAGCGGGCAACAAGGCGCTGGCGCCGCCTGAGAAGACGCAGACTACCAGGTCGTGCGCCGAGGCGGCCCGCAGGCGGCGGATAATCTCGGCGGTCCCCTCCAGACCGGATTGATCGGGAATGGGATGACCGGCCTCAATGACCCGGGTGGTTCTTAAGGGAGTCGCATAGCCGTGCTTTACCAGGATCAGGCCCTCGCTGAGCCGGTCCTCCAAAAGCTCCTCCAGGGCTCTGGCCATCAGCGCCGCGGCCTTGCCGGCGCCGATGAGGATGACGCGACGGAAATTATTGAGGTCGTAGGCCCGCCCGGCAACGGTGAGATCATGCCCCTGGCGGCTTACCTGGGAGCGGACGGCCGCTTCAGGATCAACGGCGTTGAGCCCGGCCGCAAAGATTGCCGTCAGGAGGGGCCGATGGTCCCCCGTTATAACGTGGTTGCCTGGTTCCATGGCTTCCTGCCTTTAAGCGCGCACTCCGGTCCCCCGAGGCTCAGCGACAGAAAGGCGCCGGATAGATATTTTGTTGGAGCTTGGGGGTGTCGATAATTCGTCCTGGGGTGCCCACTTCCACCGATTTATATAACTGCTCGGCAGCATCAATGGGCAAACGGATGCAGCCGGCGGAGTCTCCTTTGCCAGGCAGAACCCCGCCGTGGATGTAGTACGCTCCTTTGAGGTGCAAAGCCCACGGCATCCATGACTCATAAATGCTGGACCAGTGATCCTTATCCTTGCCTTCGACCTGAAAGTCAAACAGCGGCGTCCGGTTGCCCGGGGTCCCCGCGGATATCGGAAAAACCCGCCTCAGATCGCCGCGGGTGTAGAGCGCCAGGAAGCCTTTGCCAACATCCACCAGAAGGTAATTTTCATATTTCTGCAGGGATTCGTCTTGGGCGGGGAAAATCTCCGGGACCTTGCGCAAATCCAAGGGGATTTTCAAGGTGTCGGTTTCGATGGAGTTGGGCTCCCCGGTCCGGGTCTTGATATAAGAAGGGTGCAGGGCGTTAAAAAAGGCGAGCCGGCTCCGGCAACGGGTAAACTCGCGATTGAGGGTTGGGAGGCTTCGGCAGATGGCGGTGATGGAAGAGCCTTGAGGAATCCTGATTTCGACAAAAGGCACGCCATAAGCCACCCCCGCGTCAACCACTTCGAGCCCCGAGTCTTTCACTTCTTCGCAAAAATCCTGGTAATCTTCTTCCTGGGCCCAGACGGCGCCAGGCCCATTGAGGATGCAGAGCAGAGCTAAAAGACAGGTCAATATACGCATCCAATAGTTCACTTAACGCCCCTTATGGCAGGAATGCCTGCTATGACGCAGGGTACCCACTATTTTCCCCCTGGATTTCCGCCCAGTTGAGGCAGTTGGGGGGAGGATCGCCCCTGAGTCCCGCCAGGAGATTTTCAGCCGCCATCAAGGCCATCCGGGTGCGGGTTTCAACGGTGGCACTCCCCAGGTGGGGCAGGAGCACCACGTTCTCGAGGTCGGCCAGGCCCGGAGAGAGTTCCGGTTCTCTTTCATAGACATCCAGGCCGGCGCCGCGGATTTGACCCTGGCGCAAGGCGTCCACGAGGGCCGCCTCATCAACCACCGGGCCCCGGGCCGTGTTGATGAGATAGGCCGAATTTTTCATAAGTTCCAACTCCCGGGTGCCGATCAGGTGCCGGGTATGCGGGGTCAGGGGGACATGCAGCGTCACGAAATCGGCTTCCCGGAGCACGGTCTCAAGGGGCTGCAACGCTGCCCCCAGTTCTTGTGCTTCCACCGGCGCCAGAGGGTTGCGGCTATGGTAGAGGATCTTCATGCCGAAACCGGCGGCCCGCCTGGCCACGGCTTTGCCGATCCGCCCCATACCGATGATCCCCAGGGTTTTGCCGTTCACCTCCTGACCCAGGAAAAGGAGCGGCGCCCAGTACTTGAACTTTCCCTCCCGGACTCTTTGGTCGCCGGCCACGACCCCGCGAGCGGTGGCCAGGATCAAGGCAAAGGCCAGGTCTGCCGTCGTCTCGGTGAGGACGCCCGGGGTGTTGGTCACCGGAATGCCTCTCCGGGTGGCCTCAGCCACATCGATATGCTCGAAGCCGACTCCGTAATTGGCAATCACTTTGAGAGCCGGGGCGCGGTCAAGCACCTCGGCATCGATCCGGTCGGTAATCGTACACAGGAGCCCCTCCTGGCCGGCAACACGCCGCAGCAGCTGCCCCCGGTCCATGGGGGGGTCCGCATCGTAGCTCTCGACCTGATGATCCCGGCCGATGAGAGATAAAACCTCTTCGGGCATTCTTGCCGTCACCAGGACTTTCATAATGATTGCATCCTCCGGAGTCTGGTTTCACCGAACGTATCATAATACCTGAGTTGATTTTTGCAACCTGCCGAATGATTAGATGATCGCTGGCGGGAGCCGAAACTTGGAAAAAACCCGAGAAAATTTGATATGATCAGGATAAGGGAGTCTTAGAGCCATGCGCAGATTTTTCCGTGACTTTTTCCCCTCGGGCTCTCACCCTGGCCTTGATGCCGCAGGTCTTCCGGCATGCCTCCGGTTAACGACAAGCCCCTGCTCCCCGGCCTGTCCAAGGGCGCGGAGGTCGATCTTTCCATAGATAAGATAGCCTTTGGCGGGAAAGCCTTAGGGCGGGTCGATGGGTTCGTGGTGTTCGTGGACCACGCCATCCCCGGGCAAACGGTCCGGGTGCGCATAACCCGGAAAAAACCGCAGTTCGCCGAAGCCAGGGTCGTGGAGCTTCTGGTCCAGTCCCCGGCGTATACGCCGCCCTTCTGCCCCCATTTTGGGGTCTGCGGCGGCTGCCAGTGGCAGGATCTCGCCTATGCGGAGCAGCTGCATTGGAAGAGGACCCAGGTGCAAGAATGTCTCCGGCATCTGGGAGGACTGAGCCCCGGGATTATCCTGCCGGCGGTGGCCTCGCCGCAGGAGCGTTATTACCGCAACAAAATGGGGTTCACCTTCGCACCCATGCCTTCCCAAGACCCCGCCGGGGCCGGGGGCTCGCGGCGCGGCGGCTGCGTCCTGGGATTGCACGGGGAGGGGTCCTCCCAGCGGATTTTCAACCTGGAGCACTGCTTTCTCCAATCTCCCCAGTCGCCGGCCCTGGTGGAGGAGGTGCGCCGCGGGTGCGGCGCCAGCGGTCTATCCGCCTACAACCCGAAAAGCCAGCGCGGCTTCTGGCGATTCCTGGTGGTGCGGGAAGGCAAGCGCACCGGGCAGACGCTGGTGCACCTCATCACCACCGACCAGGGCGACCCGGCCGCCGTGGACGCTCTGGCCGCCAATCTTAAAGCCCGCTTTCCGGACCTCACCACCCTGGTGCATTCCCGGCGCCGGCAAAAGGGCCAGATAGCCAGCGGCGAGTCCAGCCGCACCCTTTGGGGACCGGGGTATATTGAAGAGCAGCTTGGCCCGCTGCACTTGCGGATCTCTCCCCATTCTTTCTTTCAGATCAATACCATGGCTACCGAAGGCCTGTATAGCGCCATCAGCCGGCTCGGAGAGTTCAGCGGCCGGGAGACCGTTTGGGATCTCTACTGCGGCGCCGGCAGCATCGCGCTCTCTTTGGCCTCCCAGGTGGGCCGGGTGGTAGGATTCGAACTGGTCCCGGAAGCGGTGAACGATGCCTACATCAATAGCCGGCTCAACGGCCTGGACAATTGCCAATTCCTGGCGGGAGATTTGAAAGAGAGGATCCAGGAGACCTTGCGGGACGCGTCCCAGCCCCGCCCCGAGGTGGTGATCACCGACCCTCCCCGGTCCGGCCTGCACCCCCAGGTGGTGGAAGCCCTCCGGGAGCTGGCGGCCCGGCGGATCATCTATGTTTCCTGCAACCCTGCCACCCTGGCCCGGGACCTGGCCCTCCTCCAGGATCAGTATGATATCCTGATGGTCCAACCCTTCGATCTCTTCCCCCACACGGCCCACACCGAATGCGTCGTCCGCCTGGAAAGGCGCCGCCCGGTCCCGGCGGGTAGATCGTCCTGATTGCTCAAAGTTTTTTCGGTTGTGGCACGTGCTCCAAGAACCTAAATCCCCCCTAGCCCCCCTTTTCCAAAGGGGGGAATTTAGCGGAATTCCTTTTAAAGTCCCCCTTTGAAAAAGGGCGATTTAGGGAGCAGTGTTCGGTCAGGAAATTGCATGCGGAGGCCCCCCTCACCCCAACCCTCTCCCCCCGAAGCGTGGGGAGAGGGAGTAGGTGATCTTTCCAGATTTAGTAACCATAACCTATTAAATCAGTGCCACTTTTGCCCTCTCACCCAGTGGGGGAGAGGGCTGGGTGAGGGGGAAGTGATCTTCCTGGCAAAACGTACATTAGCAAATTTATGAATCGTTGGACGACGTTTAACGAGCATCATTACTTTGCAAAAACCAAACCGGACACTGCTGGAATTTAGGGGGATTTAAAAACCATCAAGGGAAAGGAATTTTTGGCAATACGCTCAACCAGCCCGGTGAGGTGGATTAAGCATTGATCCGGCTCATAGGGGGCCGGGGTGGCGGGGATCAGGTGAGGCGGAGCAGGGTTACCTCCGGCCGGGCATTCAGGCGTATGGGGGTGAACGTGGTCCCGATGCCGCGACTGACATAGAGGCGGGAGTCTTTCAGCCGGTACAGTCCCTCGGGATAGGGGGTCAGCAGGTGGGACAGGCTGAGCCTCAGGCCCGGCAGGGGGAGCGTGATCTGGCCCCCATGATAGTGGCCCGACAGGGTGAGGGGTACCCCGTGAGCCGCGGCCAGGGGGAAAATCTCCGGACGGTGCGAGAGCAGGATCGTCGGGATGGTGGAATCGAGCCCCCGGAGGGCGCCGGTCAAATCGGGAGAGCCGGACCGGAGGTCATCGATACCGGCCACCGCCAATGAGCCCTGTCCGGTCTGAATCAGCCGGTGGGCGTTGAGCAGAAAGGTGATTTGGTGCTGCCGGAAAATTGCCAGGATATCTTTCTGCCGCCCATACCAGCGCTCGTGATTGCCCATGGTGGCGAAGGTGCCGTACCGGGCCCGGACCCGGGCCAGCTCTTCCACGCACCCGGGCAGAAATTCCATGGAGTTCGAAATGTAATCTCCGGTGAGGACAAACAGATCGGGCTTGAGGGCGGCGACCTGATCGGCATAGCGCCGGATCTCGGCCCGGGTCATGTAGAGCCCGGCATGGATGTCGGTGAGGTGGACCACCCGCAAAGCGCGGCCGAAGGGCAGGGTAAGCTCCCGGACCTCATAAGCCCGGCTGCCATAGGCCGCCCCGTATCCGGAGAGCAGGAAGGGCGCCGCGGCCAGCCCAGTCACTCCGGCGGCAAGGAAACGGCGCCGCTGGAGATTCACGGGCGCGGCGGCTTTCTGGCGGTCCAGGCCGCGGCGGCAGAGAACCGCGAGCCTCCCCAATCCCCCCAGGAACTGGGCCAGGCCGAGGAGCAGGGCCGAGAGGATCGACCCGAAGGTCCAGACCGCGGGAAAATAGAACAGGATAATATCGGCCACTGCCGGCGGGTCCACCCAGGGGATCGGCCTGGACATGATGACGACGTTCATGACAAAGAGGACAGCGATGGTCAGGCCCACCGCGGCAATAAGCAAGGATTTCCCCAGGGTGGAAAGCCGGGAGGCCTTGATGACCTGCCCGATTCGGAGGAAGAGGTAGATTTGGGCAAGGATCGCCACGGTGGAGACAATCAGGCTCAGCTGACCAAAATGCACCCCGGGTCTCATGGCTTCATTAACTCAGGGTGATGGCTTTCTCAGGACAGATTTCCTGGCAGCAGAAGCAGGTGATGCAGACGTCGGGGTCCACCTGGGGCAGGTTGTCACACATGGCCAGGGCCGATACCGGGCATTGCTCGATACAGGCGCCGCAGCCGGTGCACCACTCCGGATTAGCCTGGGGGCGCACCAGGGTACGACCGTGGATGAGGGCCTGGATGGTCTCGTTGTGAAATATCGCTTCACCACTTAAGGGCGGCAGCTTGAAATCGGGCAGCGGTTTCAACTCGCCAATAACTTCGATCTGACTCAGGTCAAAATCCCCCAGGCCCGCGGCCCGGGCCAGGCGCAGGAAGGGCAAACGCCCCGGTTCACAACCCATCATCGTGGCCATGACCGCATCCAGGGCCACCGCATTGTCAGAGGCCAGGATCAGGCCGATGTCCCGCAAGTCGGGGGATGCCGGACCATTGCCCTCCATGCCGACGATGGCGTCCATCAGGAAAAAGTCAGGGACCCGGAGCCGGAAGACCTCGACGATCACCTCATGGAAACGTTCGGGGTTGCCCGCCGCCTTGTGAAGCATAGCTTTTTGGGCGCCGGGCAAAAAGCCGTAACTGTTTTTGATGGCCCCGGTCATGACGGTCAAACCATGGGTCTTGAATTTCGGCAGGCTGATGATGATATCGGCCTCCCGGACAATCCGGGACAGGCTCACCGTGGGCATGAACTCCGGATTGAAGTCGACCTGGAGAGAATGGTTGCCGATGTTCTGGTAATATCCCTTGGCGGCTTCCATCAGGCCGGTCTTTTCAAAGCTGGCCTCGTTGGCTCCGTAATCAAACAGCCCGGGATTGTCGCCGACGATGATGGCGGCGGGCCCCAGGGTTTCCACCTTGTCCACCACGGCGCGCAGCACCGCCGGATGGGTGACGATGCCCTCGGCGGCTGCCGATATCCGCAGCACGTTGGGTTTGATCAACACGGTTTTCCCGCGGATTTCCTGGGGGAAGAGTTCAAAAGCCCGGTCGACTGCCGGACGGACATGGTCATAGGTAGCAGGATGGATCATCACTTTTGACATAGTCTCACTCCCAGAACACCGTTTTTGGCCAACCTGATAATTATACCATGCCTGTCCTGGCAGGACAGGGCCCAAAAGCTCTTGAGGATCCGAGGCGAGGCTGAGCGCCCCATGATTATCTCCGGAGGATTCGTGAATCCTGAGACCAAAATCAGGTTTTCTGAGGCAAGAATTCGCTATTATCCCTATTGAATAAGATAACCTCATACTATTGAATAGGATTATCGAGGTAAACCAATGATGTACCTGGGGACGATATGAGCATCAGGGTCTTGCTGGTGGACGATCACCAGATCATACGGGAAGGTCTCCGCGTCATGCTGGAAAACGAGCATGATATTACCATCGTGGGAGAAGCCGAGGATGGGCGCATGGCGGAGCAACTGGCCGGGGAGCTGGTCCCGGATGTAATCATCATGGACGTGGCGATGCCCGATTTAAACGGCATTGAGGCCACCCGGCAAATTACCGCCAAGGCAAAGGGGGTAAAGATCATCGCCCTGTCAATGCATGACGATCGGCGTTTTGTCTTAAACATGCTCAAGGCGGGGGCGGCTGGCTATATACTGAAAGATGATGCCTTTAAAAGCCTCTCCAAGGCGATCCGGATGGTGATGAGCAATAAGAGCTATTTTAGCAATCAGATAGCCGATATGGTCGATAGCAACTATTTTACCTCTTCTACCGGCATGAAATCAACGGGCAGTCAGTTAATTTCCGGCAGAGAAAAGGAAGTCCTTCAATTGGTGGCGGAAGGCAAGACCTCAAATCAGATAGCCGAAAAGCTCCATATCAGTGCCAAGACCGTAGAAACTCACCGTCAGCAGGTTATGTATAAATTAAATATTAAAAACGTGGCTGAGCTCACCAAGTATGCCGTCCGTGAAGGCTTGACCATGCTCTAAGCTTTTCCAGGCGCCTCATGGTCAGGCGCATTTAGACGGGTCAGGTGCCCCCAGGTAAACGCCTGGCGCCCTGAGAGCATCCTGGCCCCAGGTTCTTATACATATTTTTTTCGGCGTCCCCGGCGTATCAGCCGTCTTTTTCCTGTCTATTCCCGACAAAAATCCACCCGGAATGGAGCGTTCCTGAGCCAGGGGTGACCCTGGAAGCGCCGGGGATGGCGGTTCGCCACCATGATGGAGTCCCGGCGGGAGCCCGTGACAGGGGGGCTTGACCGGCAGAATGGATGTCATATAATAAACGATTACCATAAGGCCGGGGCGACTGGGGCGCCGGCCGGCCGGGTAAACCCCGGGAAGCAGTGGAGCCGGGGGGGCGCCGGGGCGAAAATTTCAGAAAAACATTGACAATCTTTCCACGGCCTCATACACTTATAAAGTTAAAATTTGGGCAGTTTTGGCCTAGGCATTTGGGGCGCGACGCTGGCGTAGCTCAATGGTAGAGCACCTGATTTGTAATCAGGGGGTTGCGGGTTCGAGTCCCATCGCCAGCTCCAGGGAGGCGTAATTTTTCATACCGGAGGGGTACCCGAGTGGCCAAAGGGGACGGGCTGTAAACCCGTTGGCGTAGCCTACGGAGGTTCGAATCCTCCCCTCTCCACCATCACCTTCTCAGGTTGCGGGAATAGCTCAATGGCCAGAGCGTCAGCCTTCCAAGCTGAGGGTTGCGGGTTCGAGTCCCGTTTCCCGCTCCATTTGAGCCCACGTAGCTCAGTTGGTAGAGCGCATCCTTGGTAAGGATGAGGTTCACCGGTTCGATCCCGGTTGTGGGCTCCATATAATAATGAGTCAATCTCCCCGATAGCTGTGGGCGATTGAGAAAAGCCGGATTTCCCCGCCCCCTGAAGCCGGGTTTTGGGCAGGTCAGGGGTTAATCAAGTTTCGGAGATGTGACATGGCCAAAAAGAAATTTGAGCGCAAGAAGCCGCACGTGAACGTAGGGACGATTGGTCATATCGATCATGGCAAGACGACCTTGACCGCGGCCATCACCAAGCATTTGGCCAAGAAGGGGTGGGCATCCTACATTCCCTTTGACCAGATCGACAAGGCGCCGGAAGAAAAAGAGCGGGGCATCACCATCGCTTTAGCCCACGTGGAGTACGAGACCGCCAAGCGGCACTACGCCCACGTGGACTGCCCGGGTCACGCCGACTATATCAAGAACATGATCACCGGGGCGGCCCAGATGGACGGGGCGATCCTGGTGGTGGGCGCCGACGACGGCCCCATGCCCCAGACCCGGGAGCACATCCTGCTGGCCCGGCAGGTGGGCGTGCCCTTCATCGTGGTCTTCCTGAACAAGGTCGACCTGGTGGACGACCCGGAACTCATCGAGCTGGTGGAGCTGGAGCTGCGGGAGCTGCTCTCGAAATACGATTTTCCCGGTGACGACATTCCCATCATCCGGGGCAGCGCCCTGAAGGCCCTGGAGTCGGACGATGTCAACGCCGAGGAAGTGAAGCCGATTTTCGAGCTGATGGACGCTCTCGATTCCTATATTCCGGAGCCGGTGCGGGACGTGGACAAGCCGTTCCTGATGCCCATCGAGGACGTGTTCACGATTTCAGTGGCCGGGGCACGGTGGTGACGGGCCGCTGCGAGCGGGGCCAGATCAAGGTGGGCGAGGAAGTGGAGATCGTCGGTTTCGCCCCCACCCAGAAGACGGTGTGCACCGGGGTGGAGATGTTCCGGAAGACGCTGGATTACGGCCAGGCCGGTGACAACGTCGGGCTGTTGCTCCGGGGCATCAAGAAAGACGAAGTGGAGCGGGGCCAGGTGGTGGCCAAGCCGGGTTCGATCACGCCCCACACCAAGTTCAAGGCCGAGGTGTACGTCTTGAACAAGGAAGAGGGCGGGCGGCACACGCCGTTCTTCACCGGCTACCGGCCGCAGTTTTACCTGCGCACCACGGACGTCACCGGAGTGGCGACGCTGCCCGAAGGCGTGGAGATGGTGATGCCCGGGGACAACGTGGCCATGGAAGTGACCTTGATCACCCCGGTGGCCCTGGAAAAAGAACTCCGTTTCGCCATCCGGGAAGGCGGCCGCACCGTGGGCGCCGGCGTGGTGAGCGAGATTGTGGAATAGTTTAGGGATAATATGGTTGGCGGGCGAGGACGCCCGCGCCACGGGCCTGAGGCCTGTGCCACTGAGAAAATTTGGAATAAATTATGAGAGACATCGTTACCTTGGCTTGTACGGAGTGCAAGCGCCGGAACTACACGACCACCAAGAATAAACGGCGGACGACGGACCGGCTTGCCTTTAAAAAGTTTTGTGCCTTCTGTCGGACTCACACCCTCCATCGAGAGAGCAAGTAGGGGGAGAATACAGGCCAGTAGCTCCAACGGCTAGAGCGCCGGTCTCCAAAACCGGATGTTGTGGGTTCGAATCCCTCCTGGCCTGCCAGATATGAAGTAAGACATGGGACCAAGGGGTCGGTTGGTGAGTATCCGCCATCTAGCCGCGCACGCAGATTCTCTCCTTGAATTCCCTTAATCGAGGTGCTTCAGGGTTACATCAGAAGAAGCCTGGATATGACCTTGCCCCGGGCGCAGGTGCCTGGCGTCGGAGGGGTTGGGTTTTTCCGTGTCAGGGGAGCAGTAGGGTGAAACCAGTATGAAAAAGACCAAGACGAAGCCCAAATCGACCCTGAAGGAAGCCGGCGGCGACGCTTCCCGGGGGCAGGTGGTCAAGATCAAGTCCGGCAAAGCGCGCCCCGGGTGGTTCAGCCGGGTAGCGCCGGTCAAGCAGTACTGGGCTCAAAGCAAGGATTTTCTGTCGGAAGCGGTCCAGGAGCTGAAGAAGGTCACCTGGCCCAACCGCAAAGAGACCCTGGGCACCACGGGAGTGGTTCTGGTCCTGGTGTTCTTTATCGGGGCATACCTGGGACTGGTGGATTTTCTCCTGTCCCATTTCGTGCGCTATTTCATCCACTGAGGCAAGAAGGTAAGACCGTGTCCAAAAAGTGGTACATCATCCATACCTACTCGGGCTTTGAACAGAAAGTCAAGAACGCCATCATGGAGCGGGCCCGGGCCCACGGCCTGGAACATTTGGTAGAACAGGTGCTGGTCCCCACGGAGACGGTGGAAGAGATGGTCAAGGGGGAGCGCAAACTCTCCTCCCGAAAATTTTACCCGGGGTACATCCTGGTGCAGATGGAGATGACGGACGAATCCTGGCACCTGGTGAAAGACACCCCCAAGGTGACGGGCTTCATCGGCAGCAAAGAAGAGCCGGTACCGATCCCCGAAGAAGATGCGCAGAAGATCATCGCCCAGATGCAGGAAGGGGTGCTGCGGCCCAAGCCCAAGATCAAGTTTGAGACCGGCGACAAGGTCCAGGTGACCGACGGCCCCTTTACCAATTTTACCGGGGTGGTGGACGAAGTGCGGCCGGACCGGGGCCGGTTGCGGGTGATGATCAGCGTCTTCGGGCGGCCGACGCCGGTGGAGCTGGAGTTTACGCAGTTAGAAAAGATTTAAAAGCAGCGGTTAGCAATGAGCGGTTAGCAGTTAGCGAAGACCTGAAAAACCGCGCATTGAACAATTTTTGCTGAAAGCTGATCGCCGATAAAGAGGAAAGTTTAACATGGCAAAAAAAGTTATCGCCCAGATCAAATTGCAGATTCCCGCGGGGCAGGCCAACCCGTCGCCGCCCATCGGCCCGGCCTTGGGCCAGCATGGGGTCAACATCATGGAATTCTGCAAGAGTTATAACGCCAAGACGGCGGGGCAGGAAGGGACCATCATTCCGGTGCTGATCACGGTATTTGCCGACCGTTCCTTCACGTTTGTGACCAAGACGCCGCCGGCGTCGGTTTTGCTCAAGCAGATGGCCCAGGTGGCCAAGGGCGCCAAGGAGGCCAGCCGGGAGAAGGTGGGGCAGATCACCCGGACCCAGCTGGAGGAAATCGCCCGGCAGAAGATGACCGACCTGAACACCACCAACCTGGAAATGGCCATGCACAGCATTGCCGGGACCGCCCGGAGCATGGGCATCGAGGTCGTTGATTAGCAGCAGGCAGGAAGCAGTGAGCAGTGAGCAGGATAACCTCTTACAACTGACCACTGGGATATTGAATATATAGGGAGAGAGATACCGATGGCCAAACATGGCAAACGATATCGGGAGGTCACCGCCAAGGTGGACCGCAATCAGCGCTATCTCTTCCAGGACGCCGTCAACCTTGCCTTGGAGGCCGCCTCCGCCAAGTTTGACGAAACCGCGGAGATCGCGGTGGCCCTGGGAGTGAACCCCCGGCACGCCGACCAGATGGTTCGGGGAGCGGTGATCCTGCCCCACGGGACGGGAAGAACGGTGCGGGTCCTGGTATTCGCCAAGGGAGAGAAGGAAAAAGAGGCGATGGACGCGGGCGCCGACCACGTGGGGGCCGAAGACCTCATCGAGCGCATCAGGGGCGGCTGGATGGAATTTGACAAGGCCGTAGCCACTCCGGACCTCATGGGCGCGGTGGGGAAGATCGGAAAAATTTTGGGCCCCCGGGGCCTGATGCCCAACGTCAAGGTGGGAACCGTTACCTTTGAGGTGGCCAAGGCCGTGAGTGATCTCAAAGGCGGCAAGGTGGAATTTCGGGTGGACCGGGCCGGAGTGGTACATGCCCCCATGGGCAAGGTCTCCTTCGGGGCCGAGAAACTCCTGCAAAACCTGGCGGCCTTCATAGACACCCTGGTGCGGCTGAAGCCCACCACCAGCAAAGGGACGTACATGAAGGGAATCCATCTGAGCACCACCATGGGGCCGGGAATTCCGGTGGACACCAGCGATGTCAAGAACCTGGTGCGCCTGCTGTAAAGGAGAAAGAGGGTGCGTAAGCAACAGAAAGCCGAAATAGTCCAGGCAATCCAGGAGAAGGTGGCGAAGTCGCAGATCGGCATCCTGACGGATTTCAAGGGACTGAAGGTAGAGGATATGACCAGGCTCCGGCGGCAGTTGCAGGAATCCGACGCCGAGCTCACGGTAGTGAAGAACACCTTGCTGCGTCTCGCCGGGGCTGATGATTCTCCCCTGGCGCCCTTGATCAGCCATGCCACCGGGCCCAATGCCCTGACCCTGGGGTATGCCGACCCGGTGACGGTGACCAAGGTGCTCATCAAGTTTGCCAAGGAGAAACCGCAGCTGGTGATCAAGGCGGGGGCCCTGGGGGGCCAGGCCTTGACCCTCAAGGACCTGGAGGCGCTGAGCAAGCTCCCGGCCCGGGAAGTGCTGCTGGGTCAGCTGTTGGGGGTGTTGCAGGGCGTACCGCAAGGCCTGGTCACGGTTTTGGCCGGGGTGATCCGGAACCTGCTCAACGTGCTGGTGGCCTTGAAGGACCAGAAGGCCGAGTCCGAGCCGGCGGCTCCTGAAGCCGTGGCGGAGACGGCAGCGCCGGAGGCTGAGGCCGCGCCCCCGGTGGAGACGGCTCCCGAGGCGGCCACCGCGGCACCGGCAGAAAGCGAGGCAGCGGCCCCCGAGGCCGAGGCCGAGCCGGCGGCGCCGGCGGAGAAGCCGGAGAGCGGCGAGTAAAAGGCATCATTAAAGCTGAAGGCTACGGCGAAACACGCAGCCGAAATCATAGCAACATCTGGGACACTATTTGCTTGAGGACTAAGGAGGAACGTTAAGATGAGTATTTCCCGTGCTGAGGTAGTTGACTACCTGGCCAACATGACGGTGCTTGAACTTTCCACGCTCATCAAGGAGCTGGAAGAGAAGTTTGGGGTGTCGGCGGCAGCGCCCGTGGCCATGATGGCGGCAGGCCCCATGGCGGCGGAGGCGGCTCCGGCGGCGGAAGAGCAAACCGAATTCGACGCGATCCTGACGGTCTGCGGCCCCAACAAGATCCAGGTGATCAAGGAAGTCCGGGCTGTCACCAACCTGGGCCTGAAAGAGGCCAAAGAAGCGGTGGAGAATGTGCCCACCACCCTGAAAGAAGCAGTTACCAAGGCGGAAGCCGAAGAAATCAAGAAGAAGGTGGAAGCTCAGGGAGCAACCGTCGAAATCAAGTAGGACCTGCTGGTAGCATTTGGGGTCGGGTTTTGCGGGCGAAAAGGTTAAAAGGTCAAAAGGCTAAGAGGTTTGGTGGTTTTTCCCTTTTCTCCCCTTTTCCCTCACGCCTTATCTCCCCTACACCGCCAGAGAATGGGAATTATCCGTTGCAAGCTGAGCAGTCCCCAAGACTCAGGCCATACCTTTAAGGAGTATTCATGGCCAACGCACTATCGCCTTTAAGGGTGTACCGCAAAAATTTCGGCAAGATCGAGCGGGTGGTGGACATTTCTAATCTCATCGAGATGCAGAAAGAGTCCTATCATCGTTTCTTGCAAAAAGATGTGGAACCAGGAGCGCGCTCGGACCACGGCCTCCAGGGGGTATTCAAGAGCGTCTTCCCCATTCGGGATTTTTCCGGCGTGTGCTCCCTGGAGTTCGTGGAGTACCGGCTGGAAAACCCCAAGTACGACGTGGACGAGTGCCAGCAGCGGGGCATGACCTTTGAAGTGCCCATGAAAATACGGGTGCGCCTGGTGGTTCACGATATGGGTCCGGACTCCAAAACCCAGACCGTCCGGGATATCAAGGAGCAGGAGATCTATTTCGGCACCCTGCCGATGATGACCGAGCACGGCACCTTCATCATCAACGGCACCGAGCGGGTGGTGGTGAGCCAGTTGCACCGCTCCCCGGGTCTGTTCATTGACCATGATAAGGCCAAGATCCACTCCAGCGGCAAAATCATCTACTCGGCGCGGTTGATTCCGCTCCGGGGGTCCTGGATCGATTTCGAATTCGATCCCAAGGACATCCTCTACGTGCGTATCGACCGGCGGCGGAAGTTTCCCGCCACCATCCTCCTGAAGGCCCTGGGGTACACGACGGAAGAGCTGCTGAATTTCTTCTACAAGACCCAGCGGGTGTATCTTGAGGGCGAAACCATCCAGCAGGCCTTCGCGCCGGAGTTGCTGGTGGACAAGACCGCGGCCGCCGACATCCTCGATCCCAAGAAGGGTGATGTCCTGATCAAGAAGGGCAAGCGCCTGACTCCGGTGTTGATTCAAAAGATGAAACGGGCCGGGGTAGAGAGCGTCACGGGGCTCCCCACCGACCTGGTGGGCCGGGTGGTGGCCCATGACATCCTGGACCCGGCGAGCGGCGAAGTTCTGGCCCAGTGCAACGAGATGCTGGCCGAAGACAAGATTGCCCTGCTCCAGGAGAAGGGCATCAAGGAACTCGACCTGCTCTTCATCGACGGCGTCAACGTCAGCGCCTGTCTCAGGAACACGTTGGTGGCGGACAAGAGCGCCACGGTCAAAGAGGCCATCCTGGAGATTTACCGGCGTCTGCGGCCCAGCAATCGCCCCAACGACGAAGTGGCCACGACGTTCTTCCAGAATCTCTTTTTCAACCCGGAATATTACGACCTGTCCCCGGTGGGCCGGCTCAAGCTGGACCTGAAACTCAGGCCCCCGGAAGAGCATTTGCCGTTGACCCAGACCACCCTGATCAAAGAGGACATTCTCCTGGCGGTCAGAGAGCTCATCACCCAGAAGGACCGGGAAGGACCCGTGGACGACATCGACCACCTGGGCAACCGCCGGGTCCGGGCCGTGGGCGAATTGCTGGAGAACCAGTTCCGGGTGGGGCTGGTCAGGATGGAGCGGGCCATCAAGGAACGCATGGCCATCCAGGACCTGGACACCCTGATGCCCCACGACCTGGTGAACGCCAAGCCGGTGCAGGCGGTGATCAAAGAATTTTTCGGCACCTCCCAGCTCTCCCAGTTCATGGATCAGACCAACCCGCTCTCCGAGATCACCCACAAGCGGCGTCTGTCCGCCCTGGGACCCGGGGGCCTGACCCGGGAGCGGGCCGGGTTCGAAGTCCGGGACGTGCACCCCACCCACTACGGCCGCATCTGTCCCATTGAGACCCCGGAAGGTCCCAACATCGGGCTCATCGTGTCGCTGTCGACCTTTGCCCGGGTCAACGAGTTGGGGTTCATCGAGACTCCCTACCGGGTAGTGGAAAAGGTGGAAAAAAAGAGCGGCAAGGTGGAGACCCGGGTCACCAAGAAGATCAGGTACCTGAGCGCCCTGGAGGAAGGTGACAAGGTCATCGCCCAGGCCAACGCTTTGCTGGACAGCAAAGGGCGGTTCCTGGCGGACATGATCGAGGCCCGGAAATGGGGGGAATTCATCATTGCCCACCCCAAAGATATTGAATACATGGACGTGTCTCCCAACCAGCTGGTGAGCGTGGCCGCGTCGCTGATCCCCTTCCTGGAACACGACGACGCCAACCGGGCCCTGATGGGCTCGAACATGCAACGCCAGGCGGTGCCGCTGTTGACCAGCAGCTCGCCCCTGGTGGGGACGGGCATGGAAGGCGTGGTGGCCCGGGATTCAGGGGTCACGGTGACGGCCCGGCGCCGAGGTACCGTGGAGGACGTGGATTCCACCCGGATTGTCATTCGGGCCGAGTCCGTCCAGGGCGGCAACGGCTCCCCGGTGGATATCTATAAGCTGACGAAATTCCAGCGCACCAACCAGAACACCTGTTTCAACCAGCGTCCCATTGTGGTGCCGGGAGATACGGTGGAGAAAGGCCAGATCATCGCCGACGGGCCGGCCACGGCCATGGGCGAACTGGCCCTGGGCAAGAACGTCATGGTGGCCTTCATGCCCTGGGGCGGCTACAACTTTGAAGACTCCATCCTGGTAAGCGAGCGCCTGATCAAAGACGACGTCTTTACCTCCATCCACATCGAAGAATTCGAGGTGATGGCCCGGGACACCAAGCTGGGGAAAGAGGAGATCACCCGGGATATCCCCAACGTGGGGGAAGACGCCCTGGGCAACCTGGACGAGAGCGGCATCATCTGGCTGGGTTCCGAGGTGCGCCCCGGGGACATCCTGGTGGGCAAGATCACCCCGAAAGGGGAGACGCAGCTCACCCCGGAAGAGAAGCTGCTCCGGGCCATTTTCGGCGAGAAGGCCGGGGATGTAAAGGACACCTCGCTTCGGGTCCCCCCGGGGATCGAAGGCGTGGTGATCGACGCCCGGGTCTTCTCCCGGAAGGGCGTGGAAAAGGATGACCGCAGCCGCTCCATCGAAGACGAAGCGGTGGCCAAGCTGCAAAAGGACCAGGGGGACGAGATCGCCATCATCACCCAGACCTACCGCCAGAAGGTGAAAGACCTGGTGGTGGGACAGAAGGTGTCCGAAAACATGGACGACGAGCGCACCGGCAACACCTTCCTGCATGCGGGCGAGCCGGTGCCGGCGGACCTGGTGAAGCGTCACAACCTGGAGTTCTGGCGGCACGTGTCCTTTGAGGAACCGGGGATCGAAGACCAGTTGGACCAGCTCCTGGACCGCTACCAGGAACAGCTCCACATCGTCAACATGGTGTTTGAAGCCAAGCTGGGCCGGCTCCGGAAAGTGGACGAACTGCCCCCCGGGGTGATCAAAAAGGTCAAGGTGTTCGTGGCCATGAAGCGCAAGCTGGCCGTGGGCGACAAGATGGCCGGGCGCCACGGCAACAAAGGGGTGGTGTCTCGGCTCATGCCGGAAGAAGACATGCCCTATTTTGCCGACGGCACGCCGGTGGACATCGTCCTCAACCCCCTGGGGGTACCTTCCCGCATGAACGTGGGCCAGGTGTTGGAAACCCACATGGGTTGGGCTTCCCACATCCTGGGGCAGCGCATCGGCGAGATGATCGACAAGTTCTACAGTCTGGAATCCATCCAGGCGCGGCTGAAGCGGATCCTCAATCCGGATGAGCCTCTGGCCGCGGAGATTGATTCCCTGACTTACGATGAACTCAGGGACATCTGGCAAAAACACTACCACGACGGCATTCACATGGCCTCCCCGGTCTTTGACGGGGTGAATGAAGCCGAGGTTCAGGCTTACCTGGCGGAGGCCGGGCTGCCCACCGGCGGCCAGTCGCGCCTCCGGGACGGCCGCAGCGGGGAGGAGTTCGACCGGGACGTGACCGTGGGGGTGATGTACATGATGAAACTGCATCACCTGGTGGCCGACAAGATCCATGCCCGGTCCATCGGCCCCTACTCCCTGGTGACCCAGCAGCCTTTGGGCGGCAAGGCCCAGTTCGGCGGCCAGCGCCTGGGGGAAATGGAAGTCTGGGCCCTGGAAGCTTATGGCGCGGCCTATACGCTGCAGGAATTCCTGACGGTGAAATCGGACGACGTGGCCGGCCGGACCCGCATGTACGAAAAGATCTTCAAAGGCGAGTACGATTTGGAAGCGGGGCTGCCGGAATCTTTCAACGTCCTGGTGCGGGAGCTCAAGAGCCTGGCGCTCAATGTGGAACTCCTGAAAAAGGACAAGGACAAGTCCTGAGGACCTGCCTTATATGGAAAAAATGCGCGAAGTTGCTTTAGAAGATTTGAACAGCCTGTTCGCCCGGCCCGAAGACCCCATTGCCATCGAGGCCGTGCGGTTGTCGTTATCGGCTCCGCAGATGATTCGCGACTGGTCTTTCGGCGAGGTGAAAAAGCCGGAGACCATCAACTACCGGACCTTCAAACCGGAACGGGACGGCCTGTTCTGCGCCAAGATTTTCGGACCGGCCAAGGATTACGAATGTAACTGCGGCAAATACAAGCGGATGAAGCACCGGGGGATCACCTGCGAAAAATGCGGCGTCGAGGTGATCCAGTCCAAGGTGCGGCGGGAACGGATGGGCCACATCGAGCTGGCCTGCCCGGTGGTGCACATCTGGTTTTTGAAGAGCCTGCCCAGCAAGATCGGCAACCTCCTGGACCTGACCCTCAAAGAGCTGGAGAAGATCCTCTACTTCGAGGCGTACGTGGTCGTGGACGGGGGCGACACCGATCTGACCAAGGGCATGCTCCTGAGTGAGGAAAAATACCGCCAGTGCCGGGAGGAGTTTGGCAGCCGGTTCAAGGCGGGCATGGGGGCCGAGGCCATCCGGGAGATGTTGAAGGTGGTGGAACTGGAGCCCCTGTCCCAGCAAGTGCGCGCCGAAATGCTCAAGACCGGCTCCGACGCCAAGCTCAAGAAGCTGGGCAAACGGCTCAAGATCATCGACGCCTTCAGGGAGTCCGGCCAGCGGCCGGAGTGGATGGTCATGGAAGTGATTCCGGTCCTGCCTCCGGACCTCAGGCCGCTGGTGCACCTGGACGGCGGCCGCTTCGCGACTTCGGACCTGAACGACCTCTACCGGCGGGTGATCAACCGCAACAACCGGCTGAAACGGCTCCTGGAACTCAACGCCCCGGACATCATCATCCGGAACGAAAAACGCATGCTGCAAGAGGCGGTGGACGTCCTGTTCGAGAACGGCCGCCGGGGCCGCACCATCACCGGCCCCAACAAGCGGGCCCTCAAATCGCTCTCGGATATGCTCAAGGGCAAGCAGGGCCGCTTCCGGCAGAACCTGTTGGGCAAACGCGTGGATTACTCCGGGCGTTCGGTCATCGTGATCGGGCCGGAGCTGCGGCTGCACCAGTGCGGCCTGCCCAAGCAGATGGCCCTGGAGCTCTTCAAGCCTTTTATCTTCCACAAGCTGGTGGCCAAGGGCTATGCCACCACCATCAAGGTGGCCAAGCGCCTGGTGGACCGGGAGACCCCGGAGGTCTGGGATATCCTGGACGAAGTGGTCAGGGAGCACCCGGTGATGCTCAACCGGGCCCCCACCCTGCACCGGCTGGGGATCCAGGCCTTTGAGCCGCTGCTCATCGAGGGCAAGGCCATCCAGCTGCACCCCCTGGTCTGCACCGCGTTCAACGCCGACTTTGACGGCGACCAGATGGCGGTGCACGTGCCGTTGTCCATCGAGGCCCAGATCGAGGCCCGGGCCCTGATGATGTCGACCAACAACATCCTCTCCCCGGCCAACGGGGACCCCATCATCATCCCCACCCAGGATATCGTGCTCGGGCTCTACTACCTCACCCGGGAACGGCCCTTCGCCAAAGGCGAGCGGGTGGACATCAACGGCAAGAAACCCCTGCCCTACGCCTCTCCCGAGGAGGTACGGGTGGCCTACGACCAGGGTGCGGTTCACCTCCAGGCCCGGATCCCGGTGCGGATCGACGGCAAGATTTATAACACCACGGTGGGCCGGGTGATCCTCCGGGAGATCCTCCCCGAGGGGCTCCCCTTTGACCTGATCAACGGCACCATGACCAAAAAGGAGATCCGCAAGCTCGTCTCGGTGGGCTACCGCACCTGCGGCATCAAGCAGACGGTCATCTTTGCGGACCAACTGAAGAATTTGGGTTACAAGTACGCCACCCAGGCGGGCATCTCCATCTGCATCCAGGACATGGTCATCCCCAGCCGCAAACCGGAAATCCTGGGCCTGTCCCAGTCCGAAGTGAGCCAGGTGGAGGAACAGTACCAGGAAGGTCTGATCACCGAGGGTGAAAAATACAACAAGGTAGTGGACATCTGGGCCAAGGCCACCGACGAGATCGCCGCGGAGATGATGGCGGAGATGGCCCGGGAGGTAATCTCGGTGGAGGAGCCCGACCCGGATAAACCCGGTGAGACGATCGTCCGCCAGGAAGAGGTGGCCTCCTTCAACCCGGTGTTCATGATGGCCGACTCCGGCGCCCGGGGCAGCAAGGACCAGATGCGGCAGCTGGCCGGCATGCGGGGCCTGATGGCCAAGCCGAGCGGTGAAATCATCGAGACTCCCATCACCGCCAACTTCCGGGAAGGCCTGACGGTGCTGCAGTACTTCATCTCGACTCACGGCGCCCGGAAAGGTCTGGCGGATACGGCGTTGAAGACCGCCAACTCCGGTTACCTGACCCGGCGGCTGGTGGACGTGGCCCAGGATGCGGTGATCACCGAGGACGACTGCGGCACCATCGACGGCATCTATGTCAAACCCCTGGTGGAGGGCGGCGAGATTATCGAGCGGGTGGGTGACCGGGTCCTGGGCCGGGTGGCCCTGGATGACATCGTCGACCCCCATACCGGGGAGATTCTGGTTGCCGCCAACGAAGAGATCGACGAGGACGCCTCCCGGCGCATCGAAGACTCGGGCTTGGGCCAGGACGAGAAGAAGGGCGTGCAGATCCGCTCGGTGCTGACCTGCCAGACGCGGCGGGGGGTATGCGCCAAGTGCTATGGCCGGGACCTGGGACACGGCACCACGGTGTCCATGGGCGAGGCCATCGGCATCCTGGCGGCCCAGAGCATCGGCGAGCCCGGCACCCAGCTGACCATGCGGACCTTCCACATCGGCGGCACGGCCTCCCGGCGGGTGGAACAGAGCGTCCACGTGGCCCGGGGCCGCGGGATTTTGCGCTTTGAAAACTTCGTCGATTCCAAGAAAGAAATTCCCTCCCCCATGAAAGCGGCGGTGGACCGGCACGGCAACCGGGTCAACCTGAGCCGCCTGGCGGAAATGGTGATCTACACCGACAAGGGCGTAGAGCGGGAACGGTATCCCTTGACCTACGGCGCCCACCTCAATGTAACGGATGGTGATGAGGTGGCGGCGGGAAAAATCCTGGCGGAATGGGACCCTTTCACCAACGCCATGCTCACGGAAGTGGGCGGGACCATCAAGTTCGGCGACATCATCGAAAATATCTCGGTGCAGGAACGGGTGGACCCGGTGACGGGCAAATCCTCCCGCCTCATCGTGGAGAGCAAAGATGCCGAACTGCGCCCCCGCATCTCGGTGAAGAACATCGAGGGCCAGACCGCCAAGATTCCCGGATCGGTGGCCTCGGCCCGGTACTTCATGCCGGTGGGGGCCATCATCATGGTCAACGAAGGCGAGGAGGTCTTTCCGGGAGACGTCATCGCCAAGATCCCCCGGGAAACCACCAAGACCAAGGATATCACCGGGGGCCTGCCCCGGGTGGCCGAACTCTTTGAAGTGCGCAAGCCCAAAGAAACCGCCATCATCAGCGAAATCGGCGGGGTGGTGTCCTTCGGAAAGCACATCAAGGGGAAACGGAAGATCGTGGTCACCCCGGAAGTGGGCAAACCCAAGGAATACCTGATCCCCAAGGGCAAACACGTGGCCGTCCAGGAAGGTGACTATGTGCTGGCGGGCAACCCCTTGATGGACGGTTCCCCCAACCCGCACGATATCCTCAACATCAGCGGTTTGAAGGACCTGGCCCGGTACCTGGTGGACGAAGTCCAGGAAGTGTACCGGCTCCAGGGCGTCAAGATCAACGACAAGCACATCGAAGTGATCGTGCGGCAGATGCTGCGGCGCATCAAGGTGGTGACCCCGGGGGACACGGAGTTCCTCATGGGCGAGCAGGTGGAAAAATGGGTCTTCGAAGAGCGGAACGACAAGGCCATGGCGGCGGGCAAACAGCCGGCCACGGGTGAGCCGCTGCTCCTGGGGATCACCAAGGCCTCCCTGACCACCGAGAGCTGGATCTCGGCGGCCTCCTTCCAGGAGACCACCAAGGTGCTGGCGGACGCGGCGGTGGCCGGGAAGATCGATTATCTCAGGGGCCTCAAGGAAAACGTGATTATGGGACGGCTCATCCCGGCGGGAACGGGCCTGGCCCAGTACCGGGATCTCAACATCAAGCTGAGCGAGGAAGAGGAGGCGGCGCTGCCGGCTCCGGAAAGCCTTGAGATAGAGGTGGAGACGGAGACTGCGGTCTCGCCGGAACAATAATAGGTTGACAATCACCGGGTGGTTATAATAAAATAATTAATTTTGGTAGCCTTTTAATCAAGCAGTTGGAAGCGGAGCGCGTATGCCTACGATAAACCAGTTGATTCGCAAAGGCCGGGAGGCGCAGAAGAAGCGGACCCCGTCCCCGGCCCTGCAAAGCTGTCCCCAGAAGCGGGGGGTGTGTGTCAGGGTTTATACCACCACGCCCAAAAAGCCCAATTCGGCCCTGCGCAAGGTGGCCAGGGTGCGCCTCACCAACGGCATCGAGGTGACCACCTACATCCCCGGAGTGGGGCACAACCTCCAGGAGCATTCAGTGGTGCTGATCCGGGGAGGCCGGGTGAAGGATTTGCCCGGGGTGCGCTACCATGTCATCCGGGGCACCCTGGACGCCTCCGGCGTGCAGGATCGCCGGCGGGGACGGTCCAAATACGGGGCCAAGCGGCCCAAGTAAGAGGGTTGCCGTTTTCTGTTTTCCGTTTTCGCGTAAGAAGCCGAAGACAAGGACGCTGATAAGATCGCGGTTGGCCAAAAGTTTTCACTCCGAAAACCGAAAACCAAAACCGAAAACGAAAAACGAGGATTTAAAGATGCCCAGAAAAGGCGGAGTGGTCAAGCGGCCTGTTACCCCCGACCTGAAATACAACGATGTCCTGGTGAGCCGGTTTATCAACGGCCTGATGGAGCGGGGCAAGAAGAGCACGGCCCAGTGCATCCTCTACAACGCCATGGAGATTGTGGGTCAGCGGGGCAACGACGACCCCCTGAAGCTCTTTCACCAGGCGGTGGAAAACGTCAAGCCTTTGATCGAAGTGAAATCCCGCCGGGTGGGGGGCGCCACCTATCAGGTGCCCATAGAAGTCCGGGCCGACCGCCGCTTCTCCCTGGCCATTCGCTGGATCATCAAACACTCCAAGGCCAGGAGCGAGAAATCCATGGATGCCAAACTGGCCGCCGAGCTCTTGGACGCAGCCAGCAACCGGGGCACTTCCATTAAGAAGCGGGAAGACACGCACAAGATGGCCGAGGCTAACAAGGCCTTTGCCCACTATAGATGGTAGACTAATTTGTCTCGACAGACCCCGCTGGACCGGGTACGGAATATTGGGTTCATGGCCCACATCGACGCCGGTAAAACCACCACCACGGAGCGTATCCTCTTCTACACGGGAGTGACGCACCGCTTGGGCGAAGTGCACGACGGCCAGGCCACGATGGACTGGATGGTCCAGGAACAGGAACGCGGCATCACTATCACCTGCGCCGCCACCACCTGCTACTGGAAGGACCATCGCATCAACATCATCGACACGCCGGGGCACGTGGACTTTACCGTTGAAGTGGAACGCAGCCTGCGGGTGCTGGATGGAGTAGTGGCGGTTTTCGACGCGGTGGGCGGGGTGGAACCCCAGTCTGAGACGGTGTGGCGCCAGGCCGACCGCTACGGCGTGCCCCGGCTGGCCTTCATCAACAAGATGGACCGGGTGGGAGCGGATCTGCCCCGGTGCCTGAAGATGATGCGGGAACGCCTCAAGGCTACTCCGGTGCTCTTGCAGCTTCCCATCGGGGAAGAAGACAAATTTCAGGGGATGATCGACCTCGTCAACCTAAAAGCCTTCTATTATGACAATGTCGGCAAGGGCATGGACTTTGAGGTCAGGGAGATCCCCGAGGCTTACGCCGAAGCAGGTGGCCGAGGCCCGCACCGAGATTCTGGAGGTCCTGTCCGAAGTGGATGAGGGCATCATGGAGCGCTACCTGGCCGACGAACCGGTGGAGGACAGCCTGATCAAGACGGCGCTCCGGCGGGGCACCGTTTCCCTGGAGATCGTGCCGGTATTGTGCGGCTCGGCCTTCAAGAACAAAGGGGTGCAGGCGCTCCTGGACGCGGTGGTGGCCTACCTGCCGTCGCCCCTGGATGTCCCCCCGGTGCAGGGGTTGGACCCCAAGGGCAACGTGGTGGAGCGGCCCTGCTCGGATGAGGCGCCGTTGTCGGCGCTGGCCTTCAAGCTTTTGAGCGACCCGTTCATCGGGCATCTGACCTTTCTCCGGGTTTATTCCGGGGAGATGACCGCCGGGTCCAGCGTGCTGAACGCCACCAAGGGCGTCAAAGAGCGCATCGGGCGGATCCTCAAGATGCACGCCAACAAGCGGGAAGAGATCAGCCACGGCCTATGCCGGGGATATCGTGGCCCTGGTGGGGCTCAAGAACACCACCACCGGCGACACCCTGGCGGATGCCCAGGACCCCGTGGTCCTGGAGACCCTGCACATCCCGCAGCCGGTCATCGATATCGCCATCGAGCCCGCCACCAAGGCGGACCAGGACAAGCTGGGGCAGGCGTTGAGCAAGATCGCCGCGGAAGACCCGTCGTTCCGGGTCCACAGCGACACGGACACCGGCCAGACCATCATCTCGGGGATGGGGGAACTCCACCTGGAGATCATCGTCGACCGCCTGATGCGGGAGTTCAAGGTGGATGCCCGGGTGGGCAAGCCCCAGGTGGCCTATCGGGAAACCATTACCGAAGAGACCAAGGCGGAAGGGAAATTTGTCCGCCAGAGCGGCGGCCGGGGCCAGTACGGACACGTGGTCCTGACCCTGAAGCCTCTGCCCGCCGGCGACGGCGTCGTCTTTACCAACAAAATCGTGGGGGGCTCCATCCCCCGGGAATATATCGCCCCGGTGGAAAGAGGAGTGCGGGAGGCTGCGGCCACGGGAATCCTGGGCTACCCCATGGTAGACCTGGAAATCGCTCCTGGTCGACGGCTCCTACCACGAAGTGGACTCCTCGGAACGGTCCTTTCTGATTGCCGGGTCCATCGGCTTCAAAGAAGGCGCCAAGCGGGCCAAGCCGGTGCTCCTGGAGCCCATCATGGACCTGGAAGTAGTGGCCCCGGAAGATTTTGTCGGTGAGGTGATGGGTGAATTGAACGCCCGGCGGGGCCGGGTGACGGGCATGGAGAGCCGGGGGTCAACCCAGATCATTCACGGCCAGGTGCCTCTGGCCACCATGTTCGGGTATGCCACGACGCTCCGGAGCGCTACCCAGGGGCGGGCCACTTTCACCATGCAGTTCGACCATTACGAACCTGTTTCCGCCTCGTTGGCGGAAGAGATTTTAGGCCGGCGCCAAGCCCGGGCATGATCCAGTCTAATTAGGAGGAAGTCCTCATGGCCAAAAAGAAATTTGAGCGCAAGAAGCCGCACGTGAACGTAGGGACGATTGGTCATATCGATCATGGCAAGACGACCTTGACCGCGGCCATCACCAAGCATTTGGCCAAGAAGGGGTGGGCATCCTACATTCCCTTTGACCAGATCGACAAGGCGCCGGAAGAAAAAGAGCGGGGCATCACCATCGCCTTAGCCCACGTGGAGTACGAGACCGCCAAGCGGCACTACGCCCACGTCGACTGCCCGGGTCACGCCGACTATATCAAGAACATGATCACCGGGGCGGCCCAGATGGACGGGGCGATCCTGGTGGTGGGCGCCGACGACGGCCCCATGCCCCAGACCCGGGAGCACATCCTGCTGGCCCGGCAGGTGGGCGTGCCCTTCATCGTGGTCTTCCTGAACAAGGTCGACCTGGTGGACGACCCGGAACTCATCGAGCTGGTGGAACTGGAGCTGCGGGAGCTGCTCTCCAAGTACGATTTTCCCGGCGACGACATTCCCATCATCCGGGGCAGCGCCCTGAAGGCCTTGGAGTCGGACGATTTCAACTCCGAGGAAGTGAAGCCGATCTTCGAGCTGATGGACGCCCTGGATTCCTACATTCCGGAGCCGATGCGGGACGTGGACAAGCCGTTCCTGATGCCCATCGAGGACGTGTTCACGATTTCAGGGCCGGGGCACGGTAGTGACGGGCCGCTGCGAGCGGGGCCAGATCAAGGTGGGCGAGGAAGTGGAGATCGTCGGTTTCGCCCCCACCCAGAAGACGGTGTGCACCGGGGTGGAGATGTTCCGGAAGACGCTTGGATTACGGCCAGGCCGGTGACAACGTCGGGCTGTTGCTCCGGGGCATCAAGAAAGACGAAGTGGAGCGGGGCCAGGTGGTGGCCAAGCCGGGTTCGATCAAGCCCCACACCAAGTTCAAGGCCGAGGTGTACGTCTTGAACAAGGAAGAGGGCGGGCGGCACACGCCGTTCTTCACCGGCTACCGGCCGCAGTTTTACCTGCGGACCACGGACGTCACCGGGGTGGCGACGCTGCCCGAAGGCGTGGAGATGGTGATGCCCGGGGACAACGTGGCCATGGAAGTGACCTTGATCACCCCGGTGGCCCTGGAAAAAGAACTCCGTTTCGCCATCCGGGAAGGCGGCCGCACCGTGGGCGCCGGCGTGGTGAGCGAGATTGTGGAATAGTTGTTGGATTATAGGTTGGCAGGCGGGGACGCCTGACCAGGACCACAGGCCAGAGGCCTGTGCTACCGAGAAAATTTGGAATAAGGTTAAAACATGATAACGCCCAAGATTCGCATTCGCTTGCGGTCTTACGACTACAAGTTGCTGGACAAATCGGTGCTGGAGATTGTGGAGACGGCCCGGAGCACCGGCGCCCGAGTGGCCGGACCCATACCGCTGCCCACGGAGATCAACAAATGGACAGTGCTGCGCTCGCCCCACATTGACAAGAAGTCCCGGGAGCAGTTCGAAGTCCGCACCTACAAGCGGCTGATGGACATCCTGGAGCCGACCCAGCAGACCATGGACGCCATCAGCAAGCTGGACCTGGCAGCCGGGGTGGACGTAGAGATAAAAGTTTAAAAGCAGGGGTCAGGGATCAGGGATCAGGGGCTGGCAAGTTTTTTAGCCTCGCACTGACTACCGGCCACTGGCTACTGACTACTGGAGAGATACAATGCCTGGGGGCTTAATCGGCAAGAAATTGGGCATGACCCGGATCTTCGACAACGACGGACTGGCAGTGCCGGTCACGGTCATCGAAGCCGGACCTTGCTTTGTGGTGCAGAAGAAAACCGGGAGCAAAGACGGCTACGAGGCCCTGCAGGTGGGCTTTGACCGGCAGGCCTTGACCAAGTGCAACAAGCCGGACAAAGGGCACTTCGAAAAGCACGGCGCCAAGAGCGGCTTTAAATGTCTCCGGGAATTCCGGGTGGACGAGGCTTCGGGTTTCGAAGAGGGCCAGGAGATCACCGTGGAGCAATTCGAGATCGGTGATCGGGTGGACGTCATCGGCACCAGCAAGGGCAAGGGGTTTGCCGGCACCATCAAGCGGTGGAACTTCCACCGGGGTCCCATGGGCCACGGTTCCATGTCCCACCGGGCGCCCGGGTCCATCGGCTGCAGCGCCTACCCCTCCCGGGTGGTCAGAGGCAAGAAGATGCCGGGCCAGATGGGGAATGCCCGGGTGACGATGAAGAATCTGGAAGTGGTGGATGTGCGCCCCGAAGAGAACCTGCTCATGGTGAGAGGGGCCGTACCCGGCCCGCGCCAGGGCCTGGTGCTCATCCAGAAGGCCGGGTGATCTTATGCCGACAGTAGATATCTATAATATTGCCAAAGAAAAAGTAGGGGAGCTGGACCTCAAAGACGAGATCTTCGGGGTTGAGGTCAAGGGGCACCTGCTCCACGAAGTGGTGACCTGGCAGCGGGCCTGCCGACGGTCCGGATGCGCCTGTACCAAGACCCGGGGCGAAGTTCGGGGCGGCGGGCGCAAACCCTGGCGCCAGAAAGGCACCGGCCGGGCCCGGGTGGGCAGCAGCCGGTCCCCCATCTGGCGGGGCGGCGGCACCACCTTCGGTCCCAGGCCCCGGAGCTATGCCTACGCGCTGCCGAAGCAGGTGCGGCGCCTGGCCCTGAAGATGGCCCTGTCCAGCAAGCTGGCCGACGGGCAGCTGGTGGTGCTGGACGCCTATCCCCACACCGAGCCCAAGACCAAAGATTTCGTCAAGGTCCTGCAGACTTTTGACCTGAGCAAGGCGCTGTTCATCACCCCGGAGGAAAATCGGGCGTTGGAACTTTCGGCCCGGAATGTCCCGGGGGTCCAGGTGATGCTGCCCATGGGCCTGAACGTGTACGATATTCTCAAATACGAGCACCTGGTGTTGTTGTCCCCGGCACTGGATCAGATCGAAGCGAGGTTGGCCAAATGAAGGCGTACCACTATTTGATTAAGGGGCCGATCATCACGGAAAAGAGCCACTCCATGCGGGAGGCGGCCAACAAACTGACCTTTCGGGTGGCGGTCAAGGCCAACAAGATCGAGATCCGGAAGGCGATTGAAGACATCTTCAAGGTCAAGGTCCTGGGGGTAAACACCATCCACTTCAAGGGCAAGAAGAAGAAGATGGGCAAGACCATGGGGGTGCGTCCGGACTGGAAGAAAGCGGTCGTCACCCTGGCCCCGGGCGAAAAGATAGCCGGTTTCGAAGTATTATAACCTGGGACCCCGGCGTCCCGGCGTGAGAGCGATTGAGTTCCGCGTGAGACGCCAAGGCACCAAGGCGCAGAATAAAGGCGCAGATAAGGAAAAACGCAGATGGCTTTGATTTCCCGAAAACCCACCTCCGCGGGTCGGCGGTTCATGACGGCCACGGATTTTGCCGAGATCACCCGGAGTGAGCCGGAAAAGAGCCTGGTCCGGCCCCTGAAGAAGTCCGGGGGGCGGAACAGCTACGGCCGGATCACGGCCTACCATCGGGGTGGGGGACACAAGCGGCGCTACCGTCTCATCGATTTCAAGCGCAACAAGCTGGAGGTCCCGGCCAAGGTGGCCACCATCGAATACGACCCCAACCGGACGACGCGGATTGCGCTGCTGCACTATGTGGACGGCGAGAAGCGTTACATCCTGGCGCCCCAGGGTCTGAAGGTGGGGGACATGGTGGTTTCGAGCGCCACGGCGGACATCAAGCCGGGGAACACGCTGCCCCTGCTGTCCATTCCCACCGGCACCCTGGTGCACAACGTGGAGATGAAGCCGGGGAAGGGGGGCCAGATGGCCCGGGCCGCGGGCTCATACGCCCAGTTGATGGCCAAGGAAGGGAAGCAGGCCCACCTGAAGCTGCCGTCGGGCGAGGTGCGGATGGTGCCGGTGGATTGCCGGGCGACCATCGGGCAGCTCAGCAACGTGGAACAGGAAAACGTCTGCCTGGGCAAGGCCGGGCGGAAACGCTGGGTAGGCAAACGGCCCCATGTCCGGGGCGTAGCCATGAACCCGGTGGACCACCCCATGGGGGGCGGCGAAGGCAAGTCTTCGGGTGGCCGTCATCCGTGTACGCCTTGGGGAGTGCCCACCAAGGGATATAAGACCAGAACGCCCAAAGCCAGCGACCGGTATATCGTCAAACACCGGTCCAAGAAGTAGAGAGGGAGATCGTGGCCCGTTCATTAAAAAAGGGACCTTATGTGCAGGATTGCCTCCAGGCCAAGGTGTATAAGGCCAGGGAGAGCCAGGATCGCCGGGTGATCAAGACCTGGTCGCGGCGGTCCACCATCACTCCGGAATTCATCGGATTAACCCTGGCGGTCCATAACGGCAGGAAGTTCATACCGGTATACGTCACCGAAAACATGGTGGGGCACAAGTTAGGCGAGTTTTCCCCCACCCGGCATTTCGGGGGCCACGCCGGGGACCGCAAAACCAAGATGGGTAAGAAGTAGCCATGGAAATCAAGGCGAGCGCCAAATATCTGCGCATCTCACCCACCAAGCTGCGGCTGGTGGCCCGGATCCTCCCCGGCAAGAAAGTGGAAGAGGCCCTGGCCATGCTCCAGTTCATGCCGCAACGGGGGGCGCGGCTGGTGCGCAAGGTGGTCATGTCAGCGGTGGCCAATGCCGAGCAGCGGCCCCAGATCGACGTGGATACCCTGGTAATCAAAGGCGTCCAGGTGGACGGGGGCCCGAGCCTCAAGCGTTTCCAAGCGCGGGCCATGGGGCGGGTCAACCGCATCCTCAAACGAAGCAGCCACATCACCGTGGTCCTGAAGGAAGGGACCGGGAAGTGATCAGTAGATAAGGAGGCATGGATTGGGCCAGAAAGTTCACCCCATCGGTTTTCGCCTGGGGAGCTATCGCAAATGGGATTCCGTTTGGTTCGCCCGGAAGGATTTCGCATCCCTGGTTATTGAAGACCGCAGGATTCGAGAGTTCATCAAGGTCGACAAGGAACTCAAGGGATC
Source organism: uncultured delta proteobacterium (assembly GCA_963747645.1). GTDB lineage: Bacteria > Desulfobacterota > Desulfobaccia > Desulfobaccales > 0-14-0-80-60-11 > 0-14-0-80-60-11. The sequence goes on along the minus strand of CAVVFW010000017.1, from coordinate 22,923 downwards.
GGGGATCGCCGGATTGGATATCAAGCGGGCGGCCAACAAGCTGACCATTAAAATCCATACCTCCCGGCCAGGCATGGTTATCGGCCAAAAAGGCAAGAAAATCGAGGACCTGCGTCGCCGGCTGGAAAAAATCGTCGGCCGGGAACTCGTCATTGACGTGCAAGAGGTGCGCAAACCCGAGATCAACGCCCAGCTGGTGGCGGAGAACATCGCCCAGCAGCTGGAGCGCCGGGTGTCCTTCCGCCGGGCCATGAAGAAGTCGGTGGGCCAGGCCCTGAAGTTCGGGGCCAAGGGCATCAAGATCCGGTGCAAGGGCCGCCTGGCCGGGGCGGAAATCGCCCGGCAGGAAACCTACCGGGAAGGCCGGGTGCCGTTGCACACCCTGCGGGCCCTGATTGATTACGGGTTCGCCGAAGCCAAGACCACCTATGGACTGATCGGGGTGAAGACCTGGATCTTCCACGGCGAGGTTCTGGGCACCGAAGAAGCGACGACCTTCTAGAGAAGTGAGCAGTAAGCAGTGGGCGGTGAGCGGTTGAAATCTGGATAGTCTGACCGTGCACCGCTCCATGAATGATAATCCCTTCCGACCCCTCTTAAGGACGGGGGGTGGTTAAGGAAAATAACATGCTAAGTCCAAAACGGGTAAAACATCGGAAGGTAATGCGAGGCCGCCGCCGTGGCAAGGCCTCCCGGGGCAACTACGTGGCCTTCGGGGAGTTCGGCCTCATGGCCGAGGAATGCGGCTGGATCACGGCCCAGCAGATCGAGGCGGCCCGGATCGCCATCACCCGGCACGTGAAACGTGGCGGCCAGGTGTGGATCAGGGTCTTTCCGGACAAGCCCTTCACCAAGAAACCGGCGGAAACCCGCATGGGTAAAGGGAAGGGTGGTCCCGAAGGTTGGGTGGCGGTAATACGGCCCGGCCTCATCCTCTATGAGATGGCCGGGGTGGACCGGGAAGTTGCCAAGGAAGCGATGCGCCTGGCGTCCCACAAATTGCCCATTCCCACCAAGTTCGTGGAGCGGGAGCACCAGCCGGCGGCAGCGGAGGCGAGCGTATGAAGGCCGCAGATTTGCGGGATCTGACCCGGGCGGAACTTATGGCCAAGTTGAAAGAGGTCTCGGAAGAGCTTTTCAATCTGAACTTTCAGCACAGCCGCCAGCAACTGGACAACACCGCCCGTTTGGGGCAGGCCAGGAGAGACCTGGCCCGGGTCAAGACGGTACTGAGGGGAAAGGCCGGGCAGGAATAGCCTGGGAGGGTTAAGCAGGTATGGAAAAGCAGCGCGGTGTGCGCAAGACCAGGATTGGCAAGGTGGTCAGCGACAAGATGGAAAAGACCGTGGTGGTGGAAGTGAAACGCCTGGTGGCCCACCCCCTCTATCATAAGATTATCCGGCGCCGGGCCCGGATCAAGGCCCATGACCCCAATAATACCTGCCAGGTGGGCGACAAGGTGCTCCTGGAAGAGACCCGTCCCCTGAGCAAGGACAAGCGCTGGCGGGTCAGGGAAGTTCTGGAGAAAGCCCAGTAAGCCTTTTTTGCCAGTGGGCGCGAGGATAGAAAGATGATCCAGGTTCAGACACAAATGACAGTGGCGGACAACTCCGGCGCCAAGAAGGTATCCTGCATCCGGGTCCTGGGAGGCACCAGGCGAAGGTACGCCCGGGTGGGGGACATCGTCATCGTGGCGGTCAAGGAGGCCCTGCCCCACTCCAAGGTGAAGAAGGGCGACGTGATGCGGGCCGTGGTGGTGCGCACCGTGAAAGAGACCCGGCGCCCGGACGGCTCCTATATCAAGTTCGACGACAACTCGGCGGTGCTCATCAACCCCCAGGGCGACCCCATCGGCACCCGCATCTTCGGGCCGGTGGCCCGGGAACTTCGGGCCAAGAGGTTTATGAAGATCATCTCCTTAGCCCCGGAGGTGCTCTAATGGCCAAGTTCAAGAAAGCGGCGGCGGAGCCCGTCAAGGTCCGGTTGAAGAAGAACGACCTGGTGGAGGTCACCACCGGCAGGGAACAGGGCAAGACCGGCAAGGTTTTGAAGGTGTTCCGGGAAAAGAACCAGGTGCTGATTGAAAAGGTCAACATGATCAAGCGGCACACCCGCCCCAGCCCCACGTCGGGCCAGGGGGGGATCGTGGAAAAAGAAGCGCCGGTGTTCGTCTGCAAGGTGAAGTTGATTTGCCCCAAGTGCGCCACCGGGACCCGTATCCGAATGACCGAGACCGGGGAAGGCAAGAAAGCCCGGGTATGTCTGAAATGCAAGGAATTGATTGATGGCTGAAAAGGGAGCAGGAAAAGACAAGGCCAAGACGCCGGGCAAAGGTGCGCCCAAAGGCACGGCCAAGGGCGCCGATAAAAAAGCGGCCAAGACTGGGGCTCCGGCGGCGGCCAAAGCCGCGGAGAAAGCTGCGGCCCCGAAGGGCCCGAAAGGGACGCCGCGCCTCATGGATTTTTACCGGACCGAGTGCGTCCCCCAAATGATGCAGGAGTTCAAATATAAGAGCTCCATGCAGGTGCCCCGGCTGAAGAAGGTCGTGGTCAACATCGGGCTGGGGGAGGCCATCCAGAACATCAAGCTGCTGGAGTCGGCCTCGGAGGAACTGATGAGCGTCACCGGGCAAAAGCCGGTGGTGACCCGGGCCAAGAAGTCCATCGCCGCCTTCAAGTTGCGGGAAGGCATGCCCATCGGCTGCATGGTCACCCTGCGCCGGGACCGCATGTACTACTTTCTCGACAAGCTGATGAACGTGGTGCTGCCCCGGGTGCGGGACTTCCGGGGGGTGAGCGAGAAGGCGTTTGACGGCCGGGGCAACTACACCCTGGGCATCCGGGAGCAGATCATCTTTCCGGAGATCGATTACGACAAGATCGACAAGGTCAGGGGAATGAACATCACCATAGTCACCAGCGCCCCCACCGATGAAGAAGGGAAATTCTTGTTAAAACTACTGGGTTTGCCCTTCAGGAGATAAGGATGGCCAAGAAATCTTTAATAGCCAAGTCGAAGCGCCAACCCAAGTACCCGGTGCAGCAATATAACCGCTGTCCAGTGTGCGGCCGCCCCCGGGCGTTTCTCCGGCGGTTCGGCGTTTGCCGCATCTGTTTTCGCAGCATGGCCCTCAGGGGAGAGATTCCCGGGGTCACCAAATCCAGCTGGTAGGATACATTATGAGCATGACCGATCCCATCGCCGATATGTTGACCCGGATTCGCAATGCCGGGGGGGCGCGGTTCGACAAGGTTGATATTCCCGCCTCCCGCATGAAGATCAACCTGGCGCGCATCCTCAAAGAAGAAGGGTTTATTAAAAACTACAAGGTCATAAAAGATAATCGCCAGGGCATCCTGCGAGTCTACCTCCGGTACGTCGACCATCAGCAGCCGCTCATCCAGGGGTTGAAACGGGTCAGCAAACCCGGGCGCCGGGTGTACACCGGCCATGCCGAGCTTCCCAAAGTGCGGGCAGGCCTGGGGGTGGCGGTCATTTCGACCTCCCAGGGGGTCATCACCGACCGCCAGGCCCGCAAGCTGAACGTGGGCGGCGAGGTCTTGTGCGAGATCTGGTAAGGGTAAGCCTATGAGCCGCATTGGAAAGAAACCGGTACCTTTGCCCAAAGGGGTGAAGGTCAAGATGGAAGACGGGAAGTTGATGGTCACCGGACCTCGGGGGAGTTTGACGCAGCTGATGCCTCCCCGGGTCAACATCAACATCGGGGGCCAGGAGATCACCGTGGAACCCCAGGACGACAGCCGGCTGACCCGGTCCTACTGGGGCCTGGCCCGCACCCTGGTGTCCAACATGGTCGTCGGTTCCACCGACGGGTTCACCCGGGTTTTGGAACTGGTGGGCACCGGCTACAAGGTGGAAGCCAAGGGCGACATGCTGGTGTTCAACATCGGCTACTCCAACCCCGTGGAGTTTCCCCTGCCCAAAGGGATCACGGCCAAGGTGGAAAAGGCCAACCGCATCGAATTCACCGGCGCCAACAAGGAAGTTCTGGGACAGACGGTGGCGGTGATTCGGAGGCTCAGGCCGCCCGACCCGTATAAGGGCAAGGGGATCAGGTATGCCGGGGAAGTGATACGCCGCAAGGTGGGCAAGGCCGGCGGCCGTTAAAGGAGAATGGTGACATGAACCCCAAGGAAGCGGCGCGGCTGAAGCGGAAAAAGCGGATCAAGAAGAAAATCGGGGGCGGAGAGCGGTTACGGCTCTCGGTCTTCCGGAGTTCAAAACATATTTATGTGCAGATCGTCGACGATGGCAAGGGCCAGACGGTGGCGGCGGCCTCCACCTTGAGCGGGGAGCTGAAGGACCATTTTGGGCGGGTTGAAGAAAACCGACGCGGCCAAGGCAGTGGGTAAGCTCCTGGCAGACAAGGCCAAGGCCCAGGGAATTGACAAAGTCGTCTTCGACCGCAACGGGTTTCTCTACCACGGCCGGGTAAAAGCCGTGGCGGATAGCTGCCGGGAACACGGCCTGAATTTTTAAGTGAGCAGTGAGCAGTAAGCCGTGAGCGGATGCTGGTTGGTGCCTGCACGGCTCACGCGAAAAGGAGATAAGCTTGTTCGAGTCAGAGGGAACCGAGTTTACCGATAAGGTGGTGAGCATCAATCGCGTCGCCAAGGTGGTCAAGGGCGGGCGTCGCTTCCGCTTCAGCGCCATCGTGGTGGTAGGTGACGGCGCCGGGCAGCGTGGGAGCGGGCCTGGGTAAGGCTCACGAAGTGCCCGAAGCCATCCGCAAGGCGGTGGAGCAGGCCAAGAAGTCCATGATCACGGTCCCCATCCACAACAGCACCATTCCCTACCAGGTGGTGGGGGTGTTCGGGGCCGGGCGGGTCCTCCTCAAACCGGCCTCGGAAGGCACCGGCGTCATTGCCGGCGGTCCGGTCCGGGCGGTGGTGGAAGTGGCGGGGATCAAGAACGTCCTCACCAAGTGTCTGGGTTCCCACAACCCGCACAACGCGGTGAAAGCCACCATGGTGGCCTTGCAGATGCTGGCGTCCCCGGAGGACGTGGCGGCGCGGCGCAACCGGCCTCTGGCAGAAATTCTGGGGTAGCGGTATCAGCAATCAGCGGTCAGCTCTGTGCTTAAAGCAGTTTCCAGTCGCCGACCTAGATTGCTTGAGGAGCCGCAGGTTTTGGCCTGCGAACCCCAAAGGGTATGCCCACTGAGGGAAAAAGCAATTTGCGCTTCATAATTTTCCAGCTTTGAGCTGAGTGCTGAAAGCTGATATCTGAGAGCTAAAAAATGATTCTCGAAATAACCTTAACGAAAAGTCCCATCGGCCGGCCGCCGAAGCACCGTCTGACCCTGAAGGCTCTGGGGCTGACCCGCTTACAGAAAACGGTGCGGCACCGGGAAACCCCTGCGATTTTGGGGATGGTGCGCCAGGTGGAGCATCTCCTCCAGGTGCGGCAGGTCCCCGAAGGAGAATAGCAGATGCGCCTTTCTGAACTTTCGCCCAGCCCGGGGTCCAAACATAGTAAGAAACGGGTCGGCCGCGGCCCCGGTTCGGGTTGGGGCAAGACCGCGGCTCGAGGTTTTAAAGGGCAGAACTCCCGGGCCGGCGGCGGTACCCGGCCGGGGTTTGAAGGGGGCCAGATGCCCCTGGTGCGGCGGATTCCCAAACGGGGGTTCACCAACATATTCCGGCAGACCTGGACCATCGTCAACCTCCGGGACCTCAACCAGTTTCCGGCGGAAACGGTGGTAGATAAAGCGGCTCTCCAGGAAGCCGGCGTGGTCAAAAGCCGGGTAAAGCGGATCAAACTCTTGGGCCAGGGCGAAGTGACCGTGCCCCTGGTAGTCAAGGTGCAGGCGGTGAGTGCCCAGGCCCGGAGCCGGATTGAAGCAGCCGGGGGGCGGGTGGAGGTCATCTAAGTGTCGGCATTCTCCAGCATCGCCAAGATTCCGGAGCTGAAACGCCGCATCATCTTTACCCTGTTGATGCTGATCGTATACCGTCTGGGCTGCCAGATCCCCACGCCGGGGATCGATGCGGATGCCCTGATGCGGTTTTTTGCGGCCCAACGGGGCACCATTTTCGGGTTATTCGACATGTTCTCCGGGGGCGCCCTGGAGCGCCTGAGCGTCTTTGCCCTGGGGATCATGCCCTACATCAGCGCCGCGATCATCATCGAGCTCCTCAAGGTGGTGATCCCGAGCATAGAAAAGCTCTATAAAGAAGGCGAGGCGGGCCAGAAGAAGATCAAGCAGTACACCCGCTACGGCACCGTGGTCATCGCGGCCATCCAGGGGATCGGGATTGCCGTGGGCCTGGAGAGCATGACCGCCGGCGCCGCCCACCAGACGGTGGTGCTGCACCCCGGCTGGGCCTTCCGCCTGATGACCGTGCTCACCCTGACTTCGGGCACCGCGTTCATCATGTGGCTGGGGGAAATGATCACCGAGCGGGGCATCGGCAACGGCATCTCGCTCATCATCTTTGCCGGGATCGTGGCCCGGATGCCTTCGGCCCTGATCAATACGTTTAGCTTGATAAAGTCGGGTGAAATCATGCCCGTCCTCATGATCCTCCTGATGGTGGTCATGGTGGTGGTGGTGGGTTTCATCGTCTTTGTGGAGCGGGGCCAGCGACGCATCCAGGTCCAGTACGCCCGGCGGGTGGTGGGGCGCAAGATGTACGGCGGCCAGACCACCTTTCTGCCCCTGAAGGTGAACACCGCCGGGCGTCATTCCCCCCATCTTCGCGTCGTCGCTGTTGATGTTTCCGGCCACGGTGGGGAGCTTCTTCCAGAATGAGTGGGTGAAATGGGCGGCGGACGCCATGTCTCCGGGGGGCGGGATTCACGATTTAGTCTACGTCGGTCTCATCTTCTTTTTCTGCTACTTCTACACCGCGGTGACCTTTAACCCGGTGGACGTGGCGGATAACCTGAGAAAGTGGGGCGGCTATGTGCCGGGTCTGCAGGCCGGGCAAGCCTACGGCGGAATATATCGACCGGATCCTGACGCGCATCACCCTGGGGGGCGCCATTTACGTGTCGGCAGTGTGCGTGCTGCCCTCCATCCTGATTCGGAAGTTCAATGTCCCCTTTTATTTCGGGGGTACGGCCCTGTTGATCGTGGTGGGTGTGGCCATGGACACCATGAGCCAGATCGAATCGCATCTGCTCACCCGCCACTACGAAGGGTTCACGAAAAAACGCATGAGCCGGGTACGGCGTTGACCTTAAGAAGGAGGAAGTTATGAATCTGATCCTGTTGGGCGGCCCTGGCGCGGGCAAAGGTACGCAAGCCAAGAAACTCATCGAAAAGTTCCATATCCCTCAGATCTCCACCGGGGACATCCTCCGGGCCGCGGTGAAGGAAGGGACGGAAATGGGCAAGAAGGCCCAGGAATACATGAATGCCGGGAAACTGGTGCCCGATGAAGTAGTCATCGGCATCATCAAAGACCGGCTGGCGCAGCCGGATTGCAAAAAGGGATTTATCCTGGACGGTTTTCCCCGGACAGTGCCCCAGGCCGAAGCCCTGGACAAGGTGCTGACGGGGTTGGGTACCAAGATCGACCACGTGGTCAGCATCGACGTGGACGAAGAAGCGCTGGTGGTTCGCCTCACCGGGCGGCGCACCTGCAAAAATGCGGCCTGCGGCCAGATGTTCCACGTCAAGTTCACCCCCGCCAAGAAAGAGGGCGTGTGCGACAAGTGCGGCGGCGAGCTCTACCAGCGGGACGACGACAACGAGACCACGGTGCGTTCCCGTCTGGCCACCTATAACCAGGCCACGGCGCCGCTGATCGGCTACTACTCCAAGCAAAGGCCTGGTGCGGCCGATTAAGGGCGTGGGGGGCATCGACGACATCTTCAACCAGATCGTAGGCATCGTTTCAGCGGGAACCGGCTGCAGCTGCGGCTGCAAGCACTAAAGGCGGCTGGCGGGCTGGCCGTAATTTCGCCAGGACGCCAAGGCGCTACGGTTTTATGATACTGTTAAAATCCCTCCAGGAGATCGGCAAGATGGAGGTGGCCAACCGCATCGTGGCCGAAATCCTGGAGGGGGTTAAAGAAAAGGTCCAACCGGGGGTCGAAACCCGGGAGCTCGATGAGCTGGCGGAAGAGCTGTGCCGCAAGCATAAGGTGCAGCCGGCCTTCAAGGGCTATCGGGGCTATCCCCGGTCCCTCTGCGTGTCGGTGAACGAGGAGGTGGTCCACGGGATTCCCGGGCCCCGCCGCCTCAAAGCCGGGGACCTGGTGAGCCTGGATTTCGGGGTGAAGTACGACGGCTACTATGGGGATGCCGCCATCACCGTGGGAGTGGGGGATGTGGGCGAAAAAGCCCGGGCCCTGATGGAAGCCACGGAGAAATCCCTGTACGCCGGCATCGCCGAGGTCAAGGCAGGCAAGCGCCTGTCGAACGTCTCGCATGCGGTGCAATCGGTGGTGGAAGGCGCCGGGTTCGGGGTCATCCGGGAGTTTGTGGGGCACGGCATCGGCCGGTCGCTCCACGAAGACCCGCAGATCGCCAATTTCGGCCCGCCGGACCGGGGACCGACCATGCAGGTGGGCATGACGTTCGCCATTGAACCCATGACCTCCATGGGTTCCTGGCAGGTGCGGATTCTTAAGGATGGCTGGACCGCGGTCACCCAGGATGGGTCTTGTGCGGCGCATTTTGAGCACAGCGTGGCGTTGACGGAGAACGGCGTCTTGATTTTGAGCCGGCTCTAATTTATATTTTATTAACCATTTGAAATAACTATAAAGACAAGGTAGATGCCGAAAGAAGACGCCATTGAAGTCGAAGGGACGGTGGTCGAGCCTCTCCCCAATGCCATGTTTCGGGTGGAGTTGCCGAACGGGCATAAGGTCCTGGCTCACATTTCCGGGAAGATGCGGATGCACTATATCAAGATTCTTCCGGGAGATAAGGTTATTCTGGAATTGTCGCCCTACGATCTGAGTCGAGGGCGCATCGTCTACCGGGTCAGATAGGAAAAACCATGAAAGTTAGAGCCTCAGTCAAACGGATGTGCGCCAAATGCAAGATTATTCGCCGCAAACGCGTGGTGCGGGTGATCTGTGAAAATCCCAAGCATAAGCAGCGTCAAGGCTAAAGGGGAGGGAAGGAATTGGCCAGAATCGCCGGGATAGATTTACCCCGAAACAAAAGAATCGAGATCGCCCTAACCTATATTTTCGGCATCGGGCACAGCACGGCGACACGGGTGCTCCAGGAAGCGAAGGTGGACCCGAGCACCAAGACGTCCGACCTCACCGACGCTGAGATCACCGGTATCCGCCAGGCGATTGATCATACCTGCAAGGTGGAAGGGGACCTGCGTCGGGAAGTCTCCATGAATATCAAGCGCCTGATGGACCTGGGGTGCTACCGGGGCCTCAGGCACCGCAGGAGCCTGCCGGTCCGGGGACAGCGGACCCATACGAACGCCCGTACCCGCAAAGGCCCGCGGCGCAGCGTCGTGGGCAAACGGAAGAAGGCTTAAGGAGCGGCGATGGCCAAAGCGCAGACACGGACCAAGAAGAAAAAGGAAAAGAAGAATATCCCCACGGGGGTGGCCCATATCAAGGCCACGTTCAACAACACCCTGGTGACCATCACCGATCCGGCGGGCAACGTCATATCGTGGTCATCGTCGGGAGTTCAGGGGTTCAAGGGCTCCCGGAAGGGGACGCCCTTTGCGGCGCAGCTGGCGGCCCAGGATGCGGCCCGTAAGGCCATGGACCACGGCATGCGGAATGTGGATGTCTTTGTCAAGGGGCCGGGCGCGGGCCGGGAGGCCGCCCTGCGGGCCTTGCAGGCAGCCGGCCTGAGCGTCAACCTGATTCGGGATGTCAGCCCTATTCCCCACAATGGCTGCCGCCCCCCCAAACGTCGTCGGGTTTAACTGGAGAGGTGATCGATAGTGGCTAGATATGTGGGACCAGATTGCCGGCTTTGCCGCCGGGAGGGGATGCAGCTTTATCTCAAGGGAGATCGCTGTTACACGGACAAATGCGCCATCGAGCGGCGTCATTACCCGCCGGGACAGCATGGCCAGCGCCGGAGCAAACTTTCGGACTACGGCGCCCAGCTTCGTGAGAAGCAAAAGGTAAAACGCATTTACGGCGTGTTGGAGAAGCAATTCAGCAGTTATTTTGAAAAGGCCGAACGGCAGAAAGGGGTTACCGGCACTAACCTGCTGGTTTTTCTGGAACGGCGTTTGGACAACATAGTTTACCGGTTAGGGTTCGCCAACTCTCGGACCCAGGCCCGGCAATTGGTGCGGCATAACTTTTTCCAGGTAAACGGCACCAGGGTAAATCTTCCTTCATTCCTGGTCAAGACGGGAGATGTGATTGTGGTGACGGAGAAGGGCCGCAACCTGGCGTTAATTCGGGATGCCATGGAGGCGGTGGCCCGGCGAGGCTGCCCTCCCTGGTTGGAGTTCAACAAGGAAGAGGCCCAAGGGCGGGTGGTCATGTTTCCCACGCGGGAAGATATTACCATGCCGATCCAAGAGCACCTCATCGTGGAGCTTTATTCCAAATAGCATCATGATCCTTTATGTTCCCAAACTCTCCCCGGCGGCCAGGCCTGCGAGGGGGAGACAGATTTTTGTCAAGCCGGCCGAGACCGGCTAGAATTGCGGGACATAAAAGTCCTAGTAGTTTTCTGAGGAGCCATGATCTACAAAAATTGGACCGATATTATTAAGCCCAAACGGCTGGAAGTCGATAGCGAGACCCATAACCGTTTTTATGGCAAGTTCGCCTGCGAGCCCCTGGAACGGGGGTTCGGCACCACCTTAGGGAACGCCCTGAGGCGGGTCTTGCTTTCCTCCCTGCGGGGATCGGCCATCACTGCGGTCCGCATCAAGGATGTCTATCACGAATTTTCGGCCATCCCCGGGGTGTTTGAAGATGTCACCGAGATACTGCTCAACCTGAAACAGGTGCGTTTGAAGACACTTTCCGAAGGGACGAAGATGCTGCACCTGGAGGCCAATAGCCAGGGGGAGCTCAAGGCCGGAGACATCCAGACGGATGGGATGGTGGAGATCCTCAACCCCGAGCATCACATCGCCACGCTGGGAACGGACGGTGAACTGGTGATGGAGATGACGGTCAAAAGCGGCAAGGGGTTTGTGCCGGCCGAGGCCAATAAAGACGAAGACCAGGCCATCGGCTATATTCCCCTGGACGCCAGCTTCTCTCCGGTGCGCAAGGTCAACTACCTGGTGACCCAGGCCCGGGTGGGGCAACGGACCGACTATGACAAGCTGACCTTGGAGGTGTGGACGGACGGCAGTATCACCCCGGAAAACGCCATCGCCTTCGCCGCCAAGATCCTGAAAGAACATTTGAGCATGTTTATCAACTTCGAAGAGGAACCGGTGGGACAGGAAGAGAAGTCCACGGATGAGCCGCCGACCTTTAACGAGAACCTCTATCGGAGTGTCAATGAACTGGAGTTGTCGGTGCGGGCCGCCAACTGTTTGAGGAATGCCACTATCCGCTATATCGGCGAACTGGTCCAGAAGACCGAGCAAGAGATGCTCAAGACCAAGAATTTTGGGCGCAAATCCCTCAATGAGATTAAAGAAATCCTCATGGAGATGGGGCTCCACCTGGGGATGAAACTCGAGAGCTTTGTTCCCCCTGATCAGATGCCGGAAAGGAAGGAAGACGTCGCATGAGACACTTAAAGGCTGGTCGGCGCCTGGGCCGGACGACGGAGCATCGCTTGGCCATGCTCCGGAATTTGGTAACGGCGCTGTTGGAAAGGGAGCGGGTGGAAACCACCCGGGCCAAGGCCAAAGAGGCCCGCATGTGGGCCGAGAAGGTCATTACCCTGGCTAAACGGGGCGACTTGCACGCCCGGCGCCTGACCCTGGCGGTGGTGCGCTCCAAGAAAGTGGTGGCCAAACTCTTTGGAGAATTGCGGGAGCGGTATCAGGACCGCCCCGGGGGTTATACCCGGATCATCCCTCTGGGGCTGAGGCTGGGCGATGGGGCCGCCATGTCCATCCTGGAACTGGTGGATCGCCCCGAAACCCTCCCCAAGGCCAAGAAAAAGAAGGCCGCGGAAGGCTGAGTTTTGACATCGAGGGGGCAGGGGTCTGGTAGCAGGGCCCCTGTCCCCTGGGTTTTTTCGGGCTGCCCGGGCGCCTAACCCTGGATTACCGCCTGGGCCCAGGCCCGGGTTTTTTTATGCCCTGGCGCCGGAGCTTTCCCTGGAGCGGGGCAGCTCGCCGGGCTCATAAATTTTGTCCGATAACCGGTTAATATCAGTCGAAATCTATAAATGCGCCCGGTTGAGCGAAAAAAAGGGTTGACTTCACAATTTGCCTATATTAAGGTGCATGAAAATGAATAGGTAGTTCTACCTAATTTGGCCTAGGCAAAACTACCGTAACAGGCTCAGTATAATTACCTAGAATCAGAAAGGAATGCTCTGCAGAGGAAATAATTGAGCATTACCGGCCAAGCGACCGGAGCTAAAAAACGGTTTTAGTTCCCTTCAGGATTGTCCCATAACAAAGGAGGTTCTGGATGGTGAATCGGATATTATGGAGTGCGGCAATAACCCTGGCATTAACCTTTTCCCCTAACCTGGCTTTTTCAACCCCCACCAAGACGGTAAAAAAGAAATCTTCGAAGCCCCAGGAGAAGATTGCTAAGAAAAGCAAAACCTGCAAAAGTTCGAAGTCGAAGAAGACCCGCAGCCACGCCGACCCGGAGGACCTACCGGGAACGGGAAGCAGTAGAATCCTCCATGGTTCCCAGTTATCCCGAGCGGCGCAGCGGTGACGGAAACCGCGCCGCTGATGAAAGTTACCCCCCAACGGGACGGACGATTTCTGCTGGAGCCGCTGACCCCCAAGAAGACCCTGAACACCCCGCTTACCCAGCCGCCCACGGCAAAGGACAAGAACGATCGCGTCTCTTCGACCCCTCCCAAATATAATACCTCGGAACCGTGGAATTTCTCCGAGTTGATCCTGAGTCAGGCCAACGCCTATAAACATGCTCCCTACGCCCGGGGGGCTTCCCTGGAGAACAGTTCGGCCACGGATTGCTCCGGGTTTGTCCAGTTCATCTACCATGGATTTAAAATCGACCTGCCCCGCTCCAGTGCCGAACAGGCCCAGGTGGGCAAGGTCGTGACTCGCCAGATGGATTTCTCCAAGCTGCTTCCTGGGGATCTGCTTTTCTTCCGCCGGGGCGGCCCCGTGGGACATGCCGGCATCTACCTGGGTGAAGGGAAGATGATCCACGCCTCCAACCATCGCTACGGAGTGACCGTCACTGACCTGCGGCAGCCCTACTACGAAGGGACGTTCGAGGTGGCCAAGCGGGTCTTTGAGGTGAAGTACCCCCATTAGTTTCTCATTATCAGGTGGCTGTTTTAGACCGTATAACCCGCAACATTGCGCTAAAAATATTTGAGTGAACTGGCCCAGGCCGGTCAACCGACCCTGCGGTTTGGGGGCGGTAAAGACCGGGTTTCCTGGGCCAGCATCATTTTTACGGTCTTTCAGAGCAATCCCTTGATTATTCAGTTTATTTTGGATACAAATAACCCATGGTCGACAGAGGCCGGGCCCCGTCCTCTGGGGAGGTGGAACCGGCCAGCCGAGACCAATGCGGTGTGGGGGAGAGGATGGAGGATAGCGCCTCACTTGAACACTGGGAAGAGCGCCTGAAAGAGCGCTATCCCATGCTCCGATATTTCACGACGCGCTCCTTCGGGGTCGAAATCGAGTTTTTCGGGTTGAAATACAGCGTTTCCGCCGGGGACCGGGAGGTCATTCCCCCTTACAAGATTATGAACCGTACCCCCGAGGGGGTATTGTTGCCCCGGGTCTTCCAGGAGCGCGGGATTGTCCTGAACGGTTTTTCTCCCACCGAGGCCCCTTACGAAGCCTGGTCCTTTGTGCTGGACGACTCCATCAAGGGGGCCGGGGGGGCCGAACTGGTGAGCCCCATTCTCTCGGGGGTTAAGGGGCTGACCCAGATCTACCAGGCCATAAATTTGCTCCGGGAGTTCCCGGAGATCCTGGTGAATGAAACCTGCGGTTTCCACGTCCACCACGGGGTCGACCCGGAGAAGTTCGGCAATCGGGAACTCTTCCAGTTGCTGAGGATTGTGGCGATTTTTGAAAATTACATCTATCAGCTGTTACCCGAAGAGCGCCGCACCGCCGACACCTGCCGGCCTCTGGAAATTGATCTCTGCGAGTGGTTTCGGCGCAACGGGTCAAAGCGCCAGGTACCCCTGGTGAAGAACCTCTGGTATTCCCCTGAGAACCGGGATGACGCCAAGACGCCGCAGCAGCGCCGCCTCCATCCCACCCGCTACCACGGCCTCAATTTGCATTCCTACTGGTATCGGGGGACCGTCGAATTTCGCTATTATCCTTCCGTGCTGGACCAGCCGGAGGAGCTGATGCAGTGGATTATCTTCACCCAGTTCCTGGTGGAGTGGGGCGCCGGTCGGCGGCCGGAACTGGATTATGTCTCCAAGCCCAACAAGTGGTTAAATACGCTCTACAAGATCTACCTGGGGGCCGGCATGATGGACCACATCCGGTTTCCCGGGGGACCGGAAGGAATGAAGGTTGACCTATGACCACCTCTGGAGTGCAAACCCACGATTTTTTGATGCGCCTGAAGAAAGCGGAGGATAGCCTGCCGCCTTTGCTGTTGGAATTGGCCGGGCTGATGCAGCGGATGGTCGAGGAGATCGAGCGGCCCCAACTGGAAGACATCCAGGGCTTGCAGGCGGCATTGCGGGCCTTGATCGGCGACCCGCAGCGTCTCCGGGACATCTGCGGCACCGAGGGCCAGCTCTGCAGCCAATGCCCGTTTGGGGCATATCTGCCTTCCGGGTTTCCCTATGCATCGGAGCAACAGGCCCTGTGCCTGCCCTGGATCGTCGTCGTCCACCCCCAGCCCACCGCTCCCCCCTCTGAGCCTTCCGTTCAATAAAGTCAGCCCCTGGGACGCTTATACCGCCTTCCGTTTTGTAGGGGCGGGTTTGAAACCCGCCCCTACTGCTGATACCGAGTCGCAATCGATTGGCGACACAGGTTTCTCGCCTGGGCTGGCGCAAGCGAAACGTCCATGACCTCGGAGTTGGTCACTCCCGGGGAGAAAAATCCCCCCTACCCCCCTTTATAAAAGGGGGGGAAATCTGCGGCTTCCTTAAAGTCCCCCTTTTTTAAAGGGGGATTTAGGGGGATTTAAAGTTTCACGGTAAAGCCTGCGTCTGCAAATAGTTGCCTTTTGCACGCAACTCGGTATGAGATCAACAGGTTGCCAGGAGGAGGAGACCGTTGGGGCGGCAGGCTGCCGGAAAGCGCCGGGCCTACCCCGGAAAGGCGGTGGACCGGGTTCCCAGGAAGGCGTGCAGGTCCGGGACCACGGGGGAGGCGGGGTCGGCCGGGAGGTTCCACAACACGATGAGCATGGCCCCCATGACTCCATCCCCCCAGGAGCAACTGCATTTAATGGTGGGGTCCAGAACGGGCGGCCCCAGGATGGCCGTCAGGCGGGCGATGAATTCCCGTCCCTGGGTAGAGGCCGGCACGTTTAAAGAGGCCTGGTCGCGGTAGAGGGTGAGGGAGAATTCCACTTCGTCGTCGGCTGCCGTGATCGTCCCGGCGGGCGCGCCCTTCCACCATGGCCACCTTGCGGCGCTGTTCCTGGTTATCGATGGCGATGTGCCACTCTAAAGACACCGGCTCACCTGGTGGGAAAAGTTCAAGGTTCAAAGTTCAAAGTCGCTCAATATGAGGGCGCAGCCTCCCGATTTGCCGTCATTTTTCCAGGAAGAACATCTTCCGCCAGAGGTTCTGGCCCGTGCAGGCGTGCAGGGTAACGGCCCCCACGTGGATGGCGAGAAAAATGATGATGAGCCACGGGCCCAGTTCATGCATTTCCTTGAGGGCGTGGACGAAGCCCCCGGCCTTGCTTCCCGGGGTGAGCCAGAGGGCCATCAGGCTGCCGGTCAGGGCCATCCAGGCAAAGACCGCCAGGCCGAAGGTCTGGACCACTCCGGCCAAGCCCTGGTGGGAGGGCCGGTCCGGGAGTTTCAGCCGCAGGAGGTTCAGGCCGTCTTCACCAGGCCATCCTGAGCCGTTCCGGGGTATAGGGCACCCACTGGCTGAACCGGGCCTCCCGGGGACCATAGAACCCGTGCCAGATACGCCAGGCCATGAAAAAGCTCAGGGTCAGGCCCAGCCATTTGTGGGCACTGAATCCCAGGTGATGGGCCCGTTTGTAGTCGCCGGCCCACAGGCCCGTCAGCAAGGCCAGGAGGCCGAAAACCGTCAGACCTAAATGGATAAACCTGGTGAGGTCGTCCAGGTCGCGGCGCTCGGCGGGTGGTGATTAGATCAGTCACGGTGCATCTCCTGATTGACGGTGGCCGCGCCCGGGGTGGCGATTGAACGGGTGGCGCAGCGTGAAAACGCCGGGGCCAGGTCAGACCAGCTCTTTTAACCGGGCGGCAAAGCCCGGGAGCTGCAAGGCCTCTTCCACCCGGCCCAGCCCCAGGAGGGCGAAGCCTTTGCCCGTCAGGGCTTCCTCCAGGTCCGGGACCACCTTCAAAATCCGGTCAAAAACCGCCAGGGCCTCGTCATAGTGCGACAGCTCCGTCAGGGTGGTGCCTTTATAGACCAGGGCCTCCATGTTGGCCGGGTCATGCATCAACGTCAGATTATAGCATTCCAGGGCCTTTTCCGGGCGGCCGGCCTCGCTCAGCATCCGGGCGGCGTCCAGGTAGGGCTGGCGGGGGTCGTCCTCCACCCCCTTCCGGGTTTCGATATAGGCGTTGAGTACGTGGTCGCTGCCGTCCGAGAAGGCCGGCATGCCGTGTCCCGGCAGGAGAAAATCCACCGGGTAGGGCACCAGGCGGGCCAGGGAGGCAATCTGTTGATCCATATTACCCAACTGCTTATCGGCGTCGGACAGGATGTTTTCCGTGGGACTGCTGGGGAAGGCGGTGTCGCCGGAGAAGAGGATGCGGTTATGGTGCTCGTAGAGACAGATGTCACCCTTGGTATGGCCGGGAGTGGGAATGACCTCCAGGAGATAGGGCCCCACCGGGATGCGCTCGCCGCCCCGGAGCATCACCACCTGGTCGATGCGGCCGGATTTTTCCATGATCTTCATGAACGGGACGTTGCGAAAATTGATATACGGCAGGGTGTCAATGTGGGCATAGACTTTGGGCTTGGACCAGTCAAAGAGTTCGCCCATCCCCCCCACGTGGTCGAAGTGACAGTGGGTAATGAAGAGTTGTTCCAGGAGGGAGATATCGAACTCCTGGCTCAACTCGTGGAGCATGCCGTAATAGTTGCCGGCGTCGATGAGGGTGCGGCCTTCGTTCAAGACATAGACATTGCAGCTCATGCCGGCTTCTTCCACCCACCAGATACCTTCAAGCCGCGGGTCGTATTCGCCCAGATGGATCATTGCTCCTCCTGACCTGATTGTTTGCCCGGGGCCGCGTCGGCCAGGGATTGGCCCATAATCGCTTCGAGACGCCGGAGCATGGCCTGGCGCCCGTCGGCGGGGAAGCGCCATTCCACCAGCAACAAGGCGCCTTCCTCCTCATCCTGGCGGCCGCCCACCTGGGTCCGGGGCGGCTCTTCGGAGGCGCCCAGCTGAACGAACAGATAGTCCAGCAAGCGCTCGCCGTCAAAGTCCCGGCTCACTTCCAGGGAGAGAAAATCCCGGCCCATCACGGCATAAAAGTAGAGTGGATCGTGATAGGGCCGCTCATAGGGCGGGGAGACGTGGCCTTCGAGAATGAGACGGCGAGGGCGGGCCTCCCGAAGCAGGATGCGAAATTTCCAGTCTTCATGGGCAGTTGCGGTCGTCGACATCGCCCGAATTGTACCCGGTTTGGGGCCGGATGTCAAACCGGGCCGGGGCTGGGAAAAGACCGGTCGTGATGGCGGCGGCCCTGAAGTGGACGCTCCGGCAGAAGACTTAAGCCGGCAGGAATTCGAGATCACCATGAGGACTAAAGTTTAAGAGAATGGCGGATGTTGAATCCAGATAGGGTAACCATAGAGAGTGCCAATTATTTTTCTTGTCACTGCACATATATAGCCGCTATCGCCACCCTGTCTTCTCCACTTGAGACCCTGATGGGATAAAAAGAGCGCACTATAAAGTTTAATCGGCCACAATGAGTAAAATTAATTCCGTTCAGAAAATTCTCCGTCAGAGGGCTTCACCGGTTTCCGGATCAAAGAAGTGAATTCGGTCGGGATCGATGGCCAATTCCAAGTTTTGGGCGGGCGTCGCAGGAACCGATGGGTCCAAAGCGGCCACGAATGGCGTCCGTTCCTGGCCGCCCAGGGGATTGGGCAGGGAGAAATGGACGTAGTTCACCGGACCCAAGGTCTCCACCACTTCCACTTTGATCTTTAAAACAGCACTCTCCTTTCCCCTTGCCTCAGCTGTGATAAAATGCTCCGGCCTCAGGCCGGCGATGAGATGCTTTTGCTGGTAAGCCTTCAATCCCGGCCGTCTTTCTAAATAATCCGTCGGCAGGGTCAGGGACTGGCCCCCCAAATCCAGCACCAGGCCGTTATCCCCTCTGATTATCCGGGAGGTGATAAAATTCATGGCCGGAGAGCCGATGAACCCGGCTACAAAACAGTTGACGGGGTGGTCATAAATTTCCCGGGGCGGGGCCACCTGTTGAAGCCTCCCTGAATGCAGCACCGCCACCCGGTCCCCCATGGTCATGGCTTCCGTCTGGTCATGGGTGACATAGAGAACGGTGGTCTTAAGCTCCCGCTGCAATTTGAGTAACTCAATGCGCATCTGCACCCGCAAGGCTGCGTCCAGATTGGAGAGGGGCTCATCCATCAAAAAAGCCTGGGGCGCCCGCACGATGGCCCGGCCCAGAGCCACCCGCTGGCGCTCGCCGCCGGAAAGCTCCCGGGGCTTCTTGTGGAGATGCTGGCTGAGGCCCAATTTCTCCGCCGCCGACGCCACCGCGCCACGAATCTCCTCCTGAGAGCGGCGGCGCATTTTCAGGCCGAAGGCCAGGTTCTCAAATACCGTCATGTGGGGATACAGGGCGTAAGTCTGAAAGACCATGGCCAGGTCACGCTCCTGGGGCGGCAGGTCATTTACCACTCGATCGCCCAGGGTGATGGTTCCCGAAGTGGGCCGCTCCAACCCGGCGACGCAGCGCAGCACCGTGGACTTGCCACATCCCGAGGGTCCCACCAGCACCAGGAACTCTCCGTCGGCCACCGCCAAATCGAAGTTCTGCAGTGCTACGACGTCGTTGGGGTAGGTTTTGTTCAGTCCGGTGATGACGATTTCGCCCATGGCTTTTATCCTTTGATGGCTCCGGCGGTGAGACCGGAGATAATGCGGCGTTGCAGGACCAGGACCAGCACCGCCACCGGCACGGTCACCACCGTCACCGCAGCCAGGATCTGGCCCCAAGGCATGGTGTGATAGCCGGAAAACATCACGATGGCCACCGGGATGGTGCGGGAGGCGTCGTTGGTGGTGAACGCCAGGGCAAAAAGAAACTCGTTCCAGCAATAAATGAAGGTGAGGATGGCAGTGGTGAAGATGCCGGGCGCGGCCAGGGGCAGGGTGATTTCCCAGAAAGCGCGCAGCGGCCCGGCGCCGTCCATCCGGGCAGCTTCCTCCAGTTCAAAAGGGATCTGGCGGAAAAAGGCGGTGAGGAGCCAGACGGTCAAGGGCAGAGCAAAGGTGAGGTAAGGCAGGATCAGGGCCAGGTAGGTGTTGATGATCCGGGCTTTCTCAAAGAAGAGAAACAAGGGGCTGACGATGGCCACCGGAGGAAAGAGGCTCACCACCAGAATGAAACCCATGATTATGGTTTTCCCCCTAAACTTAAGGCGAGCCAGACCATACGCCGCCAAGGCCCCCAACCCTACGCAGATGCAGGTGGTGGCCCCGGCCACGACCACGGAATTGATGATGTTCAGGTAAAAGCGGCGTTCCAGGAAGATGGCCCGGTAGTTCTCCCAGGTGAAGGGCTCGGGCCAGAAAGGCGGATTGATCTGGAACAATTGAGGTCCGGGTTTGAAGGATGACAGCAGGGTCCAAAAAAAGGGGAAAAATGACAAGAGAATGAAGAGCACGGTGATAATGTAGACCGGGACCCCAGAGTGCTTCATGGCCGTGGCTCCTCTTTCATCTGCCGGCCCATGGTGTACAGATAGAAAAGTGCAAAGGCCAGTGAACCCAGGAAGATTACCACCGATAGAGCGGCGCCATACCCGAAGCGCATATCATTCAGTATCGCCTGGTAATTCAGGAAAGCCAGGGTCTCGGTGGCGGTGCCGGGACCGCCGCCGGTCAGAGTGTAGATGTGGCCGAACACCATAAAAGCCTGGGCGGTGCGAAAAATCAAAGCCACCAGGATGGCGGGAGCGAGGAGCGGCAGGGTTATATGCCGGAAAGCCTGCCAGCGGGAAGCGCCATCCATGCCCGCGGCCTCGTATAAATCTTCTGGGATCACCTGGAGCCCCGCCAACAGCATCAGGGTCATGAAGGGGGTGTTTTTCCAGACGTCGGTGGCGATAATCACGGCCCAGGCGCTTGCCGGGTGAGCCAGGAGTACCTGCCAGGCTTCGGGGACCCCCAGGAGTCTCATGCTCATGGGGATAAGGCCGAAGGCTGGGTTGATCAGAAACAGCCACATAACCGCGGCCACCACCGTGGGGATGGCCCAGGGGAGAAGAACCGCGGCCCGGGTGAGACCGGTGAGGATCCGGGTCCGGTGGATGGCCAGGGCGGCCAGCAGGCCCAGGGACAGTTCCAGGCTTACGGAGACCAGGGTGAACATAACCGTGTGAGCCAGGGCTTGCCAAAAGCGGGCCGCGGCCAAGAGTTCCCGGTAGTTGGCCAGGCCGACCCAGCCTTGGTGCAGCCAGGGGAGCTTGATGATCTTTTGCTGGAAGGAAAGCCACAGGGTGTAGCCCAGGGGATAGAGCGCCACCAGGGCGATGACCAGCAGGGCCGGAGCCAGCAATAGATAGCCCAACCTGGCCTCCCGGGAGAGCAGGACGCCGGGTTTCACTGTGCTGCTCCCGTCGGGCCGAAACGCCGTAGCACCCCAGCGATCTCGGCCTGACCCCGCTCTAAGGCCTCCTGCGGGGTCTCCTGGCGGGTCAGGGCCCGGGAAAAATGCACCTGGAGGATTTGGCTGATGAAGCTGTAAAGCGGGGTAATGGGCCGAGGACGGGCATGGATCAAAACCTCTTTGAGACGTTTCAGGTAAGGGAATTGTGCCTCCAGATCCGGATCGTCATAAAGGCTGCTCATGGGCGGTAGCATCCCCAGCACCTGAGCCCGCTGTTTCAGATTTTTGCGGGATAGGAGAAATTGCACCAGCTTCCAGGCTGCCTCCCGGTGCCGGGAAAAGGCGTTGATTCCCAGGCAGCCGCCGCCGAAACAGGAGGTGGGATTGCCATCCGGGCCATGCACCAAAGACCGGACCCCGATCTTCCCCTGCACCCGGGAATCGGCCTGGTTGAGCAAGGGGTAAGCGTACGGCCAGTTCCGCATCAGCACGGCATACCCCTGTTCGAAGGCGTGGCGACAGTCTTCTTCCTGGAAGGTGGCTACGGCCAGGGGTGAGACTGCGTCGCGGTAAATCAGGTTGACCAGGGTTTCGAGGGCTTCCCGGTTCCGGGGTTGGTCCAGGGTCAGACGTCCGGTCTCGTCAAAGATGCCGCCGCCGTTGCTCCACATGAACTCCAGGACCACACAGACCAGCCCCTCGTAGGTCTGACCCTGAAACAAAAAGCCGTAGGGCAGGCCAAATTTTTCTTTTATTTCACGCACCCTCAGGAGCTCGGCAAAGGTCCGGGGCGGCGCCACCCCCGCCGCGGCGTACAGATCTTTCCGGTAATACAACAGACCGGCATCGGCAAACCAGGGCAGGGCAAAGAGCTTTCCCTGATAACGGCTGCAGGCCAGCCCCGCGGGGAGGAAGTCCTCCAGGGAGAGTCCGGCGGCAGACGTAGCGGCATCCAGCGGTAAAAGCCAGCCCGCGGCGGCGAACTCCGGCACCCAGATGACATCCAGATTGAGGACGTCGATGTCGGCAGAGTGGGACGAGAGCCAGGTAACATAAAGGGTATGACGGTCGTTGGCCGAAGAGGGAGTAGCCTGATAGGCGACTCGGATATTGGGGTGGAGACGGTGAAACTCCTGGAGCTGCTTCCTGGCGAAGGCCTCTTCCGGGCCCGAGCCCCCGGCCATTACCAGGGAAATGTCTCCCTCCGGCGGCGCCGCCTGGCAGCCCGGCAAGAACAAGGCCAGCCACCAGAAGCAGAGTATGGTTCGCGCTAGAAACGGCCACATGAGTTCAGCGATGTTACTCCTTTGCTCAAGACTCAGCTCACCTGGGCCTATCTGAGCCTGCCGAAAATCTTTAAAATAGTATCAGCGCCCTGCCACAAGGAGAATATATCCCAAAGACCTCGATAATTACAGGGACGATTTCATGACCACCAGGGATATCGGGATGATAGTCTAAAAATAGCCGACAGGAACAGGCACGATCCGCCGAAAGAAACCGGCGCCGGTTCATGCTGGCCGGATTGACCCAGATTCAGTGATGGGGGGAGGGGCATTGACTTTCTTCCCCATTGGGTTTTAAAATTAATCAATTTCCTCAAATAATGGGTAATCGAACCAAGCCGGGCCTTATCCCTTATATTCATCAGCATCAGAAAAATTAGCGCTCGCTTAACCCTTCTCCTAAAGGCCTCCTCTTAACATTTCGAGGCCTTTCTGATCAACCGAAGTAAATGAATGCATCATCGCCTGAATGTTTAAGGGAGACAATTTTATGGACGCCAGCCTTTACATGGATTCAAAGGAACCTTTGGCAAGAAGGCTTCGTTTCTCTATTATTCTTCT
>CAVVFW010000016.1:0-16218 GCA_963747645.1 uncultured delta proteobacterium | reverse complement strand
AACACTATCCAGGCTGACGTCGGTCAGAGCCGCCACCACCCGCTGCATCAGGGCCGGGGCGTTGACAAAACCCAGGATGCGGTTGGCCAGCACCAGGGCGCCTTCCAACTCGCCCCGGCCCGCGGCCCGGGGGCTCACCGCCACATACCCCAGGCGCTCCCCGGGGATGGACAGGTCCTTGGAAAACGAGGTGGCCAGGAGGGTATTGGGATAGGCCGCAAAGATGCTGGGGACCACGGCCCCGTCATAGACCAGGTGCCGGTAAGGCTCATCGGCCACCAGATAGACCGGCCGGCCATGGCGTCCCGCATGGTGGATCAGGAACCGCCCCAACTCTTTCAGAGTCTCCGCCGGGTAAATCTGTCCCGTGGGGTTGTTGGGCGAATTGATGATGACCGCCCGGGTCCGGGGGCTCAAGGCCGCGGTCAGCCGGTCCAGGTCCGGCTGGAAGTGCTCGCCGGTTTCCACCACCTTGGCCACGCCGCCGTGGTTGTCGGCATAAAACAGGTATTCGGGGAAATAGGGGGCCAGGACGACCACTTCATCCCCCGGGTCCAGCAGGGCCTTGAGGATGACGTTGAGCCCACCGGAAGCCCCGCAGGTGAGGACCACGTCCTGGGCCTTGAACTCCAGGCCATGGAGACGGCTGAGCATCCCGGCCAGGGCCTGGCGGGTCTGCAAAAGCCCGGCGTTGGGCATGTAGGCGTGGAGGCCGGGGGTCAGGTCGCCGGCCGCCTTGACCAGTTCCGCCTGGAACCGGGGCGGCGGCTCCAGGTCGGGGTTACCCAGGGTGAAATCATAGACCTGGTCCGGCCCCAGGCGGGCCTTGAGTTCGGCCCCTTCTTCAAACATGCGCCTGATCCAGGATGAGTTCTGGATGGCGCCGCGGATGCGGGTGGAGATGGGCATGGTTATAGGTTCCTGTGTGCGGTTGTCGGTTTCTCGGACCGTCAGGGCGGTGAACGCTAAAGTTTGATTATACTCTAAGAAGTCTGGAAAAGGTCAGAGTGAAGATGTCTCAGGCGGGCAGCCCCCGCCCGACATCCTTTTTTCGAGATGAGACGCCAGTCATGTAGGGTGAGCACTGCGCACCATGACCTGCGGGCAGTGCCCCCTATGGTTAATTCCTCTCGGTTCCCAGCGCCTGCGGGTAACGCCAACGGGTGGCGAAGCTCTGTTTCGCGGTGGTGCGCAGTGCGCACCCTACAAATACTTCAATGCCACGGATAAATCGTATCACTCAGGAGTCAACCGAACACCAAAACCGAAAACCGTTCCTTAAGGCTTCTCTTCCACCTTATATCCCGCGGCCCTCAGCGCGGCCAGGACCGCCTCGCCGTGTTCCGGGCCCCGGGTCTCCAGGTTGAGTTCCACCCGGGTGTGGTCCAGGGGCAGTTCCCGGGCCAGGCGGTCGTGGAACAGGTGGAGGATGTTGGCCCCCTGCTCCCCTAAAAGCGTCGTGAGGCGGCCCAGGGACCCGGGGTGGTCGGTGAGGGCCACCCGCAGGGTCAGGAGGCGGCGGTGCGCCAGCAGGGCCCGGGGCACCACCCGCTCCAGCAGGGGGATGTCGATATTGCCGCCGCTCACCACCAGCACCACCCGGCGGCCCAGGTCCCGCGCCTGCAGAGGCCCCAGAAAGGCCGCCACGGGCACCGCCCCGGCCCCTTCCGCCAGGACTTTCTTGCCCTCCAGCAGCAGGAGCAGCGCCTGGACGATTTCCGGTTCCGTGACCAGCACCGTCTCGCTCAGGTGTTGCCTCAGCAAGGGGAAGGGATGGCGGCCCACCTGGGGGACGTTGATGCCGTCCGCCAGGGTGGGCCGGGACGGCACCGGCGTGGGGGCCCCCGCCTCCAGGGCCGCGGCCAGGGACGGCACCTGGGCCGTCTGCACCCCGATGAGCCGCACCCCGGGTTTCAGCGCCTTGATGGCCACCGCCGCGCCCGCGGCCAACCCCCCGCCCCCCACCGGCAGGATCACGGTGTCCACTTCGGGCAGGTCCTCGACGATCTCGAGCCCCAGGGTGCCCTGGCCGGCGATCACCTCGGGGTCGTCAAAGGGGTGAATGAAGGTATACCCCTGGGCCGCCAGGGTCTGGGCCCGCTCCAGGGCCTCCCCCAGGTCCCGCCCGTGGAGGATCACTCTCGGCGCCATAGCCCTGGGTGGCCAGTTGCTTGGAAATGGAGGCCCCCTGGGGCATGACGATGGTGGCCGGGAGGCCCAACTGGGCGGCGGCAAAGGCCACCCCCTGGCCATGGTTGCCGGCCGAGGCGGCCACCACCCGGACCCCCTCGCCCCGCTCTTTGAGCCCCGTCAGGCGGTTGATGGCCCCCCGCAGCTTGAACGACCCGGTGGTCTGGAGGTTCTCCAGCTTCAGGAAGACCTCCCGGCCACTGGCCCGGCTCAGGGCATGGAAATAGATCAACGGGGTGCGGAGGACTACTCCGGCCTGCCGCTCCCGGGCTGCTTCAATGTCTTTGAGGGTCATGGTGTCCATACTCGGGCCCGTCTCCGGGGTTTATCAGGACCCTATGGTGAGGTTTCACCATCGCCAGGTCATTTGAAACACAGTTTTTACCCCCCCTTTTCAAAAGGGGGGCAGGGGGGATTTTCAATAATCTCCTGAAATCCCCCTAAATCCCGGCAGCTTCCGATTTGGTTCTCGCATAGGAGGAGGCTCGTTATGCGTAGTCCAACCATTCAAAAATTCGCTGACGGACTTCTTGATCCGAGAAGATTACTTCCTCCTCACCCTGACCCTCTCCCCCATTGGGGGAGAGGGGAAAAGCTGGAACCGAGAGAAAATCTTTGCAGCGTCAGACAGGGTTTGCACTAGGTTTTATTCATCCCGCCCCGGCCAGGTCACGGCCGGGAAAGGCCGGGGCGGTCTCCCGGGGAGGCCGCCCCGTGGCGCCCCTACTGGAACCGGATGGAATCGATGATTCGCTGCATTACCGCCCGGTGTTGGTTGAACTGCTGGGGGTTAGACGTGGCCATAAAACTATAGTAGTAGTTGTCCTTGTCATAGCACTGCCATTGAATCCGCTGAAAACCGCCGGAGCCCTTTTCGGCGGTTTCGATGGTCTCCCAGCCGATGACTCCCCGTGAGCCGCCTTGATCCCGCCGCTTCACGGCCATATATTTGCGGATGGTCATCTCTTCCTTGGCCTGCTTATAACCGGCGTCCACCGCGGCTTTCCTGGGGAAGCTCGGCACCATCTGGTTGAAATGGATGTTAAAACTGACCGTGGTCCCGGGTAGTCCGAACGTAACGCCCTTCTCTCCGGTGGGGTCCCCCTGCTCTTTCTGCCAGCCGGCGGGGATGGTGTAGGAAAAATGGCGCACGTTCTTGAAGGTCATGGGAGACTGGAAGGTCTCGCCCATCTTGCCCCGGTTAAATGGGGCGTTGGGGTCTGCAGGCGCCGGCGCCGGGCTGGTTGCCGGCTGCCCCGGCCGGGTCGCCTCAATGCCCCGCTGGATAGCGCCCCACTGGGCCAAGAGGTCCGGGGGAGCCAGGGTCAGGAAAGACAGTCCGCACAACGCCACGATAGTCAACATCCAAAAAGTTTTTCTCATGCTGGGTCTCCTTTGGATTCGAGCTTCCACAATAAAGCAAAGCCTCAGGTGGCCTGAGCCTTGCGCCAACCGCCGGCCTTGAACCGGGCCGCGTGGGCGACCCACTCAGAACGCCGCGATTGAAGATAAAGGGCCAGATCCGGTTCGACTAAAGGCGCCAGGCGCTGGTCTAGCCGGAAGCTGACCCCCTGGTACCCCGGGGCCAGCCCTAGCAGCTCAGGTAACCGGCATTAAAGATTGACGCCGGGGAGTTACGGCTCACGTGCAGAAGCGGCCCCGTTTCACGCAACTATCTCGATTTCCCCCGGGAGCAAAAGAACCTTGGTGAAAACGGGTCATACATACTATTTTTCGACTATAATGACAAGGAGCTTAAATGCGTGTTGAAAACTTTCCGTCATTACCAGCCGGATCGGGGGCTTGCGTACCACGTTGCAGCCTCCGCCAAGGGGCCGGGCCGTGGGTTCGGGGGAGGCCGCACTTCAGCTCCCGGGCCTCAGAGGAGTCGGCGTCATGCCGGTGATCGCCGAGGTGCTGCAGCAGTATTCAGGCCGCTTTGCCGTTGAACTGGGGATTGACCTGCGTTCGGGACCGGCAGCCCGCCAGCGGTGGTTTCTGGCGGCCATCCTCTATGGGGCCCGGATCTCCGGCCAGTTGGCCGGCCGCACCTACCGGGTCTTTGCGGCCCGGGGAATTTATACCCCCGAGGCCATCCTGGCCCAGGGGTGGGACAACCTGGTGGTCCTGCTGGACCAAGGCGGCTACGCCCGGTATGACTTCAAGACCGCCACCAAGCTCCTCAAGGTAATGGCCGCCCTTCAAGAGCAGTATCAGGGCTCCCTGGAGCGGCTCCACGACCTCTCCCGGAGTTATACGGACCTGGAAAGCCGCCTGCGGGGGCTGGGTGCGGGGATCGGCCCCACCACGGTCAATATTTTCCTCAGGGAACTCAGGGGCATCTGGGACCGGGCCACGCCCCCCTTGAGCCCCCTGGCCCAACAGGCCGGCGAGCACCTGGGGCTGTTTCCCCCGGGCCTCACGCCGGAGGCGGCCCTGGAGGCCCTGACCCTGGCCTGGCAGGCCCAACCGGAGCCGGGCTACGACCTGGCCGATTTGGAGGCGGCCCTGGTGCGCCTGGGCCTGGCGTTGCGGCGCCGCCGGAGACCTGAGGGGGATTGAGGCCCCCAGGACCCTGATTACTGTTACCGAGTCGCAATCACGAAGCGCAGAGTTGTAGGGGCGCACCTGCGTGTGCGTCCTCAAGTATGGGCGGACACCTCAGGTCCGCCCCTACAGAAAAATTGCCGTTTGCCTGCGACCTGGTAAGAAAGGAGAGACATGCGAGATTGTATCTTTTGCCGGATTGCGGCCGGGGAGGTGCCGGCCGAGCGGGTCATGGAAACCCCGGGGGTCCTGGCCTTTCTGGATATCGCCCCGGTGAACTACGGCCATACCCTGGTCATCCCCAAGGCGCACTACCCGAACCTGCTGGAGCTGCCGGATGCCCTGTGGACGGAGATGGGCCAGGTCTGCCGCCGGGTGGCCCGGGCCCTGGAGTCGGCCTTGCAGGCCCAGGGGTTCAATATCGGCATGAATAATTTCGAGGCCGCGGGACAGGCGGTGTTCCACGCCCACCTCCACGTCATCCCCCGCTATGACACCGACAGCCTCCAGCTCTTCCCCCAGTCAAGCTATAAACCCGGCGACCGGGAAAAAACCGGGGAGCAGCTCCGCCGGTTCCTGGAAAAGATGGAGGGATGATTCGCGGCGGGGATCGGAGAATTTGTTAAATTTCGAGAAGAGGTTCCCCCGCCTTGGGGCACAGCCCGTTGCGCCCCCGCACCTCCCCTCCTGCCCCCTGTAGGGGCGGACCTGCGTGTCCGCCCTTGGAGGGCGCACACCTAGGTGCGCCCCTTCTAAGAGGTGTGGAGGGGGAGGGAGGGGTCTGCGCCCCTCGCCCCCTCCCTCGGATTATGGCGCCAAAATCCCTTGCAGGAAAGCCGCGGCCTCGCCCAGGGGCATCGGCACCCCGTCGATGGCGGCCACTGGCATCAGGCCCATGAGGGAGTTGGCCAGCCAGAGGCCATGGGCCTCCCGGAGCTGGGCCAGGGTGGTGGGACGGGTCTCCAGGGTCAGGCCCCGGGCGGCCAACCCCCGGCCCAGTACCGCCAGGGTCACCCCGGGCAGGGCGCTGGGCGAGGCTGGGCGTGCAATACCGCCCCTGGTGGAGATAGACCAGGCTGGTGGCGGCCCCTTCCGAGACCAGGCCGTCGGCCGCAAGGATCAGGGCTTCTTTGGCCCCCCGGTCCAGGGCGTATTGCCGGGCCGCCAGATAGAACAGGTAGTTGAGGCTCTTGTGCCGGCCCACGAAGGTGGACCGGCCTTCGGGAAAGACCGCCACCGGCCAGCCCCCGGCGTACTCCGCGGGGCTGGGAGGCGTATACGGCTGGGCCCAGATGACCAGGGTGGGACGGGGCCCCGGTGGCAACCCCAGCCCTTCGGCCTCCCCCCGGCTGAGGAGAATTTTTATCCGGGCCGGGCCGAGGCTGAGGCCGTTGGCCGCCAGCAACGCCGTCAGGCGCTCCTGCCAGGGAACCGCGCCGGGAAAGGGCAGGTTAAAGACCCGGGCTGAAGCCTCCAGGCGCTCCAGGTGCTCCGGGAGGAAAAGCACTCGCCCGGCCTCGGCCCGCAGGGTTTCGAATAGGCCGTCCCCGTAGAGAAAACCCCGGTCATTCACCGACACCCGGGCCTGGGAAATCGGAGTCAGTGCGTCATTAAGCCAGACAAACTGTTTTTCCATGCGCCAAACCGTCCCAAGGAAGCCGATTGATGGCAGCCACAGGCCGCCCTATGACTCGACATCATACGATTTGCCCTAAGCTTAAAGCAATCTTTTCCCTCTTCGCCTCTGTGCCTTTTTACCCCACCCTACAGGTCCCCGGCAATGAGGCGAAAGAGCGTGCTGGCCTTGTGCAGGGTTTCCTCGTATTCGTCTTCTTCCCGGGAGTCATAGACCACCCCGCCTCCCACCGCGAAATGGCCCTGCCCCTGGGAGATGATGGCGGTGCGGATGGCCACGTTGAGGTCCAGGTTCCGGTTAAGCCCCAGGTAGCCGATGGCCCCGCAGTAGACATGGCGCACGTGGGGTTCCAGTTCATCGATGATCTCCATGGCCCGGATCTTGGGGCAGCCGGTAATGGAGCCCCCGGGAAAGGTAGCCCGCAGAATATCCACCGCGCTGCAGCCGGGCTTGAGTTGTCCCGCGACCACCGACACCAGGTGGTAGACGTTCTGGTAGGCCTCCAGCCGCTTGTGCTCCAAGACCCGCACCGTCCGGGGCCGGCAGACCTTGCCCAGGTCGTTTCTCAGGAGGTCCACGATCATGGAGAGTTCGGCGTCGTCCTTGGGGCTCTCGGCCAATTCCTGCCGCAGGATGGCATCCGCCGCCGGGGTGGCCCCCCGGGGCCGGGTCCCCTTGATGGGGCGGGTCTCGAGATAATCGCCCCGGCGATACAAGAAGCGCTCCATGGAGGTGGAGAGGACCTGAAAATCATCACAGTTGAGATAGGCGTAAAAGGGCGCCGGGTTGAGCTGGAAGAGCCGCTGCATCAGGTGGTACGGCTCCCCGGACAGGGGAAAAGAAAACCGCTGGGTCAGGTTGACCTGGTAGACGTCACCATTGCGGATGTACTCCCGGATGCGGGTGAGGGCCGTCAGATAAGCCTCCCGGGTGAAATTGCTCACGGGCGGCCCCACACGATAAGCGCCCATGGGCACGGCCGGGGGCCACAATTCGGCTTTTTCCGGGGCCACGGCGCGCCCCCGGGAGTCTCATAGGTGACGCCCACCTGCCAGAAAGACCCGCCCCGCCGGTCGTGGATCACCAGGCGCCGGGGGAAGGCGAACACCATCTCGGGGAGGTGCAAATCATCCACCGCGGTGGCGGGCAGACGCTCCAGGTGATTTTTCAGGTCGTAGGCCAGAAAGCCCAGCCCGCCGGCGGCCATGGGCGTGACCGGGGAGTCTCCCGGCAACTCCAGGGCGCCCAGAACGTCTTCCAGCACGGTGAAGGGGTCGGCCTCCCAGACCCGGGTACCGCCGTCCTGCTGCACCTCCACCCGGCGCCCCCGGGCCCGGATAACCAGGAACGGGTCCCAACCCATCAGGGAATACCCGGCGCAGTCCAGGTCCCCGCCACTCAACAACAACATGGCATAAGGACGCTGCCGCACCGCGGTGAAGAGCTCCGCCAGGCCGCCCACCCCCGGCGGCGGCTCATACGGCTTGACCTCGATATCGACAATTCGCCCGAACATGGTTTTCCCTGAGCAAAAATAATTTTTGGAGGGGTCAGGAACACTTACAGAAAATCCCTGCCCTCCTACCCCCCTGTAGGGGCGGACCTGCGTGCCCGCCCTCAGGGGGCTCTCGGAGGTTCTTACATCCCCCTAAACCCCCCTTTGGCAAGGGGGACTTTAACAGCAATTCCTTGTAGGGCCCCCTTTTCTCGGGGGAGGGGGTAGAATGATTCCGATAGCGGAAAATACTTTTGGCATTCGCTATAGGCGCGCCCCTATCTGCCCCTAACCACCTCCCCTACCCAGTTCTTTAGAAAATTTGCCGCCAGGGCGTGGCCGTGGTCCGTCAGGAACGATTCCGGGTGGAACTGGACCCCGTGGAGGGGAAAGGCGCGGTGTTGGAGGCCCATAATGACGCCGTCCTCGGTCCAGGCGGTGACTTCCAGGTCCGGGGAGTGCGGCTCGGCCATGAGGGAGTGATAGCGGGCGGCCCCGAAGGGCGAAGGCAGGCCCTTGAAGACCCCCTGCCCCCGGTGAAAAACCGGCTGGCGCTTGCCGTGGACCGGTACCGGGGCCTTGACGGTGACGCCGCCGAAGACTTCGTTCAGGGCCTGGTGTCCCAAACAGACTCCCAGGATGGGGACCTGCCGACAAAAATGGGCGATGACCGCTTTGCTGATGCCGGCCTGGTCCGGGGCCTTGGGGCCCGGCGAGATGCAGAGCCAGTCGGGCTGAAGGTCCGCGATGCCATCAAGGCTGATTTCGTCGTGGCGGAAGACCAGGACCTCCAGGTCGAACTCGGAGAACAGCTGCACCAGGTTATAGGTGAAGGAGTCGTAGTTGTCGATCATCACCAGGCGCATCAGCCGCCCTCAAGTTATGAAATTCCCTGTAGGGGCGGACCTGCGTGCCCGCCCTCTGAGGCCTGCAAAACCACATAAAAATAAAAAAAGCCGCCCAGTTGAGTCTGGGTGGCTCGCGCCTGGCATAACTCTATCAACCTATATAGAAAGCATTCCCGGTGCTGTCAACTGTTTTCTGAGGATGCGGAAGCGAAATACGGCCCATGGGGCCCTTAGACCCTATTGATAACGTCTGAATACATCAAACTTTTGATGCTCCTGATAAGTTCCCCATAAATAGCAGGTGGCGACACCCCATAACCAGGCCGGTCAAAAAGGGCGCCAAAGTTTTTGACCACCCTCGAAGGCGGTGTGTCTATGTGGCCTTGACTTTTTTTTGATTGCACCATTATCGGGCAGTGCAAGCCTGGGGTTTATAATCCGCAAATCAGTATTACCTGAGCAGCGATGGTCAGGTATGCCCGAAATCCGGGGAGAAATAATTTATAAAGTTTTCGTGCTTTCATGCCGATTGCTGAAGTAATTGCCTTCGAGAAGGAGAACGCTTTCGTGGTTGAACTCGGAGAGAAAGGTCCCCAAAATCATTTATGGACTGCGGTGGCCAAGGCTGCCGCATAATCCCGGCCAATGAGAAACCCAAAACCGGGAAAGGAGCCTGAACAACCAAGAGCGATTAGCTGGTGCGACGAAAACTGTCCAAGCGACGCCGGGAAGTTTCCGTAACCACAGAAAAGGGGGAAGCACAATGAAAACATTGTATACGGCGCTACCGGTAGTAAATAGGGCGAAATGGATGCTCATTGGCCTTGCCCTGACGGTTGCCTTGTTGTGCCCGCACCAAGACGCGACGGCAGCAGGTCAAGAGCCGGTAGCGCTAGGATCGGCCAGTTCTTTCGCGGTTCTGGCCGGCACCACGCTTACCAACACCAATCCCACCACGATTGAGGGAGATGTCGGGGCGCAGGGTGCTATTACTAATATTCAGTCCGAAATAGTGTCCGGAACATACACCAGAACGATTCTATCCCAGGCTCTACTCGACCTCGTCGCCGCGATTAGCGACGCCACTAGAAGGGCAAGTGCCATCTCGCATCTCCCAGTAATAACAACGCAACCCTGGTTCTGGCGCTTGTCTTATGGTTGCCGCACCAAGGCGCAGCGGCTGGCCAGGCGCCGGTAAACCTTGGATCGGCCAGCTCTTTCGCGGTTCTGGCCGGCTCCTATATTACCAGCAGCAACGCTGCTACCACGATTGAGGGAGATGTCGGGGTGTCGCCTGCAGGCTGCTATTACTGGAATTACGCCCGGAATGGTGTCCGGGAACGATACACACTAACGATCCTATCGCAGCCCAGGCGCAACTCGACTTGGCCACCGCATATTACCGATGCCGCTGGAAGGACAATGGTGCCATCCCACAGCTCCCAGCACTCGGCGGCGAGACCCTTACCCCTGGCCTCTATACATCCACTGCGGCCTATTTTAGCATAAGCAGGTGATCTTACGCTCGACGCCCAAGGCGACCCGAATGCGGTCTGGATCTTCCAGATGTCGTCCACCCTCCTCCCGGCCACCGCCAGTCAGGTAATTCTGATCAACGGCGCCCGGTCCCGCAACATCTTTTGGCAGATCGGCACTGCAGCAACTCTGGGAGCGAACGCTGTCCTTGCAGGGAACCTCCTGGCATCGGAAGCAATCACGATGGGCACCGGCGCCAGCTGGACGGCAGAGCGTTGGTACATGATACCTCTGTTACCTTAGACGCCGATACCATTACCAAGAAGGGCCTATCAGCGACCAGCCCTGGCGGATATTATTAATGGATTAGGAGAATTGGGCGACTGATGAGGTGGACGCCCGCCGGATATCCAACCAAAAGATCAATTGCCGCCGTTTCGAGGCCAATCAAGCCGGTGGGGTGTTTCAGGGTTAAACTTTGGTAAAAGAGGTCGCAAGCACCAAGTTGGGACAGACGCAGCCCAGGCTGCTGCAAAATTTCGGATGATACCCAGCGCGCCCGTGGCGCAGTATCTTGCCACTGGCCAGGTTTTCATTTTTTTCGTGTTAAGGTTCGGTTATCAGAATCAAGGGGACCCGGCTCCCGCCCGCAGGCGCACGAAGTACAGGGTACCGAAGGAATTGGGTTCCAGGCGGTGGAGTTCACTGTTGTATTTCTGGACGTAGCCGCAGTCATAATCCACGCCCTCGGCCAGTCCCATGGCCCGGTCCATGTCGCCGTCGGCCACCATGAGCAGGGCCTGCAAAAAGACCGCCCCGCCGTTTCTGGCGGTGGGGTCGTGGACAAAGATCGCCCCGCAGGTGCAGGACCCGGCGGCAAAATCCTGCCATTCGCCGCCTTCCACCTCCACCGGCGGCCGGATCTGGGCGCGGCAAAACGGACAGAGGGCCGGCAGGGTGCGGTCACTGAAAAGCTTCGGCATACAACCCACCTCAAGAAAAACAGATTTAGTCTGCCGGGGGGCCGGCTCTGAGACCGGACGCCCCGAACCCGGCGGGCCTCCGCCTGCGGGCGAACAACCTGAAAAACCGGCGGAATCAAACCCGGCTGGTTTTTATTATCGCTGATTTTTCTAAATACGCAAATGTCTCGCCCCTCTCTTGACACCCGGACGCCTGGAGCTTAAATTGTGTTCACGGAAAATGAATAGGGAGGTCTTTATGGCTGATATGATCGTGAGCTTTTCGATCCAGCAGCAGCAGGAAATTGAGGGCATTGTCATCGACAAGGACGGGGAAGAGGCCCTGCGGTATCTGAGTGACTTGGTGGGGATATTGAAATCCCGTGAAAGCCACGCCTGTGGCCCCAAGGTGGCCGAAACCCCTCCGGGGCACGGTTGATAAGAGGGCGCCGGGTGAGCCTTTCGCCCGGCGCCAAAACTCCAGTCATCGACCCGCAACCACCGACGCTGACCAACCTGGCATGAGCCCGCCTTGGCGCCTGGCGCCCGGGCTCATGCCCTAACCACCAACTCAGGCGCTGCCTGGCGGCGCTCCATTAATTCAAGGCAAGGTGAGAAACTATGGCAGACAAACAGATCGCGTTTTCGCCCGCGGAACAACAGCAGATAGAAGCCATCGTCATCGATAAAGACAAAGAAGAGGCCATCAAATTTCTGGCCCTCCTGGTGCAGCGCTTCAAAGGCGGCTCCGAAAGCCACGCCTGCGGCCCCAAAAGAACCCAGTAAAGGAACGTTACCCACTCTCAGTGGCTAATCGACAGACTATGGAAAGGCTGGCGCTGGTAGCCGACACTCATACCTACCACGCCGGCCTGCCCGCGTTGCTGGCGTTCTTCAAGGACCAGGGGCTCCGTCACCTGGCCTGCCTGGGGGATTGTCCCCCGGAGCCCTTCCGGCCCTGGCTGACGATGGACCCCGGCAACCGGCTCTATTGGGTCTACGACGTCTTCGGGCCCCAGATGCCCGAGGCCACCGACTGCGGCATTGCCCTGGAGCTGGAGGGGCGGATCTTTTTGGCCCACACCCGGGCCCTGATCTGGACCCACTACCATGAGCGCCTCCGGGCCTACGCGCACGGGCCCCACAGCTTACCGCCCGCCGCTGTTGGCCTGCCACGGCCACACCCACGTCCCCAGCGTCACCCGCTTTACGCCGCCTTTCAGCCGCCTGCTCTACACCAACGACGCGGTGCGGCCCCAGGAATTTCAGGCGCGCCAGGCCTGCCTGACCCTGGACCCGGACACCACCTACCTCATCGTGCCCGGGGCCTTCACCCTCGAAGAGCAGCGGCATCCCACCTTCAGCTTCGCGGTCCTGGACCTGGTCAGCTCCCGGGTGGCCATGGTTTCCCTGAAAGACCTGGGAATCTGGCCTCAGTAGAGCTTTTCCCGCCCGATTAATTTTTTTACTGACAGAGCTCTTTGACCTTGGCGAAAGAACAATACCTCGCCAAGCCGCCAAGAACGCCAAGATTTACCAAACCGGGCCAACCTGTAGGGCGGGCACTGCCCGCCAGCGTTGCTATCACGCCTGTGCGCCAAGACCGCCAGGTCCTAGCAACCGAGTCGGGCACGAGCCCGGCCTGGCCCGCCCGCAGTTCCTCCAGCACGATAAGGTCGGTGGGGAAAGCCAGGGGCTGGGGCGGGGCCGCCAGGGGAAAAAATTGCGCCGCGTCCAGGTCATCGCCGGCCTGAAGCACCCCGCCCGTAACCCGCCCGGCAAACCAGATCCCCACGGTGAGGCGCTCGGGGTCATGAAAGTTGGAGTGCACCGCCAAAACCGGCCCCACTTCCACCACCAGGCCGGTTTCCTCCAGAAACTCCCGGGCCGCGGCCGCCCTCACCTCTTCGCCCCACTCCACGTAACCGCAGGGGATGCACCAGGCGCCGCCGTAAGGCCCGCCGGCCCGCCTCCCCCAAAGGATGGCCTGGCCCCGGCGTACCACCACCGCCACCCCCACCGCGGGATTGACATAGAGCACCCGCTGGCATTCCCGGCAGGCCAGGCGGTCATGGTCGCCCCGGCGGCGGGTTTCGAGCCGCCCGCCGCAGCAGGGGCAATAGCGAAAGTCAGGAGAATTACAAGACATTATGCTCCCCGATCACGCCTTAATGATATTAAAGGTTGAAACTAAGGCCAAATTCATTTACAAACGAGGTTGTTAATTTCGGAGTGTACCCCGTGACGACCCCAAGACTCAAGGCCATTCGCAACATCGGCATCATTGCCCACATCGACGCCGGCAAGACCACCTTGACGGAGCGCATCCTCTTTTATACCGGCCGCACCCACAAGATGGGGGAAGTCCACGACGGCGCCGCGGTCATGGACTGGATGCCCGAGGAACAGGAACGGGGCATCACCATCACCGCCGCGGTCACCA
The DNA here is from genome assembly GCA_963747645.1 of uncultured delta proteobacterium. GTDB lineage: Bacteria > Desulfobacterota > Desulfobaccia > Desulfobaccales > 0-14-0-80-60-11 > 0-14-0-80-60-11. Next base: position 2,621 of record CAVVFW010000016.1, on the reverse strand, counting down.
CCTGCCAGTGGAAGGGCTGCGTCATCAACATCATCGACACCCCGGGCCACGTGGATTTCACCATCGAAGTGGAACGGTCCCTGCGGGTGCTGGACGGGGCCATTGGGGTCTTCGACGCCGTCAGCGGGGTCGAACCCCAATCCGAAACCGTCTGGCACCAGGCGGACAAGTACCGGGTGCCCAAGCTGGCCTTCATCAACAAGATGGACCGCATGGGGGCGGATTTCGAGGCGGCCCTGGCGTCCCTCCGGGAGAGGCTGGGGGCCCATCCCCTGGTCCTCACCCTGCCCTGGGGCGAAGAAGACCGCTTCCAGGGCGTCATCGACCTGTTGAGCTTTAAGGCCATCAGGTGGCGGGAAGAAACCCTGGGCGTGGATTTTGAGGAACTCGACATCCCCGCCGACTACCGGGAACGGGCGGCCGCGGCCCGGGAGGCCCTGGTGGTGGCCGTGGGGGAAGTGGACGACGAAGTTATGGAGATCTACCTGGCGGAGCAGCCCTTGACGGTGGAGGCCCTCAAGGCCGGCATCCGGCGGGCCGCCCTGGCCCTGAAAGGGGTGCCCACCTATTGCGGCTCCGCCTTGCGCAACAAGGGCATCCAGCCCCTGCTGGAAGGCATCAAGGATTTCCTGCCCAATCCCGCCCAGGTGCCGCCGATTGTGGGCCAGAACCCCATGACCGGGGACATGGAGAGCCGCCCCCCCGAAAATGACCAGCCTTTGGCCGCCCTGGCCTTCAAGATCATGGTGGACCAGAGCCAGCGCCTTACCTATGTGCGCATCTATTCCGGCACCCTGAAATTCGGCCAGGAAGTCTATAATTCCATCAAGCAGACCACCGAGAAGGTGGCCCGCATCCTGCGCATGCATGCCAACAAGCGGGAGCCCCTGGAGGAAGCCCACGCCGGCGCTATCGTGGCCCTCCTGGGCCTCAAGGCCACTTCCACCGGCGACACCCTGTGCAGCCGTAACCACCCCATCGTCCTGGAACCCATATCGTCCTACGTGCCGGTGATCTCCCTGGCCATCGAGCCGGTGACCCGGGATGACCAGGAGCGCCTGGGGCCGGCCCTGGAGCGGGTCTGCGAGGAAGACCCCAGCCTCAAGGTCCACACCGACGAAGGTACGGGCCAGACCCTGTTGTCCGGCATGGGGGAGCTGCACCTGGAGGTCATCATCCACCGCCTGGAGCGGGAGTTCCACGCCCACGTCCGGGCGGGCCGCCCCCAGGTGGTCTATCGGGAAACCATTGCCGCCAGCGTCGAGGAGACCGGGGCTTTCGACCGGGAGCTGGCCGGACGGCGCCATTTCGGCGAAGTCAAGCTTACTCTGACCCCCCGGCCCCGGGGCGCCGGCAACTCTTTTGCGTCGCTCCTGCCCGAAGGACATCCGGCCCAGGCCTTTGTCCCCCTGATCGCCCAGGCGGTAGCCGAAGCCCTGGAAGGCGGGGCGGTGTACGGCCATCCCGCGGTGGACATTGCCGTGGCCCTGACCGACGCCACCGTCAGGGAAGGGCAGGCCTCGGAGATGGCCTTCAGGGTCGCGGCCATGACCGCGGTGAAACAGGGGCTTCATGCGGGGCAGCCTCAACTGCTCCAGCCCATCATGGCGGTGGAGATCATCGCCCCGGAGGAATTCACCGGCGAGGTCATGGGCGATTTTGCCTCTCGCAAGGGCAAGGTGGAGCACCTGCTGGCCAAGGGGCCGGTGCGCCTCATCTCGGGGCTGGCCCCCCTGTCCGAGATGTTCGGCTACGCCACGAGCCTCCGCTCCCTGACCCAGGGCCGGGGCACCTTCACCCTCCAGTTCGACCACCACGGCTACGTGGAGCGGAAAGAGGAGAGATAACTCTCAGATATCCTCGATCAGATTTGTCGCGAAAATCCCTCCTTTCGAGTGGATCTGTTAAGATCAAAAAGCTGCATAGAGAGATGAATTGTAGGGGCGGACCCATGTGTCCGCCCTTCACACGGCACACACACCGGTGAGCCGTAAAAAAATTATTTCGCAGGAGATTACCAATGCCCATCGAACATACCCTATCCATGATCAAACCCGACGGCGTGCAACGCGGGCTTATCGGCGACGTCATCGGCCGCTTTGAAAAAAACGGCCTGAAAATCCGCGCCATGAAGATGCTCCACCTTTCCCTGGACCAGGCCCGGGCCTTTTATGCGGTCCATAAAGAACGGCCCTTCTACGACAGCCTGACGAAATTCATGAGTTCCGGTCCCATCGTGGCCATGATCCTGGAGGGCGAAAACGCCATCCAGACCAACCGGGACCTCATGGGCGCCACCGATTACCGCCAGGCCGCACCCGGCACCATCCGGGCGGATTTCGCCCGGGACATCGAGGCCAACATCGTCCACGGCTCCGACGCCCCCGACACCGCCAAAGTCGAAATCGCCTTCTTTTTCAACGCCCTGGAACAGGTCTGATAAGAAGCGGTCAGCTTTCAGCTATAAGAAACCTTTTCGTTTCTTGAAAAACTCTTTTTTGTCATCCTGAGCGGAGCGAAGGATCTCGTATTTTTGATAATTATGAGATTCTTCGGTCGCTCGGCTTCCTCAGAATGACCGGCAGGGGGACTCTTGCAGTGGTGGCAACTTGACAACGCCG
>CAVVFW010000015.1:0-47693 GCA_963747645.1 uncultured delta proteobacterium | reverse complement strand
ATCACCCCCTACGCCCGGCGCCGGGAGCTTTTCTGCGAGGTCCTCATCCAGGCGGGGTATAAGTTCCTCAAGCCCCAGGGGGCCTTCTACCTCTTTCCCAAGGCCCCCGGGGGGGATGACCTGGAGGCCGTGGCCCGCCTCAAGGAGGAAAATATCCTGGCGGTGCCGGGAAGGGGTTTTGGCCGGGCCGGTTATTTCCGCCTGGCCTTTTGCGCGGCGGAGAAGGTCATTAAGGCCGCGGCCCCGGGGTTTGCCCGGGCCCGGAAAAAGATGCTGGGGTAAGGGGTCTCACCCAGGTTTGGAGGACGTCCAGCCGGCACCGCGTGGGGGTATAAGCGGTTTCCTCAGCCGGGTAGCCGTTCTTATGGGCCGCATCAGATCCAACTACCACTAGCCATCAACAAAACTTGTAACAGCTTAATTGCTCATCGGGAGATCAGTAAGCAACATGGCCAAACGCCCCCGTCTGCAGCGTCCGGTGCCGGTCCAGGAAGTGGTCCGGGGCATCCTCTCGCCCGGCGACCGGGACAGCCTGGAACTGCGCCAGCAGATCCGCCGGGTCTGGGAGGCGGTGGTGCCGGCCGGGCTCGCCGACCAGGCCCGGCTGGTGGACCTGCGCCGCCGGGAGCTCTGGGTGGAGGTCAGCTCCAGCCCCTGGGCCCAGGAACTGCAATTCCTCAAGCCGAAGATCCTGGCGGCCCTGGAACGGGCCCTGGGACCCGGCAAGGTCAAAGACCTGCGGGTGCGGGTGGGAGAGTGGGCTTCCTAGCTCGTGGGAGAAGTTGGTCTTGACCCGGCAGGCCCCTTTTGCTGCAGAGATAATGGGAGGTTAAGATATTCACCGCAACTCTGATGCCACCTTGGCCCTAAAATGTAAGATAGATTATCCTGACCGGTAATCGTGGTCAGATGAGTGTCCCCCCAGAAAAATCCACCCGAAATTCAAGATTTTCCCGACTTCATCCGAATAATACTCCTAACAGGTTGTTGAAAGACTATCCATGGCTTGAGAGACCGCGGTAAGCCAGTGGGGAAATGCGGCGGATTTGGCAAGTTGATGATTTTGCCCTTTCTTCCGGATGGGAAGTTTTCAGTCGCCTGAGCAAGCGCCATAAACCATTCCCTTGAAGGGAACTGAACTACCGGGCACCGTGACCGGGCAGCCCGCGAGGAAGAACATGGCCAAAAAGCGAGCGCCCCTGATTCTGCTGGTGGACGATGATCCCCTGATTCGAGGCCTGGGCCAGGAATTGCTGGAGCACCTGGGATACCGGGTAGAGACCGCCGGGGACGGGTCCGAGGCCCTGGAAAAATTTCAAGGCAGTGGAACGGGTGGACCTGGTGGTTCTGGACTACTGTCTGCCGGGACAGAATGGCTGCGAGGTCCTCAAGGGATTCAAGACCCTGGACAAGCGGGCCCGGGTGCTGGTGGCGTCAGGTTTTTTATCATCCCAGGATATGGCCAGCCTCAAAGAGGAGGGGGCCCTGGGCCTGATTAACAAGCCTTACCGGCTGACGGAGCTGCAGCACCGGATCAAGGCGGTGCTGGGGGGGCAGTCGGGGTTTTAGCGGGCCGGGGCCTGGGGCTGCCGGTCAAACCGCAGCAGCGCCGCCCCCTCCCGGGTAAAGCAGGCCGCCTCCCGCCAATCGGGGCCCAGGAGCTTGGCGGCGAACTGGCGCAGGAAGACCAGGTCCGGGATATGGGAGGCGATCAACCAGAGCCGCTGGGGGGGCGTCCGGGTGTTTTCCCCGGTGTTCAAGCCCTGCTCCACGCATGACCGGCCCCAACAGATGCCGGGGTTCGGTCCGTGGTAATAGTACTTGAAGGGCGAGACCGCAAAGTAGTAGACGTAAACCAGGTCCTGGGGCTGGAGATTGGCTTCCAGGTAAGCCACCAGGGGTTGAATTTCTTCCCGGTTGTTGAGGGGTGAGAGGTTTTCTTGGAGGCCGGCCCGGAGGTTAAGGGCCACCAGGAGCAGCCCGGTCAGGGCCAGGGCCAGCCACCGCTGGCGCCGGCGCCAGAGCAGCGCGAAGACGCCCCAGCCCCCGGCCGCCACCAGCAGGTAGAGGACCGGGGCGCTGAACAGCATGAGGCGGTTGCCGCCGTAGTGGGCCATGAAGGGGTAGCGGTGCAGGCAGGCGGCCCCGAAGGCCAGGAGCAGCGGCCCCCCCAGGTAGAGTAAGACCCGGGCCCGGCCATGCCGCACCATCACCACCATGCCGGCCGCCAGCAAGAGCGGCCCCCAGATCACCCCCCACTCCCCCAGAAAATACCAGAAATAGCGGTAGAGAGCCGGTCCCAGCCACCGGAAAAACGGCACCAGGCCGGAGAGATCCGGGAAGTCCTGGGTCCAATAGGCCACCAGTTCGGGGTCTATCTCCCGGCGAATAAACAGGAGGTAATACCCGGCTGCGGCCAGGAGCCAGATTCCGCCCAGGCAGGCCAGGCGGGGGCGCTGCGCCCGGGGCAGGGTGACCCACAGGACCGCGCCCACGACGGGCAGGGTAAAAATCAGGGGTTGGGAGAAGCCCAGGCCCACCACTCCGGCCAGGGCCAGGGCCAGCCAGCCCCGCCGGCCCTGGCAGGCCTGGAGGCGTTCCGCCAGCCACAGCACCAGGACGGCAAAGAAGGCGTCCCCGCTGTACTGCTTCAATTCCTTGGAGTAATAAACCATGATGGGGGAGAAGGCCACCGCGGCCAGGGCCAGCAGGGCGGCGGGAACTTCCAGCAGCCTGCGGGCCAGGCGCCAGACGAGCCAGAGGGTCCCGACCCCGAAGAGCCAGGAGAGGCTCCGGAGCACCATTTCACCGTGGCCCCAGAGCTGCACCAGGGCCCAGACGGTGAGGAGATAAAAGGGCGGGGTGGACTGGCCCGCGGCCAGGGCCTCTCTGGCCGTGGGCTGCATGGCCGCCAGGGCCACCCAGGCCTCATCGGTCCAGAGGTTGCGGGCCCCCAGGTCATGGAGGCGGAAATAGACCGCCACCCCAAAGATCAGCGCCACGGCCAGGCCGGTGAGGTAGGGCCGGGATAAACCTTCGGGCTTAGGTCCGGGGTGAGGCATGGCGTCGCCCTTCTGGAAGGCACGGTGGGGGAGCGGGGCCGGGCCCCAACGACAACCACCGCGGCCAGGGGAGAAAATTCCGGAGAAGGAATGGACCCCGGCGCCCCCGGCTAAGAAAATTCACCACAAATACCTGGCATATGAGAACTTGTTGCAATATTATTATCTTACCATCGCAACTCCCTTATCATCAAGAGGAAAGAGGTAGCGGATTAAGGCTATGACCCGTCAGGAATTTCGTTGGCCGCCGCCGGTGTTGCCCGGGGAGGTGGTGGCGGTGGCGGCCCCGGCCAGCCACGTGAGCCGGCCCCCCTGGGAGGCCGGGATGAATATTCTCCGGGACTGGGGTTTCGAGGTGCGCTGCGGTCCGGAGGTCTTTCAGCCCCGGGCCTATGGGGTGGCCACGGACCGGCTCATGGCCCGGCGCTTCGAGGAAATCTGGCTGGACCCGGAGGTCAAGGCCGTTCTCGCGGTCAGGGGCGGCTATGGCTGCCTGAAGCTGCTGCCCCACCTGGATCTGGCGGCCCTGGCGGCCGCGCCCAAAAGACTGGTGGGGTTCAGCGACCTCACCAATCTCCTCTGGGACCTGCACCGGCGCCTGAAGCTGGTGACCTTCCACGGCCCCAACCTGGCCCAGCTCCCGGACCTGACTCCCGGCGGCCCGGGAAAATTTCCATACGTGGCTCACGGCCCCGGGTCCCCGGGCCGTCACCTACCGAGACCTCACCGTGCTCCACCCCGGGACGGCCGCGGGTCCCCTGGCCGGCGGCAACCTCACCACCCTGTGCCACCTGGTGGGCACGCCCTATGCCCCCCAAATGCGGGGTTACCTGTTGTTCCTGGAGGACCACAACGAAGCGCTGTACCGCCTGGACCGCATGCTCCACCACCTGCTCTTCGCCGGGGTCCTGGACGGGGTCAAGGGAGTGGTGCTGGGGGGGTTCACCAACTGCGGGTCCAGAGACGGCCTGCTGGAGGTCCTGACCACGGCCCTGGCGCCCCTGAATGTGCCGGTGCTCATGGACCTGCCGGTGGGGCACCAGCCGGATAACCACACCCTGCCCCTGGGGGCCTGGGCCCGCCTGGACGCCGCCAGCGCCTCCCTGACCCTGTCAGCCTGAACTTTCTCTCAGACGCGAAGCTGAAAAGCGCCCACCCCCCTCACCCCAGCCCTCTCCCCCGAAAATCGGGTGGAGAGGGAGAAAAATCGACCCCTTTTACACGGATATCCTTGGTGGGGAAAGGCTATCCTAATGGAGAGGGGCAGCCGCAGGAAACTTCGTTGAGGCCCGGATCGATTCGGCCTCGATCCCGCCATCAGCGCCGGGTGAGGGTTTTCCGGCTGACCGAGAATTGCCTGCTGCCCCAGCGGCAGCAATTGATTGGCCGCCTGCTATTGACAAGGGCTTTTTACACCTTATTTTTTCTGTAAACGATATTTCAGTGAGGAGGAATTATGGCTCATACCTGTAAAAGCTGTGGCGCGGTGGCGGAAGACCCCGGCCATTTGTGCGCGCCCTCTGAGGAAACCACCACCTGCTCCTACTGCGGGAAGAAATCACCCCACGTCAAACATTACTGCAAAGGCAAGATGGAAGACCTGAAGTATGTCTGCGAGGGGTGCGGGCGGTTGGCGACTTCCCCGGATCTGGTCTGCAAACCCGCCAAAGTACCGGCGTGATCACCTAAAACCTTTACCCACAACACCATCTCCATACCCTGGGGGGTTGAGAATTTCTCCGTTCTCAGCCCCTCACTTTTTTCAGGTGAGGTAGGAGTGGAGGCCGGACAGGAGGAAGCTGACGCCGAAGTAGGTGAACAGGACCGCCATGAAGCCCAGCACCGCCAGCCAGGCGATGCGGCGGCCGTGCCAGCCTTTCAAGAGCCGGGCGTGGAGCAGGGCGGCGTAAATGAACCAGGTGATCAACGACCAGGTTTCTTTGGGGTCCCAGCTCCAGTAGCGGCCCCAGGCGGTTTCGGCCCACACCGCCCCGGTGGCGATGCCTACGGTCAGGAGGAGAAATCCCAAAACGGTGGTCCGGTAGATGAGGCTGTCCAGCACGGGCAGGGGGGGAGCGACGGCCGGGGACGCCGTTCCTGGAAGAGGTAGAGGATGGCGGTCCCGAAGGCCAGGGCAAAGGCGGCGTAGCCCAGGAAGGCCGTCACCACGTGGATGAGGAGCCAGTTGCTCTTCAGGGCCGGCATCAGCGGTCTGATCTGGCTGTCCACCCCGAACGAGGCGTACGCCAACAGCAGGCTGGCGAGCAGCGCCACCAGAGCCCCCAGATAACCCTTGAGGTAGCGCCGAAAGGCCAACAGGCCCAGGGCCGGCAGACACCAGGCGAAAAAGATCAGGGACTCATAGAAGTTGGACAGCGGCGCCTGGATAATGATGAGCTGCAGTTTGTCGGCCAACGCCGCGGCGGGGGAATGCCCCAGGGCGATCTGGTAGGATTCGACCCAGCGCCCGAGAAGCGCCCCGGTATGGATCCCCAGTCCCAGCCACAGCGATGATCCGGCCTCCAGCTTGGAGCCGGGGAGACGACCATAACTCCGCCATCAGGAACAAGATGGCCACCAGGAGGTAGATCAACATGACACTGCCCAAAATCTGGCTGATCATGACGGAATCCCTCGCTTCAACTCCATGAGGAGCCGTTCCTGGCGGGCGGCGAATTCCTCCCGGTAGCGGGGGCTGGCTCCCAGCAGGCGTCCCTGCCATTTCCCCTTGGGGGTTTTGGTCAACACCAGGGCCCAGCGCTCCACCGGCCGGAAGAAGGCCAGGTAGAGTCCGGGCAGAAACAGGAGAAAGCCGGTATAGACCCACGCCACCCCGGGGTCGTGCTTCACCTGGAAGACGGAATAATACCCGAAGGGAATGGACTCTACGGTAAACCGGTAGGGGTCGGGTTGGTCGCCCAACTCCGGGTGGTCTTTCAGGATCCAAAAGACTTCGGGTGGCCGGAGCCGGGACTGAAGGCCAGGAGCACCGCCGGCCCGTAGCCCTGGAAGTTGCCGTCCACCTTCATCGGGATGATCTTGCCCTGGCCGCCGGGCAAGCTCGTGGGCTGGCGAAAGGGCGCCTCGATGGACTGTTCGAGGTCCCCCCGTTGCACCTTGAGGCGAATGGGGCCGGTGGATTGGCTGCCGTAAGAGGACTGATAGAAGGTCAACCCCCCGAAGCTCACGGGCTCATTAACCCGGCAGGTGGCCCGGGAGACTTCCCGGCCATCTTTCATGAACGTCAGGTCCGAGCGGAATTCCTTGGGGCTGCCCCCCGGTTCGTAATAGGAAACCTGGAATTTATCCAGGCGCACCTGGAAGTTGAGCGGCTTCTCGGTCCGAGCGCCCCACCTGAAAGGCGCTGGCCACCTCTCCCTGATCGATGGACAACTGGCCGTCCACTCCCCAAAATTTGCCGATGAGGCCCCCGGCCAGGATCAAGAGCAGGGCCACATGAATCAGGTAAGGCCCCACCGGGCGGAAGCGGCCCCGTTCCAGGAGATAGACCTCCTGGTCCGGGAGGGTCTCGTGGCGGCAGCGCCCCAACTCCCGGCTCAGGGATGGCCGCGATGCGGGGATGGGGATCGACTTTCGCCGGCCAGGTAATCCGGCCCCGTTCCGGCAGGGTGAGGGCGGTCTCCACCGTGAGCGGCTGCAAGGCGCGTTTTACGGCCTGGGGCAGGCCGTGGACCACGCAGGCCAGGATATTGAGCGCCAGCAGGCTGATGGGACCCAGAAACCAGAGGCTGAAATAGACGCTGGTAAAACCGCCCAGCCAGAGCAGTTTGCCCCAAACTTCACCGAAACGGCTGAGGTACTGGTTCAGGGGCTGGTTCTGGGGCACCACGGTGCCGATGACCGACACGGCGGCCAGAATCAGGAGGAGAAAGACCGTCAGGCGGATGGAGGTCAACGTCCCCCAGAGCCATGACTTGGGTTTAGAATGAATCCGGGTGGCAGACATGTAGTTGTCGGTGATTGCGGTTCCCCGGCCAGGCCCTCATAGGGCCAGAGAGCGGCCGCAAAACTTGGATAAGGGAGGACGATTCTGGAATAACCGGGGTAACGGCTCAGTCTTCTTCCAGATCTTCTTCTTCCTTCAAATGATCTTCGTATTCCTCTTCGGTGAGCAAGTCGTCGAACTCCTGACCGGAAGCCATCTCCACTTTGACCAGCCATCCTTCCGTCAGGGGATCTTCATTGATGATTTCCGGCACCTCCGCCGCCTCGTAATTGACTTCGATGACCTCTCCGGAGATCGGGGCCTTCAATTCCCGCCGTCCATTCTTGGCTTCGATCAAGGTGAAGGGTTCATCCTTGATGAACTCCTCCCCTTCCTCGGGCAGTCGAAGACCGTAAATCTCCCCCAATTTCTCCTGGAGATAATCCGTCAGGCCGATGGTGGCCTGGGTCTCATCATCCAGCCGGACCCAGAAATGGTCCTGGCTAAAGCGCATCTCACCGATGGTACTCACCCCAGTCCTCGTAATAGTCGGTTGCCCCAAGAGGGGACGCTGGGGAAATATAATAACCCCAAAAAGGTTTGGCAAGGGTTTTTTGCAACTTATCTGCATCATGTTGGTTATTAGGGTTAATTGGGTTCCCGCATTTTTCTCTTTGCGAGGTGAGGGCTTTTTCGCTTGACAACCCGGCGGTCATTTAATAGTTTACTCTTAATTTCACAATCCCAGCAGAACCGCCGAAGGGAGGCTGGCTCGATGAAACAAATCAAAAAAATCCTTTTCCCCATTGATTTTGCTGCGAACTTTGAAACCCTGGTGCCCTGGGTCTCCACCTTTGCGCATAAATTCGACGCCAAGGTCTATGTCCTGTTTGTGGCGCAGGATTTGTCGCATTTCGCCACCTTTTACGTGCCCCACGGCAACATCGAAGATTTTCAGCAACAGGCGATAGAGTCGGCCAGGAAGAGAATGGCGGCCGTAGCGGAGGAATTTTCCAAAAAACTTCCCCAAGCTGGAAACCCGCGTCGAATTAGGGTCTCCGGCTGAAAAGATCCTGGCGTTTGCCGAGAAAGAAAAAGTCGATATGATCATCATGGGCGCTCATGGCCGCACGGGGCTGGATAAGATGATCTTCGGCAGTGTCGCCAACAAGGTCGTAAAAAGCGCCTCCTGCCCGGTGCTGACCATCCATCCCTAAAGCTCCTCTCTCCTTCAGTTCATGGTGTGCAACCCCTCCGGCCCCGGCCGGGGGGGTTGCCGCGTTTGGCCGGGCGCCGGGTGGCCCGGGTGTTGAGGTAAGCTGCCTGATTGCGGCCAGGGATTCCCGCCTCGAAAGGTTCGAAGCTCAAAGTTGAGGAGTAGCCCACCATCAGGACCTTTTCATGGTTGCGGATAATTCGGGCTTAATCGCGGATAAACTTTAATTGCCGCAGTTTTTGGGTCAAGGCTTCCTGGGTAAAGACGCCTTCGTGGCGGTCGACTTCATGGCCGGCGGCGTTCAGGAATACCTGGGTGGGCACGATGGCCACTTTATACCGGCGGAACAAAGCATCCGCTTCGTCGATGTAGAATTTATCCACTTCAAACTGGCCGGGATAGCGGTCCTTGACGGCCAGGATGACCCGCTCCGACGCCTTGCAGTAGGGACAGAGTTTGCGGTCGAACTCCAGGATTTTCGGCAGGACGATGGCGGCTGTCTTCCCCTGGGCCAGTACCGGCGCCCCGGGACTCAGGCACATCCATCCCAACAGCAGGATCATCAGGAGACTCAGGCGACCTACGTGCATGGGGACGCTCCTTAGCTTTATTCCCGGTCGTCCCGCTCCGCCGGTGGGATCAGGAGGATGGGGCAGGGGACAATCCGGGAGATGTTGTGGGCCACGCTGCCTACCGAGATTTCCGCAATGAAGCCCTTGCCCTGGGTCCCCAAAAGGACCAGGGAAATGTCCGTGGTTTTAAGGACTTCCAGGATGACCGAGACGGGATGGCCCACCGCCATCCGGGTCTCGACCTCGAAGACGCCCGCGGCCTCCAGCCGTCCCTGGAGCAGGTCCAGGAAATTCCGGGCCACGGCCGCGGCTTCGGCGGTGTCCCCGGGTTCGCCGGATTTCCCCGGGGCGGTCATCAGGGCATGGAGCAGGGTGACCCGGGTCACCCCCCGGGGCGCCAACAGCTCCAGGTAGCACATGGCTTCGGCCGCGGTCTGGGAAAAATCCGTCGGGAACAGCAGGTGAGCCAGAAGTTCGGCGCAGTGCCAGGGGCAGCTGGGCTCCTGGCCGTCCGCCACCCGCACCGGCAGGAGCAGGAGGGGAAACCGGATATTGTGCAGGACCGCGCCGGAAAAGGTCCCCAGCACGCCCTCCCGCCACCGGGATTTGCCGTGGGAGCCGATGATGATCAGGGAGGCGCCGTATTTCTGGGCCACGCCATTCAGGGAGCGCCCCGGCAGACCGATGGGGGTCTCGATAATCACCTCGAGGCCCTGGTCCGCAAGGACCTGCCGCTGGGCGGCCAGGCGGGAGGCGGCAGGGGGCGGCAGACTCTCGCCGGGGCCGCCAAAGAAATTCGGGGTGATGACGTAGGTCAAGATTACGGCAACACACCCCAAACTCCGGAGTTCGCCCCCGCAAGCCACGATCTGGTCCCAGGTCGGAGACAGGTCGGTGGCCATGACCACCCGGTCAAAGATGGGCCGCATCATGCCTCGCTTTTCCTCCCTCCCCTCGGAATACCGTGCCCCCTAAGTTATCAGCTTTCTTCTTCATAAGTATAACAGGATAGGGAAAAAATCAATGGCCGGGAGGGTCCGGGGACAGATATACTTTACGTCCGGTTCTGGCCGGAGGACAGCGAAAATTTCCCTGTATCATTTATGGCCAAAGGGTGTATATCAAAAAAAGGATGGGGGACGACATGGGGTTTACCTTTTCCCGGGAATGGCTCTGCCGCCGCATTGTTGCGGGGAGCCGGGACGCCATCATTTTTGCGGACCAGGACGGCCTGATCCGCCTCTGGAATGCCGGGGCCGAGATTATGTTCGGGTACCGGGCCGCCGAGATGGAGGGGCAGGGTCTCGACCTGATCATCCCCGAGGCGCTCCGGGCCCGGCACAACGAGGGATTTCGCCGGGCCATGGCCGCGGGCCAGAGCAAGTATGCCGCGGATCTTCTGGCGGTGCCGGGTCTAAGGAAGGACGGGGTCAGGATTTCCCTGGAGTTCACCATCACCCTGGTCAAAGATGACGAAGGCCAGGTCCGGGGGGCGGCGGCCATCATCCGGGACGTTACCGCCCGCTGGCAGCCGGGACCAGGAACTGAAGAAGCGCCTGGCGGGGCTAGAAGGCGAATAAATGGCTATAATTATTGGGTTAATTACAATTATCTTAGCCATTATGGCAATAATGGTAGTAATACTTATTCCTTTGATAGGCTTTACTTACTGGCAAAATCGCAAACTTATAGCGCAATATGAAATTATCTGGACCAAATCATGGGATTTGCAACCTCAGGACGTATTGAGTATCCGGGGAGAGCCCGCTTATGGGTTCAGAGAGTATTATTATGAAAGGCCTTTGGACCTGGTTATCCGAGAAAAATTAGCGGCTGCACAGAGCCTCCTTATTGTGGGCTACCCTCTTGCCGGCAAGACCCGGTCCCTCTATCAGGCATTGATTAACGCCAGCAAGCCTTTAGACATCATCATCCCCCGGTTGGTGGACGTCAACCCGGTTGATTTCCGTATCCCTTGGCGACTTACCCGCTGGCGCACCCCCGTTCTCCTTCTGGACGACCTTGACAAGTATCTGGACAAGCAGAACATTAGCTACTTGATCCAGGAATTTATCAATTCCGGGGTGGTAATCGCGGCGACCTGCCGGGCGGGAGCGGAACTTAAGAAAGTAGGACACGAAATGGAAAGGGAGATGCCTCTCTTTGCCGGCCCTATAGAAATCCCAAGACTGGATCGGGAAAAGGGCCAGGAGATTGCCCAGCGCAGCCGGCCAACCGCTGCCCGCGTCCTTTGACGGCAACGTGGGCTCTATCTTGCTACCACTAGACACCATGAAGGCCAGGTTCCATGAGATTGGTGAGGAAGAGAAAGCCGTCTTGCGGGCCCTCAAGCGCCTCTTTATGGCGGGGATTTATCACGAGCGGGAAATATTTTCCCTGTCCCAGGTCAAGGAAGTCTGCCGGAAGCTGGAAGGCTTGGCAATGACGCCCTACCAATGGGGACAAATGTTGTGATAGTTTGAAAGATCAGTGGTTTTGTGGATTTCCGCGGCGACCAGACGTTGCGGTCGGAAGAGGCCTACTTGGAAATCGTTGTGAAGGCCGAGTTTCAGCCTTTAGACAATCTGCGGAGAGATGCTCCGGGTCTTTGCCGGGGACCCGGAGGCGCTGGTTGCTATCGGCAACAAAGCTTATGAGTTGGGATTAGTCGATCTCAACAAGGCGAAATATCTGAGACTGGCCATTACCGCGTACTGAGGCAGCGCTGACGGTCTATACCCGGGAGCGTTTTTCCAATGCAGTATGGCATGACCCAGATCAACCTGGGGAATGCCTACCCCACCCTGGCGAGAGGTGGAGGACAAGGCGGCCAACTGCCGTAAGGCCATTGCCGCGTATGAGGCGGCGCTGACGGTCAGATACCCGGGAGCGCTTTCCCATGCAGTATGGCCTAACCCAGAACAACCTGGGGACTGCCTACGGCACCCTGGCGGAGGTGGAGGACAAGGCGGCCAACTGCCGTAAGGCCATTGCCGCCTTTGAGGCGGCGCTGAAGGTCATAACCCGGGAGCGTTTTTCCCATGCAGTATGCCACGACCCAGAACAGCCTTGGGGTTGCCTACTGCCACCCTGGCGGATGGTGGAGGACAAGGCGGCCAACTGCCGTAAGGCCATTGCCGCGTTTGAGGCGGCGTTGACGGTCATAACCCGAGAGCGTTTTCCCATGCAGTATGGCCTGACCCAGAACAACCTGGGGAATGCCTACCGCACCCTGGCGGAGGTGGAGGACAAGGCGGCCAACAGTCATAAGGCCATTGCCGCGTATAAGGCGGCGCTGACGGTCTATAACCCGGGAGCGCTTTCCCATGCAGTATGCCATGACCCAGAACAACCTGGGGGATGCCTACGGCACCCTGGCGACAGGTGGAGGACAAGGCGGCCAACTGCCATAAGGCCATTGCCGCGTATGAGGCGGCGCTTACGGTCAGAACCCGGGAGCGCTTTCCCATGCAGTATGGCATGACCCAGAACAACCTGGGGAATGCCTATCGGCATCCTGGCGGAGGTGGAAGACAAGGCGGCCAACTGCCTGAAGGCCATTGCCGCCTTTGAGGCGGCGCTGACGGTCAATACCCTGGAACGCTTTCCCATGCAGTATGCCATGACCCAGAACAACCTGTGGGATTGCCTACCGCACCCTGGCGGAGGTGGAGGCCAAGGCGGCCAACTGCCATAAGGCCATTGACGCTTTTGAGGCAGCGTTGGCAATCTATACTCCGGGAAGAATTTCCCGTACCATATCAAATAGTCTCTACAAATCTGGCGAGAGCCCGCCGATTCTGTCAAGGATAATACTATGGCCAAAGAACACATTCTGGTGGTGGAGGATGAGGAAGACATCCTGGAATTGCTGCGGTACAACCTGGCCAAGGAAGGGTTCCGGGTGACCGGGGTGGTCTCCGGGGAGGAGGCGGTGCGGGCGGCCCGGTCGACGCCGCCGGACCTCATCGTCCTGGACCTGATGCTGCCGGGGATGGACGGGCTCACGGTGTGCCGGGAACTCAAAATGGACGCCAAGACCCGGGAGATCCCCATTATTATCCTCACCGCCAAAGGCGAGGAGGCGGACATCGTGGCGGGCCTGGAGTTGGGGGCGGACGACTACATCATCAAGCCCTTCAGTCCCCGGGTGGTCCTGGCCCGGCTCCGGGCGGTGCTGCGCCGGGGCCAGTCCGAACCGGCGGCGGCGAGCGACTCCCTGGAACTCCACGGGATGACCATCCATCCCGGCCGCCACGAGGTCCTGGTCCAGGGCCGGCCCGTGGACCTGACGGCCACCGAGTTCCGGCTGTTGTCCTTCCTGGCCCGGCGTCCCGGCTGGGTTTTCACCCGGGCCCAGATCGTCCAGGGGGTCCAGGGCGAAGACTACGCCGTCTCCGATCGGGCCGTGGACGTGCAGATTGTGGGGCTGCGGAAAAAACTGGGCTCCGCCGGCACATATATCGAAACGGTGCGGGGCGTGGGCTACCGTTTCAAGGAGTAACCATGCGGCGCCGGCGTCTGGTGGCCCAACTCTTTCCCTCCTATCTGATCATCGCTCTCCTGGCCCTGCTGGCCGTGACCTGGTATGTGTCCCAGGCCTGGCGGGGGGCATTTCTGGAGCAGACGGCGGCGGACCTGAAAATCCGGGCCGACCTGGTGATCCCCCAATTTCAGAAGCTGCTCAGCCCCCTGGAGGCCGAGGCCGTGGATCGGCTCTGCAAGGAGTTAGGCAAGCTCAGCGGCACCAGGCTCACGGTGATCCTGCCTTCGGGGCGGGTGGTGGGTGATTCCTCCAAAAGCCCGGCCCAGATGGACAATCACGGTGACCGGCCCGAAATCCGGCAGGCCTTGAAGGGGAAGATCGGCATTTCCACCCGGCACAGTTACACCGAAGAGACCTCCATGATGTACGTGGCGGCGCCGGTCCTGGACCAGGGGCGGGTGACGGCAGTGGTGCGGGCCTCCCTGACCGTGGCCTTCATCGACCGGATCCTGGACGCCATGTATGTCAAGATTGCCCTGGGGGGCATGGGGGCCGCTCTCCTGGCCGCCCTGTTAAGTCTGGTGGTGGCCCGCCGCCTGTCCCGCCCCCTGGAAGACATGAAGCAGGCCGCCCAGCGCTTCGCTGAGGGGGATTTGCGGGCTAAGGTGCCCGTCCCCCCATCCGATGAGCTGGCCAGCCTGGCCGAGGCCTTGAATTATATGGCGGAGCAGCTGGACCAGCGCCTCCGCACCGTCAACCGGCAGCGCCGGGAGCAGGAGGCGGTGTTGGCCAGCATGGTGGAGGGGGTGCTGGCCGTGGACCAACAGGAGCGCCTCATAACCTTGAACCAGGCCGGGGCCCGGCTCCTGGGGGTGGACCCGGAGGCCGCCCGGGAGCGCCCCCTCCCGGAAGTGGTGCGCCACCCCGATCTCCAGAACTTTGTGATCCAGGCTCTGGCCAGCCCCCGGCAGGTGGATGGTGAGATCATCCTCCGGGAGAGCGGCGGTGACCGCCTCATTCAACTCCGGGGCACCACGCTTCGGGACCCCCAGGGGAAGGGCTTCGGCGCCCTCATCGTCCTCAACGATGTGACTCGCCTGCGACGCCTGGAGCAGGCCCGGCGGGATTTTGCGGCCAATGTCTCCCATGAGCTCAAGACCCCTATCACCTCCATCAAGGGGTTCGTGGAGACCCTGTTGGACGGGGCCATGCAGGAACCGGAAAACGCCTTGAGCTTTTTACAGATCATCGCCAGGCACGCCGACCGCCTCAACGAGATCATCGACGACCTCTTAAGTCTGTCCCGGATCGAGCAGGATTCGGAGCAGGGCAAGATCGCCCTGTCCTCCGGCGGCCTCAAGGCGGTGTTGGACAACGCCGTCCAGGTCTGCCGGGAGCGGGCCGCGGCCAAGGACATCGAAATTAACCTCACCTGCCCCGATGACCTGGCCGCGGCGATCAGCGCCCCGCTCCTTTTGCAGGCCGTGGTGAATCTGATCGACAATGCCGTCAAGTACAGCCAGCCGGCCCGGCCTGTGCAGGTGGAGGCCCGACGGGAAACCGGCGAAGTAGTCATCCTGGTGCGGGACCAGGGGCCCGGCATCGCCCCGGAGCACCTGCCCCGGCTGTTCGAGCGTTTCTACCGGGTGGACCCCGGCCGCAGCCGCAAGGTGGGGGGCACCGGCCTGGGACTGGCCATCGTCAAGCACATCGCCCAGGCCCATGGGGGGTATGTGACCCTTGAGAGCGCCCCCGGGGCCGGCAGCACCTTCTTGATCCACCTGCCCCAGGGTTGATCCACCTGCCGGGGCGATTCACCGCCTGCAACCCGGCGCCACCGGCTGATACCGGGTTACGTTTATAAATAAACGAATGAACCGTAGGGGCGCACCCGTGTGTGCGCCCTCTTGGGGCGGACAGACTGCCCCCCTCTTCAAAAAATATCCATTGACCGCTCATGGGTATGACCGATCCCGGCCAAATCTCGCGCAATCCTAGCCAACCACTCACCGCTTGCTAATTTTCAGCCGTTACCCTTAAAGACAAATCCCGGTGAAAGTTCCTGACTGTGAGCCTCAAGGCGCCTGGTCAGGCCCCGGGCCAGTGCGGTCAAAGCGGCGGGATCGTTCCCGGATATTTTTCCGGACCTTGCCCAATTCTCATGGGACGCTAACAATCGCCTAACAGACGTTGCCTTATACATTAATCATCCAAGGGAGAGGAGTAATGAACAAAAAAGCAGTATGGTTGACAATGGCATTGGTGGGCCTCATGGCCCTGCCCGGCCTGGCCCAGGGCGAAGACCTGACCCTCAACGGCGCCGGCGCCTCTTTTCCTTACCCGATTTATTCCCAATGGGCCCACAAGTATAACTCCCTCACCGGGGTCAAGGTCAATTACCAGTCCATCGGCTCCGGCGGCGGCATCGCCCAGATCAAGGCCAAGACCGTGGATTTCGGGGCTTCCGACGAGCCCCTGAAACCTGAAGCCCTGGCCGAGGCCAAATTGGTACAGTTTCCCATGGTCATTGGCGGCGTGGTGCTGGTGGTGAATATCCCGGGAGTGGGCCCGGGTCAGCTCAAGCTCACGGGTGAGGTGCTGGGGGATATCTTCCTGGGCAAAATCAGCAAGTGGGATGACCCGGCCATCAAGGGCCTCAACCCCGGCCTGAAGCTCCCCTCCCAGGCCATCACCGTGGCGCATCGCACGGATGGGTCCGGAACCACCTATATCTTCACCAGCTATCTCACCATGGTTTCCCCGGCCTGGAAAGAGAAAGTCGGGGCCGGCAAAGCGGTGAAGTGGCCGGCGGCCTACAGCATCGGCGGCAAAGGCAATGAAGGCGTGGCCGGCCAGGTGAAAGTGGTGAGCGGCGCCATCGGTTATGTGGAATATGCCTACGCCCTGCAAAATAAAATGGCTTTTACGCAACTCAAGAATAAAAACGGCAAGTTCTTAAGCCCGAGCATTGAGGCTTTTCAGGCCGCGGCGGCCAACGCCGATTGGAAAAACGCCCCGGGCTACTATCTGGGGCTCGACAACCAGCCCGGCGACCAGAGCTGGCCCATTGCCGGGGCGACCTACATCCTCCTGCAGCAAGACCAGGCCAATGCCGCCAAGGCCGCGGCCATGCTGAAATACTTTACCTGGTGCTACGAACACGGCGGCGAGATGGCTGCGAAATTGGATTACGTGCCCTTGCCGAAAAATGTCGTCGAGATGGTGAAAGCCACCTGGGCCAAGGAATTGAAATCCGGCGGAAAACCCGTCGCCCACTAAAACCGCCAGAGTCTGAACCGGGTGGGGGCCAGGGGCGTTGACCCTGTCCCTCAGCCTGAGCTCCGGCAAAGTCGGTTTCTGACCATGACTAAAGCAAATTCGGCAGCTGCCAAAGGCGACTCCTGCTTTAAGTGGCTTGCCGCCGTCTGTTCCCTGGTGACTCCCGTCCTCATGGCCGGGATTTTCCTGGAATTGTTGGCTCATTCCCTCCCGTCCATCAAGAAATTCGGGTTCGGCTTCCTGATTTCGCAAAACTGGGACCCGGTTTCCCAGCAGTTCGGGGGTGCCAGCAGCATCTACGGCACCATCGTTTCCACCCTCATCGCCATGGTCATCGCCGTGCCCCTGGCCATCGCCATCGCCCTGTTCCTGGTGGAGCTGGCCCGCCCCGGGGTCGGCAAAGTGGTGGGCACCATGATCGAGCTCCTGGCGGCCATTCCCAGCATCATTTACGGCATGTGGGGCATGTTCGTGTTCGGGCCGTTTATGGCCAGGCACGTGCAGCCGCTGCTCCAGGGCAGCCTGGGTTTCCTGCCGCTGTTTCAAGGGCCGCCCATGGGATTGGGTATGCTGACCGCGGGGATCATCCTGGCCTTCATGATCCTGCCTTTTATCAGCACCATTACCCGGGACGTGTTTCAACTGGTGCCCCACGTGGTCAAGGAATCGGCTTATCGGCATGGGGGCCACCACCTGGGAAGTCACCCATAAGGTGACCATCCCTTACGGCCTGGTGGGGATTATCGGGGCCCTGTTTCTCGGTCTGGGTCGGGCCCTGGGAGAGACCATGGCGGTGACCTTCGTGATCGGCAACGCCCACAATATCGCCGCCTCCCTGTTCGCCCCGGGCAACAGCATTGCCTCCACCCTGGCCAATGAGTTCACCGAGGCCACCGACCCGCTGTACATCAGCTCCTTGATGGAACTTGGCCTGGTGCTGTTCATCATCACCTACCTGGTCCAGGTGGGGGCCCAGTTCATGCTGCGCAAGATGTACAAGTCCTGGAGCGTGGGGTTATGAAACCGCGGCCGTCGACCGGCCGCCGGGCCGTGGACCTGATGGTGCGGGGCTGGTCCGTGCTCTCGGCCCTGGTGGGTTTAGGCGCCCTCGTCTGGATCCTGTCCGGGGTTATCGTCCGGGGCGCGGGGGCTCTGGACCTGTCTTTTTTTACGCAGTTACCCACCCCGCCCGGCATGGCCGGCGGCGGCATGGCCAACGCCATCCTGGGGACCCTGGCCATGACCGCGGCTGCCACCCTGATGTCGGTTCCCGTGGGCTTCCTGTCCGGCGTCTACCTGGCGGAGTTTGGCCAGGACTCCCGGGTGGCCGACAACAGCCGGTTTTCCGCCAACGTACTCATGGGCATGCCATCCATCATTATCGGGGTGTTTGCCTATACCCTGGTGGTGCGTCCCCTGGGACACTTTTCAGGGTATGCCGGGGCCGCGGCCCTGGCCATCTTAATGATTCCGGTGATCACCCGGACCACCGAGGACATGCTGCGCCTGGTGCCCAATACCCTGCGGGAATCGGCCCTGGCCCTGGGCGCCCCTCGCTGGAAGGTCACCCTGACCGTGGTGTTTCGGGCGGCCAAGGGCGGTTTGATTACGGGGGTTCTCCTGGCGGTGGCCCGGGTCAGCGGCGAGACCGCGCCCCTGTTGTTCACCGCCCTGAACAGCCCCTACTGGTTTAAATCCCTGTCGGGCCCCACCCCCAACCTCACCGTCACCATCTTTAACTATGCCATGTCCCCCTATGAGGACTGGCAGCAGATGGCCTGGGGGGCGTCCCTGGTAATCACCGCCGCGGTGCTGGCCTTCACCCTGTTGGCCAGGTTGGCCGTTCGGGAGCGAAAGCCCTAAAATGCTTGGGTTAAGAGGAACATAAGGGTTGCAGGGATTGCATTTCACCATGATAAGATTTAAGGAAGAAGAACATGCGAGCACTCAGCCTGGCTGAAGACCTTAAAGAACCCTTCGTTGATGAAGAGGATGAGAGTTTGCCGGCGAACCCAGAAAACCAGGTCATTCGCTCCGAGGCCCTCCTGAAAGAATTGGGGCTGGACACCAAGCTTGCCGTCCGGCATCTGAATTTTCACTACGGCGAGAACCAGGCCCTGTTCGACAATAATCTGGATATCGCCGAACATCAGGTGACTGCCATCATCGGCCCCTCCGGCTGCGGCAAGTCCACCCATCTGAGAGTCTACAACCGCATTTATGAACTCTATCGGGACCAATGTGCCGAAGGCGAGGTCTGGCTGGACGGCGTCAATGTCCTGAGCCCGGCCCAGGACGTCATGGCGCTCCGCAAGAAAATCGGCATGATCTTCCAGAAGCCCACGCCGTTTCCCATGAGCGTTTTCGAGAACGTCGCCTACGGCCTCAAGATGCACTACGTCCTCCGCAAGAGCGAACTGGCGGACCGGGTGGAGGATGCCCTGAAGCGGGCCGCCTTATGGGATGAAGTCAAAGACGTCCTGCATCGCCCGGGCACGGCCCTGTCCGGCGGGCAGCAGCAGCGGTTGTGCATCGCCCGGACCATCGTGGTGGAGCCGGAACTCCTGCTGATGGATGAACCCTGCTCGGCCATCGATCCCGTCGGTACCGCCAAGGTGGAAGAACTGATCAACGAGTTGAAGGCCCAGTACACTATCGTCATTGTGACCCACAATATGCAGCAGGCCGCCCGGGTTTCCGACTTCACCGCGTTTTTTTACGTGGGGCAGGTCGTCGAGTTCGGCACCACCCAGCAAATTTTCACTAACCCCGCCAATAAACAGACCGAGCAGTATATCACCGGCCGGTTCGGCTGAGCCGGGCGCCCGCCGCCATACCCCACTTTTCCCGCCAGGCCCCCCATCCATGCCTCCATCCGGGGGCCGGGTATGTTCAGTATTCTATCGATGAGCCAGCAATAATTTTTTTTGTCAGGCTGAGCGCCGTGAAGAATCTCTCCTCCAAGCCGCGGAGATGCCTCACGGCGCGGCGCCCCGTTCGAATGACATGAATATTCATAGTTTTTTGACTGCAACTTCGTATCAGGCCTTGATTATGCGGAAAACAACAATATTATAAAACTTTAAGCCTAAATAATCGGGGGATAACCACCCCATGTCCAAATCATTCCGAAGAATGGCCAGCAAGGTCGGCATGCCTCCTGGTTCCCTGGTCTATACGGGGTCGAAGGAATCCCAGCCGGCCAGCATCACCATCACGCGTTACAACGAAAAAACGATCGTGGAACGCACCGTGGAGACCTTCACCGATTGCCAGTTGACAGCCGACCCGGCTGAGGTGACCTGGATCAATGTCAACGGCATCTCCCAGGTTAAGGACCTGGAGAAGCTGGGGGGCTTCTTCAAGATCCACCCCCTGGTTCTGGAAGACATCCTGGAGGTGGGACAGCGGCCCAAAGTCGAGGACTATGACGATTATCTCTATATTGTCCTCAATTACATCCGGCCGGTGAGCGAGGGTGAGGAACTCGTGGCGGAGGAGATCAGCCTGGTTCTGGGTCCCCATTACGTCCTCTCTTTTCACGAAAGCGGCGGCGATCTCTTTACCTCCATCCGGGACCGGCTCCAGACCGCCAAAGGGCGGATCCGCAAGCTCGGGGCCGATTACCTCGCCTATACCATCATCGATCTGGTGGTGGATAATTATTTCGTGGAACTGGAAAAATTCGGCGACCAAGTGGAATCTCTGGAAGATGAAGTGGTGGCCCGGCCCTCGCCCCAAACCTTGCGCGACGTGCACCGGTTCAAGAATGACATGATCATGCTGCGCAAATCCCTGTGGCCCCTGCGGGAAGTGATCGCCCGGCTGGAGCGCCGGGAGTCCCCCCTGATCAGTGAAAGTCTCGGCAATTATTTCAGAGACGTCTACGACCACACCATCATTGCCATCGACACGGTGGAGACTTACCGGGACATCCTGTCGGGGATGCTGGATATTTACCTCTCTTCCATGAGCAACCGGCTCAACCAGATCATGAAGGTGCTGACCATCATCGCCACCATCTTCATGCCGCTGACGTTCATAACCAGTCTTTACGGCATGAACTTTAAGAATATCCCGGAGTTGCAATGGGAATACGGTTATTACATGGTCCTCGGGTTGATGGTGGTGATCGCACTCGCCATGCTCGGGTACTTCCGGAAAAAACAGTGGCTGTAACCCATAATGCTTCAAGGAGGATTTGACTATGGCAGTTAAGGTAGGCAAACCGGCCCCGGATTTTGAAACCAACGCCTATATCAACGGCGAAATCAAAAAGGTGAAGTTGTCGGATTATAAAGGCAAATGGGTGATGCTTTATTTCTATCCCGGGGATTTCACCTTTGTGTGACCCACGGAACTGACGGCAGTTGCCGCCAAGTACGACGAGATCAAGTCCCTGGGGGCCGAGATTCTGGCCATCAGCATCGACAGCCCCTTTACGCACAAGGTGTGGCAGGAAGGCGAGTTGTCCAAGATGATCCCCGGGGGCTTGCCCTACCCCATGCTGAGCGACACCGGCGGCCGCGTCGGCGATCTCTACGACGTTTACGATGAGGCCAACGGCGTGGATATCCGGGGCCGTTTCCTCATCGACCCCGACGGCGTGCTCCAGGCCATGGAGGTGCTGGCCCCGGCGGTGGGGCGCAACGTGGCCGAAATGATCCGGCAGATCCGGGCCTGCCAGTTTGTCCGGGACACGGGCGAGGCCACCCCCGCCGGCTGGGAACCGGGCAAAAAATCCCTGAAACCGGGCGAAGAGCTGGTAGGCAAGGTCTGCGACATCTGGTCCCCGGACATGGCCTTTTGAGCCGCCGACGGCGGGCAAGGAGTCCGGATCCTTATGGGGTTCATGGTCTGTCTGAGGCGGGTTTATCCGCAAAGTGCCCTTGTTTAGCAGCCTATCCGAACCTATATTGAGATAAATGCTCGTCGTCTAATCTTTGTACCCAGGAGTGTCGGACGCGGCCTGGGGGCCGGGCCGGCCCCCGCCTTCTTACCCGTCGGACCTCGGGAGGGGACTATGCGGGCCATTTGGAAGGGCTATTTGAAATGCAGCCTGGTGACCATCCCCATCAAGATGTTCGCCGCCACCATCGCGCGACCCCTGCAATTTCACCTCTACCACAAAGAATGCGGTAGCCGGATCAACCAGGAAAACGTCTGCCCCGTCTGCGGCAAGACCCTGGGCCCGGATGAAATCGTCAAGGGGTATCAATACGGCAAGGACCACCACGTGATCCTGACGGAGGAGGATTTCCAGAAGGCCCGCAAAGAGTCCACCGATTTCATAGAAATTCTGAAGTTTGTGGACGCCGAACAGATCAATCCCCTTTATTATACCGGCGCCTCTTATCTGGCCCCGGACGGCCCGGCGGGGAATGAGGCCTTCGCGGTCATCCGCCAGGCCATGGAGGAGACCGGCAAGACCGCGGTGGCCCGGGCGGTGATGCGAAACCGGGAGTACCTTTATAACCTGCGGCCCTACCACGGCGCCTTTATCGCCTTTACCCTGCATTATCCCCAGGAAATCCGCGACGTGACGGCGATCGAAGAGTTGGCCGTGACCGAGCCGGTCAAAGTCAGCGACGCCAACCTGGAGATGGCCAAGACTATCATCGGCCACCTCAGCGGCGACTTTGTGCCGGCGGATTACCACGATGAACACACCGAGACTTTGCTGGCGATCATCCGGGCCAAGGCCGAAGGCAAGGAAATCGCGGCGGAACCCCGGGTAGAGCGGGAAAAGGTCATCAACCTCATGGAGGCCCTCCAGAAGAGCGTTGCCGCCACCGGAGGCGGCGCGGCCCCCAAGAAAGGGATGGCCCGGGCCGGGGCCCGGGGCGGCGGCTCCGCCAAAAAACGGCAACAGGCCTAAATGCTGGACGAGAAAATCGCGCCGATGCTGGCCTACAGTTCGGCCCCCTTCGATTCGCCCCGGCACCTCTTTGAAATCAAGTGGGACGGGGCCCGCGGCATCCTGTTCCTCCGGGATCGGCGTATCCGCCTGCAGAGCCGCCGGCTCCTGGACATCACCGGTAGATACCCGGAACTCGCCGGGCTGTATCGGCAGATCAAGGGGAGGAACGCAATTTTGGACGGGGAATTGGTGGTGCTCTCAGGGGGACGGCCCGATTTCCACATCTTGCAACAGCGGGAACAGGCCTCCGACCCTGTGAAAATCGACCTCCTATCCCAGCAAATCCCGGCGACTTTTATCGCCTTTGACGTGCTCTACCACAACGATGCAAAATTGCTCCACCTGCCCTTGAGTCACCGCAAGGAGATCTTGCGGGAGATGCTGGAAGAATCGCCCGGGATAGTGGAATCCCGCTACATCCAGGAACAGGGCACGTCATTCTTCCGGGAAGTGGTGGCCCAGGGATTGGAGGGGGTTATGGCCAAGGCCCTGGACAGCCCTTACCTGGTGGGCCAAAGATCGCGGCACTGGCTGAAGATCAAGCCCCGGGGGACAGCCACCTGCTTCATTGTGGGCTACCTGCCCGGCCGGGGAGCCCGCCGGCAGACTTTCGGCTCCCTGGCCCTGGCGACGAAGGGCCCTGACGGCTGGCGCTTCCGGGGTATGGTGGGCAGCGGCTTTAGCGTCGCCGACCTGGAAGAGATTTCGGCCCAGCTTCAAGGGCTGCGAGCGGCATCGCCGGTCATTCCCCAGGCAGGGACCCCCAAGGGGATTATCTGGGTGAACCCCACGCTGCGCTGCACCGTGGCCTTTCAGGAAGAAACCCCCCGGGGACATTTTCGGGCCCCAGTCTTTATAAGGCTTATGGAGTGAAGCAGCTCTACGACCAGCGGGAGGTGTCCCGGCTCACCGGCATCTCCGAAAGCCAGATCCGCTACTGGGACCGGCAGGGGCTCATCCCCCACCGGGAAAAGGGCCGGGGCCGGCTCTGGTTCGACTTCCAGAGCCTGGTGGCCTTTCGGACGGTGAGGGATTTACGCCGGCAGGGCGTCTCGCTCCACAAGATCAGAAATTGCGTGGCAAAACTGCGGCAGATCATGCCGGGCTTGAAGCAGCCCCTGTCGGAGCTGCGGATTTCCCTGGTCGCCGACCAGCTCATCCTGGGCAAGAACCGCCGGCGGTTTACTCCCGAAGGGCAGCTCTTCATTAATTTCAACGGGGGCGAGAGCGCTCCCGTGACCCCGGCCCGGGAGGCGTTTGAAGAATTATTCTTCCAGGCCCTGGAAGATGAGGAGGCCGGGCGGATGTCTGAGGCCCGGGAGAAATATGAACAAATCCTGGCCGCGGTCCCGGACCACGTGGACGCCCTGGTGAACCTGGGCACCATCCTCTTTCTGGGGGGGGATGAAACCGCGGCGGCCTCCCGCTACCTCCAGGCCCTGGCCATCAACCCGGACCACGCCGAAGGCAACTTTAACCTGGCCAACCTCATGGAAGGCCAGGGGGAATTGGATGCTGCCGTCCTGTTTTACAAGAAGGCCATCCAGGTGGACCCGGAGTTTGCCGACGCCCATTTCAACCTGGCCATGCTCCTGGAGACCCTGGGGAGTACCGGAAGAGCCCGGGATCACTGGCGGCGCTACCTGGAACTGGACCCGGAGAGCAAATGGGCGGAGATCATCAGGCGGCGTTTGGAGGAAACCTGAGGCCGGGGGGCAGGGCGAAATGATTAATCTGAAACGGGCCTACGTGCCACCGGCCCCGGAGGACGGTTTCCGGGTCCTGGTGGAGCGCCTCTGGCCCCGGGGTCTGAAGAAAGAGGCGCTGGCCCTGGACCTGTGGCTCAAGGAGATTGCCCCCAGCCCGGAGTTGCGCCGGTGGTTCGGGCATGACCCGGGCAAATGGGAGGAATTTTGCCGGCGCTACTGGGCTGAACTGGCGGGGCGTCCGGCCGTCGTTAATCTCCTCCGGGAGAAAGCGGGGCAGGGGCGCGTCACCCTGGTGTACGGCTCCCGGGATGAAGAACACAACGCCGCGGTGGCCTTGAGAAAATTCCTGGCAGGGGAGGCCGCGGCCGGATAAGGAGAGTCTCACCCGCTTAGCCGAATCCCTGTCGTGAGGTGTTGCCATGCAACGGTTCGTGGCCGGTTGGCGTCTTATCGCCTTGATGCTTATTTTTGTCGCAGTCTGCGGCTCAGGAGGACAACCCATGCAGATCACATCCAGCGCTTTTCAGGACGGTGATAAAATTCCCCTCAAATACGTCATGCCCGGGGCCGGGGGCCAGAATGTCTCCGTACCCTTGAGCTGGTCGGGCGCCCCGGCGGGCACCCGGTCGTTCGCCCTGGCCATGGTGGACCCCCATCCCGTCGCCCATAACTGGGTGCACTGGCTGGTGATCGACCTCCCCGGCGACGCCACCTCCCTGCCTGAGGGGGCCTCCGGCCACAAGATGCCCCCGGGGGCGGTGGAGTTGAAAAACTCTTTTGGGGAGACGGGCTACGGCGGCCCCCAACCTCCCCGGGGCAGCGGCGACCACCCTTACGTCTTCACCCTCTATGCCCTGAGCGTCGCCAAAGTTGAGGTGGGCAAGAGCGCCGGGCTGGCGGCCTTCAAGCAGGCCCTGGAGGGCAAGACCCTGGCCACCGCCAACCTCACGGGCTATTTCGGCCGCTAGGGTTCCCATGCAAGTCCAGACGTGGAGGCGGGTTTAAAAACCGCCCCTTCATTAGCTGGCATTATTTGGGGGCGCCAATGCTTCGCCCCTGAATAGTGAGTCTCGCCGGCACGGGACCACCTTTTATACGTGCGGCTTGAGGGGAATATCCCGGTATGTCTTGGGAAGCGGCAAACTATTATGGTTATTTGTTGCTATTTCCTTGACATTGAGTAGGTTTCTTGTAAAATGTATCAAGTTTAGCATGTCAGACTGAAGCAGGGCCGCAAGTCCTGGACAAGAATCGGACGGGGGTGCTATTTCCCGGCCGATTTTTTTTTGCCTGACTGCTGTGCGGCCTGCTTTTTTGGCGGGAATATCACTGCAGTATCTGTAGGAGGTTTCACCATGAAGGAAACTGGTACGGTTAAATGGTTCAATGACTCCAAGGGCTTCGGCTTCATCACTCGTGAAAACGGCCCGGATGTGTTTGTGCATCACAGCGCCATCCAGGGCGAAGGCTTCCGCTCTCTGGCCGAAGAACAGACGGTGGAATTTGAAGTGGTCGACGGTCCCAAGGGTCCCCAGGCCCAAAACGTGTTCAAACTTTAAGCGCTAAAGTTTGATGATCAGAACTCCGGCGGTCCTGGGACCCCGGAGTTCTGTCACTTTGACCCTCCGAGTGGGCCAGGCCGGGCCCCAACCATTGTTGCGGGCCAAAGCGCCCCGGGGGATGGCCTGAAAAGATCGCCCGGCCAGGACAGACTGACAAGGAGAACGCATGAGTATGAAATTATACGTGGGCAACCTGCCCCACCAGATGACTGAAGAGCAGCTGAACACGCTTTTTTCCGAAGCCGGCTACGTGGCCTCGGCCAAGATCATTAACGACCGGCAAACGGGTCAACCCCGGGGCTTCGGCTTTGTCGAGATGGAGACCAAACTGGAAGGCCAGAAGGCTATTTCCATGCTCAACGGCCGGAGTGTCGACGGGCGCCCCCTGGCGGTCAATGAAGCCAAGCCGCAGGCAAAAGGCTCCTCCGGGGGCGGCGGGCGCGGCGGTTACCGTTAGAACGGGAGTCGGACGGCAGCCGGGGGTTCCAGTCACTCCCGGCGTCGGGACTACCGGGACAATCCTCGGCGGAGGCAGAGTCACTTTTTTAGGAAATCTCTCTCAATAACGATAGTTCCTCTCGAGGGGTGCGAAGGGTTTTCCCATGCATGTATTCATGGCGTATGTCCGGGACCAAAATTTTTACCGGTTGCTGCCCCGGGAACTGCATCGAGCCTCGACTGACCCGGACCGCCTCCAGGTGATGGCCTTTCCTCCCCTGGGGATCCAGACGCTGGCGCCGGTCCTGCGCCAACATGGACACCGGGTACGGCTTTTTGACATGTGTCACCCCCAGATGCAGGCGGAGCACATCGCCCGGGCGGCAGACGCAGAACGGCCCGATGTCATCGCCCTTTCCTGCCTCTCGACGACCACCTACCCTGCGGTCAAGGACCTGGCCCGGCGGCTGAAGCTGGCCGTGCCCGGCCTGCCCATTATCATGGGCGGCGCCTTTGCCACCATGAATGCGGACCGCATCCTGCAAGACTGCCCTGACCTGGACTGCGTGGGGGTCGGGGAGGGCGAAGAGCTGCTGCCGGATTACTTGAACTGCCTTGATGATCCGGGCTCCGTGGCTTCCCTGGTCTGGCGTCGCGACGGCGAAATCGTCCGCAACCCCTCCCGTCCCCTCATCCGGGACCTGAATCAGTTTCCTTACCCCGACCGGACCAGCCTCCCCATCGATTACATCGAGTCATTGCCCCTGGACGTCCCGGCGGTCCTCTCCCTGGATAAATTCTGCACCATGCAGACTTCCCGGGGCTGCCCCTATTCCTGCATCTATTGCGACATCCCCACCCTGTCCCAGGGCAAATGGCGCTACCGTTCGGCGGAGCATGTCCTGGGGGAAATGCAGCAGCTCAACGACCTGGGCTATCGCTCGATTTACCTTACCGATGACCACTTTCTCCTGAACCGCAAGCGGATCAGCGAAGTTTGCCACGGCATCATGGACCGCGGCCTGAAGTTCCATTGGGGCTGTGAAGGCAGGGTGGATGCGGTCGCGGTGGATCAACTGCCGATAATGAAACAGGCCAACTGCAATTTTTTGGCCTTCGGGGTGGAGGCGGGCACCCAAAAAGTCCTGGACCGGCTTCACAAACGCCAGACCCTGAAACAGGTCGAGGACGCGGTCAGTGAGGCGAAGCGGCAGGGAATCGAACGGGTGCACGGATTTTTTGTCATCGGCTCGCCCGGCGAGACCAGGAAGGATATCGCGGCCAGTTTCCGCTTTGCCGCCCGTCTGGAGCTGGACACCTTCGGCTTCAATCGCTTGTGCGCCTACCGGGGCACCCCCCTGTGGCAGGAGTATGTCGATCGCGGCATCATTGACGACGAGCGCGACTGGGACAAATGGTTCAAATGCTCGGACATCGACCCCACCGCCCTGTCGAGTGCGGTGGTGAACCAGGTGCGCATGCGAGGCTACGCCCAGCTTTTTGCCCGGCGCCTGTTCCGGCGCCCTTTCCGCACCTATAAGCTCTTGCGCCTGTTCGGGCGCCACATGAAGACCGCCGATATCTTTAAATTACTCTACAGTCCTTTCAAACGGCGGACCTTGAACCGGCCGCCTGATCTCCCGGTCGGGATGATGGAGCTGGGAGTCAAAAAAGTCCCCCTGGTCACCGCCGGCACACCGTGAGCCGACCCCCCCGGTAGTTGGGGGAGCCCGGTCCGGGAGCAGGTGAAGGGGCGGCATCGCTACCCGGGGCCTGGCCCATATCAATCTGAGAGCTCTGCTAAAGTCCCCCAACCTGTCATTCTGAGGGAGTGACAGGATCTCGCGAATTTTCTCGAATTAATGAGAATCTTCTTGTTCCCTCCCTCAGAATGACAGGTTAGGGGACTTGAGCAGAGATCCTCCCTCTACCGCTCACCAGGAGGGGAATTAGACTCTAACTTATGAAGTATGGCGAATCTGAGACCGCTCCGCTCCGTGACAAATTTGCGAGACCCCTGCCTCAGAGATCCCGGCGGTACACGAAAACGTACGCCTCATGGTTGATATCGATAACCAGGTCGCCGCCCCGGGACTCGGCATAAATCAGCCAGGCGGGCTTGGCATCGCCGCAGCACGTCACCTGGGGCGAGAAGGCGCCGGTGCCCCGGTCATACCAGGCCAGGAGCATGGGCTCGGCATCCAGTTCCCGGGCGCGACGGTCGGCAAAAACCCGGGCCCGGGAAAAATCCAGGGCTTCATCGGGGACGTCAATGTCGATGGGATCTTTGAGCATTTCCCTGGTGAGCAGCATGCAATCGGCCATAAGACCTCCCGGGGGCCATCCGGCCCACCTCGCACCATAAATTACCGTTATCTACCCTCGAGGCCCGAGCCGGCCGCGTCTCGGAACCCGTCCCCCCGAAACTCTTTCCGGCTCCGACCATCTGCCATAAATTCATCCCACTTGCCTATTCTTAAATCCCCTAATCCCCCTTTTTCAAAGGGGGACTTTAACAGCAATGCCTCGTAGTCTCCCCCCTTGGCCAAAGGGGGGTAAGAGGGGATTTTGGCTTTTAGAGCAGATGCCGGCATGGCAAGAACTTTGGCCATTCGCCATGATCTGCCCAAGCCTTCCTGCTCAAAGTTAAGGGTTGGCACTGGGAATGTAAAGCGGGATGGGCCGGCAGACGTTCCCGGCAGGCCTTTCCAGCCGGCAAAATTCCCCCGGCGGCGCCGTGGCCGCGACCAGCGTATTGATTGCATCCCGGATTAAAGCTGCACATCTTTTTATCATGATACCCCGGGGACGGCATGTCCTTGGGAGAGATCGGTCCCGGGAGCGTTTCTCTTTCTTGACGCAGCAAGTTTTGGTATTATCTTTACAGGTTAGAAGGATTGAGCCCGGGACCATGACCGATCACTGGCAATCATCTCCTGTCCAGCGCAGGTGGAAGCAAATCTGGATCCACGGCTTCGTGATCGGAGTCGGGGTGGTGCTGATCGGTTTTGTCGTCTGGTTTCTCATCACGGGGACCCCCTCGCCACCAACCTTGCATAAAGAAGATATTGCCCCGCAGGTCCAGGCCCCACAGACCCAGACCCCGCCCGCTGAGGTCCCTCCTGCCGGCCCTCCGGCTGCTTCCCCGGCCCCGGTGGATTCTACGGCGCAACTGAGAAGCCAATTGGCCCAGGTACTGGCCGGGATCAAGGAGGCCAATCAGAAAAAGGATCTGCCTCAACTTTTACACCACTACTCGCCAACCTACCCGAAGTTGCGCCAAAGGGCCCAACAGATCTCCAAGGCCTGGAAAATCTATGATTACCCGAAAATGGATTTCGCAATAACGGAGGTCAACCTCCGGGCCGACCAAACTGCGGTAGCCCGGGTAACCTGGGATGTT
This sequence comes from uncultured delta proteobacterium, assembly GCA_963747645.1. Lineage (GTDB taxonomy): Bacteria > Desulfobacterota > Desulfobaccia > Desulfobaccales > 0-14-0-80-60-11 > 0-14-0-80-60-11. Next base: position 18,100 of record CAVVFW010000015.1, on the reverse strand, counting down.
GAGGCGCACAATATCAGCACCCGAAAAAATAAGAACTTTTCCAAGACCTACGTCATAAAATTCGCCAGAGAGTCCGGTCAATGGCGGATCAAGGCCCTGGATAAGGCGAAATAGAGAAATTTTGCGATGAAGATCCGCTCATACGGTGATTTGACGAGATTAATAACCCTGAGCCTGCTCCTGGGCCTGGCCTGCTCCTGTGTCCAACCCTCGATGATTAAACCTCCGGAGGGTCCATTCTTTGTTACCGCGGAAATCACGTATTTGCTGGACAGCCCCGGACATGGCGGCAATGTCCTGGCTCCGCTTTACCGAGGCGATAAGGTGGATCTTGTGGATGCGGGGGAATCAGCCTGGTGGCAGGTTGAACTCCAGCGGAGCGGGCAGAGGGGATGGGTTCGAAAGGAGTTACTGAGCCCTGATCCGGTGGCTGGCGTTTTTTATTTTGTCAAGATGGAGACCATGCCGCTGCGTGAGTGCCCGGGCAGTGATTGCATGCCCTTACAGCTCCTTTTTCGGGGCGATCAGGTGCAGAGAGTCGAAACCGGTGACCAGGGTTGGTGGCGGGTCTTGGTGATTAACAGCCGCAGCCTTGGCTGGGTACCGGCCGCGGCCCTGACGGAACGCCTTGAAGATGTTCAGCAAAAACAACCCCGCAAACTGCATATTATTATGTGGCGGTAAGAAAGCTCGTCTTGCGGGCCAAGCCATCGGACCGCTCGGAGGTCATTAGAACTCTGGGCGTTAACAACCAGGTGGAAAAGATCGGGGAAACCGAGGGTTGGTTTAACGTTCGCCAGCCTTCCACCGGTGCGGTGGGTTGGGTCATCAGCCGTCATCTGAAAACTCTCCCGGTGATGTTACCCCAGGGGGTGCCCGCCAAAAAGAAACCTGGACCATCTCGGCAAAAAGCACAACCGGATGTTGATCCTGACTTTATTTAGGATAGATTACGCACCAGGTTATCCGGATAGACTGCATCTCGATCATGATGAGTGAATCAGGGCTCAGCCTGCGGAGACTCTAACGTTAATCCCGGGAAAAGCGTCTCTCCCCTTTCCCTTAAGACCTTCCTTTTAACCAGGGATACTCGGGTCCCGCCTCACCGCCTCACCTTAAGGTCTCTGCCTTCAGGGGGCCGACTGACCCCTTGCCGATGGTGCCGCGCCGTGTGCCAGGGCCCCCGGCCGGACCCGGAAGTCTTCGGGCGCTTATGGCTCAACCAAAGGGGGAGCTTGCGGAACCTGAATCCAGAGAAGCGGATATTATTCCTGCCCCCGGAGTATCCCTTTGCCTTGCAGCGCTTTTCCCGGTAGAATGGGGGCGGGCCGATACGGTTAGGATTTTTGGCGGTATGGCCCAGGCCGACGTGGAGGACCGATGAAGACAAACCGGCGATTTATTCCCGTCATCTTGCTGGCTCTGGTAGTCGTTGGCGGTCTGGCTTACTGGCTGCTCTGGTGGGAAACCCCGCAGCCCAACAATACCTTGCGCCTGGAAGGGCACATGGAGGCCACCGAGACCGATCTGGCCTTCAAGGTGTCCGGCATCATCCAGTACATCTTCTTCCAGGAGGGCGACTGGGCCGCCACGAACCAGGTCGTGGCCGGCCTGGAGGCCAAGGACCTCAGAGACGAGGTGGACCGGGCCCGGGCCGCCCTGGCCGCGGCTAAGGCCAACCTGAACAAGTTCGAGCGCGGTTACCGGCCCCAGGAGATCAAGGAGGCCGAGGCCCAGGCGGGCAAGACCAAGGCCGACCTGGAGAACAAGAAGCTGGATTATGAGCGGTACGAAAATCTCTATAAGCGCAAGGTCGTTCCGGGCATCAGCCGGGACAAGTTCGAGGCCGACTATCTCATGGCCAAAGAGGCGCACAAAAGCGCGGTGCAACAGTACAGCATGTTGAAGGAAGGCTACCGGGCCGAGGACATTGACCAGGCCCGGGGCCAGTTTAAAGAGGCCCAGGCGGCGCTGGAGCTGGCCCTGACCCGGTTGGGGTACGGCACCATCACCTCCCCGGTGAACGGCGTGGTCCTGGTGCGCCCCATGGAGCCCGGCATGACCGCGGCGGTGGGGGCGCCGGTGCTTACCCTGGGAGATATGGACAATATCTATTTTCAGGGGTATATCCCGGCAACCGACCTGGCCAAGGTCAAGTTCGGCATGAAGGCTTACCTTACCACCGACTCCTACCCCGGCAAGAAGTACCCGGCCTGGGTGTCATTCATCAGCGCCAAGGCGGAGTTTACCCCCAAGACGGTGGAAACCTACAAAGAGCGGGTGACCCTGGTCTATCGCTGCAAGATCCGGGCGCAAAACCTCAACTACGACTTGAAGCCGGGGATGCCGGCGGAAGCGGTTATTCTCCTTGACAGCCAGTCGGCCGAACAGCCCAAGCAGTGAGGCGGCCATCCGGGTCGAGGGGCTGACCAAACGCTTCGGGTCGCTCACCGCCGTGGATCATCTCACTCTTACCGTGTCGCCGGGAGAGGCCTTTGCCCTGGTGGGCCCGGACGCCGCCGGCAAGACCACCACCATGCGGATGCTCGTGGGCATTATGGACCCGGACGAAGGCCGGGCCGAAGTCCTGGGGTTTGACACGGTCAGGGAGTCGGAGGCCCTCAAAGAGCATATCGGCTACATGCCCCAGCGCTTCGGTCTCTACGACGACCTGACGGTGGCCGAAAACATGGCCTTTTATGCCGACATCTACCGGGTGCCCCGGCAGGAACGGGAGCAGCGGATGCCGGAACTTCTGGGGTTTTCCAACCTCACCCCTTTCCAGGACCGGCTGGCCCGCAATCTCTCCGGGGGGATGCGCCAGAAGTTGGGGCTGGCCTGCGCCCTCATTCACCGTCCCCGGCTGCTCTTCCTGGACGAACCCACCTTTGGGGTGGACCCCATCTCCCGGCGGGAGTTCTGGGAGATCCTCTACGGCCTCCTGGGCACCGGGATCGCCATCTTCCTGTCCACCGCCTACATGGACGAAGCGGAACGGGCTCACCGGGTCGGGCTTATGCATCACGGCCGGCTTGCTGGTGGTGGACACCCCCAAGGCCATTAAGAGTTCTTTTCAGGGGGAACTCCTGGAGGCCCGGGCCTCCAACCTGTGGACCGCCCGGGAGGTTCTCGGCACTCATCCCCTGGTGCGCAACTCCTTGACCATGGGGGACCGGTTAATGCTGACGGTGGATAACGCCGCCACGGCGATGGGGCCCATCAAGGAGGCCCTGGAGCAGGCCGGACTGACCGGCGTGGCCATCGAACCGGCCCAACCCACCCTGGAAGAGCTCTTCGTCCAGATCGTGCGGCAGGACGAGGAATGAAGCATAAGGGGGAAAGGGGAAGAAGTTGAAAGCTGATTACTTGGTGGTTCAAACGTATAGGGCGGCCTGTGGCCGCCAAAATTCGGCGGGCATAGCCCGCCCTATGCAAACTGCTCACCATAAATTATCGCCCAGGCGGGCAATGGTGGCGCTGCCTGGCGGCAAGGACAAAAAACACGGCTCATGACTGACGAAAAAGCCATTGTCGTCAAAAATCTCTCCCGGTCTTTCGGGGATTTCAAGGCGGTGGACAACATCAGCTTTGAGGTCAACCGGGGGGAGATTTTCGGCTTCCTGGGGCCCAACGGGGCGGGCAAGTCCACTACCATCCGCATGCTCAACGGCCTGTTGCTGCCCACCAGCGGCGAGGGCCGGGTGGGGGGCTTCGACATCATCCGGGAGAACGCCCAGATCAAAAACCACATCGGTTACATGTCCCAGCGTTTTTCCCTCTATGAGGACCTGACCGGGGAGGAAAACCTCACCTTTTTCGGCGGGGTCTACGGCCTCACCCCGGCCCGGCTGACGGCGCGGATCACCGAGGTGCTGAGCCTGGTGGGACTGGAGGACCGGCGCCACGATTTGACCCGCACCCTGCCCCTGGGCCTGAAGCAGCGGCTGGCCCTGGCCTCGGCCATCATCCACGAGCCCTCCATCCTGTTTCTGGACGAGGCCACCAGCGGGGTGGACCCCATTTCCCGGCGCAATTTTTGGGACCTGATCTACGCCATGGCCCAGGAGGGCCGGACCATCCTGGTCACCACCCACTACATGGAGGAGGCGGGGTTCTGTGACCGGCTGGTGCTGATCTACCAGGGGCGCATCATCGCCCAGGGCACCCCCGGCGAACTCAAAGGGGAGGTGAAGGAAACCATCCTGGCCCTTTATCCCGACAACCTGGACGGCGCCCTGGATTTGATCAAGAAAGCTGCCCCAGGTGGCCGAAGCCGCGGTCTTCGGGGACGGCCTGCATATCGCCACCACCCGGCCCGAGGAGGCCGAACCGGCCATCCAGGCGGCCCTGGCGGCGCATCACATCGCCTGGGGCAGCATCGAGCGGGTGCGGCCCAGCCTGGAAGACGCCTTCATCTCCCTGGTGCAGCGGGCGGAAGGTAAAGAAGCGGTCAGCAGTTAGCTGTCAGCAGTCAGCTAAAAGCAGTAAGAATACATTAAGAAGAAAGCGGATAATTAAAAGCGACAAAAGACTAACGTTCATGAACCACAAATTTTCACGGCGAGGATGAAAAATCCCCCTGACCCCCTTTCAAAGGGGGATTAAAGACTCCTTAAAAGGATTAGAGAAACTGAATTTAACGGCAGAACCCAAAAAAGCTGAAAGCTGAGAGCTATAACCCATGGACCTCAAACGCACCTGGGCCATTTCCCGGAAAGAACTGATCCACATCCGCCGGGACCCCATCAGCCTCCTGCAGATCATCCTCTTGCCCGTGGTGCTGCTGTTGCTCTATGGTTATGCCCTCACCTTCGACATCAAGAACGTCACGATGGCGATCTATGACCAGGAGCGGAGCCAGTTGAGCGAAGATTTTATCAACCAGTTCCGGGGCTCCGATTACTTCCGGATCGTGAAGTACACTCCCAGTTATAACGAACTGACGCGCCTGATCCTGGAGCGCCAGGTCCAGGTGGGCCTGATGCTCCCCTATGATTTTTCCTGGCAGTATCAAACGGGCAAGACCGCCAAGGTCCAGGGGCTGGTGGACGGCACCGATTCCAACACCGCCAACATCGTTTTGGGTTACCTCCAGGGGGTGACCGCGGCGTACAACCAGAAACTCCTGGCCCAGCGGCTCATGGCCCAAGGGGCGGGGCGCGGTGAGGTGCCGGTGGACTCCCAGACCCGCTTCTGGTTCAACGAGGACCTGGAGTCCCGGAACTTCATCGTTCCCGGCCTGATTGTCATCATCATGACGATGGTGGGGGCCCTGCTCACGGCCCTGACGGTGGTGCGGGAACTGGAGCGGGGGAGCATGGAGGGCCTGATGGCCACCCCCCTCCGGCCCACGGAACTGCTCCTGGGGAAAATCGGGCCTTATTTTCTGATCGGCATGTTTGATATGGGCGTGGTCATGGCCCTGGGCAAGTTTCTCTTTCAGGTGCCGCTCCGGGGCAGCCCCTGGCTGTTGATCGGCCTGGCGGCCATTTTTCTGGTCGCCACCCTGGGGCAGGGTCTGCTGATCTCGGTGACCTCCGAGAACCAGTTGCAGGCCTTTCAGATGGCCATGCTCACCACGTTCTTGCCGGCCTTTCTGTTGTCCGGCTTCGTGTTCTCCATCTACCTGATGCCCCTGCCGCTCCAGATCGTTTCCTATATCGTACCGGCCCGGTACCTGGTGACCATCTCCAAGGGCATCTACCTCAAGGGCCTGGGAATGAAATATTTGTGGCCCAGCGCCCTGATGCTGACTGCGGCCGCCACCTTCTTCGTGGTCATGTCCATCAAGAAGTTTGTCAAGAAGATCAGGTGAGAGGGAGCCGGCGGCCGCGGCGAGTCAGCGGCAGACATAACTGCGCCTGAAACTCATTACTGAGGAAGCACGATAATGCCACACATCAGTGACGCTGTTTATCGGGACTTTTACCACCATGTTGGCAGTTATTAACCCCCTGGAATCTCTCCCCATCTATCTTAAACTCCTGGCCGGGCAGGATGAGCCGGCCCACCTCCGGGTCGCCCGCCTGGCCTGTCTCTATGCCACGTTATTAATTTTTTTCTTTCTCGTGTTCGGCACGATCATGCTCCATATTTTTTCCGTATCCCTCAGTATGGTCCGGATCGTCGGCGGCATCATCCTGATGCGCATCGGGTTTTCGCTTTTTTTACCTTCCCCGGCCGGCGGCGTGTTCCATGCAGGCGGGAGCGGTTCCACCGGGCAGGAATTGGACATTGCCTTTGTGCCCCTGGCCATGCCGCTGATGTTCGGTCCGGGGGTCCTGGCCACCGTCCTGGGTATGTGTTCGCTGGTGCGCCATCCCATCAGCGACTTTACCTCCCTGCTGGCGATCTCCCTGGCCTGTCTGGCCGCGATGGGCATTGTCTACTTGATCTTAGCCTCTGCCAGGTATCTTATGGATCGCCTCGGCGCCAAGGGGATAGACGCCGCCACCCGTATCGTCGGCTTTTTTGTGGCCGCCATGGGGATGGGGCTGGTCTTCCATGGCGTCATCGAGGCCTTGCAAACCTATCATGTGATCCCCGGGAATTGACGGGGAGGATGCGCCTGGGCCGGATCATGCCAGGCCCGGGCGCTGATCACCAGGTTAAAACCTAACCACTGAGAGTTCTTAATGTTTCGTCGCATCCGGCACATCATCGTCAAGGAGTTCATCCAGGTTCTCAGGGACAGGAAGCTCCGCTTCTTCCTCATCGTGCCGCCCATGGTGCAGTTGCTCGCCTATGGCTATGTGGTCAACTTCGACATCAAGCATGTGGCCGTGGCCGTATTCGATGAAAGCCGCACCATGGAGTCCCGGCAGCTCATCGACCGGTTCACCTCCAACGACTGGTTCAAGATCAAGTACTATGTCAAGAGCCAGAAAGAGCTGCTCCATCTCATCGACCGGGGCGACATCACCATGGCGGTGTGGTTCCAGTGGGACTTCGCCACCCGGCTGCGCCAGGGCAAATCCGGGACAAATCCAGGTGATCGTGGACGCCACCGATTCCAACGCCGCCCTCATTGTCAGCCGCTATGCCGGCACGGTGATCGCCGATTACAACCAGCAGCAGTTGAATCAGCGCTTGGCCCGCCAGGGGCAGGCGTGGGCGGGCCAGTCCGGGACTCCCCTGGAAATCGAGCCCCGGGCCTGGTTCAACGCCAACCTCATCAGCCGCTACTCCATGGTGCCCGGGGTTATCGCCATGGTGGTGCTGCTGGTCAGCCTGATGCTCACCGCCCTGTCCGTGGTCCGGGAAAAGGAGATCGGCACCCTGGAGCAGATCCTGGTGACCCCCATCCGGCCCATCGAACTGATGCTGGGCAAGACCATTCCGTTTGTGCTCATTTCCCTGCTGGAAGTGGCCATGGTCACGGTCGTGGGGATCCTGTGGTTCGAGGTGCCGTTTCGGGGGAACTTTTTGGTATTGCTCCTGGGCACCTTGGCCTTTCTGCTCAATTCCGTGGGCCTGGGGCTGCTGATCTCCACGGTCTCCTCCACCCAGCAGCAGGCCATGATGGCCGGCAACCTGTTTTTGACCCCGGCCATTCTCCTGTCCGGGCTCATCTTCCCCATCGCCAACATGCCGGCGTTCTTTCAGTACCTGACGTATCTCAACCCGCTGATGTACTTCGTCATCGTGGCCCAGGGGGTCTTTCTCAAGGGGGCCGGCCTGACCCTCCTGTGGCCCCAGATGACGGCCATGACCGTCCTGGGCACGTGCATGCTGGCCCTGGCCGTGGCCCGGTTTAAGGTGCATCTTGCCTGAGGCGGGAGGCCGGCAGAACGAATAATTTGCTTGGATATAGCCTGGCAGGGCAATATACTTGATTAATTGGCCCGGTTGATGCCGAGATATGGGTTGGCGCCATCTCGATTCTGTTCTGGCTGACCCCGGTTCCAACAAAATCTTGAGACCTTAATCCTCTATGCACATCTCCCGAAATTACCCCGGTTTTAAGGCCGGGCCCCTGGCCTGGCTGGCCCTGCTCCTGTCGGTCTCCCTGCTTGCCGCCGCCTGTTCCGGCGAGAAAAAGGCGCCCCCGCGCCCGCCGGTGCCGGTCCTGGTGGGTACGGTGACCGAGAAGACGGTGCCCGTGGAGTTGAAGGTCATCGGCAACGTCGAGGCCTACTCCACCGTGTCCATCAAGTCCCGCCTGGCGGGCCAGCTGGTCAAGGTCAATTTTAAGGAAGGCCAGGACGTGAAACAGGGCGACCTCCTCTTTGTCATTGATCCGCGCCCGTATGAGGCGGCCTTGAGGCAGGTGGAAGCCAACCTGGCCCGGGATAAGGCCCTGGCCACCAAGGCCCAGGCCGACGCCCGGCGCTACGCCGAGTTGATCCGGAAACAGTTCGTCAGCCAGCAGGATTACGACCAGGCCAAGGCCACCGCCGAGTCCCTCGGCGCCACGGTCCACGCCGATGAAGTGGCGGTGCAGAACGCCAAGCTCAATCTCAGTTATTGTTATATCAAGGCCCCCATCAGCGGCCGCACCGGCAGCCTGATCGCCCACCAGGGCAACATGATCAAGGACAACGCCGACACCGCCATGCTGGTCATCAACCAGATCCAGCCGATCTATGTGTCGTTTGCCATCCCGGAACAAAACCTGGCGGCAGTCCGGAAATTCATGGCGGCAGAAAAAATTAAGGTGGAGGCCGTCATCGCCGGGCAGGAGAACAACCCGGAGATGGGGGTCCTCAGTTTTATCGACAACACCGTGGACAAAACCACGGGGACCATCCTGTGCAAGGCCACCTTTACCAACGAGGCCAAGCGCCTGTGGCCGGGGCTGTTCGTCAACGTGGTGGTGCAGCTCTCCACCCAGCCCAACGCCATTCTGGTCTCCTCCCAGGCCGTGCAGACGAGCCAGGAAGGGCAGATTGTCTTTGTGGTGAAGCCCGACCTGACCGTGGAGATTCGCCCCGTGGAAGTGGGGCGGTCCATCAACGGCGAGGTCATCATCACCAAGGGGCTCAAGCCCGGGGAACGGGTCGTCACCGACGGCCAGCTCCGGCTGGTTTCGGGAGCCAAAGTGGACGATCAAGACCGGGCTTTAAACGTCCCGGAGCGGCCCTATGCACTTCACCGAGCTCTTCATCCGCCGGCCGGTCATGACCACCCTGGTCATGCTGGCGATCCTGCTTTTCGGGGCCATGAGCTATCGCTACCTCCCGGTGAGCGATCTGCCCAACGTCGATTTTCCCACCATCCTGGTGACCGCCAACCTCCCCGGGGCCTCCCCCGAGACCATGGCCTCGGCGGTGGCCACCCCCCTGGAACGCCAGTTTTCCACCATCGCCGGCCTGGACTCCATGAACTCCAGCAACGCCCTGGGGCTGACCCAGATCACCCTGCAGTTCAACCTGAGCCGCAGCCTGGACGCCGCCGCCCAGGACGTTCAGGCGGCCATCGGCAAGGCCTCCAAGCAGTTGCCCCCGGACATGCCCACCCCGCCGGTCTACGAGAAGGTGAACCCGGCGGATCAGCCGGTCCTCTACCTGGCGGTGACCTCCGAGACCCTGCCCCTGTCCACCGTGAACGAGTATGCCGACACCCTCATGGCCCAGCGGATCTCCATGATTAACGGGGTGGCCCAGGTCCAGATCTTCGGGGAGCAGAAGTTTGCGGTGCGCATCCAACTGGACCCCCAGGCCCTGGCCAGCCGGGGGCTGGGGATCAACGAAGTGGCCGACGCGGTCAAGAAAGAAAACGTCAACCTGCCCACCGGGACCCTCTACGGCGCCCACCAGGCCTTTACCGTCCAGGCCACCGGGCAGCTCACCACCGCACCGGTGTACCGGCCCCTCATCGTGGCCTACCGGGGCGGCCAACCCGTGCGCCTGTCGGACCTGGGCCAGGTCCTCAACAGCGTCTCCAACGACAAAGCCGCCTCCTGGTACAAGACCTCCCGGGCCATCGTCCTGGCCATTCAGCGCCAGCCGGGCACCAACACCATCGAGGTCGTGGACTCCATCAATAAGTTGCTGCCTTCCGTGCGGAGCCAGATCCCCGCCTCGGTGAAAATCGTCACCCTGTACGACCGCTCCGTCACCATCCGGGAATCGGTGAACGACGTCCAGTTCACCCTGCTCCTGGCCCTGGGGCTGGTGATCATGGTGATTTTTCTCTTTCTGCGGAATATCTCGGCCACCGTCATCCCCAGCCTGGCCCTGCCCATGTCCATCGTCGGGACCTTTTCGGTCATGTACCTGCTGAATTACAGCCTGGACAACCTCTCCTTGATGGCCCTGATCCTCTGCGTGGGGTTCGTGGTGGACGACGCCATCGTGGTGTTGGAGAATATCGTCCGGCACATGGAGATGGGGGAGGCGCCCTTCGAGGCGGCCATCAACGGCTCCCGGGAAATCGGCTTCACCATCCTCTCCATGACCCTGTCCCTGGCCGCGGTGTTTATCCCGGTGTTCTTTCTGGGCGGTATCCTGGGGAGGCTGCTCCACGAATTCGCGGTGACCATCGCCGCGGCCATCCTGGTGTCCGGCTTTGTGTCCCTGACCCTCACCCCGATGCTGTGCAGCCGGTTCTTGCGGCCGCCCCGGGAGGAGCGCCACGGCCGCCTCTACGTCCTGACGGAGCGCTTTTTCCAGGGGATGCTCCACCTCTATGACCGGACTCTCACCGGGGTGCTCCGGCACCAGGGCTTCACCATGATTATTTCCGTCCTGCTCCTGGTGGTTACCCTCTTCCTGCTGGGGATTATTCCCAAGGGGTTTCTCCCCAGCGAGGACACGGGTTCGGTCTTCACCTTCACCGAAGCGGCCCAGGGCATCTCCTTCGACGCCATGATCAAGGAGCAGCAGGCGCTGATGGACATCGTCGGCAAGAACCCCTATGTGAAGAACTTTTTCTCCTCCATCGGGGCCAGCCGCCATAGCCTGGCAGGCAACACCGGGCGCATATTCATCCGCCTCATTCCCCGGGACAAGCGCCCGGGGGTGGAAGAGATTATCCAGCAGTTCCGGCCCCAGTTGGCCGCGGTGCCGGGTATCCGGGCCTTCATGCAGAACCTGCCTCCCATCCGCCTGGGGGGCGTCTTACCAAGAGCCTGTATCAGCTGACCCTCCAGAGCCCGGACATCAAGGACCTGTACCACTATGCCCCCCTGCTGGAGGCCAAGATCCGCACCCTGCCGGGGCTGGTGGACGTGACCAGCGACCTGCAGATCAAAAACCCCCAGGTCAACGTCGAGATCAACCGGGACAAGGCGGCCACCCTGGGGGTCACGGCCCAGCAGGTCGAGGACGCCCTCTACTACGCCTACGGCGCCCGGCAGATCTCCACCATTTACGCCCCCAACAACGAATACGACGTCATCATGGAGCTTTTGCCCCGCTACCAGGCGGACCCCGCGGCCCTGCAGTGGCTCTATATCCGCTCCAGCAAAGGCCAGCTGGTGCCCCTGGACGCGGTGGCTTCCCTGACCCGGAACCTGGGACCCCTGACCATCAACCACGCGGGCCAGCTGCCGGCGGTGACCATCTCCTTCAACCTCAAGCCGGACACGTCCCTGGGAGACGCGGTGGCCGCGGTGGACAAGGTGGCCCGGCAGATGCTGCCGGCCATCATCACCACCAATTTCCAGGGGGCGGCCCAGGCCTTCCAGGCGTCCATGCAGGGCTTGTGGCTCCTGTTGATCATGTCCATCCTGGTGATCTACCTGATCCTGGGCATCCTGTACGAAAGCTTCATCCATCCCATCACCATCCTCTCGGGTCTGCCCTCCGCCGGGATCGGGGCCTTGCTGGCCCTGATGCTCTTCGGCATGGATCTGAACATCTACGCCTTTGTGGGGGTGATCATGCTGGTGGGGATCGTCAAGAAAAACGCCATCATGATGATCGACTTCGCCCTGGCGGCCCAGCGCACCGAAGGCAAGACCCCCCGGGAGGCGATTTACTCCGGGGCGCTGGTCCGCTTCCGGCCCATCATGATGACGTCCATGGCGGCCCTCATGGGGTCCCTGCCCATCGCCCTGGGCCTCGGGGCCGGGGCCGAATCCCGCCAGCCCCTGGGGGTGGCGGTGGTGGGCGGCCTCCTGGTCTCCCAGCTCCTCACCCTCTACATCACCCCGGTCTTTTACCTCTATATGGAAGCCTTCCAGAAGAAGATGGGCAAGGTCTTCAAGCGGCGGCGCCAGGAGCCCGCAGTGGGCCGGGAAGCCGAAGGGCACCGGGGCTTAGCCGCATCCGCAACTCTCGTCAATCTTCCATGGTTAATTGCCGATAACATGAAGTCGTCAATAATGCCTGGACGCGGCAGGGGCGGTCCCGCGTAGCACCGCCCCTAAATTAATATCGGTTCGTCACGAAGCCAAATCAGTAGCCCGTAGGGCGGGAAAGCGAAGCGCATCCCGCCTTTGGCATGATTTTATTCCATCTCCAGACCTCGAACGTCATCATTCCGCCCCCCATTCAAGGTCATAAATGCCGCGTTGCACGTAGCGGTGAAAGCTTGAATACGGCCAATCTGCAACCCTCGTCACATGACCGTGCTTTGACTCGGGTTGTAGATGAATGTAATCTACGTGACGCTCATAATCACGCTCGTCGCGGATGACGTGTTCCCAAAAACGTCGCTGCCAAATGCCTCGTTCTCCCTTCTCGAGGCGCCGCGCTGAAAGTCTTTCTTCTCGGGGAATTTGTGCGGCAAATCGCGCTTTGATATCATGCCATCGGGTGGAGAAATCGGCATCCCCGGAGGGCAACGTCCAGATACAATGAAGGTGATCGGGCAAAATAACGATGGCCTCGATGCGTGAATGGCCGGCGTTGGCGGGCCGCCTTGAACACCTCCCGAAGGTTGGCAATTGTTCGGTTAAGAATTTCTGGCGGCGTTCCAGCAGCGTGACGGTGAAAAAGAACGTGCCGCCGGGAACAAAGGCGCGGTATGTATTGCGGCATGATTCATAGTTTAATCCCATTGCTAAAGGCGGGATGCGCTGCGCTTTCCCGCCCTACGGTGACAATCTGCGTTTATGGCGGTAATCTCTCAACAAATCCGGGGCAGCAGATCCCCCGAGGGCGGGTCCAGGAGGCGGGCGGTGCCGATGACGGTCTTGACTGTGACCCGGCCGGGGGGGGCGGCGCTCACCTTGCCGATGACCCGGGCCGCCTCGCCGTAGGGGCTGCGCCGGATGATGAACAGGGCCTTGGAGGCGTCCTCCGGGGCCACGATGATGAGCATCTTGCCTTCGTTGGCCACCTGGAAGACGTCCAGGCCCAGGGCCTCGCAGGCCGCGGCCACCGCGGGGGCCACCGGCACCCGGGCCTCGATGATTTCCATGGCGACCTGGGACTGGCGGGCGATTTCGTTTAAGGAGGCGGCGATGCCGCCCCGGGTGGGGTCCCGCATGGCGTGAATCTCAACCCCTTCCTCCAGCAGGTTCAGGACCAGCCCGGTGAGGGGCGCGGCGTCGCTGACGATGGCCTCGCCGTCCAACAGCTTTTCCCGGGCCAGGAGCACCGCGGTGCCGTGATCGCCCACCGTGCCGGTGAGGATGATCTCATCGCCGGGGCGGGCCGCCGCCCCGGACACCCCGGGCCGCAGCACCAGCCCCACGCCGGCGGTGGTGATGAAGACCTTGTCGGCGGAACCCTTGGGCACCACCTTGGTGTCCCCGGTGACGATGGGGACCCCGGCTTCGGCGGCGGTGACGCGCATGGACTCGGCGATGGTCTGCAAGACGGAGATTTCCAGGCCCTCCTCCAGGATGAAGGAGGCCGACAGCACCAGGGGCCGGGCCCCGGCGGTGAGGAGATCGTTCACCGTCCCCGCCACCGCCAACCGGCCGATGTCGCCGCCGGGGAAAAACAGCGGGTCCACCACGAAGGAATCGGTGGTGAAGGCGAGGCGGTGGGAACCCAACAGCACGGTGGCGCTGTCGTCGCCCACCCGGTTGGGGTCGCCGTACCGGGCCAGAAAGACCTCGTCGATGAGGGCCGCCATCTCCCGGCCGCCGGCGCCGTGGCTTAAGAGAATACGTTTCATCCGTTTTAATCCTTTTTCCGTTTTCCGTTTTCGGTTTTCCGTAAAAAGAACCGCGATTGGGCAAGAGCAGTAAGAAGAATGCACCGGATGCTAAGCGCTGAAGCTTCAAGCGCATCAGGGAAAAAAGTGGATCGAATTTCCATAGCTCTCAGAACTCCCGGATAGTTTGACTAACCTAAATTATAGGCTGGACCATTTACCTTCACATTGAGGGCCAAAGGCGGAAAACGGAAAACAGGAAAATTTTCCTCAGACCTTTCCCCTCCCTACCTCTCTCATACCGGTACGCCGCGGCGCAGGCGCCTTCGGTGGAGACCATGCAGGGGCCCAGGGGCTGGGCCGGGGTGCAGGCTTTGGCGAACAGGGGGCAGGCCGCCGGGCGCATGACGCCCCGGAGGACCTCGCCGCAGCGGCAGGCCGACGGCGGCGGCGGGGTGAGGCGCTCCCAGACCTGGGGGAACCGGGCCCGGGCGTCGAACCGGGCGTAGGGTTCCCGAATCCTGACGCCGCTGCCGGGGATAACGCCCAGGCCTCGCCAGGCGGCGTCCTCGGGGGCAAAGACCTCGGCCAGCAGCTCCCGGGCCCGGGGGTTGGCGGGAACCTGCACCGCCCGGGTGTAGACGTTGTCCACCAACGCCTTCCCCTCCTTGAGTTGGCCCAGGATCGATTCGATCCCCAACAGCATGTCCACGGGCTCAAATCCCGTCACCGCGCAGGGGAGGCCGAATTCGGCGGGGATGAAGTCGTAGGCCCCGGTCCCGATGATGGTGGTGACGTGGCCGGGGCAGAGGAGCCCGGAAACCCGCACTTCGCCTGAGCTCAAGAGCGCCTTGAGCGCCGCGGGCATGGTCTTGTGGACGCAGCAGACCGAGAAATTGTCCAGCCCGTAGCGCGGCCGCGGTCTGGATGGCCAGGGCGGTGGCGGGCATGGTGGTTTCGAAGCCCACCCCGAAAAACACCAGGTGTTGGTCCGGGGTCTCCCGGGCCAGTTCCACCGCATCCAGGGGGGAGTAAACCACCCGCACCTCGGCCCCCTGGGCCCGGAGGCCTTCCAGGGAGGTGTGGGTGCCGGGGACCCGGAGCATGTCGCCGAAGGAGACCAGGACGACGCCCGGTTCGGTCCCCAGGGCCAGGAAGGCGTCCAGGTCGGACTGATCGGTGACGCACACCGGGCAGCCGGGGCCGGAAATGAGCTCTACCCCTGGGGGCAAAAGGGATTTGAGGCCGAAGCGGGCCGCGGCCATGGTGTGGGTGCCGCAGACCTCCATGACGGTGGCGGGGGTTTCCGTAAAGGCGGCCAGGGCCCCCAGGCGCCGGGTCAGGTCCTGTACCAGGGCCTGGTCCCGGAACTCGTCAATAAACTTCATCGGCCAGGTTCCGGAGGAAGGTGAGGGTTTCCTCGGCATTCTCGGCATCCACCCGGGCGATGGCCAGCCCGGCGTGAATGAGCACGTAATCCCCCAGGACCACCTCGGGGAGCAGATCGAGGCGCACTGCCCGGGTCACCCCATCCACTTCGGCCACGCCGGTGACCCCGTCGATTTCAATGAGACGCATGGGAATGGCAAGACACATAATAGTATCCTGTTTACCAGATTTATACGGTTTTAAAAAGATTAAGACATTATAAAACCGGGGGAAAAGGGGAAAAGGCGAAAGGGGGAAAAAAAGAAAAAAACCTGGATGATCAAAGACGTTTCATTCCTTTTCGCCTTTGCGCCTTTTGCCCTTTTCCCCCTCTTTTTCCATCCGGGCCGCGGCCACGGCCACCTGGCCCAGGGAGATGGAGCCGTCGTTGGGCGGCGTCAGGGTATGGGTGAGCACCTCGAAGCTGCGTGCCGCCAGGGCGCGTTGCAGCCGGGTGAACAGCAGGGCGTTTTGCATGACGCCGCCGGACAGGGCCACCAGGTTCAGCCCGGTCCGCTCCCGGATCAGGGCGCAGGCGTCGGCCAGGAGCCGGACCAGGGAGTTGTGGAAGCGGGCGGCGATGACGGCCGGCGGCCACGCCGGCAGTTGCGGTCGCCCAC
Organism: uncultured delta proteobacterium; assembly: GCA_963747645.1. GTDB lineage: Bacteria > Desulfobacterota > Desulfobaccia > Desulfobaccales > 0-14-0-80-60-11 > 0-14-0-80-60-11. Next base: position 2,060 of record CAVVFW010000015.1, on the reverse strand, counting down.
CACGCCCCGGAAGATGGCCAGGGTATCCAGGACCAGGGCGTCCGGCGCAGCTTGGACGGCGGCGGGATAGAAGCCGTCTTCGGTCTCGTCGGCGGCCATTTCCAGTTCCATGGCCGGCTGCCCTTCGTAGGTCCGGAGGCGGCAGACGTTGAGGGCCGCGGCCACCGCGTCGAAGAGGCGTCCGGCGCTGGTGGTGAGGGGCGAATTGAGGCCCTCGGCCAGCTGGCGGCGCAGGATGCGCTCCGCAAGCGGGGCATAGTCCAAGCCCAGCCGCCGGGCCTGGGTGGGGAAGTCCTCGCCGTAGAGGGCCGTAAAGATAGGCGGCGGCCATGCGCCCCGGGTCCTTGACCGCGGCTTCGCCTCCCGGAAGGCGCACGGCGGCGAAATGGCCGGCCCGGGTGAAGCCGGCCAGGTCCGCCACCAGGAGTTCCCCGCCCCAGACGGTGCCGTCGGGGCCGTAGCCCGTGCCGTCCAGGGCGATGCCGATACAGCGGCCGGTGCGGCGGTTTTCCGCCAGGCAGGCGGCGATATGGGCGTGATGGTGCTGCACCCCGATGAGGCGCACCCCGGCCAGACCCCGGGCATAGCGGGTGCTGAGATAAAGGGGATGGAGGTCGTGGGCGACGATGGCCGGGTCCTGGCGGCACAGGGCCTTAAAATGGGTGATGGCCTGCTGGTAATAATCAAAGGTCTCCACCCGGAATCCAGGTCGCCGATATGCTGGCTGAGCAGGGCGACGCCGTGGGCGGCCACGCAGAAGGTGTTCTTCTGTTCGGCCCCGACGCCCAGGATGGGCTCGGATTTAAGCGGCAGATAGATGGGCGCCGGCACCAAACCCCGGGCCCGCCGCAGGGGGATCACGGCCGCGGCCTCGACGGGGCGGACCACGGAGTCGTCGCAGGGCACCTGGATGTCCCGGTCATGCATGAGAAAGGCGTCCGCCAGGCCGGCCAATTTGCGCCGGGCCTCAATGTTGGTGTGCACCAGGGGCTCTTCGCTGAGGTTGCCGCTGGTCATCACCAGGGCGGCGGGGGCGTGCTCCATGAGCAAAAAGTGGAGCGGGGTGTAAGGCAGCATGAGCCCCAGGAACTTGTGGCCCGGGGCCACGCTGGGGCGAGACGCCGGCGTCTGGCCGCCGCCGGGCGACGACGATGGGCCGTTCCCGGGAGAGGAGCAACGACCGTTCCAGGTCGCCCAGGTGGCACAGGCGCTCGGCCTCGTCCAGGTCCCGGACCATGAGGGCAAAGGGTTTGGCCACCCGGCCCTTGCGTTCCCGGAGGGTTTTGACGGCCTGGTCATTGCCGGCGTCGGCGGCCAGGTGAAAGCCTCCGAGGCCTTTGATGGCCACGATCCGGCCCTGGTGCAGCCGGCTCGCGGCCGCGGGGATGGCTTCCCGGTCCAGGCGCCGGTCCCCTTCTTCCAGCCAGACCCGGGGGCCGCAGACGGGGCAGGCGGTGGGTTCGGCATGAAAGCGCCGGTCCTCGGGATTCTCATATTCCGCCCGGCACCGGGGGCAGAGGCCGAAAACGGCCATGGTGGTGTGGGGGCGGTCATAGGGCACCTCCCGGATGATGGTGAACCGGGGGCCGCAGTTGGTGCAGTTGGTGAAGGGATACTGGTAGCGCCGGTTGCCGGGGTCGGCGATGTCGGCCAGGCAGTCGTCACAGGTGGCCACGTCCGGCGGGGATCAGGGCCTCGGTGGCGGCCAGATGCCGGCTCTCCCGAATGGTAAACCCGGCGCTGCCCTCGGGCGGGGCGGCGCGACTCACCACCGCCTCGATCCTGGCCAGGGCCGGGGCCTCCTGCTCACAGCTGGAGGATAAATGTGGTCCAGGGAGGCCGGGGGGCCTTCGATCTCGATTTCGACGCACTGGGAAGTGTTGCACACCCAGCCGGCCAGTTGATGCAGCCGGGCCAGCCGGTAGACAAAGGGCCGGAAGCCGACGCCTTGCACCACGCCGGTCACCTGCAGCCTTTTTCGGGCCAGAGTCTCTAAAATCGCCATGTACCGCGTTACCTTCCGGCCGGGAACCTCTCGAAGATGCGACTGATTGTTACCA
>CAVVFW010000014.1:0-121216 GCA_963747645.1 uncultured delta proteobacterium | reverse complement strand
TGGTCTATCAGGAGGTACCGAATCCCCAATAACCAGAGCAGGTCACCCTGGGCGGGGTGAGGTGGGGCGCCGGTCTGAAGAGCCTCGTGGGAGGAGAATCCTTTGAAAAATCTCCAGAAAATATTTTATGGGCTGGCCCTGCTCTTCATCCCCCTGGCCATCATCCTCGACAGGATCGGGGGCGTCCCTCAGCCCCTGCTGTTTTTCCTGGCTGCCGTGGCCATTTTCCCGCTGGCGGCGCTACTGGTGCATGCCACCGAACAGCTGGCCACTTATACCGGGGACACCATCGGGGGGCTCCTGAACGCCACGTTCGGCAACGCCCCGGAGTTGATCATTGCCCTGGTGGCCCTCAAGGCCGGGCTCTATGACATGGTCAAGGCGTCCATTATCGGCGCTATTCTGGCCAACATGCTCCTGGCCCTGGGGGCCGCCTTTTTTGCCGGAGGGTTGAAGCGCCACGTCCAGGAGTTCAACCCGACGGCCGCCCGCAATTACATGACCATGATGCTGCTGGCGGTTATCAGCCTGGCCATTCCCAGTACGTTCCATAACTTTGTCACCGCTGAAACCATCAAGCACGAGCAGTTTGTCAACCTGGCAGTGGCGGTGGTGCTGTTATCCACCTATGGCTTGAGCCTGGTCTTCATGTTGAAAACCCACCCGGAATTCTTTGAAAGCGCGGGGCAGGCGGAAGAACTCAGCACCGAAGGGAGATGGAGCCTGTTCCGGGCCGTGATAACCCTCCTCCTGACTTCGATCTTCGTGGCCTTCATGAGTGAGATCCTGGTGGGAGCGGTGGAGGAGACCGCCAAGGCCCTGAACATGTCTCAGGCCTTCATCGGCATCGTCGTGCTGGCCGTGGTCGGCGGGGCGGCGGAGAGCAGTTCCGCAGTGGTCATGGGGATGAAAAACCGCATGGACCTCAGCGTTTCCATAGCCATCGGCAGCTCCATCCAGATAGCTCTGTTCGTGGCCCCGGTCTTGGTGCTGGCCAGTTACTTCATTGCCCCCCAGCCCCTCAATCTGGTGTTTAGCCGGGTCCTGCTGGGGGTCGTCTTCTTGACCGTTTTGATCGGCGTCATGGTGGCAGGAGACGGCAAAGCCAACTGGTTTAAGGGAGTGCAGTTAATCACCGTTTACGTTATTATGGCTGTCATGTTTTACTTTCTCCCCGGCTCCCAATAGGAGAAAACCCGGCGCATGACTCCGTCAAGACTACATCCCCGGCATTTTTGGGCCGATGAAACCGGCCTCACCAGCCTCCTGATTTTTTCCCTGGGCTATTTCATTGTCCTGAACTCCATGGGCGAGTTCTGGTTCGGCAGATTGGCAGCCTACATCTTCTTTTCCCTCGTCATTGTCGCCGGGGTGCTGACCACGTTCAAACAGAGGTGGTTGAGGTTTTTGGTTATCGTCCTGGCGGTGGTTAGTCTGGCCCTCAATTGGGCGGAGGAAATCCGGCCGGGAGGAGGCCTGGCGATCCTGACGAACGGGATCAGTTTGATTTATTTGGGGGTCCTGTTGGCCGTGGTAATCGCCCAGGTTTTTCGGGACGGTCCGGTGACGGCCCACCGGATCCGCGGCGCCATCGTGATCTACCTCCTCCTGGCGGTGCTGTGGGCCTTCGCTTATCAGGTAGTAGCCTTGACCATCCCCCAGGCCTTCCGCTTGCCGGAAGGCCTGATCGCCGGGGACCCCGACGCCCTCCGGCGGGAGTTGACCTACTTCAGTGTCGTCACGCTCACTACTACCGGATACGGCGATATCACCGCGGTTCACCCGGTGGCCCGCACCCTGGTGATGCTGGAGATCCTGGTGGGGCAGCTCTACCCGGCCATTGTCCTGGCCTGGCTGGTGTCTTTGGCAATTATGCACCAAAAAGAAAAACCCAGAAAATCTCCAGATCAGAAAAGGCGCTCATGAATGGACCCTATCTTTGACGGCAATAATCCTCGGGGCTTATTACTAAATGTATTTCTGAGAGCGAGGTCTCCGCTGATGAATCCGCACCGTAAGGTTTGGCTTCCCCGAATATCGGCTTTGGCTCCCCTGGTGGCCGCGGCCTGCTTTGCTGCGTTGCTCCTGACGGGCTGCGGCGAAGAGAAGACGGCCGCCCCCGCCGCTCCCCCGGTTGAGGTGGCGGATGTGGTCGTCAAGGACGTACCCATCGTCCGGGAGTGGGTGGGGACCACCGACGGCCTGGTGAACGCCAAGATCAACGCCCAGGTCCAGGGGTACCTCACCAAGCAGAACTATAAGGAAGGCTCCTTCGTCAAGAAGGGGCAGGTCCTGTTTGAGATCGACCCCCGGCCCTTCCAGGCGGCCCTGGAGCAGGCCAAAGGCGAGTTGGCCAAGGACGAAGGGATTCTCTACACGAACAAAGCGAATCTGGATAAAATTCGGCCCCTGGCCAAAGTCAACGCGGTGAGCCGCAAAGACCTGGATGACGCCATCGGCCGGGAGGCTTCCGGCCGGGCCGCGGTGCAGGCGGCCAAGGCGGCGGTGCGCAAGGCCGAAATCGATCTCAGCTTCACCAGGATCACCTCGCCCATCGACGGCATCGCCGGCATCTCCAAGGCCCAATTGGGCGACCTGGTGGGGAACCCGGGGGCTCCGGAGCTGACCACCGTGTCCACGCTAGATCCCATTAAGGTGTTCGTTCCCCTCAGCGAGCAGGAATATATGCGCTTTACCCGGGAGACCGAGGCCAAGGGGGACTCCGAGTCCAAAGGGCCTAACCTGGAGCTCATCCTGGCCGACGGCAGGGTCTTTCCCCATAAAGGCAGGCTTTACTTTGCCGACCGCCAGGTGGACGAGCGCACCGGCACCATCAAGATCGCCACCCTCTTTCCCAATCCCGGCAATGTCCTGCGCCCCGGGCAGTTTGCCAAAATCCGGGCCTTGATCGAGACGCAGAAAGGGGCGTTGCTGGTCCCCCAGCGGGCGGTTAACGAGTTGCAGGGCCGGTTCCAGGTGGCCGTGGTCGGTCCGGACAACAAGGTGGACCTCCGCTGGGTCAAGGTGGGCGAACGCACCGGCTCCTTGTGGGTGATCGACGAGGGTCTTAAACCGGGGGAGCGCGTGATCGTGGAAGGCATCCAAAAGGTCAAAGCCGGAATAATCGTCACCCCCAAGCCCTTTCAGGAAGCACCCCCAGCCGGCACTGGGCCAACTCCAGCCGCTGAGAAACAGCCGAGGTAATGGGTCATGGCGCGATTTTTCGTTAACCGCCCCATCGTGGCCATCGTCATCGCCATCGTCATGGTGATCGTGGGGGTGGTGGCGCTCCTGGGCCTGCCCATTTCCCAATACCCCAATATCGTCCCGCCGGAAATATTTATCAACACCACCTATGTGGGCGCCGACGCCCAGACGGTGGAGCAGTCCGTGGCCACGCCCATCGAGCAGGAGATGAGCGGCGTGGACAACATGAACTACATGTACTCTTTGAACGCCAACAACGGCGAGCTGAAGATGTACGTGAACTTCGATGTCAAAACCGACCCCAACATCGACCAGGTGCTGACTCAGATGCGGGAGAGCCAGGCCGAAGCCAAGTTGCCGGCCGACGTGCGCAATTACGGCGTCACCGTCAAGAAGTCCACGGCCGCGCCCCTGATGGTGGTGGACCTCATTTCCCCCAAAGGCACCTACGACGCCACCTTCCTGGCCAATTACGCCTATATCAACTTAAACGACCAGATGACCCGGGTGGCCGGCATCGCCAGTGTCAGCGTCTTTGGGGCCGGCCAATATGCCATGCGCTTCTGGGTCAAGCCCGACCAACTGGCCAAGCTCAATATCACCATCCCGGAGATTGTCGACGCTATCCAGAAACAGAACACCGTAAACCCCTCGGGCCAGGTGGGGGCGGAGCCGGCCCCCAAGGGCCAGGAATACACCTACGCCATCCGCTCCCAGGGACGGCTGGAAAGTCCGGAGGAGTTTGAAAAGATAGTGCTCCGGGCCAATCCCGACGGGTCCCTCGTCCGCCTGAAAGACGTGGCCCGCATCGAACTGGGGTCCCAGAACTACGCCCTCCAAGGGCGTTTAAATGGCAAGGCTGGCGCGGTCCTGGCCCTTTACCAGCTCCCGGGCACCAATGCCATCCAGGCGGTGGATGGGGTGAAAAAGCTCATGGAGCAGGCCAAGAAATCCTTTCCGCCGGACATGGACTATGTCATCGCCCTGGACACCACCCAGGCGGTGCGGGAGGGCCTGAAAGAGATCGTCAAGACCCTTTATGAAGCCCTTATTCTCGTCATCCTCGTGGTCTTCATCTTCCTCCAGGGCTGGCGGTCCACCCTCATCCCGGCCCTGGCAGTGCCTGTGTCCCTCATCGGCACCTTCGCGTTTTTCCCCTTGATGGGTTTCTCCCTCAATACCATAGCGCTGATGGGGTTGGTCCTGGCCATCGGCATCGTGGTGGACGACGCCATCGTGGTGGTGGAGGCCGTGGAGCACCACATTGGCCAGGGCATGACGCCCAAAGATGCCACCCTGAAGGCCATGGAGGAGGTCACCGGGCCGGTGGTGGCCACGACCCTCTCTTTGGCCGCGGTCTTCATTCCCACCATCTTCATTCCCGGTATCACCGGGCGGCTTTATCAGCAGTTTGCCATCACCATCGCCGTCTCCGTCATCATTTCCTCCTTCAACGCCCTGACTCTGACCCCAGCCCTGGCGGCCCTGCTCCTCAAGCCGAAAAAGGAATCCCGGGGCCCGCTAAGCCGCTTCTACCGCTGGTTCAATGACGTCTTCGGCCGCACCACCAACGGCTATGTCAGTTGGTGCGGGACTTTTATCCGGAAGGCGGGGATGAGCCTCATCTTCCTGGGTCTGGTGGCGGGACTCGCCGGCCTCTTGGGAGCGAAACTGCCCGGCGGTTTCCTCCCGGAAGAGGACCAGGGATATATGTATGCCGGAGTCCAGTTGCCCGACGCTTCCTCCCTGCAGCGCACCAGCGAGGTCTGCCGCCAGATCGAGGAGATCATGAGCAACACCCCGGGGATAGAGTACGTCACCACCGTAGTGGGCATGAACATGCTCAGCGGCGTCACCAACACCTATAGCGGCTTTTTCTTTGTGACCTTGAAGCCTTGGGAAGAACGGAAAAAGCCGGAGGAAAAGTACGAAGCCATTATGGCCAGCCTCAACGGGAAGATGAGGAAACTGCCCAGTGGCATTGCCTTTGCCTTCTCGCCCCCGGCCATCCCGGGCATCGGCACTGCCGGCGGGGTCACTTTCATCCTGGAGGATCGCGCCGGTAAAGATATCAAGTTTCTCTGGGAGAACACTCAGAAGTTCCTGGCGGCGGCGCAGAAACGTCCGGAGCTCTCACGGGTCACCACCACCTTCATCCCCACGGTGCCCCAGATCTTCGTCAAAGTGGACCGGGACAAGGTGCTCAAGCAGGGCGTGGACATCGCCGAGGTCTACCGTGTCCTGCAGGCCTTCATGGGCGGCTACTTCGTCAATTACTTCAACCGCTTCGGCCGCCAGTGGCAGGTGTACGTCCAGGCCGAGGGGGAATACCGGGCCGCAGCCGAACAGCTTGGCCAGTTCTACGTGCGCAACAAGAACGGTGACTCCGTGCCCTTGAGCGCCCTCACCAGTCTCGAGCAGCGCTCCGGGCCGGAGTTCACCATGCGCTACAACCTCTACCGCTCCGTGCAGATCAATGCCGTCACTGCCCCCGGGTACAGTTCCACCCAGGGGATGAAGGTCCTGGAGGAAGTTTTCAAAGACACCATGCCGGCGGAGATGGGCTATGACTACCTGGGTATGTCCTTTCAGGAGAAGAAGGCCCAGGAAGGCGTGCCCGCCTGGGTCGTCTTTGCCCTGTCGATATTGTTCGTATTCTTGATCCTGGCGGCCCAGTACGAGAGCTGGTCGCTGCCCTTCAGCGTGCTTTTGGGCACTCCCGTGGCGATCTGTGGGGCCTTTGTGGCGATATCCCTGCGGGGTATGGAGCTTAACCTCTACGCCCAGATCGGGCTGATCCTGCTTATCGGCCTGGCGGCGAAAAACGCCATCCTGATCGTCGAGTTCGCCAAGGTGGAATACGAGAACGGCAGGGATTTCGCCGATGCGGCCCTGGAGGGGGCGCGCCTCCGGCTCCGCCCCATTCTCATGACGAGCTTCGCCTTTATCCTGGGGTGCATACCTCTGGCCCTGGCCTCGGGCTCCGGCGCCATCGCCCGGAAGGTCATGGGCACGGCAGTGATCGGCGGCATGGCTGCAGCCACCATCATCGCCATCTTCCTGATCCCGGTCACCTTTTATGTGGTGGAAAAATTAGCTCACCGCAAGGGCAAGCAGCACCCGGGGCCTGCCGCCGCCCCGGCCGAGCCCCCCGGCGATCAAGGAGAAAAGCCATGAGGACCTCCCTGACCATCCTTCTGGCTCTCTGGCTGATTTGCGGCTGCGCCGTCGGCCCGGACTACCAGCGGCCCGCCTATCCGGTGCCGGACAATTTCCGGGGCCGGGGGCCGGGTATCCCCACGCAACCGGCCGAGGCTTCCTTCGGGGACCTGAAGTGGTTCGAGGTCTTTAAGGACCCCAAGCTCCAGGAGTTGATCAAGATCGCCCTGAAGGAAAACTACGACGTGCAGATCGCCGCCCAGCGGGTCCTCCAGGCCCGGGAGCAGGTGGTCATCCAGCGGTCTTTTCTCTTTCCCTCGGTGAACGCCAATGGCCAGTTGGAAACCACTCGCACCTCAACCCGGGGCTTCACGCCGTTCACCGTCACCCTCAGGGAGCGTATGGCGGGTGTCGTCTTCGGCGACCTCTCCTGGGAACTGGACTTCTTCGGCCGCATCCGCCGGGCTACCGAAGCCGCCCGGGCCGAGTTTTTCGCCTCGGAAGAAAACCGCAATTTCGTCATCCAAACTCTGGTGACCGACCTGGCCCGGGCTTACATCGAGCTCAGGGCCCTGGACCAGCAATTGGAGATCAGCAACCGTACCGTGAAGGTTCGGGAAGACTCCCTCAAGCTGGTGAAGGCGCGCTTCGATTATGGCTGGGATTCCCTGACTCCGGTGCTCATGACGGAAAATCTGGTCTATGGGGCCCGGGCCGTGGTTCCCGACCTGAAGCGGGCCATCGAACAGAGAGAAAACCTGATCAGCATCTTGCTAGGGCGGAACCCGGGACCCATCACCCGGGGTAAATCTCTGCTGGAGCAGGATTTAACGGTCACCATCCCTCCAGGCCTCACTTCTGCTCTTCTGGAGCGGCGCCCCGACATCCGCTTTGCCGAGCAGACCCTGGTGGCGGCCAACGCCCGCATCGGCGAGGCCAAGGCGTTGCTGTTCCCCAACATCAGGATTACCGGCGCCTCCGGTTGGGAGTCCGCCGCCTTGAAGAGCCTGTTCACCGGACCGGCCAATTTCTGGGACATTGTGATGCCGGGGATAACCCAGCCGATCTTCCAGGCCGGGCGGCTCCGGGCCGGGGTCCGGGTAGCCGAGGCCGTGCAACAGGAAGCCCTGCTCACCTACAAAAAGTCTGTTCAACAAGCCTTCCAGGAAGTTTCCGACTCCCTGGTGGGGGTACGGATGCTTAAGGAAGTGGCCCTCGAAACCGGGAAACAGGTTAAAGCTTTAAGCCAGCAAACCGATCTGGCCTATCAGCGCTATTATGGGGGAGTGACTCCCTACCTGGAAGTACTGGATTCGGACCGGCAGCTATTTGAGTCCGAGCTCAAGTTAACCCAGGACCGGGCCAACGAGTTCTTGGCCGTCATCGCCCTCTACCGGGCCCTGGGCGGCGGCTGGCAAATTCAGCATGACCCTGGCACATCGCCGCCCCAAACTATATCCAAGTAAAAGGAGTAAACTGTGCCTTAGGAAAATTTGGGCATTTTCCCCTAAGTGTCATTCACTGGCCTTGGATCAATATAGCTGCCCCGATGGGAAAGTTCTCAGGCTGCAAGTCAAAAGATGTGTCGACCACGGTAACGTTTACCGCAAATATGTGGCGGCTGAAAAAGATTGCCGGGGTTGCCTGCTACGACCCCAGTGTCTTTATGGAACCACAGCCAAACGCAAGCATTTAGCAGTCCCCATCGGCACCGAAGGCATTAATCTCTCCAAACAGATGGTGGAGAAGATCGAGACCGAATCGGGACGCCGGATATACCCTCAACGCCTGGCCATTGTCGAGCCGGTGTTTGCCAATATCTGGAGTAACAAGCGCTTGGACCGGTTCACGTTAAGAGGCAAGATCAAAGTGAATATCCAATGGCTGATGTTCTGCCTCGTCCATAACATAGAAAAGATCCTGAACTATGGGATGGCTCCGGCGTAAAACTGAAGAGGAGGGGGTCCAGGAAGAGCTACGCAATGGTGGTAACACCAGGCATCGGAAGATCGTCAAGTTATCCTGGCTCTTAAATGCCTGGGAGGAGATCACGACAACGCTGAAATGGGCTTTTTCAACGGCCTCGCTATATTATGCTCACCTTAACCAGATAAAATAGGTGGTCGAGATCGTAATCATATATGGAACTCTCGTCTTGCAGGATCGTAAACTTTCCCCATCAACGTCAGATTCTATCTGATCTCGGTGTGATGAGTGTCAGCTCATATCCTGGTCATGACACATTAATCTCCCCGGCCATAGATAAATCGCAATTTTGTTGCCCTTACGCCCCTCCCAGGTAGGCCGCCAGGACCCGGGGGTGGTGCCGCAGTTCCGAGGCCGGGCCGGACAGGGCGATCTCCCCGGTCTCCAGGATATAGGCGCGATGCGCCACTGCCAGGGCCAGGTGGGCGTTTTGCTCCACCAGCAGGATGGCGGTGCCCTGCTGATTGATGCGTTGAATCACCCGGAAGATCTCCTGGACCAGCAGGGGGGCCAGGCCCATGGAGGGTTCATCCAGGAGCAGCAACCGGGCCCGGCTCATCAAGGCCCGGCCCACCGCCAGCATCTGCTGCTCGCCGCCGGACAGGGTATTGCCCCACTGCCGCCGCCGCTCCCCCAACCGGGGGAAGAGCTGGAAGACCTCCTCCAGATCCCGCTCGATCTCGCCGTCCCGGCGCCGGTAGGTCGCCAGGCGCAGATTTTCCAGGACCGTCAGGTTGCCGAAGATGCCCCGGCCTTCCGGGACATGGGCGATGCCCCGGGCCACCCGGAGGTGGGCCGGCACCTTGAGGAGGTCCTCGCCGGCCAGGGTCACCCGGCCCCGGGCCACCGGCAGCATCCCTGATATGGCCTGCAAAACGGAAGACTTCCCCGCGCCGTTGGCCCCGATGAGGGTGACGATCTCGCCGGCGTGCACGTCGAAGGAAACCCCCCGGACCGCGTCGATGCGGTCATAGGACACCCAGACATCTTCCACCGCCAGGAGGGGGGTCCGGTCATCTTTCATGGGGCCCCCTCTTCCGGCTCCGGGGCATCGCTCCACAGGCTGCCGTCTTTGCCCAGGTAGGCCTCCAATACCTTCGGGTGGCGCTGAATTTCCTGGGGGGAGCCCGCGGCGATGGTCTGGCCGAAATCCAGGACGGTGAGGCGCTGACAGAGATTCACCACCACCCGCATCTGGTGCTCGATCAACAGGATGGTCAGGGCGAATTCGTCCTGCAGTTGGCGGATGCGCTGGATCAGGTCCTCGGTCTCGGACTGGTTCATGCCCGCGGCGGGCTCGTCCAGGAGGAGAAGCCGGGGCCGGCTGATCAGGGCCCGGGCCATTTCGATCCGCCGCTGCTCCCCGTAAGGCAGGTGCCGGGCCGGGGTGTGGGCATAGTGGGTGAGGTTGAACCGCTCCAGCAGTTCAAAGGCCTGGCGGGTCATCTCCTGCTCGTAGGCAGTGAACCGCCGGCTGCGCCGCAGGGCATCCATCAAGCTGTAGCGATGTTGGGCGAAGGCCCCCAGGCGGACGTTGTCCAGGACGCTGAGATCCTTGAACAGGCGGATATTCTGAAAGGTCCGGGCAATCCCGGCGGCGGTGATGCGGTGGCTGCGCCAGTCGCTGATGTCCTCGCCCCGGAAGATTATCCGGCCGGCGCTGATGGGAAAGACCCCGGTGATGAGATTGAACACGGTGGTCTTGCCGGCGCCGTTGGGCCCGATGAGCCCCACCAGTTCGCCGGGAAAAATCTCCAGGGAAAGATGGGTCAGGGCCTTGAGGCCGCCGAAACTGTGGGACAGGTCGGTGATGGTCAGGAGTGGCTGCATGGTTGCCGGTCAATGGCCCCGCCACGGGCCGGCGGCTGCCGCCGGGGCCGGGGGTGTGGGACCTTCAGGCCGCGGCAACTCCGGTTTGAACAGCCGGGCCTCTTTAAAGCCCATGAGCCCCTGGGGCCGGAAGATCATGAGCACGACCAGCATCAGCGGCCCCATCACCCAGCGCCAGATCCCTAAGGGCCGGAGCAGTTCCAGGAGCACCGTGAAGATGGTGGCCCCCAGGAGCGAGCCGGTGAGGCTGCCCACCCCTCCCAGGTAGACCATGACCAGCATGTCGGTGGATTTCAGGATGGAAAAGCTCCGGGGGTTGATGAACTGGAGCAGGTGAGCGTACAACCCCCCGGCCACCCCGGCGAAAAAGGCGGAAATGAGGAAGGCGTAGAGCTTGAGGCGCCGGGTGTCCACGGAGGTGAGATTGGCGGCCACTTCGTCTTCCCGGATGGCGGTGATCCCCCGCCCGAAGTTGGAGTACACCAGGTTGCGCAAGATCCACAGGGTCAGGATCACCCAGGCGGCCACCCAGAACAGCGTGGTGAGCCGGGGCATGCCCAGGTAGCCCCGGGGGCCCCCCAGCCAGGAGATATTCTCGAGGACGCTCTTGACGATCATGTTGAAGGCGAGGGTGACGATGGCCAGGTAATCCCCCCGGGTGCGGAAAGAGGGGTAGGCGACGATCAGCCCGGCCGCGGCCGCGGCGGCGCCGCCCGCAGATCAGGACCGCGGGAAAAGCCACCACGTCCCAGGCCCGGGGCAGCACCGCCACGGTGAGCACCGAGGCCACGTAGGCGCCGATGCCCATGAACCCGGCGTGGCCCACGGAGAATTCGCCCATGTAGCCGTTGACCAGATTGAGGGAGAGCGTCAGGATCATGTTGATCCCCACGTACATGAGGATCTGCACCACGTAGGGGTTGAGGGCCCCGGAGGCGGGCAAACCATAGGCCAGGGCCAGTACCGCGGCCGCCCCCAGCCAGATTAGCAGGTTTTTGCGCGAATTCGAAATTTCCATTTAGGATATAGGGCGGCCCGTGGCCGCCGCAATTCGGCGTGCGCGGCACGCCCTCAGGTCAACCATCTTTTTCTGGTTCCCAAGCTCCTGCTTGGGAACCCCCTTGCCTTGGAAGCTCTGCTTCGCTCCAAACCCGGCGCCCTGAAAAGCGGCTCAGCTGTCGCCAAGCAAGAGCTTGGCGTACAGATGCGTCCCCAAGCGGGAGCTTGGGAACGAGCCAGGTCAGATATCAAGGCGGGCACTACCCGCCGTTGGCTACTTATGCACAGGCGAGACGCCTGTGCCACCAAAAACTTTGCAACCCAGGTTTATTAAAAGCTGACAGCTAATAGCTGATGGCTTGTTTCACACCCGCTCAAACACCGGCCGGCCCAGGAGGCCGGTGGGTTTGAAGATCAGCAGCACCAGGAGCAGGGAAAAGGCCACGAAGTCCCGGTAGGTGGATGAGGGCAGCACCAGCGGGGTAAAGACCTCCACCGCGCCCAGGATAAAGCCCCCCAGCATGGCCCCCCGGATATTGCCGATCCCCCCCACCACTGCGGCGATGAAGGCCCACCAGCCGATGCGCACCCCCATCAGGGGGTCCAAGACCGGGTAGGCCAGGCCGTACAAGAGGCCCCCGGCCGCGGCGATGGCGGAGCCGATGGCAAAGGTCAGGGAAATGACGTGGTCCACCGGCACCCCCATGAGAGGGACGATGGGCCGGTTGTAGGAAATGGCCCGCATGGCCATGCCCAGGAGGGTCCGGCGCACCAGGAGGTCCAACAGGACCATGAGCACCCCGGCCATGACAATGATGAGCACCTGGAGGGGGGTGATGGTGAGACCGGCCACCTCCCAGCGGGTCATGGGGATGAGGCTCGGGAAGTGCCGGGGCTGGGGGCCCAGGAGCCCCAGGGTGAGATATTCCAGGAAAAGTCCCACGCCCAGGGCGGTGATCACCGCCGAGACCCGGGGGGCCTGGCGCAGCGGGCGGTAGGCCAGGCGTTCGATGGTCACCCCCAGCACCGCGGTCAGCAGCATGCTGAAGGTCAGGGCCCCGAGAAAGACCACCACCATGGGCAGATGAAACGGCAGGCCCAGCAGGAAGGCGGCCCCGGCCAGACTGAGGTAGGTCCCCACCATGAAGATGTCGCCGTGGGCGAAATTGATCATGGTGAGGATGCCGTAAACCATGGTGTAGCCCAGGGCGATGAGGGCGTAGACGCTCCCCAGTTGCAGGGCGTTCAGGACATTTTGGGCCAGGAGCTGGAACATGGGTTTTCACCAACGCTGGAGGGCGGGCCCGGAGGCCCGCCCCGCCGGTAAAGTCAATTGGACGAGCGGCCGTCTCCGGCCGCCCGGCTTCTAAGGCTGCACCTCGGAGAAGTAAGTGAATTTGCCATTTTTAATCTGGATGATGACCGCACTCTTGACGGGGTCCCCGGTCCCCTGGAACTTCATCTGGCCGGTGACGCCATGGAATTCCTTGATCGAGGCCAGGGCGTCCCGCACCTTTTTGCGGTCCAGGGAGCCGGCCTGGGTAATGGCGGCGGACAAGAGGTTGCAGGCGTCATAGGTGAGGGCGGCGACATCGTCCGGCTTCTTGCCGTATTTGGCTTCATAGTCCTTGATGAATTTCTGGGCGGTGGGGGTGGCGATGTCGGGGGCATAGTGGGTGCTGAAATAACAGCCCTCCAGGTCGGCCCCGCCCAGTTTCAGGAGCTCGGCGCTGCCCCAGGAGTCGGAGCCGATAATGGGGCAGGTGATTCCCAGCCGCCGGGCCTGCTGCACCTGGAGGGGGACTTCGTTGTAATAATTGGGCAGAAACAGCACCCCGGGGTTGGCCGCCTTGATGATAGTGAGCTGGGAAGAAAAATCCTTGTCGTCCTTGGTGTAGGATTGAAAGGCTACCACCTTGCCGCCGGCCGCCTCGAAGAATTTCTGGAAATACTCGGCAATGCCTTTGTTGTACTCCGAGGCCACGTCATAGAGCACCGCGGCGGTCTGGGCCTTGAGGTTTTCCCGGGCGAACTTGGCCATCACCTGGCCCTGGAAATCGTCGATGAAGCAGGCCCGGAAGACAAATTTCTTTCCCTCCGTGGTCTTGGGGTTGGTGGACCAGGGGGTGATCATGATCACGCCGGCATCCTCGCAGATCCGGGCGGCGGGGATGGCATTGCCCGAGGCATTGGGACCGATAATCGCCAGGACGTTGTTCTGGCTGATGAGCTTCTGGGCCGCCGCGGCGGCGGATTCGGCCTTGTCTTCGTTATCCTCGATAAACAGCTTGATGGGATACTTCCGGTCGCCCACCTTGAGACCGCCGGCCTGGTTCACCTGGGCCACCAGGAGTTCCGCGGCCTTCTGGCACGAATCCCCCACCGTGGGCTTGCTCCCGGTCAGTTCGGCGTTGACGCCGACGCGAATTTCTTTGGCCTCCTGGGAGCCGCAGCCCCAGGTCAGGCCGAGGCTCATCAACAGGATGGCCACGGTCCAATTTGGGTCGGATCATGGGTCACTCCTTCCGGTTCTGGCCTTCTGGGATGCCACCAGGGCGGACACGTTTCCCTGAGCGGTTGTCGGCTAGCAATCTACCAAAGGCACCGTTGTCCCGTCAACTGCAAAGAACCGGAGGACGAATCCGGAGGCGTCGGCCCCTGGGGCCTGAACTCCCGGCCGCGTCACGTTTAGCAAGAATCTCATTGTCAGAAAGTTGGTTTCGGCCTAAAATGGGGCGGTTAAGAAATTCGGATAGGGTTGCCATCCCCGCCTTAATCCGGTGGCCTGTAGTGCAATGAACTTGACCTGGACTAACCACACAGGATGGCGCATGCGGCGCGTCTTATACACGACGATTTATGCACTGCGACACGGGAGCATGCTCACTTCCGCCTCACTGGGGGCCAGTAATGGACCGCACCGTTAGGGAAGACACGGGTGTCAAACAGCAAATCTTACGGCGCATTTATCTGTTTTCCGGAATCGCCGAGGCGGACCTGGAGATTTTGGCCCGCATGGCGGTAAAGAAAACCTTCCCCCGGCAAGCCACCATTTTTTGGGAGGGGAAAGAGGCCCAGGGGTTTTATCTGCTCATCACCGGCCAGGTAAAACTGATAAAAAGTTCCCCGGAGGGCAAAGAGTATATTATTCGCCTGGTGGGGCCGGGAGAGACCTTCGCCGAGGCTGCGGTGTTCGGAGAAATTCCCTACCCGGTCACGGCCATAAGCCTGGAGGACAGCCACACCTTATTCTTTCCCAAGGGGCCATTTTTGCAGCATCTGGCCGCCTCCCCGGCCCTGGCCCGGAACATGCTGGCCACCTCGAGTCGCTTGATGCTTCACCTGACCAAACAACTGGAGGACGTCTCTTTGAAGGAAGTATCAGCCCGGCTGGCCCGGTATATATTGGAGAGATGCGAACATACGCATGGGAAAATCGCGGCCGGACTGCACTGCGAATTGCCCACCACCAAAACGCAGCTGGCCGCTTATCTGGGTACTATCAGCGAAACATTGTCCCGAACTTTATCCCGATTTAAGAGTTTGGGCTTAATAGAAATGGATAAGGGTAAGATCACCATCGTTGACCCCGTCGCATTACAAAAGACGGCCCAGGGAACTAAAACCTGAGTTGTCCTATTCCATCTTGCACTCAACTCATTAATGAGAAAACTTCAGGGTATATAAAAAAGTTACGTTAGACAAAAATTATCTTGACAAGATAAATGATACCTACATATAACCCTTCTTAAGGTTGCATTAAAATTAATCCAGACGCAATAATAAAATCGATTTGGAGAGGAATGACGGTTATGGCGACTGAGGCACTCAAATTAACGGCCCAGATTGTAATTTCCCACGCGTCGATGAGCGAACTCACCCCTAAAGAATTAGTAGATGAGATTAAGGGCATCTTTAATGTTTTAACCACTATTGAAACCGCCGAGGCCCTGCTGGAGGCCGCCAGCGGGGTTGCCGAACCGGGACCGGAGGCGGAAGTCTTAAAGAAACCTTCGATTCCGCTGGATGAAATTGTCAAAGAGAAGTATGTCGTCTGCCTGGAATGCGGCAAGAAGATGCGGACGCTCAAGGCGCATCTGCGCAAATCCCATCAACTGGCCCCGGCCGAGTATTTCCGCCGGTACAGCCTTGACCCCAAAAAGTATCCCCTGGTATGCAAAGAATACTCCGAACAGCGGCGTAAGCTGGCCAAAGAAAAAGGCCTGGGGGAACGGGGCTTCCGGCGCAAAAAAGCCACGGCGTAAAAGCCCTTAACCCGGAAGGATGCATCGGCTCGTCAACCAGGCGGCGGGGCCGCGTCGGCCCTAAAGTCCGGGTGACGGGAAGAGGTTCGAAAGGGACCGGAAGCGGTCCCTTTTCATTTGGTGGCGTCCGGTTGAGGTGATGCCAGGCAACCGCCGCCAACATCGGCGCCCTGGGAAAATTTTCCTGGTCTGGGACTCCTCTCCCTGACTCCCACAGATTTGGTGGGATCAAGGTTCTTGAGTTTTGCCGCTCGGGGGGTTAAATTAAGCCATTATGCGATTGTCTCTCAACTGGTTGGCTGATTTTGTGGACCTCACCGTCGAGGCCCAGGCCCTGGCAGATCGCCTGACCATGGCCGGCCTGGAAGTCGAGGCTGTGGAGAAAGTGACGCCGGGATTTTTCCGGGGTGGTGGTGGGCAAGGTCTTGAGCGTGGAACGCCACCCCCAGGCGGACCGGCTGCAGGTGGCGGAAGTGACCACCGGCAGCCAGACCTACCGGGTGGTGTGCGGCGCCCCCAACGTGGCGGCCGGGGTGCTTTACCCCTTTGCGCCTCCCGGGGCCATCCTGGCCGGCGGCCACAAGCTCAAGCCCGCCAAGCTCCGGGGCGTCCTCTCGGAAGGCATGCTCCTGGCGGAAGATGAGCTGGGATTGTCGGCCGATCATGTGGGTCTGATGGAGATTTCCCAGGATCTGGCCGTGGGCCGGGACTTTGCCGAAGCCCTGGGTCTGGCGGACGTGGTCCTGGAAGTCGCCATTACCGCCAACCGCGCCGACTGCCTGAGTGTCCTGGGTCTGGCCCGGGAAGTGGCGGCGTTGTTGGATGCGCCCCTGCGCCATCCCGAGGTCAACGTGGCGGCGGCCGCAGCGGCCGGGCTCCAGGCCCGGGTGACCATCCTGGACCCCATCCACTGCCCCCGTTATGCCGCCCGCCTCATGTCCGGGCTGACCGTGGGGCCCTCGCCCTTCTGGATGCGCCGCCGCCTCCAGCTGGCAGGCTTAAGGGCCATCAACAACCTGGTGGATGTCACCAACTACGTGCTGCTGGAGTTCGGCCAGCCCCTCCACGCCTTCGACTTCGAGCGCCTCCGGGGCGGTGAAATTGTGGTGCGCCTGCCCAAGAGCGGCGAGCGCACTTTCACCACCCTGGACGGAGTCGAGCGGGACCTTGATCCCGAGACCCTGCTGATTTGCGATGCCGAGGGACCCGTGGCCCTGGCCGGGGTCATGGGGGGGCTCGATTCGGAGGTCACCGGGTCCACCACCCGGGTGTTGCTGGAGAGCGCCTATTTCAATCCCCGCACCATCCGCCGGACCGGGAAGCGCCTGGGGCTCAGCACCGAGGCCTCCTACCGGTTCGAGCGGGGGGTGGACCCGGACGGGGTGATCCATGCCCTGGAGCGGGCCACCCAGCTTATGTGCCAGGTGGGGGCCGGCGTCGTGGCGGCCAAGCGCCTGGATGAGTATCCGGCGCCCATCCAGCACCCCCGGCTGAACCTGCGGGTTTCCCGGACCAACCAGATGCTGGGCACCGACCTCAGCCAGGAGCAGATGCTGCACCTGCTGCGGCGTCTCCATCTGCCCGCCCTGGCCGTGGATGAAGAAAACCTGGTGTTGCAGGTGCCCCCCTTCCGGGGCGACCTGGAGCGGGAGATTGACCTCATCGAGGAGGTCGCCCGCCTGGCCGGATTTGACGCCATCCCGGTGACCCTGCCCCGGGGGGTGGTGGCCACGCCCCGGCCCGGCCCCGAGGTGCGCCTGTTGGCGGCGGCCCGGCAACGGCTCGAGGGCCTGGGTTTCTTCGAGGTGATCACCTATTCCTTCCAGCCGGACCGCCTGGGGAGCCTGCTGAGCGCCATCCGAGCCGGCGGCGGCGCTGCGCCTGGCCAACCCCTTGAGCGAAGAGCAGGCCATGATGCGCACCTCGCTCTGGCCCGGGTTGCTGGACACCCTGCGCCGGAACACCTTGCAGCAGAACCTGGAGGTGCGCCTGTTCGAGATCTCCAAGGTCTTTGCCCCCCGGGCCGGGGAAGACCTGCCCCAGGAGGAACACTGGCTCACCGGGCTGATGTACGGCTCCCGGGAAGAAGCGGCCTGGAATACCACCCGGGACCCGGTCAATTTCTTTGACCTCAAGGGGATGGTGGAGACCCTGTTGGAGGACCTGCTGATCCCCGAGGTGACTTTTACTCCCGATGGCCTGCCCGATTACCTGGGCTATGGGGCCCGGGTCTTTTCCGGGGGCCGGGAACTGGGGGTCCTGGGGGAGCTCCGGCCGGACATCGGCGAGAAGCTGGACCTGGAAGGGGCCATCTTCGGGTTCAATCTCAATTTCGCCGCCCTGTGCCAGAGTTCCATCCCGCCACGGTTCACGTCCTTGCCCCGCTACCCGGCGGTTTACCGGGACATCGCCCTGGTGTTGCCTTCGAGCCTCCCCGCGGCCCGGGTGGAGGAGGCCCTTTACCAGTATGGCCGTCCCTGGTTGGTGGAAGCCCGCCTCTTTGACGTCTACTCCGGCGACCCGGTGCCGGCGGGCAAGCGGAGCCTGGCCTTCCGCCTGTCTTATCGCGACCCGGAGCGGACCCTGACGGACGATCTGGTGAACGCCCATCATCAGGCCCTGGTTACGGCCCTGGAAAGAGATCTGGGGGCGGAACTGCGTTAAGATTCCGTAGGGCGGGAAAGTGAAGCGCCTCCCGCCATTAGGCTTAAATCTTTTTCTGACCACTAACCACTGGCCACTGACCACTGTGGAAGAGGATGTCCCCACCAAAGCCTTTTATACCATCGGTGAGGTGAGCCGCATCACCGGGGTCAAAACCCATGTGCTCAGGTACTGGGAAACCCAGGGCAAGCTCCTGAAACCCACCCGCCGCGGCTCCCGGCACCGCCTCTACCGCCCCGCCGATATTCAGCTCATCTTCGAGATCAAGCGCCTCCGGGAAGAAGAAAAACTGAGCCTGGCGGCCATGCGCCGCCAGATGAACCATAAGCCCGAGCAGCATCGCCTGCCGCCCCGGCCCCAGCACCCCGCCCACCTGGACAACCAGGTATTGACCCTGCTGAAGACCATCCGGAACGAACTCCTGGCCCTGAAAGAATTCCTGGAATAAGGTTTTCGGGCCGCACCGGCGCGGCAACCCGGTTCCGCCCAGCGCACTTCCTGTTTAATGCCAATCTGCGCTTAAAACCCGGCTGATCTCCGACTTAGTAGGCCTCTCTGAAAACCACATGGTCATCCTCAGCGACGCGCCGGATCTCGGCTTTTCTGATACTTATGAGATTCTTGTCGCCCGCGCCCTTAAAATGACAGTTGAGGGGAATTCCTGGAAATCACCATTTGAGCATCAACTGCCTTAGAAAAAAATCTTCCCAGAGGATGACTTCTTAAAATAGATGCCTATTTTTAGAGTTAACAATTTTGTGAATCAGTTTGAAGGAGGTTGCCTCATATCCTGCAGTGCGTCAGTCCGTCCCCGGGGTCCCGGAAACATCGCCACAGAAATGAACA
Source organism: uncultured delta proteobacterium (assembly GCA_963747645.1). Classification (GTDB taxonomy): domain Bacteria; phylum Desulfobacterota; class Desulfobaccia; order Desulfobaccales; family 0-14-0-80-60-11; genus 0-14-0-80-60-11. Next base: position 102,260 of record CAVVFW010000014.1, on the reverse strand, counting down.
TATCCGCATCCTGGAAAATTTCGGCAATTTTTGTCTTAAGTCAAGGCGGCCCGTCCCGGCCGGAATTAGATTAAGAGTCATAAGGGTTTTGGCAAGCTCAACCACAGGGTTTTAGAAATACAGAATTCAGGAGGTTATCCATGTTTTGTTATCAGTGCGAACAAGCGGCCAAAGGTGAAGGATGTACGGTTCTGGGCGTCTGCGGCAAGAATGCCGAAGTGGCGGCCCTGCAGGATTTATTGATTTATAGTCTCCAGGGGTTGTCCCAGGTGGCCGTGGAAGGCCGCAAAGTCGGCGTCAGCGACCGGGATATCAACGCCTTTACCTGCGAAGCGGCGTTTTCGACCCTGACCAACGTTGATTTCGATCCCCAGAGGCTCGTCAGGCTTATCAATCAAAGTGTATTTTTGCGGAATGGCCTTAAGGCCGAAGTCATGGCCAAAGGGGGCAAGGTGGATTTCGGCGCGGGTCCGGCCGCGTTTAAGCCCGAAGCCAGCCAAGAGGGACTGGTCAAGCAGGCCGAAGCGGTGGGCCTCAAATCCTATCCCGCCGCGGACGCCGATATCATGGCCCTGAAGCACACCCTGTTGTTCGGCATCAAGGGCGTCTGCGCCTATGCCGACCACGCCCGGATTTTGGGGCAGGAAGACGACAAGGTCTATGCCTTCATCCACGAGGGCCTGGCGGCTATCGCGGCTAAAGACCTGGGGCTGAACGACCTTCTGCCTCTGGTGCTCAAATGCGGCGAGATCAACCTCAGAGCCATGGAACTGCTGGACGCGGGCAACACCGGCCGGTACGGCCACCCGGTGCCCACCAAGGTGCCCCTGGGGCACAAGAAAGGCAAGGCCATCCTGGTTTCCGGGCACGATCTCCTGGACCTGGAGGAGATCCTGAAGCAGACCGAAGGCAAAGGGATCACCGTCTATACCCACGGCGAGATGCTCCCCACGCACGGCTACCCCGGCCTCAAAAAGTACCCCCATTTCTATGGCCACTTCGGCACCGCCTGGCAGAATCAGGCCAAAGAGTTCGCCCAGTTCCCCGGGGCCATCGTCATGACCACCAACTGCATCCAGCGGCCCGCGGAAATCTACGCCCCCAACCTGTTCACCCGGGGCCTCGTGGGCTGGCCGGGCATCACCCACATTCCGGACCTCAACTTTAAGCCGGTGATCGACAAAGCCCTGGCCATGCCGGGTTTTAGCGAAGACAGCAACGGCAAGTCGGTCATGGTCGGCTTTGGCCGGAATGCCGTTCTGGGCGTCGCGGGACAGGTCATCGATGCCGTCAAGAACAAGGACATCCGCCACTTCTTCCTGGTGGGCGGCTGCGACGGGGCCAAGCCCACCCGCAACTACTACACCGAGTTCGTGGAGAAAGTGCCCAAGGACTGCGTGGTCATGACCCTGGCCTGCGGCAAGTTCCGGTTCTTCGACAAGGACCTGGGCGATATCGGCGGCATCCCCCGGCTCCTGGACGTGGGCCAGTGCAACGATGCCTACTCCGCGGTGCAAATCGCGGTGGCCCTGGCCAACGCCTTCGGCGTGGGGGTCAACGACCTGCCCCTGTCCATCATCTGTTCCTGGTACGAACAGAAGGCCGTGGCCATCCTGCTGACGCTCCTCTACCTGGGCATCAAGGACATCCGCCTGGGACCGAGCCTGCCCGCCTTCATCACCCCCAACGTCCTGGACGTGCTGGTGAAAAACTTCGACCTCAAACCCATCACCACCCCGGATGCGGACCTGAAGGCCATCCTGGGCTAACCGAATACGACGCTAACCGCAGGGGGTCTGCTCATTTCGGGGCCCCCCGCCCCACCGCCACGGTTTTTCCAACCACATTTTCGCGGTTAACCCCTACAGAAAAATTACCGTTTGTCTGCAAACTGATATAAGACCTGGTCGCGCTGAGGCCGGTCGAACCGGTTACGGTTCACCGATTTTTTTACCTCCGGGGTCCGTCAAAGAGCTTGCCGGCATGACAAGCCCCAATCGATGGTTATATTTAAGTAAAATACCATTTAGCGGTTGACCGTGACCGGTAGCCCCGGGTTTTTCTATTCTTCATCAATGGCTAAAAACTGCGCCGACCATGCCTTGAAACCGCCCCCTGCGGCCACCTCGTCCTGGAGTCCCTTGCAGCATCCGGTATTCCGGGCCTTGTGGCTGGCCACCCTGGTTTCGAATATGGGCACCTTTATGCAAAGCGTGGGGGCCGCCTGGCTCATGACGTCGCTGTCCACCTCTCCGGCGATGGTGGCCCTGGTGCAAGCCGCCGGCATTTTCCCCATGTTCCTGTTGTCGCTGCCGGCCGGGGCTTTGGCCGACATCATCGACCGCCGCCGGCTCTTGCTGGCTACCCAGGCCTGGATGATGGTGGCGGCAGGGCTCCTGGCTGCCCTGACTCTCCTGGGGGGCGCCTCACCCTGGGTACTGTTGAGTTTCACCTTTTTGCTGGGCCTGGGTGCGGCCATGAATGCGCCCGCCTGGCAGGCGATCGTCCCCGAACTGGTGCCGCGCCGGGAGCTGACCCAGGCCATTTCCCTGAACAGCGCCGGATTTAACCTGTCCCGGGCCGTAGGTCCGGCCCTGGGCGGCGCCATCGTGGCCGGGGCGGGGGCCGGGGCCACCTTTCTGCTGAATGCAGTTTCTTTCCTGGGGGTGATGATCGTCCTGTACCGCTGGCAGCGGCCGGTTACCGACGCCGCCCTGCCGGCCGAGCGCATGGTCGCCGCCATTCACACCGGCCTGCGTTACGTGCGTCATTCCCGGGGGTTGCAAGCCATCCTGTGGCGGACCGGCATTTTTATCTTATTCAGCAGCTCCCTCTGGGCCCTTCTCCCCCTGGTGGTGCGCTACGAAATGGGCGGCAGCTCCGCCGACTACGGCATCCTGCTGGGATGCTTCGGCGCCGGGGCGGTGGCCGGGGCCGGGCTTTTGCCCCGGATGCAGCGGCATCTTCCCGTCGAGGTCCTGTTGGCCGGTGTGACCCTGATTGCCGCCGCCATGATTGCGGTTACGGCCCTGGTGCCCCACATGGCGGCCCTGGTGGCGGCCATGGTTCTCAGTGGGGCCGCCTGGCTGGTGGTGGTCTCCCTGTTCAATGTGGCCATCCAGATTGCGGTCCCTGCCTGGGTCCGGGCCCGGGTCCTGGCGGTGTATATGCTCGTTTTTGCCGGGGGTTTCAGCGCCGGCAGCGCCATCTGGGGGACGGTCGCCACGCATCAGAGCCTGAAGGCGGCCCTGCTCTGGTCCGCCGGGGGCCTGGGCCTGGGACTCCTGGCGGCCATCCGCTACCGGGTTAACCTGAACGATGAATCGGACCTGACCCCGTCGCTCCACTGGCCCGAACCCCACCTGATTCTCGAGCCCCGGCCGGAGCAGGGTCCGGTGTTGATAACCATGGAGTACCTGGTTGACCCGCCGCAGTCAGGCCAGTTTGCCCAGGCCATGCGGGCCTTAGGCGTCATCCGGCGGCGGGACGGCGCCATCCGGTGGGGCTTGTTTCAGGATACGGCCAACCCGGGGCGCTTCCTGGAAACCTTTATCGTCGAGACCTGGATCGAGCACCTCAGGCAGCACGAACGGATGACCGTGGCCGACCGCAGCATTGAAGAAAAGGCCTTCTCCTTTCACGCCGGCGGTGAGCGGCCCCAGGTCCAGCATTTGATCTATGCCTATGGCCGGCGGGGCCGGGACCGGAAAAAGTTTATCAGGAGCCTCAAATGACCGGGCCCGGCGGGAAGCAGAAGCCCGTTAACCGCTCACCGGCCATAAATTGCCGAAGGAGAATGTTATGAACCTGATGATGAGGAACCTCTCCCTGGTTTTCGTGGCCGGATGCTGGGGGGCCCTGTGGAACAGCCTGGCAGTGTGGCTCTGCGGATGGCTCGGGATCGCCTCGGCCCTGGGGGTCCACATCGCCCCGGCGCTGACCCCGGCTTTTCTCTATCCCCGGCTGGTGTGGGGCGGCCTCTGGGGCCTGCTGTTCCTGCTCCCCATGGGCCGGTGGTCGTTTCCGGCCCGGGGGCTCCTCTTCAGCCTCGGCCCCACCCTGGTGCAACTTTTCGTGGTTTTTCCCCACGTCCATAAAGGCGCGATGGGGCTGCAATTGGGCTCCCTCACTCCCCTGATGGTAGTGTTCTACAATGCCATCTGGGGGTATGCCGCGGGCTGGTGGTTAAACTGGGCGGCGACGGATAACCGCTCTGGACAGGCTGGCTAAGGGTGGCCGGTTTCCCAGCCGGAAAACCGGTTGGAGCCCGGCTTAAAATATTTTAAAATATCTCAATCGTCCCCTGGGGTGAAGCTGGGATTTACGGGCGCTTGCCGGCAGCCCTGGAGGAAAGCCCCTCAGAGTAATTTTTTCGGAATTTCAGTCTTGCTGCCGGGCCTGCGGCGGGTTGGTGAAGGCCATGGTGGCCTGGGGCATTGGCGCCGCCGCCAATGCGCTCATGGGATCAAATGGCCATGGGGTTACCCCCCTTAGCTCTGCGAGAGGGGCGTTATACAGCCTGGCCCAGACACTGATCCAGCTGGTGTATCTCCCCTAACCTGGGAACGATGCATTGAAAAAACTGGCTACCCTGGCCAGTAATGCAATTTTTTTTCATAAACATAGTTGCAATAAGTAACCTGCTAAGTCGGTTGGATTTACCGGGTAACGGGGATGAGATTTCCCGGGAGGCAAGGGGGCGGCCGTTCCGATCGCTCCCAGCCGTAAACCCTCAATCTGCCTGGTTATCGGTGGAGCCGGGGGCTCTTTCCGGGTCAGGCACAGGGAGGATGGCCCAAGATGTTGCGCACGCTGGAAATCTGGGGCGACCCTCAGGAGCGGGGACGCCGCCATGGACAAACCCTGGGAGGTGACATCCGTCTACTGCGCCGGGCGATCCTCACCTATCTGGCCCGGATCAGCCTGTATGCCGGGGCTCTGCCCCTCTATGGCCTCCTGCAATGGTTGGCCAGGGGGTTTTGGCCCTACATCCCGCCCCACTTGCAGCAGGAGATGGCCGCCCTGGCCGCCGGGGCCGAGGTAAGCCTGGGGAGCATCCTCCTCGTGAATGGGGCGGACGACCTGGCCAATAACAGCCCCCGGTGCTCGGCCCTGGCGGTGGGAGACCGCCACACCGCCCAGGGGGCCTATCTGATGGGGCGTAACCTGGATTATCCGGTGTTCACCGAGCCCCTGTTGCAGCTCCAGACCCTGTTTCTTATTTCCCCGCATCGGGGTCAGCGCCTGGCCTCCCTGGCCTGGCCGGGATATGTGGGGGTATGCACCGGCATCAACGCCTCCGGGGTGGCCCTGGCCCAGCTCTCGTCCATGAGCCGGGACCGCAGCCTCAAGGGGACCCCGGCGGCCCTGCGCTTCAGGCAGGCCCTGGAAGACGGGGACACGGTGGCCGCGGTGGCCGAGCGTGTCCTCAAGGCGCCCGGCACCATCGGCAACAATCTCATGCTCTGCGGTCCCCGGGAAGCCCTGGTGTTGGAGATATCGGCCCGGCATGGGGCGGTGCGCCATCCCCACCGGGGGTTAGTCACCACCACCAACCACTATCAAAGCCCGGCCATGCTGGGACTGAAGGGGCGCTTTCCCCCCCGTCCCCCCTATTCGGCGCTCTCCGCTTATCATTTCACCGAGGCCTACAGCCAGGCCCGGAACCACCGGCTCCAGGAGTTGGCCTCAGGCCGTTGCCTGGGTCCCATCGACCTGCAAAAAATCCTCGCCGACCCCGCCATCGCCAATGCCGGCACCGCGGTCTGCACCGTCTTTGAGCCCGCCGACCGGGTCTTGTGGGTGGCCCAGGGGGAGACCCCCCCGGTGAACCGGGGACCTTTTGTGGCCATCAAATTATGGGATTGACTGCCCCTGGTAGCGACCCCCCAGAAGATGTACGATTGGCGCCGGTCAGGTCAAGTCCACTTCCCCCTGCACCCGGCCCGGATGGCCTTCAACTCGCCACGCCCATCCCACGGGACCTGGCACCCTTACCCCGCAGGCCCTGACCCACCCAGGCACCGGCTGGATCCGCCTTGACAGAGTGCCTGAATTTGATATGATTTTTTTGTGGGCGATTAGCTCAGGTGGATAGAGCGTTGGTCTCCGGAACCAAAGGCCGGGCGTTCGAGTCGCCCATCGCCCACCAAATGAATTTCAAGGGGTTAGCCCAAAAAGCTGGCCCCTTTTCTTTTATCTAAAGATTCATTCCCCACACTATTCCCCACATGACAAGTCCATAGAGAGGTAAAAAGGGCAAAGTTGCGTGCTTGTGCCTCGGGGGTGAGGTAGGGGACGATGAAGAAAGCCCGGGGTACCAAGGCCTTGTGCGATAGCAGGGCGCGACTTTGAGACATGGTGATACTCTGAATAAATTGGACATTAATTGATTTTGTCCAATTTTATGGGCATGACCTGAAGGTTATCAGGGAAAATTTAGGGGGAAGGGGCAGGGAAAGGAGGGTAAATTGGACAAAATGGGCCACTTTTGTCTAAATAAAATTAGATATGAATTCACCCATCTCCTCTGGAGGCCTCTTATAACGGTTTAGGGCGGACACGCGGGTCCGCCCCTACAGCGTTGGGGGGATTCTATCGTGGGGAGTAGGTCCTTGAGGCCGAGGGCCAGGAGGAGGGCGGCGGTGGGGGTGAGGTGGAGGAGCAGGCGGTCCAGGGTGGCCCGGACGTAGGCGGGGAACTCGGCCACACCGGTGGGAGCGACGGCGTAGGCCAGGATGATGGCGAGAAGGTTGCCCCCGACAAAGAGGGCCAGGAAGAGCATGGGGGAGCGCCAGAGGCGCTTGCCGGCCAGGATGAGGGCCAGGGCCAGGGCCGGCCAGAGGAAGCCGAAGTAAAAGGGTTCCACCAGCCCGGCGAGGAGGTAGTAGATGCCCTGCACCATCTGATGGGGATAAAAGCCCTGGATGTGGTCGGCGCCGATTTCTATCTTTTGCTGGACGATGAAGAGGCGCCAGGGGAGGTAGCCCAGGATCAGCCCGGCCAGGGGGACGGACAACTGTCCCAGGCGGCGGAGCCAGTGGGCCGGGCGCAGCCAGGCCAGGGTCAGGCTTGCGGCCAGGAGCAGGGTGGCGGCCAGGGGAGGGCCTTCGTATTTGCACCAGGCCATACCCGCCAGGCAGCAGGCCGCGAGGGTCAGGCTGCCCCGGGGGGCGGCGTCCGCCAGCCAGAGGTAGAGGAGGCCCGCACCCGCCAGGGTAAAGAAGGCCAGGGGCAGATCGGCGTAAGCGATATAGAGGTGGACAATAAAGACGGTGCCGTTCAAGGCCAGGAAGGCGGTGAGACCCAGGGCCCGGCGGCGGCTCAGGCCCAACCGGCCTGCCAGGGAGTAGAGCAGGCCCAAGAGCAGCGCCCCCCAGAGGGGAAAAATGACCTTGGCCAGGGAATCGTTCACCTGGCCCAGGGCGAAGTAAAGGTAGCTCAGGAGCAGGGGGACGAGGTTGGGGTAATAGTTGTGGGCCTCAATGCAGGTCAGATCCAGGCCGCGGCTGACATAGAAGACCCTGGCCTTGCAGCCCCAGGTGGCCACGGCATCCCAGGCCCACATGGGGTAGAGGGCCGCCCGGGGCAGAGCATAGAGAAAGACCAGCGCCAAGAGCCCCAGGAAGAGCCAATCCCAGCCCTGAAGGGCAACCCGGGGGCGAACCCGGAGGGCCCGCACCTCCTCCCGAACGGCCCGGCGGCCCCGGGGGGCCAGGAGCAGGGCGGCGGCCAGGGCCAGGGGCGGGCCTAAAATCTGTCCCAGGCTGAAGGGGGCCCCCCACCAGGTCAGGGCCAGCATCCAAAAGGTGAGGGCCAGGACCCCGACAACGAAGCTGAAGGCGGCGCGTTCAAAGCAGGTGAAATCCCGGGGCCGGGGGACCAGGAGGGTGAGCCACGCATAACCCAGGAAGAAGATCGCGCCCAGCCCCAGGCAGCAGACGCAGCACAGTGACCCCCGACTCAATCATAAAACCCCCACCCCAGGCGGCCGGCATCCACCCGGAAGACCAGGCCCGGCCCCGGGAGGTTCACCGGGTGAAAGGCGGGGGAGTGGAGGGCGGCCTGGGCCCCGGGCCCCAGGGGCGTTGGGGACTCCCGGATGAGGAGAAAATCGGCGTGCTCCTGGTGCAGGGCATAAAAGAGGAAGCTGGCGGGAAGTTCCGGGGACAGGAGGATGTGGCGCCGGGGAGCCAGTTCGTAGCGGACCTGGATTTCTTTGCCGGCGGCGTAATCATCCAGGAAGACGTAGGCGGCGGACTCGGGGATGACGGCCTTTAAGGCGGTGGTCCAGCGGTAGAGCGGGTCCTCCTGGCGGATGGCGGCGCCCACGTCCCGGTGGGCGAGGCGCCGGGCCAGGTCACCCGCCTCCGGCGCGAAGTGCCAGATGAGCCAGATGATCTGGAGGCCCCAGAGCACCAGGAGCGCCCGGGTCAGGAAGAATCGCCAATTCCTTAACATATGTTTGGGGTAAAGGTGGAAAGATAGACCAATGCCGCTAATATATTATTTCAATATTTATTCGTCTTCGATATTTTTATAATCTATTTTTTCCCTTTTAAAGACCTTCTCAAGGGTCTTCTTAAGGTCATCTCTGACAGTAATTAATTTTTCCGGAAAACTAAATAGTAATATTCCAAATATCAAAAATAAACATTGATATAGTATTCTACTGATGGGGTACAAATATGGACCTTTTTCGACGGAAATTCTCGGCAATATCACGAAGACGTCAGCTAAACTATGAATAATAAATGCTAAGGAATCTATGATAAAGTATAAACCAACAATTGATATTAACGGGACTAATATATTATCTTTAACACTATCGTCTATTTTATCGTCTGTTGTTCTGCTGTTAAACCAGATTAGATTTGAGATGCGCTCGGCAAAGAATATAAATATAATCGTAATGCAAAATAACGCTATAAATAAGGCTAAATTAACCAAAAACGATTTAGTATCATTTTTATAATAAATTAATGTTGGTAATAATGTGGCAATTAATTTAATAAAAAACCATATGGCCAAAAGGCGAATCACTAATTCGGTTAATAGGTTTCTGGTCATAATATCTCCTGATTAATGCTCATACCCTGCATAATTTCCCCTATTGCTTTCTATTTTGAGGGAAAAACGGCAAAGGATAAGAGCGAAAAAATGGGAGATTCTTCGCTGGGCTCAGAATGACACCGCTTCGGCTTGAGGGGTTTTGCCATGGCTTGAGGCCCCCCCAGTTTTAGGGCCGGTTACTGGTTGCCTAAACCGCGGCTCCGGCTCAATCCGCGAATTTAAAGCGGATGATGTGATAGATGGCGGCGATGCCGTCCCGCCAGGTGATCTTTTTGCCGGCGGCGTAGTCCCGGCCGTGGTATTGGATGGGCACCTCGTAGATGCGCCAGCGCTTTTTGGCGATCTTGGCGGTGAGCTCGGGCTCCACCCCGAAACGGTCGGACTCGATCTTGATCCCTTTGAGGACCTCGGCTCTGAATACCTTGTACCCCACCTCCATGTCGGACAGATTCAGGTTGGTGAACATGTTGGACAGGGTGGTCACGGCCCGGTTGCCCATGTAGTGCCAGAAGAACAGGACCCGGTGGGGCCGGCCGCCCACCATCCGGCTGCCGTACACCACGTCGGCCACGTCGGCTTCGATGGGCTCCAGCAAAGAGGGGTAATCGACGGGGCGGTACTCCAGATCGGCGTCCTGGATGATGACCACGTCCCCGGTCACCTGGGCGAAACCGGTGCGCAAGGCCGCGCCTTTCCCCTGGTTGCGCTGGTGGTAAAAGGCCCTGACGTTGTCATACTGGTCGACCAGCCGGGCCAGGATGGCTTGGGAGCCATCCGTGGAGGCGTCGTCCACCGCAATGATCTCTTTGTCGTAGGGCGTCGCCTGGACCAGGCGAAAGATCTCCTCCAGGGTATCTCTCTCGTTGTAGATCGGAATGACGATACTCAGTTTCATGGCGAGGGCTCCCAAGTAGTTATACTCGTTGCCAGAAGTTGTTTCTTATCCCCCCTCACCCTAATCTTTCCCCCCGCTGCGGGAGAGGGGGTAAGGGGAAAGAACGTTCGGCAAATGATAGAGGTTTTCCTTATATATTCTTATACCAGTATCACAGGGAAAACGTTAAGTATTTTGGGGTCCGAGCCGAGGAAAAAATGTTTTAGTACCGAGTCGAGCCCCCTGCTAAAGCCCCCTAACCTGTATTCTGAGGGTGTGGAGCCAGCGAAGAATCGCATCAATACGAGAAAAAAGGAGACCCCACACTCCGCTCAGGATGACAGGATGCTTTGCGCAGGGCTCTCTCATCGCAATCCAAAAAATCCGGAGTTGTGGAGGCACCCCCGGGGGTGCGTCCTTAATTCAGGGCGGACACCCGGGTCCGCCCCTACGACCGGGGTCAGCCGCCGATGCTGACCATGGATCGGGGCAGCCAGGGAGCGGCCAGGGTCGGGGCGGGGGAAACGCAGTCCTTCAAGCGGATGGCTTCCCGGAAGAGCTGGCCAAGAGCGGCGTCGGTGGCGCCCTGACGCAGCGGCCCCTTGATATCCAGCTCCGGAGAGGCAAAGAGACACGGCCGCAGCCCCCCGGCCGCGGTCAGGCGCAGGCGGTTGCAGGTGGGGCAGTGGTGGTCGCTGACGGAGCTGATGAAGCCCAGCTCTCCCCGGAACCCGGGGACCCTGAAGGTCCGGGCGGGGCCGGCGGTGGCCGCGGAGGTGATGGCGTTCAGGGGGCCCAGCTCCGCCAGCCGCCGGCGGATCTCGGCCACGGGCAGGAAGTGGCGGCGCCAGTGCGCCTCGTCCACCGTGGGCATGAACTCGATAAAGCGCACCTGAAAGGGATTGTCCCGGGTCAGGCGGGCGAAATCAACAAGTTCGTCGTCGTTTAAGCCTTTCAGGACCACGCAGTTGATCTTGATGGGGTTGAAACCCAGGGTTGCGGCTGCCTCGAGGCCAGCCATGACTTCGCCGAAAAGGTCGGCGCCGGTGATCTCCCGGTAACGGTCCGGCCGCAGGGTGTCGAGGCTGAGGTTGAGATGGCGCAAGCCGGTGGCCAGGAGGTCAGGGGCCAGTTCCCGCAGGCGCACGCCGTTGGTGGTGAGGCAGACTTCCTCGATCCCGGGGACCTGGTGGAGGCGGCGGATGAACGAAAGGGCCCCCCGGCGCACCAGGGGCTCGCCGCCGGTGACCCGGACCTTCCTAATACCCACCGACGCGGCCACCCCGGCCAGGCGGAGCAGTTCTTCGTAGCGCAGGATTTCCTGGCACGGCAGCTTCTGCCAGTCCCCCCCAGGAGAGCAGTAGAAACAGCGCAGATTGCAGCGGTCGGTGATGGAGATCCGCAGGTAATTGATCTGGCCCGGCAAATTGTTTTCCACCTGATTGACTATAACCTAAATTATAGCGATTAATTGCCCGGGTGGCAGGATTTTTTCGCCCTTGACCACGATAGGCACGCGTCGGATGCCGGACCTGAAGGTTGCGCCCCATAGAGGAGGGCCAGCCAGCGCCCGCGCCTCCACAAAATTGCCGTTCCCGGCACATGGGGACCGGCGTGAAAATCAGAGCTGGATTCGAGCTAATCCACCTGAAAATCGGTGCTGTCCATGGCCGTGCCGTACCCCGTGGAAATTTTGGTGACCAACTGGTAGATGCCGGGCGCGGCGGTAGCCGGCAGGGTGAAATCGATTGCCTGGGTCCTGGTGCCGTTGTAGACGCGGCTTTCCATGCTCTTGGTTCTTCCCAGGGATTTCCCGTGGTAAAAAATCTCCCGGGTAATGGACACCGGGAGGGACACCTGCTCCGGGGTAAGAATGGTGTAGGTGGTGGAGAGCTTAAGGGTGCCGCCTTTCCGGGCCCGGTTGGGTTTGACTTCAACCTTATCCAGGCGGAGCACGCAGCCGCCGCTGGGGCAGTATCCTTCCCGGGCGATGATATCCTCCCGGCCCAGTCGGCTCTGCTTCCCGGCTGGCCCCAAAAGCGCCCCAGGTGTAATCGCTGAGAAAACCGGATTGGGTCCGGGCCTCAGGCACGTTGAGGCATAAGCCTGCTAACAGTATCAAGCCCAGCCAAACCAGATGACGAAACCCATATTTCTGCATAAAGGCCTCCAGAGCCAAGGTAATACCGGGTTAATTGCCGCCGGGGAAATAGCGCCGGGCCCCGCGGTAGGAGACTTTCCAGACCTCGGCGTCCAGGCGGCTGATGAATACGCCCCGGGGGGAGGCATGCATGAACCGGCCCCCGCCCAGGTAGATGCCGTCATGGCAGACCTCGTTGTCGTCGACACCCGAGGAGAAGATGCCGGCCAGGATCGGACCCCGGCCCCGGGTCTGGCAGTAGCGGTTGAAGAAGACCACGTCTCCGAATTGGAGTTCGTGGCGGTCCACCGGCTGGCCGGCCTGGTACTGGTCGGCCACGGTGCGGGGCAGGTTAACCCCGGCCCGGTGATAGAGCGCCTGGATGAGCCCGGAGCAGTCCACCCCGTCAGGGGTGGTCCCCCCGGAGACATAGGGGGCGCCGGAGAACTCGCCCAGGGCCCGCTCCAGGGCCACCTCCCGGGATTCCGGCCCACCTGGGGCAGCGGGGCCAGGGGTTCCGACCGGGGCTGGGGCGGCGGGGCCCCGCCACAGCCAGCCAGCAACAAGACCGCGCCCAGGGCGGCTCCTAAGAGGCAGCGATACGTGGTGGCCATAGCACCTCCATCCGGGATGGGGTGGCGGGGTCAGGGAACGGTGGTCCCGGACCGTATACTCAAGGTCAAAAGTCTTTTCTTATCCCCCGCAGCCTCACCCCCGGCTGGGAGAAGAGGGCTAAGGGGAAAGGACCTTTGGCAACCGCGATAACTCTTACCCTGCAGCCTTGTCCTCGGCTTCGATCCGGGGAAAGAGGGCCGGGCCCTTGGCCAGCTGGCTGCCGGGGGTAAGTCCGCCCCACTGCAGCACCTGGTCAAAGGGTTGATCCCAGAGGGCCGGGCTCAGTCCCAGTTGTTCGCTCATCTTCAAGGCGCTCCGGGGCATGACCGGCCGGAGCAGCATGGCGATCCAGCGCAGTCCTTCCAGCAGGTTATACAGGACTGAATCCAGCCGGCCGGCGGCCTCCGGCTGCTTGGCCAGTTCCCAGGGAGCCGAGGCCACAATGTAGCGGTTGAGGAGGCCGATTACTTCCCACAGACGCGACAGGGCCTTGCCGAACTCCATGGCCGGGAACAGGCGGAGAAAGTCCGGGGCCATGGACTCGAATCACGGCGACGATTTCCCGGTCCAGGGGGTCGGATCGTCCCCGGGGCCGGCACCACGCCCTGGCGGTACTTGAAGGCCATCCCCAGGCTGCGGGCAAAGAGGTTGCCCAGATCATTGGCCAGGTCGGCATTGATCCGGGTGGTCAGGGCGGTTTCGCTGAAATGGGCGTCCAGCCCGAAGACCATTTCCCGGAGGAAGAAGTAGCGGACCTGGTCGACCCCGAAGCGCGCCACCAGGGTGCGGGGTTCCACCACGTTGCCCAGGCTCTTGGACATCTTGCCGGCGTCCATCTGCCAGTAGCCGTGGACATTGAGGTTGGCAAAAGGCGCCACGCCCATGGCCCTCAGCATGGTGGGCCAGTAGATGGCGTGGGGTTTGAGAATATCCTTGGCGATGAGGTGCTGGGCCGGCCAGAATTTTTCGTAATTTTTCCCGCCGGGGTAGCCCAGGCCGGAGAGGTAATTGATGAGGGCGTCGAACCAGACGTACGTGACGTAGCGGTCGTCGAAGGGCAGGGTGATGCCCCAATCTATGCGGCTTTTGGGCCGGGAGATGCACAGGTCCTCCAGGGGCTCCTTCAAAAAGGCCAGCATCTCGTTCTTATAGCGCTCCGGCCGGATCCAGTCAGGGTGGGTCTGGATGAAGTCGATGAGCCAGTCCTGGTACTTGCTCATGCGGAAGAAGTAATTTTCTTCCTTGAGATAGGTGGGGGCGGTTTTGTGGTCCGGGCAGAGGCCGTCCACCAGGTCCCGTTCCAGGTAAAAGCACTCGCAGCCGAAGCAATAGAGCCCGCCGTACTCCCCGAAGTAAATGTCCCCGGACTCGTGCACCCGGGCCAGGACCTCCTGCACGACGTGCATGTGGGTCGGGTCGGTGGTGCGGATGTAGTGGTCGTAGCTGATGTCCAGGTCGTCCCAGGACCGGCGGAAGCGGGCGCTGATCTGGTCCACGAACTCCTTGACCGGAAGGCCGGCGGCGGCGGCGGCCTCCATGACCTTGTCGCCGTGCTCGTCGGTACCGGTCTGGAAGCGCACTTCCTGGCCCAGGAGGCGATGGCAGCGCGCCAGGGCATCGGCCACCACGGTAGTGTAAGCGTGGCCGATGTGGGGCTCGGCGTTGACGTAATAGATGGGCGTGGTGATGTAGGTAGTCATAGTTAGTTGCCAGTTGTCAGTTGCCAGTAGTCAGTGGCCAGCGGCAGGCGCCTGCCGGGCTCTGTCTGAGATCTTATCCTGTTTATCATGATGAGACCTTTTAAGCGGCGCCTCAGTCATCGTTTTTCTGAAACCGAAAAACTGGTAACTGGCTACTGACATGACTGCTCTTACTTGCTGGCCTCCAGGGCCTTAATCCGCGCCAGGGTCTTCTGGAGCAGGTGGGCGTCGGCGTCGGGGTTGGCGGTTTTGAGAAATTGCCGGTAGGCGGCCAGGGCTTCGTACTTGTTGCCTATCTTTTCCAGGGCCTGGCCTTTGCTGTAGTAGGCCCGGACGTAGTTGGGGTCGAGTTCGAGCACTTTATCGACGTCGGCCAGGGCCGGTTCCGGCTTGTCCAGGGCCAGGTAGGCCAGGCTGCGGTTGTACAGAATTCCGGGCGCCTGGGGGTGCAGCTTGAGGGCCCGGTTATAATCCTTGAGAGCCTCCGGGGCCTTGTTCATATCCAGGTAAGTGTTGCCCCGGTTATAGTAGATCTGCCAGTCCTTGGGGGTGAGTTTGGCGGCCTGGGTATAGTCCTCCAGGGCCTTGTCGAACACGTTCTGGCGGCTGTAGGCCAGGCCGCGGTTATAGAAGGCCTCGGCGGAGTCCGGGTTCAGGTCCAGGGCCTGGTCGAAATCGCCCACCGCGTCGCCCCACAGGGCCAGTCTCATTTCGGCGATACCCCGGTTGATGTAGGCCTCCTCCATCTTCGGGTCAATTTTTAAGGCCGCGGTGAATTTCTCCACGGCCAGGGAGGGTTCGCCCTGGGTCAGGGCGGCCACGCCCTGGTCAAAGGGCGTTTTGGCGTCTGGCTCCGGCCCGGCCAGGGCGGTTCCCAGCAGCAGACTCAGCACGGCCAGGGCCAGGATACTTCTGAAACAGGCTGTTCTCATGAGGTCCGAATGCTCCATTTTTCTTTTTCTGTAGTGCAGGCGGCTCCCGCCATGGATGCGGCGGGCGCCTCTCAGCAAGCTGGCACCGCCCGCTTTACCGGGTTTGCCGCTAAAAAATTTACTCCCCGGGCAAGTCGTCCTGACCAGAGACCTTTTCCAAAAACCCCCTCACGTCTTTGAGGGCGTCCCGGGTGGCTTCCCGGGCGGCGACGAAATCATACATCAGATTACTTTCGTCGGCCTCGATGTACTCGCTGTGCCGGATCATCATTTCAGCCCCTTGAAAGAGCCGGCCCACAAAAAACATGAAATAGTGCAAATCGTTCGGCATGGTTCAATTTACCTTGGCAGGTTGCCGGCGGGTATGAACAGCGCCCCCAGGCAAGTCATGTAATCTTTTCCGGGGCGCCCTGGTGGAGCGCCGCTTCCTTAAAGTCCCGGTGGGTGCAAGCCGGGTTGAGGCCCGGGCAGGCGGTTTTGGCGTTCTCCAGTTCGTCCGGGTCCACCAACATGGCCGGGAGAAAGGGCCATTGGCGGCAGATAAAGGGCTTCACCGGGTGCACCCGGCAGAGGCCGCCCGCCATCAAGAAGACGCAGACCCCATCGGCCACGGTGAGGCGGGGGCCCATGGGAGAGGCCTCGACAAAGCGGCGGTTGAACTCCGCCACGGGGAGGGCCAGCAACGCGGCCATGGCGTCAACCTCGTCGGGCCTGACAAAGATACCGCCCCGGCCGACGCAGCAGTCGCCGCACTGTTGGCACTGGAACACAGATGATTTGTTGATGTTTGTAACCATTTTTGAATGGGTTTAAGGATGGCGGGTCCGGAGGCCCGCCCCACCTTTAAAAGATTTTATTTCGCCGGACGTCATAGGACGGCCGGAAACGTTCACGCTCATGCTGAAATGCTCCCCTGGCAGCCGACGGCTGACAGCTCAGCTCAAAAGTTTTTCAAGGGCGGCTGGCCGGTGGATTCTATGACGCTGCGCCACAGGGGAGAGTCCAGTTCCACATCTTTGCGACGGCCCACCGCCGCCGAGATGGGAATATGCACAAAGTGGCCGTGCCAGCGGCTCACCAGCATGGCGGTCTTGCCGGCCATGCCGGCGTGGACCGCGTTCTGCCCCAGAAAGCCGCAGTAGATCCGGTCATTGTAGTTGGCCGGCATGCTGCGGATCAGGTAGCTGGGGTCGATATACTTCAGGTTAATCTCTAGGCGCCGCTGCTTGAAGTATTCCTTGATCTCATCCTGGAGAAAGTGTCCGATATTCCCGGGCTTGAGATTGCCCGAGGGGTCTCGCTCCCGGTTGTCCTCGTTGAAATAGCGTTCTCCGGCGCCCTCGGCCACGACGATGAGGGCGTGGCGCCGCTGTTCCAGGCGGCATTCCAGGTTGGCGAGGAGCCCGCACTCGCCGTCCAGATCGAAGTCGGCTTCGGGGATCAGGACATAATTGACCTCCCGCAAGGCCAGGGTGGCGGTGGCGGCGATGAACCCGGAATACCGTCCCATGAGCTTCACCAGGCCGATGCCGTTGGGGGAGCCGACGGCCTCGGTGTGGGCCGCATGGATGGCTTCGGTGGCCATCTCGACGGCGGTGTCGAACCCGAAGGAGCGGCTCACCAGGGGGATGTCGTTGTCGATGGTCTTGGGAATGACGATGACGCCGATGCGCAGCTCCCGGCGGGTGATCTCCTGGTAGATCTCCGAGGCCGCCTTGAGGGTGCCGTCGCCGCCGATGAGGAAGAGGACGCGAATGTTGATGCGGTCCAGGGCGTCGACGATCTCGCCCGTGTCCTGGGGCCCCCGGGAAGTGGACAGCACCGTGCCCCCGAAAATATGGATGTTGGCTACTTCCTCGGGGGTGAGGTCCACCAGGTCGTGGCCGTACCTGGGGATAAACCCTTGAAAGCCGTAGCGCACCCCGTAGATATGCCGCACCCCGTAAATATGGAAAAGCTCCAGGACGATGGCCCGGATGACATCGTTGGTGCCGGGGCAGAGGCCGCCGCAGGTGGCGATGGCGACATGCACCTTGGAGGGGTCGAAGTAGATGTGGGACCGGGGCCCGGCCAATTCCAGGGCGAGGGGTTTCTCTCCCGGGGCCAGGTTCACCAGATAGTCCAGGGAGTCATGGACCGCGACCCGGTCCGCGTCCGGGACAAAGCTCTTTTCCACGATCTGGCCACACCGGTCCATCATGACATATCTCTGGATCGGGCTTTGCACTTTGGGAGTCCCCAAAGAGGGTATCCCGGTGTCGAAAGCCTCAAAATTCAGGGTGTCTATTTCGCAGGTGCGTTTTTTGGTCATCGCGGCACTCCCCCATGCCTGGTCATCGCCCGAGATCGGCCAACCGATCCCCGTGGGCCCCGGCGCCCTAAACCTCGAGGGCGGGCAGAGTCCTGAAAGTTTATCTTAAACCCTCCCCCCGGCAGAACACAAGAGGCAAATCCTACCAGGTTTCGGTCATGGCCTCCATCTCGTCTTTCAGTTCCCGGGCCATCAACTTTTTGATGGCCTCTTTGGGGGCGAGATTTTCATAGAGAATCTTGTAAGTGGCCGTCACTATCGGCATCTCCACCCCCAGGCGCGAGGCCAGGAGGTAGACGGCCCGGCAGGTTTTAACCCCTTCCGCCACCATGGCCATGCCGGCCAGGATCTGGTCCAGGGGGACGTCCCGGCCCAATTTTACCCCCACCTGGAAATTGCGGCTCTGGCTGCCGGTGCAGGTGAGGATCAGGTCGCCCAGGCCGGCCAGGCCGGTGAGGGTCATGGGGTTGGCGCCCAGCCGCGCCCCCAGCCGGACCATTTCGGCCAGGCCCCGGGTGATGAGGGCCGCCCGGGGATTGTCTCCCAGGCCCATGCCGGAGAGGATCCCGGTGCCGATGGCAAAGATGTTCTTCAGGGCCCCGCCCAATTCCACCCCGGTGATATCGTGGGAGGTGTAGACCCGGAAGTAGGGGGCCGAAAAGATGCGCTGGATGAAATGGGCGACCTCCCGCTGCCGGGAGGCGACGGTCACGGCGGTGGGCTGTTTCTGGACCACTTCCCGGGCGAAGCTGGGGCCGGCCAGCACCGCATAAGGGATTTCCGCCCCCATTTCCTCCCGGACCACCCCCTCCATGGTGAGGAGGGAGTCGATCTCCATGCCCTTGGTGGCGCTGAGCAGCACCGCCCCCGGGGGGCAATGGGGCTTCAGCTCCCGCAAGGTCTGGCGGAATCCGTGGGAGGGAACCACCATCAGGACTATGCCGGCGCCGTTCAGGGCCGCCGGGAATTCCTGGGTGAAGGTGAGGCGGGCAGAGAGCCGCACCCCGGGCAAAAAGGTGTGGTTGATCCGGTCCCGGTAGAGGCCTTCGCAGACGGAGGGTTCCCTGACCCAGAGGCGGACGTCCTTACCCTTTTCGGCCAGGAGCTGCGCCAGGGTGGTGCCCCAACTGCCGGCGCCGATCACCGCGATGGGTTTGGGCTCAGGAGATTCCAAGGTCGGTCTCGGGCTCGGGTTCGCCGTCGTCATTTTTTTCCGCCACCTTGGCCACGCTCACCACGTGCTCTTCGGGTTCCAGGTCCATGAGTTTGACTCCCTGGGTGACCCGGCCGATCAAAGAGATGCCTTTGGCGATAATGCGCAAGATCTTGCCGCCGTCGGTGACCAGCATGATTTCGTCGTCTTCGTGCACCTGGAGGATGGCCATGATGGGGCCGTTGCGTTTGGTGATCACGAGTCCCTTGACTC
Organism: uncultured delta proteobacterium; assembly: GCA_963747645.1. Taxonomy (GTDB): domain Bacteria; phylum Desulfobacterota; class Desulfobaccia; order Desulfobaccales; family 0-14-0-80-60-11; genus 0-14-0-80-60-11. The sequence goes on along the minus strand of CAVVFW010000014.1, from coordinate 83,190 downwards.
CCTGGCCCTTGCGGTGATGTTCGGGGTATTTCCTGGGGTCGGTGCGCTTGCCGAAACCCCGCTCGGTGACGGTGAGGATGGTGCCGCCGGGACGCAGCACTTCCATGCCCACGACGCGGTCCTCGGGGGCCACTTCCATGCCCTTGACGCCCCGGGCGCCCCGGCCCATGTCCCGGACCTCGGAGGAGGGGAAGCGGATAATCTTGCCATAGCGGGTGCCGATGACGATGCTCTGGTCGGGCTCGCTCAGGGCGACGCTCACCAGTTCGTCCTCGGCGTCCAGGGAGAGGGCGATGATGCCGCCGGTCCGGGGCCGCTGGAAGTTCATCAGGTCGGTTTTCTTGATGATGCCCCGCTGGGTTGCCAACACCAGGGAGGGCCCGGGGATGAATTCCCGCACCGGCAGGATGGTAGCCAACTTTTCGCCCTCGCCGAAGGGCAGCAGGTTGACGATGGCCTTGCCCTGGGCCGTGGGCGAGCCGATGGGAATTCCGTGGACCTTGAGCCAGAACACCCGGCCCTTGTTGGTGAACACCAGGAAGAAGCTGTGGGTCGAGGCAATGTAAAGCTGGGAAACGAAATCGTTTTCCCGGGTGATCATGCCCATGCGGCCCTTGCCGCCCCGGCGCTGGCTGCGATAGATGGTCAGGGGGGTGCGCTTGATGTAACTCCGGTGACTGATGGTCACCACCATCTCCTCGTCGGCAATGAGGTCTTCGGCGGTGAATTCCTGGGCCTGGGGCACGATTTCGGTGCGGCGGCCATCGCCGAAGCGCTCCTTGAGGTCGGTCAACTCCTGGACGATGAGGGCCTTGACCTCGGCCTCTTCCGCCAGGATCTGGCGCAGGCGCCGGATGGTGGCCCTGACCTCTTCGGCTTCATTGATGATCTTCTGGCGCTCCAGGCCGGTGAGGCGCTGCAGCCGCATTTCCAGGATGGCCTGGGCCTGGATCTCGGAGAGGGAGTATTTTCCCCGGGTCTCCTCCAGGGTGGCGCCCGGGGCGGCGGCCAGGATGAACAGCCCGGCCATCAACTGCTGTTTGGCCTCGGGCGGGGTGGCCGCGGCCCGGATCATAGTGATGACCGCATCCAGCCAGTCCAGGGCGATGAGGAAGCCCTCCAAAATGTGGGCCCGGGCTTCGGCCTGCTTCAACTCGTAGCGGGTGCGCCGGAGGATCACCTCACGGCGGTGCTCCAGGAAATGGTGCAGCAGGTCCTTGAGACTGAGGAGCTCCGGCCGGTTGTGGACGATGGCCACCAGGTTGATGCCGAAGGTGACCTGCATGTTGGTGTGCATATACAACTGGTTCAGGATGGGTTGGGGCAGCTCATCCTTCTTGAGCATGATGGCCACCCGGAGGCCTTCCCGGTCCGATTCGTCCCGGAGGTCGGAGATGCCTTCGATCTTCTTGTCTTTCACCATTTCGGCGATGCGCTCGATGAGGCGGGCCTTGTTCACCTGGTAGGGCAACTCCCGGATGATCAGGGTATCCCGGCCGCCTTTGTGCTCGACGCTCACCTTGGCCCGGAGGCGGATGAGCCCCCGGCCGGTGCGGTAGGCCTCGGCAATGCCTTCGGCCCCGTAGATAAAGCCGCCGGTGGGGAAATCCGGCCCCGGGATGATGGCCATCAACTCTTCCAGGGTGATGTCCGGGTTGTGCAGGACGGCCAGGAGGGCGCCGCAGACTTCGTCCAGGCTGTGGGGCGGGATGTTGGTGGCCATGCCTACCGCGATGCCCGAGGAGCCGTTGACCAGGAGGTTGGGCAGCCGGGTGGGCATCACCAGGGGCTCTTTCAGGGAGCCGTCGTAGTTGCCGACGAAGTCCACCGTGTCTTTCTCCAGGTCCTGGAGGAGCTCGTGGGCCAGGCGGGTGAGGCGCACCTCGGTGTAACGCATGGCCGCGGGGGAGTCGCCGTCGATGGAACCGAAGTTGCCCTGGCCGTCCACCAGGGGATAGCGCAGGGAGAAGTCCTGGGCCATGCGCACCATGGCGTCATAGACCGCGGTGTCACCGTGGGGATGGTATTTACCGATGACATCACCGACGATGCGGGCGCTCTTGCGGTAGGGCCGGTTCCAGTCGTTGCCCCCTTCGCTCATGGCGAAGAGGATGCGGCGGTGCACGGGTTTGAGCCCGTCCCGCACGTCCGGCAAGGCCCGGCCAATAATGACGCTCAGGGCGTATTCCAGGTAGGACTTCTGGATCTCATCCTCAATGTTGATGGGTACGGCGCGGGTTTCCGTCATAGTAAATAGGCTCGGCTGTTTGTTGGTTGGGTCCAGGGTTGATTACCCTCAATCTAATAATGTTTTAACGCGTTATGTTTAACATTGGGAACGATCAAGTTTTAATATCAGCGCAGGGGTGGTATCAACGGCCTGATCTGGTCAATCAATCGGAACAGGTGAAAAGTGGCCACCTGCCAGATTTCTTTATGATTAATGTCATCATATTCATGTATTAGACATTGCGCTGGGCGATTATCTTCTGCCAGGGAACTTCAGGATGCTCCTGTTTCAGTTCTTCAGAGATGCGTCTCGCCGCCTCGCCGATAATCCCAGGTTTCGTTCCACCGCGGCTCGCAGCAGGTCATCGCCAATGAAATCATCGAAGGTCTTATTCTTAAGGAACTTTGAACCTTTTCCGACCGCTTCCAGCATGTCAAAAAGATTTGCCGGGCCCTCTTGCTAAGCGGCATATAACGACCTCTTTGGTCGTTAAGATGTCATGACGCCGAAACGGGTTGCGGATCGCATCCTTCTCTACCAGATCGACCGGACGGCCAAAAATTTCGGCACAGCTTCGTCCAGCATTCTCCACCCGATTATCGAAAGTGATGCCGCCTCCGGTGCGAAGCTCACCAGCACGTCTATATCGCTGTCGGGGCAAATTCTTCCCGCAGGACCGACCCGAACAGGGCGAACTCTTTGATCTTCCACCGGCGGCAGAGGATTCGATCTGAGCTTTCGGGATATCAATCTTGGGTTGCGCCATAGCTATTCTTCATGGATTAATCGTCGTCTGATAGACAAACTTCCCCTGTTCCACCTTGATGATGGTTACGCCCTTGATGGGGTTGTGGTTGGGGCCCATGGTGATGACCCCGGTGACCCCGGCAAAATCTTTGGTGGCGGCCAGGGCCTGGGCCACCTTGGGGCCGTCGGTGCCGCCGGCCCGGGTCATGGCCGCGGTCAGGAGAAAATAGCTGTCGCCGCCCAGGGCCGCAAAGCCGTCCAGGGGTTTTTTGTAGGCCGCTTCATAAGCCTGCATGAACTTCCGGCCAATCTCCGTGGTGGCGCCCTGGCGGTGAAACAGGGCCGTGAAGTACATGCCGTCCACCGCGGGTCCGCCGATGGTGACCAGTTCCGGCACCTGGGCCCCATCCCCGGTCAGGACCGGGATCTTGACCCCCAGGTCCTGGAGCTGCTTGGCCAGGAGCGCCACTTCGCTATAGTAGTTGGGGGCATAGATGAGATCGGGTTTGCCCCCCTTCAGGGCGGAAATCTGGGCGCTGAAATCCTGGTCGCCGGTCTGGATATAGCTGGTGGAGACCACCTGGCCGCCCCGGCGCTGGAACTCCTCCTTAAAAAACTTGGCCAGGCCGACGCAGTAATCCTGGGCCTGGTCGATGAGCACCGCCACGCGCCGGGCCTTGAGGTTTTCGTAGGCGAACCGGGCGGCCACCTTGCCCTGGAGATCATCCACGTAGGCGGCCCGAAAGGCGTAGGCGCGGTTCTGGGTCACCAGGGGGCTGGTGGCGGTTGGCGAGATATTGGGGATTTTCGCCCGCTCGGCGATGGGCACCCCCGCCAGGGTGTCGCTGCTGATCACTTCGCCGATGATGGCCGCCACCTTATCCTTTTCAATCAGGCGGCTCACGGCGTTGGCCGCTTCGATCCGGTCGCTCCGGGTGTCCACCATGACCAGTTCCACGGGCTGCCCCAACACCTGGGGCTGGAGTTTGTGGGCCACCTGCACCCCTTCCCAGACCATCTGGCCCATGGCCGCGGCCGACCCGGTCATGGGGAGGTATAAGCCGATCTTGATGGCCGCCGCGGCCGGGACCGCCAGAAAGAGGCAGAAGGCCGCGCTGAGAGCCAGGCTTTTCAGGACAGGGGAAAGGGTGAAAATGGATAAAGCCAGGTTGGTTCGTTTGCCTTTCGGCTGCTTCCCCCATTGCCCCCAAAGTTTTTTCAAAGCTTGTCCCCCGTCCATAACATAATTATAATAGCAGAAAAAACGTGCGCCGGAAAGGAAATCCGGCCCCGGTGACGAGGTGCGCCCATGGAACTGCAACTGGCAAAACTCACCATCCCCGAGGGGGCCAATCTGATTTTGGGCCAGAGCCATTTTATCAAGACCGCGGAAGACCTGTATGAAATCCTGGTGGCCGTCCCGGGCATCAAGTTCGGCCTGGCGTTTTCCGAGGCCTCCGGGGACTGCCTCATCCGGGTGGAAGGCAACGACGCCGACCTCACGGCCGCGGCCACGGAGAATGCGCGCCTTCTGGCCGCGGGGCACACCTTCAACATCCTGATGAAAGGCGCCTTCCCCATCAACGTGCTCAACCCCATCAAGCTCTGCCCCGAGGTCTGCCGGATCTTCTGCGCCACCGCCAACCCCGTGGAGGTCATCCTGGCCCAGACCGAACTGGGGCGGGGCATCCTGGGGGTGGTGGACGGCGCCTCCCCCAAAGGCGTGGAAGACGCCAACGGCCAGGCCTGGCGCTACGAAATCTTGCGGCAGTTCGGGTATAAGAAGTGAGCGGTGAGCCGTGAGCAGTAGGAAGCAGACGCTTCCGAGCTATTGAGCCGGTTCTCATGAACGGCGTTTTGTAAATCGGTGGCGCAGGTTTTTCATCCTGGGTCAACGCAGCAGGTTGTTGAAGCACAGGCTGGAAAGCCTGTGCCACCATTGGTGGCGGGCACTGAGGCCCGTCCCACCAAACTCTTTCATTTTTCAGAGGTGAGCCGAAGGTTCATAAACGACTGCTTAACAGGGAGAAGTGTATGCAGCTATTTTTCGAACCCGGCGCGGTGGTACTCATCGGGACTTCCCGGCAGACCGGCCCCGGGGCCTATAACAACCTGGAGATGCTGCTGAGCTACGGCTATGCCGGTCGCATTTACCTGGTGCACCCCAAGGTGCCGGACATCATGGGGTACAAGACCTACCCCCGGGTGGCGGACCTGCCGGAGGTCCCGGACCTGGCGGTCATCTCCCTGGGCCGGGAGCGGGTGGGGCCCGCGGCCGCCGAATGTGTGCAGCACGGCATCAAACGGCTGGTGGTGATCAGCCAGGGGTTTGCCGACGCCGACGCCCGGGGCGCCGAACTCCAGGCCGAACTGGTGGCTCTCGCCCGGGAGCACGGGGTCCGGATATTGGGGCCCAACACCATGGGGGTCCTCAACCCCTTCAGCGGCTTCACCACCGCCTTTATCGACGTGCCCCGGGACCCGGAGCCGGCGCCCTTGAGCATGGTGGCCCAGTCCGGGGCGTTTCAAGTGGGGGCCTCGTCCTTCACCGGCCAGATGGGCAAGGCCATCGACGTGGGGAACGCCTGCGACCTGGACGTGGTGGATGTCCTGGAATATTTGGCAGACGATCCCGAGACCCGCATCATCGTCCTGCACCTGGAAGGCATCAAGCGGGGCCGGCGGTTTCTTAACACTGCCGCCCGGGTGGCCCGGACCAAGCCAATCATCGCCTTGAAAACCGGGCGCAGTCAGGCCGGGGCCAGGGCCGCCATGTCCCACACCGGCTCCCTGGTGGGGGAAGACGCCATTGTCGATCTGGCCCTGGCCGCCGCCGGCATCATCCGGGTGCGCACCCTGGTGGAACTGCGGGCGGTGTCCCGGGCCTTCCTCAAGTTCCGGCCCATGGCGGGGCCCCGGTTGGGGGTGGCCACCGCCACCGGCGCCTTCGGGATCATCGCCGCTGACGCCTGCGAGGACCACGGCCTGGAGTTGGCCCCCTTCCCCGAAGGCCTCCGGGAACTGGAAGAAGAGCGCATCCCCTGGCACAGACTCGGGAACCCCGTGGACCTCTGGCCCCTGGGCATGGTCACGGGCTCCTTTACGGGGGTGTTCAAACGGGCCGTGGCCGGCCTGTTCGCCGACGAGCAGGTGGATGCCGTCCTGGGGGTGGGGCCGTGCTTCACGTCGCCGCGCCACGCCGACCTGGATATTCCCGGGGCGGTCCGGGAACTGCACGCCGCCAATCCGCTTCACAAGCCCCTGGCCCTGCTGCTCTATGGCGATGCGGCGGCCCACCGGGCCCAGGTGGCCGAACTGGCCCGGGAACCCGATGTGGCCTGCTACAACACCATGGATGAGGCCGTCATGGGCCTGGCGGCCACGAGGCGTTACCGGCAATTCCTCGAGGCCCCGGCGCCCGGAGATTTCAGCCTGCCTTCACCCTCGACCTCAAGACGCGGCGATCCCCTGCCGCCCCAGGGGGTGCTGGTGGGGGAGGCGGCCCTGAGCTCCTGAGGGCTTACGATTTGCCCCTGGTTCCCGGGGTCCTGGCCGCCGACGTCGGCCGCGGGCCGCGGCCGCGGCCACGGGGATGGGCTACCCCGTGGTGCTGAAGATCATTTCGCCGGACTGGGTGCATAAGTCGGACTGGGGGGGCGTGCGCCTCAACGTGGCCACCGAGGCCGAGCTGCGGCAGGCCTACCGGGACCTGGAGGCGCGGTTTCGCCACCAGACCCCCGGCGGCGCCCTGGACGGCATCCTGGTGCAGAAGCAGGTGCAAGGCGTGGAACTGCTGATGGGACTGAAGCGGGACCCCCAGTTCGGGCCGGTGCTGGTGGCCGGGGCCGGGGGGATTTATACGGAAGTCCTGAAAGACGTGGCCCGGGCGTTGGTGCCTATAACCCCTGACCAGGGCGCCATGATGCTCCAATCTTTAAAAATCTTTCCCATCCTCCAGGGGGTCCGGGGACAGGTCGGGGTGGACCTCAACGCCCTGGCCGCGGCCCTGGTCAACCTGTCGCGCCTGGCGGTGGATTACCCGGAAATCCGGGAACTGGACCTCAACCCCGTGGTGGCCACGCCCGAGGGCTGCTGGTGCGTGGACTGCCGGATAGTGCTGGGGGAGTAACCTGAGGGGAGGACCGGGGGACGTTTTTCGTATTTTCGTAATGGTCCCCCGCCCTCCCCTCAAACTCCCCTCCCAACCTCCTGAAAGGGCGGACACACAGGTCCGCCCCTACGGGAAAATCACGTACGGGGTTGGGGATGGGGGTTTGGGGGAAGGGGTAGGGGCCACTTACGAAAAAGCCCCTTGCCCCCTCCCCCAACTACCAAAGGAGATTCGCCGGTGAAAGCGGCCGTGTTGGCGGCGGGGTTGGGGACGCGGCTTAAGCCGCTGACGGATATCTGTCCCAAGCCGCTGTGGCCGGTATTGAACCGGCCCCTGCTGGGGCTGGTGCTGGCGCAGTTGGAGGCGGCGGGCTGCTTCCAGGTGGCGGTGAACACCCATCATCTGGCGGATCAGGTGCACGATTTTCTGAGGGCCGAGCCCTGGAGCTTCCAGCTCAGCGTCAGCCACGAGCCGGAGATCCTGGGAACCGGCGGGGGCTTGCGGCAGTTGGGGGAGGTCCTGCGGGAGGGGCCGTTTCTGGCCATCAACGCCGATATCCTGACTGATCTCGACCTGGCCGAGGTTTACCGGGCGCACCATTCGGGGGCGGTGAGCACCCTGGTGCTCCATGACTGCCCGGCGTATAACAACGTCTGGGTGGCGGGGGATGGGGTGGTGAGTATCGGCGCGGCGCCGCCCGTGGGCCTGGCGGCTGAAAAACCCCTGGCCTACACCGGGGTCCAGGTGGTGGACCGGAAGATTTTCCGGTATATCCCGGCCCAGGGCCCCTACGATTTGGTCCAGGCCTGGCGGGAGGCCTTGGCGGCGGGGGAGCGGCTGGCTTACCTCACGGTGTCGGGCCATTTCTGGCAGGACCTGGGCACGCCGGCGAATTACCTGGCGGCGCACCGGCGGCTCCTGGCCGGGGCCTCGCCAAGGTTGGCGGCGATATTTTCCCGGTCTGAGCGACCCCCTGATAGGCCCCGGGGCCCGGATCGGGGCCGGGGCGCGGTTCGGCGGCGGGGTCTGCCTGGGGTCAAACGTGGTGGTAGGGGAGGGGGCCGCTTTGAAAAATACGGTGGTCTGGGACCGGGCCGTCATCAGCGCCAACGTGGAGTTGGAAGATTGCATCGTGGCCGCCGGGGTGGAGGTGAAAGATTCCGCCCGGGGGCAGGTTCTGGTGGCATGACGGAGTGAGTAATCGGAGCAGATTATAAGATTACCGGTCTAAAAAGTTCAAGGTTCAAAGTCAAGAGCAGGGGCAGGCAGGAACTTTTCATACTTTATGGGTGGGGTAAGGGTCCATGAGGAACCGGTCTGAAAAAATTTTGGTGGCACCGGCATCTTACCAGTGCGGGTGCACAGGTTAAAAACCTGTGCCACTAACGGGGGTGGGAGGCCCGCCCCACCAAATATGTGGTGGCCCAGCCAATACCAGCTTTTGCATGCTTGACGGGGGAGCCAATACCCCGGGCGCGACTGCTTAGAGTAAAGGGGAATGGCCGCCGATACGTAAGAGGCCCCGAGGGCCTGAAAGGTATTTATGCCGGATTATCTGTGGACTGCGCGCCTGGAGGCCGCCGCCAAGGCCCGGAACGTCAGCCTGGCTTCCCCCCAAACCCTGGCCGGGGACGGCTCGGACCGGCGCTACTACCGCCTGTTGGGGTCCCCCACCGTGGTGCTCCTGTTCCATCCTGCCCCCCTGGGGGGGAAGTGAATGAAAACGACTCCTACTACCTGTTGGGCCGCCACCTCCGGGGGCACGGGGTGCCGGTGCCGGAGATCTACACCTATTGCCGGGAAGAGTTCTGGATGATGCTGGAGGACCTGGGGGACATCAGCCTGGAGGCCGTCATCAATCGGCAGTCCCAGGAGAGCCAGATCCGCCACTGGTACCAGCCAGGCGCTGGGCAATCCTGGTGGACATGCAGACCAAGGGGAAAGCAGGGTTCGACTCCTCCTGGTGCTTCGACACCCCGGTGGTGGACCGGCCCTTTTTGTGGGAGCGGGAGTGCGGTTATTTCGTCAAGGCCTTTCTGAACAACTATCTTAAATTGCCGGTCAGCGTGGCCGACCTGGCGCCGGATTTCGAACGCCTCCTCACCGGGGCGTTGGCCCCCGGCCCCAACTACTTCCTCCATCGGGACTTCCAGTCCCGGAATCTGTTCATCACCAGCGGGCGCCTGCGGGTCATCGACTTTCAGGGGGGAGGCTGGGGCCGTTGGGCTACGATGTGGCCTCCCTGCTCATCGATCCGTATGTCAACCTGAGTCCCGCCTGGCAGGCCGAACTCCTGGATTATTACCTGGAACTGCTGGCGGCCCGGCTGGAAGTAGATGCCGCGGCCTTCCGGGAGCAATACGACCACCTGGCCCTCTGCCGCAACCTGCAGATCCTGGGGGCTTACGGCTACCTGACCAAGGTGAAGGGCAAGGATCAGTTCGCCCGGTACATCCCCACGGCGGTTTCGGGACTGCGCCGGCGGCTGGAGGCGCGGCCGGGGGCCTTCCCGGGCCTGGAACGGTGGTGGAGAGCCTGGCAGCCAGGGTCAAGAAAAGGTAAGGCGGACAAATGAGATACGCCCCTGAGGGTAAATGGTCAGAAGGGAAGTTAATCGGACAGCCGGGACGCAGTTATGATAGCCGGATTAACCGGCGAGCTGACGAGCAGCAGGTGGCGCATGAAGCAGGAGATAATCACTTGGAACTGAGTTTTAAAACGGTCAAGAGCTGGAAAAAGGTTAACAGGCGGGATGCGCCTGGCTTTCCCGCCCTGCGGGGTACGGGCTCTATCGGAACAGAGGGCTGGGCAATGCATACGGATGAATATGAGATATCTCTTGGCAGGGAAATCGCCTTTTGCCGGAAAAGGGTCAGGCAGCTGAAAGATTCCCTCGAAAGGCGGGAGAAGCAATAGCGGCATGACGACGGCAGCATTTCTCCAGGCCCTGGAGGAGGGATGCCTGTCCGAACCGCATCCCATACCAGACTGGAAACAAGAATCTCAAGATTTGGAGTACTGGCAAAAGACTTTGACCGAATACCAGGAAGTCCTGGAGAGCCTCAAATGGCTCTGAGGCAGGCCCAGGGAACCGCGATAACATGATCTACATCCCAGGACTGAAAAGGCGGACCCGGGGATTGAGATCAGGGGGATTGACCTGCCCCCAAAACTTATCCGCAGCGCATAAAGGCTGCCGGGTCACTTAGCCTATGGTGAGCCTCCTCGAAGAACACATGGCTAAAGGCCACCTCGAAGTGAAGCCTGCGGACAGGTCCCGAGATACCGGACTGCGCCCATCATTGCCGCATCTTCCCCCCGGCGGCAGTTACCAGGTCTTTAAGAGCCTGGTAAGGCTGGGCGCCGACCACTTTCCGCCCCTCAACCATGAAAGTTGGAACTGCGGTGATGCCGCAGGTGCGGGAATACTCCCAGTCACGGTCCACCGCTGCCGTGAAAGTCCTCTCAGCCAAGGCCTGTTCCGCCATCCGGCCATCAAGGCCAATAGTCCCGGCGATCTCTTTCAAGACCGAAATATCGGCGATGTTCCTGCCATCAGCGAAGTAGGCCCGAAATACCGCCAGGTGAAATTCATCCACCTTTGCCCAATGTCTCAGCCCATTTCCCGAGTTCTTGGGCCCGGCGGCTATTATAGGTTCGTCGTGCGCATACCCCAGGGAAGTCCCAACTCGGTAGCGACTTTCTTCAGATGCTCCATGGACGAAGGGAGATCTATGCCCCGTCCCTTGAAAAGCTCCTCAAGGCTCATCCCCTCTTCCGGGGTTTCCGGATGAAGGGGGAAGGCAATCCACCTGATCCCTATCGCGTACTCTTCCTTTAGTCTTTCAACACGCCCGGTGATGAAGTAGCACCAGGGTCAGACGTAATCGGAGAAAACCTCCAGGATGAATCCATCGTTTTGGTCCATGGTATGATATCCTCGCTCGTGATATCCGAGATTATGCGGTAGCTACTGCCACCGCGCTGGCGCAGGCCAAATCCTGCGGCTACAGAGAAGAGCTTTTTGCGGCGGCTCAGCATGAGAGCCTGCCGGCAAGCAAACCCGGCCCCGCGGTTACCAATCATAGTTGAAGAGCACGTCGGCGCCGGAGTTCCGGGGGCCGAGCTGAGATTCAACGCTCACGTGCTTATTGACCTTATACTGGATTCCCACCTGCTGTTCATACACCCCGCGCTCCTCGTTGAAATTGCGGCCGATAAAGACGCTGACATTCTTGACGACTTCCTTGCCGACGCCCACCGTGGGACGGCCGCCTAACATGGCGCTTTTTACCTTGATGCCGCTTAAAAACGGGATGGTTGACCCCAGAATTTCGCTTAATTTGCTGGAGCTGATGCCTCCCAAAACCCCCAATTGTTGCGCCCCCAGGGCCATGTATTGGGTTTTGTTCAGGGTGGCGGACGGGGCGCCGAACACCAGGTAGGACAGGACGTCGGCCGGGGGCAGCGGCGGCAGGCTCTCGAGGCGGATAATGGGGTTGGACATGGTACCGTTGACGTTGAGCACCAGGGTGATGTCATCCATTTCGTGAACGGCGTGGGCATCTATGGTCATGGGCTGGCCGGGCACGCCGGGCATCCGCAGCACGGCCCGTTTCACGGTGAAGGTGCGTTCCTCGATGTCCAGGGTGCCTTTGAGGGCGCGCACCTCTCCGGCCATGGTCAGTTTCTGGCCCGGGTCTTTCCTGATCTTGAGGTGGGCAATCATTTCCACTTTGCCCATGCGGTCGACGAGCCAGGCATTGCCCGAATTTTCCAGGGTGACGTCGACGCGCAGGTTCCGGTAGATGGCCGGGACCTTAGGTGCCGCGTCCTGGGGCTGGGATTTGACCGGCACCAGGATGACATCCGGTTCCATGCCGGAGCGGAAGAAGGTGGGGCGGAATTGGGCCTTGGGGACCACCAGGCGGCCGCTGGCCACCAGGGAGGAGAAGGGACCCTTGAGGTTGATGACGCCGTTGGTCCAGACCTGGTTGCCCCCCCGATCGATGAGCAGGAAATTATCCGCCTGGACCCGGGCCTGGGCCTGGGGGGCGCCGGCCAGAAGGATTTCGCCGGAGAGCCGGATAGTGCCGTCGCTTTGGATAACCAGACCCGGAATGACGATCTTTTCTCCCTGGAGGCGAATCTCCCCGGGGGCCAGGCGGTAGGGCGTCCCGGCATGGAGCAGTTTCAGGGAGCCGGCGCGCCAGCGCACATACCCGGAAACCTTGGGGTGATGCGGATTGCCCCGGGCTTCCGCCACCAGGTCCAGGGGGCCTTCGGCGCTTTGCACCTCTTGGCTGATGGCGGTCAACAGGGAGAGGTTGACCTGTTCACCGTGGAGTTTGAGGTCCAGGCCGTCCTGGCCCAGGGCAAAGGCAAAGGGCGACAGGGAGATTTTGACCGGGACCGACCCTTTCCAGATCAGGCGGGAGTGCAGGGGACCGATTTCCAGGAAGCCGGCCTACCTGGGCCTGTTCTGACCGGTAATTGAGCGTGGTGGTCAGGGTCTGAATGGAAATATTTCTGATCTTCCCGGCGCTCAGGGCGATCTGGCCGTCGATGATCGGGGTCTGGGGGGTGCCGGCCAGGGTCAGTTTGCCGTTGAGCTTCCCCGAGGCGGGGAGACCCAGGGGCGCCAGGAGGCCGGCATCCAGGTCCCGGATCGACAGATCGCCGGACAGTTCCTGGCCCCGGGCCAGGCCGGCGACGGTTACGGTGCCGCCGTTGACCTGAAAAGTAGCCGGAGAGATTTCCCAGCCGGGGAGGAGGTGGACCACAAAAGGGGTCTTATTCTTGACGGTCAGGGCCTGGCTGTGCCAGGAGAGCCGGGCGACGTTCAGGACCAGGGGCCGGGCTGACAGGTCGGCGGTCCCCGCCGCCTCGAACCTGGGCTCCTTGGGGAGAAGCGGCCGCCACCTGAAACTGCCACCGGCCGCCGGTCGCCGTCGGCATTGAGCGTGAGGCGGGTAACCGTGCCCCCGGGGGTCCGAAGCCCTGACCCTACCACCTTGAGGCTCCCGGATTGGGGCGGCCAACCGGCCAGGTTGCCGTTCAGGTTAGCCGATTCCAGGGTGACGTCCTGGAAGGAGAATTTCCGGACCTGGGCGGTCAGGTTCACCTGGGGGGCCTTCCAGGGCCCCCGGACGGCGCCTTCGGCCGCCAGGGAGGCAAAGGCCGCTCCCGGGGGCAGGGGCAGGGTGCGGGAGCCGGAGGCCGAGGCGCTGAACGTGACATCCACCCCGGACTCGGTGAGAGTCCCCTTGAAGGAGGTCGCCAGGCCCGCCAACTGCACGTCGGCCCGGGAAATGGCCAGTTTCTTGCCTTCCAGGACGAAGCTGGCGTCCAGCCCCTGCAAGGGCTTCTTTTGGACGCGGCCGCTGGCCTTAAGGTCGCCCGCCAGGTGGAGTTGGGCCAGGGAGAAGTTGGCAGGCAGGCGGAACTTGCCGGTAAAACGGGTGGTCAAACTGCTGCCCGCCAGGTTGGCCAGCCCCAGCATGGCGGGCTGAAGGTCCCCGGTCTGCAGGGTGAGATTGCCGGAAAGGTCCTGGCCGGTTGCTCCCAGCGGCAGGAGATGGCCCCGGGCGCCCAGGTCCACGGTCCCGAAATTCCCCGCCACGGAGGCCTGCAGTTCCTGGTTCCCGGCATTGCCGGAGAGCTCAATCTGCACCTTATCCACTTTGAGGTCCCGATACCGGAAGGGCGCCAGGTCCAGGCGGGTTTTGACGGACTCGGGGTTCCAGGGCAGGCCCGTGCCCTGGAGGGAGAGGTGGGCATTGACCGGGCTCAGCCCCTGGATCTGCTGCGCCTTGAGGCCCTGGAGTGCCTGGAGCTGGGGTGCGGTCAGGCCCTTGAGGTCCAGGTCCAGCTTGAAGACTGCGGGCTTAACCCTGGTGTCGAGGTCTCCGGTGAGATCGCAGGTGGCCTCACCGATCTTCCCTTTTACCTGGATTTTTCCCCCTTCCGGAGTGCTGCTGAGGCTCAAGGCGCCGGCCAGGTCCCAGGGGGCGGGCCAGCGGGGCCATAAGGCGTGGATCAGGTCACCTTTGATCAGGCCGATTTTGCCGGTCAGCGTGCAGCTGAGCTTCGCAAGGGGTGTGCAGACCTCCCCCTTCAAGGAGGCCAGGGTCCGGCCGGCCAGCTTCAGATTCAGGGAGTCGATCTGGGTGGTGCCCGCGCATGGAGGTCAGCCGGGCCGCCAATTCCACCCGGCCCTGGGAGGTGTTGACCCCCAGGCTGGAGATATCGATCTTGATTTCCTGCTGGGGTTGTCCCCAGTGGAGGAAGGACAGGTTGGCTTTGAGGTCCAGGCCGGAGTAGTGGCTGGTACGGTCGCCTTCGGTAATAAACAGCTCGCCCTGGTGTACCAGGATATTGGAGAGATCTATCCCCTGAAATACATACGGGAGGATTTTTTTCATGAGACCCTGGGATTCGTCGGGTTTGGCAGGCTTTTCTTCAGGCTTGATGAGGTGGTTGAAATTCCACTGGCCGGATGGGTCCCGAAGCAGGTAAACCCGGGGATTTTCCAGGGCCAGGGTCCCCAGGTCCAGGCGGAAGTTGGGGATGGAGGCCAGGGAGAGGCGCACCTCAAGGCGGTCGACGCTGAGAAAGACCTGGCCATCCGGACCGGTAATCGTCAGATTCTTAAAAACGACTCCTGATAAGGGATTGCCCGAGATTTCTTTAGCCGTAACCTGGCCGTTTATTTTACTCTGCATCAGGGACAGCAGGGAGGCGCCCCCCCAATTGGTGAGGTCCGGCAGGATGGCGCCGGCGCGCGGTTCCTCCCAAGCTCAGGAGGAGCACCAGAGAAACCATGACCATCAGTGCAGGGCGCATCACGCCTCCTTCCCCCTAAAAGCCGTAACCCACGGTGAAGTGGATCTGGTAGGGGCTGTCCTGCTGGTAATTGATGCGGTTGGTGGGGAACGCAATATCCACGCCGATGGCCCCGATGGGGGAGAGATACCGCAGCCCGAGGCCCGGTGAATATTTTAACTGCCCCAGGTCGAGGTTGTGAATCCGGGGAAAGACATTGCCGGCATCGAGGAAGATCACCCCGCCGAGTTTTTCGTAGATGGGGATGGGAAAACGGCCTTCGAGGCCGAATTCCAGGACCGCTTCGCCGCCGACCGGGTCATTGCTGAGCATTGCGGGGACCCAGGTAGTCGAGCTTATAGCCCCGGACGCTGTTGGCCCCGCCGCTGAAGAAGAGCCGGGATATGGGGATTTGGGTGGTGGACTGGATGGGTTGGATAACGCCGAACCTGACGCGCCCGGCCACCACGAACTTGGAGTCGCCGATGGCCTGGTAGCGCCGCCAGTCCAGCACCGACTGGACGAACTGGAGCCCGGAGCCCAGGAAGGTGGGGGCGAACTCGCCGCCCAGGTTCAAGATGCCGCCCCGGCTGGGTGCGACGTGGCTGTCGGTGGTGTCCTGCCGCAGACCCAGGAGGCCATAAGGAAGCCCGGTAGGTTTTTTCCGGTTGGGTCCCCTCGAGGCGGATCAGGGTTTCCACCGGGAGGTTGAAGGGGCGGGCGAATTCCAGGCCGTGGCCGAAGTAGACCCGGAGGTCCCAGGGAAGGTCCCGTTCCAGGCGGGACCTGGTTGAAAAAGGCCCGGTCGTTAAAGCCCGGCAGGTCCCGGCGCCGGGCGCCGGCTCTGCTGCACGAAGTCAAAGAGGGAACCGAACACCACGGGATTGGTAAATGATTCCGAGAACAGGTAGCCCAGGGAGGAATAGCGGGCATTCAGGTCCAGGAGCCGGCCGCCGCCCCACAGGTTCCGGTAGCGCAGCCCCAGCCGGGCCCGAAACTTATCTTCATCCCCATACCCCAGCCCCCCTTTAAAGGACCGCTTCTTCTTCTCCACCAGTTCAACGACGATGGGAATGGTGGGTTCCTGGGGGGGAACCTGCTCCGGCGTCAGGACCACGCTCCTGAAGAGATCGGTGGCGTAAAGTTTCCGCTGGGTGTCGAAGAGCTTCTCCTGGTTGAAAAGTTGGCCGGGTCTTGAAGGTGAGCTTCTCCCGGATGGCGGCCTCGGGAGTCTCCAGTTTCTCCTCGTCTTTGATCCGTACCGTGCCGAAATAGCACAGGGGGCCGGGATTGACGGTAAGGAGAATCTTGGCGGTATTGGTCTCAGGGTTCAGATAGACCCGCCCCTTCACTTTGACCTTGGGGTAGCCGTGGTTGGGCAGATAGTTGAGGTAGAGATTTTTGAGGTCGTCGTAGGGTTTTTCGACGAAACGGTCCCCGGGGTTGAGGGGCCATTTCTTCTGCAGTTCCGACAGGTCTATCGGCCCGGCGACGTCGACGTCAATGTCGGTGACCTTGACCCAGGGGCCTTCGTCAATCTTCAGGGTGACATCCACCGCCCCTTTCGGGCCGTAGTTGATTTCGGGTTTGATCTCCGTGTGGAAAAAACCCTGGCGGCGGTAAAAATTCTTCAGGCGCTCCACGTCGTATTCCAGGTCCTGGAGGCCGGAATGGGGGGAGCGAGGCCCAGGGCGGCCAGAAAGACGGCAGCTTCACGGATAATTCTTTCTTGAGGTCCTTGACGGACTCCGTTTGGGCCCCGACGATGCGAAGAGAGTGGAGGGTGAGGGCGGGATGGCCGGCGCCGGGGGTGGAGGCGGCCGGCGGCGCGGCCGGGGTTGATCCTACGGCCGGCTCGGGGGGGCGGCCTCGGCCCCCAGACCCCGGGAAACCCCCGCGAGGGTCAGTACCAGGATAAGGGGCAAGATCCAGCGAGGAAAAAACCCGGGTAATCCGCATCCGCTTCTCAGGCGCTCCTTTACCGTGAAAGACCAAGGGGAAATCCCCTTCTCATCCATGGGGATTAGACTCGGTGCCAAAAATTTTTCTTCTCCCCCGTTGGCGGGAGAGTGGATAAGAGGAAGAACTTTTGGCAAGGGCTGGAACTGAAGTGCCCTGGTAGGGGCAGTTGTCCCCGCCCTTGGTTCAACTCCGCTAGTTTACTGGACGAGGGGACCCCGCCGCGCCGAAGGCACTGACGTGAACAGTATCAGCCCTGGCCCAGCAAGGTGCGGCGCTCGGCCGGGGTAAAGAGGCGAATCTCCCCATAAGCGCCGTCGTAGCCCCCATTGATGTGCACCTCACCCCGGCGCATCCGGTCAATGCCGTGGGCCAGGAGGATGCCCCCCTCCCGGGCCAGGGCGTCCAGGGGCAGGCGGCGCAGGATCTCCAGTTCGGGCCCCAGGCTGGCCAGGAGCCGGAAGTAAGCCTGGCGCACTTTTTTGCTGGCGGCGTTCCGACCCCCAGGACTTCGGCCAGGATTCCCGGCAGGCTGATCAAGGACTCAAAAGGGCTGGCCGCAGCCGGGGGAGCCCCGTTCCGGCGGTCGGCCAGGTCCTGGACGCGGTGCATCACCCCCTGGGTCAGGGGTTTGCCGCACTGGGGACAGAGCCCGGCCAGGCGCTGGGCCTCGTCCGGCTCCAGCCTGAGGCCGCAATGGCGATGCCCGTCCAGGTGGTACTTGCCTTCCTGGGGGAAAAACTCGAGGGTGCCCCCAAAGCCCTCCCGGGTGCGCAGGGCCCGGGCCAGGTCGGGATAAGTCGGGGCGACGTGAAAGATATTGGCCTCCCGGCCCAGTTTCTGGGGCGAATGGGCGTCGGAATTGGACACCAGCACGAAGCGGTCCAGACCGGAGACCCGCCAGTTCATGGCGGGGTCCGAAGACAGCCCGGTCTCCACGGCATGGATGTGGGCGGTGCTGGACTCGAAGCACTCCTCCAGGGAGTCGAAGCCGCTCTTGCTGCCCAAAACGGAGAACCAGGGCGTCCAGATGTGGGCCGGAATCACCAGGGCCTGGGGATCGATTTCCATGACCAGGTCCAGGACGAACCGGGCGTCCAGGCCCAGGATGGGGCGGCCGTCGGAAGCCACGTTGCCCAGGCGGCCCAGGCGCCGGGAGAGCTGTCGGGCGGCCGATAGATCAGGGAGCACCAGGAGCAGGTGGACCTTGCGCACCTTGCCGGCTTTCTTGTAAATAGTGCTCACTTCGCCGGTGATCACGAACTTGACCGGCGCCGCCGCCTCCCAGCCAGGCCCTTCAAGGTTCAGCGGCAGGGCCAGGCCGGGTTTGAGGGTGTACACCCCCGGGGCGGCCGGCTCGAGCTTGGCGTCCAGTTCGGCCAACCACTGGGGGTGGGTGCAATCGCCGGTACCCACCACCTGTAGCCCCTTGTAGCGGCCCCAAAGATCCAGGTGCTCCAGGTCGGCGTCCCGGGCGGTGGCGATGGAGAAGTGGGAATGAATATGCAGGTCGGCGATGACTTCCATTTGGGGATAAACTTTATCACAAAACCCGGGGAAGCGCTAATCTGGGGTGGCATTTCTTTGCTTCTTATAGATGCAGGTTCCAGGGAGAATTGTCAGCCGCAGCGGCAGAAAGGTTCGGCCCGGCTGCCCTGCAGGGAAGTTCAAGGTGCAGGTTAGGGGGTGAGGATCTTCTGCAAAGGGGGCGCAGCCCCGGCGCCAGGAGTAAACGCCTAGTTATCATTGTAGAGAATTTATGGCTCCGGCAGGGGGCCTGCCTTATCATTTTGAGAAGAGCTCTTCCCAGGCGGGCAGGCAGAGTTGATTTGGAAGGCAGAGGGGGAAGGGAGTAAATGAAAGATTTCACAAAAATGAAATAAACAAAGCCCCTCCGTGGAGGGGCTTGTCAGTTGGCCCTTGACACCCAGACTACGAGTGAAGCTTTGGTTTTGGTGTCGGTCACAGCCCAAATCTGCGGTGTAACTTCCTCAAAATAGGGCTGAAAGACATCCTCGTCCAGGCGCAGCATCAAGCCGCCGCATTGGGTGCAGAGGGCGGTGTGATCATCCAGACCGGCCACCCGCTGATCCCGACCGGTACAGTCGACACATTGATACTCATAAATCGGCATAATCATCTCCCCCTTGTCGTTACATATTGCAACAACTATGCCTAACAATCTTATGTTTACAACTTAATTAGTAATAGGTTAATATCACAAAATAATTTGTCAACCCCCTCACCAACCATTTCTTTTTGAGTTATAATTTAATGCAATCCTGTAAGAAAGATTTGTGGCTTTTTTTCCCTAGGGTATGGAATTTCCTCCCACCTAATATCCACGCAGGTTTCTCAAGGAACGAGGAGGTAACTCAACCGTGTTGCGTGACCAGCGACGGACCAAGATCGTCTGCACCCTGGGACCGGCCAGTGACGGCGACATCCTGCCCGGGCTGCTGGCGGCCGGCATGAATGTGGCCCGGCTCAATTTTTCCCACGGCACCCAGGGGGAACATGGCGTCCGGATCAAGCGTCTCCGGGAGTTGGCCGCGGCCACAGGGCTGCCCCTGGCCATTTTGCAGGACCTGGCCGGCCCCAAGGTCCGCATCGGCGACGTGCCCGGGGGCGAAGTCAAGGTGCGGGAGGGTGAGGAGTTTTGTCTCAGCGCCGTCCCCCTTGAGGAAGGCCAGGCCGGGGTTATCGTGGATTTCCCGCAGGTTATCACCGAGACTCCCCTGGGCGCGCCCATCCTTTTGGCCGACGGCAACATCGAACTCCGGGTGGAAACCAAGACCGATACGGCCCTCAAATGCCGGGTGGTGGTGGGTGGGGTATTACGCTCCCGGGTGGGGATAAATTTCCCCATGCACTCCCTATCGGTGTCGGCCTTCACCGACAAAGACCGGGAAGACCTGCGCTTCGGCATCGCCCAGGGGGTGGACTTCATCGCCCTGTCCTACGTGCGCTCCCGCCAGGATATCCTGGAGGCCAAAGAATTTATGCGCAGCCTGGGGGCGAACATCCCCATCATCGCCAAGATTGAAAAGCACGAAGCCCTGAGCCGCCTCGAGGAAATCCTGGACGAGGCCGACGGCCTCATGGTGGCCCGGGGAGACCTGGGGGTGGAGATTCCCCTGGAGCAGGTCCCCATGGTCCAGAAGCGGATCATCGCCGCGGCCAACCAGGCGGGCAAGCCGGTCATCACCGCCACCCAGATGCTCCTGTCCATGGTGACCCACTCGCGTCCCAGCCGGGCGGAGGCCACCGACGTGGCCAACGCCATCCTGGACGGCACCGATGCGGTGATGTTGAGCGAAGAGACCGCGGCGGGACAATTCCCGGTGGAAGCGGTAAAGTTTTTGGACCGGGTGAGCCGGGTTACCGAGGCGGATTTTCCTCACGCCGCCTGGCTCCGGGAACGGAACCTCACGGGGCCCCAGGAGATTCCCGCGGCCGTCAGCTATGCGGCCTGCGAGATGGCCCAGGACCTGGAGGCCAAGGCCATTCTGACCAACACCGAATATGGGGGCACCGCCCGCCTCATCAGCCGGTTTCGGCCCCGCACCCCCATCGTGGGGGTGACGTCCCGGGAGGATACCTGGCGCCGGCTGAGCCTGTCCTGGGGAGTTTTCCCCTTGCTGATCGCGCCGATCGAGGACATTGACGAGATGCTCCGGGTGGTGGAGGCCGAGGCCCTCAAGGCCGGGATGCTGAACCACGGCGACCGGGTCATCATCACCACCGGCACCCCTATCGGCACCCGGGGCAGCACCAACCTGATCAAGGCGGACGTCATTTCGTGAGCGCTCAGGGAGCAGCGCTTATCCCTTGCGGGCCAGAGCGAAGGATTGACGCAAGGCGATATCCAGAGTGGGTGAGACGTCGCCCTGGCGGGGCGGGAAGATGAGCGCTTTTTACAATTATGTCGCTTAAGCATGACAAAATGGTAAAAGCACCGTCTCTTGACCCGGGACTTCCCTTCTTATAGTAAGAGTTAAGTTTTTCGACCTTCCCTAACCTTTATCTTTTTCCGCCAATCACCACCGGCTCCAGCACGGAGGACGTCATGGCTGAACCTTTGGGATATTTCACGTTTGTGCTCCATTCCCATCTCCCCTACGTCATCGGCCACGGCCGTTGGCCCCACGGCATGGATTGGCTCAACGAGGCCGCGGCCGAATCGTACATCCCCCTGCTCCAGGCCTTTAACCGGCTGGGGGCCGATGGCCTCCGCTCCGGGGTCACCTTGGGGATCACCCCCATCCTGGCGGAAATGCTGGCCTCCGAGGTTTTTCGCCGGGAGTTCAAGGACTACCTGGACGAAAAGATCAAGGCGGCCACCGCTGACCTGGCCACCTTCAAGAAGCTGGGGGATGACCATTTCGCCTCGGTGGCCCAGATGTGGGCCACCCACTACGGGGAACTGCGGCGGGCTTTCAGCGAGGATTTTGGCGAGGACCTGATCGGGGCGTTCAGGCGGTTGATGGAGGCGGGGGTCCTGGAAATCATCACCTCGGCCGCCACCCACGGCTATCTGCCCCTGTTGGGGCGGGACACCGCGGTCCAGGCCCAGGTGAAGCAGGGGGTGGCCACGTACCGCCGCCACTTCGGCCGGGACCCCCAGGGGTTCTGGCTCCCGGAATGCGCCTACCGGCCGCGTTATCCCTGGTCCCCGCCCCTGAAGGATTGGGCCGGGGAACCGGTGCTGCGCAAAGGGGTGGAGGAATTCCTCTCGGAGAACGGCCTCAAGTATTTCTTCATCGACTCCCACCTCCTGAAGGGGGGCAAAGCCATCGGGGTCTACAAAGACCGGTTCGAGGCCCTGGAGCGGCTGTGGGAGCGTTTTGCCGCCCAGTACCAGGAGCGGCCGGAGGAGGAGGATAAATCCCCTTACCAGGTTTACCTGGTGAGTTCGGCCCCGGAGACCAAGCGCCCGATGGCCGCCTTTACCCGGGACCCCAAGACCGGGCTCCAGGTGTGGAGCGGCGAGTGGGGCTATCCCGGCGATGGCAACTACCTGGATTTCCACAAGAAGCGCTTTCCCGGCGGCCTGCGCTACTGGCAGGTGACCAGCTCCCAGGCCGACCTGGCCGACAAGCTCCCCTACCATCCCGAATCGGTGTCGGCCCGGGTCAACGACCAGGCGGACCACTTTGTCTCCCTGGTGGTGGGGATTTTGTCGGAGTACAAAGAAAAGGAGGGGCGGCCCGGCATGGTGGTGGCGCCCTACGATACCGAACTCATCGGCCACTGGTGGTTCGAGGGGCCGGAATGGCTCTACCAGGTGCTCAGGCGGTTCCACGACCACACCCAGGTGAGCCTGAGCCCCGGGGGGCGAAATCCTGGCGGCCGCGGCCCCCCGGGCGGTCATTTCCCTGCCGGAGGGCTCCTGGGGGGAAGGGGGCTATCACTGGATCTGGCTCAATGAGATGAATGACTGGACCTGGCGCCACGTCTATGCCGCGGAGGAGGCCATGGAGGAGATGGCCGGGCTCTGGGCCGACGACCCCGACTCCCGGTTGCAAGACCTCTTGAAGCAGTGCGGCCGCACCCTGTTCCTGCTGGAGTCCTCGGACTGGCAGTTTTTGATCAGCACCTTCAGCGCCCGGGATTACGCCGAACTCCGGTTGACCACGCACAATGACGATTTTCGCCGCCTGGCGGCCATGACCCGGCGCTACGCCGAGGAGCGCCAGCTGCCCTCGGAGGACTGGAATTTCCTGCACCTGTGCCGGGAGCGGGATGAAGTCTTCCCGGATGTCGATCCCCATTGGTGGGCCAAGGTCCAGTATCCGCCGGTGGAAGGCGAGTAACCTCCAGTTATTGGGTTGCAGGCCTGGCCGCGGCCCAGCTGGATAGGTCCCGACGGCCTTCAAACTTCCGGATTGAGGCTATCCTGGACTCAGGCATTTGTGGGGCTTTTACCACAATCGCCGCAAAGTTGTGTCTTTTTTACCACACCTGGGGTCAGGCCGGAAACCCGGCCTGGCCCTCTAATGCCAAAAAATCAACTATTCCTGCCAGTTAACCTTTTGATGGCAAAAGGCGTCCAGCCGTAGAATTCTGGTACAGGCCTTGCACAATATCCCGGCGAGGGGAGATTGAGCATGTGGCAACAGACGCTGGCGCAGCCTTTGACTTTTTCCGGTATCGGCCTTCACTCGGGCCGGCCGGTGAGAGTCAGCATTTATCCGGCTGCCGCCAACCACGGCTTGCGGTTCGTGCGGGCGGACCTGGAAGGCCAGCCGGAGATCCCGGCCCATTACAGCAAGGTGGTGGACTCCCTCCGGGCCACCACGCTGGGTGAGGGGAGGGCAACGCTCTCTACCGTGGAGCACCTGCTGGCGGCCCTGCGGGGCGCCGGGGTGGACAACGCCCGCATCGCGGTGGAGGGGCCGGAAGTTCCCATCATGGATGGGAGCGCCGGTCCCTTCGCCGTACTTTTGGCCGAGACCGGGCTCAAGATGCTGCCCTGGCTCCGGGCCTACCTCCGGGTGCACCGGCCCGTGGAACTCCGGGAGGGGGACCAGTGGATGCGGGTGGTCCCGGGCGAGCCCCGGATCACCTACACCATCGATTTCAGCCACCCGCTGATTAAGCGGCAGCGTTTCACCGTGCCCCTGGCCTCCGAGGCCTTTGCCCGGGAGATCGCTATGGCCCGGACCTTCGGCTTCCTGAAGGAAGTGCAGTATCTCCAGACCCACGGCCTGGCCCTGGGGGGCTCTCTCGACAATGCCGTGGTCCTGGATGAGGCCGGGGTCCTGAACCCCGGGGGCTTCCGCTTTCCGGATGAGTGCGTGCGCCACAAGATTTTGGACGCGATGGGGGACCTGGCGCTCCTGGGCCTGCCGCTGTACGGCCGCCTGGAAGTGAGCCGGGGCAGCCACGAATTCCATTTACGGTTTTTGCAGCACCTGATGGCGCAAGAGTCGTCCTGGCGCGTCTGGGTGCCGTCGCCCCGGACCCGGGAGAAAGCCCAAGCCTGGTTTCAGCCCAACCTGTGGGAGGGGGCGCCCGCTTAAGATTTCTGACGTGTGGTTATGGGGGGGAGTAGGGCAGGCCGCGGGGCCTGCCCTTTTTTGTGGGGGAAAGAGCGGTCGGCGGTCAGCCATTTGATTATCCATAACCTACCTTGAATATGGAGAGGTCCGACGATAATCATTGATCAGGGCAAGCGATATCGCGGTCCCACCCGAGCGGGGAACCACGAATAAGAGACTGGTTTGGATTCTGAAAGGATACCGGGGCACCTTTCCAACTTGATTTTGCCTGGAGGAGTTATCGCAGGCCGCCCATGGGTCAACACTTGTTCTGAGAGGGGGTGGGGGTGAGATTCTCTCAAGCTTCTCGACTAAGCCATGTGCCTTTATCCTGGGGAATAAAGCCTTTGGCCAAAGGGAAACTGGGCGAACCGGTGCGAAGAAGATTCCCGGGATAGGGGAGAAGATTTGAGGCTTTGAGTTTTCTTACCTTCGATTTTTGACCACCAGCACCGGACATCCTATCGTACCGATGACCCGCTCGGCTACACTCCCCATAAAAAGACGGGCAATACCGGTGCGCCCGTGGCTCCCTATTGCCACCAGGCCTACCTTTTCTTCCTTGGCCGTCTCGATGATCTTTTCAAAGGGACGACCCTTAAGAAATACCGATTGCAGAGGTATGCCGTTGCGCTCCGCAGATGCTTCCAGGTGCTGCAAGGCTATTTTGCAATCTACTTCCCGGCGATCGTCTCTGGCCACCGATATGGCAATTACTTCGGATTTGGCCAGCTTGGCCAGATGGATTACCGCTCTCCAGGCCGCTTCGCTATACTCCGAACCATCATGCGCCAGGAGGATGTTCTTTAAGTTAAGGACCGCGTTCCGCGGCACTATCAGGATGCTGCAGGGACTGAGACCGATTACTCGCAAAGCCACGCTGCCCATAAGTAAACGGCTCAGATTGGTGGAGCCCTTGCGGCCCATGACAATCAAACTGGGCTGGTCCGACTCGGCTTCCTCGAGAATCCCTTCGTATGCAGTGGCACTCGTGCGCACCCGCACTTCCAGGTCAACCCCGGCCTCTACGGCGCTGGCTTGATATTGTTCCAGTCGCGTACGCACAGCCTGTTCGCGCTCCCGCATCTGTTCGAGGCTGGTGGGTAACTGGTCTGGGTACAAGGGAGACATCACCACCTCCAACAGGCGAAGCCTGGCTGAGGTGAGACGGCCTACTTCAAAAGCGGCATTGATTGCTCCGGAGCTGCCTGGTGAGCTGTCGGTGCAAACCAAAAGTTTCGAAAAACTGGGTGTATTGGCTGTGGACATGAATTCCTCGACATACGTAGTTTGATCTTGAGGCAACCTCCGAAATTATGCCGGACCCATAGCTATCCTTTTCCCAACGAGTTTTGGATCCTCCTGGCCCGAGGAAAATCTCCCCAAAAATCCTTTTATCGGCGTCAATTCTTCTCGCAGGTGCAAAAATAGCACAAATTGAGTCGGAAAGTCAATTTTCCTCCAGATTTCGTGTATATGAATCCGTCGGCGACTGAATGCTAACTGGCTGGGAAGCCTAAAGACCCCAGGCAGGTACTGATGGTAGTCGTACGCCAGAGGAAAGGGCGAGTCCACAGGGAAATACCGCCAAGAAGGTTACGGTTATCTATCTGCGATTGGTGAATTGATAAGTGATATATTGATATCTGAGCCTCTTGCAAAACTGTTTATTTCTGTCATCCTGAACGGAGTGAAGGATCTCAAGCGCCTGAAAATACGAGATTCTTCGCTACGCTCAGAATGACAAGATGGGTCCTTGTAGAGTTTTGCAAGAGGCTCATCTGTCAGATAGATAAAAGAAATTGGGAATCAGTGCGGAAGGCGGGATTCGTTCCACTTTCCCGCCCTACAACTACTTAAGATTTTCCGACCTGTGGTTATGGGGGGGGTAGGGCAGGCTGCGGGCCTGCCCTTTTTTATGGGGCAAGAGCGGTCGGCGGTCGGCGGTCAGCAAGAAAAAAGATGAGGGGTTTTCGAAAGGCGGTTATTTTGTCCAGTTTTAGAGGGGTCGGTTGGGCCGTATACCCAGGCATGGCGCGGGATGGTTTGTTGGATATGGACAATTAACGTGATTTTGTCCAGTTTTCTTCTCGAACAAATACGCCTCGATATATTAATTTGCCTGCTCAAAGCTTTAGATCACTATGACGGCGGCAAAAAGCTCTCAGATGAGGTAAATCGGCTATTGCTATGGGCAGGCGTCTGTTGGAGATATCATATTGAACTGGGAGATTGAAATAGATACGAAACATGTCTGTCGTGCTTTACACTGTGGTGTTGATTGCCGTTGTCGTTAGTGTAGAATTTACTGTTCTTTAAAAATAGATTCTGGGAACGGCTGATAGGTTAACCTCCATAACGGCATGATTGCCCAAATTATCGACCTTATAAATTGAGTGATTATGTAAGGGAAAAAAACAATTAACCAAATCTAATAATCCAAAAACTCAATCGGTGGGTATTGAGGGGGTGTTGGAGGATCAGGCACAAACTTTGGACGCATAATCCATTCAGGATGAGACTTTTCTTCGTCTTCATTAGTTTTATATATTGAGGGACCCATAAAAGTGCCCTCCGGCTTATCTTTTTTCCACTCTGATAGCTTTTTTTCATATTCCTTCGCCGGGTTTGGATGATCTTCGTGCCATTGAGCCAGTTACTTTTGATATTTTTTATAGTCCCCTACATAGTAAGTTACTATGTATAGTGACATAAACACAAGAAGCCCAACTCCAATAGCCGCTAAAAGAATTAACCACTCCCGCGCAATCTTCTTTTCAATAATGTCTTATCCATGTCATTACCCCTCAAACCCGAATAAACTTTTCAGTCCCGGCTTATATAATATGGATAATCAAATGGATGATGGCGTCAATGAATAGACAAAATAGCACGAATTGTCCAGTTCTACAAAGAAATGTAGGGCGAGCATGGCTCGTGCTCCGGCAAAGCACAGGCGAGACGCCTGTGCCACCTAAGGATTGGTATCAAGGCTTTTGCACCGCTTCTCCCACCAGGACCTCCCCTTGGCGCGCCCGGAAGCGCACCATCACCCGGCGGTTGTGCAGCGCCGGGCGGGCCGGGGAAGGTGACCCGGAGGTAGTGGTCGCTGAGGCCCTGGAGCCAGCCTTCCGGCTCCGCCGGGCCTTCCACCAGCACTTCCCGGACCTGGCCCAGTTGGGACTCAAGGAAGGCTGTCTTCTTGGCCTGGCCGAGCTCCCGCATGATCCGGGCCCGCTCCTGCACCAGGTTGGCCGGCAGGGGGGGCAGGTCGGCGGCGGGGGTGCCGGGCCGGGGGGAATAGGGGAAGACGTGGAGGTAGGTCACCGGGAGCTCGGCCACCAGGGACCGGGTGGCCTCGAAATCGGCGGCGGTTTCGCCGGGAAAGCCCACCAGGACGTCAAGACCCAGGCCGGGGGCGGGAAAGCGCCGGGTGATCTCCCGGACCAGGTCCCGGAACTCTTCCGGGCGCGTAAGGGCGGCCCATGGCGGCCAGCACCGGGGCGGCGCCGCTCTGGAGCGGTAAATGGAAGTGGGGGCAGAAGTTCTGCCAGGCCGCCAGTTCGTCCAGGAGTTCCGGGGTCACCATCATGGGCTCCAGGGAAGAAAGCCGCACCCGGAAGGGGAAGGACTGGGCCGCCAGACGCCGCACCAGGGCGGCGAGATTCACGGGCGGGGCGTGGTCCAGGCCGTACTGGCCCAGGTCCACCCCGGTGAGGACCACTTCCTGAAAGCCCAGTCCGGCCAGGTCCTGAAAGGCCGTAAGCACCGCGGCGGGGTCCAGGCTGCGCCGGGGGCCCCTGACCCTGGGCACGATGCAGTAGCGGCACTGGTGGCTGCAGCCCTCCTGGATCTTGAGCCAGGCCCGGGTGTGGCCGGGGACGGCGTGGACTTCCCAGGGCTGGAAGGGGGGAGTTGGCAGAGAAAGGGGCCACCAGAAGCCGGGGCGAACCCTCGGAAGGGGAAACCCTGGTTTCAGCCTCACCCCCACCCCGATCCTCCCCCCTCAAGGGGGAGGGTGAATCGCCCCACGACCCTCCCCAGGGGAGGGAGATCGCCTACCCCGGGCCCCGTCGGTCAAGGCGGCGGGAGATTCAGGGCGGGCCAGAGGGGAACGGGCCTCGGTCGAGCCGGGGGGGCCGGGAGCGCCGGACGCGGCATCTCGCTCCGACGGCGGGCGGGACTCACTCAGGAGGTGGGCCAGGCCACATTTTTCCTGGTTACCGAACACCGCCTGCACCCCCGGCAGGGCCGCCACCTCGGCCGGGGACCGCTGGGCATAACAGCCGGTGACCCAGAGGGGAGTTCCGGGGTGCTCCCGGGCCAGGCGGCGGATAGCCTGGCGGGCCTGCTGATCGGCACGTTTGGTGACGGTGCAGGTGTTGACGATCAACAAATCCGGCGCCGCCCCCGGGGCCGCGGCGCGCCAGCCCCGGAGCGCCAGCTCCCGGGCCATCCCGGCCGTGTCACACTGGTTCACCTTGCAGCCGAAGGTGATGAGGCGGAAAACAGGCATAAGGTTATTCTGTCATTATTGGGGAGAGGGGGCCAGGGGCTTTTTCATAATTGGCCCCTGCTCTTACGAAAACTCTCCCAAACCCTCTTTCCCAACCCCAGAGAAGGGACTGGGAGGGGAGGTCTTCCCCCGGCCTTCCCTCAAGTCATTATTTTATCCGTGCTTCGATCCAGCCGCCGCCCAGGAGGCGGTCGCCGTCATAGAAGGCCACGGCCTGGCCCGGGGCCACCGCGGCCTGGGGGGTAGCAAAGTTGACCTGGACTTCGCCGTTCGCCCCGGGGGGTAATCCGGGCCCGGACTCCGGGATGGCGGTAGCGGATCACCGCCTTGGCCTCGATCTCGCCGGCCGGCGGGGGGATGAGCCAGTTCATCCGGGAGGCTATGAGCCCCGGGGAGAGAAGTTCCTCCCGGTGCCCCAGGACCACGCGGTTCAATTCCGGCTGGAGGTCAATGACGTAGAAGGGTTCCCGGGCGGGGATCCCCAGGCCCCGGCGCTGCCCCACGGTATAGCTTTCCAGGCCGCGATGCCGGCCCAGGAGGCGCCCCTGGATGTCCACGAAATCGCCGGGTGGTCCCGAGAAGCCCCGGCGATCCTTAAGGAAATTCTCATAGCCGCCGGCCGGGATAAAGCACAACTCCATGCTCTCGGGCTGGTCTTCCCGGACCGGTAATCCCGTCTGGCGGGAGAGGCGCCGCACCTCGTCTTTGGTCATCTCCCCCAGGGGGAAGAGGAGGCTCGGCAGCAGGTTGCGGGGCAGGCGGCTGAGGAAATACGACTGGTCCTTGCCGCGGTCCACCCCCCGGAACAGGCCCGGGGCGCCGTCGCCGGCCGGGTAAACCCGGGCGTAATGGCCCGTGGCCAGGTGGGTAAAGCCCTCCCCCTGGAGACACTCCCAGAGGCGCCCGAACTTGATGGCGGCGTTGCACCGGACGCAGGGGTTGGGGGTGCGGCCCCGGGCATACTCGGAGACAAAATAATCCAGCACTTCCCGGGCGAATTCCGGTTGCAGGTCGATCACCGTCAGGGGAATATTGCAGGCTCTGGGCCAGGGCTTCCACCTGGTCTGGCGGCGGGGCCAGGGGAGACAGGCGCAGGTGGACGGCGTGGAGGTCCCAGCCCTGGCGCCGCAGGAGGGCGGCGGCCACGGCGCTGTCCACGCCACCGCTCAAAGCGATGGCTACTTTACGGCAGGAAGGCATGGCGGTCCGGACCAAGGTTTACTCTTCCCCAAGGGGGACAGGGGATTACCTGAGGGGAAACCGTGAGTCATGTCAAAATCGCTGATCGGCGCCATTTCGCCTCAATCGAGGGCGCTGAAATTGGGAAAGTAGCGCCCCCCTTTTTCCCGGGGAGGCGAAGGGATTTAGTCGTGGCCAAGCGTTTTTCCTCCCTCCTTCCGGCCCTCTCGCTCCGCTGGGTGGAGAGGGGATAAGAGGAAGGAATTTTGCTATGCGCCAGTAATCCCCCTTGAGGTCAGGAGGATTTGAAATCTCAGTTCCCAACCTTTAGCTGGCTGAAAACAGATAATTGCCGCCTAAAAGATTGGGTCACAGGGTCTCGTGTCGGCCAGACTTAGCCTCTGGCAGGCAGTTACTTGTCGCCATCTATAGGATCGACAGACGGGAACCACAGGGCTAACCAGGAGAATACCATCAATTTTCCGGGCCCCGCCTCTTATTATATAATTAATTGAGAGCCCGGCGCAAAGCCGTTTCGTCAGCCTGGGCGGAGCGCAGGATCTCGTATTTCCTCGTATTGTTAAGAGCTTCGATCCCGCCGTCCCCTCAGAATGGAAGTCAGGGAAGGTGAGCAGAGGTCTCGCTCATTGATGAAGCCGGGGAACTTAATTGTCGGGTGAGGGCGAGTTTTGTGTTCAAGATTTAAAACGTTTGCTGGGCAGGGGTGGCACAAAAGGTCAAACCTCCCAGGAAGTTCAGGGCCACCCCGGCCCGAGCCCGGTTGGGGGCAGGGGGGTCGAAGCGGACTACCTCGCCGGTAGCCTGGAAGTGGGTGATGTCGGTGTCTTCCAGGTAGGGCAGAGGGGCGGTAATAATAAGGGAGAGGATCTGACCCGGTTGGAAGGAAGTGCACGGATCTATATGGAAATAAGTGCCGCTCAGGCTGATATCCCGGAGGACGCCTCGACCCTGGAAAGGGGCGTCGGTATCGGGCAGGCGGGTATGGAAAGCCACCGGGAGGGAGACCATAATCCGGTTAAACTGCCTTCTTTCCAAGGGGAGGACCATGAACCAGCCTTTAAAGAACTATAACAATGTTAGAAACCACTTAAACTTTATGTGCAGGGGTTGTGCCATGTCGCGCCAGAGTGGGGACAAAAATTGTTCTGGCAACCCCGGCCAGATAATCCTTGACGGGGTTCCGACGATACTTTATCATAGCCAAAAAATTACTAAAAAGTGCCGCGGCAAACGGCCTGAGTTCTTATCATGTCCCACATCGTGGCGATCATCAACCAGAAGGGCGGTACCGGGAAGACCACCACCACCCTTAATCTGGGGGCCGCCCTGGCCTATCAGGGATACCGCACCCTGATTGTGGACCTGGACCCCCAGGGCCATACCAGCATTGGCATCGGCATCGAGCCGGACGTCATCGCCGCTTCCATGGCGGACATCCTCCTGGTTCCCAAAAAGCGCATCGCCGAGGTGGCGATGCCCACCTACATCCTGGGGCTGGATATTGTCCCGTCTAACATCCATCTGGCCCGGGCCTCGGAGCAGGTCTATACCCGGGTCTTCCGGGAAGCGATTCTGGCCAATGCCCTCAAGGATGTTGATTATGACTTTGTCCTCATCGACTGCCCGCCCTCGTTGGGGGTTCTGACCACTAATTCCCTGTATGCCTGCGATTTTATCGTCATCCCCTGCCAGATATCCCGCTATTCCCTGGATGGCCTGGCGGACCTGCTCACCACGGTGGAAATGGTGAAGAACGTGTCCATGGAGGACCTTTTCCAGGAAGACCTGTTCAGAATTTTGCTCACCATGTTCGACAAGCGTAACAGTATCACCAACGAATACATCCTGGAGCAGTTAAAACCTTATCGGGAAAAGACCTTTGAAACAATAATTATGAAGAATGAGGCCTTGAACCAGGCCCAGATAGCTCAGAAAGCGATTTTCGATTACGAGCCCAGGTGTCCCGGGTCCTTGGATTATTCAAAACTCTGCCTCGAGTTTCTGGAAATATGGCGAAAAAGAAACAGTTTGCCGGCAAAGAGACCAAGCTTGCAAGGCTGCCTCTAACCCAGGCCCTTACCAGCCAGGCCGAGGGCGCCGCGACCGTGTCGCCGCCCCCGCCCCGGCCATTATCTCTCTTTACCCCGGCACCGCTGACGTGGGATGAAGTCGGGGCCGGCCGGGGGGACCGCTGGCGGCGGCATTCCTCTTCCTGGTCCGGGAACTGGCCGAGCTCAAGTCGGCATTGCAGGCCTCACCGGGGCCGGCCGGGGGCAATTATCGGCACTACCTGCCCGACCGGGTGCCCCAGCCTCTCGGGATCAAGGAGGCCCTGCGCCAGGCCCGGCAAAGCCTCCGGGACCTGCAGGGCCAGTTGTCCCACCTCTAGAACCGCTTCCCGAGCCAGTCTCAGGCTGCCAAGAGGTCCGCTCAGCCCCCCGTGCCTCAAGGGGGATTATCTTGCGCCAGTTTAATCCACCCTTCCCCCTGGAGAGAAGGGGGAATTTTTGCCCACCGTCAGTTCCCCGGGTTGATTCACCATGACGCCGAACCGCGGTTTTGCCATGACTTCCCGCGACGCCATGTCTTTACTGGTTGCCGAGCGCATCGGGCCAAGGTGAGAGTCGTCTCCCGGGTCTCTGGCGTTAGGGGGATCTTGGCCGGCAAACCACGGGGAAATGCCTTGATGACATCTGAAAATTTGCGGACAGCCGGCAGGAAAAGGTGAAAGGGCCAGGGGGGGTCTTGCGACCCCTGGCCCCCGAAATGAGATTAGCTGAGGGTAAGAAAGTTGGCTTCGATGCTCATCATCCAACAGCGCCAGTTAAAAAGAAAAACGGGGCGGTGGGGGCCCGAAGGCCCCCAAAGATTACTTTGCCTTCTGCTGAGGCGCGACTGGCGTCATCGGGGGGGCGGCTACTGGGGGCGGTGCAGTACCGGTTGCTTTAATCTTGGCTTCGAGTTTCTGGATATTCTCCTGAATGATCGGCGCGATGGAGCTCTTTTCGCCCTTCTCGCGCAGGGGTTTGACCGCCAGACAGCCGCCGCCGGCAAAGCAAGTTTGGGTCACTTTGTCGAAGTACTCATTGGCATGGGTGGTGGCATCTTTCAGGTTGGCCAGTGCGTCGTTCAGTTTTCCTTCCCGCTCTTCCAGGACCGCCATGTTGTTAAGGGCAAAGGGGTTGTAACGATCGGCTTTTACCGCCTTGGCAAATTCATTCTTGGCGGCTTCGTATTTGCCTTCACGGACGAAATCATAGCCTTGGGCTATGGGGGTAAAGGCATCCATCGCCATCAGGGCGCCGCCCTTGGGCTGGGCCATGACCGGCATTGCCATAAACAGGCAGAGTGCCGCCACTACGGCTAAGATTACATATTTACGGGTGTTGCGCATAATGTTCTCTCCTTAGAATTTAGAGCTTAAGTCAAACCCGCCCCGTTCGACCTGAATAGATAATTAAGGATTTTTTCATCAATGTCAAGGAAAGTACTGGCTTAAACCTCTCATTAGGTGGGTTTCCCCTAAAAAAATTATGCCCCCGGGTCACCGGTTGACTTCCGGCGCCCTCCCGGCATACCGGGAATATCCGGCCCCTGGGAGGCAGTCCCCGGGAGATGGGTGGTCCCAGCCGCCGGGGCTTCACCCCTGGATGCCGAAGCGCTCCCGGATCACCGGCCGCCAGCGCCGGGGGCCGTCCAGGTCCAGGTCGACGGTGATGATCGCTTCGGTTTCCCCGGCGCAACTGATGATCCACTCCCCCAGGTCATCCCAGTCCCGCACCTGTTGGGCCAAGGCCGCCTTATCCGCCGGGGCCGAGGGTTGGATGGCAAAGGAACGCCCCCCCTGGAGCGGGTAGTGGCGTCCGGCAATTTCGACCACCGCGGCCGCGGTATTCACTCCCACCACCGGCAGATAATAATCGAAGGCCCGGGTCAGGGCCCCGGTCTGCCAGTGTCCCCTGAGAATGGGGAAAATGGCGGGATTGACCATGAGATCCACCCCTGCCGCCGCCAGGCACCGGGCCGCTTCGGGCTGGCCCCAAAAATCGATGCACACCGGCAGGCCCAGGCGACCGAAGTCGGTGTCGAACACCTGCCAGCCCTCGCCGGGGACCACGCCGAAGCCCCGGCGCTCCAGGTTGCCCAGGGTGTGCTTCCGCTGACGGCCCACTAACCGGCCCCGGCGGTCGAACAGGGTGGCGGTATTATAACGCTGCCCCCCGGCTTCTTCCACCAGCCCGGCAACAATATGCGCCTGGAGGCGAGCCGCGGCCGCGGCCAGTTCAACTTCGCCCGAGAAGGGGAAGTACTCGGGAAAGCAGATCAAATCAGCTTCCAGCCCCTGGCAGCCCTGGAGCAGGGCCAGGGCCCGGGTGAGATTCTCCGGGCTGTCCAGGGGGGAGGCCGGCAGGGCTTGAATGAGAATAATTTTTGCCATGCTGTATCCCTTATCCAGTGGTCTGTTACTCAGGCGCCTGTCCAGAGCCTTGGTTAGCTTGGCCTCGAATTGCCAGCCTGCACGGATGGGGCAGTCCCTCCCCAATGCCGCCAACGTCTTTTTCGAGGGGACAGGCCGGTTCGCACCTGGCTCGATTTTCCTTAAACATATGGATAGTAATTAATGTATCACCGGGACCGCCGGACTCCCAAGGATTTATCAGGTCGGATCTTCCCCACCCCGGGGGAATTAACCTTTATTCCATAAAATTCCGAGGAAGAGAAAAACAGGAAATGATCCCCCCGGAGGTGAAGTTGTCCGACTGGTTGTCCGGCTTGGGCCTCTGGCTCAAGGCCCACCCTGACCTGATCCTGCCGTTGCTCCTCAGCCTGGTGATAGCGGGTTGTGATTTGAAGACCCGGCGCATTCCCAATTACGTGACTTTTGGCGGCGCCCTGGGGGGGTTGATCTTTCAATTGGGGTATCAAGGTCCCCCGGGTCTTCTGGATGGGTTGGCGGGTTGGGGGTTGGGGTTTATCCTGCTGCTGGGGCCTTATCTGCTGGGGGGCCTGGGGGCCGGCGATGTCAAGGCCAGTGCGGCCCTGGGCGCCTGGCTGGGACCGTGGCGCACCGTGACCCTTTTTGTCTATATGGGACTCTCCGGAGGGCTGCTCGTGCTGGTCGTCTTGCTGTGGCAGGGGCGTCTTTGGTCCGGGATCAAGGAGGGCTGGAATTTCCTCCTGAACTGGCTCCTCTGCCGCGCTTTCGACGCCAAACCCCCGGCGCCTGCGTCCTCCATGCAAACCACCTTTCCCTATGGGGTGGCCATGGCCTTGGGGATGGCGGTGCTCTGCTGGCGTCTGGCTTAACGGCGCTTGTATCCATTTGACCTAAGAAAAGCTTGAGGGCGGACGCCTGGGTCCGACCCTACAGACGATAAATTACCGGTATGATCACAGCTTGAGATGAATCTTTGTCAAGAACCCCTGGTCGCCGATGGGCCCCGCCAGCGAGGGTTTTCCCCCTGAAGAGAAACCGCCTCTCCCCCAAGGAGGAAGGCATTTATCCCCTCCGGTTGCTTTTGGCCCTGATCCCTGGTAAAAAAGGCAAAGGGTGCCGATTTTTCCTCGCAGGTGTGAGCCCTTTCGGCCGTCAGCCTCTCGTCAGCCTACCATGGTGGCTGGCCCTGGCATCCGCATCTTTACCGTGGCGCTCAGTGGAGAGTTACCATGCTCATCGTAATGGACAAAGATGCGACCGACGCCCAGATCCAGGCGGTGGTGGCCAAGATCGAGTCCCTGAACTTCGAGGCCCAGCCCATGCCCGGCGGAGCGCGGGTGGCCATCGCCATCCTGCGCAATCCCGGTCCGGTGGATGCGGCCCTGTTCATGGATATGCCCGGGGTTATCCAGGCCATTCCGGT
The DNA here is from genome assembly GCA_963747645.1 of uncultured delta proteobacterium. Classification (GTDB taxonomy): domain Bacteria; phylum Desulfobacterota; class Desulfobaccia; order Desulfobaccales; family 0-14-0-80-60-11; genus 0-14-0-80-60-11. Next base: position 47,699 of record CAVVFW010000014.1, on the reverse strand, counting down.
TTCCCGGCCCTACAAGCTGGTGAGCCGGGAGATGAAGCGGGAAGACACCGTCATCCACCTGCCCGGCCTGGACCTGGGCCGGCGGAATTTCGTGGTCATCGCCGGCCCCTGTGCGGTGGAAAGCGAAACCCAGGCCCTGACCATCGCCCAGACGTCAAGGCGGCCGGGGCCACCATCTTCCGGGGCGGCGCCTACAAGCCCCGAACCTCCCCCTACAGTTACCAGGGCATGGCGAAATCCGGCCTGAAGATCCTCGCCAAGGTGCGGGAGGAGACCGGGCTGCTCATCGTCACCGAGGCCGTGGACCAGGATTCCCTGAAACTGGTGGCCGAATATGCCGACATCATCCAGATCGGGGCCCGGAACATGCAAAATTTCAGCCTGCTGCGCTGCGCCGGCCGGACCCGGAAACCGGTGATGCTCAAGCGGGGCATGTACGCCACCCTGGACGAGTGGTTCATGGCGGCGGAATATATCATGTCGGAGGGCAACTCCCAGGTGATTCTCTGTGAACGGGGGGTGCGGACCATCGGCGAGCATGCCCGGAATCTCCTGGACCTGGCCACCATCCCGGCGGTGCGCCGGGAGAGCCATCTGCCCATTATCGCCGACCCCAGCCACGCCGCCGGGCGCCGGGACCTGGTGGCCCCCCTGGCCCGGGCCGCGGTGGCTGCGGGCGCCGACGGGCTGATGATCGAAGTGCATCATGAGCCGGAAAAGGCCATGTCCGACGGGGCCCAGTCCCTCTATCCCGACCAGTTTCAGACCTTGATGGAGGAAATTCGCACCCTGCGGCCCGGAGGCTGGTAATGCAGGAGATTCGGCTGCCGCTCCCCGGCCGGGACCGGAGCTACCGGCTGGTGGTTGAGCCGGGCCTGCGTCACCGGCTGGGATCCCTGCTCAGCCCCTTTCGGTTTCCTTCCCAGGTTATGGTCATTACCGATCGCCGGGTGGCCCGCCTCCACGGCGCCGCGGCGCTGGACTCCCTAACCGCGGCCGGCCTGTCCCCCACACTCCTGACCACACCTCCCGGGGAGCGGGCCAAGACCTGGGCCGTGATGCAGCGCCTGGCCCGGGAACTCCTGGCCCGGGGCGCCCACCGGTCCACCCCGGTCATCGCCCTGGGAGGCGGCGTGGTGGGGGACCTGTCCGGCTTTCTGGCCTCCATCTTCATGCGGGGGCTGCCCTTCATCCAGGTGCCCACCACCTTGCTGGCCATGGTGGATGCCGCCATCGGCGGCAAGACCGCAATCAATCTCCCGGAAGGGAAAAATCTCCTGGGCACTTTTCACCAGCCGCGCCTGGTGGTCATCGACCCGGAATTTTTGCGCACCCTGCCCCGGGCCGAGCGGCTCAACGGCCTGGCCGAAGTGTTCAAGACCGGGTTTATCCGCGACCGGGACCTGCTGATGGAATTGCACGCCGCCGGGCCCAGGCTCTTTACTGATGAGGCCGCATTGACCGGGACCATATTCCGGGCCGCGGCCATCAAGGCCCAGGTGGTGTCCCGGGACGAGCGGGAGGGGGATCTTCGGCGCATCCTCAACTTCGGCCACACCCTGGGGCACGGTCTCGAGCAGGCTTCCCGTTTCCGCCTGCCGCATGGCCGTGGGGTGGCCTGGGGCATGGTGGCCGCCCTGACCCTGTCGGAGCGCCTGGCGGGCCTGGATGCCACCGAGGCCGAGTGGGGCCGCCAGCTCATCCGGAACTTCGGCCTCCTGCAACCCCTGCCGGAACTCGACCCGGAAGCCGTGATGGGGGCCCTGCGCCTGGACAAGAAACGCCAGGAGACCGGGGTGCCCTTCATCCTGCTCCCCCGGCTGGGGGAGACCGTGATCCAAGACGAGGTGCCTCTGGGGCTGGTGGCCGAGGTGCTGAAAGAGCTCATTGGGGAGGCTAAGGCGGGATGCGCTCGCTTTCCCGCCGGTACGGGCTGTCCCAGGCTCCGTCCGAAAATTCTTCCGGTGGCGCAGGCTTTCCAGCCTTGCGAACTACCTGGCGACGAGGCCCGCCCCACCGCTTCTCATCGTTAAAGCCCCGTTCTAAGTGCAACTTGGAAACGAGTACGAAAAATCATTCCTGCCTGGATAATCTTATCGTTGGTGCGTGGGCGATCATGCGCTGGTGGTTGATTGGCGGCGTAATCGGAGTTTTACTCTGGTCGGCCCCATCTCTGCGAAACTCAGGCCAGCCCAAAAACGTGAGGAGAACCACCATCAAGCCCATCTGCATGACTCCCGTCGGCACGGTGAAGAAGCAGGGAAAGCGCGCCTGGCTGGAAATTAAACCGGAATATGCGGCGGCGCTCGTCGGTCTCCAGGGGTTTTCCCACCTCTGGGTGATCTACTGGTTTCACGAAAACGACCGCCCCGAGGAGCGCCAAACCCTCCAGGTGCACCCCCGGCGCGACCCGGCCAACCCTCTGACCGGCGTCTTCGCCTGCCGGGCCCCGGTACGACCCAACCTCATCGGGTTTACCGCCTGCCGCATCATCAAGGTAAACGGCAATGTCGTTGAGGTGGCGGACCTGGACGCCCGGGACGGCACCCCCATCCTGGACCTGAAACCCTACATCCCCGGCGGGGACGCCATCCCCGAGGCGGTCACCCCGGAGTGGCTGAAACGTTCCAGGCCCCCAGCCGATTAGCCGCCAGTCTGGTCCAGGCCCGGTTCAATCCCCCCTGCCAGGAACCTCTCACCAGAAGCTGGTCCTAGTGTTGCGTTTCAGGAAAACCTTAAAAAAGAAAAACCTCTTGTTCCCTCCCCCTTGATGGGGGAGGGTTAGGGTGGGGGTGACAGAACCGCGAAAAGATACAGAGCCTTATCCCCCCTCCCCCTAACCCCCTCCCACCAGGGAGGGGGAATTTTAAGACCCTAACTTATTGAAGCTACTTCCAAAACACGATACTATCTGCAATTATTGGGGATTTCAGAGAACGTGCGGTTAATGGCGAGGTGGACGGTGGGTTATAGCGAATGCCAAAAGTATTTTCCGATGGCGGCATCATGCTAATCCCCCCTAACCCCCCTTGAGAAAAGGGGGGAAACTATAAGGAATTGCTCGTAAAGTCCCCCTTTGAAAAAGGGGTTGGGGGATTTAAGAATCTCCAAGTGGAAGGAATTTATGGCAAACGCTAGAGGTGCTGCTTTGCTCTCGCAGCATTTCCTTCAGGGCAGGCGGTTTTTGACTTACGACGCTTCCGGCATCAACAGGCGCTTCAAGGCTTCCGTCTCATAAACCACTTCTTGACCGACCAGCCGCACCTGTCCGTGCACGACATAATTGAGCACCCGGGGCTGCCATTCATGTTCGGCCCTATTCACCTTTGCAGCCAGGGTATCCGGGGTATCGCCCGGCTCAATGGGCACCGGGAGAGCAAAAAGTGTCGGGCCGCGGTCATAGGCCGCATCAACAAAATGCATGGTGACGGCGCTGTGGGTAATTTCCCCGCGGTGATAGGCGGCCATCACTGCTTCGTGGGCATAGTGCCCGTAAATTCCCGGCCCGCCGAAGCGCGGCAATGGAGCAGGATGGATATTAATCGTCCGGGCCGGGTCGAGGCCGGCGGCCAGTTTGAGCCAGCCGGAGAGCATGACATAATCAGGGTTGAAATACCTGACGAAGTTTTGATAGCCTTCGGCAAGATAGGGACCCCCCCAGTATTCGCAACGTACCCCGAGAGCTTCAGCCTTTTGCCATACCCCGCCGCCGAAATGATTGGTAACCACCGCACAGATCCAGGCGTCCAAAGTTGGCGGCCTGGTCCGGGAAGCTCTTACCAAAGTCTCAAATCCAGAGCCGCCGCCGGTTTTGGTCCCGGAGGCAAAAACCAGAATGCTGGGATTCGTTTTATTCATCCGGCAATCCCTATTTTGGTTACATTATGCAGGACTGACCTCATAGCCTATCCTTTACTTAGCATCAAACCAACCACGACGCAATCGGCCAGATATACGTATCATAACTAGAAATAATAATTATTATCGATAGTTATCCTATGTACATCTATGAGCCCCCCGGATGGAAAAAATTTTCCGGCAGTACCAGAGTTAGGCTGATTTCGCCTGATGCTGGTCAGCCAAAGCGATCTTCCCGGGGCGAGACCCGGGCAGCCGCGCTTACCTGGCCCTGGGGTCGTTTTCCCGAGGAAGCGGATCCGGGGCCGCCAGGGCCGGGAACTCCGGCTCGGCCAGGCAGGCCAACAGGCCCGCGGCGGCGGTGACGCCGCAGGGCAGGGCGCCTTCATCGGGATTGAATTCGGGGGAGTGGAGGGCCTGGCCCCGGCCGCCGGGGGTGCGGACCCCCAGGAAGAAATAGAAGCCCGGGGCCCGGGCGGCAAAGTAGGGGAAGTCCTCGCTGCCCATGGCCGGGTGCAGCAGCTTGAGTCGTTTTGGCCCCAGGAGAGTCTGGAGCACCTGCACCGCCTGGTCCGTGAGCTCCGGGTCGTTGCTGAGCATGGGGAACAACGGCTCCATCGTGAGCTTGATCTCGGCCCCGGTGGCCTGGGCCAGCCCGGCAAACAGGCGCCGCAGGCCGGTTAAGATCTCCTGGCGCACCGATTCCTGGAGATAACGGAGGCTGCCCTCCAGGACAACTTCGTCGGCCAGGATGTTGAACCGGTTGCCTCCCTGGATCCGGCCGAAGGTGAGGATTTTGGGGGACCGGGCGTCGATCCTCTGGGCCAGGAAGCCCTGGATGTGATTGAGCACCTGGCCCGCCACCAGGATGGGGTCGACTCCCCGGTGGGGCGTAGCCCCGTGGGCCGATTTGCCGGTGACGGTGAGGATGATGCGGTCGGCCCCGGCCATGACCACGCCCGGGCCGTAGCGGATATGGCCCACGTCCAGGTTGGGGGCCACGTGGAGGGCGCACACCGCCGCCACCTTGGGGTTATCCAGGACGCCGGCGGCCACCATGCCCTTGGCGCCGGAATCGCCCACCGGCGGGCCTTCTTCGGCGGGCTGGAAGATGAAGACGTACTGCCCGGCCAGGCGGTCTTGCAGGGAACTCAGGAGACGGGCGGCGCCCAGGCCGATGCTCAGGTGGAAGTCGTGCCCGCAGGCGTGCATGACCCCATCGACCTGAGAGCGCCAGGGGAGCCTGACCTTCTCATTGATGGGCAGGGCGTCCATGTCGGCCCGCCAGGCCACCGCCCGGCCGGGGCGGCCGCACTTAAGCACCCCCACCACGCCGTGGCCGGCGATGCCGGTGGTTACCGCCAGGCCCAAATCCCGGAGATAGTCCGCCACGACCCGGGCGGTATGCTCCTCCTGGTGAGAGAGCTCCGGGTGCTGATGAAACTCCCGGCGCCGGGCGATGAGTTCCGTTTTCAGGTCCTGGGCTCGGGCCTTGATTTCTTCCAGCAATGCCATCATACCCGCATTGTACCGCGGTCCCGGGGCGCGGGGAAGGAAATTAGTGATGGCCGGGGCCGGCTAAACGAGCCTGAGCCCATGACGGCTCACCTCCGGTGATGAAAAATCCCCCCTGCCCCCCTTTTTCAAACGGGGTATATACGGCATTCCTCAGAAAGTCTCTCTAGATAAAAGGGGAATTTGCTATGAATTTTTCAGGCTAAAGTCTGCGGCTGCACCTATCGGGAATGACCAAGGGGCTTCCCATCGGGTCACCCCTGCTTTCTCTTGTGGGATTGGGGGTGAGGGTTTGGGGGAGGGGGGAAGGGCTGGCGCCCTTCGCCCCCTCCCCCAATTTCTCTTCCCTCTTCTACGCCGCCAGCTTTTCCACTTTGACGGCGCAGACCTTATATTCCGGGATTTTGGCCACGGGATCGCAGGCGGAATTAGTGAGGACGTTGGCCGCGGCCTCGGCGAAATGGAAGGGGATGAAGACCACGCCCCGGTTTACCTTGCGGCTGATCCTGGCCTTGATCTGGATTTCGCCCCGGCGGGAACTGACCTTGATCCGCTCCCCGTCCTTGATCTCCAGGTTTTTGGCGTCCACGGGGCTGATCTCCACGTAGTTCTCGGGCAATTCCTGCTCCAGGGTAGGGGAGACCCGGGTCATGCTGCCGGAGTGGTAGTGCATGAACACCCGTCCGGTGGAAAGCAGCATGGGGTAGTCCGCGTCCACCTGTTCCGCCGGGGGCTTGTAATCGATGGCCGAGAAGGCGCCCTTGCCCCGGCTGAAGCGGTCCTTGTGCAGGAAGACGGTGCCGGGGTGCTCCGGGGTGGGGCAGGGCCACTGGAGGCCGGCGGCTGCCAGGCGGGCATAGCTCATGCCGGCGTAGCTCGGGGTGAGACTCTTGATCTCCTCGAAGATAGCCTCGGGAGAATCGTAATGCATGGGATAGCCGACCCGGGTGGAGAGGTCCTGGAGGATCTGCCAGTCGGGGCGGGACTCCCCCACCGGCGGGATGGCCTGGCGCACCAGCTCGACCCGGCGTTCGGTGTTGCTGAAGGTGCCGTCTTTTTCGGCGAAGGAAGTGCCGGGAAGGACCAGGGTGGCTTTTTTGGCCGTCTGGGTCAGAAAGATATCCTGGACGATAAAGATATCGAGTTTCTTCAAGGCCGCTTCCACGTGGCGCAGGTCCGGGTCGGTGACCAGGGGGTTCTCGCCGACGATGTAGAGGGCCTTGATCTTGCCTTCATCAATGGCGTGGAACATATCCAGGAGGGTGAGCCCGGGTTTTTTGGGGAGGTCTTTGCCCCAGGCCGCGGAAAATTTCTTGTTGGCGGCTTCATCAGCCACGGGCTGGTAGCCCGTGAAGACGTTGGGGAGGCCGCCCATGTCGCAGGCCCCCTGGACGTTGTTCTGGCCCCGGAGGGGATTGACGCCGCCGGAGGCCACGCCGACGTTGCCGGTGAGCATGGCCAGGTTGGCCAAAGACTTGACGTTGTCCACCCCGGTGGTGTGCTGGGTGATCCCCATGCAGTAGACGATGGCCGCGGGTTTGTTCTTGGCGTACATTTCGGCCACCTGGCGCAGGGTGGCGGGATCGATGCCGGTGATCTGGGCCACCTTATCCGGAGGATATTCCTCCAGCTTGGCGGCCAGGGCCTCGAACCCCTCGGTCCGCTCGGCGACGTAATCTTTGTCGTACCAGCCTTCCTTGAGGATAATGTGCATCAGGCCATTGATGAGGGCCACGTCGGTGCCCAGGCGCTGCTGGACCGACAGGTCCGCCAGGAAGGCCATCTGGATGAAACGGGGGTCGGCGACAATAATCTTGGCGCCTTTCTCTCTCCCCCGGAAGATCCACTTGGCGGCGATGGGGTGGTTTTCGGTGGTGTTGGACCCGATGATGAAGATACACTTGGCGTCGGCCAACTCCGGCAGGGAGTTGGTCATGGCGCCAGAGCCAAAAGCCGCGGCCAGACCGACCACGGTGGAGCTGTGTCAGAGACGGGCGCAGTGATCGACGTTGTTGGTGCCGATGGCGGCCCGGGCGAATTTCTGGATCAGGTAGTTCTCTTCATTGGTGACCTTGGCGGAGGCCAGCACCGCCACCGCGTCGGGGCCATAGTGTTCCACGACCTGTTTGAGGCCCTGGGCGGCGGTGTCCATGGCCTCATCCCAACTCACGGGCACCAGCTCGCCGTCCTGGCGTTTCAGGGGCTGTTTCAGGCGCTGGTCGCTGCTCACGAACTCGTGAATGTTCCAGCCCTTGATGCAGAGGCTGCCCTGGCTCACCGGGTGGGTTTTCACCGGCAGGGTGGAGATCACCTTATCATCCAATACCTCCAGAAGGAGGCCGCAGCCGCAACCGCAGTAGGAACAGGTGGTGTTGACGGTGCGAAAGTCCATGGTAATACTCCTAATCCAGGGATTTGGCTCGATAACTGAAGCCCAGACTTTGTGAACTAATAATCATAATATAGTAGCACAATTCAATGGCCAGTCAAGGGGAAGGGGGATCGCGGGGGAGGGCCCCCGGGCGTTTGCCGGCTAAGGTAGAGGGGCCGCGGCAGTCGGGGCCTCCTACCAGTCAAGATTCCTCCGGGCTGAGGCATGAAAGAACAATCTTCGGTGCAGAAAAGCAATTTTCCCCTTGACAAGTGCGCCGATTTTTAAGACAAAAACAAGATAGAGCGGGAATAACTCAGCGGTAGAGTGCGACCTTGCCAAGGTCGAAGTCGGGGGTTCGAATCCCCTTTCCCGCTCCAGAGGCGGCATAGCCAAGAGGTAAGGCAGCGGTCTGCAAAACCGTTATTCTCCAGTTCGAATCTGGATGCCGCCTCCAGTTATTCCAGGTAGTTACGGTAGCTGCGGCTACCTTTTTTTGATGGTGGGAGCACTATGGGAGCACTTTTCTGCCCCAGAGCATAATTTGCCAGGAGTTACCTCCTCCTGCTGCTGGGCCAAAAGCCCCTCAAACTTCTCATAAGCTTTCCTGGCGTCCGCAGTGTCCACCGTATTATAGCGGTGAAACATAGCCGCGGTTTTGTGTCCGGTGAGTTTCATGATCACCGAGTGGTCCACACCCGCTTTCCTCATGTTGGTGTTAAAAGTGTGCCGGAGATCATGAAACCGGAAATTCTCAATCCCTCCCCTGCTGCAGGCTTTAAGAAAGGCTGTCCGGATACTCATGATTGGCCGGCCTTTGTATGTGAAGACTCGATTATGCCCAAGCCCTCTAACCCGTCCAGCCTCATGTAAAATACCCAGGACTTCATCATTCAGGTAAATCACCCGGGGCTCTGAAGTCTTAGTATCCCCAGCCCCGAGTCTGATAACTCGCTGATTCAGGTCCACCTTATCCCAGGTAAGATTGAAAATCTCTCCGGCCCTCATCCCGGTCAGGTAAGCAAATTGAATGATTTGGGCGGCGTGGTTAGGGAGATGAGATATCAACAACTGCAACTCCTCAGGGGATAATATCCGGTCCCGGGCATTATTTTCCGCCAGCAATTTAACTTTCCAGCAGGGATTCCTTTCTGTGAGCTCTTCCCGGACCGCCAGATTGAACATGCGCTTCAGAACAGTGATGGTACGGTTGACGTTGGCCGCAGACCTGGGTCTACCCCTCCAGGTTGGTTCCTGTAGGCGCTGGTGCTGGTACATCTCCACCATGGCAGGCTTGATGTCCTTAATCAGCACCGGGCCGAACACCTTATCCAGGTCCCGGCAGGCCCGCTCGATGTCCTTGATGGTTTTGTTCTGCCGAACCACGGGGAGTTCCAGGAACCACTTCACCAACTGGCTGAAGGTCAGGTTGGACTCTTCTCTGATGTCCAGATACTTCTTCTCGACCCACGCCACCATCTGCTTCTGGTAGGCCCGTTCAGCCAATTTCTTGAATTCACCAACCTTCTCGATCTTGTACTTGATCTTGCCGGTCAAGGGGTCCCGGCCACAGGGGTACTTGATGAACCACTTGCACGCCCGATGCACCCGGTCTTCGAACCGGGTGGTGCTCGAAGAGTGCTACCTGAGAAAAGAAAGCGCCCAGCCTACTTTAAGTTGTGGGTCTGGTGGTCCTGGCTACCAGAAAAATCATGCAATGGATAAGGCGCATCTCGTAGTTTTTTCAGTTCACGCGTGGAGTGCAGGACGAACCTCTCCCCGCACCCCCTCTGGTTTTTGTAGCAGAGCCGCTCAATCCTCCGGTACGCTGCCTGGTTCATCACCGCCGGTACCGCCGATGACCGTTAACCCGCCCCGGTCCTTATCCACCCGGCACATGATCAAGAAATCGGGTATGATCTCGTTGCGGGTGAACTTAAGACCGTCCTTCACCAGGATGCTCATGAACCTGTCCAGCATTTCCGTGCTGGCTGTAAAGTTCAGACACACTTGATCCCCTGGCAGCCGGTCCTCGATGGTGACGTAGACCAAGATGGAATGTGGAGGTACCCCACCCTCCAAGGTCCAAAGCCGGTCCCAGGCATGATACAAGAGCCTGATGTCCGCCAGACAATTTATGCCAAACTCCAGCCTGCAATTACGCGTTTTCATGGTGTTACTCCTTCTCTTATAAATTTAAAGTCTTTGCCCAGCCCACAAGAGATAACTCCTTTGGCGTTGAGCGCCCCGGTCTCTTGGCAAAAGCCCCGGGCGTACCCGACAAAAAAGGGGCGGCGTTAATATCGCCGGCCCCTTAACACCCTGTGATGCCATCAAGAAGACCATCCAGTTCATCCGATGGGCGGGTTAGACCGCCACAGCCAGATACTCCGGGTCCGTAAGCTACAGGACCAGCCTCAGATTCAACTGGTGCGTTTTCGCTTTATGGGCCTGAGGCACCCCGGGCAGGGCCTCTGGCCTCCCGGCTTCAATTGCCGCTTCTGAAGGTTCAGTCGAATGCCCGGCCTGGTCCGCCGTCCCCGCCATGGGGGATTCCATCTGGTGTTGCGCTGTGCCATGGATATATCCTCCCCCGATCAGAGTCCCACTTCCGCTTGGTCGGGTTTACGGAACGGAATCATATTTACGGACCGGGCTGTCACTCCTGACCAGCTCAAAATCCTGGGCCACTAATACCAATTCCTGCGGCCCTTCCAGCTTATCGTCTTCATAGACATATCGACCGATAATGCCCACGACCGCCACCCGATCTCCCCGATGGATGTATGCTTCAGCTACCGGCGCCAAGTGATGACCGCAGGCAACTTTGATGACTCCCGCCCTATACGGGCCTATACTGATACCGAGATAAAATATGGTATCGGGGTGACCTTGAAAAAATGTGAGCTTGGGCTCGGTCAGGACCGGACCGGTGAGGACGCAAACGTTAAACATGTGATCTTCTCCTTTAATGAATTTCCTACTCAGAAAAGCCCAGGTTTTTGTCGCGTCCGGCTGATGGATTCGGTGGAGGTTGAAGGTTGGCGGAGTAGAGGTCTTGGGTGTTGGATAAAAGACAGGCCGGGCAGGTTGGTCACAACCTCCAGCTGAGTTGATTGTCGGGACAGTTCTTCCTTGCCGGGTTAAGAGAGGGCCGCGGCCATCCCTTCGACAAAAACAACCAGGCAGGAGATCGGCGGAGTTACGGCTTCAACACACCCCGTAGCGGCAAAATTATCCTGGCAGTTAAGCCTCGGGGTTCTGAATTTTCGGCGGAGTCCAACAACGGCATGAACTTGGCCGCATTATCTTCCTTGCATCAGCTGCCCGTAGTTAACGCTCTACGCATACAGGGCGCCTGGCCTCATGCGGTACGAGGGTCCAGACAATCACCTCCCAATTCGAGCGTGGGGGCTCGCAGCAGAGGGGACCCAAGGGGATGGGACCCAACATCAAACCAGGAGCCCAAGCAGGATGTTTAGTATTGCTAAACGGGGGGGCCTTCCCCAGAGGGGTACCTGGAAATCGGCCTTGGCATTTTCGACCCTTGAAATTTTTTCCCGGATTTGTCCACGTAGGACCCTTCAAATTGGCCTAATTGGGGAGTTGATGGGCGGGTGAATGGTAAGGGCAGGGGTGGGCACTTATCGTTCGAAATCGGGGTCAAAAACGGTTCGTACCTTGGTAAATACTACCAGGTGGTCACAGAGAAAGGGGTAGCCTTCTTGAAGCCTTTTACGTAGAACTTTCCCATTTTGGTTTGTGCGAAGTAAAGATATCATATGAATATCAGAGCACATTAATGGATTTTAGAGTAGTTGATTTAGGGCAGTAACCTTCAATGATCTATGGCTCCCAGGCACCTATTTGGGCCTGACGCAGCTTGGCTGCAGCATACTCTCGCTTATAACCGTTCTCCGCTTCAAGCCCCGGAAATACCTTTAATTCATAGTCTTCCAAAGTCGGACGCCGGTTTTCAGTTTCTCAAGTGTTAATGTTAAGTAAGCGCGGCGAGGCAAGCAAAGCAGGTTTCTCTCCCACTTTCTATATTTACCAGCCACTGACCAAGTTCATTTGGGCTCGGTGGGATAGCCCGCCTTCTCCCATTCGCTCCAGCCGCCTTTCAGGGCCAAAACCTGCTTAAAGCCCAGGTCGTTCAATTTCCTCGCCACTCGGACGATGGTGCCCTCCTTCTGGCAATAGAGGACAATTTTCTTGTTCTTGGGCAGGTTGGCAGCCCAGGTGGTGACCTCATCGGGGTCCTGGCGCACCGCGCCCTTGATTTTCTTATCGCTGGGATTCCAATCTTTGGGCGCTCTGACGTCCAGAATTATTACTTCGGGGTTGGAGAGCCAGCTCTTTATGGTCTCTCGGTCCAGGAGCGGCACTTTCTCGCTGCTGCCACAGGAACAAGTGAACGCCAGCATCAGGCTGATAGCTAACGCCATGGCACTAAACTTGATCTTTCGCATCTTCCCCCCTTGAGGTTTATTGATACCGGATCATTGGCCTTGCGCCGACGCCAGGGAAAGCTCGCCAAACACCCGCATGATCAGGCGGGGCCGCTTTTCCGAAGTGGTGGTCAGTTCAATGACCCCGGCATAATTGCCCGCTTCCTGCCGCTTGTTGCGGACCTCCACCACATAAATCTTGCCTGGTTGTTCGGCCTTGATGTTCACGTCGATGAATTGTGGGATATTGGTTTTAAATTCCTTGATCTCCCAGGGAACCGGGAGGTGAGAGATAAAGCGGACCTGATCGTGGAGTTCTTCACCCGGCTTGCCCCGGAACCGGATGATGTGGCTGGGCTGGATTTCAATGAAAGGCTTACCGTAGCCTTGCAGGGTCAAGAGCACCTGGGAATGGTCCGGGTCATTGAAGAACACCTTGGTTTTTTTGGTGAATTGCCGGAGCACCGAGTAAGGGGCGATGGTCAGGGTGATGCGGCCCTGTCCGCCGGGCGGGATGCGGCGGTCGGAGTCGGCCGCGGTGCAGGCGCAATCGGAGTCGATATCCTTTATCTCCAGCAGGGCGTCGCCGATATTTTTGATGGTGAAGGTATGGGTCAGCTTCACGTCTTCAAAAACTTCGCCGAAATCATGGGTGGTCTCGGGGACCTGGGCTTTCGGCCCCAGAGTGGCCATAGCTGCCAGCGGTGCGCCCAGCAGCAACAACATCAAGGTCAACGCCCGATAAGCCGATTTATTGGTATACATTGATCTCCTTTCTCCTATTCCGCATCCAGAGCCCGCCAGCCAAAGCTTTCCAGGTAGGCCTGAAGCTTTACCTGCTTTTCCCGGGCCTTCTCTTCCCCTAACGGAGGACAATCCTCCAGGCGAATCTCCCCTTCCCTGAGGGCCGCGGCATAGGCCATGCAGGTGGCATAGCCGCAGGCCTTGCAGCTGGTCATGGGCAGCAGCCTCAAGATGTCCATGACCTTGAGCCCGGCCTGCCCGGTATAGCGGGGGGCGATCTCCTCCCGGCGCTCATAGACCTGGTTGATCTGCCCCTTGATCCACGCAAGCATGGCATGGGCTTCCTCGATGTCCCGGGCCCCCTTGATGGCCATCTCGTGCCGCTGCAGGGTGAACCCCTTGCCCTCGGAGAGCTTGAGCATCAAAACCTGGTTATTCCGGTCATAGTCCCACCCACCCAATTCGGCGTTCAAGTAAGGGAAAACCGGGGAGATATCCGTGTCAAACGTGGCAAGGCCGTGCAGAATTTCCTTGGTATAGTCGCACTTGGGCCGGAAGATTTCATAGTTTTTGATCTGCTCCAGTAACATCTTGCCTCCCCGGGGTTATGCCCCTGACTTAAGGGATGTCAAAATTCATCCAGGGCCCGCCAGCCGTAGCTCTGAAGATAGGCTTCGAGTTTTTCCCGCTTTTCCCGGTATTTTTCTTCCCACAGAGGCGTACAGGCCTGCAGGGAAATCTCGCCTTCCCTCAGGGCCGCGGCATAGGCCATGCAAGCTGCGTAGCCGCAGACCTTGCAGTTGGTCATGGGGAGCAGCCTCAAAATCTCGATGACCTTGAGGCCGGCCTGGCTCACGCAGCGAGGGGTAATGGCTTCCCGGCGCGCATAGATGTCGTTGATCTGGGCCTGAACCCAGGCGAGCAGGGCCTTAGCCTCTTCCATGTCCCTGGCTCCCCGAATGGCGATTTTTTGGGGGTGCAGGGTGATCCATTTGCCGTCGGAGAGCTTGAGCAGGAGCACCTGATTGGTTTGATCATAGTCCCAGCCGCCTAATTCGGCATTGACGTAAGGGAAGGCGGGGGAGATATCGACCGTGAACGTGGCGATGGCGTGCAGGACTTCCTTGGTGGAGTCCATTTTAGGACGAAAGATTTCAAAGTTTTCAATCCGGTCCAGTAACATCTTAGGCCTTGTGACTTCTATTCGAACCGCACAGCCATCCTCGCAGACGAGTCGCGATATTTTTGCCATACGTCATGATGGCGCTGAATACCCCGCCCATCACTGCCGCCGCGCCGCCGCCCACCGGGCAGCCGGGGGTGCCTCAGAAGACGCACACCGAGGAACTGGCATAGATCCCAAGGAAAACCAGCCACCAGCCTGAGAATCGGAAAATACTGCCGATTACCGGAACCTGAGAAAGCCGCCGGAATTTTGAGGCAGCCGTGTGGGCTTCGGAAGGCTGATGACTCTCCGGCTCATACTGGCAAGGGCATGCCACGCCGTCAGCTCCCATCGCTTTTTGATCACCCGCCAATTCCAGCGGCCTCCCCGCCCCATTAAGAGAGATATCGGAAGTGGTGCTCAAGAATTTTTCCTGGGGGATTTCTCCCGGAGCAGGGGCACCAGTTGCTCCCGTAAGGCGTCCCGCACCTGCCGGAAGGCGGCCATGATCTCCTCTTCGGTGCCGGTGGCCTTGGCCGGGTCCGGGAAGCCGACGTGCATGACCTCGGTTTCCCCGGGAAAGATGGGACACTGCTGCTGGGCCTGGTCGCAGACCGTGATCACCAGGTCGAACTGCTCCCCGGCCAGGTCGTCCACCGACTTGGATCGGTGGTGGCGGATATCGATGCCCAGTTCCGCCATGACCTGGATGGCCCGGGGGTTGACCCGGCTGGGCCGCACCCCCGCGGAAAAAGCCTTAACCTGCCCGGCCAGATCGTGGTTCACCAGACCTTCCGCCATCTGGCTGCGGCAGGCGTTCTCGGTACAGAGAAACAAAACTTTCAGCATGAGGTGCGACCCTTATCTCTGTTAGCCAATCATTTTTTTGATTTCGTCCACGCTGGGCACCTGGCCCACCACCTTCACTTCCCCATCCACCACGAGGGCCGGGGTGGTGAAGATGCCGAAGGCCATGATCTTGCTCAGTTCGCTCACCTTTTCCACCTCATAGTCCCCGCCGAGAGCTTTGACCGCCTCTGCCGTGCGCTTGCCCAACTCCACGCATTTGGGGCAACCCGGGCCCAAGACCTGTAATTTTTTCATGGTATTTCATCTCCTTTGCAAGTGATTCAGCCGCCGAATTGGGAGAGCTTAGCCGGCTACGTCCTCTTTCGCCACCTCACCCACGGCCATCCAGAGCATGTGCTTCTGACCATCCAGAAAGATAAGGGCTGGCAACTGGATGAGGTGATATTCGCCGATATACGGCACCGCGGCTTGCCGGTCGGTGTCGTAATCAATGAGTTTCAGCAACGCCTGCCGCGGCCCGGTAAAAGTCCGGTTTACCAACGCATCCGCGTCGTGGACAGTTTTAGCGCTGCAGCCGCAGGCTTTGCTTTTGGTGATATACACCACCTGGCTCACCTGGGTGGCTGCCGCGTTGGTCAGCACCGCTGCACCCAAGATCACCAGGACTACAATACCAGCAACACCGATTTTCCTTTTCGTCATGTCTCCTCCCTTGGTTAATTTTTTGGTTAAGTCATCTGCATAAATCATTTAATTCAATGTAGTTCAGCGCTTCGGAGGCGAGCCTCCCGGCGCCTTATTTTAATTGCCTAACACCCGCAGTTTCTCCTGAATATCCTTTTCCGAGAGTTCCCCCAAGGCCATCCACAGCAGTTTGCCCTGCGTGTCCAGAAACAAGATGGCCGGCGCCTGGGTAATACCATACTGCTTGATATACACCCTGGCGGCTTCTTTATCCGTGGAATAATCGATGCGTTTTAGGAGCCCCTTTCTCTCGCCGCTTAAAGACATTGCCCACGATAATGTTCCCGGCCTGACAGAGTTCCAACGTGCAGCTGCAGGCCTTGCTCAGGGTGATATACACCACCTGGGCCAGCTGGCGCTGATCCGCCTGGGAAACCGTGACGTTGCTGATGGCTAACGCCAGGAGCAGACCGAAAAAAAGAGCGGATTTACGAACCATTATGAAAAATTCCCCCCTTACCATGAATTTTGCACCCGCCGGATTTAGATCATAAATCTGCTTCGCGAGCGGTTTCGTTAAGTATCGAATTCCAAATTTTAAATCTCAGCGGCTGCCTTCCCTCTGACTCTCTGAAGGATTATTGGTGAAAAAATTAAGGGCAGGGGAGCAACAACTTTTGCTTGGTCCATCCGGCTTCCCCAGGCTCAGAATTACCTGCAGCAATAATGCAGCCAACGCAAGGAGCACAAAAACCATGGCCCTTTTTTTCTTCATAGAGGTTCGCCCTGCTCAGCTTGGTGGTCCTGCAGCTTCCTGTAGCCATTTTTTCAGCGCCTCCCGGCTGGGAAGCTGGCCCACAGCCTTGACGTCATCATTGATCAGGAGCGCCGGGGTGCCAAACACCCCCAGTGCGGTGATGTCCTGCATATCCCGGACGTGCTCCACATCCGCCGGAAGACCCAACTCCGCCAGCACTGCCATGACGGTTTGTTCCAGCCGCTCGCAAGCCGGGCAGCCGGGGCCGAGAATCTTGATGCTCAAACCACTTCTCTCCTCTTCCACTTTCTCGCCCAGGGCCTTTTTGAATTCCCGCCAGAAAGCCCGTTTATACTCCTCCTGGGCGGAGGCGGGGATGTAGTTCCTGGGCTTGACCCTGGCAAGCAAAGCCTGGGCGATCTCTTCCTCGGGACGCCCCCGCCAGGATTTCACTTCCTCGATGGCGGCTTTTAGACCGGTAATACCGACCCGGAATTTGCCGAGGGAGATTTGGGTAATATCCTCGTCGGGCATGGATTCCTTTCGTCCTCCTGATTTGCCATGTCTTTGGCCAAGGTCCATTCTTCAGGCGTCAGTTCTGCCGGGGCAAACCTTATCCCCAGTACCCGAGCGATCCCCTCCCGAATGGCTGCTTTCACTTCTTCCACCTTGGGTAGCTGCCCCAGGATCTCCTGGAGCGAGATGATCCGGCCTTCCAGCTTAGCTCGCAACTCCGCCGGGGAATCGGCGCTCCCCGGCCATAAACTCACCAAGGCCTCGATCTGCGGCACTAAAATGATGGACCCGTGTTGCAGCATGGAGGAGGCGTGCCAGGTCTGGGCGCTCCCCACAAACTTCCTCTCCTGATACACGATTGACCCCAATGTTCCCCTCAGAAAGCAGATGTCCTGCTGCGGCGGTTTGATGATGCCGCGGCCCATACGGGCCTCGATCCCCAGCCGGCGGAAGCCTTGCAACAAACCGTCGCAGATCAGGCGGTAAGCCGCAGTGACCGCAGAGGGTATCCCATCGGCAGTGCCCGCGATAACTGCGTAAGTGAGATCCCCTAAATGCAACACGGCCCGCCCGCCGCTAGGCCGCCTGACGACCTCAATACCCAGGCGCCGGCAGGCTGTCAGATCCAGGTTATGGCGCTTCTGGCAGAAACCCAGGGACACGGCTGGGGGACTCCATTGATAGAAACGCAGGGTCGGCGGCGATTTGCCGTTGGCATGGAGACCCAGGATAGCCTGATCGACGGCCATGTTGAGCGCGCCGGACATTGCCCCGGTATCCAGAAAACGCCAGGAGTTCATCGGATTTCCCCAAAAAAGACCGGCGCCTTGTAGGAACTGCGCACCAAGGGCCCGGCGGCCACGCTTTTAAAACCGAGAGATAGAGCTTGCCGCTGCCAGGAAACAAACTCATCCGGGTTCACATAGCGGGCCACCGGGACATGGTGGAGGGAGGGGGATAGATATTGTCCGATGGTAAGCATGTCGCACTGCACTGCCCGCAAATCCTTGAGAACTTGTTCAACTTCTGCCGCGCCTTCACCTAACCCCAGCATCAGGCCGGATTTGGTAATGATTCCCGGGGAAAGCTGCTTTGCCTGTTCCAGGACCGTGAGGGAGCGCCGGTAAACCGCCCCCCACCGCACCTGGGGATAAAGCCGGGGCACGGTTTCCAGGTTGTGGGCCAGGATATCCGGCCCGCTTGCCAGCACGGTGGTCAGCGCTTCCTTGGAACCCCGGAAATCCGGCACCAGGAGTTCTATCCGGACGCCGGGACAGTGCTCCTGCAAGGCTTCCATCACCCGGGCATAGTGGGCCGCGCCGCCGTCAGAGAGATCGTCCCGGGTCACCGAGGTGATGACCACGTGGCGCAGGCCCAACTCTGCCACCGCCTCGGCTAGCCGCTGGGGTTCGTCGGCCTCAAGTGGCAAAGGTTTGCCTTTCCCCACCGCGCAAAAGGCGCAACCCCGGGTGCAGACCTCGCCTAAAATGAGGAAGGTGGCGGTGTGATGAGAGAAGCACTCGCCCCGGTTGGGGCAGCGGGCGCTATCGCACACCGTGGGCAAGTGCAGCCGGTCCAGCAGGTCGCGGGTTTGCGTCACCATCTCGGCCCCGGTGCTCCGTTTAGCGCGGCGCACTTCGGCGATGAGCCACTCCGGCGCCGGCTGAGACATCAAGCGCCTCCTGGGGGCGGCAGGTGGATAGCCTGGCCGTGGAGGGCCTGGGCCACTTCCAGGATCGCCTCGGACAAGGTCGGGTGGGCGTGGATGGTCTCCATAATCACCCG
Organism: uncultured delta proteobacterium; assembly: GCA_963747645.1. GTDB lineage: Bacteria > Desulfobacterota > Desulfobaccia > Desulfobaccales > 0-14-0-80-60-11 > 0-14-0-80-60-11. Next base: position 29,043 of record CAVVFW010000014.1, on the reverse strand, counting down.
GCTGGTGAGTCCCCCGCGCATGGCCAGGGCGATTTCGTGGATCATGTCCGCGGCGTGGGGGCCTATGATGTGAGCTCCCAGGATTTGGTCGGTCTGAGCATGGGCGATGATCTTTACGAGGCCTTCCATCTCTCCCAGACACTGGCCCATGCCCAAAGATTTAAAGGGAAAACGGGCCACCTTGACGGGGTATTTGGCCTCGGCTTCCTCTTCCGAAACCCCCACCGCGGCGTACTCCGGCAGGGTGAAGGTGCAGCGGGGCACAACCTGGTAATCCATGGTGGTCCCCAGCCCCAGGGCGTGCTCCGCGGCGCAGATGCCCTCGGCAAAGGCCACGTGGGCAAGCAGCCAGCCGCCGATGACGTCGCCTGCGGCATAAATACCAGGTACGCTGGTCATCATGTGGCCATCCACCGCGATGCGCCTTTTATCCAGATCGACGCCCAGCTTTTCCAGGCCGAGGCCCTCGGTGTTGAACCGCCTGCCGGTCGACAGAAGGATGGTGTCCGGGCTAAGCTCGGTGCCGTCGGTGAGCCGGACAGTAAACTGCTCTCCCGCCACAGTAGCTTCCGTCACTTGGACGCCGCATTTGACCGCGATCTTGCGCCGCTTCAGCACGCCGGTGAGATACTCTCCCATCTCCGCGTCGTCGTAGGGCAGCAGGCGGTCCAGAGCTTCCACCAGGCTCACCTGGGAGCCCAGTTCCCGGAAAATGGCGGCCATCTCCACCCCCACCGCACCCCCGCCCACCACCAATAGGTGCCCAGGCAGATAGTCGATGGTGAGGATTTCGTCGGCCAGGAAGACCCGGGGGCACTGGGGAAACAGAGGTAAGCGGGCCGGGCGGGAGCCGGTGGCGATCACCACCTTGGCGGCCTCTATGAGGCTAACCTGTCCTTCCCGCTCCACTTCAATTTTCATGGGGGCAATTAATCGGCCTCTACCCTCCACCAGGGCGATGCGCTGTGCCTGGAAAAGTCCCGCGATGCTGCGGCGCAGTCCCGAAACCACCCGCTCTTTCCGGGCGATGATTGCCTGGATGTCAGGGTTCGCCTCCACCGGCTGAAACCCGAATTCCCTTGCCCGGCGCATGGCCCGGCCTACTTCGGCGGAGGCCCGCACCGTCTTGGTGGGGATGCAGCCCCAGTTGAGGCAGACGCCGCCTAAAAAGCTTGGCTCCACCACGGCCACCCGGGCTCCGAGCTGGGCCGCCCGGATAGCGCCCTGGTAGCCCGCTGGGCCGCCGCCCAGGAAGGCGATATCGTATGCTTGCGGCATGAAATTTCCTTATTGGATCACGATGTCCGGTTTAATAACGAGTTCGGACTTGAAAGACTGGTTGATGGTGGAATACTTCATGGCCATGTCCAGGGCCCGCTGCACCATCTCTTTGGATTTGCCCTTGACCACGATCCTGGGATAAAAGGTCACCCGCTTAAACCAGGAGGTGCGGTCCAGGTGTTCCTCGACCTCGCCCTCGACTTTGATCTCCAGAGAGACCAGATCCATTTTGAAGCGCTCCGCAGCCCAGACCACCATCATGAAGTAGCAGGTGTTGGCCGAGGCAACAAAGGCGTCTTCCGGAGTAAGGACACCTGCCTTCCCAAACAGGTCCGGCGGCGCCGAGAATTCCATTTCCACGCCGTTCTGCATCCAGGTGTAGCCCAGATGCTCGCCCCGCCACTCCACTTTATTTTTATAAATTGCCACAATAGCTCCTTGGTTATTCTTCTTCCAAAACCTCGTCCACCGCCATGGCGATTTCCGCCGCCACCGCCTTGACCGCCGCATCCTCCTCCGGCCCGAAATGGCGCAGCTTGGTCGGGGGGGGCAGGCCGTGCTTCTTGAGAATCTCGGGGATGGAGAGCGATTTGCTGGGTTTGCCTGACAGCATCTCGGTGGCCTTGGCGGCGCACATCTTGTCGCAGCCGTCCACTGTGATGGTGGGGTAATTTTGGGCAAAGGTGCGCTCCTCTTCGCCACCGGCTATAAACAAGGGCAGGCAGATGGTGACGGTCTCGCCGGGGCGCTCATCCAGCACCTTGCGACAGGCCAGGCGGCACAGGGTGCCCTCGGGGATCTCTTCGCCGCTACAGGAGACGATGCCCACTTTCACAACCTGGATATCCATCACTGCTCCTCCCCGGCGGCCAGCTCATCCACTTCCTGGGCAATTTCTGCTGCGGCCACCTGGGCCAGCTTCCGGCCGGTATCATTAACTTCCGCAATGCCTTCCGGCTTAAGGTCCTTGTGTTCTTTGTAAAACTTGATAGCCTCGTAGGCCTTGGCCACCCGGCCGCCCACTGCCTCCACGCTCTTTTTGGCGCAGTCCTTGGGACAACCGTCGATGGTGATCACCGGGTTTTCCGTCACCAGGGCCACAGCCTCGGGATCGTTGATCACTAAGAGCGGCAGGCAGGTAAGGGTAGCCACCCCGGGCCGCACCTTTTCCACCAGCTCATAGGCGGTCTCCCGGGCCACAGCGCCATAAACCTTACCGATGCCGCTGCAAGGGAGCACCACCACTTTCTTGTGTTTCTTACCCATAAAGTTTCTTCGCCTCCTGGGCGACCTTGTCTTTCATCAGTTCGAAGTATTCCTTGGCGTCCATGAGTTGGGCCTTATCGCCCTCCGGGTCGCTGAGCTTAATGCGATAGATCCAGCCGGCCCCGTATGGATCCTGGTTGATCAGGAACGGGCTGGCGTCTATTTCGGGGTTGACCTCCGCCACCTTGCCGCTCACCGGGGAAAGAATACTAAAAGTGGCCTTGATGGTTTCAATCTTGCCGATCCCGCCGCCTTGCTTGACCTCGGCGTCCGGCTCCACTATCTCCAGAAAAGCCACGTCGCCTTTGGCTTTCTGCATGAAATCGGTCAACCCGATGGTGGCCACACCATCCTGAATGTTTGCCCAGAACTCTTCTTTGCTGTATAGGTATCCGACCTTTACCTTAAAGATGAATTTCTCAAAGGTGGTTTCCAGGAACTCTCCCATCACTCTCTCCTTTTGCTTATCCTAAGATGGCGCCAACTTCCTTGACGATCTTCTTAACCTGGATGGACCCGGCGAACTTGGGCTCCCCATTGATCACCACCAGGGGGCCGGGGTATTTTTTGGTGACCAGGAGTTGTCCGATCTCGCTTTCTCTCTCCTCCTGGTTTTCCTTGAGATTCACGTGCGAAACCCCAGTTTTGCCGGGATAAGCTTCCTCCAGAGCCGCCCGCAGCTCCTCCACTTTTTGCTGAAACATCGCGGCTACCTCCGGAGTGCAGGGCATACTGCCGCAGGAACATCCCCCTGAGACGCCCGGAAGTTCGAGAATCTTTACGAGAACCACATCATTGTTTGCCATTTTCATCATCTCCATTAAACAAAAACATAGTTACATTATAATCGGATATTCGGTTAAATCAATAGCATCCTTCCCGGGTGGGGGAAAAACCCCGCTTAACGGGCTAAAGATCACCAATTTCCCCAGCTGTCATTGACCCTTAACTGCGCGCACCTTGACGCTGATTATTTGCCCTTGCAACCGAATATCCATCCCTGGGGCCTCATAGGGAGACTCCGAAACCACGGCCACATCCGCGAAACCAGCCAGCCGGATGGTTTCCAGGTAGGCCTCCTTTGCCATGGCCCCGGCCAGGCAGTCGGCCCAGGCCGCGGCGCTGGCCCGCACGTCCGGCGGCAGTTCGCCGGCGGTCACCAGGTCGGCAATCAGGATGCGCCCGCCGGGCTTCAAGACCCGATGGATCTCTTTGAAGCTCGCCAGCTTGTCCGGGGTCAGGTTGATCACGCAATTGCTGATGACGACGTCCACGGTGGCCGAATCCACGGGCAGATGCTCGATATCGCCCTGGCGGAACTCCACGTTGTCAAAGTCGTGCTCCCGGGCCAGTTGCCGTCCCCGGGCCACCATGTCCTCGGTCAGGTCCACGCCGATGACCCGGCCGCCTTCCCCGACCTTTTTGGCCGCCAGGAAGACGTCGATCCCGGCGCCGGAGCCCAGGTCCAGGACTGTTTCGCCAGCTTTGAGGTCCGCCAGGGCGGTGGGGTTGCCGCAGCCCACTCCCAGAACGGCCATTTCCGGGACCAGACCCAAATCCTCGGCGGTATAGCCCACGGCCAGGCACTGGTCGGTAGTCGTCGGCCCGCAGCTGGGGCAGCAGAAAGTCTGCTCCCCCCGGGCGATCTTGCCGTAGACGGTCCTTGATGACCTCCTTCAGTTTCTGATCATTCACGCTCTCACTCCTTCAATCCCGCCATTACATAATGGCGTTGAATAAGAAGCCGACGCTGATAATCCCCAGGGCAACCACCCCGACGAACACCGCGATCAGCTTAGGCTTTAAGACCTTCCGGAGGATGACGACTTCCGGAAAGGACAGGGCGATGATGGACATCATGAAGGCCAGCACGGTTCCCAGGGCGGCGCCTTTTTCTAACAAGGCCTGGACCACGGGGATGATGCCGGCGGCATTGGAGTACAGCGGCGCACCGAGAAGAACCGCGGCCGGCACCGACCACCAGGCCTGTTTGCCCATGATTGACGCAATAAAGCCTTCGGGAACGTAGCCGTGGATCGCGGCGCCGGCGCCGATCCCCAACACAATATAGAGCCAGACGCGCCCGACGATTTCCTTAACCTGGTAGAGCCCGTAATCGACCCGGCCCAGCCAGCTTAATTGCTGGAGTTGAGCCGGGGTCTGGCCCATGCGAATCTCATAGACCCAGTCTTCCACCTGGCGCTCCATATTCAGCCGCCCGATAATGATGCCGGTAACTATAGCGATGAGCAGGCCCATGGACATATAGATCAGGGCGATCTGCCAGCCGAAGAGGCCGAAGAGCAGCACCAGGGCGATCTCGTTCACCATGGGGGCCGAAATCAAGAAGGCGAAGGTGACGCCGATGGGAATGCCTGCTTCCACAAAGCCGATAAAGAGCGGCACCGCCGAACAGGAGCAGAAAGGCGTTAGCACCCCCAAGAACGCCGCCAGCACGTCCCCTAAGAAGCTCCCGTTTGCCCGCCAAAATGGTCCTGGTGCGCTCAGGGTTGAAAAAGGAGCGCAGGATGCCGACCCCGAAGATCACCAGGATCAACAACATGAAGACCTTGGGAACATCCAGGCAGAAAAAGGACACGGCATCGCCCAGGTGGGTGCCGGCGGCGATGTGGAACACGTCATAGGCTACCCACCGGGAAAAGGGGTCCAGTCGGCTGTAAAGCGGATACCAGGCCAGGAGCGCCAGACCCAGGAAGATCAGCTTGAGGATTTGCCTGGCCGGCATATCAGCGATCGGCGCTTTCATCCTGGCAAGAAGATTGACCGGTGGTTCGGTCGCCTCGCGGGCAATTTCCGCCGTCACCGCCGGCTCTTGTGGATTTCGGTTATCCATGGTTAACATCCCTTAAGGAAACAATTCCCCGATCAAAAAAAATTACCAGGCGCGAATCCCCTGGAAGAAAATATAGGCCCCCACCAGGAAGATCAAAAATCCGGCCACCCGTTGCATGATGGTGCCGAACTTGGCCCCTTTGGATTGCAGAAAACTCTCGATCACCCCGGTAAAAGTGCCCGCCAGGATGATCAGGGTGCCTTGCCCCAGGGCGTAGGCAAAGAGCAGGGTGCTGCCGTAAGCCACCTCGCCCTTGACCGCGGCCAGGGTCAGGATCACCGCCAACACCGGGGAGGCGCAGGGCGAGAGGACCAGGCCGAACAGCGCCCCTAAGATCAAGGCGCCGACCAGGCCGGTGCGCTGGGGCAGGAATTTCTGCGAGGCCCCGCCCAGTTTGAGATTAATCAAGCCGGACAACTGCAGGCCCATGACCATGAGGATGACCGCCACCACGAAATACCAGTAAACGCCCACCTCCCCGAACATGGTGCCCATGAGGGCCGCCATGGCGCCCAGGATCGACATCACCACGGCCAGCCCCAGCACAAAGATGAGTGAATAGAAAAATGCCTGCTTTTTGTTGCCCCCGGCATAGCCGCCCACGAAGCCGATGACCAGAGGAATACTCGCCAGGATGCAGGGACTGGCGGTGGCCACCACCCCGCCCAGATAGCTGGCGCCGTAGGCCAGGATGGGACGGGTCTGCATGACCTGCCCCAAGGTTTCACTCCATGCCATGAATGGTCTCCTCATACCAGTGAGCCATCAAAAGACTATTTTCGTCATTCTGAGCGCCGCGAAGAATCTCTCTTTTTAGGCTGCCAAGATTCTTCACTCCGTTCAGAATGACATGAATATGCATAGTTTTTTGACCGCAACTTCTTATCAATTAGCGGATAAACTTCAATTCCTTGAGTTTCTTGATGACTTCTTCCTTGGAGAAGCGCGCCGATATGCCGGTCCACCTCTTTGCCGGAGGCGTCGAGGAACACCTGGGTGGGGATGGCCACGATCTTGTATTTCTCAAACAGGGGCTTTTCCTCGTCCACATAGACCATGCGAAATTCCACCTGGTCGCCATATTGAGGCTTCAATTCCGCCACGACCTTTTGCATCTCCTTGCAGGGGACGCAGTACTTGGCGCCGAAATCGTACATCGCCGGCTTGCCTTGGGCCGGGGCCGAACCCTGCGCCTGGGTCGATACTGGTTGCCAGACCAACAAGAAACCTGCCGCCAGGCAAAATAAACCGATCAAAGTTCCACGTAACAATTTCATGGGTCCCTTCCTTAGTGCCGTAATTGAGGCCAGACACGCTGACTTAATAACCGGATATCCGGCTTTATAACTATTAAACCATTGCCGGAGGTAAAACCGGCGCGCTCCGATGAACTTTTTACACCTGGAACCAAAAACTTCGCGTCAATCATACCCCCGTAATTAACGTGACGCCGGCGGGATCAAGAGTACCGGGCACGTCGCCAACCGGGAAACATTATGGGCCACGCTGCCCAGTAAAATCTCCTTGATAAATCCTTTCCCCTGGGTACCCATGACGATTAGCGAGATATCCTGGGATTCCAGGACCCGGAGAATGGCAGTCAGGGGATGCCCGGGATCGAAGTGGCCGTTGACTTGGGGAATCCCGGCTTCCAGGAGGCGCTGCTGCCATTGCGCCAACAGGTCCCGGGCCGCCCCCTCGGCAATCTCCTGGTAACCCGGGGGATAGGCGTCATCTCCTCCGGGCACGTCCAGGGCGTTGAGCAGCGTGACCTGGGCTAATCCTTTGGCCGCCAGGCGCTCCACATATTCCAGGGCCCGGGACGAGATCGCCGAAAAGTCCGTAGGCAAGAGCACGTGGCGAAGCACCTACTGTGGGAGATTTGGCACGAACCCGGCTCTCCCGGCGTTGTTAACCTCACGTTGAGCAGCAACACGGGGTAGTGGGTATTATGCAGCACCGCACAGGTGAAGCACCCCAGCACCCCTTCCCGCCAGAGGGATTGGCCGTGGGAGCCCACCACGATGAGGTCGGCGCCATAGCGGCAGGCGATCTCGTTCAAGGAATCGGCCGGCAGGCCCATGGGTATCTCCACGGTCACCTGCAGCCCCTGGGCCTCCAAGTTGTTGCTGCTGCGCCTCCAATTTAGGCCGGGCGGTGGACTGGAGGATACCTTCCATCCCCGCCATGAACTTGACGCTGATCACATTGGTCAGGATCACCTGTTAACACCCCAGGGCCTTAAATTCTCCGGCGCAGGCCACGATTTCATTCCAGGCGGGCGACAGGTCGGTGGCCAGGACAATAGTCTTAAACATGGGCTACTATCCCCTTCGGGTTTCTGGGCACACGTGGGACAGACGTACGAGTCCTGATCCCCGGGCCGCCCCTTCAGGAGAGTGGCGTCAGTCGCCTCGATGCCACAATCCGCACAGCACAAGGGAGTAAAATATTTTTTTCTGAACCATAGAGCCACGCCCACCAGACTGATGAGCACCGGCACCTCCACCAGGGGGCCGATAACCGCGGCGAAGGCCTCCCCCGACTGCAGGCCGAAGACGGCCACGGCCACCGCGATGGCCAGCTCAAAGTTGTTGCTGGCGGCAGTAAACGACAGGGTGGCGGAAATGCGATACCCGGCCCCGGCCTTGGCCGACATATAAAACGTGACAAAGAACATGACGAAGAAATAGATGGTCAGAGGTATGGCGATGCGCACCACGTCCAGGGGGAGTTGCACGATATATTCGCCCTTCAGGGAGAACATCACCACGATGGTGAACAACAGGGCAATAAGGGTGATGGGGCTGATTTTGGGCATGAATTTTTCTTCATACCACTTCATCCCCTTGCGTTTGACCAGGAAGAAGCGGGTGAACATGCCGGCGAAGAAGGGGATGCCCAGGTAGATCAAGACGCTTTCCGCCACCTGGAGGATGGTGATCTTGACTTCCAGGCCCGAGGCGATGCCCAGCCAGGCGGGCAGTACCGAGACAAAAATATAAGCATAGACGGAGAAAAACAGCATCTGGAAGATGGAGTTGAAGGCTACCAGACCGGCGCAATATTCCGTATCTCCCTGGGCCAGGTCGTTCCAGACGATGACCATGGCGATGCACCGGGCCAGCCCGATGATGATCAGGCCCACCATGTACTCCGGGTAGCCCTGGAGAAAAGTGATGGCCAACAGGAACATGAGGATGGGGCCGATCACCCAGTTCTGGATTAAGGACAGGGCCAGGACCTTGAAATTCTTGAAGACCTGGGGCAGTTCCTCGTAGCGCACCTTTGCCAGGGGCGGGTACATCATCAGAATGAGGCCGATGGCGATGGGAATATTGGTGGTGCCCACCTGGAAGATGGTCAAAAACTTGGGAAAGCCGGGCAGGAAATAACCGAGGCCAACCCCGGCAGCCATGGTCAAGAAAATCCACAGGGTCAGGAAGCGCTCCACAAAACCCAGACGTTTGGCAACGGTGGCGGCCATAAGTGCTCCTATCTCTTTGATATCCGTATAACCGATTTATTAAGTATCATAGGTCAAAAAAAATTTTAGGTTTCAGGCAGGCTTAGGGGCGACCGCTGCCTATCCGGCTTCAGCCTCTTGCCGCAAAGAGAGCCCTGTTTGGCTTCCAGAATCTGTGCCAGTTGTCCGCGCAAGGCCTGGGCTTCCGGCTGAGGCGCCAATATCTCCTCCAGAAATTTGAGTAGCTTCTCCCCGGGACTGCCGGGAGGCACGCACAGGCGGTAGTTCATCCACAGGCCGTCCCGGCGGTCCGTGACCCAGCCCAGGTGATAGAGATGGCGCAGGTGCCGGGAGGCCTTGGACTGGGTGATGCCTAAAACGTCAATGATATCGCAGACACAGAGCTCTTCTGTCCCTGACAAAAGCCAGAGAATTTTCAAGCGGGTCTCGTCCGACAGGGATTTGAAGAATCGCGCCTCGGTTCTCATAATACTACTTTATAACCGGTTAACCGGATAAGTCAAGATATAAAAACTGGTTTAAAAAAACCTGGGAAATAAGCTCAGGAGCATTGGCACGCGGCGGCGTCCTTGCTCTGCTCTTTGGCCGCCAGCCACTGCTCCAATCGGTCCCGCAGCGCCTGGGCCTCCGGGCGGGAACTGAGAATCTCCGCCAGCAGCTTGAGCTGTTTGTCCTCCGGGCTGCCAGGGGCGACGCTCAGCCGGTAATTCATCCACACCCCTTCCCGACGGTCGGTGACCCAGCCCAGATGATAGAGGTAGCGCAGGTGCCGGGAGACCTTGGATTGGGTGGTACCCAAGACCCCCATGATATCGCAGACGCAGAGTTCCTCCCGGCCCATCAGCAGCCAGAGCATCTTCAGGCGGGTCTCATCAGCCAGGGATTTAAAGAGTTGGGCTTCCTTTTTCATACTTATCTAATAACCGGATAACCGCATATTGTCAAATAATTTTTTGCATGTTATGTTGTTTCTAAAGTGGAAAAACAATTGCAATTAGCTAAAGAGGTTAGATTTATTAGGCTATTAGGTAACTGCTGGCGTCATTTTTTTGAAAGGCACTGTATAAGGGAGGGATGTTATGGCTAAAGTGGCAATCAACGGGATGGGACGGATCGGTCGTGCGGCACTGAAAATCATTCTGGACACCCCGGAATTGGAGTTGATGGCGGTTAATGATCTCATGGCCCTGGATAACCTGGTGTACCTGCTGAAGTATGACACCGTTTACGGCAGGTATGAAAAAAAGGTGGAAACCGCAGGCAATGACCTGCTGGTGGCCGGGAAGCGGTATCAATACCTGAGCGAAAGGGACCCGGCCCGCCTTCCTTGGCGCGACCTGGGCGTGGATATCGTGTTTGAATGCACCGGGGTCTTCACCCGCAAGGCGGACCTGGAAAAACACCTCCAGGCCGGGACCCGGCGGGTTATCCTCTCGGCGCCGGTGAAGGGTGAGGGCGACATCCCCATGGTGGTCTGTTGCGTCAATGTGCCGGGAGGTTCGTGTGAATTGGTGTCCAGCGCCAGTTGCACCACCAACTGCATTGCCCCGGTGATGGAAGTTATGGGGAGAAGGATCGGGGTAATAAAAGCCATCATGACCACCATTCATGCGTACACCTCCTCCCAGGCAATTGTAGATGGGCCCGCCAAAAAATGGCGCCGGGGCCGGGCCGGGGCCGCCAACCTGGTCCCCACCTCCACCGGGGCCGCCATTGCCGCCACCGAAATCTTGTCGGAATTCAAAGGCAAATTCGACGGCGTGGCAGTGCGGGCTCCGGTTCCCGCCGGCTCCCTGGCCGATATCGTCTTTCTGACGGCACGGCCCACCACGGAAGAGGAAATCAATAAGATCTTCCGGGAAGAAGCGGCCGGCCCCCGTTATCGGGGCGTCCTGGGAGTGGCGGAAGACCCTATCGTATCATCGGACGTCATCAAGGACCCCCGGGCTTCCATCGTGGACCCAAGCATGACCAAGGTGGTGGACGGCGACCTGGTTAAGGTGATGAGCTGGTATGACAATGAATGGGGCTATACCAACCAGATGATCCGAGAAGCGGTGCGCATTGCTAAAGAATGCCTGGGGTGAAACCGTTGCCGGAGAACGTGCTAAGGGCAGATGTATCAGATTGTCAAGCAAGCTGAGATCATCTGCCCTGTTTTCTTGCTAATCCGGCCGCCTTAATTAACCGGTGTTTTCGGGGTTAATATAAGGTGCAGTGTACCAGTGGCCCACGGCTGGATCTTCTTGCAGGGCCTTGAGCCAGTCGCGGGCCGAAGCCCCTTTGCCCAACTTCAGAAGAAATCTTGGCCTCCTGGGGTGAACATCTTCTCTACCCGTGATTGACCGCGCCTTCCTCCTCATATCATCCAACTAACTATACATCCATAAGAAATCGCCGCCTAATCCAGTTCCCTATAGTTTGTTAGGGACAGAGCGTATTCGCCAAAAATCTTTCCCCGCCAAAAATTTTTTGTCGACCTCGCCGGATTTGAATGATATAGGGGTTATATATAATGACAACCGGATACCCGGATATACGGTCACCATAAGGGAGGTAGTATGAACAGACAATCTCTGAGAAAAACTTGGGTAATTATGCTCCTGTTGGCGGCCTTGGGGCTGAGCCTGGGGGCGGTCAACCCGGCCTTGGCCCAATGCGGCGGCCGGGACATCTGGGCCAAAAACGATTCAGAGATGAGGATAATAAGGGTCCTTGATGACATAAGGGAGGGGCCGGTCACGGATGATATGCACGGGAGGTTACTGCGGATTCTGGCCGAGTCCACGCAGGCCAAGAATGTCGTGGAGATCGGCACCGGGAACGGCTACTCGGCCATCTGGCTGTGCCTGGGCCTTAAGACCACGGGAGGCAAGCTGGTTACGCATGAAATAGACCATGAACAGGTTGTGTTAGCCAGAGCGAACTTCAAACGGGCCGGGGTGGAGAACCTGGTTACGGTGGTTGAGGGCGATGCCCACCATACGGTCGCCCAACTGAAGGAGCCCATCGATATACTTTTTATGGATGCGGAGGGGGGTAACCTGGAGTATCTCAACCAGCTTCTGCCCTTGGTACGTCCGGGTGGATTGATCCTGGCGGATAACATGAGGAAACCCAAGCCCGACCCCCAGTTCATCAAGGCCATCACCACCAATCCAAACCTGGAGACCATCTTCTTAAACATGCGATCCACGGGGATCAGCCTAACAGTCAAGAAAAATTAAGGAACCCGGCCCGGACGGCCGGTCCGGGGACCGGTGATAAGTAAATGAGGGGAGAGGTGGCCGCCCCCTTCTTCTTTCCCCTCCCCCACCTTCTCCCAGCCGGCTGGGTTGGGAGAAGGGTAAAGGGGTGGAAGCAATATTAAAGATGGAATCATTTCACCCTTACCATAACCAACTGATTTAAGGAGGAAAGCACCATGAAGAAATTCGGTAGGTTTATCAGTCTGATCGGTATCCTTACCCTGGTCCTGGCCGCCACGGCGGCTTGGGCCCAGCCCGGCATGGGGCCGGGAGGCGGCCAGGGCCGCGGTTGGGGCGCCGGCGATGCTTACAGCCGGATGTATAATCCCAAAACCGTAGAAACCCTCAGCGGCGAGGTGGTGAGCGTGGACAAATTCACCCCCGGGAAAAGGATGTCGTATGGGGTGCATTTTACCCTGAAGACCGAAAAAGAGGCGATTTCGGTCCACCTGGGGCCCAGCTGGTACATGGAGAAACAAGGCATGACCTTTGCCCCCGGGGACAAGGTGGAAGTCACCGGCTCCCGGATCACCTATGAAGGGCAGCCGACCATCATTGCCGGGGAAGTGAAAAAAGGCGGTCAGGTCCTGAAGTTGCGGGATGCAGCCGGAGTTCCGGCCTGGGCCGGCCAGGGCCGGCAAAACCGCTAACCGGGGAAGCGATAGTGGATCGGGGGGCATAAACTGCTCCCCGAACCCTTACGAGAAAGGGCCGAACCATGGATAAAACCAAACTGAATTTTTTCATCGATGCCTCGATGTTTCTCACCATGATGGCCCTTGCAGGCTTGGGTCTCTTGATCAAATATGTCCTCATCCCCGGCCGCATAGCTTGGGCACAATACGGCCGCCAGATGGAGCTGACCTGGCTGGGGCTGGACCGTCACGCTTGGGGGCGGTGCACCTGTACCTGGCCTTCCTGCTGCTATCTCTCCTATTGTTACACGTCATTCTGCACGGGAAGATGATCCTTGGTCTCTTTACCAGATTTATTTCCGATCCTACCCTCAGGAAGGGGAGCGGCTCCGGCCTTTTTGGTCCTCTCCCTGGTCCTCCTGGCCTTTCCTCTCCTGGTGACCCCGGAAGTTAATGAGGTAGGCTTAAGAGAAGACATACGTCTGGGAGCCCCATCGGGACCGGAGGGATTTCGCCTCGCGGCAACTCCGGCAAGCCGGGGAGAGCAGGATAAAATCGGATCTTTCCGTTCAATCCGGCGTCAGTGAGCAAGGAGCCAAAGTAAGCCCCCAGTCGAAAAGCCCCCGGGAAAAAATTCACTCTTCCGTTTTGGCCCAAAGAGTCTTATTACCAGACCAGCTTCCGGGTCATCACCCGCCGATACCGGCTCTGGTCCGCCAGAAGAAACGCACCTCGACCCTCGTAGCCTGTTGTCAGCCCCCAGGGGCTGGTCACCACAATCGACCCAGATCCAGCGGTACTTTCGGTCTGGTCCCCTGAAGAAAATTTACTTCGTAGCGCCGGTTTTGCATTTTGGCGTTGTTATATATGCAGGAAACCGATTATCCGCATTATCAGGATGGAGAGGTGAAGCCACCATGAAAAAGCCCAACTCCTTAGGCCTTGCGGCTATCGGGCTTTTAAGCCTGATGCTCACGGTATCGTCAGCATGGGCCGCAGAGCGGGAGGCGCCTCCATTACAGCACCCTGTTCAACCCCGGGACCGTGGGCACCGTCTCCGGCGAAGTGGTGCGGGTGGAGCATGCCTTCTCCGGGAATGGCAGGGATTACTGCGTCCATGCCCTGCTGAAGACCCCGAAAGGGCAGGTGACCGCGATCCTGGCGCCCAAGGGTACATGGCAAACCAGGGGCTCACCATCGCTCCCAAAGACCGGGTGACGGTCACCGGCTCCTTGATATCCATCCTGGGAAAGCCCTTCATCCTGGCCATGGAGGTGGAAGGCGACCGCACCATGAAACTCAGGGAAGCCAGCGGCCGGCCGGCCTGGGCGGTGGGGGATGATTGGCACATCCATTGATGGCGAAATTTGTGAGCGGCATGGCGCTGATCTCTTTCTTTCTCTCCTCCTACCACCTAATGCAAGAGCGGGATGGGGCCTGCGTTTACGGGGTCATTTACTCCTTTTACGCCTTTTTCTTTCTCCGCTGGATTCGGCCATACACCTTTTTCAGCCAGCGGGACGGGCGCTGGCTGACGCAGGTAGCCGGGGGTGGATTTTTCTCGAAGGTGCTCAGGGTAATCTCCCCGGTCCCTCCTCAAGTGAGTCGCACATGAAACGTAATTTTTGGATCTGCTTGCTGGTCTTTTCCCTGGCCCTCAATCTCGGGGGGCTGGCCGCCTTCGGCTACCTGCGTTTCCAAGGCCAGCGGGAATCTATGACCGATCAAACCCCCCAGCCACAGTCACTTCGGGAAATCTGGAGAACCCTTAACCTGGAGACGGAGCAGCGCCGAGTATTGGAGGCCTTGCTCCCCGAACATCGAGGCCGGGTGCGGGACCTGCGGGCGGAATTGGCCCAAAAAAGATTTGAATTGTTTGAAATGATCAAAGAGGGAGCGGCGGCCTGGCCGGGCATTCAAGAGAAGGTGAAGGAGGTGAGCGTGCTCCAGGGGAAGTTGGAAGAGGAGGTGCTGCGGTTCTCCCTGGCCTTTCAGGAACACCTGAAACCGGAGCAGAGAGCCGCGTTCATTACTTTCTTGGAGCGTCGCATGCCTAACGTCCAAGGTGGCAAAGGCCGCCAGTCTCCCCGGTGGAAGAAAGGCATGCGGGCTGGGGCGCCCCAGGCTGCCGAGCCCTGCGGTCCCTGAATAGAGCGGGTTGATATTGTACAGATACGAGCGATTTTCTCAGGAGGGAGGTAAAAGGTTTTGCACGGCATCGTAATCTTGAGTGATCCTTGTATGCCCTCATTCTGCCCGGGTGCGTCCTGGTGCAGCCCACCGAACCTTTCAGCCCGGTGCCGGTTACTGAGGCCACCCGGATAACGGCGCCGGCGCCGTCTCAGCCCATTCCGGCCAAGGAGGAGGCTCTCCCCGAGGCTTTGACCCTGGAGCGCTCACTGGACATCGCCTTGAAGAACAATCCGGAAGTGGCCGCCACCCTCTGGGACGTCTCGGCGGCGGGGGCCAAACTGGATCAGGCCAAAGCGGCCCGCTGGCCCACGTTAACTTACGAGGGTGGATATACCAAATACCTCAACTCCCGGCCGCTGTATGAAGCCCGGTACAACAATCAAAGAAGGCTATTCACCAAACAGCAAAGCCTGGGGAATGTCATTCTGAAGCTGCCGCTGTTCACCGGCGGCCGCATTATCAATGAAATCAAGGCCGCCGAACTGTTCCGCCTGGCGGAAACCAACCGGCTCTCCCGGACCCGGGATGAACTGGTCTATAACGTCTCCAGCACCTTTTACGCCATTCTCAGCCAGGAAAGAGTGATCGACTCGGTGAAGTTTTCTCTGCAGGCCATGCAGGAGCAGAGACAGAAGATGGCACAGATGGTGGAAGTAGCCAAGGCGGCCCGGGTGGACCTGCTGCGCACCGAGGTGCGGGTGGCCGACCTGGAACAGAGCCTGGAGAAAGAGACCAACCTCCTGGAGATTCAAAAGCGCCTCCTGGCCAACCTGATGGGCCTGGATTTCGATAAGGCGAAGTTGAAATTTGCGGGCAAACTCATTTTTGAGAAAGTGAGCTACCGGCCGGACCAATTAGTGCCCAAGGCGCTGGAGCAGCGCCCGGATTTCACGGCGGCGAAAGAGCGCCTGGAAAGCCAGGCCCGGCGGGTGGACGTGGCCCGGGCCGGGCATTATCCCAATGTCAACCTGGTAGGCTCTTATGGGTATCGGGGCACCGGCGTCTACGGAGTATTTGATGATCGGGCCACGCCCGCAAAGGTTCCGACTGCAACAAATCGCGGGCCCTTTTATGACGACGATGGGCAGATCGGGGTGGTGGCCACTCTGCCCCTCTTTGAGGGTGGCCGCATCTCCGCCAAGGTGAGGGAAGAGATTGCCGCCCTGGCTGCGGCCCAGGAGCGGCTGCGCAAGCTCAACCTGCAAGTCCGCCAGGAGGTGGAGACCGCCATCCTGGACGTGGACTCCAGCAGCGAGCGGGTCAGGGCCACGGCCAAGGCCATCGAACAGGCCCGGGAAAGCCTGCGCATCGAGACCCTGAAATATAACCTGGGGGCCGGAGTCATCACCGATGTGCTGGATGCGCAGACGGCCCTGTTGCTGACCGAAACCACGTATTACCGCGTCCTGGCGGACTTTTACACCGCCCTGGCCCGGCTCAAACTGGCAGTGGGGGGGAATCTTTCATGAACAAGCCGGTCCTGGTTCTGGCAAGCCTGTTAGCTGCGGCAATAACCTTTTTGGGCCCCTGGCAGGCATGCGGTCAGGAAAAAGGAAAAGAGGAGGCGCAAAAGGCCAAACCGCTTCCCGCGGTGGCGGTCCAGAAGGCGCAAGTGGCGCCGATCTCCCGCACCCTGGAGCTGACAGGCACGGCAACTCCCACCCGCCAGGCGCGCCTGGCCTCTCCCGGCGAAGGCCCCATCCAGAATTGCCGGGTCCGGGAAGGGGACCTGGTGAAACGGGGGGAGCGGGTGCTCACCATCGGTCGCTCGGGCGCGGCCGCGGCGCAGGTGACCGCCATGGCGGAGTCCGTGAAAGAGCAGGCAGCCGAGCTGAACCGCACCAAAATTCTGGTGCAGAGCGGCGCCATCCCGGGCTCCCAGCTAGACACCGCCCGGGCCAAATATGAGGGCGCCCGGGCGCTCATGGCCAAGGCCCGGGAGAGCGCCGGCGACTATTCGGTGGCCGCCCCCTGGGATGGGGTGGTCTCCAAGGTGCTGGTCAAGGACGGGGATTTTGTGGCCCCTCGGGCTCCCCTGGTGGAAATGTACGACCCCAAAAGCCTGGTGATCCGTCTGGCCGTACCCGAGGCCCAGTCCACCCTGGTGTTGAAGGGCATGCCGGTGAAGGTTCAGATGGACGCCTATCCGGGCAAGACCTTTGAGGGGAAAATCAGCCTGGTGTACCCGGACCTGGACACCCGGATGCGCACCCGCACTGCTGAAGTGAAACTGGATTACCCGGTGGCCCTCATCCCGGGCATGTTCGCCCGACTTCAGGTTGTGATCGAAACCGCGACCGACGCTGTGGTCGTTCCCGGCGATGCGGTGCTGGTCCTGCCCAACGGCGAGAAGGTTGCTTTTATCACTTAAAGACGGCAAGGCTCAACGCCGGGTGGTGCAAACCGGCCTCGAAGCGGGCGGCCAGGTCCAGATCGTCTCCGGCGTTCAACCGGGAGAAACCGTGGTCACTGCCGGCAATGAAAAGCTTAAAGACGGCATGGAAGTGAAGGCCCAGGGAGGCGCAGGCAAATGAAAGTCACCACCTACGCCGTCCGGCGGCGTATCGCCGCCGGCGTCATCAGCATCGCCCTGGTGGTCCTGGGAATCTATAGCTTTATGCTCATGCCGGTGAATTTTCTCCCCGACGTCACCTACCCCCTGATCAAGGTGCACATCTGGTGGCGGGGCGCCACGCCGGAGGAGATCAGCACCAACATTGCCGACCCCCTAGAGCGCCAGATGGCCACGGTGGACAACCTGGACTACCTGGAATCTTCTTCCATCGAAGGCATGTACACCCTGCTGGCCAACTTCAAATACGGGGTCAACATCGACGTTGCCTACCAGGACGCCCTGGCGGCCATGGCCCGGGTAGCCCGGCAGCTTCCCAAAGACATGGATCCGCCCCTGATCATGAAAGCCGACCCTTCCCAGTTGCCGGTGGTGCAGCTCACCATCAGCTCCGACGTCTGGGATCTGACCAAACTGCGCACCTGGACGGAAAACTGGCTGCAGTATCAATTGCAGGCAGTTCCCGGGGTGGCGGGTACCGACATCGTCGGCGGCCTGAAGCGGGAGATCCGCGTGCACCTGGACCCCAACGCCATAGAGAAATATGGCCTCACCCTGCCGGCGGTGACCAAAAGGCTCCAGGAGGAGAACCTTGAGCAGTTCGGCGGCCGGGTGACCGTGGGCCGCCGGGAATTCATCGCCCGCACCATGGGCGAATACCGCACCCTGGACGACATCCGCAACGTGGTCCTGGCCAACGGCGGCCGCCGGCAAGGTCTTTCTCAAGGACGTGGCCCGGGTGGAAGACGCCCACGAGGAGGCCCGGGTGGTCACCCGCCGGGGGGCAAGCCCAACGTCAAGTTGAGCGTCCTCAAGCAGGCGGACGCCAATACGGTGGAAGTGGCCCGGGCGGTGAATAAGAGAATCGAGCAGCTCACGCCCTCGTTACCGCCCGGCGTCCAGATGGGGATGGTGGAAAATCAGGCGGACTACGTCATAGCCGCCTTGAACGGGGTGCGCAACGCCGCCATCGAAGCCTCGATCCTGGTCCTCCTCATCATTTATCTTTTTCTGGGAAGCTGGCGCCATGCCCTGGTGATGCTGTTGGTCCTCCCCATCACCTTGATTATCAATTTCGCCCTGATGAAGCTCATGGGCTTCTCCCTCAATATCTTTTCTCTGGGCGGCCTGGTGGTGGCCATCGGCGTGGTCTTGGACAACTCCATCGTGGTGTTGGAAAATATCACCCGCCTGCGCCAGGTGCATCCGGAAGAGGACGGGTTCTCCCTGGCGGAGCGGGGCACCGGGGAGGTGTGGGTGCCCATCCTGGCCTCCACCCTCTCCTCCCTGGCCCTGCTTCTCCCCTTCTTGCTAGTTCCGGGCCTCACCAGCCTCCTCTTCCGGGAGCTCATCCTGGTCGTCGCCGGGGTATTTTTGGTGAGCCTGGCCCTGGCGGTCACCCTCACCCCTATGCTCACCGGCATCATCTAGGCCGGGAAAAGCGGGCGAATCACATCGAGAAGGCCGCTTCGCTCGGTGGTCTTCGCACCGATGACCGCGGGCTATGGCTGGCTCCTTGAGCTGTCCCTCCGCTATCGGCAAGCTGGTCTTCGGAGGTTTCATCCTGATCCTCTGGTGGGGGCCGTGGTCCTCTTCCCCTGGCTGGGCAGCGAGTTTCTGCCCCGCATGGATGACGGCCGGGTCATGGTGAAGGTCAAACTGCCCACCGGCGCGTCCCTTACTGAGACCACCAACATCTTGAGCCGGGTAGAAGAAAAACTTCAGGACGATCCCCTGGTGGAAAGCTACGTCACCATGGCGGGCGGCAAGGTCTGGGGCCTGGCCACCTATGAAATCGCCAACGAGGGCCAGGTGGATATCCAGCTGGTGCCCCGGCACGCCCGAAAAATCGGCACCAAGGCGTATGTGGAGCGCGTTGAAAAAGACCCTGGCCCCAGTCTCCATCCCCGGGGCCAAGCCCATGGTCATGCAGATGCCGGTCAAAGGTATTCGCAAATTGGGGGAAGCGGATATCGAGGTCAAGATCAAGGGCCAGGAAATGGATAAGCTCTTTGATCTGGCCCGCAAGACCTCGGAGTCCATGAACAAGCTGGCCCATTTCACCAACGTTTATGTGTCCATGGACATGACCAAGCCCGAGTACCAGGTGGAGGTGGACCGGGTCCGGGCTGCGGAACTGGGAATCTCGGTGGTGGATGTGGCCGCCACGGTGCGCTCCTTGATCAGCGGGACGGTGGCCACCCGCTACCGGGAAGGCGACTATTTTTACAACATCCGGGTGATGATTCCCGAACAGCATTTTACCTCCAAGCAGGAGGTGGAGAACCTGGTGTTGAACGGCAGCCAGGGTGGATATCTGCGGCTTAAGGACGTGGCCCGGGTGATCCCCGCGGTGGGGCCGGTGGAAATCGTCCGGGAAGATCAGGTGAAGGAGGTGTTTGTCCGGGGCGATGCCGCCGGAGTGAGCGTGGGGCAGGCCTTAAGCGAACTGAAAGGGGCCGTCAGCAAAATGACCATGCCGGTGGGCTACGAAGTCTCCTATGGCGGCCAGGCCCAGATGATGGCCGACATGCAAAAGGCAGCGCTGCTCATCCTGGCCTTTGCCCTGTTTTTCGCCTTCGTGGTCCATGCGGTTGAGTTCAACAGCCTGCGGCTGCCGGCCCTGATTCTCGGCTCCGTGCCCTTCTCCCTGGCCGGCATGGTGTATACCCTGTTCCTGACCGGGTTTCCCATGGGTGCGACGGTGATCATCGGCGTCCTCATCGTGGTGGCGGCCACCATCAATGAAGGGGTGCTCCTCATTACTTTTGCGGATGATTTGCAGCGGGAGCGACATCTGTCACCCCTGGACGCGGTCATAGAAGCCGCCAAAATCCGCCTCCGGCCCCGGCTGATGATCGCCCTGGCCATCATCTTCGGGTTCATCCCCCTGGCCCTGAACCTGGAGGAAGGCGGCGAGATGCTCCAGCCCATGGCCGCCGGGGCCATCGGCGGCCTGGCCCTGGGCCTGTTCGTGGCCCTGTTCCTGATGCCGTGTCTTTATGTGCTTTTTCAACACCGGGAGGCTCATAAACCGGTTCCAGTTATCAAGGCCGCAGAGTGAAACCGGGGAGAGACTTATGATCTCAAGACAATATTCGGCAAATTGCCCAAAGGAGTAGCAATAGTGAATACTCGATTATACGTGGCGCCAGGATTGACCTGGGCCATCGGCCTTCTGGTCTGGCCGTGATTCTGGGGTGTATGTTCCATTGGCCCCTGGTGCAGGCGTCATAGAGGAAACCTGAGGCTGCCCGAAGGCCAGGAACAGCAGGAGTTGCACGTGCAGGGGGCGGTGAATGTTCCCCCGGAAACGTGGGAGGAGCTCTCCACTTCGGAATTGATGAAGATGGATAGAATGCAGGAACTGGTGGTTTATTGCAGCCAGGAAAGCTGTGACGACGCCCTCAAATTGGCTAAAAAGCTGCGGGCGGCCGGTTTTGCCCGGGTGATGGCCTTTACCGGTGGCTTCCGGGCCTGGGACGAAGCCGGCTACCCGGCGGATACCAGTCGATAATAAGAGAAGGGGAAAAATTTGTCAGTCTCGGTTATGCGGTTCGTTTCCTCGGGGGTGGGTATAGTTCTGGGCGGGCTTTTCGTCTATGCGGGCGTCCAGAAGCACCTGGCCCCCTATGAGTTCGCTGAAGCCATCCTGGCTTACCAACTGCTGCCCTTAGGCCTGGTGGGACTGGTGGCCGCAACTCCGTCCTGGATGGAGATAGTCTCCGGGATTTCCTCTGATCCTGGGGTGCCTCTTGCGAAGCCGCCGGTTCTCCAACCCGTTACCGGTGGGCGGCATTCTCCGGCGCAGCGGCCTCTTGCTGATTTTGGGCCAATCGCTGCTGTTTGTCGCCGTGCTACTCATCACCATGGCCCGGGGCTTGAAAATTGATTGCGGCTGCGGCCTTCTCTTCCAGCGCCAAGTGGGGTTGGAGTCCATCCTGGAAGACGCCCTGCTTTTGGGGGTGGCGGGTTGGCTCTATTGGCGGGAATGCCGAACTGGGGGCCGGGAGGAGGGATCGCTGGTCCTCGTTTAGCCCAAATCATAACCTCAACGTCCTGCTAAGGAGCAGGCGAATCGGGGCTGCTCTATCCCAGGTGCGACTTCAAGCCCCGGTTTTTCTGCTCCTTCAGGCGTTTGACGAATTTCTTCAGGAGGCGCAAAGCCTCACCCCCGTCGCCGTCCAGCACGGCGCTCTGCATCTGCTGAAATTCTTCCGGGGCAATGGTCAGGATCTCGGGATTCCCTTTGTTCTCCGGTAACATCTTCATCCCTCCGCAGAAATAAATTGCCGCAGCATCCGCAATGCTGACCGGGGGCGGCAATGAACCTCATCACCGCCCCCTGGCTTAAATTAACCAACGACTTCGGCGAACTTCCTTGCCAAGCTGCGTGGTTATTCCCCGAACGGATTCACCAGGTGCACCGGCACCGGGGAAGTGCGAATGACTTTTTCCGCCACGCTGCCGAAGAGCGGGCTTTTCTTTTCCATTTTGTCATGGCTGAGGCCATGGGTGGTGATGACCACCAGATCGGCCTTTTCTGCCTTAACTGCCTTGAGAATTTCGCTGGCGGCATCGCCCTGGACCAGCCGTATCTCCATATTCGGGCAGGCTTTCAGTTCGGTCTCACAGAGGTGTTGCATCTTGCTCTTGGCCTGTTTCAACTCCCATTCCTGAAAATGTTGGAGATGATGTTCGCCGGGGCTGTGGGCATAACCGCCATAGAGGGAAGTTAAGTCTGTTGCCACATACAGCATAATGATTTTCGCCTGGTACTTCTCCGCCAGCGACGCCACATGTTTGGCGGATTTCAACGAGTTCTTGGATAAATCGGTGGGCCAGAGAATTGTTCGGATCATGGGGAACCTCCTGATTTATTGCATCGACCCTTTTCCGCCGCGAGCCGGTCGGTGATAAATTCCGGCATCCTCTTAGCCGGCAATTTTCTGGGAGCAAACCGGAGTGCCTGAAACCCGGTGGTCCACCTGCGAATCCGCCGGAACCTGTAACTGGGGGCTGCTCGACCGCAGTCCCTGGGCTCCGCCTCAGCAGCCGTAAATAAAGAAAAGTCCGCCGATTAAGATACCTAAACCCAATTTTTTCATCATTTTTCTGTCTCCTTATATCCGAGCCTGTTGGTGATAAATTCCGGGTCTTCCCCCGATCCAGTTCAAAGACCGGGCGGCAATGAGGCTTACCGGCGGCATCCGCCTTCTTCTTCATCACGGTGGCCAGGAAATCCAGGGCCGCTCCTCTGTCTTCATTCAGCAAGATGGCATGGAGCCGGAACATATCTTCCGGATGGAGGGTGATGACAGTGTTTTCCTTCAGCATGGAGCCCCCTCCCTGTCACGGCTTTTTGGAAGCCAATCCGAACCGAGATTGGGAAAATGCCTCACCGCGCCTCAGGTCTGCCGGCAGCCACAGGTTGTCGTCCCCGGTCCCCCGGACTGGGCTGGTTCACTAACATCAGCCTGGAGCCGGCGCACCGCCTGCTTGACCCGGTCAATTTCGTCCCGTTTGAGATTCATGTCCTTATTTTTGTCAATATCCAGATCGGTGATCACCAGGTAGGCCCGCAACGGCACTTCCGCCTGCTCCAGCACGCCTTTGGCGCACCCGACCTCGCAACCGTCAATAACTACCAGTTCGGTGATATCTCTGGCCGATTGGACAAAGCCGCTCAAATGGGCGCCTACCCCGGCCAGGCAAGAAAGCTTGCCGAAGCCTTCCTGGGTGAGTTCCACCGCCGCCTGGTTGGACAATTGTCCGACATTGGAACCTCCCGAACAGGCCAGAATCATGGTCGTGACCGTGGGCTGACAACAATCCTGAGACATATGAATAAGTCTCCCTTGCATAAAGATTTATTCAGGGATACTAAAAAAAATCCCTGGCATGATATGCATCTTTATATCCGGTTAACTGAATATAATCAAGAAATTTTCCGGGGACGAGCCCAGCCCCGATCTTCGCTACCTTGCCAAAACCTTCCCTTATCACCAAGCCAGCAAAAATTGCAGATATGACCTGTAAATCCTTCATGGGCCGTTGTGGGGAGCAAGATTTGAGATGCCGGTGATAGAGGAACGCCAGGCTACCGGAGGGAATGGCAGGGGGCCTTCAGGCCAAGAAGGATTGATATGGTTTGAATATGGAAGGTTTTTAGCGGTGTGATAAGTTTCGGATCATAGCAGATAGCGAAACCTCGGTGCGACCTTAGACACCTCAAATCTAATGTGTCTCTTGAATAACGGGAAAATTTGACTTAGGTCAGACTTCGTCTTTCACAATGAGGGTTTTCGGAGTGAAGAATTAGGAATTTCCTTATTCATTCGTCATTAAAAAGTATAGTAAACTATAATCGTATGTAATTTACAGCGACCATTGTCGCAGATAGCTTAATTCGCAGCGTTGGGTAAAGTTTATAGATTTAATAAGAAACAAGACAGGGTAAAATAGACTAATTCTTTTACCCTTAATTAATAATGACATTATCTTATTCCAAATAGTATTTAGATAGCTATTCTAACGAGTTGTTGTCAGCCAGAAAGCGAGGGGGGAAAATGCTCAGCCGTAAGCCCCTAAAGGCTTTCATTGCGATTAAAACTGGCACAACCCAAGGAGCAAAATTAATCATTCACTTGATAACTTTCTGCTTGACAAAAATTTCCAGATATGGATTTGATTGAATAAATTGTCGATAGTGTTAATGGGGTCAGCCCCGTTCACCCCAGAAGGCCTAAGACTGGGAAAACCCACCGGAATCATGGGGAATTGATCATCTGGTTCACTATGATGCCAAACCGGCCCAATCTTCTCTGTGGATCTTACTTCATTGCATGGGTAAGGGGCTTTCATAAAGTGACATTGTGACCGTGGTAGTTTCTGTCATAAGGTCTAGGGTTCACTCTGTGGGGCGCAAGTTTAGCTGGTCAAATTAAGTAAGCTACGCACGCTCAATCTTTCTCCGTGAGCTGATCTGGCCTTCAGGCCAGTGGCAATATCCCGCCGCCCCTAGGGTGGCGCATTTCTGGAGGAGGGCAGCCCCATGCCGCGCTATCAGTTGAAAGACAAATGCCTGTTTGTCGATGCTTATGTTTACGACGAACAAACCAGAAAGCCAACCACCAAGAAACCCGACGCGATTCCCTCTCCCCATATCCTGGATCAAAGTACCGATCCTGCGACCTGCTTGATGCTGAACGACTCGGCGGCCTTCATCGCGCGCTTTATCGTGCTGGGGGTGGACACCTCAATTATCCCCCAAATCGTCCAGTCCGAATACCCGGGGGCCGGAGGAATTGCCGCCAATGAGGTCGAGGTGGTAAGAACCTTGATGCAGCCCTATCTGGAAGACCGGACCTTCAAAAGGACTCACGAGCCTCCTAAAGCCATGGGTGCTCCGAAAAAGTACCAGGGTCCTGGTGGCAAGAAAGGGTACGAATTAGACTTCAGCGTCAATTGGTTCGGCATCGGGGGGGGGGTGTTGAAAGGCCCCGTATGAAAATAATCGGCCTTGAACCCACGAATCGCTGCAACCGGGCCTGCCGGCACTGTTTCCGCAACAAGGCGGACCCGGAGGGTTTTCTGCCCCTGGAGACCATAGAGGCAATCCTCTCCCAGGCTGCCGCTTTGGGATTCAAGACGGTCTGCCTCACCGGCGGCGAGGTGACCCTGTACCCGCATCTGGGGCAACTGTTTCGCCTGATTGCC
Source organism: uncultured delta proteobacterium (assembly GCA_963747645.1). Classification (GTDB taxonomy): domain Bacteria; phylum Desulfobacterota; class Desulfobaccia; order Desulfobaccales; family 0-14-0-80-60-11; genus 0-14-0-80-60-11. Next base: position 3,788 of record CAVVFW010000014.1, on the reverse strand, counting down.
GCTCAGGGCTTCAATTTCACCCTGGTCACCAACGGCTACCGTTTCCCGGAGCAGGTTCTGCCCCTCCTCCTGGAGCCTGAGGTGAGAGAGCGGCTGGCCTCCGTGTGCTTCAGCCTGGACGGAGTCCGGGCCGATACCCATGATGGCCTCAGGGGGCCGAAGTCCTTCCGGGAAGTGCTCGAAGGGATGACTGTGTGCGGGAATCACCACCTGCCCTTCTCTTTGAAAACGGTAATCACCACGGCGAACCGGGGCGAGCTCACCGAGCTTGCCCTACTGGGAGCCAGGCTGGGCGCCATGGAGCACGGTTTTCTCTACCCCTTTCCCACGCCCACCTTCATCCGGGACGGGCTCATGCCCTCTCCCCAGGAGATGGAGGACACGATCCGGTGGATCAAGGAAAACCTCGTGGGGGTCACCAGCAACAAAATCACGGTAGATGGGCACTCCATGGACGGGGTCATCCTCAACTGCGGGCACCTGGTGGACTATCTGAACGTGGATTACCAGGGGAATCTCATTTTCTGCTGCACCCTCTCCCACGTAGCCTGCGGTGACGGCATCCCCACGTGCCTCGGCGGCGAACTGGTGGCCGACCTCAAAGAAGTCTCCCTGAGGGAGGCTATTGTAAGGCAGGTCCGAAAGGCCGCCGAGGTCCTGGAGGCCAGGCTGAACGGCGGCGGCAACCGCGGGGGCCTCTCGGAGACGCCCTGTCACTGGTGCTTAAGACACTTCGGCAAGCTCGATTGGCTGAAGGACTTTCCCAACTCTCCCTGGACGGCCAGGTTGCTGGGCGAAGATGAACGGCAACAGAACTGCCGGTAACAAGGAATGGCGTACACCTTGTGATGGTTTGACCTCTCAATAAGCCCAGAGCGTGGAGAGGAATATGAGACGTTCAGGATGGAAAGACTGGCTTATCCTGGCTTTTTTCGCCGTCTTACTCCAGCCCGACAGCCTTATGGCCATGTCCTCCGGGGCGCCGGCGGTGGGGAGGTTGATCGCCCTTCAGGGGCAGGTGACGGTCAGGCGCGGCAGCGCCAAAGGCTGGGAGCCAGTCCAGGTGGGACAACCCCTGGCCACCGGGGACGCAGTGCGCACCGGCCCCGCCTCCAGCGCCTCCATTCTCTGCGCAGACGAAAGCCAGATAAAGCTCAATGAAAACACCATCGTCATCCTCAAAAGTATCGCCCCCTCGCCCAGACTGCAGTCAGTAACCCCGGTCAAAGGGCAGCCTCCTCCGGCCAGCCACTATGAGGTGCCCGAAGGGGAAATCTGGCTGCGCAACAAACACGAAAAATTCCGCTTCGAACTGGAAACCCCGGCGGTCACCGCCATCATTAGGGGAACCGAGCTGAACATCAGAGTGCAGCGTAACGGCACCACCAGCGTCATCCTGCTGGACGGCAACGTCTGTATTGCCAACCCCCTGGGGGAGGTTTGTCTCCGTCCGGGCGAAGAAGGCTACGCCGTCCCGGGACAGAAGCCGACCAAGCAGGTCCTGGTCCAGCCCACGGACGCGGTGCAGTGGGTGCTCTATTACCCGGGCATCATCAGCTATCGTGACCTCCCCCTCGCCCCCCGGCCCGGGGAATTCCGCAGCTCGCCGGGATCTCCGGCTGTGGCCCCCCTGATCCAGGCGGGGGAGGCGGCCTACGATCAAGGGCGACTCCAGGAAGCCAGGGAGAAGGCGACGACGGTCCTGGCCAAAGACCCGGGCAACCCCAGGGCCCTGACTCTGCTGGGATGGGTGAGCCTGCAGGAGAACAAGCCGCATGAGGCCTTAAAGCAATTTCAAGGCGTGCGCCAGCCCGACGACCTGACGGTGGTGGGCCAGGCCCTGGGCCGCTATGAACTGGGAGATGCCACCGGGTCGTACGCCCTCATCAGAGCGGCCAGCCAGAAGGGCAAACCCTCACCCCTGCTCGTCGTCATGTCCGGTTATGCCGCCCTCAGGTCCGGGAGGGTGAAGGAGGCCAGGTCCGGGCTGGAGGCAGCCCTCAACCTTCCATCCCCGGCCCCCGGACTGGCCCGGCCTTTGCTGGCCCAGATCGACTTGGTCCAGAATCGCAAGGAGGCGGCCCAGACCGAGGCCTCCCAGGCCCTGGCTCAGGCCCCTGACTCGCCGATGGCGCTGTTCAGCATGGGCCTGGTGAAGATGGGCGCTTTCGACCTCCCCGCGGCCACCCAATACCTGCAAAGGGCCATCGCCGCCGACCCCCACCTCATTGAAGCCTACGTGTACCTGGCCAAGATCTGGTTGGGCTCGGAGTACCTCTCCCGGGCCCAGAAGACCATTGACCGGGCTTTGCAAATGGCTCCCCGTAATCCCCAGGTCCTCAGCCTGGCCGGGTTCGTCCGCCTCGCCTTCCGGGATTACAGCCGGGCGTTTCAGTTCTGGAATTCGGCCGTCGAGATCGACCCCAAGTTCGGGGAACCGCACCTGGGACTGGCCATTTACTCCTTCCGCCACCGGGAATTCAGCCGGGGGCTGGAGGAGATGCTCACCGCCACGCTACTCGACCCCCGGGCGGCTTCCTATCAGACCGAGCTGGGCAAGGCGCTCTACCAGACTCGCTCCTTTGGGCGGGCCCTGGAGGTTTACGACTACGCCAAGACCCTGGACCCGAAGGACCCTACTCCCTATTTTTACAAGGGGATAGGACTCAGCGACCTCAACCGCCCGGGTGAAGCCATCCAGGAGATCAACAAGTCCATCGAACTGAACGATAACGTGGCCATGTTCCGGTCCCGCAGCCTCCTGGACCAGGACCAGGCGGTGCGCAACTACAGCCTGGCAAAATCTTACCAACAGTTGGGGCTCAATGAGTGGGCCTATAGCAAGGCGGTCACAGCCGTCAAGTACTACCCTCACGAAAGCTCAGCCCACCTGTTCCTCTCGGACGTCATCTTCGGGGCTCGTGCCGGTTCCGAGGCCCCGTTCCTAACGGGAGGCCTGCTCTTCTCCACCGCGAATATGGAAGGGGCCCTTTACCGGGTGCTGTCCCGCGCCAACCAGTCGACCTTCAGCAACGTCCCTTTAGCCGGGACCGAGTCCCTGGGTTTCACCCTGGATTACACGCCCATGTTCGAGATGCCTTACGGCCGCGCCGCCGTTTCAGGGGGCGTCGGGGCCTGGGAAGGGAGAAAATCCATCCAGGACCACCAGGCGCTCTTCTACGGGGGCGCCCCCGGGTGGCTGCTGCAGCCTATGGCAGATACTCCAACAGCCGGGAGACGAATTGGTCCACCCCTCCTAATGTCAATCTCGACACCTTCAGCGGCTCGCAGCAATTTTATGATATCCAGGGTGCGGCCAAATGGGAACCCACCGTCAAGGGCACTCTCACCGGATTAGTGAGATACACGGATCAGAAGGTTACCCGCCAGGGGGCCCATCGGGAACCGCCGGAACCCGACACCCTCACCACCATCAACAACACCTTTGCCGAGAGCGTCATGCAGCGGGAGAAACGCTTTGAAATCGCCTATTATTACCGGTTCAATCCCCAGGCGGCTTCTCTGGTTTATTATTCCCGCCTGCATTCTCCTTATCACCTGGTCAATCCCTCTGCGGCCGACACGACCATTGACATAGGGGCCGGCGACTTTGGGTTCCCCCTCCTTTTTCTCTACCGGGGAAAGATCTCTCTATCAGACTTTCGACCGGACCAGCAACAACATCCAGGCGCAGCAATACCTCCGCCTGTCTATGCTGGGACAGCACAGCCTCATCGGAGGCTTCGATTACTTCAACGATCCCGGCATCGATCAGAGGAGATTTCAAA
>CAVVFW010000013.1:0-157123 GCA_963747645.1 uncultured delta proteobacterium | reverse complement strand
TCCCCTTAAAGGTTATTTTTATTATTTACGGGTAAATTTGGGGATAAGCGAACATGATTAAAGCAATTCGCGGCATGCGGGACATCCTGCCGCCTGAGACCTCCCGGTGGCAGTGGGTGGAGTCCGTGGCCCGGGAGGTTTTCGACCTCTACGGCTACCAGGAGATTCGTCTGCCGCTCCTCGAGCGCACCGAGCTCTTCGCCCGGTCCATCGGCGATGAGACCGACATCGTGGCCAAGGAAATGTACACCTTCCCCGACCGCAAGGGCGACTCCCTGACGCTGCGGCCCGAGGCCACCGCCTCGGTGCTCCGGGCCGTCCTGGAAAACCGCCTGGAAAAGGGCGCCGGGGTCAAAAAATTTTATACCCTGGGGCCCATGTTCCGCTACGAGCGGCCCCAGAAGGGACGCTTTCGCCAGTTTTACCAGATCAACTGCGAGGCCTACGGGGTCGAGACCCCGGAGCTCGACGTGGAAGTCATCCTGCTCCTGATGCACCTCCTCAAACGGCTGCTGCCGGGGGAGTTGCGCCTGCTGGTCAATTCCCTGGGCTGCCCCGGGTGCCAGGTGAAGTTCAAGGCGGCCCTGGGATTGTTCCTGATCAACCGGGAGGGCCTGTGCGACGACTGCCAGCGCCGCCGGACCACCAATCCCCTCCGGGTCCTGGACTGCAAGAGCGCCCACTGCCAGGGGATTTTGCAAAACGCCCCGGTGATCGGGGATTATCTCTGTCCCGATTGCGCCGCCCATTTTGCCCGGGTGCTGGAGCTGCTGGACCGGTTTAACGTGGCCTACGAGCTCAAGCCCAAGCTGGTCCGGGGCCTGGATTACTACACCCGCACCGCCTTCGAAGTGGCGGCCGTGGGGCTCGGGGCCCAGGACGCGGTGGCCGGCGGCGGGCGCTATAACGGCCTGGCGAAGGAGTTGGGCGGGCCGGATCTCCCCGCCATCGGCTTCGCCATCGGCGAGGACCGCCTCCTGGAGGTGCTGCCCCAGGACTTCGGCCAGGACGTGCGGCCCCGGGTCTTTGTGGCGGCCCTGGGAGAGCCGGCCCGGGAGCGGGCCTTCACCGTGGTCCAGGAGTTGCGCCGGAAGAATCTGGCCGCCGAGATGGATTTCGAGGGCCGGTCCCTCAAGGCCCAGATGTCCCTGGCGGACCGCCTGGGCGCCACTTACGCCGTTATCCTGGGGGAGAAAGAATTAGCCACGGGCCTGGCCCAGGTGCGGCCCATGAAGAAATTTTCTGATGAGACCGGCGGCAAGGTGAAGCCGACGGAAGTAGGAGCCGGGCGGACCCTGGCGGGGCAGGAGCAGGTGCCGTTTGAGGGTCTGGTGGATTATCTGACCGGGAAAGTTCGGTCTGAAGAAACGCGTTAGGGTTCAACCGAAAACACTCGATACTGGCAAATTGTTCTTCAAGTCCCCCGGTGAAAAAAGGGGGATTTAGGCAGCAGTGTCCGGTTAGGAAATTGCATGCGGAGGTTCCGCCCCCCTCACCCCAGCCCTCTCCCCCCGAAGCGTGGGGAGAGGGAGTAGGTGATTTTGCCAGGTTTAGTAACCATAACGTATTAAATCGGTGCCACTTTTTCCCTCTCCCCCAATGGGGGAGAGGGTCAGGGTGAGGGGGAAGTAATCTTCCTGGCAAGAAGTACATGAGCAAATTTATGAATAGTTGGACGACGTTTAACGAGCATCATTACTTTGTAAAAACCAAACCGGACACTGTTAGGATTTAGGGGGATTTAGGAGCCTGACAAAATCCCCCCAGCCCCCCTTTTACCAAGGGGGGAGTTTTAAAGGCGGACACACGGTCCGCCCCTGCGTAAAATGCCGTGGGAGAAGGAAAAACAACGTGTTTGATTCGCTTGAAGGTTTGACCCGCAGCCATTCCTGCGGTGATTTGCGGGCCGCGGCCAACGGCGCCGAGGTGGTGCTCATGGGCTGGGTCCAGCGCCGGCGCGACCACGGCGGCCTCATCTTTGTGGACCTCAGGGACCGGGAGGGCCTGACCCAGGTGGTCTTCAACCCGGACACCAATCCCGACGCTCACCTCAAGGCCGGGGTGCTCCGGGATGAGTATGTCATCGCGGTGCGGGGCCTGGTGAACCTCAGGCCGCCGGAGATGCTCAACCCGAATCTGCCCACCGGGGAGATCGAGGTCATGGTGGAAGAGCTGCGCCTTTTGAACGCCGCCAAGACCCCGCCCTTCGAGCTGGAAGACTACAAGGTGGACATCTCCGAGGCCCTGCGGTTGAAATACCGCTACCTGGACCTCAGGCGCCCCAGCGTCATGAAGAACCTCCTCTTCCGGCACCGGGCCGCCCAGGTGGTCCGCCAGTTTCTCAACGGCCAGGGCTTCATCGAGGTGGAGACCCCCGTCCTCACCAAGAGCACGCCGGAGGGGGCCCGGGATTACCTGGTGCCCAGCCGGGTCCAGCCGGGGCAGTTCTTCGCCCTGCCCCAGTCGCCCCAGCTCTTCAAGCAACTCTTGATGATGGCCGGCCTGGACCGCTACTATCAGCTGTGCCGGTGCTTCCGGGATGAAGATCTGCGGGCCGACCGCCAGCCCGAGTTCACCCAGATCGACATGGAGATGGCCTTCATTACCGAAGAGGACGTCTACCAGGTGGTGGAAGGGATGATCACGGCCCTGTTTAAAGAATTGAAGGACGTGGAGTTGACGCCGCCCTTCCCCCGCCTGACCTACCAGGAATGCATGGACCGCTTCGGGCTGGACCGGCCGGACACCCGCTTCGGGCTGGAGCTCAAAGACGTCACCGACCTGGTGCAAGAGGCGGAGTTCACCCGCTTCCGGGAGGTGGTGGACCAGGGGGGAGTCGTCAAGGCCATCAACGGCCCGGGGCTCGCCAAGCTCACCCGGAAGGACCTGGACGGGCTCATCGACCTGGCCGGGATCTATGGGGCCCGGGGCCTGGCCTGGGTCAAGCTCCAGAGCCAGGGCTGGCAGTCGCCCCTGGCCAAGTATTTCCCGGCCGGGGTCAAGGCCGCCATCGAGGCGCCGCTTAGAAGCCAAAGAAGGCGACCTGCTCCTCTTTGTCGCCGATGCCCCCCTGGTGGCCTGCACCGCCATGGGGCAGGTCAGGCTCAATCTGGCCGAACGGGAGGGGCTGATCCCCGAGGACACCTGGGGCCTGACCTGGGTCACCGACTTTCCCCTGCTGGAGTACGACCCCGAGGCGAACCGCTTTGCTGCCATGCACCATCCCTTTACCGCGCCCAAGGAGGAAGACATCCCCCTCCTGGCCACCGACCCGGGGCAGGTCAAGGCCCGAGCCTACGACCTGGTGCTCAACGGCACCGAGATCGGCGGGGGCAGCATTCGGATCAACCGCCGGGATATCCAGCAAGCGGTTTTCGAGGCCCTAAAAATCACCCCGGCGGAAGCGGACGAAAAATTCGGCTTTCTCCTGGAGGCCCTGGAATTCGGGGCGCCGCCCCACGGGGGCGTGGCCTTCGGGTTCGACCGCCTGGTGGCGATTCTCTGCGGGGCCAAATCCATCCGGGAAGTAATCGCCTTCCCCAAGACCCAGAAGGCCGCCTGCCTGGTGACCAAGGCCCCATCCCCGGTGGACCCGGAACAACTGCTGGAGCTGGGTTTGAGGCTGGAAACAGTAGCAGTCAGCAGTTAGCGAATGAGCAGTTAGATTTTATACAGTTATCCATAAGAGATGGGAGGGTGACCATACGTGGCGATTCTCCCAAAGACGAAAAATAATGCCGCATGCTGACGGCTAAATGCTGACAGCTGACGGCTACATACGGATGGCACACTATGTCACGCTGGAACAAAGATCGCCGGTTATTGGATCATGAGCACTCCTCTTTCTGGAATCATCGGTTGCAGGAGGTGGAAGAGCCCAACCTGATGCGGAACATCTTCCCCTACACGGAAGTGGCCCGCATCGACTTCGACTACAAGTTCGTCATGCCCGACCCCCCGGAGGAGATGTTGCTCACCGACACCACCTTCCGGGATGGGCAGCAGGCCCGGCCACCCTACACCGTGCGGCAGATGGTGGATATCTTCGACCTGCTCCACCGCCTCTCGGGTCCTAAAGGGATCGTCCGGCAGACCGAGTTTTTCCTCTACAGCGCCAAGGACAAAGAGGCCGTGGAACAATGCCGGGAGCGGGGCTATGAATTCCCGGAAATCACCGGCTGGATCAGGGCGGTCGCCTCGGACCTGGCCCTGGTGAAACAGATGGGCCTCAAAGAGACCGGCATCCTCACTTCGGTGTCCGATTACCACATCTTCCTGAAGCTGAATTGGAACCGGCAAAAAGCCATGGATGAATACCTGGGCATCGTCAAGGCGGCCCTGGATATGGGCATTAAGCCCCGGTGCCACATGGAAGACGTCACCCGGGCCGACATCTACGGCTTTTGCGTCCCCTTCGCCATCGAGTTGATGAAGCTGAGGGAACAGAGCGGCGTCGACATCAAGCTCCGGCTCTGCGACACCATGGGCTACGGCGTGCCTTATCCCGGCGCCGCCCTGCCCCGGAGCGTGCCCAAGCTGGTCAGGGCCATGATCGACGATGCCGGGGTACCGGGCCATCTTCTGGAATGGCATGGCCACAATGACTTCCACAAGGTCCTGGTCAACAGCGTCACCGCCTGGCTCTACGGCTGCGGCGCGGTGAACGGGGCGCTGCTGGGTTTCGGGGAACGCACCGGCAACGCCCCCATCGAGGGCATGCTGATTGAGTATATCTCCCTCCGGGGCACCACTGACGGGATTGACACCACGGTGATCAGCGAGATTGGCGAGTACTTCGAGCGGGAACTGCACTATAATATTCCGGCCAGTTACCCCTTTGTGGGGAAGAACTTTAACAACACCAGCGCCGGCATCCACGCCGACGGGCTCCTCAAGAACGAGGAGATCTATAACGCCTTCGACACGGGCAAGATCCTGAACCGGCCCATCCGGATCACCATCACCGACAAATCCGGCAAGGCCGGTATCGTCCATTGGCTCAATTCCCGGCTGAAACTGGAAGGGGAACGGGCGGTGGACAAAAACCACCCCGGGGTGGCCAAGATCTTCAAACGCATCATGGAAATGTACGATACCGGACGCTGCACCACCATCTCGGACGAAGAGATGGAAAGCCTGGCCCGGCGGTACCTCTCCGAGCTCTTTGTCTCGGAATTCGACCAGCTCAAGCAGAAGGCCTACAAGCTGGCGGCCCACCTGGCCGCCGACCTGGCCATGTCGCCAGAGATCCGTTCCATGGATCCGGCGCGCATGGAACCGGTCCTCCAGAAGGCCCTGGACAACTTCCCCTTCACCCAGTTCATGTATGTGGTCAACCTGGACGGGCGCAAGATCACCCGGAACATCACCCACATCGTGGACCGGGCCAAGTACGCCGAGATGAAGCTGGATGAGGACCTGTCCAACCGCTCCTGGTTTATCGAGCCCATCAAGACGGGCAAGGTGTTTGTCTCGGACTTCTACACCTCCCGGTTCACCGGCGCCGTGTGCATCACCGTCAGTGTGCCGGTGTTTAATGAGGCCGACGAAATCCAGGGCATTCTGGGCATGGATATCCGTTTTGAAGCCCTGGCGAAGATGGAGCAGGACGGCGAGATTTAAGGGGCATGCCGAGTTTTCAGCTGCTTAATCAGGGCGCTCCCCAGGGGGCGCCCTTGGTTTTTATTATCAGCCGACAGCTCTGCGCCAGGCCATTTTGTCATCCTGAGCGGAGCGCAGGATCTCGTTTCTTTCGTGGTTAAGAGATTCTTCGGTCGCTCCATTCCCTCAGAATGACAGGTTAGGTAACGTTAGCGGAGATCTCAAGTCGCAGACAACCGGTAATTTCCCTGTAGGGGCGGACCCATGTGTCCGCCCTTGAGTTCGGGCGCACCCACAGCTGCGCGCCTACTCGTCAGAAAATTTTTGACAGGAAATTCAGGAAATCTCTGATTTGCAGCGGCGGGGGCGTCCGGTATGCTGTATAAGGATAGGTGTAGGCGAGACCTCTTGGACATTTTTTCCTTGTGCAAGATTTCACGATAAGGTAAATTGCAGCCGTTTCCCATTGTTCACTAAAGTGATATTTGCGATGAGCGCCCACTCATCAAACGGAGAGGGAGGATAGAATATGGCGGACCAAGACCAGATGGAACACCTCAAAGAAGCCAAGGCCAAGTTTGATGAGCGGGTGGCCAAGGTGCTGCAAAAGATGCCGGAGCGCAAAGCGGATTTTGCCAACACTTCGGGCATTCCCGTCAATCGGGTTTATACCCCCCTGGATATGGAAGGGTTCGACTACCTGAAGAAATTGAGTATGCCGGGCCAGTATCCCTATACCCGGGCAGTGCAGCCCACCGCCTATCGCGGCCGCTTCTGGACCATGCGGCAGTATGCCGGGTTCGCCACCGCCGAGGAGACCAACGAGCGCTACCATTTCCTCCTGAAGTCCGGCCAGACGGGACTGTCGGTGGCCTTCGACCTCCCCACCCAGATCGGCTATGATTCCGATCATCCCCTGGCCCAGGGCGAAGTCGGCAAGGTCGGGGTGTGCATCGACTCCTTGCAGGACATTGAGCGGCTCTTCCAGGGCATCCCCCTGGATCAGGTGTCCACCTCCATGACCATCAATTCGCCCTGCGCCGTCATCATGGCCATGTACCTGGCGGTGGCCGAAAAGCAAGGCGTGCCCTTCAATAAATTACGCGGCACCGTGCAAAACGACATCTTGAAGGAATATCCGGCCCGGGGCACCTACATCTTTGCGCCCCGGCCCTCCATGCGCCTCATCACCGACATCTTCGCCTACTGCACCCAGGAAGTGCCCCAGTGGAACACCATCAGCATCAGCGGCTACCACATCCGGGAAGCCGGTTCCACCGCGGTGCAGGAAGTCGCCTTTACCCTGGCCAACGGCATCGCCTACGTCGACGCGGCCATTGCCGCAGGCATGAAGGTGGATGAGTTCGGGCCCCGGCTTTCCTTCTTCTTCAATTCCCACTCCGACTTCCTGGAGGAAGTGGCCAAGTTCCGGGCCGCCCGGCGCCTGTGGGCCAAGATCATGAAGGAGCGCTTCAACGCCCAGGACCCCAAGTCCATGATGCTCCGCTTCCATACCCAGACCGCCGGCTGCTCTCTGACGGCGCAGCAGCCCCTGAACAACATCATGCGGGTGGCCTTCCAGGCCATGAGCGCCGTGCTGGGCGGCACCCAGTCCCTGCACACCAACTCCTATGACGAGGCCCTGGCCCTGCCCTCCGAAGTGGCGGTCCAGGTGGCGCTGCGCTCCCAGCAGGTGGTGGCCTATGAGACCAACGTCTGCGACACCATCGACCCCCTGGCGGGTTCCTACTACATCGAAAACCTTACCGACGAAATCGAGGCCCGGGCCCAGGACTACATCGACCAGATCGACCGCATGGGCGGCGCCGTGGCGGCCATTGAAAAGGGCTTCATCCAGAAGGAGATCGGCGCCAGCGCCTACCGGTTCCAACGGGAGATCGAAAAAGGCGAGCGCATCATCGTCGGCCTGAACCGCTTCCAGACCCATGAGGACAAGCTCACGGGCCTGCTCAAGGTTGACCCGGAAGTGGGGGCCAAACAGGTGGCCCGCCTCCAGGAACTGCGGAGCACCCGGGACAACGCCGCCGTCCAGCAGGCCCTGGCGGAACTCAAGACCGCGGCCGCGGGCACCGATAACCTCATGCCGCCCATCTTGAAGGCGGTCAAGGCCCTGGCCACCCTGGGCGAGGTCTGCGACACCCTCCGGGCGGTCTTCGGCGAATACGAGGCCCCGGCGCTGATATAAACCGATGTGTAGGGCGGGCACTGCCCGCCATATTCCTTAGTCGGTAGGGCGGGCGTCCCCGCCCGCCCACCAACAGCCTTTGTCATTCGGGCGCAGCAGCATCGCCTCCTGCGCCTTACACAAGGAGATAAAAAAATGCCGGAAGAGAGAAAGATCAGGGTGTTGACCGCCAAGCCCGGGTTAGACGGGCATGATCGGGGCATCAAAGTCATCTGCGCCGCTTTGCGGGATGCCGGCATGGAAGTGATATACACCGGCCTCAGGCAGACCCCGGAGCAGATCGTCGCCGCCGCGGTCCAGGAAGATGCGGATGTCATTGCCATGAGCGTGCTCTCGGGAGCCCACAACTACCTGTTCCCCCGGGTCATGGAACTGGTGAAGGAAAAAGGCATCGAAGACGTCCTGGTGATGGGCGGCGGCATCATTCCCGATGAGGACATCCCGCCCTTGAAGACCGCCGGCATCGCCGCCATCTTCGGCCCCGGCACCGACACCGGTGACATTATCAGCTTTATCCGGGAAAACGTTCGGAAAAACTGATCAAGAATATTGCCGGGTGCGCCCCGCGCCCCCTCAGCAATTTTAGACATCCAGTGGCGCAGGCCCCTGGCCCGTGGTCTTCAGTGTTTCGTAGGGGCGGACCCATGTGTCCGCCCTTTTTCTGGCTTAGAGCATTTGCCAAAAATTCTCCCTCTCAGCCCCTCTCTCCCCGGCGGGGAAGAGGGGCAAAGCGAGCTCGTAGGGCGGGAAAGCGCCGCGCCTCCCGCCCTTCCACATTTGGAGCATGCGTTATAACGGCATAAATTTTAGCAATTGCCATCAAGGCCGCCCCGGTCCTCCCACCCCCTTGACAGGAACCTGCCCCAGGGCCTATAAATAAAGGCGAATGAGATGGAAAGGAGCTAACCCGATATGGACTCTTACAAGATCCACCTGAGCGAAGCCGAGATGCCCCAGGAGTGGTACAATATCATTCCGGACCTGCCGTCCCCGCCGCCGCCTTATCTCCACCCGGGTACCGGCCAACCCATCACGCCCGCTGACCTGGCGGCCATCTTCCCCCGGGCCCTGATCGAGCAGGAAGTGAGCCCGGAGCGCTGGATCCCCATTCCCGACGACGTGAGGCGCATCTATCAGCTGTGGCGGCCCAGCCCCCTGCACCGGGCCTACAACCTGGAAAAGGCCCTCAAGACCCCGGCCCGCATCTACTATAAGAACGAATCCGTCAGCCCCGCCGGGAGCCACAAGCCCAACACCGCGGTGCCCCAGGCCTACTACAACAAGGTCGAAGGCATCAAACGGCTGTCCACCGAGACCGGGGCGGGCCAGTGGGGCTGCGCCCTGTCCCTGGCCTGTAATTTTTTCTCCATGGAATGCACCGTCTACATGGTCAAGGTGAGCTACCACCAGAAGCCCTACCGCCGCTCGCTGATGCACATCTGGGGGGCCGATGTCTACCCCTCCCCCACGGACCGCACCCAGGCCGGCCGCAATATTCTGGCCGCCGACCCCGAGACCTCCGGGTCCCTCGGCATGGCCATCTCCGAGGCGGTGGAGGACGCCGCCACCCACGACGACACCAACTATGCCCTGGGAAGCGTCCTCAACCACGTCATGCTCCACCAGACCATCGTGGGGCTCGAGACCAAAAAGCAGTTGGCCCTGGCCGGGGAATCCCCGGACGTGCTCATCGGCTGCGTCGGCGGCGGCAGCAACTTCGCGGGGTTCTGTTTTCCCTTTGTGCCCGACAAGCTTAAAGGGGCCGACCTCCGCTTCGTGGCGGTGGAGCCCACTGCCTGCCCCACCCTGACCAAGGGGGCCTACACCTATGACTTTGGGGACACCGCCGGCCTCACCCCCCTGATCCTGATGTACACCCTGGGGCACTCCTTCGTGCCGTCGGGCATCCACGCCGGGGGCCTGCGCTACCACGGCGACGCCCCGCTTCTTTGCCAACTGGTCCACGAAAAGGTCATCGAGGCCCGGGCCTATGCCCAGAACCCGGTCTTTGAGGCGGCCCGCCTCTTTGCGGTAACCGAGGGGATTGTCCCGGCCCCGGAGACCGCCCACGCCATCCGGGCGGCGGTGGACGAGGCCCTGGTGTGCAAGGAGACCAACCAGGCCAAGTGTATCGTTTTTAATTTATCGGGCCATGGCCACTTCGATCTGGCGGCCTACGACGGCTTTCTGGAAGGCCAGCTCAAGGATATCGAACTCGACCCGAGCGAGAATATCAAAAAGGCCCTGGCCAATTTGCCCAAGATCGCAGGGCACTGAAGTCCTAAAAACCGGGAACGAGGGCAGGCCGATAACTGGCGCTGCCCTCGTTTTTTCCCGGAGCTTGATGCCTCACTGGGCGCCATATACTACCACCGAGTCCCAATTATAGCGGTTGCCAAAAGTTTTTTCCGATCCTTGAGATCCACAAATCCCCCCTAACCCGGGTTAGGGGGGATTTGAAGTTGTTCACGGTAAACCCCCGACTCGCATTCGCCATGACAGGGAAGCTTGTGCAGCCAATCGATCCCATCATCACAATCACCGATCTCCATTTCCGCTACAAAAAAGCCGCACGGCCGGTGTTCCGCGGCCTTAATCTGTCCGTGCGCCCCGGGGAGCGCCTCGTTATCCTGGGCCCCAGCGAAGCCGGGAAATCCACCCTGGCCCTCTGCCTCCAGGGTCTCATTCCCCGAATGATCAAGGGGGATTTCCGAGGTGAAATTACCGTGGACGGGGTGCTGACCACCTCCTGCCGGCCCCGGCAGCTGGCTGGCCGGGTGGGGATTCTCCTCCAGGATTTCGAGGCTCAGCTTTTCTCCACCCGGGTGGACCAGGAGGTGGCCTTCGGCCCGGAAAATCTAGGGCTGCCCCAAGAGGAGCTGCGGCGCCGGGTCGCCGAGTGCCTGGCCCTGGCCGGGCTGGCCGGACTGGACGACCGGGACCCCGCCACCCTCTCCGGCGGACAGCGGCAGCTCCTGGCCCTGGCCGCGGTCCTGGCCCTGGCGCCGAAGCTTTTGGTTCTGGACGAACCCACCACCGATCTCGACCCCCTGCGGGTAGAGGAACTCCTGGCCTCCCTGGACCAACTGGGGCGCACCCGGGGCCTCACCCTCATCTTCCTGGGAGAAGATCTGCGCCTGGCCCGCTTCTGCACCCGGGTTGTGCTCCTAAACCGGGGAAAAATCCTGGGGGACGGGCCACCTGAGGTGATCCTGCGGGAAGTGGAACTTCTGCGGACCATCGGCCTGGCCCCGCCGGAGCTGCCCGCCCTGTTCCACGATCTGGGCCAACCCACCCTCCCCCTCAGCCTGGAAGAGGCAGTGTCCCAGGCCCGGGGCCTGGGATGGAGTGGCCACCCCGCTGCCACCTCTCCTGCCGCCGCGGCTCGGGGAGCCCCCGGCCCCCGAGATCCTGGCCCTGCGGCAGGTGACCTTTGCCTATCCGGACGGCCCGCCGGTCTTACGGGATTTTTCCCTCGCCTTCCGGGAGCAGGAGCTCACCGCCATCCTGGGACCCAACGGCAGCGGCAAGACCACCGTGCTCAAGCTCCTCCGGGGCTTATTGACCCCCCAAGGCGGGGAAGTATGGCAGCGACCGTATGAAAATATCCGGGTGGGCTATGTCTTTCAAAACCCCGATTATCAGCTCTTTGCCGAAGAGGTCTGGGAAGAGGTGGCTTTTGGCGTCCGCCTCCTGGGCCTGTCTCCTCCGGAGGCGGAGCAGCGGGTGGAGGCGGCCCTGACCCGGGTGCACCTCCTGGACCGGGCTCGGGACGACCCCTTCTCACTCACCAAGGGCCAGCGCCAGCGCCTGGCGGTGGCCGGGGTCCTGGCCCTGGCCCCTCAGGTGATCATCCTGGATGAGCCCACCACCGGCCTGGACCACCGGGAGCAGCAGGACCTTCTGGGACTGGTGCGGGAACTTAACGATCAGGGGCACGCGGTGATCATGGTAACCCACTCCATGTGGGCCGCCGCCACCCATGCCCGGCGCCTGGTGGTCCTGCTGGACGGCCGGGTCCTCCTGGACGGCCCCCCCCGGGAGGTGTTGGCCGACGCGGCCGGTTTAGCCCCCGCCCGCCTGGTGGCCCCGCCAGTGGTGCAGCTCAGCCGGGCCCTGGGCTTCATGGCCCTGACCCCGGCGGAGTTTCGGGATCGGGTGGGCGGGCCGGCCTAAATCCCGGCTTGCAGATGAACCGGAAAGTCCTTATGTTAGGGAGGCGCAAAAATTTCGCAACAGGATGAAGTCTAGGGGCGGCGAGATTGACGAAAAGCCACCGGCAGGAATTGATGGCAACCGCTATAAGCACCAATATACGGAAAGAATTTCAGGCGAGGTCTCTGAAAGAAGGCGCAAAGCGGCACGGCCGACAGGAATACCTATGACCACCCAACAACCATACTTGACCCGCACCTGTTGGTGGTGCCGGCGCCACCAGCGACCTGATGCAGCGCAAACTGCTCCCGGCCATCTATCGCCTCCGGGCCGCCGGGGAGATACCCGGCCCCTTTATCATCCTGGGGGCGTCCCGGCACGCAGGGGCTGACCGACGAGGGCTTCCGGGACCTGGCCGCCGCGGCCCTGGCGGCTGAGGGTGTGGAGCCGGACGCTGCCGGGTCCTGGTGCCGCGACTGTCTCTACTTTCAGAGCCTGGGGGCCGGGAGGCCCGAGGATTTTCAGACCCTGGCCGCCCGCATCCATGCCCTGGAGCAGGAGCACCATCTCCCCGGCAACCGGGTGTTTTACCTGGCCTTGCCGCCCACGGCCTTTCTGGCGACCATCAATGGCCTGGGCCAGGCCGGCCTCAACCAGACCACGGGCTGGACCCGGTTGGTGGTGGAAAAACCCTTCGGCAAAGACCTGGACTCGGGCACCGCCCTCAACGAGCAGATCCACCGTTATTTCGACGAATCCCAGGTCTACCGGATCGACCATTACCTGGGCAAGGAAACCGTCCGGAACCTCTTGATCTTCCGGTTCGCCAACGCCATCTTCGAGCCCCTGTGGCACCGGAATCTGGTGAAGAGCGTCCAGATCACCGTGGCGGAAAGCCTCGGGGTCGGGGGCCGGGCCGGCTACTACGACCAGGCCGGGGCCCTCCGGGACATGGTCCAGAACCACCTCACCCAGCTCCTCACCCTCACCGCCATGGAGGTGCCGGTGGCCTTCGACGCCGAGAGCATCCGCACCGAAAAGGCCAAAATCTTGCGGGCTATCCCGCCGGTAATGCCGGAAGACGTGATCTACGGCCAGTATACCCGGGGCGCGATCAACGGCCTGGAGGTGCCGGGCTACCGGGAAGAGCCGGGGGTCGCCCCCGACTCCTCCACCGAAACTTTCGTGGCCATGAGGCTCTACGTGGATAACTGGCGCTGGCAGGGAGTGCCCTTTTACCTGGTGACCGGCAAACGCCTCCCCACGCGCTTCAGCCAGATCGCCGTGACCTTCCGCTGCCCGCCGGTATGGGTCTTCGAGCCCCACTATGCCGGCACCTGCAGCCCCAACGTCATGGTGTTTACGGTGCAGCCCGACGAAGGCTTCGACCTCCATTTCGAAGTCAAGGCCCCGGGGGAGCCCCTCCAACTCAAGACCAAGAGCCTCAGGTATCGCTACGCCGAAGGTTTTGCGGCGCTCCCGGATGCCTATGACACCCTCCTGCTGGACATCATGGCCGGTGACCAGACCCTGTTTGTCCGGGCCGACGAAGTGGAATGGGCCTGGCGCCTCTACGGACCGGCCCTGGACCCGCCCCCGGCGTCGGTGCGGCCCTATCCCGCCGGTACCTGGGGCCCCCCGGGGGCATCAGCCTTTATGGAGTGGCCGGACCCCACTTTGCTTTATCGGTAACCCTGTGATAATTATCTGGAGGGAGTAAGGATAGCCTTCAGCGGGCAGCCGGCTTGGAAACATAACATACCTGAAGTATTGAAAAATCTGCCCACAGCCACTGTCTTGCCAAGTTAGGGGAATTTGGTGGCACCGGGACTAAAGCGGCGGGCGAGACGCCCGCCCGAACTTTTTATCATTTGCGGGTGGGACGCCCGTAAATGACTGTTTCACACTGTTTTCCCTGGAAGCCATTTCCAAACCGATTTTGGGCGTCATTTTTGATCAACCGAAGTTGCTTAAGTTGGAGAAGAATCACCCCCCTTTCCTAAAGGGGGGCAGGGGGGATTTTGATAACCGCCTACGGGTTTCGCAATAAATTATAGCGTCCTACGCACCAATTAATGACCGGGAACGGTGGGCCAGACGCCCTCATTACCCGCTTACTGCTCACTGCTGACTGCTAACTATCTATGTGGGTCGCCGCCATACAACTGACTTCCACCCCGGACCTGGAGGCCAATCTGGCCCGGGCCCAGGCCCTTATTCGAGGAGGCCGCCGCCCGGGGGGCCCGGCTGGTGGCCCTGCCGGAGCATTTCGCCTGTCTGGGGAGCGCCGCTGACACCGCCGCCGCGGCCCAGTCCCTGGACGGCCCCCTGGTGACCCGCTTCCGGGAGTTGACTGGCAAGCTGGGGATATTTCTCCTGATGGGCTCCTTTCCCGAACGCACGCCCGGCAAGGCGCGGCCCTACAACACCAGCCTCCTCCTGGGTCCCAGGGGCCAGATCCTGGCCTCCTACCGCAAGCTGCACCTGTTCGACGTGGATCTTCCCGGCGCCCCGTCCGCCCGGGAGTCGGAGTTCACCCACCCGGGCGCTGACGTGGTGACCGCGGCCCTCCCGGGCGAGTCCTTTACCGCCGGGTTGGCCATCTGCTACGACCTGCGTTTCCCCGAACTCTTCCGGGCCCAGGTCAGCCGGGGGGCCAACCTCTTCCTGCTGCCCGCGGCCTTCACCCTGACCACCGGGCGGGATCACTGGGACGTGCTGCTCCGGGCCCGGGCCATTGAAAATTTATCCTATGTGGTGGCGCCGGCCCAATACGGCCAAAACGCTCCGGGCCGCCGCACCTACGGGCGCTCCCTCATCATTGACCCCTGGGGGCTGCCCCTGGCCCAGGCCCCGGACGGCGAAGGCCTGATCCTGGCCCGGCTGGACTATGAGCGGCTCCAGCGCCTGCGCCGGGAACTGCCCTGCCTGCGCCACCGGCGCCTGCCGTCAGATAAGTGAGCCGTAAGCTGTGACCCATAAAGTATGAAAATATAGGTGGCACAGGCTTTCCAGCCTGTGCTGAGGACCGGCTGGGACAGGTGCCGACCTGGCCTCAGAAACTTTTCAAGGCAGTGGATAGGGAGGGCGGGCCCTGCCCGCCATTCCTTATGATTTATTGATGCAGAGCACCCAAGAGAAATCTTATTGAACGCCATAGCCTTGAACCTTGAACTATGAACTTTTAGAGGACAACGATGCCGGATTCCTGGCCCAAATCCGCCCTCCGGGGCCTGTTCCGCTGGTACCTCAGCCAATTCCCCCTCCGGGACGGCAAGGCTTATTTGTATGAGCGCCTCCATGCCGGGCTGACGCCGATGGACCGCTATGCCGTGGTCCGCCTGGACAAGGGCTTCCGCATGAAGTTGGACCTGGCCGATCCCGAACAGCTGAAGGTCTATTTCTACGGGCATTACCACGAGCGCTACGAAGCCGACCTGGTGCAGCGGCTCCTGACCGGGGACGACGTCTTCTGGGATGTGGGGGCCAATGTCGGCTATTTTACCCTGGTGGCGGCCACGGCCCTGAACCACCGCGGCGGGATCGTGGCCTTTGAGCCGGGGCGGAACGCCTATGCCCGGCTCACCGAGAACCTTGCCTTGAATCCCTATCGGAACATCCAGACCTTTGCCGTGGCCGTCTCCGACCGGGAAGGTGAGGCGGTGCTCCATCTGGCCGGCGACATCGCCGACAGCAGCGCCAGCCTCTACCCGGCCGACGGGGCCCGGCCCGGCCAGGAGGTCTGCCGCACGGTGGCCCTGGACCACGTGCTCGACTCCCAGGGCCTGCGTCCCCCCAACCTCATCAAGCTGGACGCCGAGGGGGCCGAACTGGCGGTGCTGCACGGGGCCCAGGGGCTCCTGGCCGCCTCACCCCCCCTGTGGCTGATGGAAATGGAAGAAAAGACCCTGGCGGCCGCGGGGGCCAGCAAAGCCGCGGTGGCGCACTTCCTCACCGGCTACGGCTACCGGGCCGCGCATCTCAGCAAAGGCCGCTGGTACGCCACCGCCGACCTGGCCGCCGTCAAGGGCCGCAACATCTTCTGGTTCAACCCCGGCGTTGCCGCCCACCGGCAGCAAGCGGCGCGCCTGCCGGTGCTGGGTGACTATCGATAATCTCCCGCAGGCTGGCGAAGGTGGCGGAACAAAAAATGCCCACCCGATGAGGCGTCAGATGGGTATTGACCTTATAGGCCTCTTTATTTTCACATAAAACCTGGCACGAGCCTTGACTCACCCCTGAGGCCTGGCCCCCCCCCTTACCTCGCCCTCTCCCCCACTTGGGGAAAGAAGGGGTTATAGCGTTTGCCATAAATTCTTTCCACTTGGAGATTCTTAAATCCCCCTAAATCCCCCTTTTTCAAAGGGGGACTTTACAGACAATTCCTTATAGTTCCCCCTTTTTAAAGGGGGGTTAGGGGGGATTAGAATGATGCCGCCATCGGAAAATACTTTTGGCAAACGCTATATGGGCGTCGTCGCACCGGCTGTTCACCGCGGAAAAAACGATTTTTTAAGGGAGTCTCTGCAGATACCGATGCAGATTAAGGAAGTCGGCGATTATTGGTCGGGCTCCGGGTCGGGGTCCGAATCCGCCGCGGCGGGGCCGCCTTTGTAGAGGTCACGCTGTAACGCCCGGTTATAGCTGGTAAAATCGCCCTCTCCGGTATCGCTCTCCAGGTGCTGGCTCATCATCTTCAGCTTGGCGTCCAGGTCGTCAAGGAAATTTACCAACAGGGCCTCCCGGGTCTTGGGAACGACGGGGGAGCCGAATTCCATGGTCCCGTGGTGGGATAAGAGGATGTGCTCCAACTGCACCAGCAAGGTGGGGTCGGGGAAGTCCAGGCCCTGGGCCGCGGCCCGGACCATTTCCCAGCCCAGAACGACGTGGCCCAGGAGGTGCCCCGGCACGGTGCGTTCCGGGGCCGGGGGGTTGGCCAACTCCTTGATTTTTCCCAGGTCGTGCAGCATGGCCCCGGCCAGGACCAGGTCCCGGTTCAGTTCGGGATAAATGGCCAGCGACGCCAGGGCGTGGCGGGTCACGAACCAGGTGTGCTCCAGGAGGCCGCCCAGGTAAGGGTGGTGATAGCGCAAGGCCGCGGGGCAGACCAGGAACTCCTCCTGGTAGCGCTCCAGGACCGTGAGGACCAACGGCCCCAGGGGCGGCCGGATCTCGGTTTCGGCCAGTTGCCGCAGCTCCTGCCACAAGGCCTCGCGGTCGTAGGGGGTGGCCTGGATGAGCAGCTCCGGGTCGTACTCCTGGAGGTCCCGGCCCAGGTCCCGGAGAGCTTCCACGGTATTGATATAACGGACGTTGAGCTGAAGTTCGCCCTTGTAGGAGTCCACCTTCCCCTGAACCGCCACATGATCACCCGAGGTGAAGGGTCCGGGACATTTGGCCAGCACGTCGCTCCAGACCTTAGCCTTTATGGACCCGCTCTTATCCCCCAAGTCCAGGGAGAGGAAAGGGTTGCCTTCTTTGGTCTTACCGTTGTCCACCTTGCGTACTAGGAAAAATTGCTGCACTGCTTCGCCTTCCTTCAGGTGGGAAATCAGCTGATGGGGCATGGATCGAGCCTCTCAAGGTGAGATGCGGCTATGATACTCCGGCGTCGGGGGCGGGTCAAGGAGAGGTTGGGGCTTCGTGAGACATGGAAAAGATTTCGTGCAGGAGCTTATTGACAATCCGGCAAAGAGAATTATTTTAAAATCTAGTGATAAATTGCCGAAATAATGCCGATAACCGAAATAAAGGCGTCAGGCGATTAACATTTTCCCTTGACAGCTGTCTAATAAGAGGTAAAATAACTAATTTAGTCTTTTCGACTCAAGGCAGCACCATAGGACGAAATTTCATGGAAAAAGATTACCTTAAGAAGTTCATCGACTTGGGCGGCAGCGAATTCCTGGCCTACGACCAGTTTTCCGTCCCCGAGGGGGACAGGGAATCGCCTCCGGGTCCCCTTTGAGGGGGCGGCCGACGCGGAACTGGACGTCTCCGAGCAGTTGGATGCCACCGGCTACGGCCCCACCCCGGCCGAGGGGACGGACGATGAACTGGATGACGTCATTGAAGCCGATGAGATCCCCGAGCATGAAGGTCTGGTGGCCGCCTACTTCCGTGAGATGCTGCGGTATTCCATCCTGTCCCCGGAAGAGGAGAGGAGTTTGGGGCGCATCATCAAAGAGGGCCAGGACAACATCCTGAACCTGGTGTCCGTGGCGCAGTGCGACCTGGAGGAGGTCCGTACCCTCCAGAAGAAGCTCCAGCTTTGGTTCCAGACCCCGGAAAAGAGTGCCCAGGGCAAGGAAAAGCTCTTCAAAGTGATTCAGCAGAGACTCTGCCAGGTGCAGAAACACCATCCTGAAGCCACCGAGGTCAAGGAACTGGCCAACTGCATCCAGGCGACGGAAGATGAAGTCAATCAGGCCCGGGACCAGATGATCAAGGCCAACCTGCGCCTGGTGGTGAGTATCGCCAAGAAGTACCTCCACCGGGGGCTGACCTTCTCGGACCTGATCCAGGAAGGCAACCTGGGCTTGATGAAAGCGGTGACCCGGTATGATTACACCACCGGTTACCGCCTGAGCACTTTTGCTTCCTGGTGGATCCGGCAGACCATTACCCGGGCCATCTACGACAAGACCCGGACCATCCGGATCCCGGTGCACCTCCAGGAGATCCGCAACCGGTGCTACCGGGCCTTCTATGACCTGCTCAAGGAACTGGGCCGGGACCCGAGCCTCAAAGAGATTGCCGAACGGTCCGGGGTGCCGGAGGAGAAAATCCTCCTGGTCACCAACCTGGCGGATGAACTTATTTCCCTGGAGACGCCGGTGGGCGACGAAGGAGACCGGCTGGGCGACTTTATCCGCAATGACAAGGCGGTCTCCCCTTACGAGGCCATTCTCGAATCCCAACTGGGTGAGAAGACCGGCTCCATTTTGACCACCCTCACCGCCCGGGAAGAAAAGATCATGAAGATGCGGTTTGGGATCGGCGAGGAAGTGGAACACACCCTGGAAGAAATCGGCCGGGCCTTCAAGGTTTCCCGGGAGCGCATCCGGCAGATTGAGAAAAAAGCCCTCAAGCGCTTGAAACATCCCACCCGCAAGGCGGCGCTGGAAGATTTTCTGGAATAAGTCGGGATTCCCCAACGGCCCCGGCCGGAATCCTGGGAGGGACTGAACCATGGCAGGACCGAGCCCTGAGAAACTGGATGAGGTAAAAGAGCGTCTGCTGGACCGGAAACGGCGCCTCTGGCAGGAGGTCAAGCAACAGCTCAAGAGCAACATCGGCGATGGCTATCAGGAGATGCTGGCCGCGGCCCGGGACGAAGAGGACCAGGCCACCGTCAGTCTCATGGCCGAAACCAATCTCACCCTCTTGGGACCGAAACGGCAGGAACTGGAGGCCATCGAAGAGGCCCTGAACCGGCTGGAAACCGGGGTTTATGGTCTCTGTGAGGTCTGCGGGCAGTCCATCGAGCCCCGCCGGCTCGAGATCATGCCGGAGGCGCTTCTCTGCCGCAATTGCATGTCCCATCGGGAAAAGTTGGCCAAGGCCACGGCCCGCTGATTACCCGTTTTCTTGCAATGACAGGCGGGGGGATTATCCTCCCGCCTTTTTTATGTGGAGGCCAGTAAAAAATACCTCGTCATATCTATGAACCGTGGTAACAGGAAATCACCATGTTGACTGTTATCCTGATTTATCCATCGACACGACAATATTGATAACCTGAAGATGTAAGGGAGGTTAAAAGTGACCTATAAAGAGATATTATTTTCAACTGAAGGCGCAATTGGTATTCTTACCTTGAATAGCCCTCATACCCTAAATGCTCTGTCCAAAAGAATGATTGGTGAGATGATCGATGCGTTAAGAAAATTCTCAACTGATGAAACCATAAAAGTGGTAATTATAAGGGCCCTGGGTAAGCACTTCTGCGCGGGGCACAATTTGTCTGAAATGGTCGATGCCGGGGTTAAAGAATATAAATTTATCTTCGATCAATGCACTGAAATGATGCAGCTGATTCATGCAATACCGCAACCGGTCATTGCTCAGGTTCAAGGCATTGCCACGGCCGCCGGATGCCAGCTGGCGGCATGGTGTGATTTGGTTATCGCCAGTGAGGATGCCAAATTTTCCACCCCCGGGGTCAAGATCGGCCTCTTTTGCACTACGCCTATGGTGGCTGTCACCAGGGCTATCGGGCGGAAAATGGCCATGGAAATGCTGCTTACCGGGCGGGATTTCCCAGCCCGGGAGGCTAAGGAACTCGGTCTAATCAATAAAGTGGTGCCGCTGGACGAACTGGCTGCAAGAACCGAGGAGTTGGCAAAAAAAATCAGCGAAGCAAGTCGTTTTGCCCTGAGTGTCGGCAAACAAGGATTCTATGCCCAGGTCGACCAAAGTGACGATAAAGCCTTGCATTATGCCAAACATACTATTGTGATGAACAATCTGTCGGAAGATGCCCAAGACGGCATCAAGGCATTTTTGGAAAAGAAGACATCCGTGAAATGGAAGGACCGGTAACAGATAGTCGTTGAGTAAAGCAATTTCGCCTATCAGTCTGCCCTCAAGCCCGGCCGGCCCCAGGGACCGCTCCCGGCGCTCCCTCCCCTTTGCTCCGTAAAACTTAGCATGACGACTTGACGACTGGTCTCACTTTATTACTCCAGGCGGGGAATAGACCATAAATGCCTCATGCCGGCCAGGTTAGGGACCCTGAGCCCCGGCGCATGCCGGCGCCGGCGTCCCGGCACCGGACCGCCTTAGTACAAAATCAGGAATTTCCCCCAGCCCATTTGACAATCTTCCTTAAGTGTCTAACTTAATTACTAACAACCTTGGCAGCCAGAGTATTTGCTGGTGGATCCGGGTAATTAAACCAGGAGGGTGTTATGTTTACGAAAATTTTGGTTCCTCTGGACGGCTCGGAAATTGCCGCAAAAGTGCTCCCCCGGGTCATTGAACTGGCCATGGCCTTCAAGTCCAGGATAACGCTCCTCCATGTGTGCTACAGCGGCGTCGGAGCCATGGTGGGCCAGGCCACCCCCGGGGTCATGAAATCAGCTGAAGCCCAGGAACAGAAATTTTGCGACACCTTCCTGGCCAAGGCTGGACAAGACCTTAAAGGCCTGGGGCTGGACGCCAATTGGATCTGCCAGGATGGGGACCCGGCCCGGGAAATCATTGGCTTAGCCCAGGACAAAGGGTATGACCTCATCGTCCTGGGGACCCACGGCGCCGGCGAAGTGGTCTGGTACATGGGCGGCACGGCCAATAAAGTCTCCTCCCACGCCACCGTGCCGGTGCTGCTGCTCAGGACCTTGGAATTCAAGCCGCCTGTGATGAAAGAAATCTATTCCACGGTACCCGGGGTCGGTTAAAGAGCCTGACCATCGCCCTTATCTTCTCCCTGAGTTCGAAGGGGATCACGGGGGTTGCCCCGGTGATCCCCTCGTGATGTCCAAAGACCGTCACTCCCCTGACCTACCCCGCCCGCCCTTCGCTGGTCGCGGCCTCAGCCTTTAACGCCAGGAGGCGGAGGTCGGTGAGGTCCTCCATGGCGTAGCGCACCCCGCCCCATCATTAAGGCACAAGCACGATAGGCCCCTGCCAACCTTCACTCCGCCGCAAAGATAAAGTAATCGGCCAGGTCCGGCGGCCGTCCCGCGGCCGTCAACTTCTCGGCGCAACTCCGGCACAGGTACTGATTGGGCGCTTCCTCCCAGATGATGATCGCCTTGAGTTTATGGTCCTCCAGTCTCCGGGTGGGCGTCCCCTTGCCGGTCAACTCCGACTCCACCTCCACCACCCGCCAGCCGACGATTTCCATGGGCGTGGGGATCGCCCTGGCCACCGTCAGGCGCTCCACCTGGGTAATCCGTAGGGGCAACTTCCGGCAGACGCCGACAGACGGAGCACTCGTAGGCAACCTGCTCGCCCCAGAAGATGGTGCCATACCCGTCTTTGGGTTGGCCCTGGCCCGTGAACCACGCCATCGCCTCGTCCAAGGAGGGGGCAAAGTGCGGCTTGGGCGGGTTTTCATTGAGCAGGAAAAACCGGCCAAAGGTGAGATCCCTGGGTTTTTTTGCCGTCTGGAAGAGGTCCTCGACATAAAGCTCCCGCCCTGCCTTTTTGATCCGCACCTGGTAACGGCGATCGTCGATGGACAGGTGCTTTTCGACGATCTCGTAGGTGGCTGCTGGGGGTGTTTTTGACTTAAACAAAGACTTCAAGAAACCCATGCGCTTACCTCCCTAAGGGAAAAACCGGGTCGATGAAAGCTGGCCGGCGCTCAGTGGCCCCTGTGAGGGGGGGCGACCCGGCGGGTCGCCCTGACCGACGCAACGTTACGCCTCTCTGGCCAGATTCAACGCCCCGCCCACCGCCAGCAGCCGGCGCTGCCGCGCCGACAGGTCCACCCGGACCCAGATGTGTTTTACCGCCCGCCTTCAGGGGCAGGCGTTCCGCCCCGTCCAGGAGCAACTGGCGCACCCCGGGCAATTCCAGGGTTTGGCCCTGGGTCATGGCGTCGTAATCCCCGGGATTCTCGAAGGTCAGGGGCAGGATGCCGAAGTTGATCAGGTTGGCCAGGTGGATGCGGGCAAAGGTTTTCACCAGCTTGACCCTTACCCCCAGATACCGGGGGGCCAGGGCGGCGTGCTCCCGGGACGACCCCTGGCCGTAGTTCTCGCCGCCCACTACCGCACCTTCCCCCCGGCCCTTCACCCGTTGGGGAAATTCCGGGTCCAGGCGGGTAAAGGCGTACTGGCTGATGGCCGGGAGGTTGCTCCGGAGCGGCAGAACCTGGCTGCCCGCGGGCATGATATCATCGGTGGTGACGTTGTCCCCCACTTTGAGCCACACTTCTCCCTGCCAGGTCTCGGGCAGGGGCGTCAGTTGGGGGAAGGGCACGATGTTGGGGCCGCGGATTACTTCCACCCTGGCGGCCTCCCCCGGCGGCGACGGCGGGATGATGTTGCCTCCGGCCACCACCAAGCGCCGGGGCGCGCTCACCCGGGGATAATCCCCCAGGTCCCGGGGGTCCCGCAGTTCCCCGAAGATGGCCGCGGCCACCGCGGTTTCGGGGCTGGCCAGATAGACCTTATCGTCCTTGGTGCCGCTGCGTCCCGGAAAATTCCGGGGAAAGGTCCGCACGCTCACTGCATTGGTGGGCGGGGCCTGGCCCATGCCGATACAGCCCCAGCAGCCCGGCGGCATGACCCGGGCCCCGGCCTCCACCAGCGGCACCAGAGCCCTCCGGCCAGAATCAGGTTTTCCAAAACCTGGCGGGAGCCCGGATTGATCTCCAGGCTGACCCGGGGATGCACCCGCCGGCCCTGCAAGGCCCGGGCGGCGATCAGCAGATCCCGCAAGGACGAATTGGCGCACGACCCGATGAGCACCTGCTCCACCGGCAGGCCCTCCAGGTCTTTGACCTGGGCCACCTCAGTCCGGGGAACTGGGCTGGGCCACGAGGGAGGGGAGCTGCTCCAGGTCCACCTCCTGCACCTCGGCGTAGTGCGGGCGTCCCTGGGCCTGCAAGGGGCCGGAAATCCTCCTCCCGCCCCTGCAATGTCAGGAACCTGCGGGTCTGGGCATCCGCCGGAAAAATGGAGGTGGTGGCCCCTAACTCGGCCCCCATGTTGGTGATCGCGGCCCGCTCCGGCACGCTGAGGTAACGCAGGGCCGGCCCGAAGAACTCCAGGATCTTGCCCCGGCCTCCCTTGACGGTCAGGCGGCGCAGCAATTCCAGGATGACGTCCTTGGCCGACACCCAGGGCCGAAACCGCCCCGTCAGCCGCACCCCCAGGATTTCGGGCATGGCCAGGTAGAAAGGCTGCCCGGCCAACGCCAGGGCCACGTCCAGCCCCCCGGCCCCAAACGCCAGCATCCCGGCGCCCCCGGCCGTGGGCGTGTGGCTGTCGGACCCCAGCAAGGTTTTCCCCGGGGCGCTGAACCGCTCCAGATGCACCTGGTGGCAGATGCCGTTGCCCGGCGGCGAAAAGTAGAGGCCGTATCGGCCGCCACCGTCCGCAAAAACCGGTGGTCGTCGGCGTTGCGAAAATCCGTCTGGGGCAGATTGTGGTCCACATAACTCACCGCCACCTCGGGCCGGGCCCGCTCCACCCCCATGGCCTCAAACTCCAGATAGGCCAGCGTGCCGGTGGCATCCTGGGTCAAAGTATGATCAATTTTGAGGGCCACCTCGGCGCCGGGGACCAACTCCCCGGACACCAGATGCGCCGCCATCACCTGTTCAACGATAGTCTTTGCCATGGTTCATCCCTTCAGAAATTGGTAAGGCAGGAGGGTAAGCAGTACGCGGGGCCACCGAATCGGCCACGGCTCACTGCTTACAGCTCACTGCTTGCTTTTGAGATATTCTAGCAAAACCCCCGGGCGGTTGCTGCCGATGCCGTCCAGGTTCATGGTCAGGTAAGGTTTCAGGGTGTCGGTATCGTCGATGTTCCAGACGTAGACCAGGAGCCCGTTATGATGGGCGGCGGATACCAGGTCCGGCGTGACGTAGGCGTAGTGGAGGACCAGGGCGTCGGAGTTGGCGGCCCGGGCCAGGCCCACGGGGTCCACCGGGCATCCCACCATGAGGACGCCGGTGTTAAAGCGCGGCTCGGCCTCCTTGAGGGCTTTGACGGCCGGGTGCCAGAAGGAGATGACGGTGGCGTCGGCAAAAGCCCGGCGCTCCTGGAAAAAATTCCGCAACGCCCCGGCGGCCTCCGGTTGCTTCAGTTCCACCACCAGGTGGGCCTGCCCCTGCACCAGGTCAAAGACTTCCTCCAGGGAGGGGATCGGCTCCCCTCCGCCGGCATCCAGCCTTTTGAGCTCCGCCAGGGTGGAATTTATCACCGGACCCCGGCCGTTAGTGGTCCGGTCCAGGGTCTCGTCATGGATCACCGCCAGGCGCCCGTCTTTGGTCAACTGGACGTCCAGTTCCACTGCGGCCACCCCCAGCGCCAGCGCCCGGCGAAACGAGCGCAGGGTGTTCTCGGGTTCGTCGGCCGGGGCCCCCCGGTGTCCCATAATGTTTGTCATAACGATCCTCTCTTCAGGCCATCGGTCGGTTTCTGCCAGATTTTACCAGGAGTTTGCGGAATAAGATATCCGGTCGGCAGCGTTTTTTGATCTCGTCAAATGACCGGTCGCCCCGCATGACGCGGCAGAATACCTCCCAGGGATAATCATAACGCGACAGGCCCCTGAAGGCCAGGGGGCCGAGATAATTGAATAATTTTGAAAATTGATACCCGGCCGTCAGCTCCGGGGTGATCTCCCGGTCCACCCGGGCCTGGTAGTCGGAGAGCGCCCCGGCCTCCCCCCGGAAGAACCTGAGAATCTGCCGGGCCGCCAGGTGAGCGCTCTGCAAAGCATAGAAAATTCCCTCCCCGGTCCAGAAATCCGCCAGGCCGGCAGCGTCTCCCACCAGAAGGGCTCGGCCCTTGGTGATGGGCCGCGGGGGTTACCCGGTGGGGCACGAGATGGGCCGCCAGAGGGAAAGAGTACTCCCCCAGACCCAGGTGGGCCAGCAGGCGGGCATGATACCCTTTGAGTTCCGGTCCCTGGTGCAACGGCCCCCCCACCCCGACGAGAAGGACCTCGCCCCGGGGAAAGATCCAGGCATAGCCGTCGGCCATGGTCCCCATGTCCAGATAAATCGTGCCGGTAAAGGCCGGAGGGCTCTTTTTCATCAGGTGCCGGGGGACTTCCGTCTGGAGCCCCAGATGCCAGAAATCCACGGGCTGCAAACCAACGCCCCGAGCCACCCGGCTCCGGGCGCCGTCGGCTCCCACAACGACTTGGGCCTTAATCAGCCGCCTGGAGGTGGTCAGAGTGAATGCGTCCCCCGGGCCCGAGGTGATCTTCTCCAGCCGTTCCCCCTCCCCGAACTCCCCTCCGGCTTGCCTCACCCGTTCCATGAGAAAGGCGTCGAACCGTTGCCGCTCCACTGTGTAGAGCAACGGCTGATGCCAGGCCCTGGTGAAGTCGCGGCCCAGATTAAAGCTCAACTGCACCCGGCGAATTTCATCTTCCAGAACCGTGCCCAGGTCCGGGGGCAAGAACTTAAATGTCTTGATGGTCAGGCCGCCGGCACAGACTTTGATCCGAGGAAAGGTGGCCTTATCGAGAATAAGGGGCTTCAGACCCCCCTGCAGCAGCTCGTAAGCCAGGGTGGCTCCGGCGGGGCCGGCCCCGATGATGGCAACCTCGCAACTGACCGAAGGCAGAGTCATGGTCCACCAGGTTCGGGGGCGGTGCTCCTATGGCGGCGGAAACGGGACAAAAAGCAGTTGATCCTTGTGCTGTGGCGTTCTTTCGTATATTAGATGAAAGACTGATACGTGGCAAGACCGGGGATGAGGATATGAACTGGCTGGGGTTTTCCTTGCTGGCTTTGGGATTGTGGGGCGTGTGGGGCTTCCTGGGCAAGGTGGCTGCCCAGCACCTGCCCTCCCAACAAGTTTACCTGCTGGCTGTTTCCGGGCACCTGGCGGTGGTGGGTTATCTCCTGGCGGGGGGGCTGGGGGCGCTCTCCTGGCAACCCTGGGGAGTCGGCGCCGCCTTGGGGGCCGGCCTGGCCATGGCGATGGGACTCCTCTTTTTCTTCGAGGCCCTGGGCCGGGGCCCCGCCACCGTGGTGGTGCCACTCACCGCCCTCTACCCGGCCGTGACCGTGCTCTTAAGCCGAGTTTTCCTCCAGGAGGCCCTGACCCTGCGCCATCTGGTCGGCCTCGCCCTGGCGTTGGCGGCCGCCTGGCTGTTGTCCAAATAGTCAGGCCATCAGGGCGGGCTGCGGCCGACACGGTTTTTTGAAAAAAATTGAAATTACCGGTAAAATAGTCTAATATTAGGCCGTTCTTGTCCGTGTCTATTCTCCATGCGACTGGTATAGAGATTTCCTCCCTAGTACCTCCCAAGCAAAACCTTAAGGCTGAGCCCTCTATGCGGGTTTATCAATTATTTTCTCCCATCATGATAATTCTGGCCCTGGGGGCCTTTCTCCTGCTTTTTCATTTGGACCATCGCCCCTTCTGGCAGGATGAAGCCGAGACTGCCGTCTTGGCGAAGCGGGTCTTGAAATACGGCGTGCCCCGCGCTTATGACGGAGTTAACCTGGTCTCCCAGGAAGCAGGGCACGAATATGGCCCCAACTACCTGTGGCGCTGGTCGCCCTGGCTGCAAATCTATGTGGCCGCGGGAGCGTTTCGTCTCGGCGGTCTTAACACTTACGCCGGACGCCTTCCCTTCGCGTTGCTGGGTTTGGGGTGTATTTTTCTGGTCTACCAGTTGGTGCGCCATAATTTTCGCGACCGCGCCTGGGCCCTCATGGCCGCAGCCTTGCTGGCCTGCTCCGTACCCTTTCTCCTCTATGCCCGCCAATGCCGCTATTACAGCCTGGGGGCTCTTTTCACCTTGGCCACTCTCTATGCCTTCCGAGATAAGTGGCAGTCTAAAACGCTCCCGGCTCTCGTGTTGTGTCTCTCTTTGGGATTACTGTTCTATGCGAATTATCTCCTTTTCTTCAGTTTCGCCGGCGCCGCTTTACTGGCGGCAGGTTTGCTTTACCGCGCCGAGATGCCCCTGGCCCGCAGCCTGACGTTGAGCCTCGCGGTAGGACTCATCATTCTCCCGGGGTTATTTTTCTTTCGCATCAACCAACAGGCGTCGATGGTGAGCCTGGAGGCAATTCTGACTAATCTGCAAACCTACTTCGGTAATTTTTTCCAATTTATGTTTCCCCTGCCCCTGGCTTTTTATCTGATGTGGCGCTGGGGACGGCTCCTCTGGACCCGCTCAGGCCTTTCGGAAGCCCCTCAAGAAAAATTCATTTTATTTTTAAGCCTGGTGGTACTCGGCAACGTCCTGCTATTGACTCCGGCCCCTCAGGGTGAAATGCGTTATTTGATTCACCTTCTTCCTTTGTGCGCCGTGATCTTGGGGTGGATCGTGTGCCAGGCCTGGCGCTATCAAAAATTTTCCGGCGCCCTCCTGGCAATACTCCTGCTGGGCACCAACTGGCTGAATATACTCCCCTTGGAATGGTTGGGGATGCTGAATCGCCCGTTCCACAACGACCACTACATGCTTACTTATCCCAACCTCCCCTTAAAACTTTACCTGGCTGAACTGACTTCCCCCTATCCGGATGTCAATCAAAGTCTCATTCAGTTCTTTCAGACCCACGCCCAGCCTGGGGATACAATTCTGACTACTTATGGCGACCTCCCCCTTCAGTTTTATACTTCCTGCAAGGTCTTAGGGGGTCTACAGGGGCAAATCCCCATAACCCGGCTCCCTGACTGGTTGGTGCTGCGGTGGTATCCCCGTTGGAATCGAAACTATGACTTGAATGAATCCGAGGTGCTTATCCGGCAACTTCTCTCGAATTCCCGCGATTATCAGCGGCTGGTCCTGCCCGGTGAAGACGAAATCTTCGGCAATCAACCCGATCCCTTTTTCCATCACTTTATTCCTCCGATGGAATCGTTGTCCCCAATAACTATTTATGAGAAAAAATCTCCTTCCCGGCCTCAACCTTAACCCCTCCAGATGGGGAAGATTGCTGCTTGCCGCTGGCTTGCTGCTGGTTTTCGTCCAGGGGCTCCTGCAACTGTACGAGGTCCAAAACTTCTTCTTCCCCGGCAAGTACCAGGCAGCCAAGCTCGATTTGATCAACAGGGAATACCTTAAAATAGATCGGGGACTTGCTTCCTTACAGAATCAATTAACTACCCTCACGCTGATGAAAAAAAACCGGGGCAACCCTGCCCCGGCCTCTCCGAGCCGACCGTCACGCGCCGTCCCCTCACCCCCCCTTGCTGCTGACGCTCGCTGCTCCCCGGATTCATCCTGGCAGGCCGCACTCCACGCCGCCAAGAAAAAACGGGTCTACGCGGCCAGAAAACTCAACCACATCGGTCTGATTTTGCCATCCATGCAGCAGGATCTGGAAGCTCAGTTGTCCACTATCGGTCCAGAGTCGCCAGCCCGGAAACCTCGGATGGAGAAGACGCTGCAGCAAATCCGGGAGAGCCGGGCTCTCTGGCAGACCTATGAGGGCACTTTGAATGACTTATCAATGAAGTTGGAAAAGATAGCCGGGTGCAACCCCAACCAGCAAGCAAGCACTATTCCTAAGAATAATAAAATTAGATAATACCCAGAATGGACCAAAGGTTTCTAATCAATTAATCAATCATTCTATTATATATATGAAATATTTATTGCCTAACGACAAGTCATCTTTTTTTAATCAACTCGCCTACTATTCTTTATTGGGGTCTGGGGCCTACATTATTTTGTTATGGTCTCCCAATATTATGGGTGATCTTTTAAGTCGCTATACCAAAAGCATTATTTTTATCTTCCCCTGGCTTATGCTGTGGTTGGCCTACTCCTGGCAAGTGGTTGCCAACCGCGACCATCGCTGGGAAATACTGTTGATAGTCTCGATTATCATTCTTGGGATACTCAACGTAGTCTTGAGTAATTCCCCCTCTAACTCCCTTTCTCCCATGCGAAACTTCCTGCTGTACGGGAATTTTCGCCTTATGGACTTCGATGTTTTTGATAAACGACCAGCGGCGCCGGCAGGTGTTTGACTGGTTCTGCGCCGGAGCCCTGGCCATTATTGTGCCGGCAGAAATTATCGTACGGTTGGTCCCAGGGCACTTTGGTCATAAAGTTTTTACTCTGTTCATCCTGAATCCGATTCCCCTGGGAACTTTGATAATCCTGCTGTCCCCGGGCCCGATGTCCCTGCTCTTCCGGAGATATCCCGGGATTAGATCGATCGGCTGGCTGCTGGTCCTTTTAAGCGGCGTCCTGATCTTTCTCACCTACAAGCGGGGAACCTGGCTGGCCCTGGCCGGCATGCTTTTGGTCTGGATGCTTTATCGTGGCCACCGCCTGAGGTATCTTGCCGTATCGGTGTTGCTGGCGGCGGCCCTGACCCTTTCTCTGCTAGGACCTGCGCCTGCTTGCCCGCCTTGATCCGAAAATTCCCGCCCAGGGAAGCATTCTGTATCGCCTGGAATGCTACCCATTTGCCCTGCATATTTGGCGGAATCATCCCGTCATGGGAACAGGGCTACGGACTTTCGACCATAAGAATTATTTGAGAGATTATCAGCAACATTACAAAAAGTTCCGTGATTTCCCTCAATGGGATCGCCAAATTTCAGGACTCTTGACAACACGTTGCTTACCGGCTTGGTGGAATTTGGTACCGTTATGACTTTATTTTACGTAACGTTGATCATATTGATCCTGGTAAAATATTGTCGAAGCTTACGATCTTTTCCGGAATCCTCACCATTAGATTGGTACCGGGTGCTCATTATACTCGGCTTCGCCATCCACTCCCTGACCTACGACTCCATCCTCTTCCCCCCGGTTAACTGGCTATTTCATGTGCACATGGGGATCTTGGCAGGCTACCATGCCTCCGCAGGCGCCCGACTGAGTCATCAATCCGGCGCCACGGGGCTTCCTGAGGGTTAGTTATGGAAACTGAACAGTCTTTTCCCAAGCGTGAGTCCAGGCGGATTCTCGGCTTGGACATGGGGGCCAAGCGCATCGGCATTGCGGTGAGTGATCCTTTAGGGATCACCGCCCAGGGACTGGAGGTCTGGGTCCGCCGGGACCGGCAGGCCGACCTGGACCACCTCCTTCAGGTTGGGCGGGATTATGCCGTGCACCAGATTGTGGTGGGCCTGCCCCGGCACATGGATGGCCGCCTGGGGGATGCGGCCCCTGAAATCACCGAATTTGCCGGCGCCCTGGGCGAAGCCCTGGGGGGAGCGGTCATTTTCTGGGATGAACGCCTCACCACTGCCGCAGCCGAACGTCTGCTGATTCAGGCGGATGTGAGCCGCCGGCGCCGGCGCCAGGTAGTGGATCAGCTGGCCGCCGTCCTCATTTTGCAAAGTTACCTGGACCATCGGGAGCAGACCTCGTGAACCGGGCTCCCGCCGCCCGCCCGCCAGATGAACTCCCCGGGCCGCGGCGATCTCCCACCCAGGCTCCAGGAGTCCCCTCCCCTTCGGATAAAAATTCAGTCATTCTGCCAGTATCCCCTTGATCTTATTCTATAATAAACTTTAGCCTCAGAACCCCTCCCCCTGGGACCGTCCCTGGGCAACCCTCCCGAACTTCAAAAACAGGGTTCCACGATCCCCCCGATCTCCCTTGCCCTGAATTTACAAGACCCGCAGAAGATTTTTTCTGGGACATAGAGGCTTTTTTTGTGCTTTTTTTCTTGACAATACCCTAAGAAAGGACGTATTTTAGCTTCACGTGGGAAAAAGTGGAACAGAGTGGGGAATGAGGGGACATGTTTACCGGTAGCTATTTCCACACCATGGATAATAAAGGACGGGTGAAAATTCCGTCCCGCTACCTGGAGATCATTGAGAAAGACCAGGATCGGCAGATTACCATCACCAATTGGGAAGGCTATGTCCTGGCCTTTCCGCAATCCGCCTGGATTCCCTTCGCAGAAGAACTGGCCAAGATGCCGATTCTTGACCCGGATTATCGACCCATCCAACGGTTACTCATTTCCGGGGCCGAGGAGTGTGCCCTGGATCGCCAGGGCCGCATCCTCGTGTCGCAAAATCTCCGGAACTACGCCAACCTTAGCCGGGAAGTCGTCATGGTGGGCGCCCTCCGCTGTTTTGAAATTTGGGACCGCAGCACCTTCGAGTCCCATCGCAAGAACTTGGAAGAATCGATCAATAAAGAGATGTTGCACGAATTATTAATGTGATCTGCGGTTGCCCATCGGTGCCGAGGCTGGTGAAGGGGGGGAGTGGTCATGGAGGCCTTCATCCGGGTTATGGAGTCCACGCTGGCGTTGAAGGACCCGTATACCGTGGTCCATCAGCGGCAGGTAACCAGGATCGCCCGGACCATTGGCCAGGCCTTGGGCCTCTCCGGGGACCGCCTCCGGGACCTGTGCATCGCCGGTGCGCTTCACGACCTGGGCAAAATGGCCATCCCCTCAGGCCTCCTCGCCAAATCGGGAAAACTCAACCACCTTGAATTCGCCCTGCTAAAAACCCACCCCCAGGTAGCCTATAATCTTCTGAAGCCCATCAGGCTGCCGGGAAATGCGGCCGAGATTATCCTTCAACACCACGAAAGGCTGGACGGGTCGGGTTATCCCCAAGGTTTGACGGGGCATGAAATCTTCCTGGAGGCCAGGATCCTGGGTGTGGCCGATGTCCTGGAGGCCATGTGCTCCCATCGGCCGTATCGCGCCTCCCTGGGGCTGGCGCTCACCCTGGAAGAACTTACCAGAAATAGAGGCGTTCTCTATGATGCGGCTGTGGTGGAAATCGGCTTGCAGCTCTACGCCGATGACCTGTCGGTCAACGAGGCGGCGACCTCCGCCTTGACCCCCACCGCGGTTGCTCACCCGCACTATTCGACCCTCCCCGCCTGCATGGCCCCAGCCCAACCGGTCCGTCAGTGTGGTGGAGGCTATCCCTGGTTTGGAAATTTGGCGCGCCGGACATTCCCGTCTCATCGCGCCGCGTGGGCAGGACACTATTGATGAAGGGATGTTGGACAACCATTTAATCAGCAGGCCACAATCCGGTGCATGAACCGGTGATGGTGGGGGAGGTGTTGGTGGGCTTGAATTGCCGTTCCGGCCGCCTCTATGTGGATGGCACCGTGGGTGAGGGGGGGCATGCCGCGGCCATTCTGGACCGCATCGGCCCGGAGGGGGAGCTCTGGGGCCTGGATCGGGACCCAAACGCGCTCAAGGCGGCCGCAGTCCGGCTGGCGCACCACACCTCCAAATTTCAACTGTTTCAACGTTCTTACGCCCAATTGGGGGAGCTGCTGGAAGCAGCCCGGGTCCCGGGAGTCGCAGGGATCCTGCTGGACCTGGGCCTGTCTTCTTTGCAGTTGCAAGAGTCCCAGCGCGGCTTTTCTTTTGCCGGGGACGAGCCGCTGGACATGCGGTTCAACCCGGAGGAGCCGGGGCCCACGGCAGCTACCTGGTTAAACCGCTCTTTAGAAACGGAGTTGGAAAGGATTTTCCGGGAGTATGGGGAGGAGCACCGGGCCCGACGCATCGCCCGTCTGGTGGTGCAAGAACGGCGCCGGCATCCCTTCCAGACCACCCGTCAGTTGGTAAAATTGTTGGAACAGGCCCAGGGACCCGGGGGGCGCAGGGGGAGACTGCATCCAGCTACCCGGGTCTTCCAGGCCTTACGCATAGCCGTGAACCTGGAGTTGGACGAGCTGACCGCCTTTCTTACCCACGCCCCGGCCTGGCTTGAACCCGGCGGGCGCCTGGTGGTCATCTCCTACCACTCCCTGGAAGACCGGCTGGTCAAGCAGGGCATGGCCGGCTGGGAACGGACTGGCGTTATGGTTCGTCACACGCGCAAACCTCTCGTCCCGAGTGCGGCCGAAGTGCAGGCCAATCCCCGGGCCCGGAGTGCCAAACTGCGCATTGCCGAGAAAATGGTGCACTAACTTTGGAGGTATGGGGGATGTCGAACAATCTTGCGATCCGATTGACTACCGCCGGGCAGGTCTTCATTTCCAGAAACCGCAAAGTCGGCCACCCCTGGCGCTGGGGGAAAATCGCCGTGACCGTGGTGGTCCTGGCCACCGCCGGGGTCTTTTTCACTTCCCTATTCCTGGCCTGGGCCGACTTGCAGTATCATCACCCAGAGCTACCAGATTTCCCAGGCCCAGGAGATGCAGAAACAATATCTGGACCTGAACCGCAAGCTTCGTATTGAACTGGCCTGCCTCACCTCCATTCATCGTTTGGAGAAACTGGCGGCCGAATACGGCATGGGAGCGCCCCACCCCTCCCAGGTCGTGAATCTGCCGTGAATCCCGCTCCCGGCAAATGGGTCCGGCTGCGCCTCGGCCTGGTGGCCCTGGCGCTTTTGGCCTTTGGTCTGTATATCAGCGGTAGATTTTTTTACCTTCAGGTCATCCGGGGCCCGGAACTCCGGGAAGAAGCCACCCGGGAGTACCAGAAATTTTGCCCCGTCCTGCCGGTGCGGGGCATGATCCTGGACCGCAGCGGCACCGAGCTGGCCGTCAGCACCCGGGTCTCCTCCGTGGTGGCCCATCCCAGCCAGATCAGGCACGCCGCCCGCCTGAGCCGGGAGCTCGCCCCCATTCTGGGCTATAAGACCCGGGATTTGCAGGAGATGCTCACCCGGGCCCGCCCCTTTGTCTTTGTGAAACGGCATCTCACCCCCGAGCGCGAGGAGGCGTTCCGGGCCTGGGAGGCGGCCGAGGCGAAAAAAAACCGGGCGTCCAAGAGCACCGGCCGCAGCGACCTGGACGCCATTTACCTGGTTCCCGAAGCCAAGCGCTACTATCCTCAACTGGGGCTGGCGGGCCAGGTTTTGGGGTTTTGCAACATCGACGGCCAGGGGCTGGAAGGCCTGGAAATCCAGTATGAAAAGGAACTCTTTGGCAAACCCAAGCAGTGCTGGAATATGACCGACGCCCGGGGCCACATCGTCGTCTCCGGGGAGAAAGCCTGGGATCCCGACGTCATGGGCAACAACGTGGTCCTCACCCTGGACCGCACCCTGCAGTATATCGCCGAAAAGGAACTGAATGCGGGAGTGGAGAAATTCCATGCCGCCGGCGGCCTGGCCCTGGTGATGCGGCCCCAAACCGGGGAGATCCTGGCCATGGCCCAGACGCCCTGCAGCGATCCCAACCGTTATGGCAAGTTCGATGAATTTGCCCGGCGCAATCGCCAGGTGACGGATTGCCTGGAGCCGGGGTCCACCTTCAAGATCTTCATCGTCGCCTCCGCCCTGGACGCCCAGGTGGTTAAACCCGAGGACAAGTTCCATTGTGAAAATGGTACCTGGCACCTGGGAGCTAAAGAGGTGATCCACGATGTTCATCCCTACGGCACCCTGTCGGTGCAACAGGTGGTCCAGAAATCCAGCAACATCGGGGCGGCCAAGATTTCCCACAAGTTAGGGGCCAAACGACTGGATCATTATCTCCATGATTTCGGCTTCGGCCACCGTACCGGCATTCTCTTCCCCGGGGAGACCGCCGGATTAGTGAAAAATCTGCTCAAGACCCGCTCCCTCATTGACCGCACCACCGTGGCGTTCGGTCAGGGCGTGTCGGTGACGCCCCTCCAAATGACCGCGGCCCTGGCAGCCATGGGCAACGGCGGGGTGCTCATGGAGCCCCATCTGGTCAAGGAGGTCGTCAGTCCCCAGGGGAAAATAGTTAAAGAGTATCCACCTAATCCGGTCCGGCGGGTCCTCTCCCAGCAAACCGCCAGCCAGATGCTGGCCATTATGGAGACCGTCACCCAGACCGGCGGCACCGCCAAGGAGGCGGCCCCTCCCGGGTTCACGGTGGCCGGCAAGACCGGCACCGCCCAGAAAATAGTCGGCCGGGCCTATTCCCACAGCAAATTTAACTCCCTGTTCATCGGCCTGATCCCGGCCGACAATCCGGTCCTG
Source organism: uncultured delta proteobacterium (assembly GCA_963747645.1). Classification (GTDB taxonomy): domain Bacteria; phylum Desulfobacterota; class Desulfobaccia; order Desulfobaccales; family 0-14-0-80-60-11; genus 0-14-0-80-60-11. The sequence goes on along the minus strand of CAVVFW010000013.1, from coordinate 121,642 downwards.
GCCATCTGCGTCATCGTGGACGAACCCAAGGGGGCCATCTTCGGGGGTGTAGTGGCGGGCCCCATCTTCCGGGAAATCGCCGCCCAATCCCTGCGGGTTCTGGGCTATTACCCCAAGGAACCCCCCAAGGACAAAAACGAACCGGTCCTGGCGGGCCTGCTGGCCTCCCCGGCCGCCGCGGCCACGGGCCCGGAAGTGAAGTTTACCCCTCCCAAGCTGGAGATTCCCCAGGGGCCTCTGACCGTCATGCCGGAACTCCAGGGGCTACACCATCCGCCAGGTGCTCACGCTGTTAAATCGTTCGGGATTGCACTGCCGCTTCGAAGGCAGCGGCATGGCCGTCAGTCAAGAACCGGCGCCCGGGACTGCCATCACCCCCGGCGCCACCTGCGTGGTAAAATTCAAGTCCGGCGTTTGAGGGGGCCGGGGTTGGTCCTTGCCATAAGGTAACTGTTCTTGTAGTATTAACTAATCAGGCGGTGAGTCTTGATAGCCAGTCTCAGTCACAACTTGACTGCTAAGAAAAGGGTAGGCCCGGGGGCCTGCCCTTATTTGCTGAATGTGAATCACTCCGTTTTAGCAGTTATGCCAGGTTAATCTTATCCGGGTTCATTTCCGGCCCGCCTCCTTCTCAGAAGGCGGACAGAAGGCGGGCGACCCTGCGGGTGCGCCCCGACAGCGCAACTCAGAAGACAGCTGATTTCATGCTCTTATCAATACTCCGATGGGCATGGATGGAAATTTCCCAGTGGTGAGAGAAACGGCGGCCCCAAAAACGTTGAGAGCGCTCCTGGACGGCCTGGCCGGCTGTGAGGTGCGGGGCGACGTGGACGCGCCGGTGACCGGCGTGGCCTACCATTCCCGGGAGGTCACCCCCGGCGGGCTCTTCGTGGCCCTGAAAGGGGCCCGCACCGACGGCCACCTCTATCTCGCCGCCAGCCTCGACCAGGGCGCCCGGGTGGTGGTCACCGAGCAGGAACTGGCGCCGCCGCCGGGGGTCACGGTGGTCCGGGTGCCCCAGGCCCGCCTGGCCCTGGCCCACATCAGCGCCGCCTTTTACGACCACCCCAGCCGGGAGCTGACCCTGGTGGGGATTACCGGCACCAACGGCAAGACCAGCACCACCTATCTCCTGGAGGCCATCCTGAACGCCGCCGGCTGCCGGGTGGGGGTGGTGGGCACCGTGAATTACCGGGTGGGCGAGTCCACCTGGCCCGCCCCGGTGACCACCCCCGAGTCCCTGGACCTCCAGCGGCTCCTCCGGGAAATGCGCACCCGGGGCGTCACCCACGTCTTCCTGGAGGTCTCGTCCCACGCCCTGGATTTAAGGCGGGTGGACGGCGTCGTCTTCGCCGCCGCGGTCTTCACCAACCTCTCTCAAGACCACCTGGACTACCACCGGGACCTGGATGAATATTTTGCCGCCAAATCCCGGCTCTTTTTGGAACTCCTGGCCAACGGCCGCCCCTCTCCGGGGGGGCTGGCGGTCCTCAACCTGGACGACCCCCGGGGACAAGAGCTCAAAGACGCCGTCGGGAACCCGGCCCTCACCTATGGCCTGCATCCCGAGCAGCCAGGTGCGGCCCCTGAGCCACCGCTACCGTCAGGACGGCCTGGATGCGCTTCTCACCACCCCCGGGGGGGAAGTGGAGATCACCTCCCGGCTGGTGGGGCCCTTCAACCTGGCCAATATCCTGGCGGCCGCGGCCACGGCCCTGGGCCTGGGGATTGACCCGGACACCGTGGCCCGGGGTATCGCGGCGCTCCCCGGCGTCCCCGGCCGGCTGGAGCGTTTCGGGCCGCCGGCGGGTCCCGGCGTGTTCGTGGATTACGCCCACACCCCGGCGGCCATCACCCAGGCCCTGGCGGCCCTGCAGACCCTCAACTTTTCCCGGCTGATCACGGTGTTCGGCTGCGGCGGCGACCGGGACCGCAGCAAACGGCCGCTCATGGGTCAAGCCGCGGCGGAGAAGTCCCAACTGGTGATCGTCACCAGCGACAATCCCCGCACCGAAGACCCCCTGGCCATTATCCGGGAGATCGAACCCGGGCTTGAGCAGAGCGGCCTGCCCCGGATCGAACGCCGCCGCGGCCCAAAGCGGCGAGACCGGCTACCTGGTGGTCCCGGACCGCCGGGAGGCCATCCGCCTGGCCGTGGCCCTGGCCCGGCCCGGGGAGGCGGTCCTGGTGGCCGGCAAAGGCCACGAAAACTATCAGATCTGGGGGGCCGAGCGCCGCCACTTCGACGACCGGGAAGAAGTGGCCCTCGCCTTGAAGGAGTACCACGGCTGATGTGCGCCAGCTTCACCACCGACGAAATTCTGGCCGCCACCGGCGGGACCCTGGTACACCAGGGCGCCTGGGACACCTTCTGCGGCGTCAACACCGACTCCCGCACCTGCCAGACCGGCGAGCTCTTCATCCCCCTCACCGGGGAGCGCCACGACGGCCACGAATTCATTCCCGCCGCCCTGCGCCGGGGCGCCCGGGGCGTGCTGGTCGAAGAGAGAATATTGAGGGCAACCGGTGTAGGGGCGGGTTTAAAACCCGCCCCTACGGTCCCCGGCCGGAATTTTCCCCCGGAAGTAACCGTCATCGCCATACGCGACGCCCTCACGGCCCTGGGCGACCTGGCCCAGGCCTGGCGTGGCCGGTTCCGGGTGCCGGTGGTAGGCATCACCGGCAGTTGCGGCAAGACCACCACCAAGGAGATGATCGCCGCCACCCTGGCCCCGGCCTTCCGGGTCCTGAAAAACCGGCTGAACCTGAACAATCTCATCGGCATGCCCCTCACGCTCCTGGAGTTGGAAGGGACCCACGAAGCCGCGGTAGTGGAGATGGGCATGAACGCCTTCGGCGAAATTAACCGCCTCACCCGGATCAGTTGCCCCACCATCGGGGTGCTCACCAATGTGCATCCGGCCCACACCGAAGGCGTGGGGGATATCGCCGGGGTGGCCCGGGCCAAAGGGGAGCTGGTCGGCGCCCTGGACCACGGGGCCACCCTGGTTTACAATGCCGACGACCCCTGGGTGGCCCGCCTGGCCCAGGATTTTCGAGGACCCAAGCTCAGTTTCGGCCTCAACGCCGGGGCCCGCCTCCGGGCCCGGGATCGCCAGACCCGGGGCCGGGACGGCCAGAGCGCCCGTCTCTCCTGCGACGGGCAGGACTGGCCCCTGACGCTCCCCGTCCCGGGGCTGCACATGCTCTACAACGCCCTGGCCGCCACCGCCGTGGGTCTCATTCTCGGGCTGGCGCCCGGGGACACCGCCGCCGCCCTGGCCCGGTTTTCGCCCCATCCACCGGCGCTCCCAGGTCGAGACCCTCAGCTCCGGGGTACACCTGATCAATGATTGCTACAACGCCAATCCCGGCTCCATGGCCATGGCCCTCGGGACCCTCATGGAACTCCGGGACCGCGGCCGGGCCATTGCCGCCCTGGGTGACATGCTGGAACTGGGCGATGGCGCCGCCGCCGATCACCGGGAACTGGGCCGGCTGGCCGGTCGCCTGGGATTGGAGGTTCTCGTGGTTTATGGCAGTTTTCGTCAGGAGGTAGCCGACGGGGCCGCCGAGACCGGCCTGGCCCCGGACCACATCTTCCCGGTGGCGTCCCGGGCCGACGGCGCCCGGATCTTGCGGGAATTGCTGGCCCCCGGGGACTGGCTCCTGGTGAAGGGCTCTCGTAGTATGCACATGGAAGGACTCATTGACCGGCTGGAGGAAGCTTCGACGTAGGGTGCGCCCTGCGCACCATGATACCTGGCGGGTATCCCCCGCCCTGGAAGGCTAAAAAGGATTTTCCAAGGGAGAATGGCTTAGGTGCTCTATCATTTACTCTATCCGTTAAGAACGGCCTTCGGGGCCTTCAATGTCTTCCGGTACATCACCTTCCGGACCATTTTCGCCATTCTCACGGCCCTGATCATCTCCATGGTGGTGGGGGGCTGGTTCATCCGCAAGCTCAAGGAAATGCAGATCGGCCAGTATATCCGGGAAGACGGCCCCCAGTCCCACCTGTGCAAGACCGGCACCCCCACCATGGGGGGGCTGATGATCATTTTCGCCACTCTGGCCGCCACCCTCCTGTGGGCCGAGTTGAACAACCCGTTTATCTGGCTTCTGGTCCTGGTGACCCTGGGCTTTGGCCTCATCGGTTTCTTCGACGACTATCTCAAGGTCATCAAGAAGCACAACCAGGGGCTCAGCGGCCGGGCCAAGCTGGTGACCCAAACCCTGGTGGCCCTGGTGCCGGCCATCTGGTTGTACGTCAATCCGGGGTTCGACACCACCCTGACCATTCCCTTTTTCAAGCAGCTCCAGCCGGACCTGGGCCTCTTCTTCATCCCTTTTGCGGTCTTTGTCATCGTGGGGTGCGCCAACGCCGTCAACCTCACCGACGGCCTGGACGGCCTGGCCATCGGCCCGGTGACCATCGCCGCCGCCTTCTACATGATCTTCTGCTACCTGGCCGGGAACATCAAGATTGCCACCTATCTGCAAATTCCCTATGTCCGGGGGGTGGGGGAACTGTCCATCTACCTGGGGGCCATGGCCGGGGCCGGGGTGGGGTTCCTCTGGTTTAACGCCTACCCGGCCCAGGTGTTCATGGGGGACGTGGGCGCCCTGGCCCTGGGCGGCGCCCTGGGCACCGTGGCCCTGGCCACCAAGCAGGAAATCCTCCTGGCCGTCGTCGGCGGCCTCTTCGTGGTGGAAGCCCTGTCCGTCATCATCCAGGTGGGCTTTTTCAAGGTGTCCAACGGCAAGCGCGTCTTTCGCATGGCCCCCCTGCACCACCACTTCGAACTCAAGGGGTGGCCCGAACCCAAGGTCATTGTGCGTTTCTGGATCATCGCCATCATTTTGGGGTTGGTGTCGTTGAGCGCTTTAAAGTTGCGGTAATGTTTCCTTCGCCAATTGGTGGCGGAGGGTTGGAGGAACATGGGGGACTGTTACCACCGGTCAATTTCCATGATTGCGGGCTTAGGCCCGCACCCAACCTTTCCCGCGCGGGGTACTTCTCTCCGTGCCCCTGCGGGGGAAAGCCGTCCAGCTTTAACAACCGAGGGGCCAGAGATCAGGGTGATTCGCAGTGCGCACCCTGCATAACCGGCCCGAACCCAAGGTCATCGTCCGCCTCTCTTATCGCCATTATCCTGGGGCTGTTGTCGTTGAGTTCGTCAAAACTGAGGTAGATTTGGACTTCAAAAACCAGAAAATCTTGGTAGTCGGCCTGGCCCGGACCGGGGTGGCCCTGTGCCGGTTCCTGGCCGAGCACGGGGCCCGGGTGACGGTCACCGACCAGGCGCCGCCAGATCACCTGGCCGACTGCCGCCGGGACATCCGGGGCCTGGGGGTGGTGGAAGACCTGGGAGTGGCCCAGCCCCGCTGGCAGGGTTTTGATGCCATCGTCCTGTCCCCCGGGGTGCCGCCGGAACTGCCCTGGCTCAACGCGGCCCGGGCCGCGGGCCTGCCGGTGGTGGGCGAACTGGAAGTGGCCGCCCCCTTCATCCGGCGGCCCCTGTTGGCGGTGAGCGGCACCAACGGCAAAACCACCACCACCACCCTGCTGGGGGAGCTGCTCACCGCCTCGGGTCTGAAAACCCTGGTGGGCGGCAATATCGGCACCCCCGTGGTCTCCCTCCTGGCCCAACAGGAAGCCGCGGACCTGCTGGTGCTGGAGGTGAGCAGCTTCCAACTGGACACCGCCCCCCACTTTCACCCCCAGGCCGCGGCGCTCCTGAACCTCACCCCGGACCACCTGGACCGCTATGCCGATTACGACGCCTATCTCGCCTCCAAGGCCAGCCTGTTCCGGTGCCAGGAGGCCGGCGATCTCCAGGTCCTCAACGCCGACGACCCGGCGGTGGCGGGCCTTGACCGGGGTTTAAGCCGGGTCTATTACTTTTCCGCCACCCGGCCCCTGGCCACCGGGGCCTGGCTGAACCACGCCGCCCTCAAGGTCAGGCTGGAAGGCGGCCGGGAGGAGACTTTCCCCCTGGCAAACCTCCGGCTGCAAGGGCAGGCACAACCTGGAAAACATCATGGCGGCCCTGCTCCTGGCCCTGGACGCCGGGGCCGACCCCGAGGCCTGCCGGGACGTGCTGGCCACCTTCCGCGGCCTGCCCCACCGCCTGGAGTGGGTGGCCGACCTCAAGGGGGTGTCCTTCTACGACGACTCCAAGGGCACCAACGTGGGCGCGGTGGCCACCTCCCTGGCCCACTTTGACCGGCCGGTGATTCTTATCGCCGGCGGCCGGGACAAGGACAGCGATTTTTCGCTCTTGAACGACCTCATTGCCGCCCGAGTCAAGGCCCTGGTGCTCCTCGGGGAAACCCGGGAGCGCCTGGCCCAGGTGTGGCAGGGGCTCGCTCCGGTCTACCTGGCGGACGACATGGCCGCCGCCGTGGCCCAGGCCCGGGACCTGGCCTGCCCCGGGGAGGTGGTGCTCCTCTCCCCCGCCTGCGCCAGCTTTGACATGTACCGGGACTATGTCCACCGGGGCCAAACCTTTCAAAATCTGGTGAGGGAGCTTAACCATGCCCAATGACACCAATATTCAGGCGGCCCCGTCGGCCCACTACGACCAGATGCTCCAGATCACGGCCTTCTCCCTGCTGGCCCTGGGGATGGCCATGATCTTTATCTCCAGCACCCTCATGGCCCAGTCCCAGTACAACGACGCCTACTACTTCATCAAGCGCCAGGGGGTCTATGCCCTCCTGGGCCTGGGGGCCCTCTTCCTGGGGCGCAGCATCGACTATCACCGCTACCAGCGCTGGATCTACCTCATCCTCCTGCTCTCCCTCCTCTCCCTGGTTCTGGTCTTTGCCCCGGGCATCGGCGGCAAGGTCCGGGGCGCGGCCCGCTGGCTGCGCCTGGGGCCCCTGACCCTCCAGCCCTCGGAGTTCGCCAAGCTGGCCGTGGTCCTCTTCCTGGCCTATTCCCTGTCCCGGAAGCAGGATAAGATGAAATATTTCGCCATCGGCTTTTTGCCCCACATGCTGGTGGCCGGCCTCTTTATCGCCCTGATCCTCAAAGAACCGGATTTCGGCACCTCCGTCACCCTGGCGGCCATCGTCTTCACCATGCTCTTTGTGGGCGGCACCCGGGTCACCCACATCCTCCTGGCCCTGAGCGCCTGCATCCCCCTGGGCATCCTGATGGTGCTCCGGGACCCCAAAAAGTTCGCCCGGGTCCTGTCGTTCATGGACCCCTGGAAGCACGGCCAGGACGTAGGCTACCAACTCAAGCAGGCCCTGCTCGCCATCGGCTCCGGGGGGCTCTGGGGCCTGGGCCCCGGCCAGAGCCGGGCCAAGCTCTTTTACCTGCCGGATTGCCACACCGATTTCATCCTGGCCATTTTCAGCGAAGAACTGGGCTTTCTGGGGGTCTTGCTGGTGCTGGCCCTGTTCACCATCGTCATCTGCCGGGGCCTGCGCCTGAGCCTCAAGGCGCCGGACAGCTTCGGCTCCTATCTGGCCTTGGGGCTCACCCTCATGATCGGCCTGCCGGCCCTCATCAACATGGGAGTGGTGAGCGGCATTCTGCCCACCAAGGGTCTGTCCCTGCCCTTCCTCAGCTATGGAGGCTCGGGGCTGCTGGTCAATTTGCTGGCCGTGGGCATCCTGTTGAATATCAGCCGCCAGGTCAAGTTTCCCCTGGGGCCGGGACCCAAAGCCCCCAAACCCGTGGTTGAGGCGGAGAAATAAACAGTCCGGATTAACCGAACATCTTGATTTTGCAGGGTCACGCTATGGGCAGCCAAACTGAGGACTCAGATTGACATAAGCCATCACACGCTTTGCCCGGGGAGGGGGCCCATGGTCATCGGGGGGAGAGGAGGATGAGGGACCCCATGGAACTCAGGGTGGTAATCGCCGCGGGGGGCACCGGCGGGCACCTGTTCCCCGGCATCGCCGTGGCCCAGGAGTTCCAGTACCGCCACCAGGCCGCGATCACCTTCCTCACCACCCCCAAACCGGTAACCACCCGGATCCTGGAGAGCTACGGCTTCGCCTGGGAGGCCGTCGCCGCCCGGGCCTTGAAAGGCGAAGGCCTCCTGAGCCGCGGCCGCACCCTGCTGGGGGTGCCGGGAGCCGTGCTTGCGGCCCGGGCCCGGCTTAAGGCCCTGAAACCCCACCTGGTCCTGGGTATGGGGGGCCATTCCTCCGGACCCGCGGGCGTGGCCGCCTGGCTTTTAGGCATTCCCCTGGCGCTCCACGAACAGAACGCCATTCCCGGGGCCGCGAACCGCTATCTGTCCCGGCTGGCCGCCAAAATCTTCGTGTCCTTTCCCGCCTGCCAGGATTTTTTTCCCCGGGGCCATTGCCTCTGGACCGGCAACCCCATCCGGCCGGAGTTTTTTGAGCCTGGCCAGCCCCGGGCCGACTCCCCCTTCACGGTGCTCATCACCGGCGGCAGCCAGGGGGCCCACGCCCTCAATATGGCGGTGCTGGCGGGACTGCCGTTCCTGGAAGGGGTTAAAGACCGCCTGGCCTTTCTCCACCTCACCGGCGAGGCCGACCGGGAGGCGGTGGCCGCGGGCTATCGCGAATACGGCTTTAGCAATGAGGTGGCGGCCTTCAGCCCCGAGATGCCGGATTTGATGCGCCGGGCCCACCTGTTGGTCTGCCGGGCCGGGGCCTCCACCCTGGCGGAACTCGCCGGGGTGGGCCGGGCCGCCATCCTGGTGCCCTACCCTTTTGCGGCCAACAATCACCAGGAATTTAACGCCCGGTTCCTGACCGCGGCCGGGGCTGCCGAGATAATCTTAAATAAAGATTTTACCGGAGAGGCTTTCGCTGGTAAGATAAACCAGTTCCTCACCGAACCCGAACATCTGGCTAACCTGGAAGCCGCCAGCCGCCAACTGGCCAAACCCAACGCCGCCAAGGAGATTGTGGCGGGGTGTGTGGAGTTGATAAGAAGTAGACAAATAGTGTCAATAAATATTCGATAAACAGCCCGCCACCCTAGAACCCTCCCCCTTCAAGGGGGAGGGAATTAAGGTGGGGGTGGGGATTGATCATCGGAATAATCAATGCTCAGATTTCCCGAGTTCTGAGAAAGAGGGCAACCTGACGCCGAAAATCGCCTTTGGTTTCATCTGAAAGGCAAAAACCTGGAAGGCATCAAGTTTAGAAGACAAGCACCCCATCGGCGATTACATTGTTGATTTCGTCACCTTTGAAAATCGCCTGGTTTTCGAAGTAGATGGCGGCCAACACGCCGAAGACAGAAAAAGATAACGATATTGCGAAGCGGGATACATGGCTCAGTCAGTCAGAGGATTCAACAGTCTTAAGATTTTGGAATAATGAGGTTCTGCAGAATTTGGAGGGGGTGCTGGAAACCATCAGGGTCAACTGCCTACGCCACCCTCCCCTAACCCCTCCCATCAAGGGAGGGGAAAATGATGGAGATTGATTTGCGGAGTCCCATAGATTGGCCTGTTTCCACTTTTCAGTGTTATGTAGGCTGATCTATTGAATGGGCGAGGAGTTTTTCGTTGCATGATATTTTTACAGTCAAATACAACCATCTTTACCTCAGATATTGATATTATTGAGATGGGGATTTCATTCAAATTAGGTCCATCGCATCTTTTGAGTAAATGTTCCTGGCATTTATTTGAGATTTGACAAATGTGGTATCTGGCTAATGCGCTGGATCTTATCATTAGACTCAATCTTAAGATTACAGTTGGCAGCCGAAAAATATTAACTCCCAGCAATGAGTAACGTAGGGTGACGTGACCGCGCACCATATAATATTAGATTTTTAAATCAATGCTGGACTATGTAAATGGTGTCAACAATATTAACTTCCATAAACCTTCCTACCACTTCATCGGCGTCGGCGGCATCGGCATGAGCGGCCTGGCGGAGCTTTTGGTACGCCAGGGCTACCCGGTGAGCGGCTCGGATCTGGCCGCGGGCGCTATTACCCGGCGCCTTGAGACCCTGGGGGTGCGCGTCCATTTAGGCCACCAGGCCGAAAACCTGGGCAACGCCGAGGTCGTAGTCCACTCCACCGCGGTCAAAGAAGACAATCCCGAACTGGCCGCGGCCCGGGCCCGGGGACTTACCGTGCTGCGCCGGGGGCAGATGCTGGCCCGGCTCATGGAGGGGCATACCCAGGTGGCGGTCACCGGCATGCACGGCAAGACCTCCACCACCGCCATGACCGCGGCGGTGCTCCGGGCCGGAGACCTCGACCCCACGGTGGTGGTGGGCTCGGTGTGGGACGGACTGGGATCCAACGCCGTCCTGGGCCGGGGCGAGATTTTCGTGGCCGAGTCCGACGAGTCTGACGGCTCCTTCGCCCTTTTGTCCCCCGAGATCACCATCATCACCAACCTGGACAAAGAGCACCTGGACTACTACCGGGACCTGGCCCACGTACAAGAAATGTTTGCCGCGTATCTGCAGCGACTGCCCAAGGGGGCCAGGGTCATCGCCTGGGCCGACGACCCCCACCTGCCCGCGGTCCTGAAAGACTGCCCCCACGAGGTCTGCACCTACAGCCTGAAGCCCGGGGGGGGCGATTTTTACGCCACCGACCTGACGCCCCAGGGATTGGGCTACCGCTTCCGCCTGTGGCGCCGGGGGACCGCTTTGGGGACCGTCACCCTGCCCCTGGCGGGGTCCCATTATGTCCTCAACGCCATGGCCGCCTGCGCCGTGGGGAGCCTCCTGGGCCTCCAGTTCCCGGCCTGGCAGCAGGGGTTGAAAAACCTGGGCCAGATCCAGCGCCGCTGCCAGGTCAAGGGCGAAGCCCGGGGCATCCTGGTGATGGACGATTACGGCCACCACCCCACGGAGATCAGCTCCACGCTTACCGGCCTGGCCCAGGCCTTTCCCGACCGCCGCCTGGTGGTGGCTTTCCAGCCCCACCGCTACAGCCGCACCCGGGCCCTGCTGCCGGAATTTTTCCCGGTGTTCGATCAGGCCCAGATGGTCTTCATCACCGAGATCTACGGGGCCGGCGAGCCCCGCCCGAATGGCCTTTCCGGCCGGGCCGTTTACGAGGGCGTCCGTCGCACCGGCCACCCCGGGGTGCATTTTATTGAAGAAGACGGCTCCAAAGCCGATTATATCCTCGACCACCTCAACGCCGGCGACATGGTCCTCACCCTGGGGGCCGGTGATATCTGGAAGACCGGCGAAGAGCTGCTGGCCCGCCTGCAAATCCAGGCGGCGCCTAAGGAAGCGAGGCGCGCATGAAGAAAAAAACTGAGCCGCGGCCTTCCCGTCTCGTCCCTCAGCGGCCGGCGCCCAAGTCATCCCGCAGCTTTGCTCCCCGGGCCAAGAGCAAAACCCGGATACTCCCCCGGGGGCGCCCCCAAAACAGTTACCGCCGCAACCGGGTCAAGGGCGAGTCGCGAAAAATCTGGCTCCGGGGCGCAGCCTGGTTCTTCGGGTTGTTGACCCTGGCCGGTCTCTGCCTTGGTTTGGTGGTGCTCTACCATCAACTCTTGACCTGTAACATGTTTTGCATTAAAGATATCAACAATATTGAGATCGATGGGGCCAAGCGTCTTTCCCGCAGCCTCCTGCTGCAACAGTCCAAACTGACCCCTGGCGCCAGTCTCCTGGCCGTCCGGCCGGGCCAGGTTGAGCGGGCCCTGATGGCCCACCCCTGGATCGCCAAGGCCGAGGTATCCAGAAAGTGGCCGAACAGCCTGCACCTCACCATTCAGGAGCGGGACCCGGTGGCCCTGGTGCAGTTCGGCGAAGAGTTGTTGTATATGGATCGCCAGGGGATGATTTTTAAACCCCTGTCCCCCGGAGATCCCCATAATTTCCCGGTGATTACGGGTCTGACCCCGGAACAGTTCAAGCATCCGGCCGGGGAATCGCCCGAAGTGGTGGCCCAGACCTTCCAACTGATGGACGTGCTGAAAGCCACCGCGCCCCCACTCAATCTGGAGAATATCTCCGAGATTCACGTTGACCTGGAGCGGGGATTCACCCTCTATGCCAACGGTGTGGGGGTGGCGCTGGATCTTGGCCTCAAGGACTATTCGGAAAAACTGCAAAAATTTGTCGAACTCTGGCCCGCCTTAGTGCATAGAGGCCTCGTGGCCAAGGTTGGGCGCATCAACCTCACCTATCCCCGCCGGGTGCTGGTCACCCTGAAGGGGATGGAAGCAAACCCATAGGATAGAATCGTGCCTCAAGACCTCATCGTTGGTTTGGACATCGGCACCACCAAGATTAGCGCCGTGGTGGGCGAAGTGCGTGAACAGCAGTTGGACATTGTCGGCCTGGGCTCGGCGCCCACCGGCGGCGGACTGCGCAAAGGGGTGGTGGTGAATATTGAAAACACCGTGAAAGCCATCCGCCGGGCCGTAGAAGAAGCCGAAACTATGGCCGGCTGCGAAATTCGCTCGGTTTACGCCGGGGTCGGCGGCGGCCAGACCAAGGTCATCAACAGCCAGGGCATCATCGCCATCAAGGACCGCGAGGTGACCCCGGCGGACATGGACCGGGTCATCGAGACCGCCCGTACCGTCGCCATCCCCTCGGACCGGGAAGTCATTCACACCCTGGTCCAGGAATTTTTGATAGACGGGCAGGATGGCATCAAAGACCCGGTGGGCATTCACGGGGTGCGCCTGGAGTGCAAAGTCCACATCGTCACCGGGGCCGTTCCCGCACTCAACAATATTCTGCGCTGCGCCAACCGGGCCGGCCTGGAAGTGAACAGCATCGTTCTCCAGAGCCTGGCCGCCGGGGAAGCGGTCCTCACCGACGAAGAGAAGGAACTGGGCGTGGCTCTCGTCGACTTGGGGGGCGGCGTCACCAACCTGGCCATCTTTGCCGAAAACGCCCTCCGGCACAACTTCGTCCTGCCGGTGGGCGGCAACAACCTGACCAACGATATTGCCGTGGGACTGCCCACCTCCCTGACCCATGCCGAAGAATTGAAGCGGCATTATGGCGCCTGTCTCAATGCCCTGACGGACCCGGATGAACTCATCGAGGTCCCGGGCCTCACCGGCCGGGAGACCCAAACCATGCCCCGGAGTCGCCTGGCGGAAATCATCCACATGCGGGTGGCGGAAATTTTAAACCTCCTGGGCAAAGAGATCCAGCGCGCCCGGTTCATCCACCCCCTCCACTCCGGGGCGGTGCTGGTGGGCGGCACGTCCCTGGTGGACGGCCTGGTGGAGTTGGCCAGCGAGACCTTTAACATGCACACCCGGATCGGCTATCCCATGGGGGTCAGCGGCCTCATCGACGTGATCCATGACCCGTCTTACGCCACCGGGGTGGGACTGGCGCTCTACGGTTTCCGGGCCCAACATAAAGGCCAGGGCGGCATGGAACGCGGCTGGCACTACGGCGGCAGCCGCGGCTACGGGCGCTCCTCCGGCGGGGGCTTCATGGGAAAGCTTAAAAAATGGTTTCGCGAAGTGGTATGAAGACGCGAAACGTGCTATAAGGGTTTATGAGGGGGTAGCATATGAAGATACAATTAGTCCCCAACGAATTGTCAGCCAAAATCAAAGTATTCGGCGTCGGTGGGGCCGGCGGCAATGCTATAAATGACATGATTTCCTCCCAGATGGTGGGGGTGGATTTTATTGCCGCCAACACCGATGCCCAGGCCCTGGAGCGGAGCCTGGCCCCGGTCAAGATTCAGATGGGTCCTAATGTGACCCGGGGGTTGGGGGCCGGCGGCGATCCGGAGGTCGGCAAAAACGCCGCCCTGGAAGAAGCCGAGCACCTCAAGCAGGTCCTTCAGGGGGCCGACATGGTGTTCATCGCCGCGGGCATGGGCGGCGGCACCGGTACCGGCGGCGCCCCGGTGGTGGCCGAACTCAGCCGGGAACTGGGGGCCCTGACCGTGGCCGTGGTGAGCAAGCCCTTCGAATTCGAAGGCAAGATGAAGCGGCGCCTCGCCGACAACGGCATTGAGGAACTGCGCAAGGTGGTGGACACCATCATCACCATCCCCAACGACCGCCTCTTCTCCCTGAGCTCCAAGAACTCCCGGATCAAGGACGTCTTCGGCATGGCCAATGAAGTCCTGGGCTTTGCCGTGCGGGGGATTTCCGACCTCATTATGGTGCCCGGCTTTATCAACGTGGATTTTGCCGATGTGCGCACCGTCATGAAAGAACGGGGCATGGCCCTCATGGGCACCGGCATCGCCAGCGGCGGCAACCGGGCCGCGGACGCCGCCCACAAGGCCATTTCCAGCCCCCTCCTCGAGGACATCTCCATCCGCGGCGCCCGGGGCATCCTCATCAACATCACCTCGGCCCCGGACATCTCCATGGAAGAATTGAAGGAGATCTGCGGCATCGTCCAGGAAGAAGCCCACGAAGAGGCCATCATCAAGTGGGGCCTGGTCTGGGACGAAGGCCTGGCCGAAGAGATCCGGGTGACGGTCATCGCCACCGGCATCGGCAAACGGGGCGAAGCCGAACGGGCCGCCTGGTCCCAGGCCGCAGCCGCGGGCACCCCGCCGGAGGACCTGGAGATTCCCACGATTTTACGGAACGAACCGCCCCCGGCCCGGGGCGCCGAGGCCGCCAAGAATGGCGTCAAAAAACCCATGGGCGTGGTGGCCCAAAAGAAATTTATCGTCCACCCGGACCTGGCCTACGAGGAAAACGAACTGGACACCCCGCCCTTCCTGCGCAAGGCGGATTAAGAGCAAGTTTCGGGTTTTAGGTTCTGGGTTCTGGTTTTATGGGGCGTGATTTTCACGCCCTATTTTGGAAGGGCCGTTGATATTATCAATCGCCCCAAGCCTCTGTAATTATCGGGGGGCTATCATTACCACAGCAAATCGGGCGTGTTCGCCTACAAGGCTGCGACATGGGGCTTTATGGAAATTTGCAAGAATAAAATTTAATCGATACTTTATTTTCGAGGACTCTCGCTTAGGTCTTTTAGTAACGCCTGAAGCTCAAGTCAATCTTTAAAAGATCATTGATTGGGGAACAAGAGAAACTTATCTATTGATGAACGACTTGTTACTGGCTCAAGTGAAAAGATTCAAAGCATAAATGGATAGATCTGAAGATGTGAAATTAGATTCTTCGAACAAATGGGACCTGAAGAAGTCAATTTCCAAAAACTTCAAAACATAGGGCAAAAAATTTAAGTGTATTCCCATATTGTCACCTGAACATCATATGGGGCGGGCACTGCCCGCCATATCCTCACCCCTCTGCCCAATTCCATGTCCACGAAAATCAAAGCTCACCTGCAACAAATTTTGTCCCAGGAACAGGGCGCGGTGGTGCGCGAGTGGGGCGCCCGCTTCCCCGTCGCCCTGGTTTACCCCCAGTTCTATCCCGTGGCCATGGGCAACCTGGGCTTCCAGGCCATCTATCACCTGCTCAACGCCCACCCGGGGTTTGTCTGCGAACGGGCCTTTTTGCCCACCCCGGAGGAGGCCGACGAATATCGCCGCACCCGCACCCCCATCCTCAGCCTCGAATCCCAGCGGCCCCTCAAAGATTATGCCGCGGTGGCCTTCTCCATTTCCTTTGAATCGGACTACCCCTACGTGCTCGACCTCCTGGCCGGGGCCGGCATTCCCTTAAAAGCCGCGGATCGCAGTCCCGGCGACCCCCTGGTCCTGGCCGGCGGGGTGGCCACCTTCCTCAACCCCGAGCCCTTGGCGCCCTTTGTGGACGCCTTCTTCCTGGGCGAAGGCGAGGCCGGCGCCATCCCCTTCTTCGAGTTTCTAGCCGCGCGGCTCCCCGGCCCCGGACCGGCCCGGTTTGCTCCGGGACCTGGCCCGCACCGTCCCCGGCGCCTATGTGCCCGCCGGTTACACCCCCCGCTACCACCCCGACGGCACCCTGGAAGCCTTTGAGGCCGCCCCGGGCTTTCCCGGACCGGGTAACCGCCCCGCACCTGCAAGATTTGGCCCCCTGCCCTACCCACAGCCACCTCCTGGCCCCCTTGAGCGAGTGGGGCGAGATGTTTTTGGTGGAGACCGGCCGGGGCTGCTCCCGGGGCTGCCGCTTCTGCGCCGCCGGGTTTGTCTACCGCCCGCCCCGGGAGCGCGGCCTGGACGATTTGTGGGCCCAGGTCGAGCCCGGGGTCACGGCCCGGCGCAAGATCGGCCTGGTGGGCGCCGCGGTGAGCGACCACCCCGCCGTCCGGGAACTCTGCCGGAAAATCCTGGCCGCCGGGGGCACCATGGGCATCAGTTCGCTCCGGGCCGACTCCGCCGACGCCGAGCTTTTGCAGCTCCTGGCCCAGGGCGGGCGTGCGCAGCGTCGCCCTGGCCCCGGAGGCCGGCAGCGACCGGCTCCGCCGGGTCATCAACAAGGGCCTCACCCGGGACGACCTGGCGAAGGCGGCGGTGGACGTCAGCCGGGCCGGTATCCGCCAGCTCCGCCTCTACTTCATGGTGGGGCTGCCCACCGAGACCGCCGACGACGTCGCCGAAATCCCCCGCCTGGCGAAATTCCTGGAGCACTCCGTCATCAAGGAAAGCTCCGGGAAGCAGCACCTGGGCCTCATCACCCTGAGCCTGTCGTCCTTCGTGCCCAAGCCCTTCACCCCCTTCCAGTGGACGCCGTTTATGGAAGTGGCGGAGCTGAAAAAGCGCCTCAAGCTGGTGGCCCGGGAGTTCCACGGGGTGAAGAACGTCCGGGTCCACACCGACCTCCCCAAGTGGGCCTACGTCCAGGCCCTCCTGGCCCGGGGCGACCGGCGGGTGGCCGATATGCTCGTCATGGCCCGGGAGCACGGCTGGAATAAGACCTTCCGCACCAGCCCCCTTAATCCGGACTTCTTCACCCTCAGGGAGCGCCGGGCCGACGAACTCTTCCCCTGGGACTTCATCGACCACGGCATTTCTAAGAAATACCTCTGGGAAGAATACCAGCGGGCCCTGGAAGGCAAGGAAACCCCGCCCTGCCGCCCGGAAGTCTGCACCGCTGCGGGGTCTGCGGCGGGAAAGGCGAAGCATGACTTGTGGGGCAGGGGGCAAAGGCCCACAGCCCTTTCCCTTCCCCCACCCCCAATCCCTTAAATTGCTGGCACCGGCGTCCCGCCTCAGGAGTTGCCGATAGAGATTTTATATGTGCGCTGGCAGATTGAAAAGGAAAATGGGGCACCAGGCTTTACCGGAGGGCGTCGCAGTCTTAAATCGGTAGCAGCAAAGACCCCCTCTCCCCTGCGAGGGGAGAGGGCTGGGGTGAGGGGTGGCTTCGTTGGCTGACACCCCTCTCACCCCGCCCCCAATCCCTTAAAATGGTGGCACAGGCGTCCCGTCTGTGCTGGGACGATAATCATGTCACGTATAGCAATTGCCAAAAGTTTTTTCCGTTATGGCCCAGGTTCAACCAAAATCCCCCCTGACCCCCCTTCATCAAAGGGGGGAACTACAAGGAATTGCTTTTAAAGTCCCCCTTTGGAAAGAGGGATTTATGGGGATTTAAAATCAGCAGGTGGAATGAATTTATAGCAAACGCCATAAGTTGAGGTTCCCATGAAATTCCTGCACTGGAAAATCAAGCTGGCCCTGGTCCTTATCGGCGCCTCGGCGGCGCTCTATTTGGCCAACTACCTGATCTTCCGGGACGCCAACTATATGCTGCGCCTCTTTCTGGCTCAGTTGGGGTTCCTGCCGATCTCGGTCCTCCTGGTTACCATCATCTTGAACCAGCTCCTGGGCCTCCGGGCCAAGGCGGCCAAACTGGCCAAGCTCAACATGGTCATCGGGGCCTTTTTCAGCGAGGTGGGGGGCGCGCTCTTAAAAACCCTGTCGACCTATGACCGGGGCCTTCCCGACTTCCAGCCCCGGATGGCCCATATCAGCCACTGGGACGCCCCTGATTTCGCCGGTTTCAGCCAGGGGCTGGCGGCAAGCGATTTCGGTATCGAACTCAAAGAGGGCGATTTAGAAGCCTTGCGGGATTTCCTGCTGAAAAAGCGGGAATTCCTCCTGCGCCTCCTGGAAAACCCCAACCTGCTGGAACACGACTCCTTTTCCAACCTGCTCCTGGCGGTCTTCCACCTGACCGAGGAACTGGCCCAGCGCCACGACTTGCACCGCCTGAGCCCCTCCGACCGGGAACACCTGGCCGGCGACGTGCAGCGGGGCTACGTGTTGCTCATCAAAGAGTGGCTGGCCTACATGAGCCACCTGAAAGCCAGTTACCCCTATCTCTTCTCCCTGGCCCTGCGCACCAACCCCTTCGACCCCTTCGCCACCCCGGAGATCACCTGATGCGGAGCCGGCCTCAGTCGGCGCCGCCTCCCTCCGGGGCTTGGCCCACCCGGCGCCAACCCTAAAATATTTTTTCCTGCAAAACTATTGGAAAATATGGCAAAAAGGCGGTAAGATACTTTACCTGAAAATAAGTATACCGAGGTCGACTCGGAAACCCTGGGCTCCCGCCAGGCCGGTGCAGAACCTCAGGGACAAATCAGCGGGGTTGTCGCCCATCCGGGGAGTCAGCCCCTGGTAGCTTTGAAAGGGGGAGAATGATGCGGATGCTTGGGTTGGTCATGGCTCTGGTTTTGGCTTGGGGATCGATGCTGCCGGGAGCGGCAAAAGCGGCAGTCGTGGGCCGTCTCACCGAAGTGCAGGGGCGGGTAGACCTCCTGAAGGGCGGCAAACTTCCGGCGACGCCGGTGCAGGTGGGCGCCCAGTTGGAGACCGGTGATGTCCTCCGCAGCAAGTCCTTATCCAAGGCCCAGATCACCCTGGTCGACGACAGCGTCATCACCCTGTCCCCTCAAAGCCGTCTGGCCATCGACGAGTTCGTGTACAATGCGTCCCAGAAGAAGCGTCAAGCCGTGATCGAAATCTTCCAGGGCCTGGCCCATGTGCTGGTCAACAAGCTTTTCAAGGTGGGTGAACCCGATTTCGTGGTCAAGACCCACACCGCCGTGACCGGGGTGCGCGGCACGGATTTCGGCATCCGCCTCCAGGCCAACAGCACCACTATTCTGAACTTTTCGGGCGTCACCCAGGTAGCCAACATCTTCCCCGAAGTGGGCGGACTGGAGCGCAAAATCCGCCATGTCGCCTTCTCCTTCGGTCCGCCGGGTTCTCCCAATTCGGTGATATTGAAGGACATGCAGGGCACCTCCGTTGCCTTTGGGTTGCCCCCGACCCTGCCCTTCGCCGTCACCGGCGAGGACATGAAAATGTTTATGAAGGAGCTGGGCGGCCCGGTGGCAAGCAGCCAACAGGGCCAGGACTCTGGAACCGTTGCAGGTTCGGGCCCCGGAACGGTTCCAGGTTCCGGCCCCATCTCCGATTCTAACCTGGGCGGGCCTGACTCCGGTCTTGGCGTCACGCTTGCCAGTTCTACCTCAAGTGTGACTGCGATACCCGCTATCGCCCCCGCGGGGCTGATCACCGGCACCGGCAGTCTGGGTGTGACGCTCTTGAACACCGTCACGGTGCCCCCCACGGTGACCCCGGCCACCAACCCGGGCGGCGGGTCCACCCCGGGTCCAGGGCCGGGACCGACCCCATCTACCTTCAACTTTACCCAGCAATATTATGCCGCCTTTATTACCGCCTCCGATGCCCCCTATACCCAGTCCGGCCTGCTCGGCTATAGCTGGGGCTCCCGCACCGGCGTCTATGACGGCTATTTTTATGGCACCACCGAAGGCTCCCGCACTATGGCCACGGGAGTAACCGCCTCGTCCGCCAGCACCGGCACCTCGATCGGCACATCCGCCGGCACGGTCACCGGTATTCTGGGACAGGCCCTGACCGGCAACATGACCTTTAACGGGACCGACAACTTTGGGAACACCGTGGCCCGCACCGGCACGGTCACCATCCTGCCTAACGGTACCCTGACCTATAATTGGACCGACACCGTCACCAACAGCGGCGTAACCAAGGCCACCGGGAGCGGCACCACCACCCAGACCCCCGGGACCTATTTCAGTCAGTCCGTCACCGGCCGGCTATGTCAAGCGCCAACCTGGCGGGGAACCAGACAACCTCCAGCAATTACGGCGATTTGACCGGCACCCGCGTCGAAAATGGCATAACCACCAGCATCAGGGCCGGTTTCTCGGTCACCGGTACCGCTCCTAACGCCGGCACCTTTACGTCTTCCGCAACCCGCCACGTCACCATCACTTCCGAGGGGGTGTTGGGGGCGCCGGATGCCAACGGGGTGCGCCTCGGGGTCATGACTTACAGCACTCCCGGCGGCCCGACCACAGCGGCGGGCCGGTGCGCGACATCCCGGCCACCGGCTCCAGCCCGGCGGCGACCTTCGCCACGGTTATCGGCGATGCCTCCAACCCCGCTGCCGCACCACCGTGGGCGTGTGGGCCCAGACCCCGGACCCCAACGCCCAGATTGTCACCCAGGCCTACCAGGGCAGCACGGTCATCACCCCGCCCGGCAGCACCACCGGGACTCTGACCAGCACCGGCTGGGGCTACCGCAACGAACCCGGCGGTTCCGGCTCTATCATCACCCCCACCACCGGGGGGATGACCGGCACGGTCACCCAAACCGCCGGCAGCACCTTCAGCTCCGAGCCCGAACCCTTCAACTACACCATGGCCGCCGTGGTCAAGGGGTCGCCGGACCGCATCGGCCCGGCCCAGGGGGTAGGCCTGGGCGGTAATCAAACCCTGGTGTCCACCACCGGGATAGCCGACCATCAATCCAGACGGCGTGCTGACCCATACGGTTAACGGCACCTGGATATCCCCCGACAGTAGGGGGACCCTGACCAATGTCACCCTGGACCAGACCCCCGGAACCTATTTCCAACAGACCACTACCGGCGGCGGCACCGCCAACATCTCGCCCCCGACCACCGTCGCCCCTTATACCCAAGACACGACGCTCTTTGCGGACATGACCCGCACCGGGGTGGCCCCCGCCACCAACCTGGGGCTCAACGGCACTATCACCAGCACCATCTCGAACCCCGGAGCCTTTCCCGCACCCGGCCAGGTGCCCACCGTGGTCAACATCCAGGGGGTGGTGGCCCCGGGAGGCATAGTCCAGAGCGGCAACATGACCATGACTACGCATCAAGGCCCGGGGGCGCCGGTGTCCACTTTCACGAGCCCGGTCAGCATCGATACCACGACGAGCGTCCTCACTGCCTCGAATCTGGTGGGGCGGAATGTGGCCAATCCGGGCGTCAACCGGGTCCCGGCCCGGCAGACGGGCGCCGTCACCGACGGACAGCAGGGGGGCACCGTCATTGCCGCCCCCCTGCGACGACTAACCTGGAGAGAGGCTCGAAGGGGGTTATTTGCCCAGGCGTTGGTCTCATCACGCGAAATGGGGGAAATTGAGGTCGGGGAAGCTTAGCCGGAGCAGGGAAGAGTGCGGACCTGAACCGCACCGGCAGAGCTGAGGGGGTATACCGCTCAGTTACCGCTTCACTCCGGGGACGCCGCGGCTTGCCGCGCCGGACCGCAGCGGTGGAAAGGCCGCGGCTGGTCCGTCATATCACCTGAGCCCCCAGGACCCGCTGCATCTGTTTCAGGGCGAAGGCGTGGGCCTCGGGGTCCGAGTCCGCCACTCCCTGGCGGTACACCAGGGCCGGCAGGTCCCGGTCGAAGAGTTCCTTGACGGTCTCCATGACGCAGATGGAGGTCATCACCCCCACCACGTGCACTTCGGTCACCTGCTCCTGTTTGAGAATGTCGTCCAGGTTGGTATGGGCAAAGGCGCTGTACCGGGTCTTTTCCACCCGGTGGTCGCCGGGGGCCGGGGGCAGCTCCGGGATGATTTGGGCCCCCCAGCTCCCTTTGACCGCGTGGGCCGGGAAGTGGCGGAATTCCCGGTCATCAGGGGCGTGGGCATCGCAGACAAAGATCACCACGCCGGCCTGCGCCCGGAACGCCGCGATCTTCTGGGCCACAAAGGGGATGATCTCCCGGGCCTGGGCCCCGACATACAGGGACCCCCCGGGGTCCAGAAAATCATTGAGCATGTCCGCCACGATCAATGCCGCCTTGCCCATCTGCGCCTCCAGATAAGAAGTTGAGACCTCTGCTGCAATCCTCTGACCGGTCATGCTAAGGGAGCGGCGCAACCCCGGAATCTCCCCGCCTTGCCCGGCGAGATGCTTTCCGCGCTCAGCATGATCACCATCGATCTTCCCGCGGCTCTCGGCTCCGGGTTCTTCCCAGCGCAAATTGATCTTGAGGACAGAGGGCGGGCCCCCCGGCCCTCAGACTCCCTCATCCTCCCCCTTACTCCGGGAGGGGCGAGGGATGAAGGGGAGGCCGGGAACCTCGCATATGAACAATTCCCGGCCATCCGGCGTTATTTTAGATAAACAGGCAGATCTTGCAATCTTTGGCGAATTTGATGAATTCCTCGGCGTTCCACACGATGGCCCCTTCCACCAGGTTGTCTTCATTTAATTCCATCATGTCGATGGTCATCCTGCAGACGACCAACTCCACCCCTTCCAGTTGGGCCATCTCCATCAGTTCCGCCAGAGTGGGAATCTGGGCCTTGTCGATCTTTTTCTTCATCATGCCGGTGGCAATTGCCGACATTCCCGGCACCGCGCCCATGGTCCCGGGCGGGAAAAATTTCGCCTTCTCGACGCCCCCTTTACAGGCCAGGTTGATGCCCATAAAGGTGAAAAAAACTTTGGTGTCCATGCCGGCCCGGGCGGCATTGATGCCCAGAATCAGTGGCGGATAGGCGCCGTCCAGGGTGTCCCGGGAGCAGATAAAAGCGGCGGTTTCTTTGGTCTTGGTGGCAGTCATGATGGTTTTCTCCTTAAGTTCTGAGCTAAATTTGTCGATCTACATGCCAAGTTGAGCGCGCCGGCACGGCTGGCCCGGTTTCGCCTTGAGATGGCGGCGCCTGTCCATCCGGCGCCCCGGCCTCATTCCTTCCGGCAGAACAACTCCCGGGTAATCGCCGTGAGTTGCAAAAGCCGTGGGTCCCGCAAGCGGTAGAACACCTGTTGGGCCACCCGCCGGGATTCCAGGATTTCCTTATCCCTGAGCAGGCCTAAGTGCTGGGACACGCTGGACTGGCTGATACCCACCGCCTTTTCCAACTCCTGCACCGACAGTTCGCCTGCGCCCAGGAGATGGATGATCATCAGGCGTATGGGGTGGGCCAGCACCTTGAGGCACCGGGCCGCCCGGTCCAACCGCTCCTGCATATATCCATCTATCATAATATTCATATATATAGATTATTATGTAATTGTCAACAAATTATCTTTATCAGGAAAATTATTTCCCCGTAATCCCCCGCAGCGATATAATATTAAAGGATAGGCACGTCCCGGTTTCGATCAACCGCCCTGCTCAGGTGAGCGGAATCCAGGGGAGGTGGGTGTATGCCCAAGAAGGTCCTGTGGCTTATCATTATTTTCACCATCTTGTTTATTATCGGGGTCAACACGGGTGAGTTGGGATTCCTGATGAATCTCGGCAACACCATCTGACTATCCTGTATCGGGGTGGGATAATGACCAGACTGCGGTCACTGATCCAGACCCTGATGGCGTTGGGTACCAACGCCTACTTGCTCTTCCCCTTCGGGGGGTCGGTAATTTATCAGGGTCCTTTAAAAGCCGTGTGCACTCCGGGGCTCAATTGCTACTCCTGTCCCGGGGCGTTGCTGTCCTGTCCGGTGGGCGCCTTTCAGAATTTCATGGCCAGCCTGCGGTTCAGCACCGGGGGGATTCCCCTCGTCGGCGCCATCGTGGTGGGCTATCTGGGCTTCATCGGCACCGCGGTGGGCCGGATGACCTGCGGCTGGGTGTGCCCCTTCGGGTTCATCCAGGATCTGATCCACAAGATCCCCACTCCGAAGTTTCACCTGTGGAAACCCCTGCGCTGGGTGAAGTATGGAGTGCTGGGGGTGATGGTGGTGGCCATGCCCGTCCTTATCGTGGACGCCTCCGGGTTGGGTCACCCCTGGTTCTGCAAGCTCGTCTGTCCCGCCGGCACCCTCGAGGGCGCCATCCCCCTGCTCTTTCTGAAGCACAGCCTGTGGGGCACCGTGGGCCTGTTCTTCTGGAATAAGCTCACCATCCTCATTCTTATCCTCGTCACCGCCACCCTCATCAGCCGGTTTTTTTGCCGGGTGATCTGCCCCCTGGGGGCCTTCTACAGCCTCTTCAGCCGGCTTTCCCTGGTGAAACTGGAGTTCATCGAGGGCAACTGCGTCGAATGCGGGGCCTGCGTCCGCACCTGCCCCACCGGGGTCCTGCCCAACCAGGAATTCGACAGCCGGGAGTGCATCATGTGCCTTAAGTGCGTGGACGCCTGTCACTTCCGGGCCCTGGATTTTGGCATGCGCCTACCCCCGGGTAAACCGGCCAAAGTCAGCGCGCCACCTCCCCTTTATAAGCTCCGTGAAAAAATGCTTGACACCTCCCGGATTTCCTTCATAATTAATTAAGTAATTTCACCGGGATAGCCGGAGGAGATCAGGTTATGGCCCTCACCAAGGAAAAATTGATCAGCCGCTTACAGACACAGGTAGGTTTGAGCAAGCAAGAATCACGTTCAACGGTGGAACGGGTCCTGGATATTATGAAGGAATCCCTGGCCCAAGGAGAAGACCTGCTCATCAGCGGCTTTGGAAAATTCTCGGTGAGGCAGAAGAACGCCCGCCGGGGGCGCAACCCCCAAACCAAGGAGAATCTCATCCTCCGGGCCCGCAAGGTGGTGGTCTTTAAGACCTCCGGCGTGCTGCGGAACCTCATCAACGGATTCCTGACCCACCTATTCGCTTCCGGTCGCGCCCGTCCTCAGGGTCCGATGAGCGGCTGGCCCCGCCCGGGCCTGAGGCCATCGGTTGGGTGGGGCCGGGCTTGACGCCGTCCCGTGGTCCAGGTTCAAGGAAGGCATCCCCCCATGAAGTCCGGGTGGCAAGGTTTATGCGACTCCAGGTTCAGCCGCCGGGCTTTCGTCCATGCCGGCGTCGGGGCCCTGGCCCTGCTCTCCCTCCCCCGCCGGCCGGCCCGGGCCCAGGCGGTGCAGTACGGCTTGATCACCCCACATCCGGCCGCCTTTTACCGCCAGATGGACCAGGGCCTGGTGCAGTGCCAGCTCTGTCCCCGGAACTGCGTGGTCTTGCCCGGAGACCGGGGCGAATGCGGCGTCCGGGAGAACCGGGAGGGCAAATATTACAGCCTGGTGTACGGCAACCCCTGCGCCGTCCACCTGGACCCCATTGAAAAAAAACCCTTCTTCCACATCCTCCCCGGGAGCCAGTCTTTTTCCCTGGCCACCGCCGGCTGCAACCTCCACTGCAAGTTCTGCCAGAATTGGGAAATCTCCCAGACCCGGCCGGAAAAGACCTACAACTTCGACCTGCCCCCGGAAAAAGTCGTGGCCGCAGCCCGGGATAACCGCTGCCCCTCCATCGCCTACACCTACGTGGAGCCCATCATCTTTTTTGAATATATGCGCGATGTGGCCCGCCTGGCTAAACCCGCCGGCACCTCAACGTCTGTCATTCCGCCGGCTATATCAATCCCCAACCCCTGAAGTTGGCGGGGTTTCTGGACGGCGCCTGCGTCGACCTCAAGGCCTTTGACGCCAAGTTTTACCGGGAACTGTCGGACGCCGAACTGGACCGGTGCTCAACACCCTGAAAACCCTCAGCCGCCGCAAGGTTCACCTGGAAATCGTCAACCTGGTCATCCCCGGCCTCAACGACGCCCCGGACCAACTCAGCCGCATGTGCGCCTGGATCAAGGATGAGCTGGGCCCCCTGACGCCCCTGCACTTTCCCGGTTTTACCCCCTCTACAAGATGCTGAATCATTATCCCACCCCGGTGTGCACCCTGGAGCGGGCCCGGGACCTGGCCCGGAAGGCGGGCCTCAAGTATGTCTATATCGGCAACCTGCCGGGGCATGAGGCCGAAAATACCTTCTGCCATCACTGCGGGAAAATGATCATCGCCCGCCAGGGCTACAAGATCGGCGAGACCCACCTTAAGGGCGGCAACTGCGCCTACTGCGGCGGGGCCATCCCGGGCATCTGGGAGAAAAAAGTGTAGACATAATGGTTAAAAGTTAAAGGCCTGCTAACTGTAAACGTGGGTTAAGCTGTGAGCTTGAATGACTAACAGCACAGAGCCACAACCAAGGAGGCAGGCCATGGGAAAAAGTGTACTGTATGTGGGGTTGGATGTCCATAAAATGTCCATGGATGTAGCCATTGCCGAGGCCGGTCCCGGCGCCGAGGTGCGGTTTTACGGGCAAATCGGCGGCGACCTGGACTCCCTGGATCGGGTGATCCGCAAGTTCTGGCCCACCGGGGCGCAGCTGCGGTTCGCCTACGAGGCCGGTCCCTGCGGCTACGTGGTCTACCGCCACCTGACCGCCCGGGGCTGGCCCTGCCTGGTGGCGGCCCCCTCGGCCTCATCCCCCGTCGCCCCGGCGACCGCATCAAATGCGACCGCCGGGACGCCTTGTCTCTGGCCCGGCTGTTCCGGGCCGGGGAGCTGACTTCGGTCACGGTGCCCGATGCCGATGACGAGGCCATGCGGGACCTGACCCGGGCCCGGGAAGACGCCGTCAGCGTGGAGCGCCGGGCCAAGCAGCGCACCGCCGCCTTGCTGCCGCGCCACGGCCGCCGCTATCCCGGCAAGACCACCTGGGGCCCGGGGGCCACTGGCGCTGGCTGGACCAACAGTTGATGGAGCACCCGGCCCAGCAGATCGTCCTCCAGGAATACCTGGACGCGGTGCGCCAGGCCAGCGCCCGGGTGCAGCGCCTCACCGGGCAAATCCAAGAGCTTCTGCCGCAATGGCGCCGGGCGCCCTTTGTTGCCGCCTACCAGGCCCTGCGTGGGGTCTCGCTCATCGTGGCGGCCACCATGGTCGCCGAATTGGGGGACCTGAGCCGCTTTAACAACCCCAAGGAACTCATGGCCTATCTGGGGCTGGTACCTTCCGAACACTCCAGCGGCGCCTCGGTGCGCCGGGGCCGCATCACCAAAACCGGCAATGGTCATGCCCGCCGGGTCCTGGTGGAGGCGGCTTGGGCCCATCCTTGCGAGACCCGGATCACCCGGCCCTTGCTCCAGCGCCAGGAGGGCCTGCCGGAGAAGATCCGACACATTTGAGGCAGGCCCAACTCCGCCTCTGCGCCCGGTATCGTCGCTTCCTGGCCCGGGGCAAGCATAAGAACACCATTGTCACCGCCATCGCCCGGGAACTGGCGGCTTATATCTGGGCCATCGGCCGGGCTGTGGAGCCGCTAACGGCTTTTAAAAAACAAAAGCAAAGGCGCAGTTAAAGAAAAAAATTAAAAAAATTCTCCGGCCCCAGCGGGGTGCGACCACGGTAAGGAGAGCCCTCGTTCACCCTAAGGGAATAGGCCCAGGCTGAAACTCCCGTACGTAGACAGAGGCAGCTCCATGACGAAGCCAGGTCAGGCGGTAATCAACCCGCGTATATCAGAGTGATCCAACGTCGCTAAAGCGTCCCGCCCCGCTGGGGCCTGAGAATCATCTCGCGGCTTAACAAAAACAACCAAGGGAGTCCGCGCCGACTTGACAACTTTCAACCATATCAGGGTGGGCACTGCGCACCATTTCCACTTGTACTTATGAGATTCTTCGGTTGCTCCGCTCCCTAAGAATGACAGATTAGAGCACTTTCGCGGGGGTCTCAATTCGCCATCAAACAGGTGGCACAGGCGTCTCGCCTGTGCAAGCGGGGGCTTTGGCCTCCAGCTATAAAATAGTTCATTGAACACAACTCGAGATCAACCCCCGCGAACGCCTTCTCGGCCTTGGGCACCGTGTCTTCCGGTTTGACCCCGTACCAGGCCGCCACGATCTTCCCCGCCGCATCGATCAAAAACGACGAGCGGATGATCCCCAGTACTTTTTTTCCCGTATGAGGTCTTCTCGCCCCAGGCGCCGTAGGCCTCCGCCACCCGGTGGTCCGGGTCCGCCAGGAGGGGGAAGTTTAAGCCCGTACTTGTCGTCGAACTTCTGCTGCCGGGCCGGTTGATCGGGGCTGATGCCCACCACCGCCAGGCCCAGGTCCTGCAACTCCTCCCGGGCGTCCCTGATACTGCACGCCTGCCGGGTACACCCCGGGGTGTCGGCCTTGGGGTAGAAGTAGATCAGGAGCCTGCCCCCGCCAAAATCCGCCAACCTGACCGTCCGGCCGTGCTGATCGGGCAGCGCAAAGTCCGGGGCCGCATCATTGCTGCTGAGTTTTGCCATGGGAAGTCCCTCCTGCGGCATGGTTTGCCGTTATTTTCCTGCCGGGCCGGACCCCGGGAAATTGCCCGCCAGAGGCCCGCGTTTCCTTCCTTTGTAGAGATTTGGAAAATTCTGGCAAGCAAATTTACGACAAGGCCCGATCATTTGTTATAATTCTCCCTGAATGACGACCGGATCGACCCCCGGAGATGGCCGTCGACCCAAGTCCCTCCCTGGGACCATCTCCGGGGGAATCGCTATCCCGCCGACAATTCCCTCAATAAATTGCGTCTCGGGGACTACCGGCGAATTTTCACCGCCTCCCTGGAGGTGAGGGAAGAAAGCCTGGTGCGGGAAGGGGAGCAGGTCTTAACTCCCGAGTTCGGCAAGCCGAGTTGGGGTCACCTTAAAGACGGCTTGCTGGTCCGGGAGGCGGCTTTTCGGTGCCGCCAGCTGCGGCCCCGGGCCTGAGCGGCCGGCGGATCTCGTCCCCCTGGTGGCGACCTCGCCTGAGGTCAAAAGGCAGGCCGGAATATCACTTTCATAAGTAAGGAGATAGCGTCGATGCAACCAAAAATCGGATTTATGGGCCTGGGCATCATGGGGACTGCCATGGCCGCCAACCTCCTGAAGGCCGGCTACGCGGTCGTGGTTTACAACCGCAGCCCCGAGAAGGCCGAACCCCTGGTGAAGCAGGGGGCCAGCCTGGCCTCCAACCCCAAGACCCTGGCCCGGGATGCGGACGTCGTCATCGCCATGGTGACCGGGCCCGAGGCCTTAGGCGACCTCCTGTGGGGACCGGACGGGGCCGGCGGGGCCTTCAACCACAGCAAGGTCTTCATCAACATGAGCTCGGTGCCCCCGGGCTACACCCGGGAACTGGCCCGGGAGTTGGAACCCACCGGCGTCACCTTCATCGACGCCCCGGTCTCCGGCACCAAGAAGCCGGCCGAGGACGGCGCCCTGGTCATCCTGGCCGCCGGCCCCCGGGATCAGGTGACGGCGCTGGAACCGGTCTTCCTGGCCATGGGGAAAAAAGTGGTCTATTGCGGCGCCGCCGGGCAGGGCTCCATGATGAAGATGTTCATCAACCTGCTCCTGGCCGTGATGATGGAAGGCTTCGCCGAGGCCCTGAACTTCGGCAAACTGGGCGGCCTGGATCTGGATGCCATGCTCGAGACGGCCTTCTCCGGGGCCATGAACAGCCCCATGTTCCAGGTGAAGGCGCCGCTGATCAAGGCCAACCACTACCCCGTGGCTTTTCCCCTGAAACACCTGGCCAAGGATTGCCGGTTCGTCGTGGACACGGCCTTTGAGCTGGGGGCCCCGGTGCCCGTGGGCCAGATGCTGATGCACCTCTACCGGATAGGAGTGGCCCAGGGCTGGGGCGATGAGGACATCAGCGCCATCGCCAAAGTGCTGGAGCATTTAAACCCCAAGGCCTGAGGGGGCCGGGAGAGGTCCGGGTTGGCCGGCCTCTCCCCTTCCCCTCTCCCCGCTGCCCCCGTGGCCCGGCCTCGGCCGGAGGACCGATCCCCGCGGCAGCCTAACCCCTGCCCGCTTAACTTTTATTGCCCGCCCTTATCGGCGGAGCAGGTCTCGGCCCAGGCCGTCAAGCGCGCCCGGAACGCCCGGATGGTTATCGCGGTGGTGGTGTTAGCCGCCCTGGTGCTGGCCGGCCTGGCAAAGTAAATAGCCGCGAGGGAGGCGAAAAGCCGATGCTTTCACCTCCCCACGCGACTTCTTTACTCCCTACTCCCTTGCCGGTGATGACGGCGATCTTCCCTGGCTCAGAAGTTGATTTGGCCGTGGAAGCCCGGAGGTCCCGGCTGAGAGTACATGGGTTGGGGTTGCGGGATTTGCTGAATGCCAATGATGGGGGCAACGGGCGCGACATAGGCGACCTGCGGCGGTCCGGTGTAAACTTGCTGCACATAGGAACGGGGATGGTGCTGCCCCCCACAGGAGCGCCGGAATTGCTGCTGGTAGCGGTCATACCCATACGGCCGGCCGCCATGCCACCCATTGGCCTTCCCATGGGGTCGGTGCTATTTCTTGTGATGCTTAAAAGGTGGATAGGGGTCCGCTTGGGCGCCCAGGGGGCTTAAGACTAGGATAAGACCCAGCATCACGATAACGCTCAACCATCTGTTCAGGTTCATTTGTCTTCCCTCCCGAAAGAATTTTGCAAGCCAGGGTTGTTGAATTAGAAGACCGTCGGCGGGAAAAGGTTAAGCAGTTTTCTCGCAACTTTCGAAATTTGATCTGGGAGCGGGTCAGCGGGGCACCAGGACCGGGATTATTGCCTCACCCGTATTTTCCCGTGATGTAGTCCTCGGTCCGGGAGTCCTTGGGCCGGGTGAAGATCTCGCGTGGGGCCGATTTCGATGAGTTCCCCCAGGTACATGAAACCCGAGAGGTCCGAGGCCCGGGCCGCCTGCGCATATGTTACATAATGCGTAGTCGGGCCCGATTTCGATGAGTTCCCCCAGGTACATAAAGCCGGAGAGGTCCGAGGCCCGGGCCGCCTGCTGCATGTTGTGGGTGACGATGATGATGGTGTAGTCGCGCTTGAGCTCCTGCATGAGCTCCTCGATCCTCAGGGTGGCTATGGGGTCCAGGGCCGAGCAGGGTTCGTCCATGAGCAGGATTTCCGGTTCCACCGCCAACACCCGGGCGATGCACAGGCGCTGCTGCTGCTCTTCCGTCAGGGAAAGGGCCGGGGTCTTGAGGCGGTCCTTGACTTCGTCCCACATTTCCACCGCGGTGAGGGTGCGTTCCAGGATCTCATCCAGTTCGGCTTTTTTGGGCTCCCCGTGGAGGCGGGGGCCATAGACCACGTTGTCGTAGATGGACAGGGGAAAGGGATTGGGGCGCTGGAAGACCATGCCCACCTTTTTCCGCAGCTCGGTGAGGACCACGTCGGGGCCGAAGATGTCCTGGCCGTCGATGAGGACCTGGCCCTCAATCCTCACCCCCTCGATGAGGTCGTTCATGCGGTTGAGGGTGCGGAGCAGGGTGGACTTGCCGCAGCCCGAGGGCCCGATCAGCGCGGTGATGGCCTGCCGGGGAAAGGTGGCGTCAATATGCTGCAGGGCCTGAAAAGTCCCGTAGAACAGATTGAGGCCCCGGAGCACGATGATGTCCGGAGTTGGAGTGTCGTTATCCGAAGCGGCCGGAAATATAGTCATCGGTCTTTTGGTTGCCGGGGACGGTGAAGACCTGCTTGGTGTCCCCGATCTCAATGATCTGGCTCATGAGCAGAAAAGCCACCCGGTCGGTGGCCCGGGCGATCTGCTTGGTATTGTTGCTCACCAGGACGATAGTATAATCATTTTTCAGCTCAAGCAAGGTCGCCTCGATTTTGGCGGTGGAAATGGGGTCCAGGCCGCTGGTGGGCTCGTCCAGCAGGATCACTTCGGGCTCCATGGCCAGGGTGCGGGCCAGACACAGGCGCTGCTGCTGGCCGCCCGAGAGTTTTAAGGCCGAATCCCCGAGCCGGTCCTTGACTTCGCCCCAGAGCTGCGCCGCCTTGAGGCTGGTCTCCACCACTTCGTCCAGCGTCCCCCGGCCCTTTTTCCCGGCCAGGCGGGGGGCCAGGGCCAGGTTTTCGTAAATGGACCGGGGCAGCGGCGTCGGCCGGCTGAGGACCAACCCCACCCGCCGGCGCAATCCCACCACATCACAGTCCGGGGCCAGGATATCTTCCCCGTCCAGCCAGGCGCCACCCGTCAACCGAACCCCGACAATGAGGTCGCACATGCGGTTCAACACCCGGAGGAGGGTGGACTTGCCGCTCTTGGATGGCCCCATGAGACCGAAAACCTCGTTGGGCCGGATGCCCAGGGTGACCTTATCCAGGGCCGGGAAATCGCCGTAGAAGCAGGACAGGTCCTCGATCCGGATTTTAGTCTGAGCGTCTTCGGTCATAGCAGCTATCAGCGTTAATATAGGGCGTGCCGTGCACGCCGATTCATGGCGGCCACGGGCCGCCACTATATCTAATACTCTTGACCCTCACGAATACCTCTTCATCAGCCGCTGCATCAGGGTGTAGGCCACGATATTGATCAACAGGATGGAAATGACCAAAACCGCGGCGGTGCCGTAGGCGTTGGGCATGGAAATGCCCTCCCGGGCCAGGATGTAAAAATGCACCGCCATGGTGCGGCCCGAATCGAACACCGACACGGGGGTGCGGAGCGCCGCCCCGGCGGTGAACAGCAGCACCGCGGTCTCCCCCAGGGACCGGCCGATGCTCAGCATGATGCCGGTGGTGATCCCCGGCAAGGCGCTGGGCAGCACGATGCGGGTGACGGTCTGCCACTGGCTCATGCCCAGGGAATAACAGGCGGTGCGGTAATCCTGGGGCACCGCCTTGATGGCCTCCTCCGAGGTGCGGATGATGATGGGCAGCACCATGATGGCCAGGGTGAGGCCGCCGGACAGCACCGACCAGCCGAACCCCAGCTTCAAGACGAACAGCACGAAGCCGAACAGCCCCAGGATGATGGAGGGCACCCCCGCCAGGCATTCGGACCCGAAGCGGATGATCCGGGTGGCCCAGCCCTCCCGGGTGTATTCCGTCAGGTAAATGGCGGTCCCCACTCCCAGGGGCGAGGCCAGCACAATGGCCAGCAGGGTGATATAGGCAGTGGCCACAATAGTGGGAAAGATGCCGCCGGCCCGGCCCATGTCGGTGGAATCCTGGGAGAGAAACGCCGGGGTGACCTGGGGCAGGCCCTTCACGGCAATATCCGCAATGATAAAGATGAGGATCAGCAGAGTAAACCCGGTAAGGGTCCAGAGGAGAATCTTTACCAGGCGTTGGCTGAGATGGGGATCGAGTCGCACTGACTTATACCATTTTATTTTTATACATTAATTTAACTACTTATCATTTAATATGCCGATTTCTTCTTTACCGCAAACTGAAAACTGAGAACTGAAAACCGTCTTGCCTACCTCCGCCGGGTGATGAGAGTGGCGCTCAGGTTCAGGATCATGATGATGATGAACAGCACGATGCCGGTGGCGAACAGGGCCTCCCGGTGGCGGCCGGCGGCGTAGCCCAACTCCAGGGCGATATTGCTGGTCAGGG
Source organism: uncultured delta proteobacterium (assembly GCA_963747645.1). Taxonomy (GTDB): domain Bacteria; phylum Desulfobacterota; class Desulfobaccia; order Desulfobaccales; family 0-14-0-80-60-11; genus 0-14-0-80-60-11. The sequence continues at coordinate 88,393 of CAVVFW010000013.1, read as the reverse complement.
TGCGCACCGGGTCCAGAATGGAGGTGGGGATCTGGAGGGCGTTGCCCGCCACCATGATCACCGCCATGGTCTCGCCGATGGCCCGGCCCATCCCCAGAATAATCGCGGTGATGATGCCGGAGGAGGCCGCGGGCAGCACCACCCGGCGAACCGTCTGCCACCGGGTGGCCCCCAGGGCCAGGGAGCCGTCCCGGTAGAGGTCCGGCACCGCGGTGAGGGCGTCGATGGAGATGCTGATGACCGTGGGCAGGATCATGATGCCCAGGATGATGGACGCGGCCAACAGCGACAGCCCGGGGCCCCCCAGATGGTTGCGGATCAGGGGCACCAGCCAGACGACCCCCAGAAAGCCATACACCACCGAGGGAATCCCGGCCAGGAGTTCCAGGGTGGGCTTCAACACCATTTTCAGGCGCTTCGGGGAAAACTCCGCCAGCACGATGGCGCAGGACAGGCCCAGGGGCACGCCGATGACCATGGCCCCCAGGGTGACCAGGACGGAGGAGATGATCATGGCCAGGATGCCGAAGTGACCCTTGGTGGGGGCCCAGTGGCTGGACAGGATGAAGTTCTTCAGCCCGGCCGAGAGGATGAGCGGGAAGCCCTCCATGAAGATAAAGATGGTGATGAGGGCGAGAGAGCCGATGGAAGACAGGGCCAGGAGCAACAGGACGCGCTCGATGAATTTCTCCCGGTGCATTACTTCACCCCCACCAGACCTTCGGCCTCGAGGATACCCTGGCCATCGGGGCCCAGGACGAAGTCCACGAAGTCCTTGCAGGGGCCGGCGGGCGCGGCCCGGGCCACCAGGAGAAAGCGGCGCGTCAGTTTATAGGTATGGTTTTTGATGTTGTCCGGGGTGGGGAGAACGCCGTCGATGGCCAGGGCCTTGACCCGGTCATCCACCAGGCCGGCGGAGATGTAGCCTATCGAGTAGGGGTCGCCGGCGACGATCTCCCGCACCGAGCCGTTGGAGTCCTGGACCAGGGCGGCAGGAGTGATTTCCCCTTTGCCCATGACCAGGTGTTCGAAGGCCTCCCGGGTGCCGGAGCCCTCTTCCCGGGTGATCAGGTCGATGGCATGGGGCGGCAACTTGAGGAAGCTCCAGTTGTTCACGGCCCCGCCGAAGATCTGCCGGATCTCCGCCAGGGTGATGGTGGTCAGGGGATTGCTGGGGTGGACGATCACCGCGATGCCGTCAAAGGCGATGGGGATCTCGACGAGTTGTTTTTCCTTTCCCAGCAGTTCCCGGGACGAGGCCCCCAGGTCGGCAGCCCCCTGGGTGGCGGCATAGATGCCGGCGCTGGAGCCGCCGCCCTGGACATCGATGCGGGCCCCGGGGTGTCGTTGCATGAAGATCTCCGCCAATTTTTCCGCGAAGGGCTGCACCGAGGTGGAGCCGGCGATGCACAAGGGGCGGCTGGTGGGATCGGAAGCGGAGTTGCAGCCGCCGGTCCCCAGGAGGACGCCCAGGAGAACCAGGAGGACCGCGGTCCAGGCCCATCCTGGCCACCGGCGCCGCCCGGCGGCCGCCAGCCGGCGCCTGGGCCAGGACGGCGGCGCCCCGCGGCGCTGCCCCGGGTGTGGCAGGGCGTGAGCCCTGGGGCTCTCTCAATGCCTGTAGAGGATTCGGCATGGCTTCGACAGATGAATTTTAGCGCGAATTTAACCCTGGGAACCACTTGGCAGGATCATACCTATTATTGCTAAAATGTGAGAAACTTCAAGTCAAAACCTGCCGGGCCTTTATTTACGCGCCTTAATGGTTAGGATTTGATTAGCCCGGTTGCGGCCCACCACAATTTTCAACCAAATTCTCGACCAGGGATTGATATTGCCTGGGCGCAAACCTCATTCCGGAGTAATATTTTGTCGGCCTTGATGGGCCGTCCCCGGCCGCCATCGGCGCCTTGAGTTGATTGGCGTCTCCGTGGTCTCCAGATGGGAGCCCCGGGCTAAACCTTTTACCGGAGCCGATCTTGTTGCCAACCATGCCATCCGGCCACAGCTTCCGGGAGCACCGCGCCTTTGAGCGCCGGGCCCGGGACCTGGTACGCCTGCCGGGCCCGGGGGAAGGCCCGCTGGCCCATCTCCTCCCCGAGGCCCGCTGGCGAGAGCTTGCCGCTGGGGTCCCAGACGAGGCAGCCTGGCTCATGGCCCTGTCCCAGGCCACCGGGGTCTATTTCTTCCCGTCCCGGGAGTGGGTGCAGACCCTGATGCGCTACCTTAAACTCCTGGGGGTGACCCGGCTCCTGGAGGCGGGGGCCGGCCGGGGCTACCTCACCGCGGCCCTGACGCCGCTGTGCGCCGCCGCGGGCATCAGGTTCCGGGCCGTGGACACCGGCGACGGCGAGTTCGTCTCGGGCCTGCCGGTCTTTGCCGGGGTGGAGGCGACCGACGCTCTCACTGCGGCCCGGGAATTGCGGCCCCAGGTGGTGCTCTATGCCTGGCCCCCCCCGGGACAATCCGTGGCGCCCCTTTGCCAAACGGATTTTCTGCATTATCTTATGCTGATAGGGGAAGCCGGCGGCGGCGCCACCGGGGCCCGGGAAGATTGGGAGTCTTTACCCCACCGGGTTTCTCCGGCCCTGTCCCGATACGGCCGGGGGCGCACCGGGGCGTTGAGCCACCGGGTGACCGTTTTTTACGGCGGCGGCCAACCGTCCCGAGGGCGGCCCCCAACCTTACCCTTGACTCTGCCGGACGGCAAAGGATGACCCCATGCTTAAATCTTCTCTGGATGCATTTTTCAAACCGGAATCAGTGGCGGTGATCGGCGCCAGCGAAAAGGAAAAGACTATCGGGCAGGCCCTGGTGCACAATCTCCTCCGGGATGGCTTTCCAGGCAAGATTTACCCGGTTAACCGCAAGTATCAGGAAATTCAGGGGCTGCCGGCCTATCCCCTGGTCACTGAGGTCAAGGAGCCCATCGATCTGGCCGTCATCGCCATCCCCATCCGGGACGTGCCCAGCGCCATGCGGGAGTGCGGCCAGGCCGGCATCGGCGCCGCCGTCATCATTTCCGCCGGCGGCAAGGAAGCGGGATTGCGGGGCAAGGAAATCGAAGCCGCCATCAAGACCGAGGCTCAAAACGCCGGGATCCGCTACCTGGGGCCCAACTGCCTGGGTATCCTCTGTCCGTCGTCCAAATTGCACGCCAGCTTTGCGCCCCATTGCGCCCACCCGGGCAACCTGGCCTTCATCTCCCAGAGCGGCGCCCTGTGCAGTTCCATCCTCGGGTGGGCCATCCCCAAGAAAATCGGCTTCAGCCACTTCATCAGCGTGGGGTCCATGGCCGACGTGGATTTCGGCGACCTGATCGATTACCTGGGCAACGAAGAGAAGGCCAAGAGCATCGTCATCTACATGGAGAACCTGACCCAGCACCGCAAGTTTATGAGCGCGGCCCGTTCCGTGTCCCGCGTCAAACCCATCATCATTATTAAAGCCGGGCGGAGCCGGGCCGGGGCCATGGCCGCGGCCTCTCACACCGGGGCCATGGCCGGGGCGGACCGGGCTTACAATGCCGCCTTCCGCCGGGCCGGGATCATCCGGGTGGATACCATCGGCCAGCTCTTCGACTGCGCCGAGGCCCTGGGGAAGGTAAAGCGCCCCGCCGGCAGTAATCTGGGGATCATCAGCAATGCCGGCGGCCCGGGGGTCATGGCGGTGGACGCCCTGGGGCGCTGGAAGATGGAACCCGCCATCCTGTCCCCGGAAACCCTGGAACAGTTGGATGAATTCTTGCCGCCCTATTGGAGCCGGAATAATCCCATCGACATCCTGGGCGACGCTCCGCCGGAACGCTATCTCTGGGCAGTCCAGGCGGCCATGGCGGCCCCGGAACTCTCGGGCCTGGTGATCATTCTGTCTCCCCAGGCCATGACCGATCCCACGGGGGTGGCCCGGGCCCTGGCGCCCGAGATCCAGGGTCAGGGCCGGCCGGTCTTTGCGGTGTGGATGGGGGGCGATGACGTGGAGGAGGGACGCCAGATCCTCAATGCCGCCGGCATCCCCACCTTCGAAACCCCGGAGCAGGCGGTGGACACCTTCATGGAGATGTATTTCTACTCCCGCCACCTGGAACTCCTCCAGGACACCCCGCCCCGGCTGACCCAGGAACTGAGCGTCAATACCCGGCAGGCCCGAACCTTTCTGGCCCAATGCCTGGAGCGCCAGGGGGGCGTGCTGACCGAACTGGAATCCAAGGCCATCTTGAGCGCCTACGGCATCCCGGTGAATCCCACCGTGGCGGCGTCCTCCGCCGCCGACGCCGTCACGGTGGCATCGATGCTCGGCTTCCCCGTGGCCCTGAAGATTAATTCTCCGGATATCAGCCACAAGTCCGAGGTGGACGGGATGCGCTTCAATCTCCACAACGAAGTCGAAGTCAAAGCCGCGTACGAAGAAATTATCACTGCGGTCAAGACCGACAAACCAGAAGCCAACCTGCTGGGGGTGACGGTCCAGACCCAGGAGCAGAAAGCCATCTGCGAACTCATCGTCGGCAGCAAACGGGACCCGGATTTCGGCCCTCTCATCCTCTTCGGGGCCGGCGGGGTATTCACCGAGGTCCTGGAGGACTCGGCCGTGGATCTACCGCCCTTAAACCTGCTCCTGGCCCGGCGGCTGATTGACAAGACCCGGGTGTCCCGGGTGCTGAAAGGCTACCGCAACCTGCCGCCGTCCAACCTGGATCAGCTGGCCGAGATCCTGGTGCGGATTTCCCAACTGGTCACGGATTTCCCGGAGATCGTGGAGCTGGATGTCAACCCTCTTCTGGCCGTCAAGGGGGGATTTATGGCGGTGGATGCCCGCCTGATCGTCGAGCCCACCGAGGTGCCGGCTCCCCGCCATCTCATCATCGCCCCCTATCCCAACCAGTTTGAAAGCGACTGGATGCTCCGGGACGGCACCCCGGTATTGTTGAGACCCATGAAACCCGAAGACGAACCCCTGGTGTCCGACTTTCTCGGCAAATGTTCGGAGGAAACCATTTACTTCCGCTATTTCAAGCTGATCAAGAAGTGGACCCATGAAATGCTCGTCCGCTTCACCCAGAACGATTACGACCGGGAACTGGGCCTGATGGCTATCGGCCTGCCGCCGGGTCCTGAGGTCATGATGGGAGTGAGCCGCATGGTCATGGCCGCGGACCGGTCCACCGCCGAATTTGCGGTGATTATCGCCGACCCCTGGCAGGGCAAAGGTCTGGGCCCCAAGCTGGTGGAACGGATCACCGGGATCGCCCGGGAGCAGGGGGTGAAACTCCTCACCGGCGACGTCCTGGCCCAGAACCAGCCGATGCTGGAAATGGTGAAACGCCTGGGCTTCTCCCTCAAGAAAGATACCGAGGGCGGGACTTTCCGGGTCGAGATGGCGCTCCAGGAGTCCGGCCCGCGCCTCGTGTCCGCGGCCGAGGCCGCCAACGGCTGATGCGCCCCAGGTTGTTTAACTCGTGTGAGATCGACAGATAGGGAGAAATACTATTGGCGGACCATGTCCCTTACGTGGCGGAAGATGACTGCATTGCCTGCGGCGCCTGCGAAGAAATCTGCCCCGAGGTCTTTACCGTCAACGAGACCCTGGGATTCGCCCAGGTCATGAACCCCTCGGGCGCGCCGACGGCCAAGATCCAGGAGGCGGTGGAGGCCTGCCCGGTGAACTGTATCCATTGGGCCGACGAACCGGAATAGGCCGGAGCTAACTGCGTACCACGATAATGAGGAGTCATGATGAAAAAGATCAATCTCTATGAGGCCGGGGAGTTTGGCGACAAAGGCTTAAAAAAGTTGCTGGTGCATGACTCTCCTTATTTTAAGATCATCAATTTTAATTTCAAAGCCGGTCAGGAACTGCCGGTCCACTCCCACGACATCGAAGGTCAACTGAGTTTGGTGATCATCGCCGGGGAAGGGGAGTTTCTGGGTAAGGATGGCGCCTCCTTTCCGGCCAAACCGGGGGATGTGGTCATCTCTGACATCGCTGAACCCCATGGGCTGAGGGCCAAGACCGATTTACGCCTCCTGGTCACCATCGCCCCGCCCATTTGAGGCGCCGGGGAGGACCAGAAGGACTTTCCGGATGGGTACTCATTATGGGGGGGAGCGCATTTAGGCTGTACCCCCGGCTTGAGGGCGGACACACAGGTCCGCCCCTACGTAAGTTATCCGATTGATTGCGGGACTCTGCGAAAGGCCATCTTCCATCGCACCGCCCCCTCAGCAAGACGGCAGTGGGGACTTGCGCAGCGGTCTCAACTTGACATGCTTATCACCAGCCAAAAGAGGATTGAAACATGGCAACCAAAATCCCGGTGATCGACGCCGAGGTCTGCATCGCCTGCGGCAACTGCGCAGAGGTCTGTCCCGAGGTGTTCCGCCTCAATGAGGCTTTGGGATATTCCGAGGTCATCAACCCCACGGGGGCCCCGGAAGACCAGGTCCAACTGGCCATCGATCAGTGTCCGGTTCAATGCATCAGCTGGCAGGAGGCGGCGGACTGAGGCCCGGATGCCTCATTGCCGCCCTTAACAACATCCTGACGCGTCGCAGTAGCCGTAGGGCGGGAAAGCGAAGCGCCTCCCGCCTTCAGTAATGGAGTGAAACTAAATCATGTCACAATACCTCCGCGCCTTGGTTTTAGATGCATGTTCTTTTTCACGGTCAGGCCCCTGGAACGCCGTCGGAAACTCTTAACCGAACACTTTGACCATCTCCGGGCGTTGCTTATGGCGGCCCGCCAACGCCGACCGTTCACGGTAGGGGCCTTCGTCATTTTGCCCGATCGGTGTCTGGAGATAGAATGCTGCGAAAGGCGGGATGCGCTTCGCTTTCCCGCCCTACGGGGCTCCGGTGGCGCCCCGTGATTCCACTCCCATCCTGGCCCCGGGTAGTGATATTTACCGCAAATTGTGGTAGAAAATGGGCATCGGCTGTTAAGGATGACTCTGAGTTGATTGGAGCTACTCAAGCATGACGGACACACGCAAACTTTTTGGCACCGACGGCGTACGGGGGGTAGCCAATGTCTACCCCATGACCGCCGAGGTGGCCCTGCAATTAGGCCGGGCCCTGGCCTATGTCATCAAGTTCGGATCGGGCCGGCACCGCATCGTTGTGGGCAAGGACACCCGGGTCTCGGGGTATCTCCTGGAATACGCCACGGTGGCGGGCATCTGCTCCATGGGGGTGGACGCCGTGCTGCTGGGGCCGTTTCCCACCCCCGGAATCGCCCACATTACCTCCTCTATGCGGGCCGACGCCGGGGTGGTCATTTCCGCCTCCCACAATCCCTACCAGGACAACGGCATCAAGTTCTTTTCCGGCAACGGCTTCAAGCTCCCGGACGAGTTGGAGGCTCGGATCGAGGCCCTGATGACCCAACCTGAGGTGGAGGGGGCCTGTCCCACCGCCACCGAAGTGGGCCAGGCCTTCCGCCTCGACGACGCCCGGGGACGCTACATTTCGTTTCTGAAAAGCACCTTCCCCAAGGAAATGGAACTGGACGGGCTGAAGATCGTGGTGGACTGCGCCCACGGCGCCACCTACCGCATCGCCCCGGAGATCTTCACCGAATTGGGGGCCGAGGTGATCCCCATGGGGGTCAGGCCCAACGGCAGAAACATCAATCACAAGTGCGGCGCCACCTCTCCGGAGACCATGGCCATCCTGGTAAAACGCCATGGGGCCGACCTGGGCATCGCCTTTGACGGGGACGGCGACCGCGTCATGATGGTGGACCACTTGGGAGAGATCGTGGACGGCGACCACATGTTGGGGATCTGCGCCCAGGATATGCTGGAACGGGAGACCTTGCGGCGCAAGACCGTGGTGGGCACCGTCATGTCCAACCTGGGTCTGGAACTGGCCCTGAAGGCCCGGGGCATCCGCCTCCTCCGGGCTCCCGTGGGTGACCGCTACGTGGTGGAAGCCATGCTCAAGGGCGGCTATAACTTAGGGGGCGAGCAGTCCGGTCACGTGCTCTTCCTGAATTACACCACCACCGGCGACGGCATTCTCACGGCCCTCAGGGTGCTGTCCGTGATGCTCAGGAAGAACAAACCCCTGGCCGAACTGGCCGCCTTCCTCCAGAAATGTCCCCAGATCCTCATCAACGTCGCGGTCAAGGAGAGAACGGACCTGAAAACCCTGCCCCAGGCCCGCCATGCCATCCACGAGGCCGAAAAACGCCTCGGGGCCAGGGGGAGGCTGCTGGTGCGCTACTCCGGGACTGAACCCAAGCTGCGCGTCATGGCCGAAGGTGAGGACGAGTCGCTGATCCGCCAGGTGGCCCAGGATCTGGCCCAGGGGCTGAAAACCCTGTTGAACTGAGACGGAGGCACGCCCATGCTGCTGGTGATGGATGTGGGGAATACCAACACGGTGATCGGGGTCTATCAGGATGACAAAATCTTGAGCGACTGGCGTATCCGGACCGAGAAAGAGGCCACCGTGGACGAGTTCGGTATTCTGCTGCGGAACCTCTTTCAGGCCCAAGATCTGACCCTGGAACCGGGCACCGACCTGATAATCTCCTGCGTCGTCCCCCCCATGAACAACACCCTGGAAGGTTTCGCCCAGCGTTACTTGAAACTCCACCCCCTGTGGGTAGGCCCCGGCATCAAGACCGGCATGCCCATTCACTATGACAATCCCCGGGAAGTGGGGGCCGACCGCATCGTCAACGCGGTGGCAGCCTACGAGCAGGTCCACGGCGCCGTCGTGGTGGTGGACTTCGGCACCGCCACCACCTTTGACGTGGTGTCCCGCCAGGGCGAGTATCTGGGCGGGGTGATCGCCCCGGGAGTGATGATCTCGTGCGAGGCTCTCTTCCTCAAGGCCTCCAAGCTGCCCCGGGTGGAGATCTTCGCTAAACCTAAGAGCGTTATCGCCAAGGATACCATCAGCAGCATGAACGCCGGGATCATCTACGGCTATGCCGGCTTGGTGGACGGCATCGTCAGCCGCATCAAGGAGGCCCTGGGCGACCGGCCCCGGGTTATCGCCACCGGCGGCCTGGCCTGTCTCATCGCCTCGGAAACCCGGAGCATCGAGACGGTGGACGATTACCTGACCATGAAGGGTCTGAAGATCATCTACGAAAGAAACCGCCCCCGCCGGGAAGAACGGGTTAAAGGGGGGGCAGCATGAACCAGCCGGAAAAGGGCATTGCCCGCCGCTACCTTGAATTGACGCGTTACCAGCGTCGGGGCATGGGGGAAAAGTCCCTGGCCTATCCCCGGGCCCCCCTCTACAAAGAATACCCGGACGCGGCCGCCCGCCTGCCCCTGGACTCGGGATCCGGCCGCCGGGAGGCCGACCTGTGGCAGTGCCTGGCCCAGCGGCGCTCCCAGCGCGACTACCTGGACCGGGACCTGACCCGGGAGGAGGTAGCCGCCCTGCTCTGGGCCACCCAGGGGATCACCGGGGCCATGGGGGGGTATCAGTTCAGGGCCTCACCCTCGGCCGGGGCCCTGTACCCCGTGGAAACCTACCTGGCCGTGCATCGCGTCGAAGGAGTGGAACCGGGGATCTGGCATTTTCAGGTGCCGGATTTTGCCCTGGAATTGCTGGCCGCGGGCGACTTCCGCCAGCCCCTGGCGGCCGCCGGACTCTCCCAGAGCTTCCTGGCAGAAGCCGGGGCGGTGTTTATCTGGACCGGGGTGCTTAACCGGGCCAGGTGGAAATACCGGGAGCGGGCCGTGCGCTACCTGTTCCTGGACGCCGGCCACATCTGCCAGAATCTCATGCTGGCCGCCACGGCCCTGGGCCTGGGGGTCTGCCCGGTGGGGGCCTTCTTCGACGAGGAAATTGAGAGCCTCGTTGGCGTCGACCAGAAAGAAGAGGTGGCTCTCTACCTGGCCGCCGTGGGGCCCCTGGCCTAAGGGGCACAGCACCGGATTCTTGAGGGAGACCTCAACACCAGGCATGCTCACCGACAGGGAGGGGCACTCACTCCGCCCCGCCTCGGCCAATTTTCGCGACTTTTCAACTTGCCCGTGATGGAGGAGAAATTATGAAGCGGTTGATGGTAGTAGTGCTGGTAATCATGTGCCTGGCCCTGAGTGCCAGTGTCCAGGGTTTCGCCGACAGCGGCGCCGACAAGGTTAAGGCTGCGAATTTGCGGGCGGCCCAGGATTATTACAAATCCGGCCTCCTGCTGGCGCAAGAAGGCCGGGAGGCCGACGCCGCCAGGGCCTTTCACCAGGCCCTCGGTATCAGGCCGGATTGGGCTGAGGTCCACAGCCTGCTGGGCAGCACCCTGGCCCGGGCCGGCAAATTCACCGAGGCGGAGGCCGAGCTGCGCAAGGCCGTCGCTCTGAAACCCGACTACGCCGAAGGCTGGCATTTTTTGGGAGAGTTCCTCAAGGACCGGGGCAAGACGCAAGAAGCCCAGGAGTGCTTTAAGAAGGCCCAGCAATACGCCCGTTGACCGGGTCGGCAGGGACGGTTGATACTGAGGTGGGGCTGAGAATCGCCGGATGACAGCAGTCCCACCTTCGTGGGCGCCGCCCCTGGTTGACTATCTGATAAGTCCTTTTCCCCGGACGGACTTGGGGGGATTGAGGAAACGATCCCGCTCACTGAAGATGCAGCCGCAGTATTGCTGCTTATAGAGCCCTAGCTTCTTCGACTTCTCCATGCCTGCCGCCCATCCTTTGCGAAAGTCGACGTAATAAAACGGCACCCCCACCTCCCGCACCACCTCTTGCGCCAACTCCCGAATCACCTCGTGATTCTGGAATTTGCTGTAGAGGAGAGTTGAAGTGAAGGCCTCGAACTTGCCGGCCCTGGCCACCCGGGCCGTGGCCTTGAGCCTCAGATAGTAACAAAACCGGCACCGATCCTGCTCCCGGAAGACGACAGCGCGCAAAAACTCTTCCAGATGATAATTGCGGTCCCAGATAATGGGGAGCCGGATCTTCGCCGCATAGCTTTCCAGGGTGGCCATCCGGCGGGCGAACTCCTGATAGGGGTGAATGTTGGGATTGTAAAAAAAACCCCGCACCCGGTGCCCCGAGGCGGATAGATTTTCCAACGAATACACCGCACAAGGGGCGCAGCAGATGTGGAGCAGGATCTTCATGGTTCAGCCGCCCTACCCCATCAAAGTCTTGGCCGCCTGTCCCAGGTCCCCGATATTGGCCACCACGGTCACCCCGGCGCTCCTGAGGGCGGCCATCTTGTCGGATGCCTTGCCGCTGCCGCCGGAGATGATGGCCCCGGCATGACCCATACGTTTGCCCGGCGGAGCGGTCTGCCCGGCGATAAAGCTCACCACCGGCTTCGACACGTTCGCCGCGATGAAGGCCGCGGCCTCCTCCTCGGCAGTGCCGCCGATCTCGCCGATGAGCACGATGCCCTCGGTCTGGGGGTCGGCCTCAAAGAGTTGCAGCATATCGATGAAGTTGGTGCCGATAATCGGGTCGCCGCCGATGCCCACGCAGGTGCTCTGGCCAATCCCCAGCAGGGTGAGCTGATGCACCGCTTCGTAGGTCAGGGTGCCGCTCCGGGAGACCAGGCCCATGGGGCCGGGCCGGTGGATGTGGCCGGGCATAATGCCTACCTTGGCCTGTCCCGGGGAGATGATCCCCGGGCAGTTGGGCCCGATGAGGCGGCAGCCCGAATCCTTCAACGCGGCCATCACCCGGACCATGTCCAGGGTGGGGATGCCTTCAGTGATGCACACCGCCACCTTGACGCCCCCGGCGGCGGACTCCAGGATGGCGTCCGCGGCAAAGGCCGGGGGCACGAAAATCAGGGAGGTGTTGGCCCCCGTATCGGCCACGGCCTGGGCCACGGTGTTGAACACCGGAACCTCGTCCATCTTCTGGCCGCCCTTGCCCGGGGTCACCCCCGCCACCACCTTGGTGCCGTATTCGGCGCAGGCCCGGGCATGAAACGAGCCTTCCTTGCCGGTAATCCCCTGCACCACCACCCTCGTATCGTTATTTACCAGAACGCTCATATGTCACCTTTTATCCGCATGATTTCTTTTTGACGGGAAAATCTCGTTTCAGGCGGCCAGAAATGACCGGAACAAATCCTCCAGAGTGTCGGCCCCGGCCACAACGGTAGTAACCCTGAAGCCGTTAAAGTTTCGCATATCTCCCAAAATTGGTCAATTTTTATCAATACTTTATTTCGCCCCGGGAGAGGGTCAGGGTGGGGGAGGGATAAGAAAAAACTTCGGGGAGGGAAAAAGGGGCAGGCCTCAGGCCTGCCCCACCGCCTGATTAACCACGCGACCGGAGATCAAGTTCCCCTGTTGCGCATCTTGCCCTTGAGCCACAGAGGCCGCCCGGTGGCCTCGTCCCGCAGCTTCAGGACCTGGTCGCCCTTCCTCACCTCGCCGGCGATCAAACGTAGGCGCCTTGAGGCGGCTGACCTTAATGCCCTTGACCTCCACCTGGTCCCCCGGGGCCAGCTTCAATGCCTGCTGGTCGAAGTAGTCGGCGGGCCCCAGGTGGACCTTAACGGCTCCCTGGTCCGTCTGGAGGACCATGGTCACCCGTTCGGGTCTGCCGGCCTTTTTGGCGGCACGGCGGTTGATAGCCGTCACTTTCCCCGCCAGGGTCACCACCGCCTGGGGATTGTAAAGCTTGGCCGCTTTCGGGGTCGCCGGGACTGCCGGGCGCCTGCGGTTGGGCCTGGGTAAGGAGGGCCGTCAGTAAGGCCAGCACCCCCAGCATGCCGGCCATCAGGCTCAATTTTTTCATCATAACGCGAACCTCTCTTGAGAGAATTTACCCCTGCCGGGGCCTCTCCGTATAAGACCGTGGTGTGAGGGGAAGTGTTATCCCCGTTCGGTCAATTTGATCAGAACCCCCGGCCTGGCCCCGGGGAGATGGGAAGAGGCGCCCCGGTTTTGCTCCCGGGCCAGGATGTTGGCCCCGGCCCCGGCTGGACCATTGAGCGCCACCCGGCCCTCGGCGCCCCCCACCTGGGAGCGGCGGCCGCCCCGGCCCTTCGCCTTGCTGTCCGGGGTGATCAGGAAGGGGAAATAGATCAGCAACAGGCTGAGGATCAGGAAGACCAAGGCGATCCGGTAGCGCCGCCGGGGATCGGGGACCATCCGGTGGAACAGGCCCAGGATTTGGCGCCAGTGAAGGATGATATGCAAGACGAGCAAGATCAGGAGGGTGAAGGCCAGGTACAGGTGAATATCGCCCCAATCGTGCCGGTCCCAGCCCAGCCAGGAGAACTGCAGGTTGCTCCCGTATGTGGCCCAGGCGTCCCGCCCGGAAGGCAAGAAGTATTTCATCAGGAAGCCCAGGCCGGCCATAGCCATCAGGCAGAGAAACATCGCGGCGTCAATGACGAAGTTGAATTTGGGCTTATCCATCGGTTTACCTCTTGATGCCGGGCAGGACTGCGGTGGTGGGGTTACAGCAAATTGAGGGCCCTGCGAACAGGAATTTTGTCATCCTGAGCCAAGCGGATGATCCCGTGTTTACTCGTGGTTATGAGATTCTGCGGTCGCTTCGCCCCCTCAGAATGACCGGTGAGGGGGCTCGCTCAGAAGTCTCAAGTTGCATTTTCGATAGACAATGCATGGATATGCTTTCTTTATGCGGGTTGGGGGAGGAAAGGGAATTTACGAAAAGTTCCCGGCCCTCCCCCAAATCCTTTTCCACCTTACCCCACCAGCGCCGCTACTTGCTTCGCCGCGTCCAGCATGTCGGTGGCCACGGTGAAGGTGAGGCCGGATTTGGCCAGGATCTCCCGGCCCTGCTCCACGTTGGTGCCTTCCAGGCGCACGATGATGGGCACCTTGACCTTAACCTGCTGCACCGCCTCCACCACGCCGTTGGCCAGGACGTCGCACCGGAGGATGCCGCCGAAGATGTTGATGAGCACCCCTTTGACATTGGGGTCCCCCAGGATGATGCGGAAGCCGTTGGCCACCATTTCGGCCGAGGCCCCGCCGCCCACGTCCAGAAAGTTGGCGGGTTCGGCCCCGGCGGCCTTGATCAGGTCCATGGTGGCCATGGCCAGGCCGGCGCCGTTCACCATGGCCCCCACGTTGCCGGTGAGGCGGATGTAGTTCAGATGGTGCTTCCGGGCCTCGTGCTCCAGGGGGTCCATTTCGTCCGGGTCTTCCATGGCCGCCAGATCGTGGTGCCGGAACATGGCGTTGTCGTCCAGGTTGAGCTTGGCGTCCAGGGCCAGCATGGCCCCGCCCTTGGTGACCACCAGGGGGTTGATCTCCGCCAGGGAGCAGTCCAGACTGACGAACATGCGGTAGAGATTCTCGATGAAACTCGTGGCCGGGCGGATCAGGGTGGGATTAAGCCCGATCCCGAAGGCCAGGTTCCGGGCCTGGTAGGCGGAAAAGCCGGCGGCCGGGTCCACCGCCTCTTTAAAAATCCGCTCCGGGGTCCGGGCCGCCACCTCCTCGATCTCCATGCCGCCTTCGGCGCTCATCATGATCACCGGCTTTCCCGGAACCGCGGTCCACCACCATCCCCAGGTAGAGCTCCTGGGCGATGTCCTGGGCCTGCTCCACCAGGACCTTGTTGACCACCTTGCCTTCGGGGCCGGTCTGGGGCGTGACCAGGGTCATGCCCAGGATCTGGTCGGCCATCTGCTCCACTTCCTCCAGGGTGGCGGCGACCTTGATGCCCCCGCCTTTGCCCCGGCCCCCGGCGTGGATCTGGGCCTTGACCACAAAGGGGCCTTCGGGCAAGGCTTCCGCCACCTGCCGGGCTTCCCGGGAGGTCGTGGCCACGTCGCCCTGGGGCACCGGCACGTTAAACTTTTTCAGCAAATCTTTGGCCTGATATTCGTGAATTTTCATGGGAGGTCCTTTTTCCGGAAATTTCTTCAGAAGGGTTGTCTTTAATAATTAAACCAGCGGGGGAAGATTATCAATGGAAAACCGTCCGGATCAGGCCTCACGCCCGTCCAGACCCCAAAAAAAGCCCCCGGCAATGCGCCGGAAGGCTTTGGTTCCTGAAGTCGGCCCGGCTCGAGGAGTCGGTGGCCAGGGCCTGCTTGCGCCCCCCAGCCCCGGCAGCCCGGAACCCAAATCAAAACCCCGCGCCGGGAGACGGCGCGGGGCCGGGTTGCTACCCGTAAATTGGTTTAGCTGGCTTTCCTTCTTCTCCAGCCCAGGCCCACCAGGCCCAGCAGGCCGCTGCCCAGCAGCAGGGCGCTGGGGGGCGATGGGGACGGTGGCGACAGTAAAGTTATCAAATCCCATGGCGGGCATAGGCACCAACCGGGCTAGTCGTCATCACATTTTGAAGGTTAATGCTGCTGATGCCCTTAGAACCAAGGACACCGAAGTAAATGACATCGTTAGGGGCACTGTAACTATCGACAATGTGCGGTACCAGAAAATCTGCCGTGGTGGAATCGGTGTAGGTAAGGTGGACGTTCAACTGCTGGAAAAATCGCCAATACCAGTGCCGTAGAACCCAAAGCCGTTCACCGACGGGGTGGTGAAATTAAAAGATGCGATTGAGGCTATACCCCAATGAGCGGGGTTGGTGTCGTTGTAGTTCCTCAACAATAGATAGTTGGACCCCGAGATGGCATAAGTCCCCTCGCCCGCATAACCATCGGTCACTTGGAGGGTGCCAAATGCTGATCCCAAGGTGGCGGTGCCGATTCCCACTCCGACAAAATTCAGAGGGATGGCGCGATAGTTCCGGACACAATGGAATCGAAATTCTCGGTGCCGTAGGATCCCGCCACGGCCAGAAAGGCGTCTCGCGCCGCATCGGCATTAGGATGCGAAGCCGGCGGGTTGCCGCCGTTCAGGTCCTGACCGAAAAAGGTTGCGGCACTTGACATCCCCGGCAGGCAGATGACCAGCGCCAGGGCTACCACCACCAAAAGTTTCATTCGTTCCATTGTTTCCCCTCCAGAAGTAAATTTGGATGTATCCTTCTCCACTTCCTCTTCCTCGTCCATTGATTGGCTTGACCGGAAAAATCCCCCGATTAAACCCTGAGCCCATGCCTTGATTGATGGTCCTGGAGTTTTCACACCTCCTTTGGCCCCAAATAAAAAAGCCGGGTCACCCGTTTCCAGGCAACCCGGCTATCTTCACCATCCTTAGGAGAGACCCGTGGCTTTCCGTCCCCGCCTCGCGGCGGGTTTGGCTTTTATCTGAGACCAATCCTTTTCTGAAAGGATAATATGCCACTCCAAAACCACTTGTCAATATATTTTTTTAAATTTATAATTTAAAGTAATATATTAACTTTATTAAAGAAGTAATCAGGAAAGCTCATCAGATATTGAGGCAGGGGCGGCAGGGAGAGAGACAGGCTCTGTTGCCCCAGGGACATAGGGGAGTTTTAAGGATGTCAAGAAGATTAATAGGGGTTTAATACATATTTATTTTATTTATCTATTAAAAAATGGCAGGGGGTAAATCCTCTGTCTGACCGACATCGGCCGGTCTCCGCGAGGCCAGGCCCGGATCTCAAGCCGGCAAGAGTAAAGTGGCAAGGCAGGTGCCCTGGGCCACGGGCTCAGCCGTGATTTATGGAAGGCTCTGGGGCGGGCCTCGGCGCCCACCGGCGTCATAAGCTCAGGGTGCTACCCTGCCGAAGGCTGGATCATCCTGGCCTCGCCAGACTCAATCTTCAGCCGCAGAGGAGGCCAAATACCAGGGGCACGGCAATCATGCTGAGCACAATGTTACTGAAAACCAAAGACGCATTCAGCTCCGGGGCGCAGCGGTAACGTGTAGTGAAGACCACGCCCAGAATGGCCGAGGGCATGGCGGCTTCCAGGACCAACACCTGGCGGGATTCCAGGACGAAGTGGTAGAGGTTGGCCTGCACGTTGGCCAACCACGGGTGCAGGCCCAATTGAATGGCCGCCGCGATGAGCACTAACAGCCATATGCCCTTCACCGACCGCAGGTTCAGCTCTAGGGCCAGGATCAGGCAGGCCAACAGGGCGATGGATTTCCCTACCATCTGGGCGGCCTGAAAAAACGGCGCCAGCCAGAGCGACTCCGGATTGAGGCGCAACGGCGACACCAGCAGGCCCGGCGGCCAGGGCGATGCAGATAGGCGACCGCACATAGTCCAGGAAGATTTTTTGGCGCCCGGCGCCAGCCGGCGCCCCCTCACCGAAGTACATGGCCACCCAGACACACAGGGTAAAGATCGGCAGCCCCACCCCCAACTCACTGATCAGGATAGCATCGGCCATGGCCCCGGGATTGTGGGGGAAGACATACTGGATCATCGGATAGCCGATCAGGGTTGAGGAACCGAAGGAGGACGCAATCATCAGGGCGCCGATCTGGGGGCGCTCCAGCTTCATAAGTGCGCCCAGCGCCCAGGACACGGCCAGACAGGCCATGACCGTTCCCATCATGGCCAGCACCATCAGGAACTGGCTGGGGGCAATGGGTTGGGTGGCCAGTTTGGCAAAGATCACCACCGGCAAGACCACCTGAGTCAACAACCGGGCAAAGAGAGGGCCGTGTTCCTCTCTGATGAGCCCCCGTTGTTTCAGGAGCGCACAGAGCAGGACCACCAGGGCAAAGGCCAGCACGGTCTGGAACAGATGGAGATTGTGGCTCATACGGTGATCAGGCGTTGATCAGGATTTCAGCGGCAGTTGCACCCGGTTGACTTCCTGGCAGCGGCCCTGGACGTCGATTTTCAGCACCACGCCCTGGAGTTGCATATTCTGGGTGGCCACCCTGAAGGGCTGGGGCCGCTGGGTCAGAAAGCGCTCCAGGATGATCTCCCGTTTCATGCCGATGACCGAGTCTACCGGGCCGGTCATGCCGGCGTCGCTGATATAGCCGGTGCCCCCCGGCAGGATGCGCTCATCCGCGGTCTGCACGTGGGTGTGGGTGCCCACCACCACGCTCACCCGGCCGTCCAGGTGCCAGCCCAGGGCCTGTTTCTCACTGGTGGCCTCGGCGTGCATGTCCACCAGGATGACCTTCACCTCCGGCGAGAGGCTCTCCAGGAGCCGGTCCGCGGCGCGGAAGGGGCACTCGATGGCGCTCATGAAGACCCGGCCTTCCAGGTTGATGATGGCCACGGGCACACCCCCGGCGGTCTCCACCACCGCCAGGCCCCGTCCCGGGGTCGTCTCCGCCGGGTAATTGGCCGGGCGCAGCAGGCGGTCGGTGTCCTCCAGGTAGGGCAGGATTTCTTTGTGTTTCCAGATGTGGTTGCCGCTGGTGAGGACATCCACCCCCTGGTTCAGGAGGAAGTCGGCCACCTGGGGAGTAATGCCCAGGCCGCCGGAGGCGTTTTCGCCGTTGGCCACCACCAGGTCGATCAAATAACGGTCCACCGCCCGGGGCAGAAGTTCTTCCACCACCCGGCGGCCCGGGGCCCCCACGATATCGCCGATGAACAGGATATTCATGGATCACCACACCCTATCGGGCATATTCCACCGACCGGGTCTCCCGGATGACGGTGACCTTGATCTGCCCGGGATAGGTGAGGTCCTGCTCGATCTTCTTGGCCACCTCCCGGCTGAGGAGGGCCGCCTCTTCGTCGTTGACCTTCTCGCTCTCCACGATGAGGCGAATTTCCCGGCCGGCCTGAATGGCGTAAGTTTTGCTGATGCCGCCGAAGGACAGGGCCACCCGTTCCAGGTCTTCCAGGCGCTTGACGTAGGTCTCCAGCATCTCCCGCCGGGCCCCCGGGCGAGCCCCGGACAGAGTGTCCGCGGCCTGCACCAGGACCGCCAGGATGTTTTCGGGGGCCACGTCTTCGTGGTGCGCGGCGATGGCATGCACTACCTTGGGAGACTCGCCGTGGCGCTTGGCCAGATCGGCGCCGATGAGGGCATGGACGCCCTCGGACTCCTGGTCCACGGCCTTGCCGATGTCATGGAGCATGCCGGCCCGCTTGGCGTGCTTGACGTTGAGACCCAGTTCGGCGGCCATGATCCCGCAGAGGTAGCAGACCTCCACCGAATGTTGCAGGACGTTCTGGGCGTAACTGGTGCGGAACTTCAGCTTGCCCAGGAGCTTGACCAACTCCGGGTGGAGCCCGTGCACCCCGGCGTCGAAGGCGGCCTCCTCGCCGGCCTCCCGGATATTCACCTCCAGTTCCTGGGTGACCTTCTCGACGATCTCTTCGATGCGCCCGGGATGAATACGGCCGTCGGAGATGAGCCGTTCCAGGCTGCGCCGGGCCACCTCCCGCCGCACCGGGTTGAAGGCGCTCAAGATGACCGCTTCCGGGGTATCGTCGATAATGATGTCCACCCCGGTGGCGGCTTCCAGGGCGCGGATGTTGCGGCCTTCCCGGCCGATGATGCGCCCCTTCATCTCCTCGTTGGGCAGGGCCACCACCGAAACGGTCTGCTCGGCCACATAGTCCGAAGCATAGCGCTTGATGGCCAACCCTATGATATCCTTGGCCTTACGGTCGGCGTGCTCCCGGGCCTCGGTTTCGATGCGCTTCACCAGGCGGGCGGCGTCGGCCCGGATTTCCCGCTCCATGGACTGGAGGAGATGTTCTTTGGCCTCGGTGGCGCTCATACCGGCCAGGTGCTCCAGGCGGGCGTTCTGCTCCGCCACCAGGCCCTGGTAGCGCTCGGTCTGGGCCTTCAGTTCCTCTTCCTGCCTGGCCGCCTGCTTGTGCTGCTTGATCAGTTCGGTGTCCCGCTCGTCCAGGACAGCCCCTTTCTTCTCCAGGTTTTCCTCCTTCTGGAGGATGCCGCCGCTCCAGCTGGTTGAGTTCGTGGCGCCGCTCGTGAGTCTCCTTTTCAAAGTCCATCTTCATCTGCAAGAGCTGGTCTTTGGCCTGGAGTTTGGCCTCTTTCCTGAGGCTGTCGGCTTCCTTGCGGGCTTCATCCAGGATCTTCTTGCCCAGCGCCTCTAAAGATTGCTGGTGGCTGTCCATCACGTATTTGCGATAGAAAAAGCCACCCACAAAGCCCAGGGCCAGCAGGATAACTTCAACGATAAAATTCAATATGGTCATGTAAATTCCCTTATACGAGATTATCCCCTGGAGGCGGTGCAAGTCCCGGCCATGGCGGGACGGATCAAATTCGAACTAATATACCCGGGACGGGATAGGACGGCGGGCGGTGGCAGAATGGGCCACGGTGGATTCTTCTTGGGCGGAGGAGGATTGACGGCTCTGCCGGTGATTTTTCACCAGCAAAATAAATCATTGTTTACATTATCTGGCGATAAATCTGACCACGCTTTGGTCGATTTTGACGCGGCCCCCTCATATATGAATACTTTCCCAACTGTGTAACCGGGGTCTTGCGCCAATTCGCCTTTTTCCGCCAGGGTCACTATTTCTGACCGGAACGTCGTTTTACTGCCGCCCGGAATACTTAAACCTGTCGTCCTCGTCCTTACCCTCACCCCAGGTCTTTTCTGCCGGGACGGCAACACCCCTTTGAACCGGATGGTTCCAGGGCGGCGTCACGGGCCGGGGAGAAAAGATGAGTCGCTTGCCTCCAGTATCTGGATTAATTGTCTGGAACGCGTCTCGATTTCCGTCTGAAGCTGTTGGTACCCCTCCTTATTCTCCAGGCATTCATATGCCAGGTTCAGTGCCGCCAGGATGGCAAGGTCACTTAAGGGCCTGGTGGGAAAGGCCTGCTGCAATTCCCGGAGTTGAGCATCCACCTCCCGGGCCACGGCCTGCAGGCTCTCCGTCGAGATGCTCCCCTTCAAAGTGAAGGTGCGGCCCAATATTTCGACAGTCACGGGCGTGGGCTCCTGGACCGAATCTATGCCGATTCTCCCGTATCGATAATTTGTAAGCGGTTGAGGATCTTGTCGATGCGCTCCCGGACCGTTTCCCGTTCCTGGGAGACCCGGGCCAGTACCGCTTCGGCCTCCTTGAGGGCCTGTTCCTTTTCCTCCAGGGTCCTTTGCAGCGCCGCATTGGCCTCTTGCAAGGTATTGACTTTGCTCAAGACCAGCTCCAATTTCTGTTCCAGGGTATTAAACAGATCAGTTACCACGAGTATCCCCCATGACATATTGATTGTGCTCTTGCGAGGCGTAATTGTCAAGCATTTTTACCCCGTTGCCGGGACCAGGGTTTCCCGCAGGCGGGCCGCCAGGTGGGTGTACCGCCGGACGGGCCGGTCATTCCGGATGGCCATGCCCAGGGCCCGCTTGCTGCCCAGAATAACCACCAGGCGGCGCCCCCTGGTCAGGGCGGTATACAGGAGGTTCCGTTGCAGCATCATGTAGTGGTGGGTAGTGAGCACCAGTAACACAGCAGGAAACTCACTGCCCTGGGCCTTATGCACCGTCACTGCGTAAGCCAGGGTGAGTTCCTCCCGTTCCCCGGGATCATAGGTGATCACCCGGCCGTCAAAATCCACCTGGAGCTGGCCGGTGGCGCTCAAAAAACCGCAGACCTGGCCGATGTCGCCGTTAAATATTTCTTTGTAATAATTATTCCGGAGTTGCATGACCTTGTCATGGCGCCGGTAAACCCGCCCCCCCCAGGACCAGCGGTCGCTCTCGGGGTTGAGGCGCTCCTGCAGCTCCAGGTTGAGGGTCTGGATGCCCACCGGGCCCCGGTGCATGGGCGTGATCACCTGGAGGTCCCGGAGGGGGTCCCACCCATAGCGCCGGGGCAGTTCCCCGGCCACCAGGTCCAGGAGCTTGGCCTTGAGGGCCTCGGGGTCATCGAGTTCCAGGAAGACGAAATCGCCTTTGCCGAATTCCTGCGGCAGAATCGGGTACTCCCCCTGGTTGATGCGATGGGCGTTGACCACGATGAGGCTCTCTTTGGCCTGCCGGTAGATCTGGGTGAGGCGGGCCACCTTGACGACCCCGGAATCGATCAGGTCTTTAAGAATGTTGCCCGGGCCCACCGCCGGGAGCTGGTGCGCGTCCCCCACCAGGATCAGCCGGGCGGTGGGGGGCACGGCCCGGAGCAGGTGGTACATCAGGAACGTGTCCACCATGGAGGTCTCATCCACCACCACCACTTCCGCCTTCAAAGGCTCCGCCGGACCGCGGCGGAAGCCGCCGGTCTGGGGGGAAAATTCCAGGGCCCGGTGGATGGTGGTGGCGGCCATGCCGGTGGTTTCGCTCAGGCGTTTGGCGGCCCGGCCGGTGGGGGCCATGAGCAGGACCCGGGCCCCCAGGCCCTGGTAAAGGTCCAGGATGCAGCTGACAATGGTGGTCTTGCCGGTGCCGGGGCCGCCGGTAATAATGAGCACCTTGTCCTTGAGGGCCGCGGCCACCGCCCCGGTCTGGTCCGGGGCGAGGACCAGGCCGCGCTGCTGCTGGACCCGGGTAATGAGGTCCTCGAGATGAAGCGGCGGGTGGCTCCCGGCGGCCGTGAGCAGGCGTCCCAGGGACTGGGCCACGCCGGTTTCCGCCAACCAGGCGGGCCGCTTGTACACGGCCCGACCGTCCGGCAACTCCGGCAGCACCACCCGCCCTTCCCGGGCCAGGGCTTCCAGAGTCCCCAGGAGGGGGGCCCGGGGCACCTGCAGCAACGCCTCGGTCCTCTCCAGGAGCACCTCTTCCGGGACATAGACATGGCCCTCCCCGCCCATGGTGTCCAGGAGGTGCAACAGCCCCGCGGCCAGGCGGGCCGGGGTCAGGGGGTCAAGATTGAGGTGGCCGGCCAATCGGTCGGCGGTGAGAAACCCCAGGCCGTGGATATCCAGGGCCAGTTGATAGGGGTTGGTGGTCACCACTTCCACCGCCCCGGCCCCGTACTGCTGATAGATCTTGGTGGCCATGCTCATGCCCACGCCCAGGCCCTGCAGGGCCACCAGCACCTCCCGGGCCGCTTTATGGGTTTGCCAGTCCCGGCGAATCTGGTCCATCTTTTTGGGCCCGATCCCCGACACCTCCGCCAGGCGCTCCGGCTGGTCGCCGATCACCGTCAGGGTCTCGGGGCCGAAATGGGCCACCAGGCGCTGGGCCAGTTCCGGGCCGATGCCCTTGATGAGCCCCGAGGCCAGATATTTTTCGATGCCGGCCACCGTGGCGGGGAGCACCGCGTACCACCACACCACCCGGAACTGCTCCCCCCACTTGGGATGCACCTCGTAGCGGCCCTTGAGGTGGAGCTGTTCCCCTTCCTTGACCGCCGCCAGAGGACCCACCACGGTGGCGGGCTGGCGGCGTCCCCGGACCCGGAGGCGCACCACGGCGTAGTGGCTTTCCGGGTCGGCGAAGGTGAGGCGCTCCACCGTCCCCTCCAGGGTCGCCAGAGGGTGGGAGGTCGGGTCCGGGGCTACGGGTGGTCTGGGTTGTGCCAAGGCGCCGCCGCAAAATCCTGGAAGTTAGGTCGGTTAAGGGCCGTCGCGAGGCGCTCCGGCGCCCCCGGTTCGGTCTGGCCGTGAGCCGTACTGCTCTGTTCAGTCCCTCATGAGGCTTGGACTCACCCTTAAAACACGAAACGGTGGTCTAGGCTGGTGGCACAGCCTTTCCAGGCTGTGCAGGGCTAACCGGTTATTTTGACACAGGCTGGAAAGCCTCTGCCACCGATTTAAAGAACTTCTCAAGGCAGCCTTCATCATAAACGGGCCACTTCGAACCGTCAATGGGAATCGGCAGACGACCACAATCCCCATCTTGGATAACTCCGGGTAAATGCGCCCAGACATGGCCGCGCACTGGTTCGATCTAGTTCCGTAAGCGGTACAGCTCAGTCAACCATTCTCCAGTTCTCCTCGGATCCTAAAAGGCTGCTGCGCAAGCTTCCCCTGGTGGCATCACCTATTTCAACCTGTGCGCCCGTTGCACCCCCACCGGCAATACCCCGGCGCCGCCCAGAACTTTTGAGGTCCATCATCCCTAAACTTTTGCCTCAGCCAAAAATCCTGCAATATGATTATTGGCCTATGACACTGCCTTGCCAGACTCTGCCGACTACCTGGTACCGTCGCCCCGGCTCAAAGCCTTTGCCAACAGGTTCAAAAACTTCTCCAGGTTTTCTTCATCATCAACGGGTCTGCCTCAACCCTGTCTACCGGCATCTCCCGATTGCCGCCCGGCCGCCGATGTGCTGACCCTCCCTGGTGCGTGATCGGCGCCGGCGTTTGCCGGATTGTTTCCCCAGTCTTCGTTCTTGTTCGCACTCAGGAATATAACTATGGGCCGTCCTTGGCTCAGTTTGGCCTATCGCACCAGCCCCATAAGTAACAGCTCCCACATGGTCCTGACCCTTTACCCTAATCAGCTTGGTCGCATTATCATACGTTGACGGAAGTAGCACAGGAGGCTTATTCGTCAGCTGCATCTTTCCCGTCAGTCTAACCCTGCTATCATCAGCTATAACTATTCCTTCGGGACCTTTGAAAGCGATACCTAAGACATTATAAACTCCCTTTCGAGGTTCAAACTCAGATAATGCCATATATATAATCTCTTATTTTCACATTTTCTATCACATATGACACATTTTATATTTTCTATACTATATTATAACCATTTCTTAAAATTCTATCCCAAACAAATTAACCCTACCGACAGACGACACCCCTCTCCCCCTCAAGGCCTTTTCAGAGAACCCTTTCCCTCCGGTTCCTTCCTCGTCACCGGGTCCGTCTCCCCAAAATTTGCTTGACTTCCCGCTGAAATAAGCTATTATTGTAATTGATTCTCAATTGCATTGATTGAGACGGACAGGGTGATGAAATCGGAAATCCAGGTATTCCGTGAATATATTTGCGGGCGCCGGTTGAGGCGCACCCCGGAGAGGGAGCAGATTCTGCAAGAAATTTTTGAGATACATGGGCATTTCGATGTGGACGAACTCCACCTGAGGCTCAGGGACAAGGGCTCAAAGGTGTCGAAGGCCTCCATTTACCGTGCCCTGCCGTTGTTCATGGATTGCGGCCTGGTCCGGGAGGTGGATTTCACTGACGGCCACTGGCATTATGAACACATTTACGGCCACGCCCACCACTGTCACCTGCGGTGCCTGGGGTGCGGCGAAGTGCTGGAGTTCGAGGAACCGGGACTGGGGCTCCTTGAAGCCCACCTGGCCCGGGAGTACGGCTATCGCATTAAAGGCCACCAGTTGCAGGTTCACGGCTATTGCGCCACCTGCCAGGAGGCGAAGTAATTTGGCTCTGTTAGAAAAGAACTCTCACGTCAAGACGGATACGGTCGGCCCCCTGGAACTCTCCCTGGCCGAGGTTCCGGCTGGCCGCCGGGTGAGGATAACCGGGCATCGCGGCGGCCGGATGCTTCGGGCCCGGCTACTGGCCATGGGCCTCAACCTGGGACGGGAAGTAGAAGTCATCCAAAATAATCGCGGCCTCATTATCGTGGGCATCAACGGTGGCCGGGTGGCCCTGGGACGGGGTATCAGCCAGAAGATCCTGGCCGAACTCGTGGTGCCTCTCCTCACCGACCAACGCTCCGGATAGACGGCTGCTTTCGGCGCCACGGCGCCGCCGGTCGCCCCGCATCGGGTGGTTCGTTCACTCGGTTGGATGTTGCGGAGTGGGGCGAATATCCTGGCGTGGACCGGCGGCCGAACCCTGGGGAGGGCGAGGCGCCATGACGGTTGGCCTGAGGCAGAATTAACCGGCTGGGCGTTTGATTTTAGGTGACAGTTTGAGCTAAAAGCTGCTGACAGACGCCATGATCAGCCATCCCATGATGGAGGCCGAGCCCAATTGCAGCCAGGAGCGAAACCCCAGGGGCGTAATCTGGCCCCGTCGACCGATTTAACTGCTGCGGCCTCAGGCAAAGCCTCACCCGGGCAAAATTCTCCTGGGCCCCGGCCCCGTCACCCGGGAGGACCTGAGAGCGAGGCATCATAACCGGCAGGGGGGTGGCCTCGACGCTCGCCTCCCCGAAATCCGGCAGGTCTTGCCCAAAGAGTTTCAGACAGGCTTCCACCACGGCCGCATCGTAGAGAATCCCCTGGTTACTGGTGAGTTCATGCAGGGTTTCGGCCAGCCCCAGGGAGGCGCGGTAAGGACGGTGGGAACACATGGCCTCCATCACATCGGCCACGCCCAGGATCCTGGCTTCCAGGAGGATTTCCTCCCCCTTCAGACCCTGAGGATAACCTGAGCCATTCAGCCTCTCGTGATGTTGGAGGATGATTAAGGCGGTGTTGCCGGGGAGGGTGATGGGCGCCAGGATGTTATACGCCACCTGGGGGTGGGTTTTAATCAGGGCGAACTCCGGGGGGGTGAGTTTCCCCGGCTTGGAGAGAAGGTCCGAGGGGAGGGCGAACTTGCCCAGGTCGTGGAGCACGCCGGCTATCCGGAGATTATCCAGGCGATCCTCGGAAAGTCCCATCTCCCTGCCGATGCTGCAGGCTATCTGGCTTACCCGGCGCTGATGGCCAACCGTATAAGGGTCCCGGGCCGCCATCGTGGACTCCAGAACCTGCATGAGGGCTTCCATGACCTCTCCTTCCCTACCAGGGTTTCACCTCGCCAGCCTAATCGTCAGAGAACCTTGGGCCGATGAGGGTACCCTTAAGCTACAGGCGATCCCTGACCACAGCAATTAGGGTTTTCCTTATTTTAGAATTCGGAATCCCTTATTTTTTCGAAAATCGAGGCAGACAGATGGCAATCAAGGAGAAAAGGGGAATTCCCTGCCGGTGCCTGGGGGCACAGGGCTGATGGCGCCGGGGCCGGAAGAACTGCCCCCCGCCCGGCGGCAAGAATTGGAGAGCCTGGCCCAGCGGCTGGAGCATCGCTTCCGGAATCTCGGGCTGCTGGACCAGGCCCTGCGCCACAGTTCCTATGCCCATGATAACCCGGGGAGCGGCCCCAGTAATGAACGGTTGGAGTTCCTGGGAGACGCGGTCCTGGCCCTCACCGTCAGCACCCTGCTCCTGGCCCGGTTTCCCGAAAGTTCCGAGGGGGAGATGTCCCGGGGGCGAGCCGCCCTGGTAAATGCCCGGCAACTGGCGGCCCTGGCCCGGCGCCTGGGTCTGGGGGCCTACCTCTTGCTGGGGCGGGGAGAAGAAGGACAGGCGGGCCGGGAGAAGCCCTCCCTCCTGGCTAATGCCCTGGAGGCGCTGTTGGGGGCGATCTATCTGGACAGCGGCCTCGAGGCTGCCTCCCGCCTGACGGAACGCTGGTTCAGCCCGTTAATTTCCACCGCCTTGCCGGGCCAGGACTTCAAGACCTCCCTCCAGGAGTTCACCCATGCCCGCTACAAGGCCCCCCCGGCCTATCACCTGATGGCTGAAAGCGGCCCCGGCCACGCCCGGCATTTTCAGGTGGAGGTGCGCCTCCAGGACCGGCCGCTGGCCCAGGGGGAAGGCCGCACCAAGAAAGAAGCGGAGCAGCGGGCGGCTTGCCGGGCCCTGGAGATCTTGCAGGGCGACCCCAAAACCAATTTTTGACCGCAGTGGCTAAGTCTGCCGCATAATCTCCGGCCCAGAGACAGGCAAACCTACTCTGGCTGAGACCTTCCCACAATCTCGAAATAATTTTCTATAAGCTTGACTTTCAGTAAAGTCGTGCTTATTAATATTCAGCGAATTGTGTAGCGAAATCTGGTGGAAATTTAAAATAAGGCAAGGAGCCCATAGGAACGGTGGGAAACTTCGTCAGCCGGCGTTGCGCCATTTGACGTATCCTGCCGAAAAGGGTTATCATATGAGAAAAGCCTTGATGCTTAGAGGCTGGTTAGTTGTAATGCTTTTAGGTTCTGCCGGTTTCTCCACTTCCGTCTGGGCTCAATCCTGGCCCCGCCTTGCCCTGAAACCCTTCGTCTCTGGATTAAATTTACCCCTTTTCGTCACTCACGCCGGTGACCAGACCGGACGCCTATTTCTGCTTGAAAAAGCCGGGGTCATAAAAATATTTAAAGAATGGCGTCCTTCTTCCCGAACCCTTCCTTGATATCAGCTCCCAAGTTGGCTCGTCGACCGATGACGGATTGCTGTGCCTGGCCTTTCCCCCCGGGAACGGTTTGAAGACACATTTCTATGTCTATTACGCTACACTGGACGGAAGCCCAGTGCTTTCCCGGTTTCAGGTTTCCGCCAATCCTGACCTTGCAGATCCGGGCAGTGAAGAGCAGTTGCTCACCTTCACGCCCTCAGATCCTCCGATACATAAAGGAGGGTGGATCGGCTTCCACCCTCTAAATCACTATCTTTACGTCAGCACCGGGGACACTGGCCCCCAAGGGGATCCGAATAATAATGCCCAAAATCCGGGATTGCTGAGAGGGAAAATTCTACGCCTTGATGTAGAACACGGAAGAACAAGACACAAACCTTACAAAATCCCTCGCACCAACCCCTTCGTTCACCAGAGCAATTATCTTCCCGAAATCTGGGCCTTAGGACTGCGGAATCCTTTTCGTTGTTCCTTCGCCCCCAATGGGGACTTTTATATTGGCGATGTCGGGTACGACACCTATGAAGAGATTGACTTTGAAGGGTCATCCAGCACCGGGGGGAACAACTATGGCTGGAACATTCTCGAAGGCCCCATGATTACCGGCTTAAACGGTAGCGTCCCGCCTCCCAATTATGTGGGGCCCATCGCTTCCTTCATTCATCCCACCATGGAATCCCTTATAGGCGGCTATGTTTATCGGGGCTCTCAAAACCCCAGGATGCAAGGATTTTATTTCTTCGCCGATTTCGGCGAATATGCATCAGGGACAGGGCAAATTTTGGGCATGAAGACCGATACCCGGGAGACCAAGACCTTGCTTTCTACCGACTTTGAGCCATGTAGTTTCGGGGAGGACGAGGCCGGTAACCTTTATGTCGTTGGTATCTTCAATGGCGGTATCTTTCAAATAATAAATGCCCCTGAACTTCCTGATCTTACGGGAATCTATGAACTACTTCTTCTTTGATTAGGAGGTGAAATTTTATCCCTATTTCACTATCGACGCTACCCAATGAGAGCCTGTGACCTGCCCCCTGAAGACTTATGGGGCAGTTATCCGGGGGCTCATGCCGCCCCCTCGCCCTATTTTTCGCTTTCCAGCTTCATTGGAATGCCGCAGCAGACCAACACGCCCCCGCCGGCTTCCATCACCTTCACTTTGTTGCCGCAGACCTTACAGCGATATTCCTGTCCAACTGCTGTCGTCATGTCAGTCCTCCTGATGGGGTTCTCGTTGCTGACACCCGGGACAAACGCCCCAGAACGTCAGGGACGGGTGCTCGATCTGGAAGCCGTGCAGGTCCGCCGCCGGCAAGGCGGGCACTTCTGAGGCCTCCCAGTCCAAGTCGATGATCTGGTGGCACTGTCGGCAGATGAGGTGGGCATGGTGCCCCGTGACGCCATCGTAACGCGCCACCGCATGCAGGGGGTTAACCTTGATCACCATGCCTTTCTGGCACAAGACCTCCAGGGTCTTGTACACGGTGTTAAAAGAGATAGCCGGCAGTTGCCGCCGCACCTCCTGGTAGATAAGATCCGCGGTGGGATGGTCACGCCGGCTCCGCAGGGCCCCCATCACCGCCAGGCGCTGGGGGGTCACCGCAATCCGACGCTCCCGTAATTGCTGCATGAGATTTTCCATATCTTATTATTAATTAAGAATGTTTACTGTTTGTGTCAAGGGCAAATATCCCGTCATCAGATTTTAAGTTCTTTTGAATGATAACGGAGACGCGCCGGAGGTTGGGTTGTGCAAGGAAATGATTGGTGCTGCCGGGAATCTCTCCCGGTAAGGGGTGCTCAGACTTTTTTAGCCCTGGGGCCGTTGCCGCCCCGGGCTCAAACGGCCGGTCAGTTCCTTGAACGTGTCCTGGGCCGCCGGCCCGTGGTCTCCCGCACCTTGACACTGCGCAGGCGCTCCTGCCTGCCGGACCAGAGACCCATGATACTGATGCTCAGGAGGATGATGCCGAAAAAAATGACGCTGACCATAGTCCCTCCCCTTCCCGGTCGGAGCAATCAGGAGGCGATGGGGTAATTGCTCTGAGCCAGGGAGTTTCGTTACGTTATACCCACAACCGATTCGCTTTCATGGTTATTATTATTATTTCGCCACCAGAAATAAATCGGTAAAAGTACCCAATTTGCCTGGGGAAAAATACCTATAAGGATGGCTGAAGCCTGGCGGCGCGGCCGGAATGAGCGATACCGGGAGAGGTGGGGGACCCGAGGCAGGGCGCCCCGGAAACGGCAACCATAGGGCCGGGGCGCCGGATGCTCTCGCGCAGGAGACGCGCTGCAGAACCCGGAGATTCTTCACCCTGCCTTCGGGGGAACCGTGGTATTAATAATAGTAATTCAGGCCAGCCTGAACAAAGTTGACGTTAAAGGCTTGGTTTTCTTTATAGATCCCGGCGTTGGATGAATGACGAAACCGGTAAGCCAGCGACAGGGCCAGTTGGGGGGTCAGGGCGATGTCGAAACCGCCGCCAAACTGGGGAGTAAAGTTGAAGGCATGGGCTATGGCCGGGCTGTCGATACTTTCGGTGATCATCCCGGCGCCCCCTTCGATATAGGCCATGACGGAGGGAAAGAGGAGGCAGCTGAATTTCACCATGGGAGTGAAGCCCAGCTCGAAACCGACTTCTTCAGCCGAGGCGACGCTGATGATGCCTTCTATCACGAACGAGGCTCCGAATGGACCCCATTCTTTGCCCGGGGCCTTGAGAAACATGCCCCAGCGGGGCAGCAGGCTGTAAATATTGACTGAGGCTCCGTGAGTATTTTTCCCGTACGCAAAGCGCAGCCCCACTTCCTTGTCGAACTTGCTGACGTCAAACTCCGCCGCCTGCAACCGCCCCGGCAGCAACACCAACACCGCCAGCACCATGACCATCAGGCCTTTGCCCCACATACTCCGCTCCATTCCCCCCCCTTTGGAGACAGGTTGGGATTATCCTCAAGGTTGAGGAACGGTAACATCACCCCGGCCAAATGTCAAAAATAAAAGACCGGCAAGAACGCCAAAGAAAAACCTGTGGCCAATAAAAAAATGCCTCATTGTTAGTCTTGATTGTTCTGCAGAACCCCGGTTATTTTATGGATAAAGAATGCCAACTCCCACCCGAAAACTTCATTGGGAGCCGGAGATGAATCGCCGCCTTTCCCGCTCCAGGTAAGTTGTGCGGGGTGGCGAGGCGGGGATGGAGGAGCGGCCGGAAGGGCCTGCTCCTCCCCCGGGGTGGGCAGGGTCAGCCCCGTTTCAGCCAGAACGGGTCTTCCCGGAACCGGGCCGCCGCCCCCAACTTGGCCTCAATGACCAGAAGCCGGTTATACTTGGCGATGCGTTCGGACCGGGACACGGATCCGGTTTTGATCTGCCCGACACCGGTGGCCACCGCCAGGTCGGCGATAAACGTGTCCTCGGTCTCCCCGGAACGGTGCGAAATGACGGCGCGATAGCCGTGGCGCCGGGCCAGGCCGATGGCGTCCAGGGTCTCGGTGACGGTGCCGATCTGGTTGAGTTTGATGAGGATGGCGTTAGCCGCACCCACCTCGATGCCGCGATTTAAGTACTGGATATTTGTGACGAAAATATCGTCACCCACCAGTTGCATCCGGCCGCCCAATTCCTTGGTGAGATGAACCCAGCCGTCCCAGTCGTCTTCGCCCAAGCCGTCTTCCAGGGAGACGATGGGGTACCGGGCGGCCAGTTCACGGTAATACTCCGTCATGCCCGCCGCAGAACGACGGGAACCATCCCCCTTCTTGAAGACGTATTCCCCGCTGGCCTTGTCCAAAAACTCCGAGGCCGCCGGATCCAGGGCCAATACCACGTCTTCCCCGGGGCGGTACCCCGCCTGCTCCACGGCCGCCATGATCAGGTCCAGGGCGGCCTCGTGGGAGGGCAAATCCGGGGCGAAACCGCCTTCGTCGCCCACACCCGTTCCCAGCTTCCGGGAGGCCAGCACCTTTTTCAAGGTATGGAACACCTCCCCGGCGACCCGCAGGGCTTCCATAAAGGAGGAGCCCCCCACCGGCATAATCATAAACTCTTGAATATCGAGGTTGTTCCCCGCATGGGCCCCGCCGTTGATAATGTTCAGCATCGGCATGGGCAGGGACGCAGCCCCGGCGCCCCCCAGGTAACGGTACAGGGGCAGGCCACAGACCGCGGCCCCGGCCCGGGCCACCGCCATGGAGACGGCCAGGATGGCGTTGGCTCCCAGTTTGCTCTTGGTGGGGGTGCCGTCCAGCTGGCACATGGTCTGGTCGATCAGCCCCTGGTCCAGGGGGTCGCGGCCTTTCAGGGCCGGTTGGATGATCTCCTCGACGTTTTTGACCGCCTGCAGCACCCCTTTGCCCAGGTAGCGAGAGCCGCCGTCCCGCAGCTCCAGGGCCTCGTTCTCGCCGGTGGACGCCCCCGAGGGCACCATGGCCTGGGTAGACAGGCCGTTGTCCAGCCGGATCTCGGCTAAAACGGTGGGTTGGCCCCGGGAGTCCAGGATTTCCAGGGCACTGATGGCTTCGATGTGGGGCATATGTCCTCCTTTGGAGAAAAATGGGACGGCTCCGCCAGGAGCCGTGATCAATGCGGTCGCCCTCGCCGGGGCGCAATAAAGCCCAGGCCCCGCCCGGTAAAGGGCAGGACCTGGGGTTATCTGACGTCAGACGGCGTCGTAATGATTATGGTTGTCCCGGCTTCTTGGGCTCTTCCTTTTTTGACGGTTGTTGTTTCTGTTGGTGCGCCGGCTGAGGCCGGGCGCCGCCTGGGGCTGAGGTCGCGGCTGAGGCCTGGGCTGCGCCTGAGGCTGCGGGCGCGGCTGAGGTTGTGGCCGGGGTTGTACCTGAGGCTGCGGCCTGGGCTGCGGCTGGGGCCGTGGTTGTGGCCGGGGCTGTACCTGAGGCTGAGGTCGCGGCTGCGGTTGCGGCCGGGGCTGCACACGCGGCTGCACCGGAGGCTGCGGTTTGGGCTGCGGCTTGGGCTGCACCTGAGGCTGGGGCCGGGGTTGCACCCGGGGCTCGTGCTTCGGCTGCACCTGAGGTTCATGTTTCGGCTGCACCCGAGGCTGCGGCTTCGGCTGAACCTGGGGTTCATGCTTCGGCTGCAGCTGGGGCTCGTGCTTTGGCTGCACCTGGGGTTCGTGCTTCGGCTGGGCCTGGGCCTTAGGCGTTACCGGGGGCCCACCGCTGGGCTTGACAACCCCGGGACCCGTCGGCATGGTTGGGGTCTTCCCGGGGGTAGTGCCGGAGGGACGAACCCCCGGATGAAATTCTCCCGGTTTGGCTTTACCGGCCGGCGGGACCCCGGGATGCACCTGCCCCGGTTGGGTCTGAACGCCTGGCTGAACATGCCCAGGCTTGGGTTGAACGCCAGGCTGGACCGGCACCGGTCCGGTGTGAGTCCCCGGTTTGAACTGCCCCGGCTGCACCGGAACACCTGGCTGAACATGTCCAGGCTTGGTCTGGGCGCCAGGCTGGACCCGGCCCGGCTGGCCGGGGACGATGGCCTGCCCCGGTCCTGGCCGGGTCGCCTTCCCCGGCTCCACCCGTCGTTGCGGCGGCAGCTTCTGGATCTGCTGCGTCATGTGGGGGGTCAGAGGCATGACAGCCTTGGCGGGCAACGCCGTGACGGCATGGCCCCGCCCGGTATGGACCGCCCCGGGCTGGACCCGGGGAATAGTGGCGGTGACCTTGGGCACATTTCGGGGCGCCGGCACCAGGTTGGGCTTATTCAGGTTGGCCTGGGCCATCCGGAAATTCTTCACTTGGTTGGGCGGCGGCAGGCGGTGCCCCTGGATCAGGGCCGGCGGGATTATCTGCTTGAGATAACCATGGCGGTCCATCACCCCACGGGACGGCATCACCCCGTGAATCCGGGAGATGTTGGTGGAGTTCCTGATGATCGTCTGGTTGATGACCGTCCGATTGATGCGGGTGACCCGAGAGAGGTAGACCGCCGAGGGGCCCTGGTTATAGTAGCCCGGGCCGAATCGCCGACCGCCGAAATAATTCTGCGGGTAATAGGTCGGAGTGGCGTAACCCGGGTAATACTGCGTCTGGTCATAGAATACCGGCACATAAGCCGGGGGCATCAGATACCCGGAGTTCATATAAGAATAGTTCGACGCATACGGCTGCCCGAAACCCAGCAGAAACTGGGCCGCCCTGACGAAAATCCAGAGAGGCGAGGACAGCGAATCTCCCCCGGGGCTTCCCTGGTAATAGGACGACGGGGCATACTCCGCCGGCGGTACGTAATTTGGCGGCGGGGTGGGGGCCCAACCGACATACGAGGTGTCCACCGCTTCGCTTTCGGGACTGGTGCGCCACTCCACCGTGGAGGGGTACCAGGTGCGCCCCGGCACCCAGACCCAGCCTTGGTTTTCGGTGGGCATCCAGT
Organism: uncultured delta proteobacterium; assembly: GCA_963747645.1. Lineage (GTDB taxonomy): Bacteria > Desulfobacterota > Desulfobaccia > Desulfobaccales > 0-14-0-80-60-11 > 0-14-0-80-60-11. The sequence continues at coordinate 54,199 of CAVVFW010000013.1, read as the reverse complement.
TGCCGTAGTGGTAGGTGGCCCAGCCCCACGGTTCCTGGCTCTCGAAGACATTGCCGTCGTCGGTGGGCACCCAGCGCCCGTCGGTATAGGGCCGCCAGTCTTCCGACACCTTGTTGGGACGCCACACCGCCCCGTAATTTTCCATCTCCACCCAATCCCCATATTGGGATAGATCGTCGTAGAACATGGCTACATCTTCCGACGCCGCCTGGACGGCCCTGGTGAATCCGAGACCCAGAACCAGAGCGAACGTCAGAGCCAGGGCGACCATGACCGCAAAAGACCGTTGTCTTGATATCATCGACTACTCCTTATGCGTCCCAGAGTTAAATCTGGCGGTGGCCGGAGGCGGCCTTCCCTCCCATCATAAAAATCAGACGACACTGGATGCCCCGGGTTTTTCCCAGGACCGGCGTCCCGGGTGTCCTCCAGGTCCTCCAGCGCTTGTCGCGTCCTCCCTGATTCACCGGACCCGAAATATGCCGGTCTGCTTCTCACCCTGCCAGTGCCGGCCCTATGGGCTTACGGCGGCCAAATCATCCCGGACGCTGGTTTCTACAGTATATTAGACATCCGTTCCTTTCAATATATTAAAAATATTTTTATAACTTCTCGCCGCGGGCCGGAAATACCCAGGGCCGACAACCTCAGGGCAGTAGGTCTTCCGACAGGATCAGGTCGCCTCCGGCGATGAGCAGCAGCTTGCCGGAACTGCCCTCCGGGGCCGCCAGCCTCTCCCAGTTCTCCGAACTGAGGCCCTCCTCGATGGTGGTGAGGAGCAAGGCGTCTTCCAACTTTTCACTGCCTTTGAGCATCAGGAATTGCCGGTGATTGGTGAAGGCCCAGATAAATTGGCCGTTAGTGAGGAGAAAGTTGTAGCCCCCGGGATAGCGCCGGAGCAGCTGCACCAGGGCCTCCTTCAGGATAACCCCGAACGGGGTAGAAAGCCGCCGGGGCTCGGCGTCGGTGAAATAATCCCGCAAAAACTCGAAGGCCCGGGCCGAATCGCTGCTCGCCTCCAGGACCGGGGTGTGGGTGCTGGCGTAGGCCTCGATGGCCGGGGCCTTGCCGTTGTGGGCGAAGATCCAGTCCTGGCCCCAAAAACTGAGAACAAAGGGGTGGGCGTGGCACTCGTCCACCTCGCCGCTGGATTTGTAGCGAATGTGGGCCAGGATGATGGGGCTGTTCACCACCCGGGCCAGCCGCTGGAAGGAGACGTGGAGCCGGCCGTCGGCGAACACCTGGTCCCCGGATTTTTCCACCACCGGGATGCGTTGCCGGAAAAACCCGATGCCCCAGCCATGCACGTTCTGCCGCCCCTTGACCGCGAACAGCGGCAGCGAGGTCGGCGGCAGTGTGACGCTGGTGGGCTGACAGGGCGAAGAGATCACACATCAGACCTGTCCCTGGTAGAGGAGGTCGGCCCCGGAAATAATAAGAATCTGCCCGCGGTTCGGGTCCTTGTTGGGGTAGGCGTACCAGAGTTCCGGATCCCGGGTCAGCCCTCCCGCCACCGTGGTCAGCACCAGGATGTCGCCCCGGGCCTCCGGCGGGTGGTAGGTGCGGATCTCTCCGTGGTTGAGAAAGACGAAGAGCACCGTCTCGTTGGCCAGAACAAAGGCGTATTCCCCGGGATACTGGCTGATGAGCTGCTTGCAGGTCAGCGCCAGGGCCTGGTAGAGACTGTGCCCGGCCGAGGCCGCCAGGTGCGCTTCCATCCCGTCCCGGACGAACTCGAAGACCCGGGCGGCCAGAAGCCGCTCCCGCATCAGGGGCCGGGGGCTGTCGTAGCCGTGGCCGGTCTGGGACTCACCGGTAAAACTGAAAAGCCAGTGGTGGTCCAGGAAATGGTCGGTGAGGGGCTGAGCCTCGGATTCCCGCTGATGCCCGGCATTGGGGCAGCGGATGTGGGAGATGATGGTGCGGCTGCCGATCACCCGGGCCAGGCGCCGAAAGCTGTCGTGCACCATGCCGCCCTCGTAGATGCCATCGCAGGATTTCTCGATGTGCACCTGCCCTTCCCGGAAAAACCCGATCCCCCAGCCGCTCATATTGTCCCGGGCCTTATCGGCAAAGCGCGGCAGGTAGTCCTGGGCCGTGTAGTTCTGCCCCGCCGACATGGCAAAGAGTTCACACATGGCTTAACCCCACCCGCAGAAGTTAAACTTCTACGATTTTATGAATAGCCTGGCTATTTTTAATTCTGCGTAGGAAAATGGCTCGCCCAGCATGGCCAGAACAGGCGACAAAGCGGTGCCGCCGGATTTTTGAAAGGCGGCTTTGATGGTTGCGAATTTCTCCCCCGGTGGTCTTAAATAATCGATATCAATTGCTTCGCCGCTGCTGACCAACTTTTCAATATGGGTCGCTATGGTCCCGGCCGCCAGACCTCTCGTCGTCGCCATTTTCTCAATTGACATTTTTTCAAGAACCAGCCTTTGGGTTTCCCGATAGGTCGATCCCAGACGATTCGACCGCGCCGGCCGGGCCGCTCTTTTCACCGGCACCTCTCTTTCCCTGAGATTATTTTCCTCGGCGTAAGCCTGAATAACCCCGGCAAACATTTTCCCGTATTGCTTGAGCTTGGCCTCGCCCACCCCGCTGATTCTGGAAAAGTTCTCCTCGCTCTGCGGCAGGTACAAAGCCATTTGCCGCAGGGCCAGATCGCCAAAGACGACAAAAGGCGGAATCCCCTGTTCATCCGCCAATTCTTTGCGTAAGAGACGCAATCTCTCAAAGAGGTTTATATCGTATCCGGTTTCAACCGCGTCACTTCGGCGCAGGGACCTGGCGACAGCTTCAAGTTTGGGTAAGCCAATTTCTTGCCGCTCCCTCAAAAATTCCTGTCCGCGCCGGCCTAATTCGAGGCGAGAAAATCCATCATCACTTTTTACCATCAGCTTTCTCTGAACCAGTTGCGTGATGATGCGCCTCAACCCTTCCTTGGAAAAATCATCCACAATCCCGTACACCGATAATTCATGATGACCACGCTCCAAGATTTTCTTATTCTTTGCACCCAACAGTACGTCGATAATATAGTTTATCGCCAAACTGTTGCCCAGTTCGAACCACCGCCGACATGATTTTTTGGCTGATTACGGTTGCATCGAATTCTTCTCGCGGCGAAAAACAGCTGTCGCAGTTGCCGCATGGTTCCGGCGGATAGTCCTCGCCAAAATAAGCCAGTAAATGCGCCCGGCGGCAGGTGGCGGTCTCACAATATTCCACCATCTGGTCGAGCTTCCGATACGCATTTTTCCGCTCGGCCTCGTCTTCTATCTGGCGGATAAAATACTGCTGTTTCATGCTGTCGGCGTAAGAGAAAAACAGGATGCACCGCCCCGGAAGTCCGTCCCGGCCAGCCCGCCCGGTTTCCTGGTAGTAGCCTTCAATGGATTTAGGCAGATGATAGTGAATCACCAGGCGCACATCCGGCTTGTCAATTCCCATCCCAAAAGCAATCGTCGCCACGATGATTTGCGCTTCGTCACGGATGAATTTCTCTTGATTCGTCCGGCGCTCCTCGCTTTCCAGCCCGGCGTGATAAGCCAACGCCTCAAACCCTTCCTGGCGCAAATCCGCTGCCAGATGCTCGGTGTCTTTCCGGGAAAAACAATAAATGATCGCTGATTCATTCTGGCCTTCCCGTAATATGTGCACCAGTTGACCGTAGGAATCTCTTTTGGGAAGCACCGCATAGGAAAGATTGGGCCGGTTGAAGCTCGAGACAAAGATTTTCGCTTTACCCAGGGACAACTGGTAAATGATATCTTCCCGCACCTTCTGGGTGGCAGTGGCGGTCAGCGCCATGGCCGGGACCTCGGGAAACCGGGTTCTCAGCAGGTGAAGATTGCGGTAATCGGGGCGAAAATCATGGCCCCATTCGCTGATACAGTGGGATTCGTCAATCGCAATCAGACTGACGTTGATTTTCTGCAAGAAAAGCTGAAATTCAGGCAAAGCCAACCGTTCCGGCGCCGCGTAGAGGATCTTTATGGTTCCCCTGAGCGCCTCCTGCTGAATCCGGTCAATTTCAGCCCGGGTCAACGTGCTGTTAATGAATTCCGCCGGGATGCCATTAGCCTTGAGGGCGTCCACCTGGTCTTTCATCAGGGCGATGAGAGGTGAAATAACCAGGGTCACGCCGGGCAGCATGAGCCCCGGCAGTTGGTAGCACAGCGACTTCCCTCCCCCGGTAGGCATCAGCACAAAGGCATCTCTCTGCGCCATCACGCACCCGATAATCTCCTCCTGCAAAGGGCGGAATTGATCAAAGCCGAAATGGGTTTTAAGGATATTCAACATAGCAGTCTTGCCAGAAGGTTAACCTCTCCCTCTTCGTAACGTACCCTCATAATATTTAGCCGTTACTTGTCTACGGGACTTGGGTTCTTGAGTAATGTGCAGTCGCCCACGCCGTGGGGGTGGCCCGGGCCAGCTTCGCCTCGACCGGGCCGTACAGGAGGCCCCGGACCCCCGGATCCAGGGCGCCGATCATCACCGCTTCGCCGGGGGTTAGCTGGTCCATGGACATCCTTTGGGGGAAGGGGCTAAGGGCACCCTCCCTCTCCCCCTCCCCCAATCCCTTACCGGGATTGGGGATGGGGGTTTGGGGGAGGGGCAGGGACTACTTACGAAAAAGCCCCTGGCCCTTCCCCCAAATTCTTTACCCCCCCACCACCATTACCTTGGTGCCCACGCAGCTGACCATGAAGTTGTCGGGGAAAGCGGCGGCGAGTTTGGTCAGGGCCCTGAAGCCCGTGCAGTGGCCGGCGATGATCAGTTCCGGGTCCAGTTCCTTCAGTCCCTGGATGGTGTGCTGAACCAGTTCGTCGCCGCCGGGGGTGAGGTGGAAGCCCCCCATGATCAGGGAGACTTTCTGGACTCCCGTGAGTTTCTGGGCGTATTTCACCATGTTGACGATGCCGGGGTGGCTGCAGCCGCCGATCACCACCAGGCCCCGGCCTTCCACCACGGCCACCAGGGCCTGCTCGTCCGGGAAGAGGTCTTGTTCTTCCTGGCCGGCCACCTGGCGCCGGAAGCTGGGCAGCGGTTTTTCGTAGGCGGTGGTGGCCTCCACCGTGCCGGTGATCAGGGCCTGGTCCAGGACCAGTTGGGGGCCCAGGTTCTCCTGGAGCACCACCCCCGCGGTCACCAGCTGGTCCAGGTCCAGGACCCAGGGACCGATGCGGCCCCGGGGCGTTATCAGGAGCTTGGGCAGAAACACGTCCTTATGGAGATAAACGGGAATGGGGCCGCCGGTGCGCTTGGCCAGGAATTCGAACAGCCCCCCGTAGTGATCCGGGTGGCCGTGGCTGATGACCACCGCGTCAATCTCGTCGACGTTATGCTCCAAAGCTTCCAGGTTGTTGAACAGGGGCAGGGGGGCGTTGGCCGCGTCCATCAGGAGGCGGCGTGAGCTTGCCCTGCTGGTTCAGGGTGACCAGGTAAGCCAGGCCATGGGCCGCCAACAGCGGTTTCTTGAGGCGGCCGGGGATCACCCGTTCCACGATGCCGGGCCGGGAGGGCTCAAAAACGTCGAAGAAGTTGTCCACCAGGATTTCTACGGTAACGGCCTGGAGGGCGGGGATTTTCATAGAAGCCTCCTGTGACGATCAACCAAATCAGGTGGCCCGGGGCGACCGGGCTCCTGACGCTGCCACTTCTGGGGAAGTCCCGAGCCGGTCGGCGGACAATCCGCGCTTGGCCTTTGGGGAAAAATCTGTTAATAACTAAGATAACTTCGCTAAAATTAGCGCCCCCGGGGGTGTCTGTCAAGCAATTAGGTGAGTCCTGAAAGGAGTGACCCATGCCCAGCTATGAGTATAAATGCAAAGAGCACGGCCATATTTTTGAAGTCGAGCAGAAGATGAGCGACCCGCCCCTCACCACCTGCGAGATCTGCGGCGCCGAAGTGGAGCGCCTCATCGGCATGCCCACCATCTTTGTCAAAGATTCGGCCAACAGTTCTTATAAGAAGGACTTTCGCTCCGACATCCACAAGTACGAGGCGGCCTGTGAAGGGGCCTTTGGCGCCACCCAGAAAGATAAAGAAGAGATCCGGAAAAACTGGAACAAAAAGCCCAATACCTGGGTGTAAGGGCGTGGCGACCTCCGTTTTAAGCCATTAAACCTCAGTCGCGGGGATCATTTCCTTTCGCCTGGTCGGCGCAAGCTGCTCGCAAAAGTCGTTCGTCTTGAAATTCCATAACCATAACAAAAGGGCGCACCATGTGCGCCCTTTTGCTTTGCTGCTGAAAGTGCCGGGGCTTATCGGTTCATGGCCGCCATGAACTCGGCGTTGTTCTTTGGTCCCCCGGAGTTTTTCCAGCAGGAATTCCATGCTGTCCACCGGGGAGAGCGGCGACAGGAGCTTGCGCAGGATCCAGATGCGGTTGAGTTCCTCCGGCGGCAGCAGCAGCTCTTCCTTCCGGGTGCCGGAGCGGTTGATGTCGATGGACGGGAAGATGCGCTTCTCCACGAGTTTCCGGTCCAGATGAATCTCCATGTTGCCGGTGCCCTTGAATTCCTCGAAGATGACCTCGTCCATGCGGCTGCCGGTATCAATCAGGGAGGTGGCGATGATGGTGAGGCTGCCCCCTTCCTCGATATTCCGGGCGGCCCCGAAAAACCGTTTGGGGCGCTGCAGGGCGTTGGCATCCAGGCCGCCGGAGAGGATCTTGCCGCTGGCCGGCACCACCGTGTTGTAGGCCCGGGCCAGGCGGGTGATGGAATCCAGCAGGATGACCACATCCCGCTTGTGCTCCACCAGGCGCTTGGCCTTTTCCAGGACCATCTCCGCCACCTGGATGTGCCGCTGGGCCGGCTCGTCGAAGGTGGAACTGACCACCTCGGCCTTGACGCTGCGCTGCATGTCCGTCACTTCTTCGGGCCGCTCGTCGATGAGCAGCACGATGAGCACGGTTTCCGGATGGTTCCGGGCGATGCTGTTGGCCAGGTTCTGGAGGAGCATGGTCTTGCCGGTGCGGGGGGCGGCGACGATGAGGCCCCGCTGGCCCATACCCACCGGGGTCATCAGGTCCATGATCCGGGCGGAGTAGTTGTCCGCGTCCGTCTCCAGCTTGAGACGCTGGTCGGGATACAGGGGCGTCAGGTTGTCAAAGAGAATCTTGTCCCGGGCCACCGCCGGGTCCTCAAAGTTGACCGTCTCCACCTTGAGCAGGGCAAAATAGCGCTCCCCCTCCTTGGGGGGGCGGATCTGCCCGGCGATGGTGTCCCCGGTGCGCAGGTTGAAGCGGCGGATCTGGGAGGGCGAGACATAGATGTCGTCGGGCCCGGGGAGATAATTGTAGTCCTGGGCCCGGAGGAACCCGAAGCCGTCCGGGAGGATTTCCAGCACGCCCCCGCCGGAGATGACCCCGTTCTTCTCCACCTGGGCCTGGAGGATGGCGAAGATCAGATCCTGCTTGCGCATCCCTGCCGCGCCTTCCACGCTGAGGTCCCGGGCCAGGGAAGTCAGGTCGTTGATCTTCTTGTGCTTCAATTCCGATAAATTCATGGTGACCTCTTGATCATGCATACCTATAATTCCTAATAGTGGGAGATATTTAGTTGTCGATAACCTGATATTGTACCAACTATGATGTTTTATGATCCATGGCTGCCCGGCGGCCACCAGGGCCCCGGAGCCGTAATGCAGAATATGGGTGCGGACAAGTTCTAATTCAAGCTAAGGGGATTTTCGGGCTTTTTCCTTAATCACTGCTTGTATCGGGCCAGTAGATTGCTTTAAGGCAGGATATGGAGGACGCTAACCTTTTTAGCCGCCGCTGTCAAGCTGATTTTTTAGCTCTCCCCAGATGTTTTTCACCTGCTGCTCCGTAGTGCGGCGCGCCCCCCCATTGTCCACTACGTAGTCGCCCCGGGCCACCTTGTCGGCCAGCGGCCACTGGGCCGCCAGAATCCCCCGGATCTCCGCCTCCCCCCGGTGGTCCCGGGCCCTCAGGCGCCGAATTTGATCGGCCTCCGGGGCCGCGACCACGATGACCCGGTCAAAGGCCGCCTCCCGGCCGGTTTCAAACAACAGCGGCACCTCCACCAGCACCAACGCCACGCCCCGGCGGGCCAGCTCGGCCACCCGGGCCTGGAGCTCCGCCTCCACCCGGGGGTGGATGAGCCCGTCCAGGCGGCGCCGGGCCTCCGGGTCGGCGAACACCACTTGTGCCAGCCTAGATCGGTTCAACTCCCCGTTTTCATGAAAAAAATCCGCGCCATAGAGGCGGCGCAGCTCAACCCAGGCCGGCTGCCCCACCGCCACCGCCTCCCGGGCGATGGCATCGGCATCCAAGACCTCGGCCCCCAGCTCTTTAAACATCCGGGCCACGGTGCTCTTCCCCGTCCCGGCCCCCCCGGTAATGGCGATTTTTAGCATAGCTGTAAAGGTTTCTTTGAGGGAGGGAGCCAGGGGCTAACGGCCCCTGCCCCCTCCCTCAAACTCCCTCCCCCAACCCCTGAAGATTTTATGTAGGGTGGGCACTGCCCACCTCTCATGTTCATTTTACTGCAATTTACTCAGATAATCACATCATTTCCGCCATGCAAAATCCATCCGAGCAACGGCGTTTAGGTCATCGCCTCCCCAACTGGGATGCGAGTGCCCTGAAAATCGCCTGTGCTGTGGAGCAATGCCGACTCATTCATTGACATCATAGATAGCTTTTATCGATGGGAAAAAGCAATCATCCAATGATTGCCGTGGCTATTTCATCAACTCGATAGATGATCCGCCAATCCCTCAACCCGAGAAGTGTGATGTCCCGGCTCATTTTTATGCCTTGGAAATTCTGATCGCATCAGGATCAAAGCAAGATTCTTAATGACATCTTTCCAATGCATCGCGGTCATCTCTGATCCAACTTTTCAATTCTTTTTCTGCCAGACAGTTCCAGTGTCCACACAGTCAGCTTCACAAGACTACAATTTCTAGCTCGGTACGTCAAGTCTGCTAAATTCGTATCTCTGAAAGGCGTGCTTAAAATATCTCTGATGGCATGCCAGGTCTTCCGTCTTATAGGGCTCTTCGTCAATTCTTCTAGAGTTCGGCTCTGCTCATAAGAACATCCACCATTTGCGGAGATCAGTCTCGGAGTTAGTGTCCTCTGAGCAATGAGCTTTAATTTTTATCATTTAATCAGCAATCACGATTCTCAATGGCCATGCTCCTTATTCGCATGAAATCATGCTCTCTAACATTAATCCAGGTTCGCTAATTTGTCCACCACCGCCTGAAAATCCTCCGGCAACGGCGCTTCCCAGGTCATCGCCTCGCCCGTGCGGGGGTGGGTGATCCCCAAGCGCCAGGCGTGGAGGAGCTGGCGGTGCACCAGGGGTTTGAGGCTCAAAACCCTGGGGTGGTCCGTGAGGCGGCTCACCCCGCCGCCGTAGGTGGCGTCCCCCAGGACCGGGTGCCCCATAGAGGCCAGGTGCACCCGGAGCTGGTGGGTGCGCCCGGTCTGGGGCGTGAGTTCCACCCGGGTCAGGGGGCCGGGAAATTCCTGGACGACCCGCCAGAAGGTTACGGCGGTCTTCCCCCGCCGGGCGTGGACGCTCATCTTCTGGCGGGCCGTGGGGTGGCGGCCCACCGCTTTTTCGATCCGCCCTTCGACTTCCGCCAGGCGCCCCCAGACCAGGGCCTGATAGATCTTGGTGATGGTGTGGGCCTGGAACTGGGCCACCAGGGCGGCGTGGGCCAGGGCGGTCTTGGCCACCACGATGAGGCCGCTGGTGTCCTTGTCCAGGCGGTGCACCAGGCCCGGGCGGCTCACCTCGCCGATGTCCATGAGGTCCGGGCAGTGGTGCACCAGGGCGTTGAGCAGGGTCCCCTGGCGGTGCCCGGCCCCGGGATGGACCACCAGCCCCGGGGGCTTGTTCACCACCAACAGGTCCATGTCTTCAAAGAGAATTGCCAGGGGCAGGGCTTCGGGGGTGAGGTGGCTGGGCGCGGGCGGCGGCACGCTCACCACCACCGCGTCCCCCGGCCGCATCCGGTAGGAGGCCGGGCGCGGCTCCCCGTTGACCAGGACCCGCCCGGATTTCACCAGCTTTTGCAGCCGGGCCCGGGTCCACCCCAGGGACTGGGCCAGGAATTGGTCGAGACGGGAGCCCGATTGGCCCGCCTCCACCACCTGCCTTAAGGTTTCAATGCTGCTGGGGTCGGTTTGCAAAAATCAGCACACGCTGTATCGGAGGATTAAGGGTCCATGTATGAGGCGGAGCGGAAAAGAGCTTGTCTTCCCCCTCCCCCTAACCCCCTCCCGCCAGGGGAGGGGGAACGAAGAGGACTCATTTCAGGCCAAGATTTCCTTGGCTGACGGTTGACGGCTGACCGCCCTAAATCATATCTTCCGGGGGGCGCCGCCGTTCTTGATTTCGCTGAAGATCATGCGTCCGGCGGTAGTCTGGAGGACGCTGGTGACTGCGACCTCCACTTCCCGGCCGATGAACCGCCGGGCGTTTTCGATCACCACCATGGTGCCGTCGTCGAGATAGGCGATCCCCTGGCCCTGGGACTTGCCCTCCCGGAGGATCTGGACGTGCAGGCTCTCGCCGGGCAGGACCGCGGGTTTCATGGCGTTGGCCAGCTGGTTGATGTTCAGGACTTCGATTCCCTGGAGCTCCGCCACCTTGTGCAGGTTGAAATCATTGGTGACGACCTTGCCTCTCAGTTTCAAAGCCAGGGCCACCAGTTTGGAGTCCACCCCGGCGGCTCCGGGAATGTCGTCTTCGATAAATTCCACCCGGCGGGGATTCTGCTGCTGGAGCCGTTTGAGGATGTCCAGGCCCCGGCGGCCCCGGGTGCGCCTCAGGTCGTCGGAGGAATCGGCCACGTACTGCAACTCTTCCAAAACAAATTTCGGGACCACGAGGGTGCCTTCCACAAAGCCCGTTTCGGCGATATCCGCAATGCGGCCGTCAATGATGACGCTGGTGTCCAGGATTTTCACTGCATGGCGCGGGGTCTTGCCGGCGGGGTCCAGGAAGTAAGGGGTGCTGACCTCGGACATTTTCTTGCCCCCCAAAACCAGGCCGATATAACCAAAAATTGCAGAAAGAAAAATGTATAAAGGAATTTGCAGGTTGGGGAGTTCGAGGTATTTGTCGAAGGGGTAGCTGGCCAGCTTGCCGATCCCCAGGCCGACGAACAGGCCCAGGGTGCTGCCGAGAATGGTCTTCAGGGGTATCCGCTTGATGACCCGCTCCAGCCCCAGGGTCAGCCACGCCACCGCCAGACCCGCGACGCCGCCGGCATAACCGGCCCACCACAGGTGCTCGAACCTCGGGATTTGATCGGCGATCAGATAGCCGCTGACGGCGCAAATAGTCCCCAGGATGGTCCCGGTGACCACCTTTTGTAGCACGGAGTTCTCACCTCCTTTCTTTGGAAAAAATCAAGGTAGGACAAAAGACTTCCGACGTCGCCGCGTTGGGAACTCGCAGTTGACGTCGGACAGAAAGCATGGTCCGGCACTCCTTGCCGTGGTTATACTGGCCTAGGTTCGGGTGTGGCGGTTAAAACCCTGATAGTTAAACTGTTGCAACAGGCTGATCATCGGTGGCTTCTAACAACGCCAGGAGTTCCGCCTCAATTTCGTCGGCATTAATGTTATTAACCAGGGAGAGTTCCTTAACCAGGAGGTTTTTGGCAGTATCCAGCATCTTCCGCTCGCCGAAGGAAAGATCCTTTTCCGTTTTGAGGAGGGTCAGGTCCCGGAGGACTTCCGCCACCCGGAACGGGGAACCGGTCTTGATTTTATCCATGTAATCCCGGTAACGGCGATTCCAGGTCTGGTTATTCAGGCGAGTGGGACGATGGCGGAGGATTTCGTAGACCTCGGAAACTGCCTGGTTATCGATAATGTCCCGTAGTCCGATATTCCGGGCATTACCCGTGGGGATCATGATGATCATATCGCTATCCAGAAGGCGCATGATGTAGAACGGCTCCTGGTTTCCCGAAACTTCGCGTTCTTTGACCGATTCGATCACTCCAACCCCGTGGGCCGGGTACACGGCCAACTGGCCAACTTGGAACATACTTTTCCACCTCCTCGCCCTTTATATTTATCACAAAGTTACATTAAAAGCAATGCTCAGGTTCACAGGTAATAACCAAAGAGAAGGGGCGGTTGGTGAACCGCCCCTAAACTTACTTTCACTGTGCTCTCCGGCCCAGACGAAAAGCCGGGCCGCCACACGCCCCTTACGGGGCTATCAGAAAATTTGCAGGAAGGACCGGGAAAATTTGCTATCCGTTAACCGGCAGTCATTAATCAGGCTCTGGCCTGACAACTGACTACTGATTTCCCGCCCCTCCCTCAGGTCCTAACTCGCTTCGCCCGACAGTTCCGACTGGTACACCGGCAGATTACGGCTGCCCCAATCGAAGATCAGGATGCCCCCGGCCACCAGGGCCAGGGTCAGGATGATCTCGATGGCCGATGGAAAGTAGCTGAATTGCCGGTAGCCGCCGTAGCTGGTGAGGCTGACGTTAAAGCGGTTCAACACCACCCCGAAGGCCGATAAGCCGGCGGCCCAGTAAAGGCCCCTAACCGAGTTGCGCACCTCCTTGAAGGTGAGCAGGATGGCCGGCAGGGCCACGGTGCCGAACAGTTCCAGGTAAAAGAAGAAGTGGGGTTTGTCGAAGGCCCAGACCGTGGCCCCCCGGGCATAGAGGTCGGTGACCTTCATGGCGAAGTAGACCAGCAGGGCCAACCCCAGCCCCTTGCTCAATGCCGCCAGGATCTTGATCTCGGCCTGGCGCTTATACGCCCAGGCGCTGATGAGGCTCTCCAGGATCACCACGCTCATGCCGCCGATCACCGCGCTGGTGAAAAAGAGCGGCCCAATGGCCCGGCTGGCCCAGAGGTCGGACATCTTTTCCGGCATCAACAGGTACAGCGCCCCCAGGGAGGACTGGTGCAGGGTGGAGAGCATAACCCCGGCCACCACCAGGACCAGATAGAGGTTCCGGAGCGTCGCCACCCACTCGTCCTTTTTCCAGCGCTCCAGGGCCATGATCAGGATGTCTATCCCCAGGACCGTGGTGTAGAGCATGACGCACCAGGACACCTCGAAGAGCACCGAGTGGGGGTTCCACATCACCATGGGGTGCCAGATGCGCCAGGGCTGGCCCAGGTCGAAGAACAGCCCGATGACGAACACCAGGTAGCCGATGAAGGCCGAGAGCTTGGCCGGCCTGAGCAGCGGCTCGAACTTTTTCAGGTTGAAGATATAGATAGCCGCGGCCATCGTGAAGCCGCCCGCGGCCAGGGCCACCCCGGAGAGCACGTCAAAGCTGATCCACAGGCCCCAGGGGTAGGCGTCGTTCAGGTTAGTGGTGGCGCCCAGCCCAAAGAAGAGCCGGATCGACGGCCGCGATGAGGCCCAGCATCAGGATGACATAGAGGACGGTGCGCCCGGGGGTCAGCTTCCCCTCTCCCGGATACCATTTTTCTACCTTGTCGGCCATGGCTCACTCCTCCTTGCCTTCCTGAGATTTCTGTTCCTGCACTTCCGCCCGGCGCTTGTTGATATAGAAGAGGCCCACGGCCAGGCCGCCCACGCCCAGGGCCACCAAGGGCACCTTGGACATCCACTCCCGGCCGTAGATCCCGTAGGGCACGTTCCCCAGGTCGGTACGGAAGCCGCGGTGGTCAAGCCCCAGGGCCTCGAATGACACCGGGGTGAGGTAGAGCTTGGCCGTACCTCCGACGATTTTCTCCCCGTATACCTCCGGGTAATACTTCCCCGGGTGGGCGCCGATGCGGCGGTGCGCTTCCTTGATGAGCTCCTCCCGGTCGCCGAAGAGCAGAGACTGGGTGGGACAGACGGTGGCGCAGGACGGGGCCAGGCCGATCTCGATGCGATCGGCGCAAAAGTCGCATTTCCGGATCAGCGGCACCGCCGAACCCCACTCGAACTTCGGAATTTGGAAAGGACAAGCCATCATGCAGTAACGGCAGCCGATGCAGCGCTCGTCATCATAAACTACCGGTCCATTGGCCAGTTTCGTCAAGGCCGCCACCGGGCAGACGCTGACGCAGGCCGGGTCATTGCAATGCATGCACCGCCGGGAAATAAAGTTCCAGCTCAGCTGCCCGTCGGGCTTGGCCACCTCCTGAAAAATAATCCGGGTATAGTTGTTGCTGTCCAGATGTCTGGGGTTGCTCCAGGTCTCGCTGAATACCGTGCGTTCGCCTGGCAGGTTGTGCCAGCTCTTGCAGGCCACCTGGCAGCCCCGGCAACCGATACAGCGGGTCGTATCGATCAACATGGCTTTACTCATGGCAGTCTCCTCGCGGCCTCTTAGACCTTATGCACATCCACCAGGAATACCTTGTATTCCGGGATCATGGTGTTGGCGTCCCCCACCATGGGGGCCAGCTGGTTGGCGGCGTAGTTTTGCTTGGGATCGGGGCCGCCGGTGATCAGGCCGGCGAAGCCGAAGTGCCAGGGCAGGGCCACCAGCTCCACGGTATTCTGCATGGGCGGCTTGCCGCAGGTAAAAGGCGCCACCCGGTGAGTGACATCGGCCCGGGCCTTCACCTCCCCCCGGACGGACTTCACCATGACCCAGTCCCCCGCCTTGATCCCCTTGGCCTTGGCCAATGACGGACTCATCTCCACAAACATCTCGGGCATCATCTCGGCCTGCCAGGTGAGGTTCCGGGTCATGGCCCCGGCCTGCCAGTGTTCCGTCACCCGGAAGGTGGTGGCGATGATGGGGTACTTGGGATCGCAGACCTGGGCCACCCGGTCCAGCTCCGATTTCCACACCTTCATCACTGGGTTGGACTGCTGGGACGACACCGGATTCACGTAGGGGCACTCCAGGGCCTCGTAGTGCTCCGGCAAAGGCCCTTCCTTGCAAGCCCCGCCGGGCACGAAGATCCGGCTCTTGCCTTCGGGCAGCATGATGAAGGGCGTCTTGGCCGACACTTCCGGCGGGATCTGCTCCTTGGTCTTGGCGTTGATCCAGCCGAAATCCGGCACGTCGAACTTGGCCCAGGTCTTGGACACCGGGTCCCACTTGAACAGGGCCTTGTCCTTGTTCCAGGGCTGGCCCTGGGGGTCCACCGAGCAGCGGTTATAGATGATCCGGCGGTTCACCGGCCAGGCCCAGGACCAGTTGGGGTAGACCCCCAACCCGCTGGGGTCTTTTTTGTCCCGCCGGGCCATGAGGTTGTTCTTCTTGTCCGGGCCAGGATAGGACCCGGAATAGATCCAGTTGCCGCAGGCGGTGGCGCCGTCGTCGGTGAGCTTGGTGAAGTTGGCCACCTGCTTTTTATCCGCCACGGTGTAGCCGTTGATCTCCTTGGCCACCAGGTGGACGTCGGGGTCGTCGCCGTAGTTCCAGTTGAGCTTGACGATGGGGTCGGGACAGACCGCCTTGGGATCGGCCTGATAGAGCTTCTTGAGTTCCAGCCCCAGCCGGTTGGCGTACCACAGGTCGCTCTTGGCATCCCCGTGGGCCTTCACCGCCTGGTAGCGCCACTGGAGCCAGCGGCCGCTGTTGCTGACGCTGCCTTCCTTCTCCATGGAATCCGCCACGGGGAAGAGAAAGACCTCGGTCTTGATGTCCTTGGTCTTGGCCCCGGGCCGCTTCCAGAAGACCGAGGTGTCCGTCTCCCAGAGGTCAAAGGCCGCCAGCCATTCCAGCTTGGCCAGGGCCGTTGTAAGCCTGGGAGAGGTTGGGGGAACTTATCGCCGGGTTCATGCCCCACACCAGCATGCCCTTGACGCCCCCCTCCGCCATGGACTCGAACAGGGGAATCCAGGAATAACCCGAGTTTTGATACCCCTTGCCGATCTTGGGCAGGTAGTCGTAGGCGAAGTCGTTGGCCGGGGTGGCCGCCTCGCCCCAGAAGGCCTTGAGGAGGCTGACGAAGAACTTGGGCCGGTTCATCCAGTAGCCGCCCTTGGGGGTGGTGGCGATGTAGTCCTTCAAGGTGGGGGTTTTGGCCTCGGACGGCACCGGCAGATACCCCGGCAGGATGTGGAACAGGATGGCCATGTCCGTGGAACCCTGGACGTTGCTCTCCCCCCTCAGGGCGTTGATGCCGCCCCCGGGGACCCCCATGTTCCCCAGCAGCTGCTGGACAATGGTGTAGCTCCGGATGATCTCCACCCCGGTGGTATGCTGGGTGCCCCCCATGGCATACATCAGCGTGCCGGCTTTACCCGGGGCGCCGGTGGCGCCGAAGGTGGCCGCCATGGCCAGGAACTGCTTTTTCGGGACCCCGGTGACCTGCTCCACCAGCTCCGGCGTGTACCGGGTGTAAAACTGCTTCATAATCTGGAAGACGCACTGGGGATTGGTCAGGGTGGGGTCGGTTACCGGTTTTTTCTCGGCGTCCACCTCGTAGCTCCAGGTGGCCGGATCATAGGTGTGCTTGTCTTTTTGAAAACCGGAAAAGAGGCCGTCATGAAAACTAAAGTCTTTATTCACCAGGAAAGAGGCGTTGGTGTAATTGGCCACATAGTCTTTATGATAAAGGTTGTTCTGGACCACGTAGTTGATGAGACCGCCCATGAGGGCGATGTCGGTGCCGGGCCGCAGGCGCACGTACTGGTTGGCCTTGGACGCCGACCGGGTGAAGCGCGGGTCCACCACGATGAGCTTGGCGCCCTGGTCCATGGCCTTGGTGATCCATTTAAAACTGACGGGATGGTTTTCGGCCGGGTTGCAGCCGATGATCATGACGCAGTCACTGTTGGCGATATCGTTCCAGTGGTTGGTCATGGCGCCTCGTCCGAAAGTGGGCCCCAACGAGGCCACGGTGGACGAGTGTCAGAGCCGGGCTTGATGCTCTAAATAGACGATGCCCAGGGCCCGGGTGAGCTTGGCGACGAGGTAACATTCCTCGTTGTTGATCGCCGCCCCCCCGATGGAGGCCAGGGCTTCGGTGCGGTTGACCGTCACCCCGGCGGGGGTCTTGGTGATGAACCCCTTGTCCCGGGTGGCCTTGACCCGCTGGGCCAGGGTGGTGATGGCCCACTCCAGGGGTTTCTCTTCCCAGTGGTCCGACCCCGGGGCCCGGTAGCGCACCTTCTGCAAACGCCGGGGGCTGGTAACCACCTCGAAGACCGCCTGGCCTTTGCTGCACAGGGTCCCCTGGTTGATGGGGTGGTCGGGATCGCCTTCGACGTTAATGAGTTTGCCCCCCTTGGTGTTGGCGATGAGCCCGCAGCCCACGCCGCAAAAGGGACAGATGGATGTGGTGACTTGAGTGCCTTTGGTTTTGGCGGGAGCCACAACCCCGGCCCATCCGGAGCGCGTCAGGACGACGTCCGAGAGGCCCACAGCGGCAATGCCGCTTCCCAAACCCTTGATAAATGTCCGGCGGGTAATCCCCATATTTCACCTCGTGTTGGGTTTGTGGAGTTCAGGAATGATAAATGGCAGGATTTCTGAACTAATTAAGTGTGTTACCCATTAAAACCTCATCTGTTTGCTTTCACCTCCTTTCACCTTTGTGACCACGTTAGGGGATATTCGCACAATTGTCAAACAAGATTATTTGAGTAATTTTTCACAATATCCTCCTCCTCTAATGCCGCTGCCAAAATAAAAAAGGCAGGGCCGTCAACGGCCCCGCCTGAAAATTTTAGAACTCCCCGGTTGCCCTTAATACCGGGGCGAGACCTCTGCCAAAGTCCCCCGACCTGTCATTCTGAGGGAGTGGAGTGACCGAAGAATCTCATAAATTCGGGAAAGCCGGAGATCCTTCGCGCCGCTCAGGATGACAAAATGGCCTTGCCTAGAGATCTAAACAAGTTTGCCGGACCCGACTGCTCCTGGCCACCCCGATCTAACCAGTCATCCCGGCAAACCTGGCCCCCAGGGCCAGGGCCCGGTCGCAATCCAGGGGAAAGACCTCCTGGCGCCACCGGGCTTTCTTCTCGGCATCAAAACAGTCCGCCACCACGTTGGCATAATCCTTAAACTGGTACGTGTCAAAACTGCAGAGCGACTCCGAGGCCCCGAAGACCATCTCCAACAGCCGCTGATTATTTTCGAACAGCGGCCCGTAACCCCATTCTTTCATCAGCTCTTCGGTGATATTCATCGTATAAATGAATCCCGTCGGCATCTTTTTGGGGAACAGGGACTGCGGCGGGTCGGTATAGGTGAAGTAGGGAAAGAGCAGACGCTCCATGAAGGAGCGCATCTCTCCGGTCACGATGCCGAAATAGATGGGGGAGCCCAGAATCAAGGCGTCGGCCGCCTCGATTTTTTTCAAGATGGGGTGGAGTTCATCCTTGACGGCGCACCGGCCATAACTCTTGCCGCCCCGGGTTTTGCAGGCAAAGCAGCTGATGCACCCCTTAAAATTGAGATCATACAGGTGTACGAGTTCGGTGTCGGCCCCCTGGGAGGCGGCCCCTTTCAGGGCCTTTTTCAGCAGGGTGGCCGTATTCCAGGTTTTTCTGGGGCTGCCGTTAACTGCCATGACTTTCATCAGCCTGCCTCCTTCCCGCCGCCGTGTGATCGGCCGGCCTGAGATAATCACTCTGGCAATGAGTGATTATACCAGGTTGAACCGGAAGGAGATAGCGGCCGCCGGCCGCCGAGAACCCCCGGCGGCCGGATTAACCCTTACCGGTGGCCAGCCGCCTGGGCACTTTCACGATACACTTTACCGGGCACGATCTTTTTCTTGTCACTGCGGCGCTGAGGTTGGCGCGGCGGCCGGGCGAACTCGGCATCCCGGGAAGGCGCCGCTTTTTTATAATCAAAACCCTCCAGGGTGCAGCGCTTGACCTTGGCCCGGAGGACCCGCTCGATGCTGCGGACCATATCCTCATCATCACCGGTGATAAACGTGAAGGCATCACCGGTCCTGGTATTGCGGCCGGTCCGTCCGATCCGGTGCGTATAGGCGTCAACCGTTTCCGGCATGTCGTAATTGATCACGTGGGAAATCTGGGTCACGTCGATCCCCCGGGCGGCAATGTCAGTCGCCACCAGGATCTGGAACGTGCCGTCCCTAAACCCGGTCATCACGGCCTGTCGCCGGGACTGCGAAAGATTGCCCTGGATAGAGGCGGCCCGATAGCCGGCCTTTTCCAGTTGCTCCCCCAGACGCTTGGCCCGATGTTTGGTGCGCGTAAAGATCAGCACCGACTCGGTATCGGTATGGCGCAACAACTCCAGCAGCAGCGGGGTCTTGAGGTGCTGACCCACCGGATAGAGCTGGTGCGAGACACTATTGACCGGACCCATGGTGTTAGCCCGCACCGTCAGCGGTTCCTTGAGCACTTCCCGGGTCAGATGGAGAATATCATCCGGCATGGTGGCCGAAAACAACAGCGTCTGGCGTTTTGCCGGGTATGTGCTTGATGATCTTTCTGATATCGGGCAGAAATCCCATGTCGAACATCCGGTCCGACTCGTCCAGGACGAGCACTTCCAGATGCGACAGGTCGACGGTGCCATGATTGAGGTGGTCCAGCAGGCGGCCGGGACAGGCCACGACAATCTCGACGCCCCGTCTCAGCTTGGCCACCTGGGGATTGAACCCGACTCCGCCGTAAATAGTCAGGCTCTTGATCCCGGTCTGGCATCCCAGGGTGCCGATGGCCTCGTGGATCTGCTCGGCCAACTCCCGGGTGGGGGCCATGACCAGGGCCCTGACGCGCCGGCGCCCGCCTTGCATCAGGCGATGCAGGATGGGCAGCACAAAGGCCGCGGTCTTCCCGGTGCCGGTATGGGCCAGGCCCACGAGGTCGCGCCCGGCCATGACCAGCGGGATGGCCTCGGCCTGGATCGGCGTCGGCGTCAGGTAGCGCGCCGCCGTAATGCCGGCCGCGACCTGGTTGTGTAACTCAAATGCATTAAATTCCATAAAATCCTTTTGTTCTCGGTCCGGGCAAAAAACTCTCCGGTGGTTTCGGAGGCTGACAAGAGTATCGTGTATATCCTGATACGGCAGGGATGAGCCTCGATGGTTTTGATAAGCCCTGGTTTCTGGGGTAAGCCCGACCGCCCTTGCCGGTCTGGGAAATCTGACCCCTGGTTGTGCCGCTGGGCCTGGGCGACCCGGGTGGGGGTGTCGCGGCACACCGCTCTTTTCGCCTCTGCCGCCCAGGTATCGCCCGCATCGGCTCATCATGGCCAAGGCGCGGCTTACCTCCCATTTTCTGCCTTATGACGGACTTGGAAGGGCCAGCGACAAGGTGTTGGGTAAGCTCTTTCTGGAGTGACGGTTGGGTTGGCTTGAATCCCCCGTGGTGTAATTTATTATATTACCCGATAAGTTGATACAATGTCAAGGGCTCTGTCATCAAAAATTGCCGCTGCCCCCATACTCTCCGGTTTCAAGCCGCATGCCGCGGATTGAATAGGCCGCCCCGACCTGATATAATTCTCCTCAAGGCGTTGTCAATAACGCCGGGAAAATTCACCCCGCCGCCTGGCGGCAAGAATTTCCCAGGGGATATCCTCATGTGTTGTGTCGCCAGAACTCTGACCGCGATTTCCGACGTCACCGGGTTTGACAACGGTGACTATTTCGGCGACCCCGAGGCGGTCAGGGTCTATTTTACCGTTGAGGTCATGGAGCGCCTGTTCCCGGGTTGGTCAAATAAGACCGGCCTGACGCAAGCTGATCTGGACGAAATGGCCGGCGCCGTCATCCATCACAAATGGCATTGCCTCTTTTAAACCCTGTGGCCCTCAACCTCTGCCGGGATATGGCGGTCAAGCCAGTGTAGCTTTTCAGCAAAACCTTAAAAGAGAAAAACTCCTGGTTCCCTCCCCCTTGACGGGGGAGGGTTAGGGTGGGGGTGATAAAACCATGGAAAGATACAGAGCCTTACCCCCTCCCCCTGATATGGTTGAAAGTTGTCAAGTAGGCGTAGGGGTCCCTTGTTTGTTTTGGTTAAGCTGCAAGATGATTCTCAGGCCCCAGCGGGGCGGGACGCTTTAGCGACGTTTGATCACTCTGATATACGCGGGTTGGTTACCGCCTGACCTGGCTTCGTCACGGAGCTGCCTCTCTCTAACGACGGGAGTTTCGGCCGTGGCCTATTCCCTTAGGGGGAACGAGGGCTCTCCTTACCGTGGTCGCGCCCCGGTGGGGCCTGAGAATTTTTTTTAATCTTTTTCTTTAACCGCGCTTTTGCTTTTGATTTTCTTTTAAGTAGTTACGGGCTCCACGGCCCGGCCGATGGCCCAGATAAATGCCGCCAGTTCCCGGGCGATGGCGGTGACAATGGTTTGCTTGGCCTTGCCCCGGGCCAGGAGGCGTCGATACCGGGCACACAGGCGCAATTGCGCCTTCCAGGCGAGCTGCCGGATGCTCTCCGGCAAGCCCTCCTGGCGCTTGAGCAAGGGCCGGGTGACCCGGGCTCGCAAGCGATAGGCCCAAGCCGCCTCCACCAAGACCCGGCGGGCATGACTGTTGCCGGTTTTGGTGATATGCCCCCGGCGCACCGTAGCGCCGCTGGAGTGTTCGGAAGGCACCAGGCCCAGGTAGGCCATGAGTTCCTTGGGGTTGTTAAAGCGGCTCAGGTCCCCCACTTCGGCGACCACGGTGGCCGCCACGATGAGCGACACCCCGCGCAGGGCCTGGTAGGCGGCGACGAAGGGCCCTCGACGCCATTGGGGGATGAGTTCCCGGATTTGCTCGGTGAGGCGCTGCACCCGGGCGCTGGCCTCGCGCACTGCGTCCAGATATTCCTGGAGAACGATCTGTTGGCCCAGGTGGTCCATGACTTGTTGCGTGAGCCAGCCCCAGTGGCCCCGGCCCCAGGTGGTCTTACCCGGATACACGCGGCCGTGGCGCAACAGAAAAGCGGCGGTGCGCTGTTTGGCCCGGCGCTCCACGCTCACGGCGTCTTCCCGGGCCCGGGTCAGGTCCCGCATGGCCTCGTCGTCTGCGTCCGGCACCTTAACCGGGGTCAGTTCCCCGGCCCGGAATAGCCGGGCCAGAGTCAAGGCGTCCCGGCGGTCGTTTTTCAAACGGTCGCCGGGGCGCCGAGGGATCAGCGCCGGAGCGGCCACTAAGCAAGGCCAGCCCTGGCCGGTTAGGTGGCGATAGACCTGATAACCGCAAGGGCCGGCCTCATAGGCGAACCGCAGTTCGGCACCCTGGGCCTGAAGCTTGCGGGTCACCTTGTCCAGGGCCTCCAGGTCGCCGCCGATACGGCCGTAATACCTGACTTCGGCGCCGGAACCGGCCTCGGCAATGGCTACATCCACGGACATTTTATGGACATCCAACCCAACATACAATACACTCTTTTCCATGGCCTGCCTCCTTGGTTGTGGCTCTGTGCTGTCTGTCCTAGCGGCTCACAGCTTAACCCACGTTGCAAGGTTCGCAGGCCTTTAACTTTTAACCATTATGTCTAACCCCCTCCCACCAGGGGAGGGGGCATTTTAAGACGCTACTTATTGAATTGATCTTCGCAACACGACAATAGAGACCGGATGAACGGGAAAATTCTCCACCGCCGGACCTGGCTTAATCTCATTGCTGCCGTCATCTTGCTGGCGGGCCTGGGCAGTGCCGCCTTGATCTATCACCGCGCCACACATAATCCCTCCGGCGCCCTGGGGTATGAAGCTGCGGATGGGACGATCTATCCGATCATGCCCGGAGATTCCAAGCTCTACCGGCATAATCTCGAAGTCTATGGCGGTAAGTTCAGTGTCATCATGGATGACTTCAGGCGTTGGTTTATCGGGCTATGGCAGGGAAAATCCCTCGCAGTCATAATAGCCGGTACTGCCATCCTGATATCGTGGGCCTTGTTCGCCGCGGCTCAGCGCCTAACCCCGCCCCGGAAATTTGATGATCGCCGGGACAATGGTCCTGGTGGCGCCGGCTAAGTCTCTCCGATGGTTAAACCATCCAGGCTTTCAAGGGGAATCCCCGCTGGCAGTGGCAAAGATGGTCGCTTGTTTCATGGGTAATAATCAATAGTTATACCAATAACCCTCAAATCGGCCTCACCTGAAATCTCAGCAGGCAAACTATAGCGTTTGCCATAAATTCTTTCCCCTTGGAGATTCTTAAATCCCCCTAAATCCCCCTTTGTCAAAGGGGACTTTACCTGCCATTCCTTATAGTTCCCCCCTTTTCTAAAGGGGGGTTAGGGGGGATTAGCATGATGCCGCCGTCGGAAAATAATTTTGGCAAACGCTATAAATGTAAACCATCCCCGCATCGCCCCTCACCCGAAAAACTCCGCCAGGGCCGCGGCCATCTCCTCCACCTGGCCGGGATGAAACCAGCGGACCTCAGGATCGGAGCCGAACCAGGTAAGCTGGCGCTTGGCGTAGCGCCGGGTGTCCCGGGTCAGGAGTGTCAGGGCCTCCTCCCAACTCCAGCGGCCGGTGAGAAAGTTGATCAGGTGCCGGTAGCCCAGGGCCTGGAAGGGCTTCAAGGTCGGCGGGTAGCGGGTCAGCAGCCCTTCCACTTCATCGAGCCAGCCCTGCTCCAACATGACCTCCACCCGGAGTTCGATCCTCCGGTAGAGTTCCTCCCGGTCGAGTTCGAGGCCCAGCTTCAACACCTCATAAGGGGCGTCCTGAAAGCGGTGGGCGGAGATCCACTCCGACAGGGGCCGGCCGGTGGCCGCCATCACCTCCAGGGCCCGGATAATCCGGTAGGTGTCGTGAGGGTGAAGCCGGGCCGCAGTAGCCGGGTCAAGGTGCTGCAGGCGCTGATACAGGGCCGCCAGCCCCAGGTCCTCCAACTCCCGGCGCACCTGCTCCCTGACCCCCGGGGCCGGTTCGCCCTCGGCAAAGAGGCCCGAGAGCAGCGCCTTGAGATAGAGGCCGGTGCCGCCCACCACCAACGGCGGCACCCCCCGGCGCTGCAGATCGTCCAGGACTGCCCGCCCTTCCCGGCAGTAGCGGGCCGCGTCAAACATCTCCGGGGGGTCCGCCACGTCGATGAGGTGGTGGGGCGCCTGCGCCCGCTCTTCGAGGCTGGGTTTGGCAGTGCCGATGTCAAGCTCCCGGTAGACCTGGAGGGAATCGGCGTTGACGATCTCGCAGCCGAGACTGCGGGCCAGGGCCAGGGCCACCGCGGTCTTGCCCACCGCGGTCGGCCCCACCAGGGCTGCCACCCGGGGTTTGTTTCCGGCAAGGGGAGGGCTTAGGTCCATGCGACCATCTCAGTAGCCGGAATCTTCACCTGGCCAACCTTTGGGGAAAAAGGCGAAAAGCGAAGTGGCGAAAAGGAAAAGCATGTCCGAGGGAGGTGTTTCATAATTAGCGGTGTCCACTGAGAAAATTGCATGCTGCTCTATCCCCCTCACCCCAGCTCTCTCCCCCCGAAAGCGGGGGAGAGGGAGTAGGTATATCGTCGAGCTTCTATACCGTAGGGCCTTAAAATGGCCCCATATTTTCCCCTCTCCGCCAATGGGGGAGAGGGTCAGGGTGAGGGGGAAGTAAGCTTTGCCGTGTCAGCAATGACTCCGCTGATTTATGGACGGATAGGCCCAGGATAGCGAGCCTCCTCCTTTGCAAAAACTTTACCGACACTGGTAGGTTTTCCCCCTTTTGCCCTTTCGCCCCCATGCTTTTACCGGCGAAAGCTCTGGCGGATGTCCTGGTAGCTCATCAGGCGCCACAGGGGCCGCCCGTGGGGGCAGTGGGAGGAAACGGCAATCTCGTCCAACTGCACCAGCAGGGCGGCGATGGCCTCGGGGGCCAGGACCTCTCCGGCCTTAACCGCCCCCCGGCAGGCCATGACCTGGAGGGCCATCTCCCGCACCTCCTGGGGCCGGGTGCCAAGCTCTTGGACGGCGCCAGGGCCTCCACCGCCTCGGCCACCACCGCCTCCAGGTCGGCATGGGCCAGGGGCGCCGGCACCGCGGTGATCATAAAGCTCGCCCCTCCGAAGGGTTCAAGCACCAGCCCCGCCTGGGCCAGCTGGTCCAGGTTGGCCTTGACCCAATCCGCCTGGGCGGGGTTTACCTCCACCACCTGGGGAAAGAGCAGGGTTTGGGCCGCGGCCTCCGGCCCCCGGGATTTCAGGGCCTCGTAGAGGACCCGTTCGTGGGCCGCGTGCTGGTCGATGAGGACGAGCCCGTCGGGTCCCTGGGCCAGGATGTAGGTCTTATCCAGGGTGCCCAGGACGGTGAGGTCTTGAAAGCGCCAGCCCCGGGCCCCGGGATGGGAAGCGGGGCCCGGGGCCAGGCTCTGCTCGCTGAGACCTGCCGCCGGCGACCCGGCCCACCCCGGGGGCGTTGCCCTCGAGGCCCCGGGGGGGAACAGCTCGGGGGCCAGGTTTTCCGCCGCCCGGGGGGCGGCCTCCGGCTGCCAGGTCACCCGGTACCGGGGAGTCTCCCCGTGCAGAGGCCCCAGGGCCTGGCGCAGGGCCGTCAACAGCCGCGGGTAGACCTTGCCCGGCTCGTGGAAGCGAATTTCGGTCTTGGCGGGATGGACGTTGACGTCCACGTCCTCGGGGGGCACGTTCAGGTTCACCACCGCGGCGGGGTGACGGCCCCGGGGCAGGAGCCCGGCATAGACCTCCCGAAGGACCGCCCCCAGGATGCGGTCGGCCACCACCCGGCCGTTCACCAGGAAGACCTGGAAGCGGGCGCTGGCCAGGTTATAATCCGGCTCGGTGGTGAGACCCGTCACCTGCCAGGCCCCCTGGGACCAGGACAGGGGGAGCATGTGGGCCGCAAGTTCAGGGGTGAAGATGGCGGCGACCCGTTCCAGAAGACTCGGGGCGGCCGGGGCCGTCAGCAGGGCCCGGGTCGGGGTGCTCAGGGAAAAGTGGACCTGGGGGTAGCCCAGGGCCAGGTGGCGCAGCGTGCCCAGGATCTGGGCCTGCTCCGCCTCTGGGCTCTTCAAGAATTTCTGCCGGGCCGGGGTGTTGAAAAAAAGTTCCGCCACCTCCACCTGGGTGCCGGGGGGCGCCGCCCAGGGCGAAGCCGAGAGAATCTCCCCGGCTTCGGCTACCACCCGAAAGCCCCCGGTGGCCCCCGGGGGGGCGCTGACCAGAGTGAGCCGGCTTACCGCGGCAATGGAGGGCAAAGCCTCCCCCCGAAAACCCAGGGTGGTGAGGCCCAGCAGGTCGGCCTCGGCGGCCAGCTTGCTGGTGGCGTGGCGCCTGAGGGCGAGAGGTATGTCCTCCGGGGTCATGCCGATGCCGTCGTCCACCACCCGGATGAGCCGGCGGCCGCCCTCCTCCACCACCACCGTGATGGTGGCAGCCCCGGCGTCCAGGGCGTTTTCCACCAGTTCCTTGACCGCCGCCGCCGGGCGGATGATGACTTCTCCGGCGGCGATCTTGGCAGCCACCTGGGGGTCCAGGATACGGATGCGGCTCACGGATTCTCCCTTGCCATAGGGCTGTGCCTGGTTTATCATGTGCCTTAAGGAGGGCTGTTACGGTTCTTCTTACCCGCCCGCCGGCCATCGGAATTGGCCTTCTTCTGGCCGGCGGGGAATTTTTTCAGTGAGCCCTCAGCAGTCAACAGTGAGCAGTCGGAAAAGCGGCTAGCAAAATGGCCAGGGCGGATTTGACGGCTCACTGCCCACCGCTTACTGCTCACTGAAGTAACTATACCAAAAAATCATCCCCCCAGGGAGGCGCCGCCATGGCCCGGGACCAAGAATCGCCACCACCCCTGACCCCCCGGGAAGAACTGCTCCTGAAGGTGGCCAAGGAGATCGTGGTTAAGTTCATCGAAGTGGGGCGCGTCTCCCCGACTTCCTTTGCTGACACCTTTACCATGGTCATCGACACCTTGCGCCATTCCCTTAAGGCCCCAGGGGGCAAAGGGTAAGAGGCCGCCGGCGAAACGGGAAAAAGACCGCCACGTACCATCACGCGGCCCCGGCTCCCCCGGCTCGGTTTAGGCCGCGGTCCTCGTGGGCCTTGGGCCCACCCGAAAGGCATGAAAAGTTTATGATGGGCCTGGCCCTGACGTCGAACCGTGAACCCGGAACTTTCCGGAAAAGAGTTGGGTCCGGGGCGACGCGGTCCTGGCCCCCCCATTGATTACCCGAGGAAACAGGATGCGGCAACCCGGCACCAGGAACGACAATCAACTGCGGCAGATCGCCATTGCCCCGGGCTATCTGGATTTTGCCGACGGCTCCTGCCTCATCACCTGGGGCCGCACCCGGGTCATCTGCGCCGCCACCGTCACCGAGCAGGTGCCCCCGTTCCGCCTCGCGTCCGGCGGCGGCTGGGTCACCGGCGAGTACGCCATGCTGCCCGGGGCCACCCATCCCCGGAGTGAGCGGGAATCGTTAAAGGGCCGGGTGGGGGGCCGCACCCTGGAGATCCAGCGCCTCATTGGCCGCTCCCTCCGGGCGGCGGTGGATTTAGCGGCCCTGGGCCCCCGCACCGTCACCGTCGACTGCGACGTCATCCAGGCTGACGGCGGCACCCGCACCGCCAGCATCACCGGGGCCTTTGTGGCCCTAAGCCTGGCCCTGGCGGGCCTGCAACGCCGGGGGGCGGTGACGAGCCTCCCCCTCCGGGACCAGGTGGCCGCGGTGAGCCTCGGGCTCCTGGGGGAGCGGCTGCTCCTGGACCTCGATTACGCCGAGGACTCCCAGGCCCTGGTGGACGCCAATTTCGTGGGCACCGCCAAAGGCGAGCTGGTGGAGGTGCAGTTGACCGGCGAGGGGGGCTCCTTCCCGGCCGCCCGGCTGCCCCAGATGCTGGAGATGGCCCAGATTGCGATCCAAGAGCTCGCCCGGATCCAGGCGGAGGTGTTGGCCCCATGGCTCTCCCTGCCCTGGTGATGGCCACCCGCAATCCCGGCAAGATCCGGGAACTGCAGGCTCTGTTGACCGACTTCGGGGTTACCCTCCTGAGCCTGGCGGATTTTCCCCGGCTCCCGGAAATTCCGGAAGAGGGCGCCACCTTTGCCGAGAATGCCGCCACCAAGGCCCTGGCGGTGGCAGGCCTCACCCAGCATACCGCCCTGGCCGACGACTCCGGGCTCATGGTGGACGCCCTCGGGGGCGCCCCCGGGGTCTTCTCGGCCCGCTACGCCCAGGACCGGACCGCGCCCCGCCCCCCCACCGATGCCGACAACTGGGGGAAACTCCTGGATGAACTCCAGGGGGTCCCCTGGGCCGACCGGGGGGCCCATTTCGTCTGCGAGCTCGCCCTGGCCACCCCCGGCGGCAGGGTCCTCCGGGCCCGGGGGGAGTGCGCCGGGGTCATTGCGCTGGCGCCCGAAGGCGACACCGGCTTCGGCTACGACCCGGTCTTCTGGGTGCCGGAGTATGCCGCCACCATGGCCCAGCTGGGCCCGGAGATCAAAAATAAGATCAGCCACCGGGCCCGGGCCCTGGCGGCCTTCCAAAAGCTGCTCCGGGCCTGGCTCCAGGAGCAGGAAACTGGCGGCGCTGGCAGTTTTATGACAAATTAGGGTAAAATAGCCCTTTGGGTCGGTTGGAGAAGAGCGAAAACTGAAAACCGGCAACCTTCTTTTCTCGGGGCGTGGCGCAACCTGGTAGCGCGCTTGGTTTGGGACCAAGAGGCCGCGGGTTCAAATCCCGCCGCCCCGACCAGCAGTTTCCACCGGGCGAGGTCAGGGGCCTCACCCGGTGGCCTTTTTGGGGTGGGCCGGGGCCGGAGCCCGGCTGGCCCGCTTACCTGACCATCAGTCCCTCATACCAGAAGTTCTTCGGCGGCACCTGGGGCGGTGCGGCATAGACCCTGGCCTGCCAGTCCGCATCCGTATAGCGGGTACCCAGGGGGCCGGTGAACTCATAGTGGTTGAAAGCCACCCCCGCGGTGAGGCGGCTCACCCCCTCGTTCCCCACCAGGGCCAGGATGAAGTAGGGTTCCCCCGTGGCTTCATAGAGTACCTGGCCCTCCAGGGCGTCGGTGTGAATATCGGCGATCAGGGCCGCCCGCCTCTCCTTGTCCTCCAGGGTAGCCCCCTCGACAAACGGCCTGGCCAGGAAAGAGAGGCCCTGACTCCGGAGCTTCTCATATTCCGCCTCGCTTAAGGGGGTGCCGTTCAGTTCCTTGGCCGCCAGGGAGGCGTAGAAGTCGACCCGTGCCTTAAAAAGGTTCAACCGGCCGAATTCTTCCAGTTCACCCGGGAACAGGCCATACTTCTTGAAACCGGCCGCGGTATAGGCCACCAGGCGCTGGAGTTCCTGCCAGAAGGCCATATTGGGCTCCACGAAACCCCGGGGCACCGGCGGCCGCTTCTCCTCGCCGCCGTCGCCGGCCTCGGCAAAGGCCTGCTTGACGTAGAGCAGGGTGTCGTGTTTGAGTTCGGCGTAGGACCCGAGCCAAGTCTGCAACTGCTTGACCGGGAAGAGCTTCCCCTGCATGTACCGGGGATAACCGGGGCCGTAAGTTTGCGCCAGGGTCCCCAACAGTTTCAGCCAGGCTGCCCCCACGGAACTATACCACTCCGCGTCTTTGACCTTTTTGAGGTCCGCCGCCACCTTATCCAGTTGGCCATAGAATCCGGCCACCTCGGCTCCCGAAAATGGCGGTTTATTTTGTTTGAGCCAGGCGCCGGCAAACTCCCGGGCAGCGTTATCGCCCAAGGCCGCCGGGACGAACAGGGCCGAGGGGCTGGAAGGCAGGAGCACCGCCACCTTCTCCTGGCCGGCAGTGAGGCGGCTCAAGACCCAGGCGTCGAACGTGAAGCGCTGGCCGAAAATGCGAAAGCCCTTGGTGGCGGCCAACAGTTCGGCCTTGGTCTGATCCAGGACGCTGGGACTGATGATAATGTCGGATAGGATCCGGGGAGCCCGGAGTTCCTGCAGTTGCCGGGTAATCTTGGCCACGACCTCAGGGTTGACCGCCTCGGCCGGCGAAAATTTTTCCGTGCCCAGGACCTTGACCACGAAGGCCCGCCACTCCGGGTAACAGATGTCATCCGGCGGCCCGGCGTAGAAGCCGGTGATCTCCATGAGCTTCTCCCAGGCCTTGACCAGGGGCTGCCCGTCGGGGCCGGGGCTGGCCAGGAGGTGGGCCAGAAGGAGGGCGTCGGCAATGCCCTCGGGTTTACCCAGCAGGTAGCTGTTGCGCCCCAGGTACATCATGGCCCGGAAGTAGGCCCGCAGCAGGGAGGTCTTGGCGTAGTGGCTCCGGGGCGTGAACTGGGTGTAGTCGGTTTTCACCTCCCCCTCTTTGCCATACTGGCCATACAGGGGTGATACCCCCACGCCGTTGGCCGCATAAATGCTCTTGATCTCCTGGGCCATGCGGCCGAAGACCGCCGGGGAAAACTGCTTTTGGTATTTCCCCAGCTCCTGCAAGGCGCCTTCCAGGGTTTCGGTGATGTCGGGCTTGTCGGTTAATTCCTGTTCGTTCCCGCCCTTCTTGAGCCTCTCCTCATAAGAGACAGACCACTGGGCGTTTGCCAGGATGACCAGGGGCACCGTCAGCTGCGCCGCCACCACTTCATAGCGCTCCGCCAGTTTGCCGCTGGACTGGCCCCGGTATTTCAGGGCCTGGGCCTGGGCCTGCTGCAAAAAGCGGCGGAGGAGAGGGGCCAGGTCGAATCTTTCGAGATACTCCAGGGAGTTTTCAAAATATTTATGAAAGGCGTGCAGCACGGCGTCGGGGGTGACCAGCCGGGCGTGTTCCGGCAGCCGCCTTTCCACCGGGCTCGGTCCCCCCACCTCGTCGAACATGCCCAACATTTCATCCCACTCCCAGCCGTCCCCCATTTTGCCTTTGAACTGGGTGGCCCCCTTGGGAATCAGCAGAAACTTGTGCTCGTTGAGAAATTTTTTCTGGCCGGCGGTGAGTTGGACTCCTAGCAATTTCAAGACTCCCTGGGCGTTGGCGGCCTGGTCCACCGTGGTGGCGGAGTCTTTGAGGGCTGGAGTCACCTCCAGGGTTTTTAACGGCGGCACCTCGGCAAAGGCTGAAAGCGCTACCTTCGGCAGGCTGAGGACCGGGGGGTCGGCTGCCGCGCCCGGCCCCGCCGGGCCGATGCTGGTCAGGACAACGGTGAAGAGCACGAGGGCCAGTTTCGCGGCGCGTGATGGGGGACAGGCGTTCATGGGGTTACCTCCTGTGAAGTTGTCCGACGGAGTTCCCGGACCCACCGAGGAGAATGGGGGAAAAAAGTGCGAAAACCGGTTACTCCTGCCCCCGGAGCAGTTGGTGGAGCGCCGCCAATTGACGCCACAGGGGCAGGACCTGGGATAAGGGCAGGGAATTAGGGCCGTCGCATAAAGCCTGCTCCGGTTCGGGATGGACCTCCATGAACAGGGCGTCCACCCCCGCGGCCACCCCGGCCCGGGCCAGCACCGGGATATACTCATTTTGTCCCCCGGAGCACGAACCCTGGCCCCCGGGCAGCTGGACGCTGTGGGTCACGTCCAGGACCACCGGGCAGCCGAGACTGCGCATGATGGGGAGGCTGCGGAAATCCACCACCAGGTTGTTGTAGCCGAACATGGCGCCCCGTTCGGTGAGCAGCACCCGGCGGTTGCCGGTGGCCAACACCTTGTCCACCACCGGGCCCATGTCCCAGGGGGCCATAAACTGGCCCTTTTTGATATTGACCGCCTTGCCGGTTTGGGCCGCGGCCACCAGCAGGTCGGTCTGGCGGCAGAGAAAGGCCGGGATCTGGAGGACGTCCAGGACCCGGGCGGCGGGCTCCACGTCGGCCACCTGATGGACGTCCGAGATCACCGGCAGGCCCACTTCGTCTTTCACCCGGGCCAAAATTTCCAGGCCCGCTTGCAGGCCAGGCCCCCGGAAGGAGGTCAGGGAGGTGCGGTTGGCTTTGTCAAAGGAGGCCTTGAAGATCAGCGGCAGGTTGAGCTCGGCGGCGTAGCCCTTCAGGGTCCGGGCGATGGCCAGGGTAAGCTCGGCGGACTCAATGACGCAGGGCCCGGCGATCATCACCAGATCGCCTTTACCTACCCAAAAGTCGGCGATTGCACTGTGTTCGCCAATTCGATCATGCTAATGAAAGTCGCATTTTTGTCATCCTGAGTGGAGCGAAGGATCTCCAGTGTTCAGCCGCTGAGATTCTTCACTCCGCTGCGCTGCGTTCAGAATGACAAGTTAAAGTAAATCTTTATAGAAATAAACTCATTGAGTTCATTTTTTAAAATCATCAAAGAATTTTTCGTCCACATCATAGGTGGTCCTCGGTATAAGCCCGAGTTGCAGCTGTTCGAACATTTGCACCAGGGTGTCTCCGTCAACCAATTCGATGGGAGGCGCACCGTCTCTCCGAGCCTCTTTCTTGGCTTCGAGCGTGAAGGTGCCAGTGGTAATGATGATGCCCTTGTCGGCTCTTCCTATCATGGCCCCGCGAAAATCTCTTACCTGAGAAGGAGTTACCGCTCCTTGATAGCGCTTGCATTGGAAAAGCACATTGAAGCTCACGAATGGATTTACCTGAAGAATCCCTACACCATCTATGCCTCCGTCACCAGTCTTGCCGGTAACCGCCACTTTTTGGAAACCATACTCCCGCAACAATCTCTGGCTGAGTCGTTCAAAGCCGCTGGGCGGCAATAATTTGATAAGATTGAGTAAATTGGTCCGGTGGTCTGGTGGTTCAATTTCTTCTTCCTCTGTTTCCCCGACCATCTGTTTTATAGACTCTTTAGGTTTCTTTTCTTTTACGAAACTCTTATGGACCGTCTTAAAAAATTCCAGAGCATTAAATGTCATGGTGTCAATTGACATCCCACTTTCTGTTAGACTCCAGACACCACGTTTTGAAGAATCGATGTAACCTGCATTTGCCAAATAAAATTTAGCCCAATAAATTTGATTTCGGACTCGTGATTGACCACTTTTATTTGTCACTATTTGTTCTGATTCGGGTATTTTCATTTTTTCAATAACATGATCAAGCACTTCGGCCGATGTTCCCGACCCCCCTGTCTCCTTGAGGACTTCAATAATCGGCCTAAAGAAGCGAATGAACTGTGGCCCTTTGCTTCTGTTCATCTTATTTTGTCCACTCATGTCTAATTTCCTGTCATTCTGAGCCGCCAGAGGCGGCGAAGAATCTCATAGGATTATTCAGACAAGTCCTTCCATCCTGGATTTACTGATTCAATCAGGGCAATTTTTTTCTTCCGCAGCCATCCTTTAATTTGCTTCTCTCTTGAGATTGCCGCATTAATGTCAGTCGTCTCTTCAAAATAAACCAATTTTATCAATTTTATATTTATTGGTAAATCCTTTAACTAAATGGTGTTTGTGCTCATAGATTCTTCTTTCAAGGTTATTGGTGACCCCAGTATATAAAGTTCCGGACTTATTAGTCATTATATAAACAAAGTATTGATATTGGCGGACCATGCTTTTTGAGAACCCTTAGCCTACGGGTCAGGGTGACAAGCATGAGGATTTATTAAACCCAAAAGCAATCAAACCAACTATTATTTGTCCTTCTGAGTGTAGTGAAGAATCTCTGCTTTTAGCCGCCGAGATTCTTCACTACGCTACGCTTCGTTAAGAATGACAAGAATTATTCTGTCTCTTTAGGCCGCAAATTCGTAATAGTGAGTTGTCTGAAGGACCATTGATAGCTGATCGCTGACGGCTATCTTCTCAAATCTCCCCGCCGGAGTGGGGCAAGCCCAGTTTATATTCCAGGCAGGCCCGGATGTAGTCCCGGAACAGGGGATGGGGCTTCAGGGGCCGGGACTTGAATTCCGGGTGGAACTGGCACCCCAAAAACCAGGGATGGTCCTGGAGTTCGATGATCTCCACCAGTTCGCCGTTGGGGGAGGTGCCGGAGATCACCCAGGCCGGCGTTCTTCAGTTGCTCCCGGTAGCTGGTTGTTGAACTCATAGCGGTGGCGGTGCCGTTCCATGATCTCGGCCTCGCCGTAGGCGACCCCGGCCAGGGTGCTCGGCCGTCAGGACGCAGGGATAGCTCCCCAGGCGCATGGTGCCGCCTTTGTCCGCGGCCTGAGTCCCGGCGGATAATGGCGTCGGTGCGGTAATCATACCACTCCCGCATCAGGTAGATGACGGGGTGCTCGGCCTCGGGGAGAAATTCTTCGCTGGTGGCGCCGGTGATGCCGGCCACGATGGCGGGCAAATTCGATGACCGCCAGCTGCATGCCGAAACAGATGCCGAAGTAGGGCATTTGCTGCTCCCGGGCATAGCTGGATGGCCAGGATCTTGCCCTCCACGCCCCTGACCCCGAAGCCCCCGGGAACCAGGATGCCGTGGAGGTGGCCCAGCAGCCCTTCGGGGCCTTCCCGCTCCACCCGTTCCGAGTCGATATAGGTGAGGGCCACCTGGACTTCGTTGGCCAGGCCGCCGTGCACCAGGGCCTCGTGCAGGCTTTTATAAGACTCCCGCAGGTCCACGTACTTGCCGACGATGCCGATTTCCACCCGGTCCTTGGGATGTTTGATGCGGGCCCCCAGCTTTTCCCAGACCTCCAGGCGGGGGGCCCGGGTCCAGATATTCAGCGTCTCCACCAGGCGGTCGTCCAGTCCCTCCTGGTGAAACAGCAGGGGAATCTCGTAGATGTTGTCCACATCCTGGGCGGTGATCACCGCCTCGGGCTCCACGTTGCAGAACAGGGCGATCTTGGCCTTGATGTCCTGGCGTCAGGACCTTTTCGGTGCGGCACAGGAGGATATCGGGCTGGATGCCGATGGAGCGCAATTCCTTGACGCTGTGCTGGGTCGGTTTGGTCTTGACCTCCCCGGCGGTCTTGATGAAGGGCACCAGGGTCAGGTGGATGTAGCAGACGTTCTCTTTGCCCAGGTCCCCCTTGAGCTGGCGGATGGCCTCCATGAAGGGCAGGCTCTCGATATCCCCCACGGTGCCGCCGATCTCGATGATGGCCACATCCGCCGAGGGGGCGACAGCCATGATGGCCTGCTTGATTTCGTCGGTGATGTGGGGAATGACCTGGACGGTGCCGCCTAAATAGTCGCCCCGGCGCTCCTTGGTGATGACGTTGTGGTAGATGCGGCCCGAGGTGAAGTTGTGCTCCTGGCCCAGGGTGACCGAGGTGTAGCGCTCGTAATGCCCCAGGTCCAGGTCGGTTTCGGCCCCGTCTTCGGTGACGTAGACCTCGCCGTGCTGGAACGGGTTCATGGTCCCGGGGTCCACGTTGATATAGGGGTCCAGCTTTTGGAAGGTGATCCGCAGCCCCCGGGATTCCAGCAAGGCGCCGATAGCCGCGGCGGCCACGCCCTTGCCCAAGGAGGACAGCACCCCGCCGGTGATGAAGATGATTTTGGTTTTCACAAGTCCTTTATTATACCTAGCCAATCCAATGTCAAGGCGAATGTCCTGGCGGCGGCGGCAGGATGGAAAATAAGAGTCAATAAGGAATGGAGGTTGCCGGCGTAATAGACGCCTAGCCCGGAGGCTGGGTAGGCCACACCGTCTGGGGATTAGGCATGGCTCTCAGCAAACCAGGCCGGACCGTTGCTGGTGAAAGTCTATATTGTTGGGTGACACCTTTAAGGGGGTTGGCAAAAGGCGTATGCCCCGTGTCAAAATATTCGCTTGATATCCTTAACTGCCCTGGGTCGGTGGATTCCACCTGAGAGGTACCGCAACACATTTTCCCACCGGCCTACCCAAAGCGTGGCGGCTAATCTCCGGAAGACTATGGATCCTGCAACCTTATAATCATGATCACGGGACTGACTAATTTTGGGTGTGCCCCAAACACTGCTGCTTAGGATTACCAGAAGGACGTTCATCTGGTTTTTGACATGGCACATAACAATTTCCTTTAAAATGCCCGGTCATGACGAGACATTGGCGTCTTTCGAATCGACCACAAACTCGCACGATGTTTGGAACAGTTTTCCATTCCGATTTCTCAACGAAATCGACCACCGGCAAGTATGAGGGTCTCGCCTACCTGAACCAAGGAACCCATCAAGGTAGCCTCCGCACCTGGGGTAAAATAAACCTGGCTGTTGGTTTGAACTGACGCCGTTGGGGTCGGCAAATCAAGGGCGCATCGAACCTGACCGACGGGACGTATTGTCTCCATTCAGATGTAAACCACCCTGCCTCCTCTTTATTGCTTTGCAGCTTAATATTAGTTCACTGGGGTAAGTCTATGGTCAAAGTCCCCATTGACCAACATTATAAAGCAGTTTCGATGTCTACTCCGATGGGGGGGACGCCGATGATCCTATAGGCCTCAGGGAGAATTGCGGTTGCTGAAGCTGTCGCGTCTTTGGAGCCGGAGATCCCGATCAACGGGGCTAAATATATAGTGACATCTCTACTCAGCGTCACTTTTACTGCCGGCTCAGGCAGATAGCTTGCATCGGGGCGAACTTTGGGTAAGAGTTTGTGACATAATCTGATTGGTGGTTTTAACAACCAGTATCCACTTTCTAACTCGTGCCATCATCTAGTGGTAAATTGGATGATTATCAGCTTTATTAGCTGCATCAGTGATTATTTTGTGGGCCTTATAATGCCGTCTACTCCATCCAGTTTGGCTTCTAGGTGGGGTGCCGGTATAGGGGGCAAACCTGCCGCGCCGGCCAAGGCGCCGGCATCCGCAGTCCTCTGCAACTCGGCCTTCACCATGAGCATATGGCCAATATCCAGCGCCAGCGCCCACGAACCCGCAAAGTGCGGCGAAAATGAGAGCGACGATAACCGCGGTCGCGCCTGATTCATCCAGGGCCAGAGTCAACATCTTCTTCGCTCTCCTATTCGGCATCTCAGTCCCCTTTA
Source organism: uncultured delta proteobacterium (assembly GCA_963747645.1). Lineage (GTDB taxonomy): Bacteria > Desulfobacterota > Desulfobaccia > Desulfobaccales > 0-14-0-80-60-11 > 0-14-0-80-60-11. The sequence goes on along the minus strand of CAVVFW010000013.1, from coordinate 17,548 downwards.
GGCTCCACGTTCATAGCCGTAGTGGCTGTGACTGTCTGTGGGTCGGTAAACCCAAGCAAGTTGCCCAAGTATCCACCAATGTTTTTCCGCTGTAACAGTAACAGTGACAATCTCATTACCGGCAGTATAAGCTCCGGGAACTAGTATACAGAGTGTCACAAGTTGAATTTATTGTAGTCCAGCGTGGTATTTTACGTAAGTAGAGATATCTGTCAGTAGTGGGGACATCAGGCTGGTTCCTGTATACTTCGCGGCATAACGGGCGCCTTCCCGACTGGCATTACTGATAAGATATTGTATGTAATACCTATGGCCTAAATCCATACCCCCCAATATTAGTAACATTAATACGGGGCACAATTATAGCGAACTCCACCGCGACGGCGCCGTGTTCTCCACGCATACCCCGCTTCGTCCTAACCCAAATCTGCACCGCATAGTTGACCTCGTCCACCCGGCAATATGGTTCCTCTCTATCAGGGTTCCCGGTTCATAGCGGGGGGTTGCCGGATTGTTGTGTAAAGAAGTTAAACGAGTTGCCCAGGGAAGTACCATCCGGGATTCCCTGATTTTGGCGGTAAAGAAACCTGTTTTGTGCCCATGAAAAGGAAAAGCGGGAGAGGCGCGGGTCAGTCTGCGCCGCAACTGGTTTAAATCTTCGTGCGAATAATCTCGAGGGAAGTACTGCTGAAGAGATTTTCCGGAGGGAGAGGCGGCCCCGATCCTGGATGGTCCTTGCGGCCGCCGGGGGATAGCGCCGGGAGAACCCGGCCCTAATCGTAGGAAAAGGTGAAGGTGGTGGCAAACTTGATCAGGGAAGTGACGATGATGATCCCGGCGGCGACGATCAGCAGCAAGAGCAGGGGGTAGACGATGATGCGGTATTGGGGAGAACGCTGCAGGCGAGCCCGGAGCCATTTTTGGGCCCGGGCAAACTCCTCTGAGAACAGGATGAGGATCAGCAAAAAACCGGCATAAAAAAGGATGGCCCTGATGACGTTATCCCGGAAACACATTATGAAGGCGGCGACGCTCCCGCCTTCCACCGTGGGTAAGAGGGATCAACCGGCGGGTGGTGGGCCGGCGCCTCCGCCACCCCGTTGCCCCCTTATTTGGTTCTGACCTCAGCTTTATACAAGAACCAGGCTGATACGATGACAATTACGACTCCCACGAACAGGAACGGGTGCACGCTGGTCTCGTAAATCAGCCAGTTCCACAACTGGTAAATGCTGCTGGTAGCTTGTTGCCCCATGGCGACTCACCCCTTTGTAGCCTCCGGCCCGGCAGTTCGTTACATCCTCTTGATGGTTTTTTACTATATCATAGTTTTCCGCGCCAGAAAAATCGCGCCGGGGCGGAGGTCCCTTTCAGGTTAAGGGCACCAGTTCCACCCGGCCCCAGGCGCCCAACTTCTCCCCCACGATGATGACCGCGCCCAGGATGTCCGGGAGGGTGGCGACCCAGGCCAGGGCCGGGGCGATGGTGTCGGGGCCCTGGACCCGGTTGCCCAGCGCGGTGGCCGCGGCATCGGCCAGGGCGGCGCTTGCGGCCAGGACACAGGCGGCGTCGGCCCGGCCGAAGCTCAAGGAATGCCCGACGCTGGCCGAGGAGGTGCACACCCCCAGAGGACTGAGGCTGGGATCGAGGCGCAGCCCCACCCGGTGGCTCAAGGGGGAGGCTCCGGCAAACAGGGCCACGGTGGCCGGTTGTTGAATGGCCAGAAAGATGTCGCCGCCGTTTTCCACGATGACCTCACGGCTCAACGGGGCCAGATGCCGCCCCACCCGGGCCGCCAGGGCCCCGGCCACCGCGGCCATGGGCCCCACCCCGGCCGCGGCCGCCGCCTCGATCATCTCCCGGACCACCGCCGGGGCGAAAGGGTCGGCGGGCCAGGGCACCAGAGTGGTGAGAAAGTCGGGGTGCCCGGCAATGTAGGCCTCCAGTTGCTGCCGTTCCTGGATGACCAGGTCCCGGACCTCGGCCGAAAAATCCCGGGCGGCCAGCACCCAGAGATCGGTCTCCTGCACCGCCACCCGGAACCCCGTCAGGCCCGGCCGGGTCATGCGGGTGCGATACGTGCGGGGTTCATGGACTATGGTGTTCATGGGTACTGGCCCTGAATTATGCAAGGGTTTGGCGGAGAAGTGAATTCCCGGTAAGTTGACGCTTCCCTATAAAAGAACCAAAATACAAAGTTGCCCTGTTCTATCCTCCAGGGGTGTGTATCACCATTAACGTGACCCGAAAAAGCGAATCTTTTGCCCCCCTTTCTTAACGGGGGGTCAGAGGGGATTTCTTGAGCGACTTGAAATCCACGTGTAATCCAATACTTGCGTTCGCTTAAGTGGTTTTTTCCTCAGGAATCGGTGGGCAGTGCCCCTTAAATTTTTATCTTCGTCATGTCATGCTGAGCCTGGTGAAGTATCTCGTATTGAGAGATTCTTCGGTCGCCTTTGGCTCCCTCAGAATGACCAGAGAGATGAATTAATAGTTCTTCGCGGTGCTTACAGCTAAATCACCCTTTTTCCAAGGGGGACTTAAGTGCCTAGTCGGGCTATCGTATTCCGGGCTTTTTATATGGCGGCAGCCCCATGACGATACTATCCTCTAGCAGCGACACCACCCGGTTGCTGATTTCCACAAATTCCGCCACGCTCAGGGTCTCTCCCCGGCGCTTTACATCAATGCCCAAATCCGCCAACAGGCTGCGCATCGCCTCGGGGCTCAGCCCGAAGGCCTCAGCCCCGGACCCGAGGGTATTGTTCAAGGTCTTGCGCCGGTGGCCAAAGGCGGTCTTGACCAACCGGTGCAACACGGCCACGTCCAGGGCGGCGGGGTCGGGGCTCTCCGGGACCAGGCGCAGCACCACCGAATCCACCTGGGGCGGGGGGTAGAAATTGCCCGGCGACAGGGCAAAGAGGCGGGTCACCCGGAAATGGTACTGCCCCAGGACCGACAGAATCCCGTAATCCTTGGTCCCCGGCGAGGCGGTGAGGCGCGCCCCCACCTCCTGCTGCATCATGAGCACGGCCTGGGAGATGGCCGCCAGGTCCCGAATCAAGGTGAACAGCAGCGGTGAAGTGATCTGGTAGGGCAGGTTCCCCACCACCGCCAGGGGCCGGCCCGCCTCCCGGGCGGCCCCGGGGAAGTCGAACTTGAGCACATCCTGACAGATGACCTCAACCCCGGGGCTCCCGGCCAAAAGCTCTTCGGCCAGAAACCTGGCCAGTTCCGGGTCCCGCTCCAGGGCGATCACCCGGCGGGCGGCCGGCGCCAGGAACCCGGTGAGGGCCCCCAGACCCGCGCCGATCTCCACCACGGTGTCCTCATAGGTCAGGTTCAAGGCCGCGACGATGCGCCGGGCCTGGTGCGGGTGGAGCAGGAAATGCTGCCCCAGGGGCTTCTTAGGCCTCAGGCCCAGACGGTTGAGGAGGGTTTTGGGAGAGTCCCAGGGCACGAAGAGCCTTTTCCATCTTGCGCCGGTGATGACGCTGAACGATCCACAGGGTCAAAAAATAGGCCACGATGGCCGGGGGAATGGCCAGGATGACCCCCCCCACCTGCAAGGCCACCCCCCCCTGCCAGAGCACGACACATCCAGGCCTTGAAACTGAAGGTTTCCGGGAATACCAGGGGCTTGCCGCGATACAGCAGGAATTGCCCTACCTTGTAGGAAGCGATATAGATGGGCCCGATGGTCAAAGGATTGCCGATCTGGATGCCGATAAAGCCCGTAACCGGGGAGACCCGGAACAGGGCGGCCAGGGACAGGATGGCCACCGTATGAAAAGGAATGGTGGGGGTGATGCCGACAAAGACTCCCAGGGCCATCCCCCAGGCAAGTTTCCGGGGGTCCTCCTGGAGGCGGAGGAATTTCAGCCAGTGGTAGCGGAGCAGGCGTCGCAGATCCATACGATTAAAGACTAAGGGGCCGGGGCCGGGCCTCTCCCGGCCTCCTTGAGCTCCCGTCGCAGGATCTTGCCCACCGAGCTTTTGGGCAACTCGGACCGGAACTCGATGATCTTGGGAATCTTGTAGACCGCCAGCAAGCGGCGGCAGTGGGCCTCGATGTCGGCCGCGGTGAGCCCCGCCCCATCCTGGGGCACGATTACCACTTTCACCGTTTCCCCCCGGTAAGCGTCGGGCACTCCCAGGGCCGCGGCCTCTTTCACCCCCGGGTGCTGATAGAGCACCTCTTCCACCTCCCGGGGATAGATTTTATAGCCCCCGGCGATGATCAGGTCCTTCTTGCGCTCCACGATATAAAAATAGCCTTCTTCATCCATGCGGGCCAAATCCCCCGTGTGGAGCCAGCCGTCCTTCAGGACCAGGGCGGTCTCTTCAGGATTGCGCCAGTACCCCTCCATGACCTGGGGGCCCTGGATGAGCAGTTCTCCCACTTCGCCGGGGGGGAGTTCTCGGGCGCCGGTCTCCTGGTCCACCACCTTCGCCCGGGTACTGGGCAGGGGGATGCCCATGCTCCCGGCCGGCCGCCTTCCCCGGACGGGATTGAAATGGGTCACGGGAGCGGCCTCGGTCAGACCGTAGCCCTCCATCATGGTGCAGCCGCTCAACGCCTCGAAGCGGTCCCTCACTTCCTGGGGCAAAGGCGCCGACCCGCTGATGCAGGCCCAGAGGGCGGACAGGTCGAGTTTGGGCAGGCGGGGGTCGTTGATCAGGGCCACAAAGAGGGTGGGAACCCCGGGCAGCATGGTGGGCCGGTATTTCCGCATGGCCTTAAGAAAGCTGCTGATTTCAAAGCGGGGCAAGATGATAATCATGGACCCCTGGGACATGGGCCAGTTGAGACAGGCGGTGAGCCCGAAGGAGTGCGTAAAGGGGAGCAGGCCCATGAGGCGTTCGCCGCCAAACCGCACCTGGGGCAGCCAGGCGGTGATCTGGGCTACGTTGGCCATGAGGTTGCCGTGGGTCAACCTGGCCGCCTTGGGGGTGCCGGTGGTGCCACCGGTATATTGCAGCACCGCCAGGTCCCCGGGGTCCGGCAGCGGCGGGGCGGCCTGGATGGGATGTTTCACTAACTCCCGGAAAGCATAGCGGTCCGACCTCGGCGCGAAACCCGTGGACAGGCCCTCCCGCCGGGCTTTGAAGGGATAGAGCCAGGACAGTGGCCACGGGAGAGCCTCCGCCAGACTGGTAATGATGACGTGGGTCAGGTCAACCTGGGTGCGAATTTCTTCCAGCCGGGGCAGGAAGTGGTCGAGAAGCACCAGGCGCTGGGCCCCGGAGTCCGCCAGTTGATGGGCCAGTTCCTTGGGGCTGAGGAGGGGATTGAGCATCACCGCCACCGCCCCCAGGCTCAAGGCGGCGTGGTAGGCCATCACCAGTTGGGGGCAGTTGGGGAGGAAAATGCCCAGACGTTCCCCGGGGGCCAGGCCCAGGTTCTTCAGGGCGCTGGCCAGACCGGCGGTCTGGGTATTGAGTTCGCCATAGGTGGTGGTCCGGCCGAAAAACACCAAAGCCGGGGCTTGGGGAGATTGTTCCGCCGCTTGCAGCAACAGCCGGGGCAAGGAGGTAGTGACCGGCCCCACCGTGAGAGGCACTCCCGGGTCATAGTGCTGCGCCCAGGGAAAGGTCATCATTGCCCTCCTTTAATGCTGGTGGGAGCCTCCTTCCTGGCATTCAGAGCAGGTACAGACTTCTTGCTCTCTGAGATCCTCAGGGGTGGCCTCCCGCACCTGGCGGATGGTAAAGGAAACTTCCAGGTTTTTGCCCGCCAGGGGATGGTTAAAGTCGATGAGCACGGTTTCGGGCCGCACCTCTTGCACGATGAAATACACCACCTGGCCGTCTTCGTTTTCGGTCTCGAATACCAGCCCCGGGCGTAACTCCACCTCCGGCCCGAAGTCGGAGCGGGGAACTTCCATGAGCAGTTCTTCGTCAAGTTCGCCGTAGGCCTGCTCGGCCGAGAGGTTGATCACTTTCGTGTCATTTACTTTCATGCCCATCAGGGCTTCTTCCAGGCCCGGAGGCATCGCCCCCCCGCCCATGCAGAATGAGATCTCCTCGGCCTTGCCATCCGGGGGATAGGTCTCGTCCTCACCCAGGTTGATGAGATAATCAATGGTGACAAAGGAATTTTTATCGATGTTCATGGCGTTCTCCTGAGTACCTGAGCACTCAACCCCTTGAGCCGGGAGTAAAATGCATTATTTGCCCATCCTCCGCCTGCCGACCAGGGGCCGGCGCCGGGTCCTGCCTATGATTTGGTGCCCATGATGATCCGGCCGGTATTCAGCAGGTTGCACGGCACCGTCTTTTGCACGGCAATGCCCACGTCTTTCATGACCCGGATGACGTCCAGATCGGTGGTGAAGCCGACCCGGACAAAAACCGGGGCCATCACGTCCTCGACGCGGCCCCAGAGGCTGCCGTTCTGGGAACGGGTGTGATTTACCGCAATGATCTGCCCGCCGGGCTTGACTACCCGGTGGATCTCGCGGCAGACCTTATAGGGATCCTGGACCGTGGTGATCACGTACGCGGCCATGACCAGGTCGAAATGATTGTCGGGAAAATTGAGGTGGGTGGCGTCCATGACGTGGAAGTCGAAGCGGCAGCCGCTGTTGATATGGGCGGCTTTTTCCCGGGCCCGTTCAATCATGGCCCGGGAAATGTCGATGCCCACCAGCCTGGTGCGCGGCGGGTAAAAATCCAGGGTGGAGCCGGGACCCACACCGATCTCCAGGACCCGCTGATGAGGCTGCCGGGGCACGTATTTAAAAGCCTTGCGCCGACCGGGGCCCAGAAGTTTGCCGAAAACGTATTCATAGAACGGCGAATAAAATGAATATAATTGTTCCATATAACGCGGATTCACTTGGCATTTCATATGAAATCCTCTTTTAGGGTATAGGCTGAGCGACCAGACTAATAAAACATCTCAGGCGAATCGGCTAAAATAGATAATTTTACCCTGCAATCTCTTAGAAAGCAAATGGCTAATTTTGTCCGTCGGCCGGATAAATGGCTGCGGCCCTTACCAACTCTACCTCCCAGACATCCTGAGCTTTATGGTATTTTAAGAGATAGATGCGGTCCGCCACCCTGACCTTGAAGCAGAGATAATCCGGAGTCACCCACTGGTCCATGACCTGTTGCACTTCCAGCCAAGCCCCTCCCCAGGTAAAACGCCGGGGGCGTTCATGGAGTCGATACCCGGAGTATGTCTCTACCCGGCAATCCATCGGTCAGTGGCTGGTCAAAGCAATACTGAGGAAACAACGGGGTGAGTTCCGCCCCTGAAATCCCGACTGGCACCGGCTCTCGGTTGCTGGCCGGAAACCCGTTGCAATAGTAACACGAGTAATTTACAATGGCAATGAATCATTAACGTAATTGTCTAGTTGGCTCCCCCCGGGGGGCCGACATCACTACCCATTGAGAGGCGCCCGGACAATCTATCGCGGTGACCGGGGGAGAGGTTTTTATACATGTCGTGCACAAAAACAATGAGGCGGGTGGTAATCACCGGGGTGGGGATGGTGACGTCCATGGGGCTCGATGTGCCCACCGTGTGGAATCGCCTGTTGGCCGGGGAATCCGGGGTGAGACGCCTGAAACGCTTTAATGCCGAACTCAGAGAGCGCTACCACGTCCCGGATGATTTCCCCATGATCGGCGGGGTGATCGAGAATTTCGATCTGAAAGAAATTTTGCGGACCCGCAAAAAAGAAGTCACCAAGGAAGACTTGAAACAAATCAAGTACACCGATCGCTTTACCCAGTTTGCCCTGGCCGCCAGCGTCGAGGCGGTGCATGACTCGGGTCTCAACCTGGAGGTGGAGGACCCGGAACGGGCCGGGGTGATCATCGCCAGTGGCATGGGCGGGGTCAGTTCCTGGGAAGAGGGGGTCAAGAAACTCATAACCGAAGGGGTGCGCCGGGTTTCCCCCTTCCTGGTCCCCAAGATGATCCCCAACCTGGCCGCGGGCAACGTCTCCATCCGCTTTAAAGCCAAGGGTCCCAATATGGCCCTGTCCACCGCCTGCGCCGCCGGGGCCCATGCCATCGGCCTGGCCTACCGTTCCATCCAAATGGGGGAAGCAGAGCTCATGGCCGCGGGGGGCACCGAGGCCGCGGTGACGATCCTGACTATTTCGGCCTTTTCCCGCATGGGGGCCCTGGCCTCGGGCTACAATGACCACCCCGAGGCCGCCAGCCGACCCTTTGATCTCAAGCGCTCCGGGTTTGTCATGTCCGAAGGCTCCGGCATCGTGGTGCTGGAGGAACTGGAGCACGCCCTGGCCCGCAACGCCAATATTTATGCCGAAATCATCGGCTTCGGGATGACCGGCGACGCCCATCACATCACCGATCCGGACAAGGAGGGCGCCAGGCGCTGCATTCAGGCGGCCATGAAGGACGGTGGCGTCACCGGCGCCGACATTGATTACGTCAATCCCCATGCCACCGCCACGCCCGTGGGCGATCGCAACGAAACCTGGGCCTTGAAAGAGATTTTTGGCGATAAAGCCTCTCGCCTGCTGGTAAGCGGCACCAAGTCCATGACCGGCCACCTGCTGGGCGCAGCCGGGGCGATCGAGAGCATTTTTTCCGTGCTGTCCATCCGGGACGGCAAGGTGCCCCCCACCATCAACCTGGATGAACTGGACCCGGCCTGTGCCGGGCTGGATATCGTCACGGGTGAGGCCCGTTCCGCCGACATCCGCCATGTCCTGTCCAATTCCTTCGGGTTTGGCGGCACCAATGCGGCCCTGGTGTTCAAACGCTATGAAGACTGAGCACTAGCAGGCGGTCATCAGCTTTCAACCGTCAGGTCTGGGAGGCGGGAATGCAGGATAAGGCCACGACCAGCCTTGCCTCGGTATTACCAAGGTGGGGGCGCATGTTATGCCGCTCCCTCGTGACCCCATGGACACCTTTTGCTAGCTGATGGCTGACTGCTGAATATGGCCGCCGAACCCAAACCCATCCGCATCGCCATTGTCTTAAACGGCCAGGAATTCGTCTGCCACACGGTCATGCTGCCCTTTTCCCTGGAAGGTTACCCGCCGGTGGACCTGGTTCTCTACGGCAGCCGGCCCGAAGCCCCGGCCCCCGGCCTGACGGTGGCAGGCCTGCCGGATTTGCACCCGGAGGCCTTCGATCTCATCCTGGACGGCCAGTTCCTCACCGCCGGGATAACCGACTTCTCCCCGGAAAAGGCGGGCAATCTCGTCACCGGCCCCGCGGCCCGTTTCCTGAAAACCCTGGTCTGCCAGCTCCAGGAACTGCGCCAGAAGCAGGAGATCAACTCCGGCATCATCATGAGCGCCACCGACGGCCTCGTCACCATCGACGAGAAGCACGTGATCGTCGGCTACAACCGGGGCGCCGAGCAGATGTTCGGCTACACCCGGGCCGAAGCCCTGGGCCAGGACCTGAAACTCATCATTCCGCCGCCGTTCACCGAGGTCCACCGGGACTATGTCCGGCGCTACCTGGCCACCCGGGAGGCCCACGTCCTGGGCCGGCAACGGCGCCTCGACGCCCGGCGCCGGGACGGGCAGGAATTTCCCCTGAGCATCTCCTTTTCCGTGGCCGAAATTCAGGGCAACCTCTATTTTACCGCCATCATGCGGGACATTACCGAATATAAGGCCATGGAAGACCGGTTGCTCCAGTCCGAACGCCTGGCGGCCATGGGCAATACCGTGGCCCATATCGCCCACGAAATCAAAAACCCCCTCCTGATCATCGGGGGGTTTGCCCGGCAGCTTCTCAAGGCCCCGGGGTTTGACGACCCGGCCCGCCGGAAATTGTCCGTCATCGCCGAGGAGGTGAGCCACCTGGAGGAGATGGTGGCCGAGATGCGGGATTTCGTGCGCCGCCCGCCCACCGTCAAGCGCCCGGGCCAGATCAATGCGGTTATTGACGAGGCCCTGGAACTATTCCAGGAGATCTTCAAGGAGCACCATATCCAGGTGCGCCGGGTGGAGGAAACGCCGCTGCCCCCTGTCGCCTTCGACGCCAGGCAGGTGCACCAGGTGCTCGTCAACCTGTTCAAAAACGCCCTGGAGGCCATGCCCCGGGGCGGGGAAATTACCATTGCCAGCCGGGTCCGGGAGGACAAGGCAGAGATCGCCGTCAGCGACACCGGCGTGGGGATGCCCCCGGAGGTAACGGGCAATATTTTTCAGCCCTATTTCACCACCAAGGAAAAAGGGACCGGACTGGGCCTGGCCATCTGCCAGAACATCATCGCCGAGCATGGCGGCTGTATCTCGGTTGACAGCGCCCCGGGCCGAGGGGCCACCTTCACCATCCAACTGCCCCTCAAGGAGACCTCCCCGGCGGGAGCGTCCCCCCCGGAGGAAACCGCGGCTAGCGCGAGGTTCCGTGGCTGAAAGCCACCATCCCCTTAACCCTCTTGTGGCCAAGGGGAACCAAGGAATTGCCTTTAATGTCCGCCCTTAGGAAAAGGGGAATTTAATGATCTGCCAGTGGAATGAATTCATGGCACAGGCTCTACCGGTGCTGAATTGCCGTGAGCTCTCTGCCGTTCGTTCCTGGAACTCCTGACTGCTCACTGCTGGCGGCTGACTGAGAAAATGACTACCGCGCCCAAACCCATCCGCATCGCCATCGTCTTGAACGGGCAGGAATTCGTCTGCCACGCGGTGACGCTGCCCTTCTCCGTGGAGGGCTACCCGCCGGTGGAGTTGGTTTTGTACGGCAGCAAACCCGAGGTCGCCCCCGGCTGCCAGGTGAACCCCTTACCCGATTTGGCTCCCGGCGCCTTTGACCTCATCCTGGACGGCCAGTTTATGACCGCCGGGCTCCCCGATTTTTCGCCGGGGCAGGTGGACCGCCTCGTCACCGGTCCCGCCGCCCATTTCTTGAACGGACTGGTGTGCCAGCTCCAGGAGCTGCGCCAGAAGCAGGAAATCAATACCGGCATTATCAACAGCGCCACCGACGCCATTGTCACCATCAACGAGGACCACGTCATCGTCGGCTACAACCGCGGCGCCGAGCAGATGTTCGGCTACACCCGGGCCGAAGCCCTGGGCCAGGACTTAACCATCATCATTCCGCCGCCTTATAAGGCCGAACACCGGGGTTACGTGCGCCGCTATGTGGCCACCCGGGAGGCTCGGATGATCGGGAAGCACGCCCGCCTCAGCGCCCAGCACCGGGACGGCCGGGAATTCCCCATCAGCATCTCCTTTTCCGTGGCCGAGATTCGGGACAACCTCTATTTCACCGGCATCATTCGGGACGTCACCGAATATAAGGAGATGGAAGACCGGGTGCTCCATACCGAACGCCTGGCCGCGGTGGGCAATACCATGGCCCATATCGCCCATGAAATCAAAAACCCCCTGCTCACCATCGGGGGGTTCGCCCGGGACCTGATCAAGATCCCGGACCTGGACGACAAGTCCCGCCACAAGCTGTCCATCATGGCCGAAGAGGTCAGCCAACTCGAAGAGATGGTGGCCGAAATGCGGGAATTTGTCCGCCGCCCGCCGGCCGTCAAGGCCCCGGGGCAAATCGGCGCCGCCCTCACCGCCGCCCTGGAACTGTTCCAGGATACCTTTGCCGAACATCAGGTCACGGTGCGCCGGGTGGAGGAGACGCCGTTGCCCCTGGTCACCTTCGACCCCAAGCAGATTCACCAGGTGCTCATCAACCTGTTAAAAAACGCCCTGGAAGCCATGCCCAAAGGCGGCGAGATCACCATCACCACCCGGGTGAAAGGGGCCAACGTCGAAATCAGCCTCGCCGACACCGGCGAGGGTATGTCTCCCGAGGTGGCGGGCAATATTTTTCAGCCCTATTTCACCACCAAGGAAAAGGGGACCGGCCTGGGACTGGCCATCTGCCAGGGCATCATCCAGGAGCACGGCGGCGTCATCTCGGTGGCCAGCACCCCGGGCCGGGGGACCACTTTTACCATCCAGCTCCCCCTCAACCAGGCGCCGGTAGCGGGGGCTAATCGTGGGGTCAACCGGCGCTACGCCCCTTAAACCGCCGGGCTCCCGACCCCCACCGAAAATCCCCTGATGGGCGGAAGACAAGACTCAGGGCTTGTGGAGCGTTGCATAATGAACGGGACCTAAAAGCAGGTTGGGAGCACTGGATCTGTCAAGTAAGTCCCCTTTGATAAAGGGGTCTAGGGGATTTGCAGCATTATAAAAATCCCCCCTTCCTCTTTAGTAAAGGGGGGTAAAAAAACCTGGTTTTCCCAGCACTGTCCGGTTAGGTTTTTGCATGGGAGGAGGCTCGTTATGCGTAGTCTAACCATTCGAAAATTCGCTAACGGACTGCTTGCTCCGAGAAGATTACTTCCCCTCACCTGACCCTCTCCCCCATTGGAGGAGAGGGGAGAAGCCTGAACCGATTTAAGGCGTTTCGATCATTAGACCTGGTGACTTAACCTACCCCCTCTCCCCGCTTGGGGGGAGAGGGTTGGGGTGAGGGGGGCAAAAGGACCGCATGCAATTTTTTAACCGGGCACTGCTGGGTTTTCCCGGGTCATCTTAATCCAGAATCACTCCAAATAGCTGCGGCGTGCGTTGATCGTTGCAGTCACAAGGCTAACCTTTTGCATGAGTTGGCAGAAAATCGCCGGAGCCTTCAAACCGCCTCCCCGTTGCTGGAGGTAAAGGATCTCACGGTCAATTTCACCGGGGCCCGGGGCCGGGTCAGGGCCGTGGCCGGGGTGAGCTTCGACCTGGCCCCCGGCGAGACCCTGGGCCTGGTGGGGGAGTCCGGCTGCGGCAAGACCGTCACCGCCATGTCCATTCTGCGGCTCCTCCAGTCCCCTCCGGCCGCGGTCACCGGCGACATCCGCTTCCTGGGGGAAGACCTGGGCAGCTGCCCCGAGGCCCGGATGCGCCAGATCCGGGGCAACCGCATCGCCATGGTCTTCCAGGAACCCATGACCGCCCTGAACCCGGTCCTCACCATCGGGGAGCAGGTGGCCGAGGCCCTGCGCCTCCACCGGGGCATGTCCGGCCCGGAGGCCTGGCGGGAAGCGGCCGCGGCCCTGACCCGGGTGGGCTTCCCCGACGCCGTGCACCGCCTGGGGCAATACCCGCACCAGCTCTCCGGGGGCTTGCGCCAGCGGGCCCTCCTGGCCATGGCCCTGGCCTGCGATCCGGAACTGCTCATCGCCGATGAACCCACCACCGCCCTGGACGTGACCATCCAGGCCCAAATCCTGGCCCTGCTGGCCCGGCTCAAGGCGGAATTGGGGCTGGCGGTGTTGTTCATCACCCACAACCTGGGGATCGTGGCCCAGACCGCCGACCGGGTGGCGGTGATGTATGCCGGCCTCATGGTGGAGCAGGCCCCCACCGCGGAACTCTTCCGCCAGCCCCGCCACCCCTATACCGTGGGACTGCTCAATTCCGTGCCCCGGCTGGATTTCAGCCACCCCCCCGGGGAAATCCTCTCGGCCATCGAAGGCCACCTGCCGAAGGAGCCGCCCCCGGGCTGCCTCTTCCGGGACCGCTGCCCCCTGGCCCACGGCCGCTGCCTGGAGGAACCCCCCTGGGCCGAGGTCAGCCCCGGGCATACGGTGCGGTGCTGGAATTTTTCATAGCCATTGAGCCACGTTGCTTATGGCGTTTGCCAAAAGTACCTTCCTCTTATCCCCTCTCCACCCGGCGGGGAAAGAGGGCCAGGGGGAGGGGGGTATCCAGGGCAGCCTTACAGAATTATTGAGCGGTTGCGTCGTTGGCGCCAGAAGGTTTATGAACCATGACCATGCGTGTAATAATGTCCCATGTCTGAACTCTTATCCGCCCAGGACTTAAGCTGCTACTTCCGCCTGGCCGGCCCCTGGGGCCGGGGGCCAACGCTCAAGGCGGTGGACGGGGTGAGCTTTGACCTGACCCCCGGGGAGACCCTGGGGCTGGTGGGGGAGTCCGGCTGCGGCAAGTCCACCCTGGGCCGCCTGGTGATGGCCCTGTTGCCTCCCACCGGGGGCCGCATCGTCTTCGCCGGGGAAGACCTGGCCGGGGTCTCCCGCCATCGCCTCAAGGAGCTGCGCCGGGAGATTCAGATCATCTTCCAGGACCCCTATTCCTCCCTTAACCCCCGCATGACCATCGGCCAGATCCTGGAAGAGCCTTTCGTCATCCATAACCTGGGCCGCCGCCCCGAACGCCGGGCCTGGGTGGCGGAGCTCCTCCGGGAAGTGGGGCTGACCGCCGACGTCGTCGACCGCTATCCCCACGAATTCAGCGGCGGCCAGCGCCAGCGCCTGGGGATCGCCCGGGCCCTGGCCCTGAAGCCCCGGCTCATCGTGGCCGACGAGCCTGTCAGCGCCCTGGACGTCTCCATCCAGGCCCAGATTCTGAACCTCCTGACGGAGCTGCAGCAACGCCACGGCCTCACCTATCTCTTCATCTCCCACGACCTGGGGGTCATCTCCCAGATCAGCAACCGGGTGGCCGTGATGTACGTGGGCCGCCTGATGGAAATGGCCGAACGTTCGGTCCTGGCCGCCGGCCGGCTGCACCCCTACACCGAGGCCTTGCTCGCCGCGGTGCCCCGGCCCACCCCGGAGCGGACCTTCAACCCACCGGTCCTCAAGGGGGAGCCCCCCAGCCCGGTCAACGTCCCGACGGGCTGCCCCTTCCACCCCCGCTGCCCTGAAGCCCAACTGCCCCTCTGCCGGGACACGGTCCCGCCCCTCAAGGAGACCGCCCCGGACCACCGGGTGGCCTGCCATTTCCGGTGAAAAAAGCCCCCCAAGGTTCCCGGAGGATCTTGTGGATCAAGTCCCTTACTTTTTCCGGACTTCCCTCCCAGAAGTACCAGTTCTCTTATGGCGATCATCTCGACAATTAGTTGAAAAAATTGAAAAGCTCTGCTATTGGCAAGCTGTACGTAATAGAACCTGGTTTTTCTATTGATTTTGGTTGGTTAGGTGCTGAGGCTGTTGAAAAGGGTAACCTCCGCGGTCATTTCATTCCTGATTTTCTTCTTCATCAATCCATCAAAAAACACGCATAACTAAATATAATCTTTAATAAAGAGCCGTTTTGTGCCATCTTTCGCCAATAACTTTTTGGGGCGGATAAGCCATGGCCAAATTTAAAACTTATGACTACCGACAAAGAGTGCTCTTGCCAGTTATCATATCTAAAGCTCGCGACCAAACAGATTGTAAACTTTTATCGCCCTCAAGGTCAGATTTAATCCGATCTTGGTTTGCTGGTTGCCAGCTTAAATTCTGATCATTGGCGGTTAGCACTCCTTCAAGGACTCGGCGTAGATCTCCACTGCGTGTTTCACCTGGACCCGGAGCCCGGCCTGGGATAGCAT
The DNA here is from genome assembly GCA_963747645.1 of uncultured delta proteobacterium. Taxonomy (GTDB): domain Bacteria; phylum Desulfobacterota; class Desulfobaccia; order Desulfobaccales; family 0-14-0-80-60-11; genus 0-14-0-80-60-11. The sequence continues at coordinate 2,242 of CAVVFW010000013.1, read as the reverse complement.
GTCCGTGATCTGGAGCATGCAGGCGGGGCACCCCGTGGCCACCACCCGGCACCCGGACGCGGCGATGTTGTCCCGCTTGCGTCTGCCGATGGCCGTCGAGGTCTTGTAGTGCTGGAGGTTGAAGCTGCCGCCGCAGCCGCAGCACCAATCGGACTCGGGCATCTCCTTGAGGATATAAGCGGGGTTGGCGGCAAGCAGGGCCCGGGGTTGGGCCGCTACCCCCAGGGATTTTTTCAGATGGCAGGGATCGTGATAGGTGAGGGGAATCAGGCCAGCCTCGGGAGCTGGGGCCCCAGGCGCCACCCCCAGCTTATCCACCAGAAACTGGCTGATATCCAGGGTCTTGGCCGCCAGGGCGGCCACCCGTTCCTGGAGCGCCGGTTCGGCGTCGGCCATCATCAGCGGCCACAGCTTTTTGATGGTGGAGCTGCAGGTGGCGCAGGCGGTGATCAGATAATCGCAGGCCGCGGCGGGATCGTCCAGGAGTTCCAGGTTAAGCCGGACTAAATGCCGAAAAGTCTGGGTGTCGCCGCTGGACAGGGCCGGAATGCCGCAGCAGCCCTGGCCGGAGGGCAGATGGACCCCTACCCCGTGGTGCGCCAAAACCGTGAGCACCGCGTCGCCCACCTGGGGATAGACCTTGTCGATGAGGCAGCCCGTAAAAACGGCCACCTTGAGCCCAGCGGCGCCGGGGGGGGTGTCGAGCCGGGGGACCTTGAGGTGCCAGGGGGTCGGCGCCAGGGGTTTGAAGTGCCGGCCGGACAACAGCGGCGACATGAACCGGGCGCAGGAGGAGCCCAGGAGGTCGTCCACCGGCTTGACGAAAATCCCCTGAAACCGGGCGCCCCAGGCCAGGAACCGGTCGAACCAGGCCGGCTGGCTCAGGAGCCCCCGGAAGAGGACCTTCTTTACCGTGGACAGCCCCAGGTAGCCCGACAGGATGGCCCGGGCCTTGACGAAGATATCCAATACCTTGACCCCGCTGGGACAATTGGCGGCGCAGGAGCCGCACAGCAGGCAGCGGTTCAGATGATCCTGGACCCCCTCGGGGTTCTTGAGGATTTCCTGGGCCAGGCCGGAAAGGAGGGCCAGCTTGCCCCGGGCCACGTCAGCCTCCCGGCCGGTTTCGGCGAACAGCGGGCACACCGCCTGGCACAGGCCGCAGCGCATGCAGGTCACCAGTTGGTCATCCAGCTCCTTCATGAGCCGGGCCAGCTCCTTGAGGCTGGACATGGTTGCTCTCCTTAGAAGCAGCGGTTAGCAGTTAGCGGTTAGCCAAAAGATGTTGGCGCTTGTCGTCGTGAATAAACCAAAGGACCCTTTCCATGGTTAAGAGCCAACTCCCTGGTGGCGCTGAGCATGACCCGGGACAATTTCTTTAACGGGAGGTCTAGTCTAAGGTAGCCTATTTCAAATTAATATAACGAATCGGATTTGCAGCGCCACGTTTGCGTTGCTCCTGCGATCAGTTTGGAGGTAGAGATTCTTCACATCATCCGGTGCCTCGCCGACCGTGCAAGCCATCGCGCCCTTCGATACTGGACAAGATCGGAAAGTTCTCTTTGTCGCTCTTAGCCATTCTTCGGCTTTGAAAGCACCGATGATACGACCTCTCCGGACCGCCAGAACGTAATCAGCCTTGCGGCCTCTATCAGGTGAAATCTTCCAAACATACCTGACTGCATCGATTAACTCACGATCTTCATTGGATTTATTGACATTTATAAGTATTAGTTTATGCTTAAATACCGCCTCGGGAGCTTCATAGACACGGATGACCTCGTTAGTGTGCATGACACCTCGATTATTGCTATCGAAGCCAGTCTGAATATTGTTGAGCCCGGCATATGCATCGATCAGAGCCGCTTCCACTTCTTTTGCTGTATCTGCCTCCATCCCGTGACGATGAATCATGTGCTCTACCTCTAATCCAGGTTCTTGATGGCCCAGATTGTCTTTAGCTTTAACCCCCGTCGTCCTCGAACCCTGCTGCTTTCTGTTGGTCTGCAGCATGTGCGAAAACCCTGTTACCTTGCCCGCGACCCACATATAATTTCGTTTCGTTTCGCGGGTCTATCAGGCGATAAACAGCGTGCCGAAGCTTGCTGGATACGATTTCAAAAAAAGCTTTCCGTGATTCTCCCCTTGTGGCATGGTTGTATCACACCGAAACAATAGGTCAACTGTCTGAAACCGAGACATTTTTATCAAACCACACCCGGAAACGCCTAACCCCTAACCG
>CAVVFW010000012.1:0-277303 GCA_963747645.1 uncultured delta proteobacterium | reverse complement strand
TTTCTCCAGGAGTGAATGTTTGCATGTTGTAACGTCCACCTTCACTATCATCTTTTAATGACATATATTTCCTAAAAAAATTATTATCCAAATTATTGTCATTTCTTATATCCTGATTTCGTTCCCAATGTGTTTGAGGTTCCTTTCCTTGACTTGAAAGATAAGATTCAATATAGTGAACTGCAGAATAAAAAATACCATTAACAACCCAATCAAAATACGGTGTGGTATTCAAATCAAAAGATTGGTAAAAATTTTCGTTATGTTTAGCTTTGCTTAGATGTTCTATCTTGCTTGGCATGATAAATTACGTGACTCTGTGATAAATCATTATGGCTTTTGATGAGAAAAGTTCATTTATATCCCTATCATTTCTGCAAATAATATGAAAATCAAAATGATTATCTCTAAATCGGCCTATCATACTATACTCAATATCGTATATTCGGTCTCTAACAATCCTATCCAATTTGTTTATAATAATCGACACGTCAAAAAAATTATTATTTTTGCTTATAAAAATATACTCAACTTCATTAATTTCAGATATTTCGTCGGCAATATAATTCTCAAGGGTATATTCTATTGAATTCCAAGCAGGAGACTGCGGGAAAATGACGACATTTAAAACCAATACATTTTGTTGGATTTGTCCAGACTTAATGCTTACAGGTAGCATCTGCAGATACCGCACATATAACGGGTCCTCTGTGCCCCATTCTAATTGTTGGGTCGTTTTGGTCATATACGCCTCAGTCGCCCCAAAACTGGAGACTAAGGTCCCCATACCTGTAACGTCTTCGGCTTCAACCCTCTTGGTCATATACGCCTCAGTCGCCCCAATACTGGAGAGTAAGGTCCCCATACCTGTAGCGTCTTCGGCTTCAACCCTCTTAGTCAAATTAATGGACCTCCCCGCCTATTTTCTGAGCTCCTTTTTTTAAATTTTCCGGAACCGAAAGAGCCATGACATTCGATGACTTTACAAGGTAAAGAGGATTGCCATCAGAATCAAATACATCTATTGCCCTATTAATAATCGATGTTACAGCTTTCATCTTAATTTTTGTGCCGTCAGCCAGTTCATACTCATTCCACTCTTCTTTAGCGACCTTGAAATCAACCTCAACGGTCTCTATTTCCGCGCCTTGGTAGGTCATTTTACTCCGTCGCTCCATATTGCCCTCCTGTTCGGCTATATCCCTCCCCTTCAATGCTATATTAAGCCTTTTTAATTAAAATGCAAAATGTTTTCAAAAAAAGCGCCGACACCCTTTCGGCCATCGGCACCATTCCGCACCCTTATTGCACCCTAACCGATATTTTGGGCGAACACGAAGGCGTTGACGTCCACCCCCAGGGCCTGGGCCACGGGGGCGCATTTGGCCTGGAGGAGAAACCAGACCCTCGGGTCGCCCAGATGACTCATGGTCTCGAAGTGTCCCATGCCCTTGGCTATGATGAGCCGGGCGGCGTCATAGAGCTCCCGGAAGCCGGGGCTGACCGCGGCCAACTCCAACCCCACAGTGCTGGCCCCGGTGTCCACCACCGGCTCCAGGGCGGCTCTGAGCCCCGAGGCCTCCAGGTCCGCCAGGGTGAGGTCGTTCTGAATGGGCCCGGCCTTCACCGCATAGAGCACCCGCCACCCCCGGCGCCGCAGGGAGGCTACCAGGGGCCGGTCGAAGAACTGCTCCCCGGCGTTGTCCGCCAGGAAGAGGATCAGGCCCGGAGGGCCGGCCAGTTCCCGGCGAAAATCAGGCACCGCCTCGATCCCGAACTCCACCCGGGCCGACATCTCCCGGGCCGCTGCCGCTTCTTCCCGGAAAAAATCCAGGGCATTGCCCACCGCGGCCAGGCGGAGGAGGGATTCCAGGTCCTCGCCGTAAGCCGGGGCCAGACGCGGGTACATCCGGGCCGCCATTTCGGTGGCTGCGGCTTTCCGGGCCGCAAAGGGATCGCGGTTTCCGGAGCCTTGGTAAATGGCCGGGAGCAACCGGTTGGCGATGGCCGCGGGAATGGCGTCGGGGCCAAACTCCCGGTCCAGGAGGCCCCGGGCGCTCTTCAGGACCCGGCGCCGCGCCTCCGGGTCCGGGGTGGCCAGGTCCACTGCGAGCCTCATCAGGCGCTCCAGACAGGGATAGCATTCGGGGCAAATGACCATGGGCCGCATGGTTTTCCCTTATATTTTCAGGCGAAAGCTGAAACCGGCGCGCCAAAACTCTCCCGCAATCAAACCCGGGATGGATTGGGTCAAGGCCAGGCCTCCGGGGGAAGAGCGCCAGGACCCGGGGCCCTCGGAAACCAGTCGCTTTCTAAGGGATTCGGACGCTCTTGAGCAGCCAGCGGTTGAAGATCAGCAGGTAAACATAGCCGCATCGACGGCACTCGTACCGCTTGCTCCCTGGAATGCGGTGCATCCAGGGTTTACGCCGGAGTCTGGTTAAGGTTCTGGTGCATTTGGGACAGTCGCGGGGCATGATATCTTCCTAAATTAATTGAGGTTAAGGCTGAAAATGCCTTGGGCCGTGGTCAGGTTCGCCTAAAAAAAACTTACGGTGGGGGCGGCGTTCCGGGACCCTTTCCACCCACCCTCCGGCGTCCGGTGATCTCGTTGACTCTGCATGAAAAGGCCCGGTTTTAAAACCTGGTCGATTGTATTATATGCGATGGGTTCTGAGAAACATTTTTTGTCATTTTTTTTCAGAGTATCTCTCGGCCCCTCAAGATTCTCAGTCGGGATGGCGAGGTTTGTCCCCCTGGAGCCTCAAGGGGGCTTATTCCCCGGAGACTATGGCGCCCTGGGCGGGCCGCTATATCTGCCGGCTCGGTTTCGGATTGAACTCCTGCCTCGCGCGGTTGTAGCCGCCAGGCCATGATTCGTTCGGTTGAAAAATAATTAACCCCATTGATAGTGCAACCCGATACCGGAATAGAGGGGTTGTTGCCGGCTTGATAATTAACCTCCTTAAGATTGCGGGTTAAAAGGCTCTTCACCTTCGGACCCCGGACCTGATTCCGGCCCGACCGGACCTCCTTTTTTCGCCGCAACAGGAGCACCACTGGTGAGTCGCATTAAGCATGGAGCCAACTTAGGCACAGAACCGCCGGAGAATCTGCGGATTCGGGCCGAGCAGTTCCTCACGGCCAAGGGGGGTGAGTTTGACACAACCTCCCCTGCGACCATCAAAAAACTGGTGCTCGACCTGAAAATGTATCAGCTGCAACTGGAGATGCAGAATGAGGAACTCCAGCGGGCCCAGGAGACTATCACCCAGGCCCGGGACCGGTACGCCGACCTCTACGACTTTGCCCCGGTGGGGTACTTCACCTTGAACCGTAAAGGGGAGATCGTCGAAGTAAATTTGACCGGGGCCCAGCTATTGGGCGTTGAACGGGACCTGTTAATCAACCAGTCGTCCTCCCAGTGGGTGGCGCCGGAGTCTCGGGAGTCTTGCCGCGCCCACTTACAGAAGGTGTTTGATAACCAGGGCCGGCAGACCTGCGAAGTGAAAGTTCAGAGCCGGGAAGGTCCGTCTTTTTATGCCGCCCTCGAAAGCGTGGCGGTGCCGGGTGAAGCAGGCGAGGTGCTCCACTGCCGCACCACCATGAGCGATATCACCCTCCGCAAGCAGGCGGAAATCGAACTCAAATTAAAGGAACGGCTGCTGGATGGCGCCAGCGACTCAATTTTCCTCCATGATCTGGAGGGTCATTTTATCTACCTCAATGAAGCGGCCTGCCGAGACCGGGGTTATGGGAGAGAAGAACTGCTGGGCAAAGATGTCGGCGTTCTTATTGCCCCGGATTATGCCGCCACCCGGGAAAAGGTCCTCCAGGACCTGAACGCCCAGGGCGAGGTCACCTTTGAATCGGCGCACATCCGGAAAGATGGGTCGATAATGCCGGTGGAGATCCATGCCCGGATCATCGACCTGGGGGATCGCCGGCTCATTCTCAGCGTAACCCGGGACATCACCGAACGGCAGCGGGCGAGTAAGGAAATCGCCCGCCTGGCGTCGTTCCCCCAACTGAACCCCAACCCCGTAATCGAAGTGGATAACGCCGGCCACATCACGTTTACCAACTCCGCCGCCCTGGAGACCACCCGGAAACTGGGCCTTCTGGACGAGAAACCTTTCCTGCCCGCCGACCTGGGAGAGATGCTGCAGGCGACCATTGAAGGAGGGGAAAGTCAGTTCTATCGGGAGGTGGAAGTTAAGGGAACAATTTTTGCGGCTCATATCCATTTCATCCCGCAGTTCCAGGTAACCCGTCTCTTCTTTTTCGACATCACCGACCGTAAACGGGCCGAAGCGGAAGTAAAACTCAACGAGGCCAGGTTGGCCGGCCTCTTGAGAATCTCCCAATTTCCCTCGACTTCGATCCAGCATTTGTTGGACTATGCCCTGGAAGAGGCCATTGTCCTGACCGCCAGCCAGATCGGCTACATCTTCACCTATGACGAGACCGCACAACAGCTCACCCTGAACACCTATTCCCGGGGCGTGATGCAGGTCTGCTCCGTAATTGCGCCCCGGACCATTTACCAATTGGCAGAAACCGGCCTCTGGGGCGAGGCCGTCCGCCAGGCCGGGCCCGTCATGGTCAACGATTTTCAGGAAATCAACTCCTTGAAAAAAGGGTATCCCCCGGGACACGCCAAACTCAACAAATTTCTCACCCTCCCCATTTTCCACCAGGGCCGGATCGTCGCCGTTGCGGGTGTGGCCAATAAAGCCACCGATTATGACGCCACCGACGTCAAACAGTTGACCCTGATGATGGAGGTGGTCTGGCAAATTGTTGAACGCCAGCGGGCCGAGGCCGAAGTGCAGCACAGCCTGGAAAAATTGACCAGCGCCCTGGACGGAACCGTCCTGGCGGTGGCCAACACCGTGGAGATGCGAGATCCTTATACCGCCGGGCATCAGCGCCGGGTGGCCCAATTGGCCGCCGCCATTGCCCAGGAGATGGGGTTTTCTCCGGAGCGGGTTGAAGGCATGCGAGTCCTCGGATGCCTGCACGATATCGGCAAGATCGCCATTCCCGCCGAGATTCTCAGCAAACCGGGCCGTATCAGTCCCATGGAGTTCACTCTCATCCAAGACCACCCCAAGGTGGGATACGAAATCATCAAAGAAATCGACTTCCCCTTCCCGTTGGCAGAAGGTATTCTCCAGCACCATGAGCGCCTCGACGGTTCGGGGTATCCCCGGGGTATCTCGGGTCCGGAGATTATCCCGGAGGCCAGGATCCTGGGAGTGGCCGACGTGGTGGAAGCCATGGCCTCCCACCGGCCCTACCGCATGGCAGTGGGGCTGGATCAGGCCCTGGAAGAGATTTCCCGAAACCGGGAAATTTTATATGACCCCGAAGCCGTGGACACGTGCATAAAACTTTTTACCGAGAAAGGGTTCGCGTTCGCCACCTGACTTCATTCCTTCGGGCGCCTTGCCAAAGATGCGGCCTTCGGGCCATCCTCAACCGCCGCCGGCGGCGAAGCCGCTCACCTTTTCCTGGCGGTCGAGAGACCCTGCGCCCGGGGCTCAGGGCGCCAGGCCGCTCCGGATCTATTCTCCCGGTATCCAGCCCGGCTTGACCAGGCCAGCCCCCCCTGCACCTTCAACCTCTCTACCACCTCATGAACCCGGGAACCGCTCAGCAGGCTGACTACCGGCACGAAACCGCGGTTTCCGGGGGTTACCCAAATGGTCCCAAAAAGAAAAAAGGGGCCACGGCTCTAACCGTAACCCCTTGAAATATCTGGTAGGCACGCCGGGATTTGAACCCGGGACCCCTACCGTGTCAATGTGGTCCAGGGGGCTAACAAAAATTAATAATATATACTAACCTACAAGAACCTATAGAAAAATCGGCTACCAATTTTTATCCTGGTAGCCGGTTTTTTTCCTGTTTTGGGGTATTATGGTAGCATAATGGTAGCAAGATAATGACCCTATTGCCAAGTATCCACGGGCATTATAGGAGAATTTTAGTCACAAGAAATTGGCCTTAAACCTAAAAGTTTTTAGGGATAGAGGCTGGCGATAACCAGACCTGATAGGGCGGGGGTTTTCCAGGACTGAAAAGGAGGCGTAATATGACGGAACAATCTGAAAAACCTCCGGAATCCATCAATGGAAGCCTTGATGCTGATTTTGATAAAATTCAGGAAACCAGATTGCATGAGATTTTATAATGCCTAAAAAGCCTATATGTTATTATTAATGCTTACAAACAGGATAGAGGGCAGATAGCGACAAGTTTGCTTAAAATGTAGAGCTGACAGTTCGGATACCAGCCGGAAAAAGAGTCCAGTCCAACCGACTCCACCGTTTTAAGCTGGCACCATACAGGCCCGGTGTTTCGACTTCCGGCCCTATCGGTTGATACGGGTGCGATCTTAACGAAAGACGATACCGCTTAGGCCCAATTTATCCCGCCGACCAACCTTCCTTCAAGTTAGTACCCATACCCATACTTGTTTTTTTCATACTGGTCGTAAAGATAGCCGCCGATGAGACCAGCCCCGCCGCCGATGGCGGCACCGGTGGCGGCCGAGCCTGCCCCCGCGCCGATAAGGGCGCCACTTGCGGCACCAATAGCCCCGCCGCCAAGGGTCCGTTCGGCCGTAGTATAGCCACCGCCTCCATAGCCGCCACAAGCGCCGACGAACATGAGGACCACCAAAATCAGAACCAGATATTTCTTCATGACTGCTTCTCCTTCCCCCGGTTTTAAGACGGGCAAATCTTGGCGCTGTGCTTGAGGATTACCTCAATCACCGAAATGTCCAGGTTCCCGGGATTGCTCTGGTAATAATTATTTATATCGGTAACGACCTGGCCTAAAGATTTGGCCTCGAGGGCTTTCGCCAAGCCCATCGAAATCGAAAACCAGTGCTTGCCGATACGAGCCTGGGTCTGGGTCTGGGCTGCGGATTCAAAATCGACCCAATTAGAAATCCCTCTGATGTAGACCAGTTTGTCCTGGTTCGTCCACTGGGCCCATTGAACGCCGTTAATCATTTCGGCCTTTTCCATGGCCCCCCACGTCCCGCCAGCCAAGACCAGGACCAGAAGAGGAACCAAAAGAGCCATTTCCCCTCGCAATTTCATCGGCATCCTCCCACTTTAATTTATTCGATAACATTAAGGTTAAATTAGGGGAAGTCAAGAACTGGGGCTTCGTTATCACTTTTCATCCAATCGGCTCGGGATAACCGCACCGGGGTGCAGGCGCTATTTACCGGCGGTGCGGTTCCGGGCGGCCTCATAGGTGTCAGTGATGATCCGGGCCGAAGCCTGCTCCATAGCCCGGCTCATGCCTTGAGCCAATCCCTGGGGGGTTTTCTCCGGCAGAGGCTCAAGCACCCGGTAATTTTTCTGGAACACCACCCGCTGGGGCAGTTCCTCCTTATCGGTATCCAGGAGGGTAACGGTCAGGGCCAGGGAGGCCTGCCAGGCGCCGGCGGTATCCAGTTCCTGAAATTCCGCCACGCCGCCCTCGAGCTTGAACCGGTGCCTGCCGCCGCTGTCAGGGCCAAACACGGCTTTAAAGAGGCCCGATTCCCGCAAATCCCGGATGAGATAGTCGGTGACCAGGTAGCCAGGATTGGCGCGCCAGCGGCTGTAGTTATAGGATTGGCTCTGGTAGGGCCGGGGCTGATAGACCATGGCGTGAGTGTTGAAGGTTTGGGCCACGGAGAACAACTCCACTTTTAGCTCCGTCGGGATCTTTGCCTTGCCGGGCGCCACCGGGGCGGGGTATTCCAGGATGTACTGGTTCACCAGCATGGGGGGCTTGCCGCAGCCGCTGCCGCCAAGAATCACGGTGCAGACCAGTATGGTCACCATGCGATGCAGATATGGCATCTTAGCGACATGGACTGGGCAGCAACCCTGGCTACCGCAGTTGAATAGGGTTATTAATTTCATAATCTATTGAAAAACCTCTAATTCCGGAGATATTATTGATAGATCTGTTAGCTCAATCAGAAGATTTCTTGTCATTATTTAGCTTGCTCTCGTTTTTCTCTTTTTGTTGCCATGGGTATTTTACCCTGGTGTGAAAAGAGGCCTCAAGCGAGTGAACCAGTACCGTTATGATCGTCGCTATTTCCTGGGTCGAGAGGTTGCATTCGTCAAACTGACCATCGGTAATCCGGTCCACGATAGTATGGCGAATCATTGCTTCCATCTTCTCCCGGGTCGGTTCCTCCATGGTTCGTGAGGTAGCCTCAACGCCATCGACGATCATAAGAATCGCGGCCTCCACGCTCTGGGGCTTTGGCCCCGAATAGCGGAAATCCTTTTGACTGACTTCGGCCTCCGGATTTTCCTTTACAGCCTTATCATAGAAATATTCTATAAGCCGGGTTCCATGGTGTTGAGGAATGAAATCCGCCACCACCTCGGGCAAGCCTGCCTCCAGAGCGATTCTCCTCCCATCCCTGACGTGATTCATAATGATTCTGGTGCTCTCTTGCGCCGGCAGATCGTCATGCGGACTTTTTCTACCGAATAGGTTTTCCACAAAAAAATCGGGGTTCGCGGTCTTGCCGATGTCATGATAGTAAGCCGCCACCCGCAGAAGAAGACTGTTGGCGCCGATGGCTTCTCCTAAAATATAAGCGAGGTGGGCGGCCGACATGACGTGCTGGTAAGTTCCTGGCGCCTTGGTCAAGAGTTCTACCATCAGGGGCTGCTGGAGATCACTAAACTTGTTAAGTTTGAAGGCAGACGTATTGTGCCAGCTCAGTTCTAATAACGGCAGGAGAAGAAGGACGATGGGTCCCGCAACCAGGCCGCCCGCAAAAGCCCAGCCCATGTGGCCCACCAAGGGCGAATGGATGGCTGCTTTCCAGGATGCCAGTCTGGCGGAAGGGGAGCCTGCCAACAGAAGCAGAACCACCAAGGCGTTGGTGGCTCCCACTACAAGCGAGGGGATAAGGATATGGGATCGTTTGCGTATTCGGAAAGATGTTATGATGGCCACCAGCCCGCCGAAAATGAAAAAGAGAAAGATCCCCAGAGTGCGGCCGGACAAGAGGCTTAAAAAGAGGGCTCCCAATAGGGTTGTAAAGGTAATGGATATCTTCTCCTGTTGCAACAAGACCAGGAACAAAGGCAGGATGGCAATGGGGAGGATATAAACCGGATAAGGAGTTAAAAGGAGACAAGCCTTCGATAAAAGAATAGTTACAATCAGCACGGTAAGGAAAAGCTGATAAGGAGGTTTCTTTCCCCCACAGGCTGAAAATATTTTAGGAAGCTGCAAATTGTAAAGTAAAACCGAGAAGCAGATTGTAAATAAAACCCAAGGGAAGTTGGCATAGAGGTCTTTTTCTGTTACCTCCTGAGAGGCCGCCAGTAGAAGCACATCCTTCGCATCCATAACTTTGCGAAAGGGTACTAGAACATCTCCTGGATTATACGTTATGACCTTGGTGGGATACTGCTGAATTCTTTCCTTGAATCTGAGATCATTTTCCTTCTGATCGTACCTGAGGCTCGGCTGCAGCGCGGCAAGAGATACTTGGAGAAACGGAGCCAGGATCTCTGGATCTACTTGCGAAAATAATTGGTTAACCTTTTCCCGCAGCCGCTGTCGTGCTTTCTCCAGGGTGGTAATTTCATCGACAGGGAATGTATCTAACCCGACGGGATCAGGGAAGAGGACCCGGACGGTCATTTTTCCTTTGAGAGGTTCCGGATCGTCGACAATTTTGCTCTGAAATACCGATTCTTGGATGGTCAGGAAGCCCGCCAGGATCTTCTTTAAATCAGGGTATCTAAGGAACCGTAACGCCGTCCTTGAGCTGACCTCCATTCCGAATTCTTTCTGCAGATAGCCAACGAGAGCTGCCCGGCCAGTTCTCCCCTGGGACCGGTCTCGGGAAACCTCGTCGATTAAGGCCTCCATTTTCTCCTTGGTGGATGCCAGTTTATTCGGGACATAAACATAAATAGGAATATGCCGGGTGACCGAAGCATTGCGCAAGCCTGCAAAGGCCTTCTCCTGATCGAAAGCAAAGGAACTTTGGGATCTAAAGGTGAGGACTGCGGTTTCCCCGGAGTGCGGCGTCAGGAAAAAGAGATAAATATCCTCAACATAGCAGGCAAGAAGAGCAATCAGGATAACAATAAGATTCAGAAGAAGCTTGGGTTTATTTATTCTTCTGATTTTAGTTATGAATGCGGGTAAGTTCTGGTCGGCCATTTTTTCCCTCAGGAGATTTGACGAGTGCCCTTTTCCAGGTCAGAGCGATGGATTTTTCTACCCAAGGGGCAGACCAGATAATCAGATTAAATTTAATTTAACCTTAAGAACTCCCCATCAAAAGTCAAGAACCCCGATATTCATTAATTTCCCTAAAACTGAGCCCTGATCTGGCACGGCCCTACGCACCGGGGATTGGAGATTAAGGCTGATCGGTTTTCCCTTAAGCCTCTTCTCGAGGCGCTCTTTTAGCCAGGGATCTTCTCTTGGCTATAAAACTCTGGTTATATAACGCGTTATATAACGCGTGATAAATTCAAACCCAAAAGGCAAGTGCGCGGTTGCAACCTTTTGCCCTCTGTTGCTTTTTAAGAGTGAATGACTATGGTTTATTAACATGGGACGGGATCACCCCATTGAAAAATCTCATGATCAGGATTCTGAGTTTGCTTGCCCACAGACCTTGGAGTTACCGAATGGACAGGGTTTCCTCTGCCTGCTCTGAACCATAATAAGGAGATCCCTTATCAGCCGACGCCTCCCTCCTGTTAATTTACCGATGATTTCATGGTTGGCGGGTCGCCTCTGCACCTGTGAGTCTGCCTGTGCAAAGATACCCGAAGATGAAGAAGATGAATATTAAGAAATAATCCTAAGGTTTCTAAATTGTTGTGAGGAATGTATGGCTGAGTCCAGTGCGAGGGTCCCGGAGTTCAAGTTTGCGGTTGCGGGCGGCAACGGCGAGGCGGTCAGCCTCAGTATTTCCGGACACCTCTCATTGGATAATCTGGTTCCGTTTCGATCTGAATCGACAAGCCTTCTGGACCGCATGTTCCCAGCCTCCCTCACCGTGGACCTATCCGGGGTAGATTTTATCGACAGTGCCGCAGCGTTGGCCTTGATGGATCTTAAAGGGGATGCCGAAGCACGTAATATTCCCTTCAGCTTTGTAAATGCCAGGAAGAAAACGAAGGGGGTGATAGGCCTTATTGACCTCGAGGCCATCGCCATGCCTCCCCTTCGCACCGAGGAAGGCCCACCAGATTTCTTCACCCAGATTGGAGATGCAACGCGGCTGGTCTGGAAGGATTTTTGCAACCTCCAGTCTTTTCTCGGAGAGCTTCTGTTCGCCCTGGCCTATTGTGTCCGGCATCCCGCCTCGGTGAGATGGATGGATGTCCTTTTTTATATGAAGCGCACCGGAGTAGACGCCCTCTTCATCCTCAGTCTGATGAGTGTGGGAACCGGGGCGGTGATTGCCTTCCTATCGGCCCTGCAGCTCAAGCTGGTAGGAGCCACCATATATGTGGCGGCCCTGATTGCCGTGGCTGTGGTTGAAGAGATAGGGCCCTTGTTGACCGCGATCCTGGTGTCTGGAAGGTCAAGCTCTGCCTTTGCCGCCGAGATCGGCACCATGATGGTGAAGGAAGAGGTAGATGCCCTCACGGCCATGGGGTTTGACCCCCTGCGGTTCTTGGCCGTGCCCAAGGTACTGGCCACAGTCGCAGTGCTGCCGTTACTCACCCTGTACGCCATGCTTTTCGGTATTATCGGCGGCTTCCTGGTAGGCGTGTATCTGTTGGATTTTACGGTTTACACCTATATCAATGAAACCATGAATAATGTAACGCTTTTCGATCTGGTTACCAGTCTGATCAAATCGGTGGTTTTTGCGGTGGTGGTGGCCAGCATCGGTTGCCAGCGGGGCTTTCAGGTGCGCGGCGGGGCCGAGGCCGTAGGGACTATGACCACCTCGGCCGTAGTGACTTCGCTTTTTCTGGTTGTCATCCTCGAATGCGGCTTCGCCATAGTTGTGCACTATGTAAGGTAAAACGGGAAGACCCGGGCGCCAGCACCTTGAAGGTGGAGAGGATAAACCCGCCCATTGCGAGGCCTACAGAAAGGTGACAAATAAAACGGCCCCATCGAGCCAGAGGGAAAAACCCATTATCGTGGTGGACAGGCTAACCGCGGGCTATGGCGAAAATATCATTTTAGAAGACCTCAGCCTGGAGGTCTTCCCCGGAGAAATTCTGGTAATCCTGGGAGAGAGCGGTTGCGGCAAATCCACCCTCATGAAACAAATGATCGGTATTTACCAGCCCTACTCCGGCCGGGTGCTGATCAACGGCATTGATGTCAACACCGAGGATGAAACAGAGCAAAGGCAATTACGCCGGCAAATTGGCGTGGCCTTTCAGGCCGGGGCCCTGTTCGGTTCCATGACTTTAGGTGAGAATGTTGCCCTGCCCCTTCAAGAGTACACCGACTTGCCTGAGGAAGAAATAACTCGCATCGTCAGGCTGAAGCTGGGGATGGTCAACCTGGAAGGGTACGAGAATCATCTGCCCGAAGAGCTTTCAGGGGGCATGCAGAAGCGGGCGGGGTTGGCCAGAGCCATGGCTTTGGATCCCATGGTCCTTTTTTTCGATGAGCCTTCGGCGGGCCTCGACCCTGTGACGGCGGCTGAACTGGACATCCTGATTAAAAGCATAAATGCCGGGATGGGGATTACCATGGTGGTGGTCACCCATGAACTCGAATCCATTTTCACTATTGCCCACCGGGTTCTCATGCTGGATAAAGATGCCCGGGGGGTGATTGCTGAAGGAGATCCCCGGGAACTGCAAGAGCACTCGCAAGACTCCCGGGTACATAACTTTTTTAATCGCCTGCCTTCCAGGTTAAAGGAAAGGAAACTATAAGATGGCCAGAAAGAAGTTTTCCAGTTTTGTCTTGGGACTCTTTGTCACTGGAGGGTGTCATCCTTCTCGCCGTAGTATTGGTCTGGATAGGGGCCACCCAATACTTCGAAAGAGGGAGAAAATACATCAGCTATTTCAATGAATCGGTCCAGGGGCTACAAAAGGATTCGGAAGTTAAATTTAGGGGGGTAAAAGTGGGCCGTGTGGAGGACATTATCATAGCCCCGGACAACCGTCAGGTCGGGGTGATCATGGTTATCAATCTCAAATTTGACCCGACCAAGGGTTATGTAGCTCAACTGGAGTTGACCGGGATTACCGGAGTCATGTTTATTAACTTAGTCCCACAGAATCCCAAAAAGCCTTACGTCCCCCCCAAGATCGTTTTTGTTTCACCTTACCCCGTTATTCCTTCGCAACCTTCGGAGATCAAGAGGATTCTCTCGGGGATAGATGAGGTCATCGCCAATTTGAAGGGATTAGACACCAAGGGCATTTCCGAAGGGGCCAAGGCCACTTTCGAAGAGATGAAGAATTTCTTTGGCGGGGAGAAAACCAAGCATATCATTGCTGAACTTGAGGTAAGTTCCGCTAACTTGAGCAAGATCTCCACCAGGATTAACAAGGATGTTTCCCGGGGGGAAATCGGCAAGATTCTCCTGGAGGCCAGAGGAACCTTTGAGGGAACCCGCACCCTCGTAGCCAATGCGAAAAAGGACCTGGAGGGTATGATGCTTCCGGAAACTGTGGGAAAATCTCGCCTGGCTCTGAGCCACCTCAACGCCCTGGTGGAGAAACTGGGGCAAACCTCTGACACCCTGAATCTTCTGGTAGACAGGATTTACCTCCGGCCTCCGGATCTCCTATTCGGGAAACCGCCCAAGAAAAGATGGAACGAGTAATGCACCTAATTTAGCTGCTGCGTAGTTTCTTTGGGCATCCCCCGGGTTGGTAGGGGGAGACCAGTTCCCCTGCACCCCCAACTCGATTCATAACGCTTCAACGGCCTACCCTGGGATGTCAGGCATTGGTCCTAAAGGCATCTCTAAAAGCCCAGCATCACGCGGTCAACGCTAAAGCCTGGCGCCTCAATATAAAGGATATCCCTACCTTCGCGTAAGCCAAACCGAAGACCAGTTAAGCTCCCCAGCCGACGCCCCCGAGAAAGACGAGCCAGACCAGAGCCGGCTTAGGTAGTTATGCCCATGAGAAATTAGGCACTTCTGCCCACTTTATCTCAGATGCTCCAGTGACCATCTTGGGATTACTCAGTCGCAATAGGGGGATTATCAAAACCAGCAGGCCTCATGGGCATTAAAATTTATGAGCAAGGAGGCACAACGCCATGGTCATCCTCATTTTGGGCGGCGGTATTTTCCTGGGATTTGGCCTGGGCTTTGCTACTATGGCTCTCTTGGACGCCCGTCACCATCGCCTCCAAGGCAAAAAGGAGATGGAGACGTGCGGTTATTCCCCCCGCCGCAAGGTTCACCAGGCGTTTCCGGCGAAGCTGCCGGCCTCCGGCGCCTCATGCCAGCTTTCCATCGTGCCTTGAAGAGGTCTGAGGCCCAGACCGGGGAGCCGGGCCCTCAGAGAGGAATTCCCTTCACCTTCTCGACTCTGAGCCACCATGAAAATTTGCTTTAGGGGCTTTATTTTCATAACTCAATTACCGGGCAGACCGCAGGTCCGCCCCTTAACGGGAGGAACGGAAAAATGAACCGGTTAAAGACTCTTTTCATTCTCATGGTAGCAGCTTTGTTTTTGCTGGGAATCATCCCGGCCAATGCTCAAGGACCAGCGCCAAAGTCCTCGAAAGAGGAAGCCTTTGCCAAGCCCTATCCCATGGGCTCCATAACCATCGATATAACCGCGGTCGGGGTCGGGGTCGGGGTACAGTGGGGCAAAGGGGTCCTCACCTACAAGGGCAAACAATACACCTTTAAGGTAAAGGGCATGCAGCTTGCCTCGGTGGGGATCTCCAAGACAACCGCCAAGGGAGAGGTCTATAACTTATTCGGTCTTGCTGAGTTCCCCGGGCAATATGCCGCAGTGGGGGCGGGAGCCACGGTCATCAAAGGCAAAGAAGCCCAAACCTTTCAAAATCACAAAGGGGTTAGGATTGTCTTAAGTTCGTCGCCTAAAGGACTGAACTTGAATATTGGCCCTGAGGGCTTTTACATCGAAATGGAGCAGGCCCTTTAGCCAGATTCCGCGCCATATGCCGACCCCCTTTCCCAGTTCCTCTATTTCATTGCCCCCCAGATAGGAGGGGAAGAGGAGCGGGAGGAATGGGAGCACCGGGGGCGGGAGCGCGGGCGCGAAGGCTTTGAGCACCGGGAGCGGCGAGCGCGAACACCACTGAAGAGGAAACTGGCAATCACGCTAAGACTCATTGCTCCCTGATTTTGTCAGCAGCTTGCAAGAAACGAAGGGGCTCCTGGTTTCGTCACTCTGACCAGGAGCCCCTTGCTGTGGATGGCAGCATGCGGTGAAAACCATAATCGCATGGGCAACGAGGCCTGAGCATTTCCCCGGCCTGTAAGCAGCGGGTTTAATCTCCCCTATCACCCGGGGAGCCGGTCCGGTCGACATCACCCCACCATTAGGCCGGAGGCTGGCCAGAGTCAGTCGGAGGGGACGATGGATTATGGCCAGGCTTTTTCTGCTTCTGGGTTTTCTCTGCAGATTTTTCCTGGCTAAGCCTCGCCCGAGGCAGAGGTACCCTGGTTGTATAGCGCATGATAAAACCGAAACTGGGAAAAATCCAGGGCAGGCGTAGAAGCCTCAAATACATTACCCCCATGGAGAGGCGGTCAAACCAGGACGATAGGGGCCAACCTATGTGCACTACCACATGGCGGTCAGGAAATTCAGTTTCCATCAACCGCAATATGTGAACCATCTCTTGAAAAAAGGTTTGGATGGTGAGAGGAAAACGGAAATGATTGGGGCGGGCTTTGAGGGGAGCGCCGGCCCGGGGAGAATAAAAGGTTATATAAACACTATTCCATTGGCTGATTCCGGGCTCCAGCCTTTCCAGGCCGGGGGCCCGTTCATCCATCCCGTGTTTGGGCTCTCTGCCGCGGCGAAAAAACAGGTGCACCGTCTTTTCTCTGGATTCGATCAGATAGGCAATCATATCCGCAGTAATATCACCCTTGAAGGCTTCCTTGATTTCCGGACCATGCCGCCGGGAGACCAGGACCCCGGCAGTCAGCACCAGGATGGTGACGGCAGCCCAGAGAATGGTGCCACGGACCTTCACTGCAGCCAGGAAAACAAAGCAACTTACCAGAATGATCCAAAGAATGAGGGTCCCCAGGCGAGTGGTGGAATACTGAATTTCGGTAGTACCCTTGCGATAACGGTAGATGAGCAAGGCACCCAGATTGATGCAAAAGCTGGCCAAAAGACCGATGGCATACATATCCGCCAGAAGCCCTTGTTGAGCTCCGGTGATGAAAATGATCGCCGAAAAGAAGGTAGCGTTCATCAGGTGGATCCGGTAGAGGGAGTCCCGCCGATTGACGGCAATGAGCCAGGTAAAGTTGTAGCGCTCGGCCGCCCGTTCTATGAGTTCACTGGAAGCTACAAACGCGGTATTGACCGCCATCATCAGGGTGAAAGCCGCCAGGACCGCCACCAGGATCCCGAAAGCATGCCCGTTGAGCATGGTGGCAAAATGGGGAATAAGGTCCATTTCATGCCGTCCGAAATCAATCGGCGCGGTCAAAGCCAGGAGCGCCACCAGCGGGGTGGTCAATCCTACGGTCAGGGCCAGGAACCAGTAGGCCTTACGGATATCGTGCCAGTTTTTCACCAGGCCGGCGGTTTGGATCACTGATTCAATCCCGGAGTAGGCCAGGATACAAAAAGCGATGTGGGAGACAAAAGTGCCATAGTGGTCCAGCCAAGAACCTCGCTGCATTTCACCAAATACGCCGGATACTGCAGCATGGAGACGCGCCGGTGAACCCAATTTTCCGAAGTCGAGCAAACCGGAGACAATCAGATTCAGGATAACGAAGGCGGCCAGAATGAACACGCCGAAGGTAAAACGGGCATTGGCTTTGATTCCGGAGATGTTGAGCCCGGCGACCAACCAGAGGACCCCCAATGAGACCAACAAGGGGATGGAGGGGGAATGAGCGTAAGGGGTGAAAGAGATGGCATTGGACACCGCGCTCACCGCAGAGATGCAGGCGGTGATGGTGTAATCTACCATGATGGAGGCGATGGCCACAAAGGAGATCACCGGCCCCAGGACCAGATAAGAGATGGAATAGACGCCGCCGCCGATGATGTTGTTACGTTCCAGGATTTCGCCGATCTCGGTGAACCTGGTGGACATAAAACGGATCAGCAGGCTGGTTAGGGCAATGAAAACCAGGGCTCCGGGGCCGATAAAGCGGTAGGCCTCCGCCGGCACATAGAAGATGGAGGTGAATTCATCCATCAGGGTGATGATGCCTATGGCCAGCCAGGTCAACCACCACCGGCGGTCCTGCCGGAAAGTGAGCAGATCTTTGCGGGTCAGCAGGAAGATAAACAGGCCCAGCAGGAAAAGATTGAGCCCTATGAGGGCGATGGTTTTCATCCAACCTCTCCTGGTAACTCGACGTTCTTAACGAATAAAAAAATAACCATTGCCTCTCTGCGGCCTGTGGTTACTTTCCCGGCCTTTTTTCTTTCGGTCTTGTTTTTTTACTCTCTGGCATTGGGAGCAAGGCACTCACCCCCTCCAGTTGTTGCCGCAGATTGGTACCCCCCGAGATCCCGAAATCCAGGGTCCGAATCGGGAAGGGGATCGTAATCCCGTGGTCCCTGAATGCCTGCCTGATTACCTTGATCGCTTCGCTCCTTGCCTTAAGAAAGGTTTTCTGATCGGGTTCGATCCAGAAACGAATCCTAAAATTGATGGAGCTTGCACCGAATTCTTCATAAAACATTTCAACCGGGCGCTCACGGTTGCGCAATGGCAAAGATTCTACCGCCTTTATGGCCAGATCTTCAGCCTGTTGTAAATCATCCTCATAAGAGACGCTGCATTTCAAATCAACCCGGCGGACGCCGGTAATGCTGTAATTGGTGATCTCGCCTTCAATTACTTTCCTATTGGGAATAATGACTCTCTGGCCTTGCTGGGTGCGACACTTGATGGCGCGCATCTCTATGGACTCAACATACGCCAAAAAAATTCCCTACCTGAATAATATGACCGGTGCGGAAAGGATGGGTGAAGTAGATAATGAAGCCGGCAATGTAGTCGCCGGCAATGTCTTTGGAGGCAAAGCCGATTGCTATGCTCACGATGCCGACCCCAGCCAGCATGGATGCCACCGCCCTATCCATACTCATGGCGCTGAGGGCCAGGATAAGCCCACCGCCCATGACCATCAGGCGGCTCATCCCCGCCGCGAGTCTGGCAACGTGTCCATAGGGAGAGAGGCGCACAACCATGCGGCGCACCAGCCGTCCTACCACAAAGGCCAGAAGCGCCGAAAAAATCAAGACGATGATCGCCACCGCCAGGTTGGGCAGCATCTTAACCGCATTGAGAACCCACCCGTTCAGTTTATCAATGACGGGAGTGGCGGCTTTTTGTAAGTTCAAAGTTGCATCCATATCCTTGGCCTCCGGGCGCCAGTAGCCACAGGTTTATGGTCCTGAAGCTCTAAGGGTCCTTTGAAAGATTTTGCTGAATCATAGTGGTCCACCTCGACGGATTTAATTCCGGCTCTCACTAATCCGCCAGGGTTGCCCAAACTCTTTTGCCCTAAGAGTCTCATGGGAAAGCTAATCATTAAAATTCATTTTGTAAGTATTTCTATCTGATAAATCTGGACCAGGGTTCTTGGCACTCCGGGGCATGAGAAATTCTTGAAAAATCCATCTTACGGGTAATTCATTTTTGATTTTCTATGCTTATAATGGAAACAATACGGTTGAGATAGGGGAAGAAATGGCGAGAGGCAGGCGGAGACAGAACCAGAGTCAGGAAAATTATGATGAGCGTCCCCCAGTGGCGAGCGCTACCGCCATGCTGCGGCTCGATCTGCTGCGAACCTATAAGCTGGCCTGGTTGCCGGGTGATATATCAGCCGCTCTGCTCATTTTCGCCATCACCATTCCCACATCGCTGGCTTATGGCCGGTTGGCAGGGCTCCATGGCATTAACGGCCTTTATGCTTCCCTCATCGCCTTGGTGGTCTATGCCCTTTTCGGCACATCACGCCATCTGATCATCGGGGCAGAGGCCCCCCTGGCGATTCTGGTCGCCTCATCCATAACCGGGGTAGTTGCGGGTGGTGATCCGGCCCGCTTCGCGATGCTGGTGGCCGTGGAAGCCATCATGGTAGGGGGGATTCTGTTAGCTGCCGGGGTAATCCGGATCGGCTTCATCGCCGACTTTATCCCTAAATCCGTGGTCATCGGGTTTCTTAACGGCATGGCCCTGATCATCATCATGGCCCAGGCAGGCGCAATTGCCGGGATCGAAATAACCGGTCACGCTTTCTTTCCGCGGTTGTGGGAATTGTTGACGAAGGTCCATGAAGTCCATCGCTTTACCCTGCTGGTCGGAGGTACCTGCCTGCTGGGTCTGTTTCTCTTTCGCCTTATCCCCAAGGTCCCTGAGACTGTCCTGCTCATAGTCGTAGCTACCGTTGGCTCGATCTGGTGGAATTTAGGGGAACGCGGCATCAAGCTCATCGGATTGGTCCCCGCCGGCCTGCCGCATCCTGATCTGCCGATAATCGGTTTTGCCGATATCGTGAATCTGCTGCCCATCGCCGCGGGCATAGCCCTGGTTTCTTTTGTGGACACCACCATAACCGGGCGCGCTTTTGGGATGAAGGGCGGTTACCGGCTGGATCACAACCAGGAGTTAATCGCTTTGGGTCTGGCCAATGTGGGAAGCGGTTTGTGCCAGGGGTTCGCGATAGGCTCCAGTCACTCCCGCACTGCAGTAAATGAGATGCACGGCGGTCGCAGCCAATTTGCCGGACTTTTGGCCGCCGGTCTGCTCGCCATATTTTTGCTTCGCTATACCTATCTTCTTAAAAGTGTCCCGGTAGTGGCCCTTGGCGCGATTATTATCGCCGCGGGCATTAAACTAATCAACGTGAGAGAAGTCATCAATATATGTCAGACCCGGCCGGCGTCAGGGATTGTCAGCATTGGCACTACACTTTTGGTCCTCATCACCGGTCTCATGACCGGGATAGTGGTATCGGTGGCTTTCGCCATTATTCTGGTGCTGCACCGGTTGGCCCGCCCGCACGAAAACATCTTCAGGCCCAGGGTCCCGGGTTCGGGTTTATTGGTTTACCGATTTGCCGGGCCGCTCTTCTTTTTTAATGCCGCCTATTTCTCCGACCGGATTCAAGAGATAGTGGAGACCGCCGAACCCCCGGTGAATTTCTTGCTGATTAATGCCGAGGCCATCGTAGATATGGATATCAATGCCGTCGAGATGTTGGAAGAACTTCATAACTTCCTTAAGAGGCGCAACATTATCCTGGGATTCTGCGATGTCAAAGGTCATTTTCGGGACGTGCTGATCAATACCCGTCTAACCAGGCGAACCGGCTTCAAGCTTTATCATTCGGTGGGAGCGGTTATGCAGGAATTGATCAAGGGAAAACTTGCGGAGGATAACCAATCAAGACGACGAGAGTAAAACAGAGAGTGAATTCCCCAGTTCCTGAGGTTCGCGCCAAGACTTGTCTCAAGGTAAGGAAGTTCTGAGGTCAGGGGCAGGCTCGCTTGCGAAAACAGCGAGTCTGCCCCTTAACCGTGGGAGGCAACCGACTGGGTCAGACTATCTATTTCGCAGCGGACCAGTCCCTTATTGGGGTCCCAATTCAGGTGAGACCGAAAGTAAGTAATCCGGGATTGTTGGACAAAGGTTGATGCGCACAGCTCCTTCTATTATCAGTGAACCGGCAAAAATGGCATAGATGATCTTCATATCCTCAAGGGACCTTTGTGGGGAGGATGATTTCAGTCGATGGCGTTTTAAAAGAGGGCAGATTATCGGCTGGGGCGGCAAGGGGTCATTGGGGCGAAAGGAGTCGATATAGTCTGATTATGGTTTTTGGCCCGGTGATAACTGTCGGATCATAGCGTAACCTTCACTTTGCCTTGCACCCTTATAAATCTAAAATCTGAACAGTCCGAACCTATTGGTAATAGAGAAGAGCCGGTTACCCCTTGGCCACGGGAGCTGAAAAGCTTACCGTGGTGCCCTTGCCTTCCTTACTCGAGATTTTTAGGGACCCGCCCAGGATCTCCACCCGCTCCTCCATGGCCGCCAGCCCGAAGCGTCGGGCCGGCTCCAGCTTCATGACTTCGTCCGCGTTGAAGCCCCGGCCATTATCCTCCACCTTGAACAGGATGACATCGCCCCGACTCCTGACGGTCACCGTCACCTTGGAGGCCTCGGCGTGCTGGCCGGCGTTGCTCAAGGCTTCCTGCAGGATCCGGTAATAGGTGATCTTCTGTTCCGGCGACACCACCAGTTCGTTCAGCTCTTCGATTTTGTCCACGCACTTGATGTCATGATCCCGGGTGAATTCGTTTACCAGGTATTTCAAGGCCGCGGTGAATCCCAGATCCGTCAGGATGGCGGGGCTCAGGCTGCGGGAGAGCCGCCGCAACTCACCGATGAGGTCGTTGATATTGTGCAGGGCCTCATCGGAAACACGCTTCTGTTCCGCCTGTTCCGGGGTCAATTTGTCAGCCACCATCCGGATCTGAATCTTCAAGGCCCCCAGGGCCTGACCCAGTTCATCCCGGAGCTGCAGGGAAAGGTGCTGGCGCTCCATCTCCTGGACCACCAGGAGTTGGGAGGACAACTTTTTTAGCTTGAGCTCCGATTCCTGCAATTTTTTTTCAGCCCGGTCCTGGGCGGTAATGTCCTCGATGGTAAGCAGGATCTGTTCTTCAGAACCCCCCTTCTGTTGGATGCGCCGGGCGTTCAGCAGCATCACACGCTCGCCGATGGCGGGGAACTTGTGTTCTACCCGGTAATCGCGCAGCGAAGTCTTCTTGGGCAAGACCTCTTCCAGCAGCGTTCTCAGCCTCGGGAGATCCCACTGGTGATTTCCCAGTTCATAGATGAAGCGGTGGCTCGTCTCTTCGGGTAGCACCTTGAAGGTCTGGTAAAAAATCTGGTTGGCCAGCTGCACCCGGAGATTCCGGTCGAGCACCAGCAACGATTCCCGCACGGTCTGGAAGATGGCCCGGATGAAATCCCGGGATTCCTCGACTTCTTCGGCCGCTCTCTTCTGCTCGTCAATGTCGATCAGGAGCAGCACCGCGCCCTCGATCTTGTCCTCTAGGGTGCGATAGGGCTTGATCTGCAAAGAATACCAGCGGCCCTCCTGGTCTTTGACTTCCTGGGCCCAGGCATTCAGGGAGTGGATGACATGTAAGGTCTGCATCTCCAGGTCAGGGATGTCAATCTTGAGTTTGATACCCCCGATGGGCCGGCCGAGGTCGGCGGGGATCAGGTTCAGGACTTCCTGGGCCCGGGGGGTGAAGGAGCAAATCTTGAGGTCACGGTCCAGCCTGACACTGGGGATGTTGGTGCTGGTGATGAAGTTGTTGAGATCACTGTTGACCTGTCCCAGTTCAGCGTTGCGGTCCTGGAGTTCGTCGTTGAGGGTGGAGAGCTCTTCGTTGGCCGACTGCAGCTCTTCCTTGGCAGTCTCCAACTCCTCGTTGACACTTTGAAACTCCTCGTTGGTGGAGAGGATCTCCTCGTTGGCGGCCCGGAGTTCCTCGTTAGCCCCCCCCAAATCCTCCATTACCGAGCGGATATAGTCCTTGGTGGCGGCCAGTTCCTGTTGCAACTCATGGACGAGCCGACCTTTGGACTCCGGCTCCTCCCCGCCGGCCACGGCGGGCGCTTCCACCTCGGCTGGCGGGACCGCAACCCCGGGTGGTTCCTCGAAGAGGACCAGGAAAAAGCGTTCTTGGCCGGATTTGGCCGTGAGGGGCACCACCTGGACGTTGACCTGGTGCAGCCGGCCGTCGTAGCGCACCTGCAGATGCTTCCGGGTGATGGGCTCGTTAAGCCGCCGGGCCTCTTTGAAAGCGCTGTGGAGTTCCATGAGCAGGCTTTTCCGGACCATCTTCGTGAGGTTGAAGCTGGCCTCCCCCGGGGCCGGTTTTAGGTAGGAGCCCGTCTCGCCCCGGAATTGCAGAATTTCCATCTCCTCGTTGACCAACACCCCTGGAGGAGCAAACTGGTTGAGCACCAGGGAGTCCGCTTCCTTGAAAAGATCTTTTTTGCTCCAGGCCTCCTCTCCACCAGGAAGCTTGGCGATGGCCTGCATTCCTTCGCCCAGGCCCCTCCGGCCCAGGGTCAGGGGAATTTGACCAAAGAAGGCTTTCCGGCGGTAAATTTTGTATTTCTGATTCACCAGAGAGAATAAGTCCGGGGACTGGCCGAGGCTCTCGGAGGCCCCCATCATCAGGAAGCCCGTGGGCTTGAGGGCGAAATGGAATATCTGGATAACCCGTTGTTGCAGCACCGGCTCCAAATAGATGAGGACGTTGCGGCAGCTAATGAGGTCCATCTTGGAGAAGGGCGGGTCCTGGATCAGGTTCTGTTGGGCGAAAATGCACTGGTCCCGGACGGTTTTGTTTACCTGTAAGGAGCCGTTGTTTTTAATGAAAAACCGGGACAATCTCTCCGGGGAGACATCCTCAACGATATTCTCCGGATACATGCCATTCCGGGCCTTCTCGATCACCGTACTGCTCACGTCCGTGGCGAAAATCTGGATGGGGGTGGCCGCGGCCTGGTCTCCCAGGTATTCCAGCCAGGCCATGGCCAGGGAATACGCCTCCTCCCCGGTGGAGCAACCCGGCACCCAGAGGCGCACCTGGCCTTCCGGTGACTTTTGACGCGCCAGGAGGGGAAAGATATCGGTCTTCAGGGCCTCAAAGGCCTTGGGGTCCCTAAAAAACCCCGTTACCTTGATGAGCACGTCCTGGTAGAGATTGGTCACTTCCCCGGGATTTTCTTGAAGATAGCGGATATAGGCTTCCGGCTTGGCGATCTTGTTCAGGGCCATGCGGCGCATGATGCGGCGCCAGATGGTGGTATGCTTATAGTGGGTCAGGTCCACGCCGCTGGCCTGGTTGAGCAGGCCCAAGATTTGCCCCAGGTTTTTGTCCTTCACGGGGAGCGCTTTCGCCTTCCCGGCGTGGTAGCGGGAGATGTAGGGGTGGCGGGCCAATTCGGCCAACTCCCTGGCGATACCTTCCGGGGATAAGACAAAATCCACGCATCCCGTCCCGATGGCGCTTTTGGGCATGAAATAGTAGCGGGCGGATTTCTCTTCCTGGGCAAAGGTGATGCCCCCGGCGTGTTTGATGGCCTCAATCCCCAGGGTGCCGTCGGAGGAGGACCCGGACAGGATGATGCCGATGGCTTGCCCGTCATGGCTTTCCGCCAGGGAACGGAAAAAGTGGTCGATGGACATTTGGGGCTTCCGCTCCTTGGAGCGGGCGGTCAGGTACAGCAGATTACCCGTGATGGTCAAGAGGGCGTTGGGAGGGATGACAAAAACCTGGTTGGCCTGAAGCTCGGTACGGTCCTTGACCTGGCTCACCGGCATTTTGGTCAGCTTGGCCAGGAGCTCCGGCAGGAGGGACTCGTGCGCCGGGTCCAGGTGCTGTACCACCACGAAGGCCATGCCCGTGTCGGGGGGCAGCGCCGGGAAGAACTGGGTCAGGGCCTCGTAGCCGCCGGCCGAGGCGCCGATGCCCACCACCAGGGAAGGCCCTGCTTCGGTTTGGCCAGGCTCGGCGGCTGCCCGTCGGGAGGCCGGGGCCCGGCCGGGGCCGGGCGATCCTGCCCGGCGTTTGCCCCCGGTGGCGGCGCTTTTTTTAGCGATTGTCTTGGTGGGAGTGGCTGGGGCGGCGGATTCAGGAGACTGGGACGGGACGTCCTTAACAGGGGCGTCCGGGGCGGATTTCTTCGCTCTGGCCATATCGTGCTACCCTCCAGCACATTCGTCAATTGAGGATTCGGGGATGAGAGTTCGTCGCCGCCACCCACTACCCAGGGCCGGAGAGGGGTGGTATGATCTCTCCGGCGGATAAAAAAGCCGCGATATCCGGGCGCTTGCCGGCGGTTGGCTGGGCCTTTGGCTAGATATGGCTGCTCTTTTAAAAAAATAGCACTTATCATGAATAATTAATAGCATAAGTTTAATTTAGGGAATGAGTGGCATCGCGTTCCGGAAAAGCGTTTCCCATACTACTGTTTAGACGGAACGCTATCCCCCTGCGAGACAACCACACGTCAGGATGCCCCAAGAGAATGGCCCATACCCCATGGCCGGATTTCTTTCGGTCGTGGTCAAACCACCTTACCTCCCGGTTGACCAAACGCGCTTCAACCGGCAGTTCATCTGGGGCGGGAGCGCGAAGTCGCTTGCCACTAGAGATATAATCCTTCCTGGCCCCCTTTGATAAAGGGGGAAATTTGCGACTAACTCGACATAATTATGATTCTCAGGATGAGGTCAGATGATTTTACGAAACCCAACCTGATAGAGGACAAGTCACCAGCTCAGGTTTTTGGGGGCTTACCACGCACCAAGCTCAATTATTTAGCTTGATTTTTTCTCTAAAATGACCGATGGTTAATAAAGCCTGTTGCAACCTAGTCAGAGTATGCGTCTTTTTCCTTAGTCCTTGCATACCTGTCACACTGAAAAATAACTTCAAATGCCCCTCAAGGCCGCGGTGTCAAGCTGTGCTGGAGTCTGCCCCAGCCTCCAGGGAGGGGAGGGGGAGCCTTACCAACCCTTGAAAAGGAGAAGATGATGAAAAGAAAGATTTTTTGCGGGATGCTGGCTGCGTTGTTCCTGTTAACGGGAATGGTCGCTTATGCGGAGACCATGGCGGACATTCAGGCGCATAAGACCTGCAAATACTGCGGCATGGACCGGGAAAAGTTTGCCCATAGCCGCATGCTGGTCGAGTATAGTGATGGGTCCAGCCTTGGCGCCTGCAGCATCCATTGCGTGGCCCTCGATCTGGCCCAAACCTTTGATAAGCAGCCCAAAGCCATCATGGTGGCGGATTACAACAAGAAGAATTTGATCGATGCCGAAAAAGCCTACTGGGTCATCGGCGGGAAAAAACCGGGCGTCATGACCAAAACGGCCAAGTGGGCTTTTGCCGATAAGAAAGACGCGGAAGCATTTATTAAAGAACATGGCGGGAAGCTGGCGAATTTTGAGGACGCCATGAAATCCACCTATGATGATATGTATAACGACACCAAGATGATCCGGGAAAAGCGGGCCAAAATGAAGCAGATGAAGAAGGGGAAAAGAAGTAAACTGCTCAGCAGCGGGCCGGTGGGAAACCTTGATTTAAGGCGAATATTCCCACTGGCCCGTCCTCTGTATAATGTGGGCTCGCCGCCAGGGAGTTCTGATGAAACCTGTTAAGTTGTTCATCACTTTGAGTTTCCTTTTATTAATGATAACTGGTCCTCTCTGGGGCGCAGATGAGATCAAACCTGCCAAGATCACCCCAAGTGATAAATGCCCGGTTTGCGGCATGTTTGTGGCCAAATATGCCGATTTCGTCGATCAGATCGTTTTTAAAGATGGCACCCACGCATTTTTTGATGGCGTCAAGGATATGATGAAATATTATTTCGACCTGCCGAAATATAACCCGGCAAAACCAAGGCAGATATTGCCGCATATCCTGGTAACGGATTATTATAGTTTCAAATTAAGGATGGGTTCCAGGCCTTTTATGTCGTCGGCAGTGATGTCTACGGCCCCATGGGGAAAGAGCTCATGCCTTTTAAAGAAGAAGCCGCGGCCAAAGAATTTAAGGTCGACCATAAGGGCACGGCAATTTTGTCATTTAAGGATATTACCCCCGAATTGATAAAAACTCTGGACTGATAAGACCTGCTTTGATGTGTGGCCGCAACAACTTTGCCATGATTGAATCAAGTCGAGTCCCATGAAATTATCGAGCTATGACCTTGCGAAAATCCGATGGCTTCTTGCTTTTTATCGGCAGCGGCATGCTGCTCCTGGCGGCGATTCTCATCCAGGCGCATTTCGTGATGCGAGCCGACCTGCCTGGCTGCTCCGGGAAGAGGCCGAGGTGGTCAGGAACCTGGGCCTTACCGACCTGTGCCTCTCCACTGAGGCCCGCTATACCCGGCACCCCTCCCAAGCTGATTGGCACGCTGCCTTCCAAACTCATCCCCTGGCCCTGGATCATTTTCCCAGTGGATCGATCATCGGTCCTCCCGAAACCTTGAAGAAGCCACATGATCAAATCCATTGAAAAACAGCGAAATATTATCGATTTTACCCTGTCCGCTCTGTGGCGGCGCCAAGGGAAAAATCTCGCCCTGGTGGTAGTATACACCCTGGTGGTTTTCAGCCTGGGTTCCGTCATGTTCTTTACCCAGGCCCTAAAAAACGAAGCCGCGATCATTTTACGAGGCACCCCCGAAATCATCGTCCAGAAATTAGTGGCCGGAAGACATGAGCTTATCCCGGTGGCCTATGCCGAGAAAATCAAGTGCCATCCGGGGGGTTCAGGCCGTCAAGGATCGTCTCTGGGGTTACTATTTTGATCCCAATCGGCCGGGCCAATTATACCCTCATGGTGCCCGAGGGCATTGACCTCAAAGATAATGAAATCGTCGTAGGCGCCGGCATTTCCCGGGTTCGCCAGGTCTTCCGCGGCAACGCCATGTTGTTACGAACCTATGACGGGAGACCCGTCAGTCTTTTCATTAAGGGTGTCCTCAGCCCGGAATCGGAGTTGCTGTCTTCTGACTTGATGTTGATTTCCGCCACGGGATTCAGGCGCTTATTCGGCATATCCGGAAATGATGCCACTGATTTAACGGTAACCGTTTTGAATAAAAAGGAAATTCCCACCATTGCCGGCAAAATCGTGGATAACCTCCCTGATACCCGGGCCATCACCCGGGACGAAATCTTGACGGACTTATGATGCGGTGTTCGATTGGCGCGGCGGAATCATGATCGCCATTCTTGCCGGTGCGGTCCTGGCCTTTCTGATCTTTGCCTGGGATAAAGCCGCGGGGTTGAGCGGCGAAGAGAAACGGGAAATCGGCATCTTAAAGGCCATCGGCTGGGAAACCGCCGATGTCCTGCAGATGAAATTTTGGGAAGGCATGGTCGTCTCCCTGTCATCCTTCTTCATCGGGATCATCTTGGCGTATTTCCACATCTTTTACGCCTCGGCCACCCTCTTTGAACCGGTGCTCAAAGGCTGGTCCACTGCTCTATCCGGATTTCAGATTGACCCCTTTTATCAGTGGCTATCAAATTGCCATCCTGTTCTTTTTTACGGTTATTCCCTATACCGTGGCCACCATCATCCCCGCCTGGAGGGCCGCAACGATTGATCCCGATGTGGTCATGAGATAGTGAGGCCGCGATGATCGAACTTCAGAATATCCGAAAGATTTTCAATGAGGGCCGGCCCAATGAATATATCGCCGTTCACGACCTGACCCTCACCATCGAGGCGCACCAGGTAACGGCGCTGAAAGGCCCCAGCGGCTCGGGGAAAACCACCTTGCTGAGCCTCTTGGGATGCATGGCCAGGCCCACGGCCGGGCCGCATTGTGCTGGCAGGGCGCGAGATCACCAGTCTGCCCGAGCGCTTTCTCACCGAGAATCCGGCGCCAGACCTTTGGCTTCATCTTCCAGCAATTCAATCTCCTGAAGGGCATCAGCGTCATCGAAAACGTCATGCTCCCGGCCTATCCCCTGGGCGAGCCGTTTGCCCTCTTAAAGAAACAGGCGGCGGATCTGCTGAAGTTGTTTAACCTGGCTCATAAAGCCGCCGCCAAAGTTGAGTGGCTCTCCGGGGGGGAAGCCCAGAGAGCGGCCATTGCCAGGGCCTTGGTTAACCGACCCGAAGTGATTATTGCCGATGAACCCACCGCCCACCTCGATACCAGGCTATCCCGGGAGTTCATGGACTATTATGCAGCGACTTTAAGGCCCAGGGAAAAACCATCCTGATCGCCAGCCATGACCCGATCTGTCCACGAATCCGACGATCGTTGATAGAGTAGTGCAAATGCGAGACGGCAGGATAATCGATGCCGGAGTAACCTGAGTGTTTTTTAAACCGGGAATTATCGCCCTCTTTATCAGTTCACTGCTGATAAGCGGCATGGTGCTGTACGCCTCGTTCTACCGGCGCGCTTATTCTCAGATATTGGGATATCAAAAGCGGCAGCGAAACCCAACTAAGGCTGGAGAGAAGAACTTACCTCATATCCACGATCATCGGCTATGCCTGTGTTTTTCAACTGCTTTCTTTTTTCCTGTTTATTTATACCGCCGATAGCTCTGCACCCATTTTTCACCGGCGCCATGTGCGCGGTCGGCTCGCTCAATGTCAATCAGTGGGGTTTTCCCGTAGTAATTCTCAAGGTTATTACCTTTCTCCTGGCAGGACTCTGGCTCATCATCAATTTTACCGATAACCGGGGGTTCGATTATCCGCTCATCAAAGTGAAATATCTGCTCCTGCTCATCATTGCGCCGTTGATTCTGGCGGAGACCATAATTCAAAGCCAACTATTTTCTGGGACTTAACCCCGAGGTCATTACCTCCTGCTGCGGTTCTCTGTTTACCGCCGATACCAAGGGGGTGGCTTCAGAGATTATCTCGTTGCCGCGCCCGATCATGGAGATCATCTTTTATGCGGCCATGATCGGGTCCCTGGCTTTGGGGGCGGTGTTCTATCGCACCGGCAGAATGGGTTACGGGTTCTGCCGCCGCGATTTTCTTGACCTTCCTGATATCCATCGCGTCCTTCATCTCGTTTATTTCCATTTATTTTTATGAACTGCCGACCCATCATTGCCCCTTCTGCATTTTGCAGAAGGAATACGGTTACATCGGCTATTTCCTCTATCTGCTGCTGTTGTTGGGAGGGTTGACCGGCATGGGGGTGGGTCTCCTGATGCCTTTTCGGCAAACGCCGAGCCTCAAAGAAACGTTGCCGGCTATCCAGAAGCATCTCGCCCTTACCTCGGTCATCTGTTATCTGTGCTTTACCGTCATCGCCACCTACCAGATAATCTTCTCAAATCTTAAAATGTAGCTGGTGCTTCCGTTCCGGGTTAAGTGATTCACCATTTTTGTTATAACCCGAACAAAAAGAGGCGCCATCCCCTGGGATGACGCCTCGAAACCGTTGCGGATGCCTTGTGCCAAGTAGCAAATACAGGGGTGCACCTATTCGTTCGCCCTGGTGAAGGGCGGGCACGCCGGTCCGCCCCTAATAAGATATGCGGTTGACTGCGATTTGGGATCAAATTTCCTTTTTCACCTCGAAATTCCATTTCCAGATTTCGTAGATGGCCGGGTAGACCATCAGCTCCAGGAGAAACGAGGTGAAAATGCCGCCGATCATGGGGGCGGCGATGCGTTTCATGACGTCGGCGCCGGTCCCGGTGGCCCACATGATGGGAATCAGCCCCAACAGCAGGGTGGCGGCGGTCATGAACTTGGGCCGGATCCGCTTGGCGGCGCCGTCAATGATGGCGGCGTGCAATTCCGGGAGGTTCCGGAGCCGCCCTTCGGCTTTCGCCTGGGCGTAGGCCAGGTCCAGATACAGAAGCATGAAGATGCCCGTTTCCGCATCCACCCCCAGCAGGGCGATCAAACCGACCCAGACCGCGATGCTCATGTTATAGCCCAGCAGATACAGGAACCAGATGGCCCCCACCGCGGAGAACGGCACCGCCAGGATGATGAGCATGGTCTTGGTGATGGACCGGGTGTTCATGATAGAGGAGCAGGAAGATCAGGAACAGGGTCAGGGGCACCACCAGCAGCAGGCGCTGCTTCACCCGCTGGGCCGCCTCGTACTGGCCGCTCCAGGAGATGGCGTACCCCGGCGGCAGTTTCACCTTGTCCTTGAGCAGGCGGGCCGCGTCCTCGACATAGCCGTTGGGGTCCCGGCCGGCGATATCGATGTACACGTAGCCCGTCAGCAGGCCGTCCTCATCCCGGATCATGGCCGGCCCGCTGACCGTCTTGATGCTGGCCAGCTGCCCCAGGGGGATCTGCCGCTTGCCACTGTCCGCCGGCACCAGAATGCGTTCCAGGGCGCTGAAGTCGGACCGGAAATCCCGCTGGTAGCGCACATTGACGCCGTAGCGTTCCCGCCCTTCCACGGTGGTGGTCACATTCTCGCCGCCGATGGCATTGCTGATCACCTCCTGGACTTCGGCGATGCTCAGACCGTAGCGGGCCAGTTCCTCCCGGCGCCAATCGAAATCGAGAAAATAGCCGCTCCCGGTCCGCTCGGCGAAGACGCTCCGGGTCCCCTTGACGGCCGGCAGCAGGGATTCAATCCGGGACCCGATCTGCTTCGATGGTCTTGACATCGGCCCCGGAGATCTTGATGCCGACCGGGGTCCGGAAACCGGTGCTCAACATCTCGATGCGGCCCTTGATGGGCATGGTCCAGCCGTTGGCCAGGCCCGGCAGTTTCAGGGCCTCATTCATCTCGTCGATGAGCTTTTCCTGGGTCATATGGGGCCGCCATTGCGCTTTGGGTTTCAGGGTGATCACCGTTTCCAGCATGGACACCGGGGCCGGGTCGGTTGAGGTCTCGGCCCGGCCCGCCTTGCCCAGGACCCGGTCCACCTCGGGAAAGCCCTTGATGATGCGGTCGGTGACCTGGAGCAGTTTCTGGGCCTCGGCGATGGAAATTCCGGGCATGGTGGAGGGCATGTAGAGAATGGAGCCTTCCTCCAGGGGCGGCATAAATTCCGAGCCCAGGTGGGCATAGACCGGCAGCGTGATGAGCACCAGGGCCAAGGCCCCGCCGATCACCCACCATTTCCGGCGCAGCGACCAGGTGACTAACGGTTCGTAAAACCGGATCAAGCGCCGGCTGATGGGGTGCTTTTCTTCGGGATAAATGGTGCCCACGGCCACGGCGTTGGTTATCCGGCACAACCAGGGCGGCCGGAAGTTGAAATTCCGCACGTGGGTGAACAGGAGCCGCAAGGCCGGGTCCAGGGTGATGGCCAGGACCGCGGCCACGATCATGGAGAGGTTCTTGGTGTAGGCCAGGGGCTTGAACATCCGGCCTTCCACGGACTCCAGGCTCAGCACCGGCAGAAACGACACCGCGATCACCAGCAGGGCGAAGAAGCTGGGCCCCGCCACCTCCTTGACCGCCTTGACCACCACCTCCTGGTAGTCTTCCAGGCGGCCCGTCTGGTTCCATTTCTCCAGTTTCTTGTGGACCTGCTCCACCACGACGATGGCCGCGTCCACCAAGGCCCCCACCGCGATGATGATCCCCCCCAGGGACATGATGTTGGCCGTGACCCCCATCATCCGAAACGGGATGAAGGAGATCAGCACCGCCACCGGGATGGTGATCACCGGGATGATGGCGCTGGGAAAGTGCCACAGAAAGATCAGGATCACCAGGGAGACGGTGATCAGCACCTCCACCAGGGTGGACTTCATGTTGCCGATGGCCCGCTGGATCAAATCGGAGCGGTCATAGATGGGCACAATCTGGACGCCGGCGGGCAGCCCCGGTTCGATCTCCTTGATCTTGGCCTTGACCCGGTCGATGACGTCCAGGGCGTTTTGGCCCTCCCGCATGACGATGATCCCGGAGACCACCTCCCCGGTCCCGTCCAGGTCGGTGACCCCCCGCCTGAGGTCCGGCCCCATGACCACCTGGCCGATATCCTTGACCCGGATGGGCGTGCCGTCGGGGCTGGCGGTCAGGACGATATTCTCAAAATCCTGCAGGGAGCGGGCGTAGCCCCGGCCCCGCACCATGTACTCGGTGCCGCCGAACTCGATCAGGCGCCCGCCCACCTCCTGGTTGCCGCCGGCCACGGCCTTCACCACCTGATTGATGGACAGATTGTAGGCCTGCAGCCGGTTGGGATCCACATTGACCTGGTACTGCCGGACGAATCCCCCCACCGGCGCCACCTCCGCCACCCCGGGCACGGCCTTGAGGTAATAGCGCAGGTACCAGTCCTGGTAAGACCGCAGCTCCTCCAGGCTGTGCTTGCCGGTGGGGTCCACCAGGGCGTATTGGAAGACCCAGCCCAGGCCGGTGGCGTCCGGACCCAATTCGGTCCTGACGCCGGCGGGCAGGCGGGGCAGCACCCCGGAGAGGTATTCCAGGGTCCGGGACCGGGCCCAGTAGATGTCGGTGCCGTCTTCGAAAATGACGTAGACGTAGGAGTAGCCGAAATCCGAGAAGCCGCGCACCGATTTCACCCGGGGGGCGCCCACCATGGCGGTGACGATGGGGTAGGTCACCTGGTCTTCCATGATGTCCGGGCTGCGGTCCCACCGGGAGTAGATGATCACCTGGGTGTCGGTGAGGTCCGGGACCGCGTCCAGGGTCAAATGCTGCATGGACCACCATCCCATCATGCAGGCCGCAGCCACGATGATGAAGACAATGACCTTGTTGTGCACCGAAAAATCGATGATCCGGTTAATCATGCTGATGATCCCCGTGGCCGGGGGGGCAAGTGGGGGATGCTGGTTGGGGCGGTGAGGGCGTCGTCTGCGGCGGCTGCGGCTGTATGGCTTGCGGCGACGGCGCCGCCGGCTGGACCGGGGGCGCTGCCGGGGTGCTCCCCGGAGACTTCATCGCCGCAGGTCCCTGAGGCGCCGCCGGCGTCGCGGCTGGAGGCGCTACCTGGGCCCCACCGTGGGGCATTACCGGAGGAACCCCAGGGGCCGCGCCGGGATGAGCCATTGGCTGGGCCGGTCCTGTAGGCGTCGCCGGCTTAACCTGGGATTTCCGGACCGGGTCCTCGACCGGGGCCTGGCCTTTCCCCGCAGGTATGGCGCGAATTGAATCCCGTCTCAATCTCAGCAACAAATCAGGATTTGTCGGCACCAGAGGAAACGGGTGAGATATTGCGGCCTCTGAACCTCCGGATAAATAATGTTGGGGGTCCTTGTCAAATCTTTCCTTGCAGCCATCGGTGTCAAAATAATAAATCTTTCCCTGGTATTCGCTGGTCCTGCCCGCCAGTTTGGCCGGTCCCGTCGCCACCGGCAAGCCGCACGCCGGGTCTATGGTCTTTTCTGACACCTTTTCCGGCGCGGCCGGGGTCTTCGAGGCGCTCATGACCACCCCGGGAGCCGGACCCGGCTCCGGCTTGGTCGCAAAACACGCCGGCATCTTGTCAAACTGCTTCTTGCAGCTCATCAGCACAAAAATAATAAGTCTTACCCTTGATAGTCACTTGTTCAGACCCGCAGCGCTCGCCTGGCCTTCGTCCAGATTCATGCCGCACACCGGATCTTTCGTCTTTCCTGACGCCTTTTCCGGCGCGGCCGGGGTCTTCGCGGCGCTCACGACCACCTCCGGGAGCCGGACCCTCCTCCGGCTTGATCCCATAGCGCGCCGGGATCTTGTCGAACTTTTTCTGGCACTCATCAG
The DNA here is from genome assembly GCA_963747645.1 of uncultured delta proteobacterium. Taxonomy (GTDB): domain Bacteria; phylum Desulfobacterota; class Desulfobaccia; order Desulfobaccales; family 0-14-0-80-60-11; genus 0-14-0-80-60-11. Next base: position 242,860 of record CAVVFW010000012.1, on the reverse strand, counting down.
AACAGAAATAATAGCTCTTGCCCTGATAGTCACTTTTCAGACCCGCAGTGCTGGCCTTGCCTTCATCCACGATTCATGCCGCAAACCGGATCCTTGACCACGTTGCCAAAGAACCCCGCCGCCGCCAACTTCATCCGGCTCTCGGAGTCGATGAGGAAATTCCCGGAAACCACGATGCGTTCACCGGGTTTGAGACCCTCGACGATTTCCGCCCGGTCTCCCAGGCGCCAGCCGATCTTAACCTGGCGCGGTTCGAAATAACCGTTGCCCCGGTCGACAAAGACGGTCTGCTTGAGCCCTGAATCCATGATGGCGTCAACCGGGACGTTGATCGTGGGAGGCTTTTTGATGGGAAACTCCACGTCCACAAACATCCCGGGCCTGAGGGTAAATCCGGGGTTGTCCATCTCCAGGCGCACCTTGACGGTGAGAGTCGCAGGATCGAACTCGGGCAGAACTTCGCTCACCGTTGCTTGACGCGTCTCGCCCTGGTCGGGGAAGGTCACCTTTACCTTCTCCCCGGGCCGGACGTATTGCGCTTCATTTTCAAACAAATCCGCCACGATCCAGACCCGGCTCAAATCCGCCAGCTGGAATAATTCCTCACCGGTGACGAATTTTTGCCCCGGTGTGACTTTCCGGGCCAGGACAAAACTGGTAACCGGGGCGCTGAGGATAATCTCTTGCGTGATTTCCTTGCTGCGGATCAGGTCTTTGATCTGCAGGCTGCTCACGCCCAGGTTCATCAGGGCGTATTCAGCCGCTCGTTTCTGAGCTTCCAGAAGGTTCCTCTGGGACGCAGGCAATTGCTGCCCCTGCTGCAGGTTGTCTAAAGCATAAACCGCATAATAGTATGTCTGTAACGCCGTAAACAAATCCTTGCTGTAAACCGCAGCCAGAGGTTCATCCTTCCTGACCAGACTGCCGGTGGTGATGTCGTATACCTTCGTGACAAAACCTTCGCTGAAGGCATTCAAACGGTAGGTGCGGGTCTCATCCGCAACCACCTTGCCCACGGTTCTGAGCGTATAGGTCTAGGGCGATTTTTCCGTCGTGGCCACCCGAACCCCGATAATCTGCTGTTTTTCAGGGGTGATCTTGACGGACCCGGGAGACAAGGCCGAACCGGGTTTCTGGCCCTCATCCTCGGCGTAGACCGGCTCCATCTTCATGCCGCAGGGAGCCAACCCCGGCTCGGGAGACGTGTGGGCTGGATTCATGGGGTCCACATAGTACAAAATCTGGCGGCTCCCGGCAGCCCTTTGGCCAGCGGCTTTTCTTTGCCCATGCCATGATCCCGCCAGAAATAATACCACCAAGATAACGAGGAATACGGGCACATACCAATATTTCCTTAAAACTACGTGCAGTTGCCGGTCCTCCGCACAGGGGCCTGATTTTTCCATATTATTCCCCGATTCCGCCTCCGAGGCCAAAGAATTAAAATGAGGAGAGCTTATGCTTAAAAATTATGTCGCTGCCTAAGTATAGTCAACCCTGGTGCTGGCCGGTAGACAACACCAGGATTTAAAAGGAAAAGCCCCCGTAACCGGGACGCCAGCCACCATTGGACGTCGGCCACCACGCTATCGGTCTCCCGGCCGGTTATGTTGATTTTCGCCACAATCCGGCGGCGGGTCTGGTCCCAGCTGATCTGCACCGGCCCTTCGGTCTCGATGCTCTCCGTGGCCGCCTTGGCGCCAATCGCGGTTTTCATGACCTCCTGCCGGTCGGCCATGGTGAGGCCGTACCGGGGAAGTCCGGCCCGGTCGATCTTGAGGGGGTAGCGGCTATCGTTTCGGCGCGGGGGCCTTGGCAGGAGATGGAGCTCGGCTTATGAAATATTGGTTCAGGGGTAGCGGGTAGTTTCTCGAGTTTCTTTCAAAAAATCTGGGTTAACCGCAATGCCGAGACTTTTGGCCTTCTTAAGATCCTCTAGAGCTTTACCGGTTTCCCCTTGATACGAATAAACGATTGCCCGGTTGTTGTAAGCTTTGCCATTTTTGGGGTCTAATTCAATAGCTTTACTAAAATCAGCGATAGCGAGATAATACTTCTTTTTCCAAATATACGCAACGCCCCGATTGTTATAAGCTTTAGCAAACTTAGGATTGATCTTGATAGCCTTACTGTAATTATCAATTGCCTGATCAGCATTTTCAACTGAGGTTATTTGTTTTCCTTTTTCATAAAACTCCTCAGCCTTTCCATTAGCACCATAACTATTCACAACAAATAAAAACAAAATCAATAAAATAATTATACCGTAGATTTTGCCAATTTTTATTGCGCCCATTTATCAACTCCTTTTAAATAAACCTATAATTATAAATTGATATTAGATAATTGCACCATGACTCTTGATATAATGTACAAACTTAACTATCTTTATTTCAACACAATGGATAGAACAGTTGACATAAAATTCAACCACCTGATCTCTTGGAAATTAACCTCCTCACAAGTATTCTATAGCATAGGATTGGGGCAAAAATCAATTTTTTCGCCGATTTCAAGCAGGCCCGACCATATATTCCCCTGATCTGGCGCACTATCGAAAGCACAACGGATATATGTTGAGGATGTTGAGCCTCCGAGAAATTAGCCCTGAATAAACTTGTGCAAAAGGGTATTTCCCTGAGAATATCGGGCCGTTAATGAATCAAATGCAGGCGGGAAAACCGGTTTTTTGCCTGGACGGGGTATGAACCCGGGGGCCCGGTTACCACCAAATAGGCATTTTTACCTAGCCCAGTATAGGTATTTTTACCCATGGCTTTTTCGGCCTTTTTCCGATATATACATAATTTCATATGGACTAAATATTGTCATCATGTGAGAAAGTTTTTTTGTAGACCCAGGCGGCAAAAAATGGTTAAATAGTCACTAAATTATAGCGAACCCTGGGTGGGAAGAGTTGCTCCCGGTTTCTTTAGGCAGGGCCAGCGCCGCTCAAACCGGGCTCTGCATCACGAAGTTCTTTACAGGGCCAGTGGATCTATCCTTCCTGACTGATAACTATTTGGCCTAGGCCCTGAGACCAAAGCTTTTTCAGTGGATCGCGGCCACCGGGCCAAGCTAATATATTTTTTTAAAGATTAACCGGAATTGGCCGATACGCTAGGGAAGTTTGGGCTGACGTTCTCCCTCCCATGATCAGACAGTTCTCGGCGGGGGAAGCAGTGAGCGTGGCGTGTCGAGAGACTGATTAAGGGTAATCACGGCGGGGGCAGATCTTCTGACCCGGCGCCGAGGAGGACACCGCAGATGAAATGGCTTGGGATAATATGCATGGCAGTGCTGTTGGCAGTGCTCCGGATTATGTGAGTGCGCAACAGCCAAAAAATACGGCGACGGTCACCCTGCCCCAGGGCTCGGAAGTCAAAGGAGAACCCGCGGTTACGGCAACAAGCTTCACCCCCGCGGAAAGAAAGGCCTATGAAAAGAAGACGGCCGAGGAATTGGATGCAATCCAACAAAAAATTAACGAATTCAGAATGAAAGCCGCGACCGGAGCGCCGCAAAAGAAACGCCTGCTTCTCCAGGCGGCAAAGAATCTGCAGTTGCAGCAGGTGGCCGCCGAAAATGAGTTAACCGCCTTGAAAAAAGCCTCCGAATCGGCCTGGGGCCCGCAAAAAGCCAAGTTGGATAAGTCCATGGAAGGGTTGAGAAAGGCTTTTGAACCAGCTCCGACACAACGCAAATAATGCCAGGTTATTCCCGATAGTGCGAGGGTCAACTTCACTTTGGTTTCAGGCTAAAGGCTTGGGGCGTGCTGAGGGAACCGAAGGGGTAAAATAGGCACTTATACCTACCCCAATATACATGTTTTTGCCTAGTGCATCTGCCTTAAGGATCAGGCATAATTGAGCTTAACTTGAGAACTGTTGGTTCAGGGGGTGTGAGGGAATGTCGATTGCTTCACCTGCAGATCTGCCTGGTAGTTGCGGGCAAGCTGCCTGATTCCGTTAATCTGGGCGTCAGGGGTTGGGCTATCGCCTAGTAGGGTCGGTTGAGGTATTTAACTGCGGTGGTGGCCGCAAATGAGGATAATTTATCCGAACCTCAGGGAGGGGAACAGATGAAAAAGCCGAGATTCTTATTGTTGATGGGGTTGGCCTTGATGGTAGCTGCCCTTCCGTGGGGGGCCAACCTGGCCTTCGGAAATACCGGGCCGAAAGGGGTGACTTGGTACGCCAATAGCCCGTCCGGCATAAGTCCTCCGACCGCCGCAAATCCAGCCGGGAGCAACACGGGAACGGCCCTGAGAAAATTTGTCGACTCACTGCCGGGTCTATCGGCTGACGGCGGGGTAACCGGCCGCAACAACCTGGGGCAGTATATTCCGCTTGCTCACGCAACGGGGAATCCTCTATTCCCGGGCTAGCGATTGTTACCAAATCGGCGTAGTTGCTTATACGAAAAAGGTGCATACGGACCTGCCCAACCCCACCCATTTCCGGGGTTATGTTGACCTCGGCACCGGTTCGCCAGCGGATCCACAATATCTGGGACCCTTGATTGTGGCCCAGCGCGACACGCCGGTGCGGGTCACGCTCACCAACCAACTGGGCCCGGGCACTTCTGGCAATCTCTTCCTCCCGGTGGACACCACCCTCATGGGGGCCGGAGAGGGGCCTCTTGGCGCCCGCTGGAGGTTATTACACCCAGAACCGCATCTCCAACCATCTTCATGGCGCCTTTACGCCCTGGATCAGTGATGGGACGCCGTGGCAATGGTTTACCCCCCCCGGTGAAGCATCGACTACTTACCTCAGGGGTGCGAGTTACCAGAACGTCCCCGACATGTGGTTTGACGCAGGGGGAAATCCGGTCCCGGTAGGAACGGCTGGAGCGACCAACGATCCGGGGCCGGGGAAGATGACCTTTTATTATACCAACCAACAGAGCGGCCGGCTGATGTTTTACCACGACCACGCCGTGGCCATCACCCGCCTCAATGTCTATGCCGGCCTGGCCGCAGGGTACCTGATCCACGACCCGGTGGAGGACAATTTGATCAGCACCGGGGTCATTCCTAATCAGGGCGGCGGGGTTTATAACTGGGGTATTCCTTTAATCATCCAGGACAAATCCTTTGTACCCCTGGACGTGAACACCGTCCAGGATGACAAGTGGAATTCAGCCTGGGGGGGATACTGCGATCTTTATTTCCCCCACATCTATGAGCCGAACCAGAGCCTGACGGACCCATCCGGGTCTGAACCCCTACGGCCGCTGGGACTACGGCCCCTGGGTGCAGCCCAACATCTTGGCTCCGATAGAGGTTCAGGCCCCTGAGTTGAAGGCGGTTAATCCGCTGCCGGGGACGGACGTGGACCACCCCGAGAATTACCTCACCAGCTGCGTGCCCGAATCCTTCATGGACGTCATGATGGTCAACGGCACCGTTTACCCTTACCTCAACGTGGAGCCCAAGGCCTACCGGTTCCGGATCCTCAATGCCTCTAACGACCGTTTTCTCAACCTGCAGCTCTACCTGGATGCCTCGGGCGGCGGCACCGGCGCTACGGGCACGGCAATTGTTAATCTGGGCACTGGAACTATTTCGTCGATCGGGATAACGAACGGAGGCTCCGGTTATGTCCGGGCTCCCGGGGTCAACATCACCGGCGGCGGCGGTTTCGGCGCCATGGCTACCACCACGATTTCAGGTGGGGTGGTTACCGGCCATCACGATTACCAACCCCGGCAGTGGTTATACCTCCGCTCCTACCGTCACCATTGGCGCCACCACGGAAGTCACCATGGTTCAGGCGGTCCCGAATGGGTCCTATCCTGCCAGCTGGCCGAGGGACGGCAGGGATGGCGGCGTGCCGGATCCGGCCACGGCCGGCCCCAAGTTCATCCAGATCGGCAACGAAGGCGGCATCCTGCCGGGAGTGGCGGTGCGCGACAACCAGCCGGTTAACTATGACTATGACCGGGGCAGCGCCACCTTTGGGAACGTCCAGAACTTAGAGGGAGCAAACCCCGCAATTAAAGGCGTCACGGTTTTTCTGGGCGCGGCGGAGCGGGCCGACGTCATCGTCGACTTCTCCACGGTGGCGCCGGGCACCAACGTCATTCTCTATAACGACGCCCCGGCGCCCGGTGCCGGGCTTCCTACCCCGCTACGACTACTACACGGGTAACCCGGATCAAACCGAGGCGGGCGGCGCCCCTCAGACCAAGGTCGGGGTCGGCCCCAACACCCGGACCATCATGCAATTCCGGGTAGGGGCAACCCCTGCCATCCCCGGCAGCGCCTTTAATCTGGCCACGCTGCAAGCAGCCCTGCCGGTTGCTTACGTCGCATCCCAGCCCCCGCCCATCGTGCCTCAGAGCTATTATCCGGGGGCTTATCATAACTCCGTCGATCAGACTGCGACGATCAATGCCACTTCCCTGACCTACACCCCGGTCGGTGGCGGCCCACAGAAGACGCTGCAGTTCGAGCAGAAGGCCATAACCGAAGTTTTTGATCCATATGGCCGGCTGAGCTGCCAGACTGGGGTATGAAACCTTCGATCCGACCGCCAATCCGGCCACATCGAACGGGGTTGGTTTCGCTTACATCGATCCGCCCGCAGAGATCTTCCACCAGAGGCCAGGTCCAGCTTTGGAAGATCACCCATAATGGCGTGGACACCCATCCTGTCCACATCCACCTGAACAATGCGCAGATTATCAACCGGGTCGGCTGGGACGGGACGATCAAACCCCCCGAGCCCTACGAGAGGGGCTGGAAGGAAACCATCCGGATGAACCCGTTGGAAGTCATCTTTATCGCCCAAAAGGCCGATTTGCCTACCAACTCCCTTCGCGGTCCCGGACAGCATACGGCCTCTTAACCCCTCGAAACCACTGGGTGACACGACGGGTTTCACTAACATCAACCCCACAACCGGACAACCCATTACCACAACTCCTACGGTTAACACCATGTACAACTTCGGCGCTGAGTACGTGTGGCACTGCCACATCCTGGGGCACGAAGAGAACGACATGATGCGGTCCATAAAGGTGACTGGGATTATTCCGGTCGGATCGTTGGATGAGCTCCTGCTTGTGGATTGATGGATGGAAACGCGAAAATCGGGGGTTGGAGGTTAAAACTCGGGAAAGCTCTCGAGGCTAACGACCAAGTGATCGGCCCCCAGTAAGTGTACTGAACAGAGATCCTGGCGGCGATAGCGTACCGCCAGGATCTCTGTTTATTTTAAGGCCGGTGCCCGGCAACCCGGGGCCATCAGGGGCCTTACTGGATTATCCTCCTGCCGCATCTGCTCCAAGAGGATTTGCGCTTCTCAACGACGCGTTTTAAGAATTGCCTGATTGTAAGGTATGGTGGCATAAATAAACCCTCCAGAGAAGAATTATTCAAGCAAAACTTTGGTCAAGTACACCGGATTTGTTATAATATTTAAGAGGATCCGTGGGAGGACGGCTTGAAATCTCAAAATATATTTTTATCGATTCTGGCCGGGTTATTTACTCTGATGATCCTGGGGGGGGCGGTCGCCGCAGCCGAGGCACAACCGGCTACTCCTCCCGCCAATGCCGTAATCACAGCCGACCTCCCAGATTAGGATCCCCCCGCCCCAGGTCCGCACCCGGGAGCAGAGGGAAGCAGCCGCCGCCCTGGCCGGGGCCGCCCCCGCGCCTCCTGCCCGGGAGATACCCTTCCGGCCCACTAAAAATGAAGCCGCGTATAAGGCTGGTAAAGCCGCAGCCGCCCGGCAGAGAGCTTTACAAAGCCCTGGGCCCGAGATTCAAAGCCCCGCCCCGTCGGCCCTCGCCCCGTTAACCGAGACGATTAATTTCGAGGGCGTCAACTCGGTTGAGGCCGGTAACTTCATACCGCCGGACACCCATGGCGCCGTCGGCCTCAACCATTTTGTGGAGATTACCAACTCGCATCTCGATATTTACGAGAAGGCCGCACCCAACACCCGGGTTTCTAGCCAGTCTCTGAGCGCCTTCTTCGGATATTACCCAGCCAACATATCTTTACGACCCCCGGGTGATCTACGACCACAATGACAACCGGTGGATCATGTCCGCGCTTGCCACGATCGAGTCCACCCGCTCCCCACGGTACAAAGATTCTTCTTTGCGGTTTCCCTAACTGACGATCCCACGGGGGCTTATTACATCTACCAGGTCAATGTCAGTAATGGATTCGGCGGTGTCTGGGATTTCCCCCAGGTGGGCCTGGATCGGCATGCCGTCATTTTCACCGCGAACATCTTTATTATGGAACAATCTTTATTGACGCCCGCATGTTCACCGTGGCCAAATCCCTCCTGTATAACGGCCCGGGCCAGACCTTGACTCCCTACATGTTCACCGGCCTGGCCGGCACCCTGTCGCCGCCCCTGGTGCTGGATGAAAATCCCAATACGTATCTGGTGGCGGCTGATTCTCCCAGTGATAATAAGGTGTCGCTCTACACCTTGACGAACTCCGCCGCGGACCCACCCACCCTGAGCGGCCCCGCCACTATTCCGGTGCCGGCCTATACGATGCCGGCGAATGCGCCCCAGCCAGGCACGAGCGCTACCCTCGATACCTCTGACTGCCGCTTCGTGAATCCCGGCACCCAGATAGGCAACTCCCTCTTCCAGGTCCACACGATTGCCATCGGCGGCTTAGCCAAATGCCGGTTCTATGAATTTGACACCGTGAACCGTCAAATCATCCAAAGCGGCACCTTTGGCAGCAGCGCCACCTCCTCTGACTTCAATGCCTCCATCGCCGCCAACCGGCGCAAGGATGTCTTTGTGACCTGGTCCTCCACGGATTCACTAATAATGTCAATGCCGAGGTGCGGTATTCGGGCCGCCTCCACACCGAGCCCCTGGGCCTCATTTCCAGCCCGGGCTCGCTGCTGTTCGGCAGCGACACTTTCTATTATGGGATTCCCGGGAAAGTGGAGCAACGGTGGGGAGACTATTCCGCGGTTTCGCTTGACCCTGCGGATCCCAGGGGGTTGACGGCCTGGATCGTCAATGAGCGGATTCTGTCCACATACCAGCTGGGGCAGCCGCATCGGCCGCATCAGCTATGGCAGCAGTCTGCCGGCGGTCTATCTCCTGTTGCTCTCGGATTGACTGGTGGAAAATTCCCATCAAGCTGGGGTCAGATGCGTTCCGGCTTGGCAGTGATTTTTATGGGCTGAAGGGACTGCTAAGCCTGGCCGGCGGCAGAAAATTACCTCGGCGACTATCGGCAAGTGCAGTGAGTAAAAACCATTCTCCGACAGACGACCCTGGGGAGCAGACCCCGTCATCAACAATACGTGGAACCCCTTGGCGGGGGAGAAGGGAACTCTGAAAGAAAACCTGGCCTATGGCCAAGTCCAGGGCAATTTTGACTCCCCAATAAGGGGATGGCGCCTGAACAGGTCGTATTTTAGTTTTTGCCAGCCCGACCAAAGGCCTCAAGCACCCGATGGCAACCATCGCGGCTGGGGTACACCGTGATCTGAAGTTCATAAAGATTTTCCCTATTTTCTCTCAAATGGGAGGCTTTTCCGATGACCGCTGTTAGATATCTTGTCGTCATTTTCCTTGTGCTGATGGCCTCCGCTTGTTCGGATGCCAGGCAAGGCCAATCGGCTAAATCATTGCCTGATACCCCGGAGAATCGGACCACGTTGGCCAAGCAGTATCTGGAGGCCATGCCTACAAAAATCATGCTGCGGGGCATCGCTACCCGGGAGGTGCATCGCTTCCCGGAAAAAGACCAGAAACCCTTTATGGAAATCATGGCGAGCCCGGAGATGGAGAAAGAAGCCAACCGCCTTATGATAGACGGCCTGGTAAAGAATTTTACCGCAGGTGAGTTGAAGGCCATGGTAACCTTTTACTCGTCTCCCGAGGGGCAGTCTGCCCTCAAAAAATTTGGCCCTTTTATAGCGGAGGTAATGCCCCAGCTCCAAGAGAAAGTGAAAAAGGGCCTGGCAGAAACCCAAAAACCAACCGTGACCATGGAACCACGTAAAGCCCCAAGCTCCCCCGGGGCCGCCAGGGAAGAAGGCACCCAAAGCATCACCAGGCAAGCAATAAGTGGCCCGGGGCCCCGCCCCCCAGGGCCTCAATCTCTTGTATCTTGCCCATCAATTTTTGGGTTACTGAGAATTCTGGGAGGGCAGGCTCCGGGATTAAAGCCGCTTATGTTTCCCGAGAATCTAGATAGCGACATTGCCATCGCCAAGAAGATTTGTGAAGGGCTGCGCTCAGGGGAGAAAGAATGCCTTGGGGAGCTGGTGACCGCCTACAATGAGTTGTTCAGTAACTTCGCCCGCCGCCGCCTTTTAAAATCGGACATCCTCGAGGACGTGGTCCAAAGCTTCTGGGAAGAGATGCTCAATGGCCGGACCATTTGCGCCTATGCTCATGGCTCCAAAAACACGGCCACGTTGCAGACCTATCTCATGGGGGTGCTCCACCGCCGGGTTATCGACGCCAATCGTAAGACCTTTAGATACGAAGAGATTCATCAGGCGGCAGAAAATCTCCATGAGACCCCAGACCAGGCCCCTACCCCTCACAACGTCTTGGCCAATAATCTGGCCCGGCGGCTCTTGCACCAAGCCCTCTTGAAGCTCTCTGAGGAATCCCCCCAGGATGCCACTCTGGTTCGTATGTACCTCGAGGGCTTGGATCACAGGCAGATGGCGACACGGATTGGCAAACGAGTCGATGCCGTCAAGAAGCAGTTCACCCGCGAAACTACAGGCTCTTTAGCGAAGTTCAAGAGAGCGTTAAAGCACCTCATGCAGGTTCAGGGGATAACATACGAAGATATTTAGAGAAAGAGAGATAATGTCACCTTTTTAGATATTCAAACGATTAACTATATGATGACTAAGACAGATAAAACTACGAGCAACCCCACTTCATCCTTACGAGGGGATATCCCGGCAGAGGTGATGGCAAAGCTGCAAGCCGCCTACCGAGCCTCGGGGAGCAGCTCGACCCAGGGGTGTCCAGACCCTGAAACAGTCATAGGCTATGCCTTGGAGGAACTCATCCCGGAGAAACGAGGCCAAGTATATGCTCATCTCTCGGAGTGCAAAGATTGCCTGGACCTGGTACTGGACCTGCGGTTTGCCTGGGCCGAGGCACAGGGAGGGAAACAAAAGGTCCGGGAAAGTGTCCCTATCAGAGTCCAACCCCAATCCTGGCTTGCAGGACTTGTGGACGGGATGAGTGGACTGTTTCCCCGTCTTTTTCCTTTACGCAGGCTGATTCCGGTAGCAGTGGCTTTGGTGGTGCTGGCGGTAGTAGGCCTTGGGGTATTTCAGCATCTGACAGCCCCCACGAGCGGCCAGCCTCCCTTCACCATGACAAAAGTAAAACCAGGCACCGCTTACAACTACAAGGTGTGCGCCATAGGCAAGTCGGACAAAGTCTCTCCCGGCGCGTTTATCAAGCGTAGAGCCAATTTGGCGTTCTTGCCCTTACTCCTGGAAAACTGAGAAAGGAAATAATTCCCTGAGACTTGAAAAAAGAGTTTATGAGTAGGCTTAACACCATGATGACGTTATCAAATAATTGGTCAGATGGAAAAAAGGCAGAAGCCGGATAGAAAGCATATCTGCTCAAAGCTCTTGGTCCTTGTTGGCCTTGGAGTGATGGTTTTAGCGATTTGCTCTCTCCTTTTGGGCTGCGGCTCTGACAGCACTCCCGGGGAGGCTTTGAAAGGGAAAACTGCCAAGAAGGTCGGACTTGAAGGCAAAAAATCGGCAAACGACAAGAGAATGGGTCCGGGAGCGAGCACTATAGCTAAGGCACCACCGAGTTCCCGACAATTTGAGCCAGCTCCACCGGGATTGACTTTGGAAGCATTGCAAGCAAAGATTGCGGAACAAAAGGCAGCCTTTGATAGAATGGACCCCAGCCTCATTCAGGTATCCCCGGGGATGACCCTAAAACAATTGCAGGCAAAGACCGCGGAACAAAAGGCAGCCTTTGATAGAATGGACCCCAGCCTCATTCAGGTGTCCCCAGGGATGACCCTAAAGCAATTGCAGGCAAAGATTGCAAATCAACAGGAAAATTATAACGAAGGGCTCGTCGAGGTTTCTCCCGGGGTAACAGTGCAGCAGGTTAAAAATAAGGCACTGGTGGAACAGGCGCATAGGCCGCGTTTGGTCCCCCTGGTGTCAGATAAATGATTCAGTTTAGCATTGCATAAGGCGGTAATGTGGACATCATGTCCTCTATAATTTTAACCCACTCAAAACTAAGGAGAAGAAAGATGAAAAAATTGGCTGTTGTGATGATCATGGCGTGTATTATGGGGATGGCAATTTTCTCTGTTGTTAACGCCGCTGTGACTCCACCCCTTTATGAAGTTACGATAAGTGAAATTGGCGCCGCATCGTGGGGATACTACTTTAAATGTTCGGATGTAGGGGCAGCCTTCACAAATGTTTATTTCGTTATTGACCCATCTAACGTGTCCAAGGCAAACGGAATGTATGCCACAGGCCTGACTGCTTTTGCTAACAGTACCAACGCACAGGTTTACCTTCCAGCCATCACTGAATGGTCTACATGTTGGTCAGTAAGTGGCCTGAAATAAAAACCTTGTTTGCGAGAAAGTGGGCTGAAAATATGTACCTAGGTGCTTAAGCCCCTCTCCCAGTTTATGACTCTGGGACGGAAAGTAAGGATTCTCACTATCGAGTTATGGATAGCAAAGGTTAAAGAGATGACCTTATAACGAAATGGGGTTTTAATTTGGTCCATGCAGTTAGTTGGTCTTTTTTGGCAGCCAGGATGGTGCGTGGCGCAGGTACATGGGACTGCAAAGGCTGGTGACGTTATAGCGTTTCACAAGATATTGAAAGGTTTAAAGGTTAAATAAGGCGGCCAGGGGCAACACTCGTGATTGCCCCTGGCTCACTTATCAGTCAGTGCAATAGATGGATTAACTTATTTGGGTATATGTGCTATACAGATAGCTTGAAAATATTTGACGCTCGCTCCATATCCTCATCTACGCCAGAACAACTTTCCGCCAATTGGCCGCGAAAGCAGTATTGGACGCGGTAAAAAATAGAAGGAAGTTGCCCAGTTCTTTGGAGTTACTCTGGAATTACCAACCAGGGGCGCTTAAACTCCATGGTTTTCAAAGAGCGTATTACGTCCCTGTTTTCTTTGAGTTTCTCCTGCTACGGCAAAGTGATTGCCGGGTATATCTCATCATCGACCGTCACCCAGTCCACCGCTCCCATAAGGTGAAAAACTGGGTAAGAGAATGAGGATCGACTTCGGTTAGTTTTTCTTCCCCGCTATAGTCCGCAGATCAACCCGGATGAATTGCTTAATCAAGATATCAAGAGGCGATGCTGCGGGTTGTCAACGCTTCATTAACCAAAAGGGGTTGATGGGCAAATTCAGGAGCTACCTCCGGAGTCGCCGGGAGCGGCAGGTCCAATTGGGCCTGAACTTGAGCATTTGGCATAATAGGGTGGCCACCTTTTCGTCGCTGATGGGTCTGGGGGCTCCCGCGGGTCTGGCTCCCCCATACAAACCACCGGTCCTTGGCCTTAGGCGCCAACGCCACTTGCCCAACGGAGGGACGGGACAGACCAGTTGGACGGCAATAGTGCTCGTTAATGAGGCCTTCGGCGGCCAGCAGAATAACTTTGGCCCGCTGGGGCCAGAGTTTGTGGGAGAGACTGGGAACGACTTATGGTTTGCAATGTTCTCACATCCGGGCGTCCAAAGTAACTGGTGGAATCGGTCTACCAAGAGGCATGGCTTCTCCTTTCGCTTGAAGAAGCCTACCATAATTGGATTACTTTTTAGGTTAGTTAGGAAACAAAGCACTATGCCCTTATCCAGTAGCACTAAAGGTTCCCGGCTATGGCTGCGAACCTTTATGCTGATGCATGTGGACACCTCCTGGAAAGAGCTTATTTTTCCCAAACCGTTATTCAAGGGAATCGTCGCCCAATCCATCGAACTGAACTTGAACGCCCCGGCAAAGTTATGGTCGAGTTTGTCGTTGAAAAGAGGCAGATTCAGGACCAGGACCGTGCCGACTCCATGCCGCCTATGGGTTTTAGTTATGCGTGCCCCATGATTACATAGGCCGAAGCACTCTATCCGACATTCTGGGTATCGTCTCGGGGCAAACGATGAACCTGTCTCAGTCTCCACAGTATCAGGAAATTCTTCAGTCGCATGTCAGTTGCATGGGGTCCATCAGGGCGAACGTGCCACATGATCTGAACATACAAATTGTAGTGGATAACTATGCCGATTTAAAATATGCTTATGTAAACCCCTTGGTGGACGGATTCGCTCGCAAAAATGTGAATGACTGACTCATTACCCCAGGCTACCTGAAATAGAGGATTTTTTGATGAAAGGGCCGGCTACAAACCTTTATATAACTAATAGTGATATTTCCTTGGTAAATTGCATCATTGTACTAAGAAAATATTCTCGTATGATTCTCAGCGTAACCGCAGCAATTACGTTATTAACCTTTATTATTGTACTAGTCCTTCCTAATAAATATATCGCTACAGCGCAGTTGCTTCCCCCGCAACAAAATTACACTCTAAGTGCTCAACTATTAGATACGTTAGGGGGAGGAGCGATTATTCCTGGATCAGCTGGTGGCGCGGGCCCGCAGAGCTTAGGTGCCAGCTTGCTTGGTCTCAAATCTTTCTCAGATTTATATTTAGCTATGTTAAAGAGTCAAACCATTTACGACGCAATAATTAAGCGGTTCAACCTAAAAAAGGTCTATGGAGAAAAATACATTGAAGATGCTCGAAAGGCATTGAGCAAGCATGTGAAAATTACTACGCAAGTTAAGAGCGGGATTATTGATATTGAGGTGACCGATAAGAGTCGCAAGCGAGCTGCTGAAATAGCCAATGCATTCGTAGAAGAATTGGAAAAAGTGCTGCATGTCATGGCTCGAAAGGAAGCCAGTAGCCGCCTGGCCTTTCTGGAACAGGAGCAGAGCAAGGCGAATCTTAATCTTGCCAAGTCTGAAGACGCCCTACGTGATTTCAGTGAGCAATCTAAGGTGGTCCAAATAGATGCTCAAACCCGAGGGATGATCGAATATCTCGCTCGGTTGAGGGCCTTGATAGATGCTAAGGAGGTCCAAATTAGGGTACTCCGCCAAGGAGCCACCTCTAATAATTATGATGTAATCCGTCTAGAGACCGAACTCAAAGGATTGAGGGAAAACCTCCAAAACGTTGAAAAACAATGGGATCGGAGTAAGTTAGGTGATGTTCGTCTAACCGCTACCAAGTTGCCGAGTTTGGGAATGGAATATTTTCGCTTGTATCGAGAGGTAAAATTTCAGGAAGGGCTTAATAAACTTTATAGTAGCTTGGTTAATCTGGCTCGCTTGGATCAGGTTCGCAACTATACCGTGTTGCAGCTTTTGGACCCTGCTATCCCACCGGAACGGAGCTCCAACAAGCTGCTTTTGCCGACACTGACGGTTGGCGTCATCACATTCTTCATCATGATATTTGTGTCTTTCTTAAGGGAATATTGGCTTACGGTTATTAGTCCCGAGGACAAAGCTGAGACCGGGTAGCGTCCATTGCGCCGGCGGCTCTCTTCCATTTAATTACCGGCTGAAGAAATTTCCGCCCTTGATTTCACCTTTTTGGGGTGCGTGCCGGTGCCGACATTGGCGACCCGGAAACCTTTGAGCAGTGTGAAGAACACTTTATATCAAAAACGACGGGTAATCCTTTGTTAGCCTGACAGACAAAGGGTCAGGAAGCATAAATCAAATTATCAGAAAAATCTCCTTGGCGAATAGCGGAGCAATAAACATAACTTACTTAAATAATTATAATAATTAGACTAGACATTTTACTGGTGAGTATATATGGTTAGAGATCGCCCTTTCCAGGTGGTCTCAACCATGCCAGATATCAAGCGGAAATGGTCATTTACCTGGTTGCCGCCCGCTATCAGAATCTTGTTTAAAGGCATGCCCGGTGTCTGGCGCCATCGACATCAGTTGATCTTTTGCTGGTTGATCGTTATGCAGATTGTGACCTCGGGGTCCAGAACCTTGACTGGCTTATCTCAATCTGCTCCTGGTTTTATCACCGAATGGCGTTTCCGGCGTTTGTTATCCGCCGGGTATTGGAGTCTCAAGGTGCTCCTCCACTGGTTTGCTGAGGAAGCCATAAAAAGTCTCCCGGAGCCCGAAAATAAAGTGCTCTACGTTATTGCCGACGGCAGCAAAAAAGATAAACGGGGCCCCAAAAATCCGGCCGCTCAAAAAGGGCGCCTGAATGAGCACCATTCCTGGTTCTTCGGGATCAAATTTGTCGTGCTCATGGTGGCCTGGGATGACTACCGCATTCCCGTGGATTTTCAGATGGTCCTGCCGAAAGGCCATCCTGATTATCAAAAGGAAAATGAGCTTTTTCGGCACATGCTCAGCCACTTTCAACCCCCTGACTGGGCTAAGGTGGTCATTGTCGTGGGCGATGCCGCCTTTGCCGCCAAAGATAATATGAAACTGATACAGGCCAGGGATAAGGCCGATTCCCAACGCCGCTGGGGGTTCGTTTTTGCCATCGCGCGCACCTGGAATATGGCAGACGGCAAAAGTTTAAGGAACTTGGTGAAGCATACGCCACATAGCTGTTATCGCAAGACCTGGATTTCTCGCTTGCCTAACCACAAAGGACGCAAAACCTTCTGGATCTTTGCCAAGCTCACCTGTCTCAAGCACCTGGGAGATGTCACCGTGGTATTGACCAAGAAAGGGCGTAACGTGGGCCCTAAAAATACCAAACTCTTGGTGACCAATCTGCTGGAGCTGACCGCCAGACAGGTGATTGACATTTACCAGAGGCGCTGGGCCATAGAAATTCTTTTCAAAGAGCTCAAATCCGGTTTGGGATTAGGCGAACATCAGGTGACCAAAAAGCTCCCCCGCATCGAAAAGTCCCTGGGAATAGCTCTGATCGCCTATCTTCTTCTCCTGAGAGCTCGTAAAGATGACATCAAACCAGGCCAACCGTGGAGTATTTTTCAACTAAAAACCAACTTTACTATGGACATGATCCATAAACAATTTCAACATTCCATGGCGCTGGAGATAAATAAATGGAAGAAAGCCGCTTGATATCTGGATATCCAATTTTTACCCGTCGGTTTTGAATGTATTTTATTCGGTCGCCCGTCAAATAGCGGCGACTCATCTCGGTGGGCCGGAATCCCGACTGCCCCAGAATGGGATTCAGGTCAAGATCGTTGACTTCTCCTGCCAGGTCAAGACCTGGAGGCGACCTCGCGGGTTAGAGGCCAAGATCCAGCGGCATCGGGGCAGGCTTTTCTCCAGGATCGGCGTAGTGATAACCAACTACAGGCTACCTGCCAACAAGGTGATCGAGGTCTATAACAGGGGAGCCAAAATAGAAAAGCGGGTTAAGGAGGAAAGAACACTCTTCGGTGGGACAAGGCCAGTTACTTAAGGTTTCAGGCCAACCACGTAAGCCTACAGATGGGGGGCGTTGACCTACTACAACCTCCTGCGTATGATTTGGCGATTCTCTGCTTGGGGCGAAAACCTTAAGGACCCCAGGCCAGCAATGATCGGTAGAAGCCGGATGATTGATTGACAAATGCATCAAAATTTGTGTTACTGAATCATCTGCAGGACAATTCGGCAACTACAGAGGAAACTTTTCGGAGTTAAACTCGGGAGCGAAGTCCCTAAAAGAATTTTGACGGTGGCGGTCAAAGGAGCCGCATAATCTCAGATAAAGGACCCAAGATAATTCAGGGGAACTATACGTCAACTGCCTACAAACCCAAATCATCCTGCCGTGCAGTTAAATTCATGGGTTATGAGGGTGATGGCAAGCCCGAAATCTGAATGCAACCGGCAATTCATATTCATTGTGATAGAGGCTCTCATGATAAATAATAAAACCAAAATATATTTTAAAGGATTAAATAGCTGTTTGCAAAGAAAATTCTCTATTGATCAATATAGAGATCTTTTTGAAAAGTGTGGATTTGAAATATTAGATGCACCAGGAAACGCAGATAATATATTTATATGGACTTGTGCATTTCGAGAAGACTATCGTGACAATAGTATAAGGGTTGTTAAAGATTACGTATCATTATATGGCATGGATAGGATTATAGTTTGCGGGTGTTTGCCTTCAATTGATGAAGAGTTGTTACGGATTAATTATAATGGCGCATACTTCAAATGGAAAGACGACAAAAACTATTTAGAGAAATTTATAAAATCGAAAAGTGATTTTAACATGCTGCCGTTGAAAACAATTGCTGAAATTAATTATACATGTGATATTGTAGAATATAAGAGAGAAAATCCAGATAAAAACATATCGTATTACGATCAATTCATCAAAGCGTATATTTCTGAAGGTTGCTTATATGATTGCACATATTGTTCTGAGAAATTAGCATTTCCTAAATTTAAAAGTTATCCTCTTAACGATATTGTTGCTGAATGCAGTAAATTAATTGAGCAATCAAGTACTAATAAAATTGCTTTAGTTGCAGATAGTGTTGGTAATTATGGAAGCGATATAGGAAGTTCTTTAGATAAGCTCATATCAGCTATTTTAGCAATCGATGATGAGATTGCTATAGGTTTAATGAATTTACATCCTTCGGATTTTATTAATTATGAAGACTATTTGATCAATTTGATCTCTCAAAATAAACTTTTCTTACTCAGTGTTCCGATTCAATCCGCATCGGATAAGATCCTTGAATTGATGAATAGACCATATAGAAGGGCCCAATTAGAAAGGATTTTCTCAAAATTGGGTGAATATAATTTTAAGGAATTAGAAACCCATGTAATTGTTGGCTTTCCATCTGAAGGAATTGAAGAATTTATGGTAACAGTAGATTTTTTACTCAAATATAAACCAAAGTATGTGATGGCAAGCTCTTATATGGAAAGCAAACTTATGAACTCTGCTAAATTCAGAGATAAAATAGAATCGATAGAAATTAATAAAAGGATAAATATTTTAAACGATTATATGAAAAACGGGAATATCATTTGTAATTATGATAATTGTGAATATTACAAAGATAATATTAATAAAATGCATAAATCATGATTTATATTATTTATGGGGGTTAGCTAAGTGAAGATAAAAGAACCATCAAAGCGAGAGTTAGTAATTAAAGATTTAGAATATCAGAAGAGAAGTTCTGCTAACTTGGGAATTGATAAAAAATATGGCGAAATTATGCTTTCCCATATGGACAATCCTGAAGAAATTATTCAAAATATATTATTATATATTAGCAGATATAGATTGACCCGTCTGTTAACATTTTATGAAATGTTTAAACCGACGATAAATTTGCCCGGAGATATTGTTGAGTTAGGTGTTTTTAGGGGGGAGAGTTTCCTGTCTTTCGCTAGAATGTTAGAATGTTTTTGTATGGGTGATCGAACCAAAAGGATATTTGGGTTTGATCATTTTCAAGGTTTGCAAAATATTTCCAAAGAAGATGGAGGGAATTTTCCCGAAGTTGACAAGAAAGTCGGGGGATGGTGTGGTAGTGGATACTACGATGAATTAATTAAATTAATTGAATTATATGATGCTGACAGATTTATGCCACTCAAAAGGCGAATGTTTCTTGTCGAAGGTGATGTTATTGAGACAATTCCGAAGTTTGTTAAAGATAATCCCGGAGTTAGGATATCACTTTTGCATTTCGATCTGGATTTGTATGAACCAACAAAAGTTGGATTAGAATACTTCTATGATCTTGTTGTCCATGGTGGAGTCATTATTTTTGATGAATATGCTTTTCATGAATTTGCTGGTGAAACTCAGGCCGTGGATGAATTTTTTAAAAAAAGGAATATTCATCCAAAGCTTAAGGGATTTGAATGGTTTTCTAATCCCGGTGCTTATTTAATCAAAGAATAACTACATAACCGAATATAGCTGCAGAGAATTAAAGAAGAATAAAGATTTAAAGAACCTGCGAAAAATGGATGAGGGCCAGGATTTATTCATAATCATATTATCTTGGTATGGATCGTCGATGCTACAGGATTCTCTAGAAGCGGAAGCACTCCAGAGGACTGGGGCGGCAGTAGCGCGGACAGTTGGGGAAACAGGCCAATTGCCGGTAAGCCGTTTCAGTTTCCCTATCCACCCCCCCCACCAGGCTACTGGGTTGATTCCAAACCTAACCCGGGAGCGCCCCTGGGGGACCTGAGCGCCTTTGAACAGGCTTAATGTCCCCAAAGAAGTGTTACTCATCGATGCGGACTATGGCAAAGACAGCAAGTTTCGCCGGAGTGTATGCCGCATGAACCCCTCCTCAGTGGTCGGCATTCAGAAGACCAGAGTGTGAACAACGGGCGGCGCACCACCTTCTGCGATCCATCTGCTGTTGTGAACAGCATGAAGAGAAGGTCAGTATCCAGCGGGTGTGAGAATTACGAATGCAAATCTAAAACGAAACTTGCGAACCCGATAACCGTTTTCCTGGACGCCATGATCTAAATGAGCATGATCCATCATCCGGAAATGGAAAAACATGATCGGACAATGCTTGAAATCGTAGATATTTGGAGAGAAGTAAATTGCTAAACGATAAAGTTATTTTAATTACCGGTGGGACCGGTTCCTTTGGCACAAAATGTACTGAGGTCATCCTGAAACGCTATGCGCCCAAAAAATTAATCATCTTTAGCCGCGATGAACTGAAACAGTTTGATATGGCCCAAAAATATTCCGACAGAGAATACCCTTGTATGCGTTATTTTATTGGAGATGTACGAGATAAAGAGAGACTCTACAGGGCTCTACAAGGAGTGGATTATCTCATTCATGCAGCGGCGCTTAAACAAGTACCAGCGACTGAATACAATCCTTTCGAAGCGGTTTGCACCAATATTTTAGGGGCTCAGAATGTCATTAATGTGGCCATTGACCAAAAAATTAAAAAAGTCTTGGCCCTTAGTACAGATAAGGCCGCAAACCCCATTAACATTTATGGTGCCACCAAACTTTGCTCGGATAAGTTGTTCATCGCAGGCAATTCTTACGTAGGAAGGGAAGACACCATTTTTAGTGTCGTGCGCTATGGGAATGTGGCGGGAAGTAGGGGAAGTGTCGTCCCATTTTTTATCAAACAGAGGGAAGCCGGAGTGTTATCCATCACTGATCCTGCCATGACTCGTTTTTGGATCAGTCTCGAGCAAGGGGTCAATTTTGTCTTACAAAGCCTGGAACGTATGGTCGGAGGAGAACTTTTTGTTCCCAAAATTCCTAGTATGAACATCATGGATCTTGCTAAAGCTATTGGTCCCAATTGCAGAACCGAAATAATAGGCATTCGCCCCGGAGAAAAGCTGCACGAATTGATGATTACTAAAGATGATAACCGCAATACCGAAGAGTATGGTGATTACTATGTCGTGAAGCCGCAATTTAGATTTTTTGCACGACGATATTCTATGAATAGCGGCAAACCCGTTCCGGCAGACTTTGAATATAACTCATTCAACAATCCATGGCGGCTAAGTGTGGAGGAATTGCGGCAGATAATAAAGCCATAGTAAATGCTGGTTGACTATTACTCAGGACAGTTAACTGCTTAACTTTTTATGCTGCATATTGGATGTGTACCCTCCCAAGCGGTAATAGTTGCTGCATAATCTCAGATAAATGGAAGACCAATTGGGTAAAAATTATATTCCCTATGGACGGCAGTGGATCGAGGAAGACGATATTGCCGCGGTCTGCGCGGTACTGCGATCAGATTGGCTGACCACCGGGCCAAAGGTTTCCGAGTTCGAGGAGAAATTTGCTCATGTTGTGGGCGCCCGGTATGGTGTGGCGGTTAGCAATGGCACGGCTGCCCTGCATGGTGCCCTCCACGCCTTGAAGATCGGGCCGGGTGATGAAGTTATCGTTCCCCCCATAACTTTTGCCGCCACGGCCAACTGCGTGGTCTTCCAGGGCGGGAAACCGATATTTGCCGATGTGGATGAAGAAACTCTCCTCATAGACCCCGGTGAGGTGGAAGCAAAAATTACTGCTCACACCAAGGCGATCATGGCCGTTGATTACACCGGCCACCCCTGTAATTATGAGGCATTACAAGAAATCGCCGACCGCCACGGTTTAGCCCTCGTTGCCGATGCCTGTCATTCCTTGGGTGGACGTTATAAAGGTCGGCCAGTCGGTTCACTGGCCGAATTAAATGCCTTTAGCCTACATCCGGTCAAGAATATCACTACCGGTGAAGGAGGGGTCATTACCACGGACTCTGCCCGGTTGGCTCAACGCATGAGGGAATTTCGGAACCATGGGATCACGGCCGATCACCGTCAGCGGGAAGCTAAGGGTTCATGGTTTTATGAGATGGTGGACCTGGGCTATAATTATCGGTTGACCGACTTTCAGTGCGCACTGGGGATTAGCCAGCTCGACAAGTTGCCTGGCTGGATTTCCCGCCGTCAGGAGTTGGCCCGGAAATACGATGAGGCGTTCGCCGGGATGCCCGCCGTCACTCCCTTAGGGGTTCGACCGGAAGTGTCTCACGCTTATCACCTTTATGTTATTCAATTAAACTTGGCATTACTGAAGACAGACCGGGACTCGATCTTCAGAACGCTACGTGAGGAGGGTATAGGTGTCAACGTGCACTATATTCCGGTGCATCTGCATCCATATTATCGAGAGCGCTTCGGGACTTCCCCCGGACTGTGTCCCGTAGCCGAGTCATCCTACGAACGGCTGATTACCCTGCCGCTTTTCCCGCGCATGTCGTACCCCGATGTGGAAAAGGTAATCACCACTCTACAACACATACTCGAAATGTATAAAATTTAACTAAGCAATTATTGAGAAGGAAACCCATGCGGATTGCCGTCATCGGATGCGGCTCCATCGGGATTCGTCATCTCCGGAACTTGAAACACCTGGGTTTTGAGAATCTGATTGCCTTCGATATCCTCCCGGAAACTCGGCGGGTAGTGGAGCGTGAACTGAGGATACCGGTCCTGGAGAGGATTGAGGAGCTATGGGCCCGCAAGCCGGATGCAGTATTCATTGCCTCTCCGACGAATCAACATATTGAACAGGCAATAATGGCGGCCAGGCAAGGATGCCATCTATTTATCGAAAAACCCTTATCACACTCGTTGAGCCAGATTGATATTCTATTACACGAAGTTGAGAAACGAGGCCTGGTTACCATGGTTGCTTGTAACATGCGCTTCCATCCAGGTCCGTCCACGATTAAGAAATTATTGGGAGAGGCGGCCATCGGTCAGGTTATTGCCGCCCGTTTGCAGACGGGCTCTTTTCTTCCCGGGTGGCGCCCCCAGCAAGATTACCGCCAGAGTTATAGCGCCTCGCTGAAATGGGGAGGTGCTATCCTGGATTGCATCCATGAAATCGATCTGAGTCTCTGGTATTTTGGACCGGCATCTCTATTGGGTTCGGTCTCTCTGGCCGCCAGGACCATTAACTTGGAAACTGATGGATTGGCGGAAATTTTACTATCCCACGACAGTGGCGTGATCAGCAGCGTGCATCTAAACTTTGTGCAGCGTGATTATCGCCGCAGCTGCCAGGTGATTGGTTCAAGCGGAACAATCTATTGGGAGTTTAGCGACCATTTGGTGCAGGTATATGGACCGCAAGGCGATGTGGTGCAAGAATTCTCGGAGCCGGTGGGATGGGAACTAAACCAAATGTATGTGGACGAAATCGACCATTTCTTTCAAGCGGTGAATACGGTATCGCCCACCACCAATCCCATTTCAGGGGGATTGGCGGCACAGCAGATAGCCTTAGCGGTAAGACAAAAGAGTCTGTGAGTTATCCTTGAGAATCGTGGCGATTATACAGGTTCGCATGAGTTCAACCCGGTTACCGGGAAAAGTGTTGGCAGAGATCGCAGGAAAACCGATGCTCTGGCATGTGGTTAACCGCGTGCAGCAATCCAGGACCATAGATCAGGTGGTGGTGGCCACTACCACAACTCCTTCCGATGACGCCATTGAACGATTCTGCCGGGAGAATGATATCAACTGCTTCCGCGGTAGCGAAGAAGATGTTCTGGATCGCTACTATCAGGCGGCCAAGTCCCTTTGCGCCCGGGTGGTGGTGCGGGTCACTGGCGACTGCCCACTCATCGACCCAAATGTTATAGATGCAGTAGTGCGGACTTTTAAAGAAAACGACTATGATTATGTTGCCAACACTTTACGTTACACTTTTCCAGACGGGCTTGATACCGAGGTTTTTAGTTTCCAGGCCTTGGAGCAGGCCTGGGTGGAGGCGAAAAAATCCTCAGAGAGAGAGCATGTTACCCCTTTTTTGCGTCTTTCCGGAAAGTTTAAACTGCGCAATGTCGAGAGTGACGAGGATCTCTCCTCACAAAGGCACCGCTGGACCGTAGATACTGCTGCTGATCTGGACTTTGTCCGCCAGGTTTTTAAGAGTTTTACCCCTCGAAATGATTTTGGGATGAATGACATTCTTGCCTTATTAACACGGAGCCCTGAGTTGAAAAAGATCAATAAAGATATCATCATGAATGAAGGTTATTACCGTTCCTTATATCAACAGGCCGAAGCCGGTCCGGCGCCGAGTCTGCCGATCGCCCAATCCCGGTCCTGGTTTACCCGCTCCCAGAAGGTTATCCCAGGCTGTGCCCAAACCTTCAGCAAAGGATATACCCAATATGTACAGGGGGTGGCGCCCATTTTTCTTAAGAAAGGCAAGGGGTGCCGTGTCTGGGATGTGGATGGCAATGAATTTATTGATTTAGTCCAGGGGTTGCTTCCCAATATCCTCGGATATGCCCACGCGGAAGTGAACGCCGCGGTGGCGGCACAACTGTCCGAGGGTCACAGTTTCACTTTGCCCCATCCCATAGAGGTAGAACTGGCAGAACGCCTGGTGCGCCTCATACCGTGTGCAGAAATGGTACGGTTCGGGAAGAACGGTTCGGACGCGACGGCGGGGGCAGTGCGTGCGGCCCGGGCCTTTACCGGACGGGATCTGATCGCCTGTTGCGGTTACCACGGCTGGCAAGATTGGTATATTGGCAGCACCACCCGTAATGCCGGTGTACCTCAAGCGGTTCAAAATCTGACATATACTTTCCCCTACAACGATCTCCCTGCTCTGGAAAAACTCCTGACGGAACACCCCGGGGAGTTTGCTGCCATTATCATGGAACCGGTTAATTTTGTGGAACCGGAGCCGGACTACCTGACCGGGGTGAAAAAGTTGGCCCATAAACATGGGGCCCTGTTGATTTTCGATGAGATTTGTACCGGCTTTCACTTGGGATTAGGTGGGGCGCAGCGGCGCTATGGGGTGACCCCAGACCTGGCTTGTTTCGGCAAGGCCATGGGCAATGGGTTCCCCATCTCTTGCATTGTGGGGCGAGCCGACATCATGAAGATCTTCGAGGAAATCTTCTTTAGCTTTACCTTTGCCGGTGACGTAGCTTCCATGGCGGCTGCCATGCAAGTGATTGATATTCTGGAGCAAACCGATGTATTGGTACAGATGGAAAGTTGCGGACGTGTGCTGCAGGAAGGCTTCCGGGCCCTGGCAATAGCAGCCGGATTGGGACATCGTTTTGCATGCGTTGGCCATCCTACCTGGAGTCTTATCAAGTTCCTGGATGAAGAGGGGAAAGATTGTTTACTGGGAAAAAGTCTCTTCCAACAAGAAGTTATTAAAAGAGGCGTTCTCATCCTCGCTACCCACAACATGACTGCAGCGCATGATATGGGAATCGTGGAACAAATACTTGAGGTCTATGCTGCGGTTTTTAAAACACTGGCCGGGTGGCTCAATGCTAAGGAACCATCTCGGTTCTTGGAGGGAACGATGATTCAACCTATATTCAGGGTGCGATGAACCTGATTATCCGAGCTGATGCCAGTAGCCAAATGGGCACTGGACATGTAATGCGCTGCTTAGCCCTGGCCCAGGCCTGGCAAGACTCCAAAGGTCAGGTAACCTTAGTTGTGGCCGGAGAGGTCCCGGAGCTCGAGAAACGGTGGCGGGCGGAGGGCATGGAGGTGGTCCGCCTGTTTGTCCTCCCGGGGGGCGCTGAAGACGCCCTCCAGACCGGGCGCCTGGCACGTAGTCAGCGGTCTGAGTGGGTGGTGGTGGATGGCTACCATTTCGGGGCCCATTACCAACGTATCCTCAAAGAACGAGGACTGCGCCTCCTGGTCATTGACGACAAAGGTCATGCGGCTCATTATTACGCCGACATCGTTTTGAATCAAAATATTCATGCCGAGCCCGAATTGTATACCCACAAAGAACCCTACACCAGGATATTGCTTGGACCCCAGTATGTCCTTTTGCGGCGGGAATTCATGCCTTGGCGGGGATGGAAGCGAGTGGTGGCAGATGTGGCCGGGAAGATTTTGATAACCTTAGGTGGAGCTGATCCACAAAACTTTTCGGCAAATATCATCACTACACTACATGAATTGGATCATTCTTCCATGGAAATTGTTCTTATTATAGGAGCTGCCAATGCCCATTATGACCACAATATTCATTTGATAAAAAAGATGAATTTACCAGTTAAGTTATTAAGAAGTGTATCGAATATGTCTGAACTTATGTCTTGGGCGGACGTGGCTATTTCCTCAGGAGGCACCACAGTTTGGGAACTGGCTTTTATGGGTGTTCCCAGCCTGGTGGGCCGAATTGCCCCAGTCGAAGATTTATTAATCCAGGGACTCAATAAATATAATTTATTTAATGACATTGGCTGGTTTGACGAGATACCTATAGCTCAACTTTCAGAGTTAATTAACCTATTCATATATAATAAAGAGCGCCGCAAAGAAGTGGCTGTACTCGGTCCGAAAATTGTCGATGGTAATGGCTGCAACCGGGTATTAGACAAAATGTTCAAATACGACTGGGACTATCAGGTAAGTTCCGGACCTAATAATTAAGGGGTTAATTTACATGGACCAAAGTGTGCTGAGGGACAAGAGAGTGTTCATAACAGGAAGTGCCGGGGTTATAGGGTCTGAGCTGATAAAAATATTAATCGGCAAAGGAGCGAATCTTTTATCAATGGATAGAAATCCACTCCTTGAAATCCATTCCAAAGGGGTGGTTCATAGACAGGTCGATCTATCTTGCGATAACCTTGATGAAGTTATGGAATTTAAACCTCAGATAATTTTTCATCTTGCTGCTGCCTTTGAAAGATCTAAAGAATCTGCAGATTTCTGGCCGATCAACTGGCGCGATAATACGTTGCTGAGTCATCGTATTACTGATATTGCCAAATATAACAACGAATTAGAAGTATTTATATTTGCTTCTAGCTATTTGGGATATTCCCCATCCCTCTATCTTTCCCCATCTCCGAGAGATAATGTTGTTTATTTAAAGTGAAGATTCTTTGATTGAGCCACGCAATATTACAGGAGCATCTAAGTTTTACAGTGAAAGCGAATTCGAATTCATTAAGGAGTATTATAATCCATCCCTACGAATAGTTAATGCTCGCATATATCGTGTTTATGGTTGTGGATCGCGAGATATAATCTCTCGATGGATCCGTCAATCATTGTCGGGTGGTAACTTTCAACTTTACAACAAAGAAAATCGATTTGATTATATTAGCGCTTATGATGTCGCAGAGGGGTTAGTTAGGCTGGCGGAAAGCTCTGAGGCTGAAGGACCGGTAAACCTTGGTTCAGGGGTGGCCCGGAGTGTTCAGGATGTGTGGCGTATCATAAGTGAACATTTTCCGGAAATCATTTCAAGGACCCAGGATATGGGATCAGTCGAGCCCTTTGAAGCCAGCTGCGCAGACCTGACTAAGTTGAAAAGGGTTACCAGATGGGTTCCGCCAACTACCTTGGATGAGGGGATTAGGACCGTACTGGAGTTCGAGCGGGCTCAAGCAAGAAAGGGGATTACCCATGCCTGAAGAAGAATACCGGATCATCATCGATCCTCGTTATGGATACCGGAGATTGGACCAATTGCCGACGGATGAAGAGATTGGCCTATTTTATAAAAAGCAGTATTTCGACCTTATTCGCCAGGGAGCGCGGGCCCCGGAGATTCGCCGGTTTTTGGCGGGTGGGGAAGAAGCAGAAAGGGAGCGCAATTGGCTTTGTTGTATGTATTCCGATATTTTAAGTGTTTTAGAACAACAAAATTCTTTTATTCCCAAAACCCTGCTGGATTTAGGATGTGGTACGGGAGATTTTATTGCCTTTATGAAAGATAACGGTTGGCAAGTTACAGGTCTGGACGTATCATCAGAAGGTGCCACCCTGGCCACCGACAAAGGCTTGACAATCTTTGATTTAGATATCAAGGAGTTCATTGCAACGCATCGTGAATATTTATCTTCTTTCGCGGTGGTATCCTTGTTAAATGTGTTGGAACATGTGCCAAATCCTGCTGAAACTGTGAATATCGCCAAAAAATTATTGGTGGATGGAGGGATAATTGTTATCAGGGTCCCCAATGATTTTAGTGAATTACAGTTACTTGCCCAAAAAAATTTACAAAAAGAACCATGGTGGATAACCATCCCCGACCACCTCAACTATTTTGATTTTAAGTCACTGTCCTCCCTTCTGGAGCAGGTTGGGTTTGAAATTATTTATTCCCAGGGTGATTTTCCCATGGAATTATTCTTGCTGATGGGTGATGACTACACGGGTAATCCTGAGGTTGGGAACATGTGCCATCAGAAGCGGGTTAATTTTGAGATGGCTGTCACGGGTGAATTTCGGCGTCTCATGTACCGGGCGTTGGCTACAGTGGGAATCGGACGCGATTGCTTAACCTTCGGAAGGCTTAAGAAGAGATGAACATCCTTATTACCAGCGCTTCCCGTAAAGTTAGCCTGCTGCGCGCCTTCCAGGAGGCCCTGGCTCAGGAAGGAGGCGGAAAGGTCATTGCCATAGATGTGAGTCCTTTTGCCCCGGCATTATATCTTGCTGATGAACATTATTTGGTTCCGTTTAGTAATAGTCCTGAATATTTAGAAATAATGCTGAACTTGTGCAAAAAAAAGCATATTAATTTAGTTATCCCAACTCGCGATGAAGAGCTTCCCTGGTTTGCCGAACACAAAGCGTTATTTACAGAGGTAGGTGCCGCTGTCATGGTTCCAAGCCCAACTTCTGTGGAGATTTGCCAGGACAAAAAATTATTTATTAAATTTTGCCAGACTCATAACTACGATACCCCCAAGACTCATGAAAAAATTGAGGCAATTACAGAACTGGATTTTCCCTTATTTGCCAAACCGCGTATATGGCAAGGGTGGGAAACAGGCGACTCGTATCGATTCACGACAAGAGCTGTCTCGAATTTCAGGACAACTTTCGGATGTCATTATACAGGAATATATTCAATGGCCAGAATATACTATTGACCTTTTTATGGATTTTTCAGGACAGGTGATATCGGCGGTGCCCCGGGAACGCCTTTACGTCTTTGGGGGGGAATCTTTTGTCAGCAAGACTGCTAAACACCCCATACTGATTGAAGAGTCCGTCAGATTAGCGATTAATTTGGACTTGGTTGGCCATAACACCATCCAGGCCTTTTTTGCTGAGGATACCGTCAAATTTATCGAGGTCAATCCTCGCTTTGGCGGTG
This sequence comes from uncultured delta proteobacterium, assembly GCA_963747645.1. GTDB lineage: Bacteria > Desulfobacterota > Desulfobaccia > Desulfobaccales > 0-14-0-80-60-11 > 0-14-0-80-60-11. The sequence goes on along the minus strand of CAVVFW010000012.1, from coordinate 213,165 downwards.
CTGCGCACTTAGGGTTTGTTGCAGGTGCTCCATCTCCGCTTTTTCTTATTAAGTTAATGAAAGGCGATACGTTGGAGGCCAGGGTGGGAGACTTTCAAGAAAATCTAGTAATGATGAGATACACTGAAGATCTCTTCCTATCAGATTGTTGAAATACTATCCACAACGGATCGCGTTTCTCCGCCAACGATGCTAATATCTGCCCCATAAAGCTTGGGGGAGGCAGGAGCCAGGTGGGGGACCTTCCAGGCCGGCACCGCATTGCCGTGGGCGGTGATAAGGCTTATGAAACCCGGGAGTTTGTTCAATCTCTGCGTGCCCTCAATGTTGTGCCGCATGTGGCTCAGAACCGCACGGAGCGTTCCTCGGCCATCGATGGCCGGACCACCCGTCATCCGGGCTATGCCGTTAGCCAACGCCGGCGCGAGCGGGTGAAAGAAATCTCTGGCTGGGTCAAGACCGTGGGCAATCTCAGGAAAACTCGTCACCGAGGCATAGAGCGGGTGGGCTGGATGTTCACCCTCACCGCCACGGCTTACAATCTGGTACGAAAACGCAACCTGACGGCGGCGATTTCCCCTTGAGCTGCAATGGACTCCGGGAAGGCGACAATTCCCCCGATAAAACGGCAACCGAGGGAGTAAGCAGCCCAGATTGATTAAAGAAATCGATTGTCATAAAGCAACTGAGGCCTTCCAGAAACAGGAGATCTGGCTTTATTACGTTGATTTTTCATCGGCCTGATAGATGGTGAGTGTCTGACAAATAGGAGAGTCGATGAAAGCAGTTTTATTTGATTTAGACAATACATTGTATCCAGAAATTGATTTTGTAAAAAGCGGATTTGCAGTAGTGTCCCGTTATCTCGCAGGAAGATATAACCTTGATGAAAAATTAATCGCCGATGAAATGTTCTCCATCTTACAGAAAGATGGCAGAGGAAAAGTATTTGATACGCTGCTCAAAAAGATAAACTTATATTCTGATGATAATGTAAAATTATTATTATATCTGTATCGTTCGCATCGTCCTACAATAAAATTTTATCCAGATGTAATACCAGTTATAAATAAATTGCAAACTAATGGTTATTTGCTTGCGATTATAACAGATGGGATGGCCTCTGTACAAAAGAATAAAGTTGATGCTTTAAAGTTAAATAATCTTATTAAACTAATAATTTATACCGATGAATTGGGGAGGGAATGTTGGAAACCTTCTACTATTTCCTATAAGATAGCTTTAAATTTAATGAAACTTACCGCTGAGCAAGCTATTTATATTGGGGACGACATTTCAAAGGATTTTATTGGACCAAATGAGTTGGGGATGACTAGCATTCAAATTGTAAGGAATAACTTTAAAAATATACACAATAATCTCGCTGAAATGGTGCAACCAAAGATTGTTATCAAAGAACTTAAAGAAATATTGGATATATTAGGAGGATAATATTTTTATAATCAATAATCGCAAAATCTGCACAGGAAATCCTGTTTATATTGTAGCAGAAATGTCTGCCAATCACCATCAAGATTATCAACAAGCTCTTGATATTCTTAAGACTGCCAAGAAATGTGGGGCCGATGCCGTCAAACTGCAAACTTATACCCCGGACACGATCACCATTGATAGCCGGAGGGAATATTTTCAAATTGGTCAGAACAGTCTCTGGGAAGGTCGCTTATCTCTACGATCTCTATGGAGAGGCTTATACACCCTGGGAATGGCAATCGAGACTGAAGAAAGTGGCCGATGAACTGGGTCTGGACCTTTTCTCCACCCCCTTTGACCACAGCTCCGTGGATTTTCTCGAGGGCATGAACGTCCCCGCCTACAAGATTGCTTCCTTTGAGGTAGTGGACCTGCCTTTGATCCGCCGTGTCGCCCGGACCGGCAAACCCATCATCATGTCCACCGGTATGGCTACCTTGGCAGAAATCGACGAAGCCGTAAGGACCTCGAAGGAGGCCGGAAATCACCAAATTGCCCTCCTGAAGTGTACCAGCGCCTATCCGGCCGCTCCCGAGGAGATGAACCTGTGCACTCTGCCTAATTTGGCGGATGCCTTTGGGTTACCGGTGGGTCTTTCTGATCATTCCCTTGAATTAGCGGTCCCGGTGGCCGCGGTAACCATGGGGGCGTGTATCATCGAGAAGCATTTTACCCTCTCCCGGAGTATTCCTGGTCCGGATAGCGCTTTTTCCTTGGAACCCCGAGAGTTTCAGGAGATGGTGCAGGCCGTCCGGGTGACAGAAAAGTCGTTAGGTGCCGTGCATTATGGCGTCAGTGAGAGAGAACGCCAAAGCCGAATTTACCGCCGCTCTCTGTTTGTGGTTCAGGATATGGAGGCAGGGGATGTATTTACCCCGGAGAATGTTCGCTCTATCCGCCCCGGCCATGGCTTGCATACACGCCATCTGGAGGACATCCTGGGACGAACCGCCAGGCGAGATATCCTCCGAGGGACGCCCCTCGCCTGGGACTTAGTCAATGGACGGAAAACAGGCTGACGGCGCTACCAAAGACGAGTAGAATATCAGTTGCGGTAATCATCCGGGCCCTAACGTATAATTTGTCATACCTATTATTCAAATCCCCTGCTGTTCGGCAGAAATTATGTGCTATCCAAATTAATTTCTACCGAAATTGATTCCATGTCGCTTTTCTATTCACATCTTTTCAAACTATATAGGGAGTTTAAACCAGAACTGTGGCCAAAAGTTATCGAATCGGCGCTATAATTAATGTTGGTAGTGCAAATACTGCCATGAGAACATTTAATATGGCGACCAGGTTTGCTCTCATATTTTGCTTGACTCGCTACCTGACCCCTGCAGAGGTGGGTATCTATGGGATATTTTACGTTACCTTATTTATTGGTATAACATTGTTAGGGATGGAATTTAATCTTTACAATTCACGTGAACTACTTTCCAGTGATGAGAGGAAATGGCCTCGGATGATTCGTGATCAATTTGTATATCATGTTATTGCATATATATTAATTATACCTATTGGATGTATTGTTATTTATTATGATATGTTCGCATGGCAATATGTTCTATGGTTCTATTTAATACTCATATTATCTCACATAACCCAGGAACTATGCAATATTCTGACTACGTTATCTCGGCCATTTCAAGCTTCATTCATTGCTTTTGTACGGGACGGTATTTGGGTTTTTCCTTTAGTGGCCGTTATGTATTGTTTCCCCGGAGAGCGACACTTATCCTCTCTATGGTTATTTTGGTCAGTCGGAAGTTTGAGTGGGATTTTCCTCTGTGGTTACTATCTGCGCCACCTGCAGTGGGCAGGTGTCTTAAAATTTCCCGTGGATTGGCCGTGGCTTCGGCGGGGGATGCGAACCGGATTCAATTTTCTTTGGTCTACGCTAGCTATTTGGGGAATAATGAGTGTCGACCGTTATGCCATAAAATATTTTTGGGGTTTAGAGGCCGTTGGTGTTTACACCTTTTACTCCAGTTTTGCCAGGGTGATAGAACAATTTTGTTGGGCTGGTGTGGTGGCGATCTTATATCCCAAGATCATCTTTGCGTACCAGACCGGAAAAATGGATGATTACCGTCAGTTAATGCGTCGGCTATCACGCGGCATTATTTTAGTAGTGTTGGTCATATCGATTATTTTGATTGTTAGTTTCCCTTATGTTCTGATTATAATCGGTAGACCTATTTATGCGAGCAGTCTTTCTACATTTTGGGTCCTGATTGTTGCTACTTCGATTATGACGATTACGTTTGTCCCCCATTTGGGGCTTTATGTTCGGAGGATCGATCGGATGATAATCATTCTCTGGTCTTCTTGCCTTTGCCGTAGCAGTGGCTGCAAATCTGTTTCTAGTCCCAAGATACGGAAAATTCGGCGCCGCCCTTGCCACCGTAGCCGCCGCCCTGACGTTATTTCTGGGGAAATCATTAAGTTTGCTCAAAACCGGTCCTGAGCCGCTTTAATCTAATGCAGAAAATATTAGCTTTGGTTATATTGAAAAGGTATTTATGGCCGCTGAGCTTGCTTTAAGGGGAAAGGCAAAAGGAATCCAAACTTTTTCGGATCTCCTGACGCAGGCAGTAATTTAAGAAGACCCAGATGATGATAATATTTAAGAATTCCTATAAGTATCAAGATGCTATGATCCCTGCGGGAAGATCGCACTCTTCCTCTGTAAGTTAGATATTTTAAAGAGTGGAAGATAAGATATCTCGTCAGAGAAGGTAACGGGCAGGCTTTAAAAAAGGCGAGGCGTGTAAGGAAGCTGCTTAAAATCATTTGGAAAATCAGAAGGCTAATAGTTGCTTGGGCTGCATCAGATATATTGGGGAGTATCATATGGACCAAAAGGATATATTTTGTCAGAAAGAAGGGGATGAATACTACAAAAGAAATAATAAAAAAATTAATGATATATGTAATAAAGATAAATTAATTTGTAGCGTGCAAAGCCTTGGTTTAAAGCCTGAATGCATTTTAGAAATTGGTTGCAGTAATGGTTGGCGTTTAAATGCTCTCCAGGCTATATACAACGCTGAATGTTGCGGAATTGACCCATCTGAAACCGCTATAATGGAGGGGGGAAAGAATTTTCCAAAAATATTTTTACAACAGGGTACGGCAGAAAGACTGCCATTTTGCGGATAGTAAATTTGACCTTGTAATCTTCGGATTTTGTTTATATCTCTGTGATAGAGGTGATTTATTTAGTATTGCCAAGGAAGGCGATCGGGTTCTCTCCGAAGGTGGCATAATGACAATTTTGGATTTTGATCCACCTTTCCCTTATCGCAATGAATACAAACATGACCAGCGAATTCAAACTTACAAGATGAATTATGCAAATATGTTTGCCTGGGATCCAAAATACACAATCATTTATAAGTTGTTCTTTTCTCATAGCGAGAATAAAGATATAGATGATCCTGATGAACGAGTCTCAGTTGTTTTTTTGAAAAAGAATTCTTTGCCTGCATACCCTGCTAATCCTTTTAAGAAATAATAAATTATTTTAAATCTTGAGGGGCACGTAATGGAACTGGACAGATAGCTTGAAGTGGAAGACTAGAGAACAATTTTTTAAATCATAAAATAATATAATAAGAAATAATTTCGGACGCCTTGAGAGATTATAGGCACTATTCGGAATGATATGAACTTTACAGTAACGGACACGGAGTATAAATATCATTAAGATTACTTTAAAGAGTGATGATAATGCAGGATATTCTTAGCCATAGATATTTATGCTCTGGCAAGCATAAAACACTCAATATATTTATATGCCAAACGCCATTCCATATATTAATGGCACAATATATACGGGATGGTCTGGTGGAAGAGGAAAGTTATAATTTACTCGTCGACGTAAATGGCCCTGGTAAATTACAGCAGTACAATGAAAACTGGGATGAAATTATCTCTAAACAGATGTGTAGCAATTTTTCAAAATCTCAATCGTTGAAAACACAGTACTTTAAGGTTGTCAACGCCAAACGAATTTACAAAATCCTCCGGCAACGAATTGGTGAATACCCCCAAAAGAAAATATGGTTTGCTCATCTTAACGAGTTTTTGTCCAACTATATATTTTTTCATTACAAGTCGGATAAAACCATCGAGTTTAACGTACTCCAAGATGGCATACTCAACTATTTTTCTTGTAAGTTTGCTGGCAAACGCTGGCTCCGTAATCTTTCTAAATTCTTGTTGGCGGGAGTTATGCGATGGGGGTTTGTTCCCTACCACGGGCTGATAAACGGCGTGGACCGGCCAGAGGTTCGGGGACATTATCTTTTAGGGATGGAGCACCTTTCGGATTACCCGCAAAAATTCCAAGCCATCCGTATTCCCAAAACCACTATGAACCAGAGGGCCGAGCGGGATGTCCTGGTTTTGGGACAAGAATCAATCGTGGACTTGGTAGCTCATGACGTTTATACGAAATCATCCGATCGCCTTATGGAATTCTCGTTAAAATTAGCCGGTCCCCAATCCCAGATTTATTATAAACCCCACCATATAGATCCCACCCAAGGGCTTTTCAGTCAAAGGGCTGTTGAGAAAGGTATGCTGTTGTTGAACTGGGATGGCCCCATAGAAGAACTTTTTATGGAACGTCACTTTACTCATGTAGTGTCATTATGTTCCAGCGCCTTGCCGAACCTAAAGATGATCTTTGGTAATACCGTGGAGTGCTGGACCATCGATTTAGCTTTTGTCCTGGAAAAAATGGATTGCGATCGCAACGAAAGTTCTCAACTTATTAAATTCTTTAACGCTACAGAGGTCCACCTTGTATAGATTATATGCGATATTTATCATGGGAATGGGTCTCATGACCGCATATTATCTGGTACGGTCGGCTATCAGATACCGAATAATGTATCTTTCGTTAATTCCTCTCTTATTTGTATTTTTTCCAACATTAGTCTCTTGTTTATATATTGAGTCGGGATGCTATATCGTAGAAGAGGATAAATTTGGAGTACTAAACTATGCCTCTCTATTTTTTATTGTTTTTTGGATATTGTTCATCGTGGCTTTTATCTTTGCGATGAGAATCACCTTAAAACCCAAATATGACACTCAGCAAGGTCCTGATCAGCGATTAGAAATCGGAACTGATCCAGGAGGGGAGGGAGGAGTGTCTGAAATCACCGCCCCCACGAGGCTCCCCTGGCTTCTGTTTTTGGCAATCTGTCTGGGCATCCTTTATTTTAACCTGGCTCTTTCCCCTGTTCCCTTCTTTGATCCATCGATATTCAGGTTTGATTACTGGAAAGTCTGCCGGTTTCCATTTTTACATAACTTTTTTGGCAATACCAGCTTGTTTATTCCTATTATAATTGGATTACTTCTTGCAAGATATTATAAATATCAGCAATCAGCGCGACTTTTATGGATCATCTTTTTCATTTATTTAATTTATTTAGTCTTAATTGGCCAAAAGTTTGGTCCCATTATATATGCCTGTTTTGCGTTCTCTTTGCCTGTCTTTATCATGTCCAAAAGAGAAATTACAAAAAAGAATATTATAATTGCTGTTGGTAGTTTATCCATTATAATTGTCGTGCTCTTGATGGTCATTTATTATCAATATTCTATGTTCAACCCTTTTGCTGCTGTGCTAAATCTGAGATCTGGATATCTGGGATGCCATTTTTTATCGGGCCCTTGCCCTGCAGGGGCATCTATGGTGGGGGGCATTTGAAAAAGTTGTCTGGGGTATGCAAGATCCCTCATGGCATGTTCGAGATTTGCTGGAAGGAATGCATAGATTGATGTTCTTACTCGGGGCAAATACGACAGCCGTCCAAACTAGCATCGATAAGGGTATCTCTTTTGCTGCCGGCTATCCTGCCATTCTTATTATTGTTTTCCCGCTCTGGCTATGCGTTGCTGATAAATGTCATGTTAGGGTTCTATTTTGGACTCTTAGGACGAATATGTGTTTATTATATAAAAAAGGATGACGTGCTTTTGGCGACCCTTTGCTTACAGTTATATTGGTTTGTACTGTATATTATTGAGATGGGACGATTCGCCAACCTGATTGAACCTAAAACCCTAATAACTGGTGGATTGATCATTATACTTATCCTATTGGAAAACTTTTTAGTCGGGATTTCCAGCAAAATGGGTACAGCCCAGCAATTAAATTAAGACCGGAATATCGGCGAATGGCGGCGGGCTTATTTTTAGGCTCAGTCAAAATGCATCGAAGAGTTGGCATGCATTATACCCATGTCCGCCAAGCTGAGGGCTAAAATAGCGGCATGCAACCGCGATAGGCAAAAGTCAACTGAACTATTCAGGGATAATTTTACCATAACTTGGTTATGAAGTCTTTATTGGGTAAGAAATTGAAAATATTACAAGTAACGGAAGCCTCTAATGCAGGGGTAGGCTTGCATGTTATTAATCTGTCAAGGTTTCTTCTCAATGAAGGGCATGAAGTTCATCTTATTTATTCTCATAGGCGTATGGATAATATATTTAAAGGGGGGCTGTCGCAAAATCGCAAACTTCATTCGGTCGCCCTTAAAATGCACCGACATCCTCACTTTTCAGATCTTAGGGCGGTCATATTTATCAGGAGATACGCGCACAAGCATGGACCGTTTGATATTATCCATGGCCACAGTTCCAAGGGAGGGGCTTTGGTTCGCTTAGCAGGCCTCGGTATGCCAGGGTGCAAGATCTATACTCCCAACGCTTTCTATAGCATGAATCCTTTTCTCAGCCGGGTTTTAAGAAAAATATATGGCCAAATAGAAAGGGTTCTCAGTTATCTTTCGGATATGATAATTGTGGTTTCTGAAGCAGAACGGTTGCATGCCCGGAAGCTGGGAATTCCTGCAAAAAAGCTAATGCATATCCCTAATGGTGTTGAACCGGTCGATCTTCCTGATCGCAAGACCGCGAGGGCTCAATTTAATTTTGCCGAAGGTGAGTTCGTAATCGGCTTCGTGGGACGCCTGGAAGAGCAAAAAGCTCCACACATACTTTTTCAGGCTGTAGGAATTCTTATCAAGCAATTCCCTCAAGTCAAAATCATGTTGGCGATCGTGGGCGAAGGTAAGTTGAGGGGCACGTTATTGGATATGGCGCGGGATCTTGGGATGGAAAACCGCGTGCGGGAACTGGGCCCATTGAATGGCTTTTTTAAGATGCCAGCTTTTGACATCTTGACCTTGTCAAGCGCCTATGAAGGGATGCCCTATGTCTTGATAGAAGCCCTCTTTGCAGGACTGCCAATTGTTGCTTCCAGGCTCGGTAGCACCGGCATGATTGTGGATTCTGGGGTAAACGGTTATCTTGTTCCGCCGGGAAATGTAGCAGAATTTGCTCAAGCCCTGAGCAAACTAGTGGTAAGCCCAGAGAAATGTCTACAATTTGGCCGAGCCTCTCTGGAAAAGTCCAAATCATTCACCCTTCAAACTATGGGAAACAAGACCTTAGCCCTCTATCAACAATTAAAATGTCCTGAATCAGACTTGATTTGAGATCATCCCCGTGACTGGGTTTCTGCTCGTATCCTTTTCCGTTAAACCGCCGCCGTCCCCGCCGCCTCCGACGAGCCAATTTGGGGCCCATTCCAGGGCATGAAGTGGTGGGCTGAAGCCCTTGGGCACAGCTTCCAGAGACGGAAATTTGGGGTGACCCAACGCCGTTCCCCCGTCCCCTTATCCCATCCCAGTTCCTCTTATGAGACTGACCTGTTACATCAATGGAGAAGTAGGGTGTGCCAGGACACCGTGCCTAAGTCACTCCCTCCAGGTCCGAATGTAAAGGCTCTTAGTATGCTCCCTTGCCATGGACCATAACGGCAATGGTTTTGAAAATAATCTTCAAATCAAGCCAAAAAGAGAGGTTTTGCAAATACCATACATCCAATTCAACTCTTTCTGTATAATCCTCCATATCACCCCTCGGGCCAACTTGCCATGGTCCGGTAATGCCAGGTTTGATTGAACAGTATAATCCGGCAGTTTCATGATAATGTTGAACTAATTGGTCAAACTCCACCGGTCTTGCCCCAACAATACTCATTTCACCTTTTAATACATTAACAAATTGTGGGAGCTCATCAAGGCTGAACTTCCTCAGTACTTTTCCCAACTTCGTAACCCGCGGATCATTTCGCAACTTAAAAATCAAGTCCCATTCTTTTTTAGCATCTGGACAAGTATTTAAGATATTACATAATTGAACATCAGCATCAGTTACCATGGTTCTAAATTTCCAGCAGTTAAACTTTTTGCCAGCTGTAGTTATACGTTTAGATCCATAAAATAATTGCCCCCCATCTTCCAACTTAATCAATACCGCAATTAATAGTGTGAGGGGCAATGAAAATATAATTAATAATATTGAAAATACGATATCAAAGTTCCTTTTCCATCGGTAATCAGGATTAAAATTTATGATAGGCATTCTCCCCAATGTTTGCAATTTAGCATTAAAAATATCAAAGGCAAAAAGGTCGGGGATCATGAATATCTGGGCTCCAAGGGCCCTGCACTCCTTAAGGATCGAAACTATTTTAGATTCTGCTCGTAGGGGCAGAGCGATATAAACGTAATCAATTTTATGTTCTTTCAAATAATCCGGCAGTTGAGGAATGGTGCCCAATACCCGGTGGTGGTTGAATAAACTTTGGTCATTTTTCTTGTCGTCAAAAAAGCCATTTATCTTGATGCCTGCCCAGGGGATATCTTCAAGATGCGTGGTAAGTTTTAAGCCAAGATCGCCGGCACCGACGATAACAGCAAATTTTAAATTCTTCCCCCGCTTTCGCATAATGCCGAGTATTTTTCTCGCTATAAGATGAAACAGGAAAATGCTTGTTGGACTCACGATTAGCCAACTCAAGATGAGCAACCTAGAATACTGGTCTGAAATCTTGAAGAGAAAAAATGAAGATAATATGATACTGGCGAATATCCCCCAGGCCGCCAGGATCGCAAGAAATTCTCTATAAAATTTAATGCCCCGCCATGGCCGATACAAATTGACTGAATAAAAACAGACGCAGCTCAAAATAAATGATTCCAATCGCTAAATTGAAATAATAATCAGTCCACGGCACCTTGAATATCTTAGCCAATAACCAGAGAATGGCGACCACCAAAAGGCAGTCTATGGTGTGGATAAAATTGAGAAGAGTAGAACTCTTTTCTCTAAGATTAAAATCCATCTCTCAAAATCCTTATATTGAGATATCACGCTGGTGAAACCAAAGAATCACGGCAGAACATTACTGTCCGGTTAATTGATTAAAAAAGTCAGAAAACTCCCGGAATCTGTCAGAATCGGTTAGCCATAACGCATTAGACAGAAAGGATAATTCGGATTATGGCCCATTGTAACACAATCTTGCATCAGATGCTTAAACTTATTCCGAGACATCATTTTGCCGAGTTGGAAACCGAGCACCGCACTGGCCGGAAAGCCCGGTCTTTTACCCGCTGGAGCCGGTTGGTGCATCTACTCTCCAAGCAACTCACGGCCCGAGTCAGCCTGCGGGACGGCATCTCCAGTCTGAAAGCCCGGATAATGAGCCTCTATCGCCTGGGAGTCAAGCCGGTAGCCCGCTCCACCTTTGCCGATGCCAACAACCAGCGCCCCGCCTGCTTCTTTGAGGCGCTGTTTGGCCTGATGTACCGAGGCTGCCAGCCGCTTGCCCCGAAGCACAAATTCAAGTTCAAAAATAAGCTTTTCAGGCTTGACGCCACGGTTGTGAGCCTCTGTCTGGCGTTCTTTCCTTGGGCTTCCTTCCGCCGCGTACGCCATCATACACCGAACGCAACAGAAAAGTGAAGAGAAAATCCGGACAGGCCTATGAGCAATGGCGGTTGTTGAAACACCCGGTTTTCGATCCGGTCTGTCTTTCAAGGCGGCCATGAGCAAGGCTATCAGGGGCCGGCTGTCCGAGGAGTAGATGATGGAGGACATGAATCGGCTGGTCGGTTCTGCGGGAAACCAGAGGGCTCAAAGTTCTCCCGGCCCTATGCTGCCATTCATAATTGGTATCGACAAGTGATGTACCGCTGACCGGGGAAGAACAATTTCATGGAGCTTGCGGTAGGCGGACGGGCAGGTTTTTTATGATTGCGGGGTGAAACGAGATGGAAGCAATAACCCAATCGATGCTGGGAATGTTCCTACGCCGCCCCCACCAATTCGAGCGCCGCTACCTCCGGGGCGAAATCATCCCCCCGGGGATTGCTGCCCGGTGCGGCTCTCCCACCCATAAGGCCGCCCAACTCAATCATGAACAAAAACTCCACTCCCAGGAAGATCTGAACCTTGGGCGATCTCCAGGACGCAGCCCGGGACCATTACGTAAGAATGATCACCGACGAAGGGGTGTTTATTCCCAAGGACCAGATTGCCGAGAAAGATGCCCTTCTGGCCAAGGGCCTGGATGCGGCCATCCGACTCACCACACTCTGCCGTGGGTCCTTAGCCCCGTCCATTCAGATAGAGATCCCGCTCATTCAACACATAACGTAAACCAATCCTTGGAAAGATTAACCCCAACCATGATTACCTCACATTCGCCTTGACGGGATCGAGCTTATTTGCTAATCGTTACTCTATAAATACCTTAAACTTGGAAGAGGGCATGATTGATTCGGCAAGGCTGAAGCTGGGGAGGATCTCTTTCCACCCGGTTAGGCTGGCGAGCCTTATATTGGTATTGCTCCTATTCCCCTGCCTCGGGTTAGGGTCTATTCCACCAGCCTCTGCGGAACCCTTTGTGCGGGTCTGCAAAGATGGGGTAATTTACTACTATTTCTCCAATCATCTCCGGACTACTCCTTCAGCCACCCAGCGTGCCCGCCGCAACCGGTCCCCGCACCCCTTAGGCCGCCATCGGCCCTCTCCCGGGGAATTGGAACCTCTGATTCATGAAGTGTCCCGACAACATAATCTTCCTCCCTCGTTGATCAAAGCGGTCATCCAGGTGGAATCCAACTTCAATCCCGAAGCCACTTCTCCCAAGGGCGCTCAGGGCCTCATGCAATTAATGCCGGGTACGGCCGAAGATTTGCAGGTTGTTAATCCCTACGATGCGCAAGAAAATGTTTGGGCAGGCACGCGCTATCTGAAGATGCTCTTGGAAAAATTCAATTATCGATTGCCCCTGGCCTTGGCCGCCTATAATGCCGGCCCGAACCGGGTGAGCCAGCGTCAAGATGTTCCCCCCATTAGAGAAACCCAGGATTTTGTCCGGAATGTGTGCGCAAATTTTGTGCAGTATAGCGGTGAACAACATCCTAACAAAAGCCGATAGTCTGGCGCCCCTGAACAGCTATCATTACGGGCGCCAGGGAAATGACCTCGATACTTCCTCGGTAGTTTTCTGCAGCAACGCCTGCCTTTAATTCCCGTAAAGATTTTTGAAATGATAGGAAACGCCGATAACAAAACGGTGATGCGGGACATCGAAGGTCAAGGTCCCGCCATAACCATATTTAGCAGCCAAAAAATCCCCGTATTCCACAGTAAACTGGTAACTGAACTTGTATTCACAAAAGACTGCGATCTTGGGGGTGACCAGGTAACGGACCCCGGCCATCGTCTCGATAGCGAAGTTTTTTGAGGAGTCCCATCTGCCATAGATTATTTCAAAACCGGGGCCAATCCCCACATATGGCTGCAAGCGCCCGAAGGTGACTTCCTTATCTTTAAGGAAGCCGTAGCGCGCCAACAGATTGGTTTGCAGGTCCCAGATCATAAACCAATCAGATCCACCCAGCAGATTAGGTGACACTCCTGGCACGGGGGGCGATAAGCGCCCCTGGTTCCCACGGATCCGGTTGCGGGAGAAATTTGTCTCCATTTCCCAACCAAACCAGGGGCACATATCAAGATACCGGCCGAATTTTATTCCTCCCAGCACGCCTGGTTCATAGTGAACATTTTTGGCCGTTCTTCCCGCATACTGAGCCGCACCTCCCAAGGGGAGCCCAGTGATAGTTGATAAAGGGGGGGGAAAATTGTTGGCAAGCTTCCAGTCCGCCGAGGGTAGATAGGAGAGGCCGGTGTAGAGGGCAAGGTACCACTCCCCCGGCCCCAATTCCTCCGGATAACCTTTGGCCCTTTGGGCGGGGCTGTTTTTATACACATAGTAAGCAATGAACGCGGCGCTAATAGGTATATAGGTGCACGCCGTAATCCTGAATATGCGTACATTGCTCGTGTTACCGAACGGGCCAGCCAGGGCCGGTTCTTCCGCCCCCCAAACTCCAAGGAAGGTTATGATTATCAAAGCGACCGCCATCAGGCGCATTTTGCCACCATCGCAGCCGATATGAGGGGGCCGCAAACCACGCCGGTCGTCACCGCGGGTAGGCCGAGAATGGTGGCGATATCTTTGATCTGCTTGAGCCTGGCGACCCGTTGACCGTCTTCGGACGCCACGAAGATATGTATCGGGTTTAAGCGCACCGAGTTTCCTCTGTTATGAAACAGAAAACCAGCCTTCCCGCTTAAAGCCAAGCCGTTAACCTTGGCCACACACATGTTTTTGACATCGGCCTGCTTGGTGGGACCGCGCCTACCTGGGCAAGATAATTTTTGAAGGGAAAATAGCGATCATAAACCACGACGATGGATTCAACGCCGAGGCCCAAACATTGACCGTTTGATGGCCTGAAGTTCCACCAGGGTATCCCCGACAAAAGGCGATGCCCTCCTTAACCGCCTTATTTCAGGCCCACCAGAACCACCCCGGCGGTTAAAGCGATATTACCTAAAATGGTGGTGATATCCTTGAAATTCTTGAGCCAGGCGATCCGTTCTAACTTTTCAGGCACCACGATAGTATCCCCCGGGTCGAGAGTCAGGGAACTTATGCCGCCGGGATGGTAGCCGTATTTACTCCCGTCCCAACTGGCTCTCAGCCAGGAGAAGCCTTTGCGGCTCACGGCGGCGCCATTGACTTTAATCACATAAATTTCTTTGTCGTCGGCTATTTCCGTAGTGCCCCCGGCCATGGTGAGATATTCTTTTACCGTCCTATAAGGAGTATAGACTAGGGCAGTAGGGGCAAAGACCGCACCCACGACATTCACCGTTCCTGGGGCCATGGGAACCGTCAATATGTCCCCCCCTTGCAAAATGATATCATCAGGAGTCCCCCGAAGGCGTTCCGGATCCTCCAGTTGGATTACCACCCGGCCCAACGGTTCCACCTTCCTCAGGGAGGTGATGAGCATTTGCTGTTCCTTGGCAGCGACCTCGATACGTTTGGTTTCCTCTGCATCCAGAGCGCCCCCGGATTTCTCTCCGGCTGATGCTAATGCCCGCGCTTCCAGGCGGTCGATGGCCGCCTTTAACTGTTGCTTTTGCAATACTCGGGTGGATTCCCGAATGAGCACCCCTCCCAGCAGAAAAGCCTTGTCGGTGAATCCCCCTGTCCGGGCCAGGACCGAGCTCAGCAATTCCCCTTTTCTGATGGGATAGGTCCCGGGGGACTTGACTTCCCCGGCAATCTGCACGGTTTGGTAGATATCCCAATTCGGCACGGTTCGGATGAAGACATAATCGTTGGGCTTGAGGATCACGTTGTCCCGGGGCATATTATTCAAGGCGCCAAACAGCCTGATATAAAAGCGTGTCGTTTCAGGGCCCTGGGGGGTAATGTTCACCCGGGTGATTTCGGCTTCCCTCTTATCGGCCTGTTGCAGTATGCCTCCCGCATAACCGATCAAATCCTTAACCCGCATATTATCTCGAAACCCGAACTCTCCGGGATTCTTGACGGCCCCGGCGATGACCACCTTATTTTCCACCAACCCGGGCACCCCGAAGATTTCCACCAGGTCTCCATCAACCAACCGGAAATCCTTGCGTCGGGAGATTACTTTTTCCAGGTCCTCGTCCAGCAAAACCATCGACTGGCGCCCCTGGACCCGCAGCACCTGGACGCGGCCTTTGAAGGCGGTATCCCCCAGACCGCCGGCTAAGGCCAGCAGTTCGCTGAGATTTCTTTCGTTTTTCAGTTCATAAATTCCCTGGACCTTAACCGGCCCGCCAAGATCCAGGCCTTTGCTTGTTGCCAGTTTGGTTACCGCTTCCGTCAGGCTGATGCCATAACGCCGTTCAAACTCCGCCTCTTTTTGGATAACCTCCTGGTCCAGATAATGTCCAGAAGAAGCATTATTGGGTTCGGAATTACGACCCATAATACGCAGATCTTCCTGCTTCCTCCAGTTCACCTCCGGGGCTCTCGTTCCTTGGGAATAGCCTTGGTGGGGGTCTTCAGTTTGTAGTTGCAGCCGGGCCAGGGTTTTCAGCGCGGCGCCGATCTCTTTATCGGTTTTGGGGGTGCCGATGGCCACCATAGGTCCGACGGGAGGGATGAAGATGACGTCTTCCGACTGGAGGCGAATATCCCGCCTCTTATCCCCCCGGAGGAGAAAGTCGTACATGTCAAAGTGTGTGATGACCTTCCCGCCCCGCCGCACCTGAATATCGCGCATGGAACCGGATTTACTGGGGCCGCCGGCGGCAAAAAGAGCGCTCACCAGCGTCGATAAAGAAGAAACCGCATAACTACCCGGGAATCGGGCTTGCCCGACGACATAAACCTGAATGGTCCGCAGGTTATCCAGGGTGACGCTCATCTGGAAGTTGTTATATTGCCGGGCAAATTCCCGGTCCATCACCTCGCGTAGCTGTTTGAACGTCATGCTGCTGACATGGACCACTCCTACCTTGGGAATGTCGACCTGACCATTTCGGTCCACCGTGAGGTTATATTCACCCTGGACGCTGCCCCAAATAATAATCCGGATTGAATCGCCCGGGCCAATCACATAATCGGGACCCACGGGCACGGCCTGTACCGGCAGGAAAGAGGCGGGCGGTTGATAAAAAAAACTATAACCAAACTGCTTGACGAACATCATGCGCGTCCAGGCCCGCCGTTCCACCGCGGAGATCTCTTCGGGCTGCCGGGGAGCAGTGGTTAATACCTGGGCTGGTTGCGGGGAAGTGGTTATCTGCCGCGGCAATTCTGATTGGACTGGGGGTTGAGTCGAGGGCAATGGTCCAGGTTGACGAGAGGGCGCCTGAACCGGTCCGATTTTCTGCAGGTAAAATTGCGCCTGATCTTCCAGTGGCTGACCCCATCCCTGGGTCGGGGGCAGAAAAATCATGAAGGCCAAAAGGATGCTGATTATTTTTCTTGCCGCCATAATACAATCCTATTTCTGCTTGTTAGAGGGGAACTTGCCATTTGTAAGGAGGCTGCAAGAAAATGATAAGATAAAGCTTGGTGGGTGACAAGCTTTTTATCGAGTAGCTGAGGGCAGCGCACCCCATCTTAAAAGGCGTCGGGAATCAAGTGCCGAAGCCGGCAAGTTAGATTGTTGCACATCAGCCGTTGAATGATGCCCGCATCCGCCGGATAATTCTGGTCCGTTGATGCGGGAGGGCATTGGGCCAATTTGACCCGCATCCTGCCGCCGATATGGGAGTCGGCCACCTCCCAGAGTGGTCGCCAATCCAGGGCCTTAAACAGAGTAAGCGAAACAAAAATGAAGGCATGGCTGATGGAATTCGGGGGAGCCTGGGCTGCCCTGGGCCCCGCCCACGTGACATAATTGCCCCCGGGGTTGAGAATCTCGATAATCTCCTGCAGGCTATAAGACCGCTTTTGATGATCTTTCGGGGTAGCCTGAGCATCAGCAAAGTAAACGGTAGGGGAATAAAAACAAAACAGGATGGCATCGACGCCGCGATTCATTGCCTCACACTTCGCCATTATCTCTTCAACGGTTATGGGCCCGGGCTGGAGAGGCAAGACCCCTGACAAGAACGGTTGATACCCTTTTTCGGTGAGGACCTGGATGAGAAGGGCTGCTGCCATGTCATCATTGATGTCTTGGACATCCACCGCCCGGGGGTTGATTAAGCCGGCAGGCTGCCACGGGCCCGTAAAAAGCGTCGACTTCTTAATAAAATCGGCTCCGGGGTCATTTTGGTTGGGCAATTGCAAATAAGCGGGCCAGCGTTGCACAAAAATGGCGACCCGTTTAATGCCTCGATACTGAGGATACTGTTGGATAGAGGTCTGATTGCTGAGAAAGGTGCAGGATGACAGGGGGAGAAACACCCCCAGCATTAAAAATATCTTTAATCTTAGCGAGCCCTGCCAACGCATTGACAGCTAATGTGTCACATCCTTAGGGCTTTTGTCAAGGCGACCGATAGTCCCGGTTAATGAGGCATGGTTCAGGCTATCGGCGAGTCATGTGGTGCTTGTCCAAGATCAGGAGGCAATGGCTGGGATTTTCACCTCTGGGGAAATAGCTCAGCTAACGGGGAAAAAATTCCTTTATGGGAAGGCATTTTGTGATATGAAACAATAGGTAGATATTACAGCATTATTCCCCAGTCAGCCTTAGGCATCTTTGAAGGTTCCAGACTATGCCGGAGATGATAGGAAGATGAAAGCACGTCGTTTACTTGGTGCAGTGAAGACCCTAACGGTGCTGGCCGTTTTTGCCGGCTGCCTCCTGGCCCTGTCCGCCTGCAATCCCCAGGCGGTGAAGCCGCCGCCCCCGCCAGTTTCCCCCAGCCTCGTAGTTACTCAGGATGGCATGGCTTTTTATGTAAAGGGGCTGCGGATACCAGGCACCAGGCAGGAACTGCGACTCAGAGAAAGCGGGACGCTGACGTGGATACCCCTGGAACAGGTGTCGGCAGTGCGGTTCTCCGGCCCGATCCAGGACACCTATCGCCATGGGGTTATCACCCTGACCGGCGGCGAGAGGCTCCAGGGAGAGGTGTACGTGAATTTTCTCATTGAAGGCACCACAGACCTGGGCTACTGGAACATGCCCATGAGCAGGGTGGCGAGCCTGAACCTGGCCTTCGATTGAGGTCTCCGGTGTGACCGCCGGGGCGCCTCTGGGGTGACGGTGGACTTTTTCCTGGCCGGGCTGGTGGGGCTGGCGCTGGGGAGCTTTTTAAATGTGCTCATCACCCGGCTGCCCCAGGGGGAATCGGTGTGGGCCGGCCGCTCCCGGTGTCCCCAGTGCCGGCAACCCATAGCCTGGTACGATAATATCCCCCTGCTCAGCTACGTCCGGCTCCGGGGCCACTGCCGGTCCTGCGGCGCCGCCATTCCCTGGCGTTACCCCCTGGTGGAACTGGCCGGGGGGCTCATGGCCCTGACCCTCTGGCACACCTTTCCCGACAGGCTCCTGCTTCTAGCCTATGCCCCGTTTTGCCTGGCCTTGGTGGCCTTGACCGCCATTGACCTGGAACACCGCCTGCTACCGGATGCCATTACCATTCCCGGCACCATCCTGGGACTTCTCCTGTCCCTGGTGTTACCCCGCCTCTCTTTCCCGGAAGCCGCTACCGGAGCCCTGGTGGGCGCGGCCTTATTCTATGGGATTGGCAGGCTCTATGAAAAATGGGCGGGAAGGCGCGGGTTGGGTGGGGGCGACGTGAAGATGATGGCCATGATCGGGGCCTTCCTGGGTCTGGGAGCGCTGCCGATAGTCATCCTGGTCAGCGCCGGCCTGGGCACCCTGGCCGGACTGATCCGGGTTCTGGTTCAAGGCCCGGGCCCTCGGGGCCAGTGGCGTACCATCTCCCTGCCCTATGGCCCCTTTCTGGCCGCGGGGGCCTGCTGCTATCTCTTCTGGGGAGAAAGGCTGCTCGACCTGCTGAGCGGCGGGGGATAAAGGTTTGCGCACCAAGTCCGTGGCCGGGCGTGAAATTCCCGCCCGCAAGCCGGCCGGGTCATGAAAAAAGTCCCCCCGAGGCCCTGGGGCCCGGGGGGACTCGAATCTCTCGATAGTCAAACTCGGCCCTGGGATCAGTTAGGGCCGAAAAACTCCCTGTTCTTCATATACGGGTGCGCCCCGTCCCAGGGGACGCACGAAGGTCCACCCAGCGGGCCGTCCCACCAACCCCCAGGCCGCCTCGGAGGTGGTATCGGAATAGAGGGTAAAGGGGGTCTCGACCACGAGGAGCGCAGTACCGACAACTGTGGTGGCCAATCCCAGGGGCCGGCCAATGAGGCCGTCAAAGGCCATCACCGCCGAACTGGGAGGTTCGGGATTGGGTTTAGAGGCGAATCCCTTCTCCGCTCCCCGCATGCTGTAACCGATCTGCCCGGCCGCGCCCACACTTCCCCAGGCGCATACCAGACTCATAACCAGAATTACCAGCAGAACCTTGCTCTTCATGGCGGCTGCTCCTTGTCAGGCGGCGGCAATCCGCACAGCCTAGAACCATTGATCCTGTAACCGGCTAAAGGTTTTCTCGTTATATATCATGTTCTTGACGAACCTTCAACTTAATAACGCTTCGGGGCCGGCTCCCGAGGATTCGCCGCAGGCGCGGGGGAAGTTCCCGGCACCAGCCGCTTGGGCAAAGCTTCATCGAGACCGACTTTCTCTTTCATTTCATGGGTTATGTGCGCCCCTTCTTCCAGGTTAGAGATGATGTGAGGGGTTATCAAGACGATAAGTTCGGTCCGCTGTTTGCTCACGCCTTCGGAGCCAAACAGGGGCCCCAGCAAGGGCATTTTGCGCAACCCGGGAATGCCCGCCTGGGTGTGGGTATTATCTTCCCGGATGAGCCCCCCCAGAACCACGGTTTGATTGTCGGCGGTAATGAGGGAGGTTTGGGCCTGCCGCACCGTGAAGGTGGGGGTGCCGCCCACCCCGGTGGTGGTGTTCTTGGCGTCGCTCACCTCCTGGGCGATCTCCAGGGTCACCAGGCCTTTGGCATTGATCTGGGGCTTCACCACCAAAATAATGCCGGTATTGCGGTATTGCACGGTGGAGGTCTGGAACGAGGTGGCTTGGCTGATCAGGGGCACCGACTGCGAGGTGAGGATGGGCACCTCCTCGCCGATCATGATGCGGGCTTCCTGGTTGTTGGCCGCCATGATGTGGGGCGAGGCCAGGATGTCCACCTTGCCCTCGGAGGCCAAAAGATTGATGAGCCCCTTCAGTTTATTGGCGGTGTCTATCGCCACAAAGGTCAACCCCCCGGCGGTGCTAAACGCTGCCCCAGCCGCGGAATTGAAATTTACCCCGGAGATGGTAGTGGGGGTGGCAGTGGTGCTGCCGACGGCAGTCGTCCGGAGGACGTCACCAGAGCGCCAGTCGTGTTGGTAGACCCCGTAGTGGTACCGGTGGAGTTCTGAACGCTTGAAGGGACGCCGCCTAACAAAAATTCGATGCCGTACTTGAGATCATCGGTGAGGCGGACTTCGGCGATCAGCACCTCGTTTAACACCTGGCGAGGCATGATGTCCAGCTGCGTGAGAATCCGGGAAATAACATTCCATTCATGGGGCGGCGCCACCACCACCAGGAGATTATTTTCTTCATCGGGAATAATCCGCACCCCTTCTTTGGGGCTGCTCCCCTGGGCCGTGCCCCCCATACCGGTAGCGCGCTCCTTCAAGGTCGCCATGGTGCCGCCGGCACCACCCGTGGCTCCCATGGCTCCCGTAGCTCCGGCTCCGGTACCTCCGGTGGCTCCCATAGCTCCCATGGTACCACCGGTCCCGCCCATCCCCGACGCCCCTCCGGCGGCGCCCATCATGCTCCCTGATTGGCCCGCGCCGCCCTGGCCTCCCATGGAGGAAGTTGCCAAGGAGGCGCTGCCCCCAATTTTGGACTCCTTGATCTGAGGGGCCGAGGCGGACCCGCCATAGACCTGAGTTAAAAGGTTGGCCAGATTTTTGGCTTTATAATTTAAGACGTTGTAGACATGGACATTGGCCAGGAGATCAGTTTTCGAATCCAGTTGCCTTACCCAGTAGAGGGCGCGCTCGGCTAAGGGCTGAGAATTGGCCAGGATCATAACAGAGTTGAGGCGATTCACTGGCAGGAAGCTGACCCCGAAGCCCCCCTTGCCTTTTTGGGTCAGGTTGCCGTAAGCTGAAAAAATGGTCTCCATCTCCGCGATGATTTCGGTGGGATCGGTATTGTGCACCTTGACAATACGCACTACGGTATCGGCCAAGGCCCGAGTGTCCATCAAATAAATCAACTTCAACAATTTTTCCAGGTTTTGGGGATTATCTACCAGGATTAAGGAATTATGGGCCGCCACTTCGATATTGCCAGCCTGGGACATCAGGGGCTTCAGCACCGCCCCTACTTCCTTGGCAGGGGTCTGCTCCAAAAAGACCACCTGGGCTCGCATCCCCGGGGGAATTGCCCCCCGACTGTACACCGGCACGCCCCTGGTGGCCGCCTTGTCGGCGGGCACGATATTATATAATCCTTGGTTCTTGATCATGGTGGCGCCATTAATGGTGAGGACCGTCTCCATGATCGAGAGAAGTTCGCTTTTGCCCAAATCTCCCGAGGCGCGCACATTGACTGTGCCTTTGACCCTGGGATCGATATTGTAATTAAGCCCCATGGTGTCGGCCAAGACCCGGATGGCTTCTACCAGGTCGGCATTCTTGAGATTGAGGTCGATGTGATAGACTTTCTCGCCTTTGAGTGGGGTGCGCCGGGTCACCGGCATTTTTTTGATGCGGGTGGTCAGACGTTCCAGGTTGCCCTCCTCCCACCGGGACTCCGCTTTGGCCGCCCTCACTGTCTTGGCATATTGGGACGGGGACTTCGGAGAAGGCGCGATGACCCGGACCGGGGTCCGGATCAGTGGTGGAGGCTGGGGCGGAGACACCGTTTGGGGGGAAGCGCATCCCATAGCCCCGAGAAGGATCGACAGGAGCACGAAGCTCGAGAGCCATCCTCCCTTGAGATGTTTCCCCACGAAGTTGAGGCGATTTTGCATTATATTTCCCCTGGAATCCCTATTCTGGAAACTTTAAGGTTTTTCGGCCATCCTTCCCATGAAAAGTCACTGAATCATTTAATATTTCAAGTACCTTAAACCCATTCCATTCCTCTCCCAGATAGACTGCCTCCACTTCCGACGATGGCCTTGCCGTGCCCTAAAGATTTGCCGCCGATTATGGCCGCCTTCGTGTCGCCGATGGTCATGGTTCCCAAGAGCTGGCGACCTTCCAGGCTGTCCTGGACCTTACTAACTGCCTCGCCGGAATGCTTACGGTCCTGACTAAACAGGTTTTTGGCAGCTATCATCTGGAAGGCCGACAGGGGCTGCTGGTCTCTGAGGATAGGCGCTTTAGGCACTTGAGGCCCCTTGGCGGATGCGGCGGGGGATGGCGCGTTGCCCCCTGGCCACCATATCTGAATGATTGCCACCAGCAGGAAGGCAATGCCTGCCAGAAACAGGAGATTCATCGGCTTGAGTTCACGCCGCCAATTCAACTGGGCACTCCTTTCTTGATGACTCCGGAGATCACCATGTTGACCTGCAAAGAGATCTCTTTTGTGTCCCCTTTGGTCCAGCGCGGCGCATTGATGTCCAGATCAGGAATAAACAGGAGTTTCTTATGGTGCTCCAGGTGATACAGCAGGGTGAGGAGCTGGTCTATGGTGGCGGTCAATTGCACCTGGACCGGCACCTCCAGATAAGGTCCCGCTTCCCGGGTCGGGAGGACCTTAGCGCTGGTCATCTGGACCCCCTGGTCCTTGGTCAGTTTTTTTAAGATCTCCTGTAGGTCGGCGGATGCCACCGCTGGGTTGGCCCCGGCCAGGAACTGGCCTTCCGTCCGGATCAGGGTGGCCTTCATGACCTTGTTGGCCTCAATCACCCGGGCCTTGTTCTTCAGAAGGCTCTGATATTTAGCCAAGACCCGCTTCTGATTAACCAGTTCCTGGCCCCATGAATCCGTCAGGCTCAGCAGGGGATTCACCACTGCCAGGTAAAAAAGAATCAGCAGCAAGCCTCCGCCCGCCAGCCAAACCAGGCGCTGGTGTGGCGGTGAAAGCCGCTCCAGCGAGCGCTTCCAGGCCTTAAAATTCTGCTTTAATTTTGAAATGCTCGAGTTTGTTGGCATCGGTAACTATGGGTGACGCAAATTCAGTTTTTTTGAGCAACCCTGATTTATCCAGCAGCGGGATCAGGTCCGAGGCGGCAGTCGACATGCCGCTGAGGTTCACGTACTGCTTGCTGAGGCGCAGATTGACCAGGTAGGTGTTCGTAGGGATGAGCTGGGTCAATTCTTTGAGAATTGTGAGCTTATCCGGAGATTGAGCGATCTTATGCAAGCTTTCCATCTGCTGGGCCAGGGCCCGACTCTCTTGGAGAAGGCCTTCCACTTCCTTGACTTCCTGGCTCAACCCGGCTATCTGCCGGTTGACCCGGTAGAGTTCGAGGCGGGTTTGAATAAAAGCGCTGGCCCCCCAGAGGCAGGTGAGGCCGAGAACCACCATGAGCAGAATGGCGGTAAAAGAAAATCGTCCCAACTGGATGGCCGCCCGCGCCGCCGGGGGGAGGAGATTGACTCCCAAAGGCGCCTGCCTGAAGCAGGAAAGGCCGGCGCCCACTGCCGGCAGAACCTCGTCCAGGTTCATATCCGGTTGGAGACCCGGGATGGCGAGGTGACTGGGATGGATCACCTCCAGTTCATACTTCTTGAGGGCCCCGGCCCTGAAATCAGCCTCGCCGCGGCCATAGATACCCAAAACCCGGGGTGCCGGTCCCTCCGCCGCCAGGCCATCAACCTGGGCCAGGACCGCCCGGGATAAATCCTGGCCCCGGAGGTTATGGCCCTGGGCGAAGGCTTTCACCTTGGCGCCCTGAATGTGGGTCAGCTCAAAGGAGCCGCCCCAAAGATGGAGCAGCAGCCAGGAAGGGGGCAGGGGCCTGCCAGACAAGGTAAAGACCTTGCCGGCCGCCGCCGGCGCCAACTCTACCGCAACGGGTTTCAGCGTGGCCTCTGTGAGCAGGCGCAGACATTCCTCCACCCGATCCCGGGGCACGGCCATCAACATGAGGCGGATTTCGGCCTCGGTTTCCGTCAGCACCTGAAAACCATATAAAAGGGAATCGGCAGGCAAGGGCAGAAACCGGTCCAGTTCATAAGCCACCACCTGGGCCAGATTTTCCGAAGCGGCCCGGGGCAGGGAGACCTGGCGGAAGAAGCCCAGGTGAGGGGAGACCGCCAGGCTGACCGGGCATGACTCCAGAGCCCAGGCCGATACGGTTTCCTGGAGGACGCGGGCCAATTCTTCCGTATTTCCGAATTCAACCGGATAAGTGCCCCAGCGTCGCACCTCGATCCCCGACAGGCTCTTCCGAACCTGGACCAGGGTAAGCCCTGCTTCTCCCAGATAGGCGCCCAGACCGTCCATGCCGGTCAGCGCCGAGGCGGTCAGAGCACTCCACCACTGGCTCAGGTTACCCCGCATTTCCCATTTCTGTCCGAGATTAAACTTCATCCAGGAAACCCGTCGTACCAGGATAAAATTTTCCAGGGAACCCGCTGGTTTGCGTCTAAGCGCACTATTGCCCTGATCGTTCGACGTCCCCTATTTTTCTTTACCATACCTGTGGAGGTAATCGTAAAAAAAGGGGAGGATTGGAAAGATATTTGCGCTCCCTGGCTCAACAACGGATTCGCACCGGCCTGGGGAATCTCTTGAAAATTTTGCAAAGGCATCGCCTGCCGGGTAGCCATGATATTCTGGGCTGCATCCCGAGGAAATCCTAAGGCCAGCAATACTTCCAGAGGGGCCGCATTGAGGTTGATCCCCGATGGGGTGTCTTGAACGGTCAGGCACCGGCTCAAGCGGGGAATCAAGGGGCTGGCCTCAAAACCGCGCACCCAGGCGAGTTCTTCCACCGTCTCGAACTTGCCGTTCTTGGCGACATAAGGAGGATCCAGACTCAAGTAGTAAGCGCTTTTGGCCCCGTAAAGACGAGGGTAGCTACCCGACGTGCGCCAGTCCTGAAGGGAATCCACCATGGTGCGGATTTGAGCTTCCGGAAGTCCCAACGCCACAAAAAAGCTGGTCAGCAACCCCTCAGGGGCCTTGTTGATGTTGATTTTGCCGCCTTCGTCGGCTATCGTGACCTCCACTGTGCCATCCGGCAGTTCCAGCCCATGGGGCCGCTGGTCTCCCAGCCAGGGGCCGCCGGAGTCCTCCTTGGTCTGGAGACCCATGGCCCGCATCCCCGTCGAGTCCCCCGTCTTGGCAGTCATCATTTTCCCCAGGGCATAATAAATCCCCGCTTCGGCCAACCGTTGGCACTTATGGGCTTCCCCAAAATTGCCCGCCAGCTTGAGTTCGGTACGCCATTCCTGGGCCCAGCTCAAAATCAGCACGCTGATCAGAGTCAGGATCAGGATGACCAGGAGGAGCACCGAGCCTTCCTCCTTGACGGTCAAAGCCGGTGAATTAGTAAGCCGTTGCGTCATTCTTATAATCCGACACATGCAGGTGGATAAACCAGACCAGGGGCTCTCGCCCTTTCTGGGTAAGATAAACCCTCACCCAGTCGGGTAAGACCCTGGCCTTGGCGGCATCCCAGGTCTCATATTCCTCGTCGCCCTGGCCATAGGTAAAACGGAGGGAAGTCAGATGACCTATGATTATCTGCTTGACTTCCACCCCTTCCGGGTCTCGAAACCAGTTGACATTCCTGGTTTGTTCCACGGCCAGAACCAGTTGGTCCGACTCATCTCGCCCCGCCAACACCCGCCAGTGATAAATACCTCCCATATTGTAAGATTCCAGAGGCACCGGCGTGAAAAACCGCATTTCATGGGCATTGCCGATAAAGTAGTGCGCTTCGTCAAGAGAACCGCTGACGGCAGAACTCAAGGTGCGCGCCAGGATGGTCTGACCGACCCGGAGTTCCTGGACCTGGTCGGCGGCCGCCTGCCCGTGCTGCATAGCCTTGAGGCTGAGACTGAGGGCAGTGTAAGCTACCAGTGACAGCAGGCCGGTGAGCGTCAGGGCGATCATCAGCTCCAGCAAGGTAAAACCGGCGCTACCCCCAGCTTTTCCCGTCTGAGCCATGGGTCACATCACCTTCTGAGCCACCGTCCTGATGGTCTGGAGCGTCAGGGTCTTGCGCCTGCCCCACTCCTGCCAGGTCAACGTGACCTGGATAAGGGAGCAGAGAATCCGCTTGTCGGCAAAGGGGGCGGCCAACTCGTACTGGGGGGTGACCCGCACCACATAATCATACCGGCCATTCTGCCCCTGGTAGGTCCCCTCCGCCAGGGTGTTGATTTCGCAGTTCTCCTGCAAGACCTTTTCGGCTACCAGCACCGCCTGGGTGTGGCCCCAAGACGCTTCCTGGGCCCGCAAGGCCGAGGTTAAAACCTGGAGCAGAACCACCATCACCAGCCCCATTATGGTGGTGGCCACCAGGACTTCCAGGAGACTGAAACCCTCAGATGTCGGCGGCCGGGACACCGGTGGCGCCGGACCCTGGAGGACGTCGCGGGTAAATGTCGTTTGTGCCATGGCCCTATTGGACTTCGCTCACCAAGGAGACCTTGCCGGTTATAGGTTCCACTTCCAGGAGGTACCGGCGCCCGGCGGGCTCCACCAGCATCAACTTACCGCCGCTGGAACTGCCGTCCCCGAAAAAAGCGATATATCCCTGGCTCTTCTCCGGATCCTGCCACACCAGGCGGGCGTCGGTCAGGCGCACTCCCCTTAGGGTTCCTTCCAGGGCTGATCCTTCCAGCCGATAGCGGCCGGACTTGAGGTTCAGAAACAGCCGCACCTTGTAACCCCTGGTGATCGCCTCGCTCCTGGCGGTTCGCAGGGTGGCGGTTAACTCCCGGAGGGTGGCGCGGTTCTTTTCCCGCTCCCAGCTGCGGACCAGGCTGGGCAGCACCAGACCCATGAGAAGAGTCATCAGGGCCAGTACCGCCATAAGCTCCAGCAGGGTAAACCCGGCCTGGGCCGAGTCGGCGTCCTGGTTCGATCCCGGTCCCGGTCTCAGGGAACTGATAAAAATCTTCGGCAGTTTCATCTGGGGTTCACCACTGCCACCCGCATCCCTGCCCCTAAAATCGGCGGAACCGGCAGATTTAGACCTTTAAGGGGAGGCTTGCCAGTTCGTGATGTCCTGGTTTTCTCCTTCGCCTCCTTCCGCGCCGTCGGCCCCCAGGGAATAGAGATCGTAGGGGCCATGCTGGCCGGGAGATTTATAATGGTAGGGCCGGCCCCAGGGGTCGTTGGGCACCGCCTTATCCAGGTAGGGCCCGCCCCAGGAAGGCAAGTTGTCCACTTTATCCCGGAGAGCTTTCAGCCCCTCTTCCTCGGTGGGATAACGCCCCACATCCAGATAGAACAGGTCCAGGGTCGTAGCCAAAAGCTGTATCTGGGCCTGGGCCGTCTTCTGCTTGGCTTTCCCCACCCGGCCCATGAGTCTGGGGGCCACCAGGGCCGCCAGGAGGCCGAGAATGAACAGGACTATCATTAATTCGATGAGGGTGAACCCACCGGTGCGGCGCTCTTTCCTGGTCAATGCCACAATTCCTCCCGGCTAGAATTGGATCTCATAGAGATTGAGTATCGGCAGCAGCAGCGAGACGATGATGAACGCCACCACCAGTGACGTCACCAGGATCAGTACCGGTTCCAGCAAGGCCAAAAGCCGCTGGACCGCCGACCTGGCGTCATTTTCCAAGGAGCCCGCCGCGGATAGCAACATGTCGGCCAAATGCCCGGTCTCTTCGCCGATAGCCGTCATTTGCAAGAAGAGTTCCGGGAACATACCCACCTTCTTGAGAAGGCCTGAAAGCTGCTGGCCTTTTTCCACATTGGCCAGAACTCCCGTCAGGGACTTGGCCAGGAAGCGGTTGTTCACCGAGGCGATTACCACCCGGAGAGACGATACCATCGGGACGCCGTTGGCCAGCAAGGTCCCGAGGGTTTTGGCAAAAAAGACCGCCGCGACCCGGCGGCTCATCTCCCCCAGGAAGGGGGCTTTCATCTTAAAACGATCAATCAGGAACTGGCCTTCCGAGCTCTTGATCAGACTCCTCAACCCGACGAGCGCCCCCATGGCCAACAGCGCCCCTAACCACCAGTAAGAACGTAACGCATGGCTGAGGGCGATTAACAGGCTGGTGCTCCAATAGAGATTCTGGCCCATATCTTTGAAGAAGGACTCAAAGCGCGGCACCACATAAAGGAGCATGAGGACCAGGGACAGACTGCCCACTCCGGCCAAGATCATGGGGTAGATCAAGGCAGTGAGGAGATAACTGCGAAACTCGCTCACCGTCTTTAAATAGTCCCCCAGTCGATCCAGGGCCTCTTCCAGGAAGCCCCCGGTTTCCCCAGCCTGGACCAGGCTGACGTAGAGGGGGGAGAAGATGCGGGCCCGGCTCAAGCCCTCTCCCAGGGTCTTCCCTTCCTGCAAATCACGGAGCACCTGAGCCAGGATGGCCTTCATGGCCGACCGGGAGGTGACGTGCTCCAGGGCCTGGAGACTGCGATCCAGGGGCAGGCCGGCTTTCAAGAGCGCCGCCAGTTCCTGCGTGAAATTCACTATTTCCCTGGACGGTACCCGGCCCCGCCGCAGCGGTAGCCTCTCCTGCCACCGGGTGGCCGCCTCCGCCAGGTTGATGCGCAAGGGAATCAGGCCCCCCTGCTGCAGGTGCGCCACCACCTGACGCTCCTCCCGGGCCTCCAGGGTGCCTTGGATAATATTCCCGGTGGCATCGGTGGCCCGGTAGGAAAACATGGCCATGCCTTACTCCTGGGTCACTCGCAGGACCTCTTCGACGGTGGTGAGGCCTTGGGCCACCTTGTTCCAGCCGTTTGCCGCCATGGTCTGCATGCCTTGAGCGACGGCCTCCTGGCGCATAGTGCTGGCATCTGCCCGCTGGAGGATGAGCGGACGAATCGCATCGTCCACGACCAGGAACTCATAAATACCCGAGCGGCCCTGATAGCCGGTGTGGGCGCAGGCGGGACACCCCTGGCCGGTAAATAACTGCTCCGGTTGCTTCTCTGGGCCCAGGGCGTTCCTGACCAGACGCCATTCTTCCGCGTCGGAACCGCCAGGCAAGGGCGCCCGGCATTCCGGGCAGATAAGGCGCACCAACCTCTGGGCCAAAATCCCCAGGATCGCCGAGGCCAGCAGAAAATCCTCTATGCCCATTTCCAGCAGGCGGGTGACCGCCCCGGAGGCGTCATTGGTGTGCAGAGTGCTAAACACCAGATGGCCGGTGAGGGCGGCGTGCACCGCAATCTCGGCGGTCTCCCGGTCGCGGATTTCCCCCACCAGCACCACATCCGGGTCCTGACGCACGATGTGGCGCAACCCCCGGGCAAAGGTCAGCCCGATGGTCGGTTTCACCTGCATCTGGGTCACCCCGGCCAGCCGGTATTCCACCGGGTCTTCAATGGTGATGATCTTTTTTTCCGACGAATTGATCCGTTCCAACGCGGCATACAGGGTGGTGGTTTTACCGCTCCCGGTGGGGCCGGTCACCAGGATCATGCCGTAGGGTTTGTGGATCAACTCGTCAAAGAGCTGCAACTCCCGGGGCGGAAAACCCAGGCCGTGGAGATTGAGGATCACCTTCTCCTGGTCCAGGATGCGGATAACCATGCTCTCACCCATCAGCGTGGGCAGGGTGGATACCCGGAAATCGATGTGGTGCCCCTGCACCTTCAGGCGGAAACGGCCATCCTGGGGTAACCGGCGCTCGGCAATATCCAGGCGCGCCATGATCTTCAGGCGCGAGAGGACCGCAGCCTGCAAGCCTTTGGGGGGCGACTCCGCCTCGTAGAGAATCCCGTCCTTGCGATAACGTACCCGGAACGTGTCCTCGTAAGGCTCCAGGTGGATATCACTGGCCCCCAACTGGATCGCCCGGAGCACCAGGAGGTTGACCAGCTGGATGATTGGGGCTTCCCGGGCCATATCCCGGAGATGGCCGATTTCCGAGGTCTCTTCCGATTCCACATCGAGTTCTTCAGCTTCCAAATCACCCACCAGCCGGGACATGGGGCCTTCCGGCTCATAGGTAGTCTGAATAAACTCCAAAATCTCGGCCTCGGCCGCCTTGACGGGAACCACCGGGGCCTTGAGCGCGACCTCCATCGCCGCCTGCAGGCCCTGGTCCTCAGGCTGGGCCATGGCCAGGAGAATGTGGCCATCTTCCTGTTTCAGAGGGAACAACCAGGTTCTCCCGCAAGTAGCGAACCGACAGTCCAGGAAAGGACTCGAACACCGTCAGGTCTTTCAGATTGGTGGGTATGTCCATCCCGACGCCCTGCCTTTCCGGGTCAGCAAGTAAAAAGCCGATCCATCGATAGTATTATAACCTTTATTTCTGGCCTTTGCCGAGTTTTTGAGGCGATTACCCGGAAGGGGTTCTCAGGCTGAAATCGGAGCGGGGCTAATTTCCGTCTGGCGGCACCGGGTTTACCAATTTTTCAGCAATTCTTGGCGAAACCGGCGGGACTAAAGGCTATCAGACTGTTTTTCCAGGAGGCAATAGAGCCCCATGACCTGGGTGACGAATTCCTGAGTCTCTTTGATGGCCGGGACCTGGAAGCCCGCCGAGATTACCCGGTGGGAGCCGGCATTATATCCGGCCAGGGCCAGGGGCACGTTCCCCTGAAAGTAATCCAGCAGCGATCGAAAATAGCGGCACCCCGCCAGGATATTTTCCTGGGGGTCGAAGGGATCGCGCACCCCCAGAGAGGCAGCCGTGCCTGGCATGAGCTGCATCAATCCCATGGCTCCTTTGGGAGACACGGCCTGGTGGGAAAAATTGGATTCCTTCCGGATGAGCGCCAGCACCAGGGAAATCGGCAGTCGATACCGCTGAGACGCCTCGACAATGCAAGCTTGCAGGACCGGGGAAACTTTCCCCAGGAAATACAGGGGACTCCCCTGGTCCGGCATCTCACCTGGCGAGGCGCAGGTGACAATGTGCAGGATACCTCGACGGTCGCGCCGGGCAACCACTTTCTGGTCCGCAGCGCCCCTGACAAAACCCGGCCCCCACGCCATAGCCGCAGGAGTTGGGGTCACCGGGGGGCCAAGGGCTGACGCCGGCACCGTTATCTGCCCGGTTGATGCCGCAACCTGGGCCTGGGGTAACTGCAGGTCCGGGGAGGGCTCGTTCCTGATATGCCAGACGTCCCGATGGTCCTTATACCGCTGGATGGTCTTACCGGCCAGGGCCGGGGTGTGACCCCGGAGCTTGGCTTCAAGGTAGTTTGCCGCCTCCGGCCCCAGTTCCGGACACGACACCCGCTGCACGGCTGGGAGAACCACCCTGGAGGGCAACGTCTGTACCACCGGGGCCGGGGTCACCGGTGAGGCCGGTTCCTTCCCCTCCTGGACCACATTGGTGATGTGAACAACCCCGTGATGGTCTCGGTATACGGTGATTTTGCCGTTGGGGACCGGCTTGACGGGCTGAGGTGGGGACCACGATACCCGCTCGAAAGAGGCGCGGGGAGGCCTGGCCGCTAGTCCTGGCTCATCCTGCCCCCGGCTCCGGTCCGCCACCTGCATCACCCGTAAACCTTCTGTATGGGTGACCCGGGAACCGCGCTTCGGGGCAGCCGGAATTGGAACGGCAGGAGCCGCCTCAGGCTTGGGAGCCGGGGCTTGAGCCTCGGGAACAAGTGCCTTGACGGACGGGGAAACCGGGACTTTTCCGGGAATATTGCCAGGATGTATAGGTGCTGGAGTGTTGGGGGGATTTGCCGCGCTTTTTGATTTCGTAGACCCGATATTGGTAATGTGCAGGGTGCCCTGGCTATCGGTAAAGGTGTCAATGTCACGGGCGCGGGCGGCGTGAGTAATCAGCAGTAATCCCAAACAGATTATTATGCGCTTTGCCCAGGCCATCGAACCGCCCATACTTATCAGGAAATCTTCCCTAAATTAAAGGATAACCTCAATTGATCCAATGACAAGTAAAAAAGCTCCCACCATTCATTTGATGTTATCCTGCTCCGCGAAAAGCCCCGGACCGTTGAAACGGATCCTTCAATTTGAGCTTATGTTAACACATTTATATGGGAATTACTATATCCCTTGCCGGGCACCATGAGAGATTTCCTTCTGAGTGCTCGGCAGCCGGGCCTGCCAAACTGCCGGGCCCCACAGGTTAAACTCCTGGCTCCCCCCAGGAGGATAGGGCCTGCATCCGGGCACGCACTCTGCCGGTCATTTGGCCTGATGGCGGTTCATCAATCCTCCCGCCGGTTCATGGAACCTTTTCTTTTGCTCATTCACCGATCATGTTGCCGATGTCATCCACGGCAAGTCAGTGGCGGTCGGTTACCAGGACGCTTTTTACCTGCCAATTCAACGTGTTATGTTAGATTCCCATCCGCCGGTAAAAACCAGGGCGCCTTAGGCCCCCTGGTCTCCGCTGAAAATCCTCAATTGCGGTCAAAAACTTCTCCACACTTTCCCGGTTTTCCACATTATAAAAATTCCCGGGGGGGTCCTGGGGCAGGATCTTCTTCACCAGGCCCGTGAGGACGTTTTTGGGCCCCACCTCCACCCAGGTGTCCACCCCGGCGGCCTTGACGTTGAGGATGAGTTCGGCCCAACGCACCGGGCTGGTAAGCTGGGCCCCCATGGCCGCCCGCAGGGTGCCCGGGTTCGTCTCGGTGGCGGCGGTGGCGTTGAGATAGAGGGGCAGCCGGGGGGCGCTAAAGTGCAGCTTCGCCATGAACGCGGCGAAATCCCGGGTGGCCTCCTCCATCAACGGCGAGTGCCAGGCCCCGGAGACCTTTAAAGGGATGACCTTGGCTCCTTCGCCTTTCGCCAGATTCCCCGCCCGGGCGACCATTTCCGGGGAGCCCGAAATTACCGTCTGTACCGGGGTATTGAAGTTGGCCAGGGCAATGGGGCCCTCTTTGGTCAAGGGATGGACCAGCCCCTTCAATTTTTCCGGGGTCAGGCCGATGACCGCGGCCATGGCGCCGGGATATTTCTCAGCCTCACGGTGCATGAGGCGGCCCCGCTCGGCCACCGCGGCGATGGTATCATTGGCGCTCAGCACCCCTGCCGCGTAAAGGGCGCTGTACTCCCCCAGGCTGTGGCCGCACACCGCCGCGGGCTGAACCCCGGCATGAGCCAGGGCCCGGTAGAGACAGAGGTTGACCACGGTCACCGCGGGCTGGAGGTTCACCGTCAGGGTGAGTTCCTCCATGGGCCCTTCGAAACAGAGCCTTTTTAAAGGCAGCCCGGTGGTTTCCTCGGCCAGGCCAAACAACTCCCGGGCGCCGGGGTCGGCGTCAAAAAGGTCCCGGCCCATGCCCACGTACTGGGAACCCTGTCCGGGGAAGAGAAAAGCAACCAGAGCCATAATCCACCTCACGCTTTAAGAAGTTAATTAGTTATTTTATCTCTAAAAGTCTGGCATCGGAAGCCCGGCAGGGGGTTTTTCTGCCCGGGCCGAAATTTTCACCAAACCTGAACCTGCCCCTTGGCCTTTTCAGGCTTTGACGGTTGACAAGCCCCTCAAGGTTCGGATATTTTGAACTGGCGAAGGCAAAATGACCTGCCTCAATACTCAATACCCGGGAAAATAATAGGATAAATTGCACAGTGAAAAAGTCTAAGAAATTACTATTTACTGGCCTGATGGTCCTGATAGTTGTCATTTGTATCGAAGGCCTGGCGCGGCTGGCTTTTTTCGTTATATATAAGCGTAGCTATAATGCTACTGATATGCATAAATTTTTGAAGTATAGCAACCACGGGGTAAACGATGGTTTTGTCATGTGGTGGGATCAAGAGATCATTCATCCATATTTAGGTTTTGTTTATGATTTTGGCAAGGCAAAAAGGAACAACGAGAGCTACGGATTTACCACCGAGGTGTCCCCGGTAATCAAACGGGAGCCTGGCAAATTGAACGTGATGCTCCTGGGGGGATCGGTGGCGCAAAGCATGGGAAAGGTCATTACCGAGGCCTTCCAGCGAGTTTGCCGGGTGCCCCCCAACGTAGTCACCCTGGGGTTCGCCGGCTATAAGCAGCCTCAACAACTGCTCGCCTTGGCCTATTTTTTGTCCCTGGGGGCCGAATATGACCTGATTATCAACCTGGACGGCTATAACGAGATCGTCCTGCCGGTCACCGATAATTATAACGTCGGGGTCAACCCCTTTTTCCCCAGGAACTGGAATCTGAGGATCTCCCGCCAACCCAGCAAAAAGATCCTGGTGGTAATCGGCGAGGTGCGATACTTGCGGGACCTCAAGCAGGAAAACCTGGACGCCTTGACCTCCAGCATCTTTAGAGGGAGCGCCGTATTCGGCCTTCTGAAGATGCAGCAATTGAAACGCTTAAACTGGGATATTAATCGCGCCACCCACAAATTGATCAAAGTGCAGCAGGAGGAGGCCAAGAGATTTGAAGAAACCGGACCATTCTCTCCCTATAAAGATATTCGGCAGCTTTATGAGGATGCCGCCGCGGTTTGGGTCCGGAGTTCGGTGCTGATTGACCAGCTGGCCAGGGAAAACCACATGGAGTATTACCATTTCCTCCAGCCTAATCAATATGTTAAGGGATCAAAGGTCCTGACTGCGGAAGAGAAACGCCGGGCATATTTGGAAAAGGCCGCAATCAGCCAATCGGCTCTTATCGGTTATCCCATACTCATCAAAGAAGGCCGGAACCTGCTGGAGAAGAACATTAATTACTTTGACGCCACCATGGCGTTTGCCAAAGAAAAAGAGACGGTTTATATAGATATTTGCTGCCATTTCAACGAGCGCGGCAAAGAAGTGTTGGCCGCCTATATGATGGATAAAATTCTCCAAAATCCCCGGATCAAGAAATTCCTGAAAGAACCGCAGCCAGGACCCGACCCTTCAAAAAATTGACGTGGCGCCGCAGAACAATTTTTGGAACTTGTCAATTTCCGCTTTGACTTCGGGCCGGGTGACCACCGCGGAGATGGCGCACACCGCGTCGGCTCCGGCGGCGATGACCGCAGGGGCATTAGCCAGGGTGATGCCGCCGATGGCCACCAGGGGAAGGGTCACCCGCCGGCGGATCTCGTTAAGGAGGGCCACCCCGGTGGGGGCGCCGGCATCGGCCTTGGTGGCGGTGCTGAAGATGGGCGATACCCCCAGGTAATCGGCTCCCCCGGCCTGGGCGGCCAGGGCTTCGTCCACATTATGGACCGTAACGCCGATGATTTTGTCAGGGCCCATAAGTTTCCTGGCTTCGTGATAGCCGAGGTCCTCCTGGCCCAGGTGCACCCCGTCGGCCCCCACCTCCAGGGCGAGATCCACCCGGTCGTTGACCAGAAAAAGGATGTGCCGGCAGAGCTCCCGCAATTGCCGGGCCTCGGCCACCAACTCGGAGGAAAGGCCCTGCTTCTCCCGGTACTGCACCACCCGGACCTTGGCGGCCACCGCCGCGGCCACGTCGCTTAAGTTCCCGGCCCGGCTCAGGGCGGCCTCGGTGATGAAATAGTAGCCCTTCACCCGCTCACGCGCCGCCGTTCCGCCAGGCTCGACTCATCCAGAGCGTCCAGGCAGTCAAAGAGTTTCACCTTGAAAGTACCGGGTCCCGGGGCGAGTTCGGCGGCGATCTCCCCGGCAACATTGAAGCAGATCAGGCCCGCGGCCGCAGCCAGGGCCAGATCCGGCTCCACCGCGGCAAAGGTTCCGATCACCGAAGCCGCCATGCAGCCGGTGCCCACCACCCGGGACATGAGGGGGTGGCCGTTTTTGACCACAAACCGCCGGCTGCCGTCAACCACCAGGTCTTCCGGGCCGGTGATGACCACTGTGCACTTCCGCTTGAGGGCCAGGCTCAGGGCCACCTCCTCCAGGTCCATCTCCACCGGGGCGGCGTCCACCCCTTTGGTCCGGACCTGGGCCCCGCTGATCCGGGCCACCTCCGAGGCGTTGCCTTTGATGAGGTCGATCCGCACCTCATCCAGGAGCTCAAAACACTTCCGGTCCCGGAGGGAGGTGGCCCCGGCGCCGCAGACGTCCAGGATCACCGGGATTCCCTTGGCGTTGGCGCTTTGGGCCGCCAGCTTCATGGACTCCACCATTTCCATGGTCAAGGTGCCGATATTGAGGACCAGGGCGGAGGCCAGCCGGGCCATCTCCTCCACCTCTTCCCGGGCATGGGCCATGACCGGGGAGGCCCCCAGCACCTTGACCACCTGGGCGCAGTCGTAGATGGTGACCCAGTTGGTCAGATGATGAACCACCGGGCTTTGGGTCCGGACTCTCTCCAGCAGGGTAAAAGCTTTCAGCTTGATGGTGGGCATGGTCGATCCTGAAAATTTTTTTTCACTATACACTTTCTGTTTCCGGCGGGCAAAATCAGCTTTGGCTTTTGGCAGAAAGGGGCCTTTTCTGCCGGCAGCCGGGACCGGACCTGCTGCTTGTGGTATGGAAAGGCCTGGTTGACGCGGTGCCGGCCATAAAAAAGGCAGGACCGTGAGAGCGCGGCCCTGCTTTTTAGGGGTAAGAACAGGGCAGATTAGGGCTTTTTCCGCCTCAGGCGGGATCCGCCGGCCAGGACGATGAAAGCCGAACCCAACAGCAGCAGGAAGGGCGGGGTCGACGCGGCCCTGATTTCGGTGAGGACGCCGCAGTGGTCCGAAACAAAATCGCCGTTCACGCCGTCAAAGACCACCTTGCTGCTGACGATCTTGAGACCGTTCCCCTTCACGAAGATAAAGTCGATCCGGGCCGGTGTGGTTGAAGTGGCGTAAGGGTCGCCTTCCACTCCGTAAGTAAAGCCTGCGTCGGCATTGGCTTCCCGATAAGAGTCTTTAAAACCGTTAGCGATGAAAATGTCATAGATGCTTTGCGTGGCCGGGGAAAGGGCAAAATTCATGTCTCCTGCCACGATGGTGGCCCGGGCCGGGTGCGCCAACGCCACGTCGTTGGCGAACTTGACCAGGTTGGTTATCTGGGTGGCCGTGTATGGAAGATCCGTAACGGTATAGACATGGGTGCTGATCAGGTTTACCGCGCCAAATCCGGGGATATTCAAACCGCAGGCCACCGCATTGGCGCGGCCATCAAAGTCAGTGTAAGGGGGGAGGGGGGGGGATCGGAGGCGTAAGGGGGGGCGGTGTAATTCACTCCCGGAGGATCTAATTTGGGTGGCGCTGTGGTATTGCCATGGGATATCGGGGCATGACCCCAACCTTGAAGACCAGGAAATCCACGCCTGCAATAATGATAACCAAACGCTGATTCCGTGTAATAGCCATACTTGCCATCCAACATACCGGCCAGGTCGACGCCGCTGTCAACGGTGTTGGGGGGTGTATCGAAAGGCCCCCGGAGAGTTCCTGCAGGGCCAGGGCATGGACCTGATGAGTTTGTAAATAATTCACTATGCCGGCGAACCGGACGGCTCGATCGACACCCGGCGAGTTCTGCATGACATTGAGGGTGAGAATCCGGACGGTAGACTGCGATCCGGTGAGGGGATCGGTGGGGTTTGCAAAACTTGCCAGTCCCGGGACGGGGACGAGCAGCAAAATTCCCAGAATGAACGCAGCCAGGCTCTTCATAATTGAAGCCCTCCCCTGAAAATCGAGGTTTATGCCCCCATCTTGCCAAATTTCTCCCGGGAGCCGGTGGGTAATTGCCGATAGATGAGCCGCCCCTCTCTTTGGATAGTCGCCCTGAGATTCATTGATGTTGATTATAGGGACAATTAGACTCATAATACTATAGCCTGAATTAATTGGAACTAATTTTCCGGTTTATTTAAAATTCCTGCTTCGTCATCTAACCTAAATGCGCCAGCCTAAAATGCTGTGCGCCTCCCGCCCGGCCACCGGATCATCCGTGCCCCCCGCCTGAACTCGACGCGGCAACTCCTGCCGCCGGAATCAAACCTCTGGACCAGGCTTTCCGTCTTTGAAACCGGCGCCGCCATGGCGGTTAGCACAAGGAACCCCAGGGAGCGATACTTGACAGAACTGCGGGGGTTAGATATTTTTAACCTAAATTTGCAGAGGAAAAGGACCTACCATGGCGCTGGACGAAGTTCTCATCACCCGGGCAATTATCGAGCGTTATACCGAAAAGTTGTTGGCAAATCTGGACCTGGATGTAGCCGTGGTGGGGGGCGGCGTCTCCGGGATGACCGCGGCCTGGCGCCTGGCCCAGCAGGGCCACAAAGTGGCCATCTTCGAACGGAAGCTGAGCATCGGCGGCGGCATGTGGGGCGGCGGCATGATGTTCAATGAAATCGTGCTCCAGGAGGCGGCCAAACCCGTCATGGACGAACTGGGGATTCGCCTCAGGCCCATCTTTGACCAGTATTACACCGCCGACGCGGTGGAAGCCGTCACCACCCTGGGTTCCCGGACGGTGAAGGCCGGGGCCACCGTGTTCAACTGCATCAGCGTCGAAGACGTCATGGTCCGGGAAGACCGGGTCACCGGCCTGGTGATTGAGTGGACTGCGGTGGAGATGGCCCGCCTCCACGTTGATCCCCTGGTGATCCGGGCCAAGTGCACCATCGACGCCACCGGCCACGACCTGGAAGTGGTGAACGTGCTCCTGCGGAAAAACCAGCCCATCACCCTGGCCACCCCCAGCGGCGGCATCGGCGGGGAGCGCTCCATGTGGTCGGAGGTGGGCGAAAAAGGCACCATCGAACACACCAAAGAGATCTATCCGGGCTTTTTCGTGGCCGGCATGGCCGCCACCGCCACCGCCGGCGTCAACCGCATGGGCGCCATCTTCGGCGGCATGCTCCTCTCGGGCCTCAAAGTCGCCGACCTGATTCACGAACAGTTGGCCACGAAATCCTAAGGCAGGGCTTGTCCCGTGGAATATGAAGCTGTCATCGGGTTG
Organism: uncultured delta proteobacterium; assembly: GCA_963747645.1. Lineage (GTDB taxonomy): Bacteria > Desulfobacterota > Desulfobaccia > Desulfobaccales > 0-14-0-80-60-11 > 0-14-0-80-60-11. The sequence goes on along the minus strand of CAVVFW010000012.1, from coordinate 173,949 downwards.
GAAATTCACGCCGAGCTGCGCACTGCCAGCAAGATCTTCTGCGGCTGCGCCACCACCTTCGGGGCCCCGCCCAACACCCAGGTCTGCGAGGTCTGCCTGGGGATGCCCGGTTCTCTCCCGGTCCTGAATAAGAAGGCGGTGGAGTTCGCCCTGAAGATGGCCCTGGCCACCAACTGCCGGGTCAACCCCGAGTCGGTCTTTGCCCGGAAGAATTATTTTTATCCCGACCTGCCCAAGGGTTACCAGATTTCCCAGTACGAATTACCCCTGGCGGAGCACGGCTATCTGGATATCAAGGTCGAAGACCGCCCCCGGCGCATCGGCATCACCCGCATCCATATGGAGGAAGACGCGGGCAAGCTGATCCACAGCGAGTCCCGGCCGGTGAGCTTCGTGGACTTTAACCGCACCGGGGTGCCGCTTGATCGAGATCGTCAGCGAACCGGATATGCGCACTCCCGAAGAGGCGGTGGAGTACTTCAAGGGCCTGCGCAATATCCTCCTCTATCTGGAGATTTGCGACGGCAACATGGAGGAAGGCTCGCTCCGGTGCGACGCCAACATCTCCTTGCGCCCGGTGGGGCAAGCCCGAGTTCGGCACCAGGGCCGAGCTCAAGAACATGAACTCCTTCCGGTTCGTCAAAGCGGCCCTGGAGTATGAGATCAAGCGGCAGCGGGCCCTGTTGGCCGCGGGACGGGAAATCGTCCAGGAGACCCGCCTCTGGGATACGGCGGCCAACCAGACCGTGTCCATGCGGGGCAAGGAAGAGGCCCACGACTACCGCTACTTCCCCGACCCGGACCTGGTGCCCGTTAAAGTCGATGATGAGTGGATCGCGAGCCCTGACGAAAGAATTGCCGGAACTGCCGGCGGCCCGCCTTAATCGCTTTCAGTCCGATTATGGCCTGCCGGAATACGACGCCGAGGTCTTGACCGCGGATAAGGCCCGGGCCGATAAATTCGAGGCCACGGTCAAAGAAATTTCTCAGCCGCAAGATATAAAGCCAACAGGGATCGCCAGCAAGGAAGCCGTCGGCAAGCCAACTATAAAAATTGCCAAACAGGTGAGCAACTGGTTCCTGGATGATCCCGCGGCCATGTCAGCCATTACGCCGGCGACCGCGGGAACTTTGCTGACGTTGGTGGAAAAAGGCACGATCAGCCGCAATCAGGCCAAGGAAGTGTTGAAAGAAGTGGTGGCCACCGGCAAAGACCCGGAAGCCATCATCAAGGAAAAAGGCCTGGTGCAGATCAGCGACACCGGGGCTTTGGAGGCCGCGGCCCAGGAAATTATCAACGCCAATCCCAAGGAAGTCGCCGACTATAAAGCCGGCAAGACCAAGGTCATGGGCTTCTTCGTGGGCCAACTGATGAAAAAAACCAAGGGCCAGGCCAACCCCCAGATGGCCAATGAGATTTTTCAGCGACTGCTGAAGTAATTGAGGATATGGCTAGGGAAGCAGGAGCTTTTAAGTCCCCCTTTTTAAAGGGGGATTTAGGGGGATTTTCTGGCTCCATAAAATCCCCCCTGCCCCCCTTTAGAAAAGGGGGGTTATAACCAACAAACGAAAAACCGAAAACCGGAGACAAAATGATCCCCTATTGCAGCATTTGTTGGGATGTGGATAAGGTCAAGCTGCTGGACCAGCGGCGTTTGCCGGCGGAAGAGCTCTACCTAGAAACCCGGGATTATCACGACGTCATCGAGGCCATCCGGACGCTGGCCATCCGGGGCGCACCGGCCATCGGGGTGGCCGCGGCCATGGGCGCGGCCTTGGGAGCCCTGGCTTTGGAGACTCAGGACCCGGCACGAGTTCCAGGCCCGCTTTCAAGATCATCTGCCGGGAGATTGCCGCCGCCCGTCCCACCGCGGTGAATCTCTTTTGGGCCTTGGATCGGATGTTGTTGGTAGCCCAGGATCATGCCGCCGAATCCCCGGAGGCTATCAAGGCGCGCCTGGTAACCGAAGCCCAGACCATGCTCAAGGAAGATGACACCACCAACCGCCGCATGGCCCAGGCGGGACAGGTCCTGATCCATGACGGCCAGCGGGTGCTCACCCACTGCAACACCGGGGCCCTGGCCACCGGGGCCTACGGCACCGCCCTGGGGGTCTTGCGGGCCGCCTGGGAGGCGGGGAAGCGCTTTTCCGTGTGGGTGGACGAAACCCGGCCCCTGCTCCAGGGGGCCCGGCTCACCACCTGGGAATTGGGGAAGCTGGGGATTCCCTACACCCTCATCCCCGACGGGGCCGCGGCCACCCTGATGCACCAGGGCAAGGTGGATCTGGTCATCCTGGGGGCGGACCGCATTGCCGGCAACGGCGACACCGCCAACAAGATCGGCACGTATAGCGTGGCGGTCCTGGCCCACCATCACGGCATCCCCTTTTACGTGGCGGCGCCCCTGTCCACCTTTGATTTCTCCCTCCCCGACGGCAGCCACATCCCGGTGGAAGAACGGGCCGCCGAGGAGGTGACCCATCTCTGGGGCCAGGCGGTGGCCCCGGCCGGGGCCCCGGCCCTGAACCTGGCCTTTGATGTCACCCCCAACGACCTGATTGCCGGCATCGTCACCGAGAAGGGCATCATGGAGCCGCCCTTCACGTCCAGCTTGAAACCTTATCGTCCCAGTCAAAGTTGAGCAGATACTGCTGGACCAGCCCGGACTGGCCGATAAGGGAGATACCCAGAAAGTGATGCAGACGGTGGAAGAGCAAACCGGAATGCCGGTGGACGTCACGAAACCCGGCGCCAATTCGGGGATAGCGACCACGAGCTCTCTAAGATAATGACCGCACTGAGGATGTCAGACCGTCACCGCAAAGTCTGCCAACCCAGGGGGACGATATGCGCCAAATAACCCTAATTTTTATAATGTGTATCTTGTTGGTCGCGGCCCAGCCGGTTATGGCCGCCGGTCCTTACAACATCCACTTGCCGGCCTCCTCCGAAGGCATCGACCCCCAGGCCCTCACCCTGGTGGGGGCCATCCAGCACTACCGCACCAAGAAAGGCGACGACCTCCTGGAACTGGCCCGGCACTATGGTCTGGGCTATTCCGAGCTCGGGGTCCTGTACCGGAACTTGGACCCGTTCATCCTGCCCGTGGGGACCGAGATAACCATCCCCACCCTGTGGATCGTGCCCAATAACCACGGCAACCAGATCATCGTCAACACCGGGGAGATGCGCCTCTACTACTACATCAACAACAATACCCAGGTCTACACTTTCCCCATCGGCATGGGGGTGTTGGATTTCCGGACCCCCCAGGGAAAATTTCGCGTGATCGAGAAGAAGGTGCACCCGACCTGGCATATCCCCAAGGCCTTGCAACGAAAATATGAGATGACGGAAATGCCCCCGGGGCCGGATAACCCCCTGGGGGATTACAAGCTTACCCTGTCCTGGGGCGATTACGGCATCCACGGCACCGCCATGCCCCTGGGGGTGGGGCGCATGGTGAGCCACGGCTGCACCCGGATGTATCCGGAGCACATCAAAAAGTTGTTCCCCATGGTGCCGGTGGGCACTTCGGTGGAGTATATCTACGAACCGGCCAAGATCGGCTTCCGCCAGGAGCACATCTACCTTTCGGTACACGAGGACGTGTACTTCAAAATCCGCTCCATGATCCTGCACGTGCTCAACATGCTGGAACAGCGGGGTCTGGCGGATAAGGTGAACATGCGCAAGGTGATGCAGGCGGTAGAGGAACAAAACGGCCTGCCACTGGACGTCACCCGGGGGGCAGAAGGCGCCGATCTGAGGGTGAGCCAGTCCGGCTATTAAACAGGTCAGCCAACCTGATTGGATTTTCAGGACACGCTTAGACCGCCCCTTTTGGGTGTGCCGAAAATGCACAACCACTGTGCGGTGGCGGACCCGTGGGCCTGATGGGGTGACAGATAAAGCTCACGGGGGTCTTTCTGAGTCTTCTCACCCTATCAGGGAAGCTCGCCAGAATCTTTGATAGCAAAGCCCATGTAAGACAGGTTTACATCCTCCGTTTCACGCAATCCAAGTCTGTCTGTCAGTTCATGGTGACGTATCCCGCATTTCTTGATCAAGAGGAGAGTCCGCAGTATTACCATGGGGTTCCTCCTTGCCGGACCAATCCCCTGCCTGTCTTGATTGACCAGATGACAGCTTCTCATCATGGTATCAAGCTCGCCTGGCTTTATGAACTTTTCCCACACATGGACGTTGGGCTGAAAGAGGCGGGTGATGCGCCAGTCCTGCAAAATCTTAATGGCGACGATTTTGCTCAACCAGGTCCGATTTATCGTGTCGTAGCAGAAAACTCCTCCCCTCTTCAGCGTGCGCGCCGCCTCCCTGATCACCGTGTGCGGGTCATCGACGTGTTCCAGTACATCACAACAGGCAATAATATCGAAGGAGTCATCGGGAAACGGCAAGGCTTCCCCCTTCCCTATCCGATAATCGATGCTCAGGTTACTTTCGGCTGCATGGTGACGTGCCGCCTCGATGGAGCGGGTCGCCGGATCGATCCCCATTACCGTGAATCCATCTTTGGCAAATTCCTCCGTCAGAAAGCCGCCTCCACATCCAAGGTCAAGAACTTTCTTGCCAGGCAAATTCAGGCTATGCAGTTTTTTCTTGAAATAACCATATCTTACCGGATTAACGCAATATCTGAGGCTGGAGATGTCAAACCCGGCATCTTCGGCCCACCATTCATGGCCATGCTCTTCGTAGATCTCATTGTTTATCTTCATACATGCCTCACATTTTCTCTTAGTATGCCTTACCCTAGAGATAGGGCCTTGCGCCAGATTATCCTGGGTTCACTGAGCACCTGGAGGACAAAGGCGCGGTATCTACCGGATTTTCCCGGACTGAACTCGCCGTGAGCTTCGCCGAATAACTTTCATGGTGCCTTAATGCAATGCATGACCTACTCCGATGCATAGCACTGCGGCGACAAAGCCCATGGCCCAGAAGACTTCTCGACTCATTCCCGGCTGACCCGAGCCCGCACCGCGCACATAATTGAACAAGGCACGACGATTGAGAATTAAATGCCAGATGACGAATACCAAGAAGAGTACCCCGAGGCCGGTGTGGGCCGACATCCAAGCATGCCGATGGAAACCCATGGGCCCCCTCTGCACTAGGTGGTTGGCCAGGCCGGTGATGGGAAGCCCGAGACCGGCAGAAGCGGCAGTCAGAGCAACGAACGCCCGCTTATTGAACGATTTCTTGATTGTGTCTCTCATCTCTTCACCTCTATCCTTTTCAGCGCATGCCTTCCAATGCCCCTCGTAATTGGGACAAAACCCACACCGTGGTTTCGATGTCTTTCTGGCTGACGACGCTGGTGAGCGATTTCTCGAACTCGTGGGCTCTCTCATGAACCTGCTGAAAAAGCCGCACCCCCTCAAGCGTCAGCCTTACGAAACTGCGCCTATCATCCGTGGGATCAGCAAAACGCTCGACAAGGCCATGCGCGTCCATTGCCTGGACCTGCCGCGTGACCGCGGCCGCGTCGATGCCCAGCCGGCGAGCGATCTGCATGATGCCGAGCTTCTCGTGATACCCGATGGCGAGGATTCTCATGAGTGAGAGTCGGGCTGCCGGCATTCCCACCTCCCGAGAAAAAACGTTCAGCAACGCCTGATGGGTCCTCATAATTTCCTTAAGAAGATGCGACTCATCGCCTTTATGGTGCAGTTCTGCTTCCCTGTCCGGCATGGCTTAGCCTCCCCAGTTGCTATATACTTGCATATGTCATTGACTAATATCAACTAAAATGTCATAAAAAATCGGCGCCCTGAAGGCACAAGACGGTGGACAATTCGGGAGGCAAGGCCTTCTCAGTGCGGGCTGGAGACTCGGGAGGCTGGGAAGCCGAACCTGGTTCAGGCCCCAAAAAACAGAAGGTGTGGTGAGCTAAGCTCTATCCACACCTTCTGAATCTGGGTACTACGGGATTAACCCCAGATAACTTCAGTAATGATTTACATAGCCTTTTTGGCTTTTTTCGGTTTGGCCGGCGGGCATTTCACTGCACGTTTCTTGTGCCTTTTGGCCTTATGACCTTGTACGATCTTACCATGGCGCACACTTTTGCTGCCGCGTCCTCGGCCCGGGCTGCGGCCGCTTCAGCCTTGTTGGCTGCAGCGGAAGCACGCGGTACGGGGACTTTGGCATCTTGTGCGGCCGCTTCAGCCTTTACTGCCGACGCAGCTGCCCGATCTGCAGAAGCTTTAGCTTGCTGTGAGTACATTGCACACTGATCATAGTACTTTTGGCAGCAGCCAGCACCTCCCAGCACCAGGGCAAAGACCGCGAGGAGAGCCAAGGCATAGCCTTTTCTCGACACCTTCCTCATCGATTACCCCCTTTCGGAGAGAATTTTTCACTCTCCATTAGCTGAACAACCTAGGTGCTTTACTTCCGCATCTTTTTCATCAGGCATGCCTCAGCTTTCGCTGCTGCAGCCTCAGCCCGGTCAGCCGCGGCCTCAGCCTTATCAGCCGAAGCTTTCGCGTCTGCCGCCGCCATTTCGGCGTTCCGCGCGGCGCTGTCCGCCTTCGCAGCCGAAGCCGCCGCCTGATCGGCGTACATTTTGGCTTCGTCTACGCTCTTCTTGCAGGCGTCGCAGCACCCCATTCCCAAGGCCGCAACAAACGCCAAGAGAATGGCCAGTGCAAAGCCTTTCCTTACCAAAGCTTTCCTCATCATCTATCCCCCCTTCTCAAAGAGATGGTTTAAGGTAAGTAAGATGCCCACATTTAATAATAATGGGCTGAAAATATCAAGAAAAATTATGGCCTCCTGCAATTTTTTTTTCAGACTCCGGGGGCGGAGCCATGAGACCTTAATTTTGATTAACTATAAGGATTGTCTGAAAGATTTCAAGTAAAAACTTTCCTTCCTGAAACTTTTTTTTCAGGAGCCCTGGCGCTGTCCGGATAACCCATTGTTATTATTTGTTAATATTTGATTGGCCCCTGAAGCCCCGGGAGCATATAAATTCAGCTCTCCCCAGTTTTCCCCCACCCGCAAATCCACCGTTAGGGGAACTTTCAGCCGGACGACCCCCTCCATGACCCGGCGCACCAGGCGGCTGGTGTCGGCCAATTCGGCCCGGGGGACTTCAAATAACAGTTCGTCATGGAGCTGGAGAAGCATCGCTCCGGACAGGCCTGCCTCCTGCATCGCCGCTTCCACTTCCAGCATGGCCCGCTTGATGATATCCGCCGCCGTGCCCTGGAGAGGCGTGTTGATGGCGCTGCGCTCCGCCTCCTGCCGGACGATGCGGTTGCTGCTGTTGATCTGGGGCGTCTGGCGCCGGCGCCCCAAAAGCGTGGTCACCCACCCCTGGTCCCGGGCCTGCTGCAAGGTCTCCTCCAGATAGGCCTTGACCCCGGAATATTTGGCAAAATACCTCTGGATGAATTCATTGGCCATGCGGGTGTTCACCTTGAGCTGTTTGGCCAGGCCAAAGCCGCTCATGCCGTAAATGATGCCGAAATTGACCACCTTGGCCTGACGGCGCATATCCGGACTCACCAGTTCCGGGTGGATGCCGAACACCACCGCCGCGGTCTGCCGGTGGATGTCGATCCCGTCCTGAAAGGCCTTGAGCAGCGCCGGGTCCTCCGAGAAATGCGCCAGAATGCGCAGCTCCATCTGCGAATAATCGGCGCTGAGGAACACCCGGCCGGGCTCCGGCACGAAGGCCTGGCGAATCTGCCCGCCCAGCTCTCCCCGGACCGGGATGTTCTGCAAATTGGGGTCCCGGCTGCTCAAACGCCCGGTAGCCGCCACCGACTGGAGAAACGTGGTATGCACCCGTCCGGTAGCCGGGTCCGCCAGCTTCAGGAGGGCGTCCACGTAGGTTGATTTGAGTTTGCCCATGCTGCGGTACTCCAGGACCTTGGCGGCGATGGGACTTTCCTGCTCCAGGGCCTGGAGGACCTCCACGTCGGTGGATAAGGCGGTTTTGCCCCGGGTCTTCTTCTGGGGCGTCAGCTTCATTTTTTCAAAGAGGATGCGGCCCAATTGCTGGGGCGACTGGATGAGAAATTCCTCCCCGGCCAGGGCATAAATCTCTTTCTCCAGCCGCTGCATCGATTCTTCCAGTTCCTGGCCGAAGCGCCGGAGAAATTCCTGGTCCAGGAGAATCCCCCGGGCCTCCATGCGGGCCAGGGTGCCCAGCACCGGCAATTCCAGGCCGGCATAGAGCTCCCAGAGACCGGCTTTTTCCAGCTCGCCCTTCAACCGGGGCCAGAGCCTGAGGGCCACCTCGGCCCGCTGGGCGGCATACTGGCAGGCCAGGTCCCGGTCCAACCCCGCCGCGGTGGTGGGCCGCCCCGCCAACTCCCGGGGACCCGGCAGGTTGACCCCCAGGTAGTGCAGGGCCACATTTTCCAGGGTCTGTTCATACCGGGCCGGGTTGAGGAGGTACGACGCCACCAGGATGTCGCCGCTGATCCCCGCCAGGTCGAGCCCGAACCGTTGGGCCAGGATCAGGGCGGCTTTCAGGTCCGCCCCCACCTTGGCGAGGCCCGCATCGGACCACACCGGGCTGAGCTTTTCCCAGACGGTGCGGTTTGACTCCCCGGGTGCCAGAGGGATATACGCCCCCTCCCCGGTCCGCCACGATATGCCGACTCCGGCAACCTCGGCCAACACCGGATGCTGCTCGCTCATAACGAAGGCCAGGCCCATGTGGCACAGGCTTCCAGCCTGTGGTTCACCCGCCTCCCGGATGGCCTGGACCACCCGGTCCAGGTCCTCGGGGCCCTGAACCAGGGAACAGGTCCCTTCGGGCCGGCTGTCAAACCCCAATTCCTTGACCAATCGGCTGAATTCCAACTCCACGAACAATTGCCGCAGGGCTTCCCGGTCCTGGGGGCCGGGATGGAGGGCGTCCAGGTCCACCGTCAGGGGCACCTGGGCCTCGAGCTCGGTCAACTGCCGGCTGAGCCGCGCCTGATCGGCGTGTTCCTGCAACCGGGCCTTGAGCGCCTTTTCCTTTATTTCATCTCTATGGGCCAGCAGATTGTCCAGGCTGTGATACCGGGCGATCAGCTTGAGCGCGGTTTTCTCCCCGATACCCGGCACCCCCGGGATATTGTCGCTGGCATCCCCCGCCAGGGCCCGCACCTCCACCAACTCCCCGGGGGAAAGGCCATATTTCTCCCGGATGGCCGCCGGGTCATAGCGCACCTCTTTCATGGGATCCCACATGTCCACGCCATCCTGGACCAGGGGCAGCAGGTCTTTGTCCCCGGAGATGATCTCCACCTCGTAGCCTTCCTCCCGGGCCCGGCGCACCAGGGTAGCGATGAGATCGTCGGCTTCATACCCTTCGAACACCACGGCGGGCAGGTTGAGGGCGTCAATAATCTTCTTTATATAGGGGAGCTGGGTGACCAGGGCCTCGGGCATGGGCGGCCGGTGCGCTTTGTATTCCTTATAGAGTTTATGCCGGAAGGTGGGGCCTTTGGCGTCGAACACCAGGGCCAGGTGCTGGGGCTGCCGCTCCCGGAGCACCTTGAGGAGCATGGTGGTCACCCCGTAGGCGGCGTTAGTGGGCAGCCCCTGGGAGTTGGACAGGGCCGGCAGGGCGTGAAAGGCCCGGTAGAAATAAGAGCTGATGTCGATGAGGTAGAGGACGCGGGGGGAGGTTTCCATCTGGGCGTTTCCTTTCCCCCCTTATAGCCGCTCCCACCCCCGGTGTCAATGAGAAGGCGGGGCCGGGATTGGCTGCAGGGATGGCTCACCCGGGCGTTGGCGCCCTTTTCTTAAACTCCACGATAGAGGGGGTTATTGAGGCGCAGTTGAAGAAATTTTTTGGGGGCTGGTTTAAGTATTTTGCCAAAGACGCCGATAAAAAGATCAGACGGCCGGTTGACCAAATGGGCTCTTGATGAACCTTGAGGCGGAGCTATGAAAAATCTCTTCATGGACGGCGACTCGCTCTCGAGCCTCACCCTTTTATATGCCTAATGCCCGGTAAAACTATGTTTGGTTTGGGCAACCTGCGGCGATAGATACCAGGTAACCTGGCCCAGGAGTATTCTCCCTTGACGATCTTTCCATGCCGGTCTGGCGCCGAGGGAGTCAATTTTTCGGGCCCCCTCGCCTGAGGCGGCCTTTACAGGCCTGGAGGAAATCCCCCGAGGCCAGCACCCGCGTCACCTTTGCCCGAAGCCGTCACCCCGATGCTCCGGTCATGGGAGAAGCTATGATCAAGCCCGCCATGCCCCTGACCCCGAGAGCCGTGTTGGTCCTTGCCTTGCTGATCATCCTGGGTTTTCTCGGCAATTATTTCAGCCTCTCCTTATTTTTTGGGGTTGATTTCATTTTAGGCAGCGTCCCCGTATTGATTGTGGTGTATTTCTACGGGCTGGGCTTCGGAGTGTTGGCGGCCTTGATCGCCAGCAGTTACACCTATTTTCTGTGGGGTCATCCCTACGCGGTGATCATTTTTTCCCTGGAAGCCCTGTTCGTCGGCTATTTCCTGCACCAGGGACGCCGGAGCCTGCTCCTGCTGGATGGCTTATACTGGCTGATTATGGGCATGCCCGCGGCCTGGCTCTTCCATGGCGTGGTGATGCACATGGACGGGGTCAGCACCCTGCTTGTCATGCTCAAGCAAGGCGTCAACGGTATCTTCAACGCCTTGCTGGCCAGCCTGGCCATAACTTACCTGCCTTTCCGAAAAATCCTGAAGCCGGAACAAGACCGCCGGACTGCCTCCCTGCAGGAGACCCTGTTAAATCTGCTGGTGGCTTTGATCCTGGCCCCGGCCCTGTTTATCATGCTCCTCAACAGCCGGGGGGCGATGCAGGAGATGCAGTCGGATATCCTCGGCCAGATGGAACGGGGCGCCGCCGATATCTCCAGTCAACTGGGCATCTGGTATCAGCGAAATCTGGAGGCCGTAACAGCACTGGCGGCCGTAGCAGCCAAGTCCCCACTCCAAGCGTCGCCGGCCTTGCAGCACGACACGGAACTCATCCATCAGGCTCTCCTCAATTTTCAGGTCATGTATGTGGCCGATGCCGGGGGCACCACCGTCGCCTTTTCCCCGGCGGTCAACAAGAAGGGTCAAAACACCGTCGGCATGAACTTTGCTGATCGGGCTTATTTCAAAGAGCTTCAGGTCACCCGGCGGCCGGTGGTTTCCGAGGTCTTCGTGGGCCGCGGGGCGACGTTCCTTCCGGTAGTTTCGCTCTCCGTGCCCATCCTCAAAGGGGATCGGTTTTCGGGCTACGCCTCGGGTTCCGTGAATTTGGCGCGTATCCAGGAGATGCTTGAGCCTTACGGTAAGCTGCGGCATCTTTCCATCACCCTGACTGACTCCCAGGGCCAGGTGATCACCAGCACGGTCCCGGACCGCCCACCCATGATGGCCTGGAAGCGTTCCGGGGCAACCACTCGAAAGCTCATACGAAACTCTGTTTACCATTGGCTCCCCGGTGACGAGAAACTGCCGGGGATGACCCGATGGAAAAACTCCTTTTATGTCCAGGAAACCACCGTCGCCAATCTGCCCTGGAAGCTGATAGTGGAAGCCCCGCTGGCCCCTTTGCAGAGACGCCTCTATACTGCCTATGTCCGCAACCTGGGCATCATGGCGGGTATGGCGGCTCTGGCCCTGATCATGGGGCTGATTTTCAGCCGCTGGCTGGTCCGGCCCCTCACAGGCCTGGCCCAGGTTACCAGCAATCTGCCCGAGAAGCTCCTGGCGCACCAGGATATCCTCTGGCCGGAAAGTTCAGCTGCGGAGATACATTCCCTGGTGGGTAATTTCCAGGCTATGGCCCACACTCTGGAAAATAACGTCCAGGAACTGCAAGGGCGCAGTACCCAGCTGGCCAAATCCAACCAGGGGTTGGAGGGGGAAATCGCGGCGCGGGCTCGGATGGAAGAGGCCCTGCGCCGGTCGGAAACCCTGTTACGCAATGTCTTCGAATCCATCCCCGATCTGCTCACCGTCCACGACCGGGACTTCAATATCATCATGACGAACTGGCACGGACTCGGTGAGTCGGTGCCGGAGGCGGAGCGGAGCCAACCGCACAAGTGCCACCAGATTTACCTGAACCGGGACCACCCCTGCGAGCCCTGTCACGCCACGCAGGTCTTCGCCACCGGCCAGCCCGCGCGGCTGGAAAAGCTCAATCCCGTTGACAACAGCATCCGGGAAATCATGGCCTTCCCGGTAAGGGATCAGTCCGGCCAGGTCATCATGGTGGCCGAGTATGTCCGGGATATCACCCCGCGCCGCCAAATGGAGGAGGCCCTCAGGGAGAGCGAAACCAAGTACCGCCTCCTGGCCGAGAATGCCCGGGATCTCATCTGGAGGATGGACCTGAACCTGCGGATAACCTTCGCCAGCCCCGCCGTCCAACTGCTGACCGGGTTCACGCCTGAGGAATTCCTCACCCTGGGATTAGACCAAATCCTGACCCCGGCTTCCCTCCAGGTGGCCCAGGAAAACATCGCCCGACTCCAGGAAATCGAACTCCGGGAAAAACCCCCGTTGCCCCCTTCCGTCACCCTGGAGATAGAGCATCGCTGCAAGGACGGCGCCACTATCTGGACCGAGGTCCAGGCCACCATCCTGCGGGGCCCCCAGGGCGAGACCACGGGGCTGATGGGGGTCTCCCGGGACACCACTGAGCGCCGTAAGGCGCGGCAAGCGCTGGAGCAGGCCAATGAGCAACTCAAAACCCTGGTGCAGGAGGCGGAAGCCTGGAGCCGCCAGATGGCCCTGTTCAACGAAATGAGTGATGTCCTGCAAAGCTGTCAGACCTCCGAAGAAGCTTTTGAAGCCATCGGCCATTTCGTGCCGAAGTTTTTCCCGCACGACGCCGGGGCGCTGTATCTGCTCCGCGACTCCAAAAACCTCTTGAGCCCGGTGACCGCCTGGGGTCAGCCACCTCCTGCCGAGGAGCTGTTTCCTCCCGACGATTGTTGGGCCATGCGCGGCGGCCGGGCCCATCGGGTGGACGACCCCGCCTCGGCCTTACTGTGCAAACATATCACGGCGACCGACAACCCGGCCACCGGTTACCTGTGCATTCCCCTGGCGGCCCAGGGTGAGTCCCTGGGCATCCTCCATGTAAGGTTCTTCAGTGGCGCGACTCCACGGCCGGGAAGCGGAAGAGTTGGAAACCAAGCAACGGTTGGGGGTGGCTATCGCCGAAAATCTGGCCCTGGCCCTGGCCAACCTGAAGCTAAGGGAGACCTTGCAAAACCAGGCCATCCGCGACCCCCTCACCGGCTTGTACAACCGGCGCTATCTGGAAGAGACTCTGGACCGCGAGTTGCACCGCGCCAGGCGTCTCAAGGCGCCGATAGGGGTGGTGATGATGGACCTGGACCATTTTAAAGACTTCAATGACGCCTGCGGCCACGCGGCGGGGGATGCGCTCTTGATCGGTCTGGCCCACACGATCACCGCCGAAATTCAAACCGAAGACATCGCTTGCCGGTATGGCGGGGAGGAATTCTTGCTCGTCATGCCGGGAGGCTCATTGGAGGCCACCCGGGAGCGGGCGGAACATCTGCGCCAGGCGGTGCGAGCTCTCCAGGTGAAATACCAGGACCGTTTTCTGCAATGCCCCAGCCTTTCTCTGGGGGTAGCCACCTTTCCGGACCACGGGGCCACTTCCGAAGAGGTTATCGCCGCCGCGGACGCCGCCCTTTACCGGGCCAAAAAAGCCGGCCGGGATCGTGTTGAGATCGCCAGGTTCAATGCCCCAGCGGCCGCCGCGTCCTGAAGGCCTGGCTCGCCGGCCCGCCCCCGAATTGCCGGCCTCACACCCGGGGCTTGCCCCAGATCTCCAGGACCGAGAGCTGCATGAAGCGTTTGGACGCGGCGCTCTTGACGATGGCCACGGTATCCCAGCCCCGGGCAGTCCCGCCTACGGCCACCACCTCTTCCCCTTCCGGGATAAGGCCTGCATCCACCGCCTCCATGACGATCTCGCAGCACACCTTGAGCCCCTGCCCCAGGCGCCGCAGGGTATTGGCAATGAGCAGGGTGGGGGCGCTGCCCTTGAATTGGTCCGCCAGGCTCGTCTCCAGGGAGTGCGTCAGGATGGTGGCCTTGAGCACCTTGCCCTCGAGGCGGGTAATCTCCTGGTAATGCTCATCCAGAAATTCGTCGAGATTGGGCCCCTTGAACCCCACGGAGTGCCCCACCACCACCAGGTTGACGTCCTTGCCCTGCAAGCGCCGGGCGGCCTGGGCCCCGGAATCACCGGTAGTGGACGCCACCACCAGGTGGCGGAATCCCTCGGCCACGGCCTTCTCAGTCAGATCCAGGCAAGCCGGGGTGTTCTGCGGACCAACGCCCTGGAAATACCACACCTCTCGCTTAATCATCAGTTCACCTCACGGGTCTTTATGGCAATAAAAACTGGGGTCATTATATCAAATCGCGGACTATAGTCGGAAAGATCCGCCGGGCCAGGGACTCTATACAGCTGCTCATGCGACCGCCGGCCGCATTCATGTTGCCTGCAAATCTACCGATACTTAAGGGAGGGGCCAGGGTGGGCGGCTTCCTTACCGGCAGGCCCCCCGGAAGAAGGGGACCCCCGCCGCCACCCATAGGGGCCAGGAGAGTCTTGAGGCGAGGACGGGGGCTTGGAAAGCGAGAACCTCATGAACATCAAGCATATGCCGGTTGATTCGGCCCGGGAACCCGAGACCCCGGTGGCAGTGGCGGTGCCACTACCCGGACCGGAAGCCTCGCCGGGATCTTGGCACTCCGTCACGTTTTCGTCCTCGCCGCCGGATGCCCCGGAGGGCAACGAAGTCCTGGAGCGAAGCCTCCAAGAGCTGGTGCGTTACTATCGCCACTCCAGCGTGGGCCGCCGCTGCCTGGGCATTGTCCACCGGATGAACACCCCCCTGCAAGTCCTCTCGTTCCAACTTGACCTCCTGGAGCAGAAAGCCCAGGAGGAGTTGACCCTGCTCGACGAATCCTCCCTGGCCGACACCGAACCCCTGGTGACCCTGAACCACTACCGCCAGGCGAAATTCAGCCAATTACACCGGGAACTCCACCGGCTCCAGGACATTACCCGCAGCCTGGTGCTGCAAGGGGCGCATGAGGATGCCCGGGAAAAGTATCCCCTGGATCTCAACCAGCTGTACCGGCATGAGCTGGAACTCTACCAGGCCCAGCCCTTTTTTAAGCACCAGGTAACCGGCGAATTTCACTTCCAGGATGCTCTGCCGCTCTTCCCGGGACACTATATCGATTTCAGCCAGAGTTTCCGGAATCTCGTTGACAACTCCCTCGAGGCCATGGCAGGGACAGAGCGCCGGCTCCTGACGGTGGTGACGGCCTGCCGGAACCGGCGGATTATGCTGCGGATCGGCGACACCGGGGTGGGCATCGGCGCCGTGGATTTACCCCGGATCTTCCACCCCTTTTTCACTACCCGGCAAACCCCCGGCGGGGACCGGGCTGGCCTGGGGCTGTTCATGGTGGGCCGGCTCCTGGCCCCCTATCAGGCTGAGATCCGGGTAGACAGCAATGCCGGCGGGACGTGGGTGACCGTCTCGTTCCCGGTGGCGTGAGCCAGTGGCACGGAGGGAACCACTGTCCCCGGCGGGCGCCGGGGACGGCGGCGCCGGTGACCTGGCCCCCAGGGCGTCGGGCATCAGGGGTGGGGGACGGCGGTTCAAGTCCGCGGTTTGCAAAAAGATCTCTGCCGCCCGGCCGGCCTTGTAGTATTGCGCCACCAGCCTCAGTCGGGTCATCCGCTCCAGGGGCGCCGGGTGGGACGATAGGAAATACGTGGTGAGGAAGGGGTCTTTTTCATCCACTGCAGCCACTCGTTCCCACACTGCCGCACCCCGGTCGATGTCGTAACCCGCC
Source organism: uncultured delta proteobacterium (assembly GCA_963747645.1). GTDB lineage: Bacteria > Desulfobacterota > Desulfobaccia > Desulfobaccales > 0-14-0-80-60-11 > 0-14-0-80-60-11. The sequence continues at coordinate 158,063 of CAVVFW010000012.1, read as the reverse complement.
TGAAAAGCATACCAGGCCCCATAAATATCCGCCTCCCGCTCATTATCCTGAGAAAAAACGCTCACCACCGCATCTCCGGCGATCTTGCGCACGTTAGGGTCCACCCGATAATGCTTCCAGTCCAGCAGCCGCCCCAGGGAAAGAGTGCTGGCCGCGGTCATGGCTTCCCCCAGCAACTGGCCCAATTCCCGATGGGCCGCGCCGCGGATGAGATGCCCCAGGACCTGATGAGCCATCTCGTGCCCCACGACCAGGGCCAGTTCATCGTCATTGAGGCAAAAACCTACCAGCCGCTGGGTCAGGATGATTTTCCCCGGAGCCGCATAGGCGTTGATTTTGCGGTCCTGGGTTTTTACCAGGATGGCGTATTCGGCCGGCAGGCGCTGGGGGTAGAGGGTCAACGTCAGCTTCTGCCCTTCTCTGTCGACCAGGAGTTCCACCGGCCCGGTGAGATACCGCTCCTGGGTTTCCATGCGGATATGTTTGACGTCGAGCATGATGGCGGCCAGGAGTTCACCGGGAAGCACATAAGAGATGGCATATTTATTGGAGCCCCGGGCGTGGAGGAGCCGGGACCGGTGCGCCCAGACAGGCTAAAATCTTGAAAAATACTCCGGGTGGTGCCAATCGCCCTATCCCAGCCCTCTACCCAGGTGGGCAAAGACCAATTGTTCACCGCCACCAGGATATCCCCGCGACGGAGACCGGCCTCCCGGGCCGGCGAGGGATACCAGACCTGGTCCACCACTACCTGCCCCGTGGCGGTGACCCACCAGTTGAAACCCAGGAAGGGATAGGTGCGGCCCTGAGTTATGGGCAGCCAGGGCATCAGACGCAGAAAAACCCGGGATACCCGCTCCCCGGACCAGTTCTGGAAAGGGTGGCGCCGGGCGGTGGCCAGCTGGGCGGCTTCAATCTGGGGCGCCGTGGGGGTCGGCTTGGTCACCTCGGCGCAGCCGCCTAAACCCAGGAGGCTGAGCGCCAGGAAAGAGATTAAGGGCAGCCGCAGAAGCCGGCGCGGGGTTGATAGGATGATTAACATAGCAATTGCCGATAATTCAAGGTTCCTTCACGAAGCGGGATTCCCAAGCTCCTGCAAGTCCCGGGTTAAGCCGGCATCTTGCCGACACCGCGCTCAGGCTGGAAGCCTGTGCCACTAAAACCTCCAGCGAAACGACGCCCCCGCGGTAAAGAGCCGATAGTTATCTACCCACTCCCGGAAATAGAAGGCATGGACGTCCATGTAAAAATTCTGGACGAACTCCCATTCCAGAGCCGCCAGACCCTGGAGGCTCGGACCCCAATCCCCGTGCTGGCCCACGGCCTGTACCGTGCCCTGGAGAATCAGGGTGGGCAGGCGGAAGATCTGCTTGTCGAAATTCACCCCCACCCCGATGGCATTATAGGCTGCCGGGCTGAAGTAGGCATCATGGCGCTGGCTATACGCGGCCATGAAGTAGTGGGGGGTAAACTCCAGGTGCATCCGGGGCTGGCTTATGGCCTGCCACTTCAGACCCTGGTACAGGGTGAGGCGCCGGTTCTGGTCGGAATAGAAGGCGCCCCCCACGTTCCCCCGCCAGTCCAAGCCAGGGCGGAACTGGTGATTGTACGACAGGTCCACCTGCTGATACGTGGTGATGCGGGCGGCCGTGAGATTGAGCACCGACTGGTAGAGGCGGGGGAACAGGTAGGCTTCCTGATCAAAAATATCCCGGCGGCTGTACCTTAAGGTGGCATCGGTCTTGGGCCACGGGGAAAAACCCAACTCCAGGGTGCCCAGGAGGCGGTTCTGGTCGTCGGTGGTGGTGTAACTCATAGGTATTCAGTTTGTATTCAAGAAAACAAAGTGGTGGATGGGGAAGAGCACCTCAAAACGCGTCTTGTCCCAGTTGGGTGACGTTGAAGTCATCCCGCCGCCAATATCGCCGCAATAATTTCACCGCTGAGCTTCAGGCCGGTCATTCACCGCCAGGGGCCCCAGGCCCAGAGAAATTTCCGCCCGGCGCAGGCGGCTGGCCGCATTAGTTCCTTGTGAGAATACCGGGTCCAACCCCAAATTAAGCTGACCGTTCTTCACATTCTGGTTGTTCTGATTGTATTCACGGTATTCCAGGCCCAGCTGGGCCGGCAGCACCTTGGTGATCCAGAAGCCGCCGCCGATCCGGAAGATGGCGCCATGGAGCTTGTTGCTGTCGGTGAGAAAGAGGGACTCGGGTTGGACTATGGGTAGTACGTCGGAGAGAAAAGCGGGCAGATAATTGCTGAGGCCCAGCCCCCGGGGTTCCCGGCTAAAGCGGGAAAATTGCCAGGGGCGTTGGGCCTCTTCCGGGCGGCGCTCGCCCCGTGAGCCCGGAAAGCCCCGGGAGGCCAGTTGGGGCCGCATCTGCTGGCGGGCATCCTCCAGTTCATTGAGTAACTCAAGGTCCTGGGGGGATTCCTTCAAGGCCTGGGCAAATTCCTTATAAGCGGCCCCCGGATTGCCCCGGGACCGGGCTTGACGAGCCCGGGCCACCTGCGCCGCCTGGGAATCGGGTTTAAGATTGATGATCTCCTGGTAGAGGGTGACGGCGTTTTTATCCCCCATGGCCTCCAGGGTCCTGGCCTTTTCCATGAGGAAGTCTCCGGGAGGAATCTTTCCCTCCAGGGGGGCCAGGATACGCAATGTCTCCGGATAGTTCTGTTCCCCCCGGTAGGCCCGGACCAGGAGCAGCTGCCCCTGGGCGTAATCCGGGGAATTCACCGGAATTTTGTCAACCACAGCCTTGACTCCGGCATATTGCCGCCGCAGGAGATACAGCCGGGCCACCTCCAGGGGCTGGTTGGGGTTGCCCTGTTTCTCCATGAGCTTCAGGGCCTGGCCAAAATTCTTCTGGGCCATCTGGCATTGCAGGAGCAGCTTGGCGATGCTCTGATCCTGGGGCCGGCGCTTCAAGGCCTGCTCGTAGTATCTGACCGCCGCGGGCCGGTTGTCCAACTCCATGGCCAGCGCCGCCAGGCCCAGGAGCTCCCCGGGGCTGTTCGGCCGCTTGTGGCGCCGATACTCCTGGAGCACGTGCAGCAGATAATTGAGTTTGCCCCCCTGCCGCCCCAACTGGCCGTCGAAATAGCCCAGGGCGGCGACATATTCGGGACTGCCCACCTTGATGCCGGGGAGGCGATACATGACGCGGTTCAGGTCCTCATAGCGCGGCAGCCGGGGCAAGAGGGAGGCCAGGATGAGGAGGGAGGCGTGGTGATACCGGTTTTTCCAGAGATTCTCCATGAGCAGGTCGACGGCCTTGTACAGGTGGGCCGGGCTCCGGCGAATGAGCGTAGCAGCGGGCCAGCAGGGCCCGTCCGTCCGGTTTCAGGTCGGGCAGGGGTTCCAGTTCCTTCCGGGCCAGGGCCAGGGCCTTGGGAAAATCCCGGCTGCTGAGATAAGCCTCCACGGCCGCTACCCGCACCGTCAGGTCACCGGGTTGTTCCATGCGCAGGCGGTTCAGGATTTCCAGGGCCTCGGGACCCCGTTCCAGGTAGGTCAGGACCCGGGCCTTTTCCAGACGGGCGCCCCGGTCCTCCGGGGCCTTCTTCAAAGCGAGATCATAGGTTTTCAGGGCTGCCGGCAGGTTGCCCAGCCACAGGTAGAGATGGGCCTGCTCCCGGAGGAGCTGGGGGTCTTCCGGAACCGGGCATTTTTCCAGCTCCTGGGCCGCCTGCTCCCAATGCCGGTCCTCCAGGAGGAGACTGATGCGCCGCAAACGCAGATTGACGTTGTCCTGGATTTTCAGGACCTCATCGTACTGGCCCAAGGCCTTCTCCCGGTTGGCGGGATCAAATGACAAGACCTCGGCCAACTGCCGTCTGACCTCCACGTCCCGGGGATTCTGTTCCAGGTAGGCGGAAAAATAGTGCGCCGCCTGGCCCCAGTGCTTCTGATAGAATTGCAGCTGCCCGGAAAACAGCAGCAACTTTGGATCCTTGGGGTTCTGTTGGCGCAGTGGGGCGATGATTTTCAAGGCATCCTGATAACGGCGGGCATAGGAATAGGTCAGGGCCGCTTCCCAGCGCAACTGGCCTTTGATGAGCTGCCGCCGGGATGCTTCGTCCCACAAGCCCGCGGCCTTGGCAAAGTGCTTTTTCCGGGCGTAGAGGCGGGCCAGGTTGATAATGGTTTCCTGGTGGGTGTCCCCCTCCTCCCAGGCTTTGTGGTATTGGGTCTGGGCCTTGTTGAAATCGCCGACGAGCAGCAGCTCCAGGGCATACCAGCGCCGCAAGGCGGGATCGGGCTGCTGTGCCATCAAAGGGCCCAGGACCCCCGCGGCTTCCGCATGATTGCCCTTTTGGGCCCAGAGTCGGGCCAGGGCCAGGGCGTATTCCTTCTGGCCCCGGTTATGGGCATAAAGCCAGAGATAGTGATTCAGGGCCCGGTCGTTCTCCTTGCCGGCATCTGCGGCTTTGGCCGCCTCCAGGCGGAGCCCGGCGTTTTCGGCGCTCTTCTCGAGCAGGCGCTGGTAAATATCGCTGGCCACCCGATAATCCCGCTGCCAATAATGCAGCAGGGCCAGGAAGTGGAGGGCCTCCTGATCCTCGGGAAACTCCTCCACTTCCTCCTCCTGAAGGGGAATGGCTTCTTTGTAGCGGTTCAGGGACACCAGCAGTTTCACCAGCTGCCGGCGCACCTGGGGGTCCCGGTCCAGGCCGTAGAGCCGCTGATAATAGGTGATCGCCAGGGGATATGACTCCTCATGGCAAGCAGCGATCCCCGCAGCACTGGCCAGGATGCTCCGGTCGTCGGGCTGGCGCTGGAGGTACCAGGCCAGCGTGTCCAACGCCTCCTTGGGCTGCCCCAACCGATCCAGGGCCTGGGCATGAATGATCAAGGCCCCGGGGCCCGGGTCCCGTTTCATTATCTGGCGAGAGATCTTGAGCGCCGCCTTGACCTGGCCGGTCTCGAGATAAATCCGGCCTAAGAAAACCCCGTACTCAGAATTATTCGGGTCCCGGGTCCAGGCCTTCCGGGCCAGTGTCAGGGCGCGGCTCCGGTCGCCTTGGGCCGCGGCCTCCTGGGCGGCACGATATAACGAGCGGCTTGATCGCCAAAAATCATGATCATGGCTATAGGCGAGGCAGAAGATCGTCCCGACGAAGAGAAATGGCACAATCCAAATCAGCCAGCGGGTCCTGTCAATCTTCCAGGCGATAAAAAAGATTACCCCCAGAAAGAAGAGAGCCAGGAGCAGAATCAGCATAAGTCCGTGGGAAATGCTACCCATAAACCTGCCTCGGATTCATGGCGGGCCGCCATTTCGGCCTGGTCATAACTGCCAATACCAGGTCCCCCAGGATCCAGATAATCAAGGCGGAAAATAGGGAGTTGAAAAAAATCAGCCGGGGGTCAGCCCATCCTTGCCAGAGGGCCAACACCGGCAAGCTCAGGTGCAGGGAAATGAACCCCAAATGGGGTACCAGATGCCACCATGATCCAGCCTCGGCAAAGGGATGAAGATTGTTGGCCCGGTAAGGAGGCTTGCGGCCCGGCGGATAGAGGAGGGCCGCAACGATGGCCGCGGCATGCACCGGAAACAGGCTGCAGAGCATCTTGAACTGCCGGAGAGGCTTCTTGCCGAAAAAGAAATAACGGAACATCAGGATGGTGGCCACAAGATAGGCCCCCCGGAGGACCCCGTAAGTCAGTTCATCCCCCAGGACGCAGGATTGACCGCGCCAATACACCAGAAGCGGGGCGATGAAAAACACCGGAAATACCAGGCCGCTGGTCAGATAACTCATCATGATGATGAGAAAATGCGTCCTCTGCGACCAGGAGAGACCGGATTTGAACAGAGGGTTATCCCAAAAGAAGAGGCGCATGGTATCGAGGCACCACTGAAAGCGCTGACGATAGACCCCGTCCAGGGTCGCGGGAGCCAGGCCCCGGGACAGGGCGTGAGGATAGTAAACTCCCCGCCAGCCCCGGCTCGCCAATTCATAAGACGAGGTGAAATCTTCCAGCAGGTTCCAGGAGGGGAATCCCCCCATCTCCTCCAGGGCCCGGCGGCGATACACTACCCCGGAACCGCAGGAAATCACCGCATTGGCCTGGCCGTTGTTCAACTGGATGGCCTCGTAAAATACCTTGTCGCTGTTGTAGAAAGGATCCCCTTCCGGCAAAAAGAAATCTTGCTTGCTCTGGACAAAACCCACCTGGGGCGACTGGAAAAAACCTGTCAACCGGGTCAGAATATCCGGCGCCGGCACCTGGTCCGCATCTAACACCAGGATCAACTCCCCGCGGCTGCGGCTAACCCCGAAATTGAGGTTGCCACTCTTGGAATCGGCCCGGGGCAAACCTGCCCCCGGTCGGGAGAGGTAATGAAATTTCAGGGATTGGGCCAGGGCCGCCACCGCCGGGGACTCGCCATCGTCCAGGACATATACTTCCAGGGGATGATAGGTAATCCGCCGGACAGCCTTGAGAGTGGTCTTGATGATTTCCAAAGGTTCGCCGCAGCAGGGCACAAAGATGTCCACGGAGACCTGGGTCTCGGGCTCCGGTTCTTCCGGGAGGGGCTTAAGGCAACGCCAGATACTGTAGGTTAAAAGGCAAAGGAGGAGGAAAGACAGGAACTCGGCGCAGAAGAAAAAGATATCCGGCGATCCCCGACTGGCGAGCACCAGCCGCCCCAGCCAGACCAGGTAGGCCACCCCCAGAACCAGGGCTATCAGGGAGAAGGCCCGGGCCCCACGGCGATGACAGGGTTCTGCCGAGCCGTCCACCGGCTCCACCACCGTAAGGCGCGGCGCCGCCGCTCCCCAAAGCAAACGGGGATTCTCACGCATGCCAAGAATCCCCGCCTACCCGTGCCGGATTGTAGCTTTGATGTTACCGCGGCCTAAGGGTGTCATAAACATTCCCTCCCTGGAATGTTGTGCCGAAGTTGGCAAATAGTCCGGCAAGACTTTTTACCAATAGTAACACCCATACACCCAATTTAAATTATTTTCAATGAAATAATTATTTTTTTAAAACTTTTTTAATCAACCTCCAAAATACTGTATCTTGGGTCTCGGTTGTCAGAGACCCCAAATTCCCTTGAGAAAGACGACCTCAAAAAAAATCCCGGCCCCTGAGTTTTTTTGCAACCGACGTCACCCCTGAAACGAAGGAAAGATCCTGTTATTTTAGTCGAACCCAGTTCTGCCGGCTGGCGCCCTTAGATCTCCCCTCGCAGCCAGGCCCAGGCCAGCCCCAGGTATTCATGCCATGCGGTTTCCACCCCGCTTAGACACGAGGCGTGGGGAAAAAACCTGCCGGGGTCAGCCCCTGGGCCTTCCCGGCTCAAAAAATCGGTGGGGGCCGGGATGGGTTGCAGGCCGCGTTTTTTAAACAAGGCCATGGACCGCGGCATATGGGCGGCGGAGGTGACCAGGATAAACCTTTCCCTGCCGATCCTCTTGCCAATAATTGCGGCTTGATCAGCCGTGTCCCGGGAGTCTGACTCCTGGCTGATATCCTGAGACTTTACCCCCAGGAGTTCAGCAATCTGGGCCATCACTTCGGCCTCGGGCACGGGATCGAAGACTCGGCCGCCGGACAACAAGAGCTTGCTTCCCGGGATGGTTTTGTAGAGCCGCACCCCTTCAACCACGCGCCCCAGGGCGGCTGCACTGATTTGACTGTTAGCCGGAAGTCGGGGGTCCGAACAGTGACCACCCCCCAACACCACAATCCATTTGGGAGAGGTCCCGCTTTTTTGTCCCTCCCAAGAAATCTTTTCAGGATGCAAGAGAGCCGTATAGCGGTGTTCCAGGGGAGTCAGGAACTGCCTGGATATGCCGGGCAGACTCAACAGGAGCAGCAGCACGGTTCCCAGGGTCACCAACACCTTGCCCAGGCGCGGTCTCCGGTTGGCCCAGAGGACAAGCCAATCCCAGGATCAACATTCCCAGGCAGAGAGAAACCGGGCAAAAGAATGAGCGCGACAATTTTTTTCAGTATGAACATAGTCTGACATCCTCAACCAGGGTTGCCGGGGTGGGACTTGCGGCATGGTTAAACCGGCGGTCTCAACCGTCAGGCCCCCCGGCCCCGGGAGAGAGGATAAAAGGACTGGCCCGGCCGCCGGGGCCTTTTACCGTGAACGTCTGCCTTTAGGGCAAACCGCCATGGAATTTCATGCTGGGAGGCAACCCAAAACGGCCATGATGGTTTAGCCTAAAGGTTACAGGGTCAGGGCCGGGTATCCGAAGAGCCGGTTGACTTCCGAAATCAGTTGGGAGGAGGGGCTGAGAGCCAGTTCCCTGGGAAGGGCCAAGCTCGCCTCTTCCCGGGGGTGGAGGAAGTGGAGAAAGACGGGAACGGGGCCACCATGCCGGCTGAAAATCCCTTTCAAATTAACGAGTTGCTCCCGGGTCACCGTGGCGGCCTGGAGACGCACCTCCAGCCTCGAAGGCCCCCGCGGCAAGGCGGTCTCCAGGGGGGCAATCTCCTGGGCCACCAGTTTGGGGCCCTTTTCTTCCTGCACCACGTGCCCTCTGAGCCAGAGGGGCAGGCTGGGTTGCTGGAGCAGCGAGGCCACCCGCTCATAGACCTCCCCGAATACCACCACCTCGACGCTGCCCGCCAGGTCCTCCACCGTGAGGATGGCCAGACGTCCCCCTCTCTTGCTCATCTTTTCCTTCAGGGAGGTTACCACCACCCCCAGGGTCACTTCCTGGGAGTCCGGCACCTCGGCCAGGTCCGCCGTGGTAATGCTGAACTGGACTTTTAGCCGGGCCCGATAGGCATCCAATGGGTGACCGGAGAGGTAAACGCCCAGGGCCTCCTTTTCCCGGGCCAGCTTTACGGATTTATCCCAGGGCTGGGCTTCCGGCAGCCAGTCATCCTCCTGGGCTTCCAGGAGGCCGCCGAACATGGACATCTGCTTGACGGCCTGGAGGCGCTTCTGGTGGCCAACTTTTTCCAGGGCGCTTTCCAGCCCCGCCATCAGCCGGGACCGCCGGGGCTGGAGGCTGTCAAACGCCCCGGCCTGAATGAGGGATTCCAGGACCTTGCGGTTCACCTTGCCCAGGTTGATCCGCTCCAGGACGTCCCGGAAGCTCTCGAACTGGGCGGCGCCCCGGGCCTCCAGGATGTTGTGAATGGCCCCCACCCCCACATTTTTCACCCCGGCCAGGCCGTACCGGACCTTGCCGTTTTCCACGGTGAAATCCCGATCGCTGTGGTTGATGTCCGGGGCCAAAAGCTCGATGCCCTGGTCCCGGGCCTCCATGATGTGCTTGGCCAGGGCCGTGGAATTGTTGATTTCGCAGTTGAGCACCGCGGCCAGAAACTCCAAAGGATAATGCGCCTTGAGATAAGCGGTCTGATAGGCCACCAGGGCGTAGGCGGCGCTGTGGGATTTGTTGAAGCCGTAGCCCGCAAACTTTTCGATGAGGGTGAAAAGCTCCACCGCCTTGCCCTTGGCCACCCCCTGGGGCACGGCCCCGGAGACAAACCGGTCCCGCTGGGCCGCCATCACCGCCTGATCCTTCTTGCCCATGGCCCGGCGCAGGAGGTCGGCTTCCGCCAGGGAAAAACCGGACACCGCCGCGGCGATCTGCATCACCTGCTCCTGGTAGAGAATGACCCCGTACGTCTCTTTGAGGATGGGCTCCAGTTGCGGCAGGGGGTATTCCACCTTGCTTTCGCCATGCTTGCGGCGCACATAGTCATCGTGCATACCGCTTTCCATGGGCCCCGGGCGATAGAGGGCCACCAGGGCGATAATATCTTCGAAGACCGAGGGCTTGAGGCGCACCATGAGAGAGCGTATGCCCCCACTCTCCAACTGAAACACCCCCGCGGTGTTGGCCGCCTGGAGGAGGGCAAAGGTGGCGCGGGTCATCCAGGGCAATGGTGTGGATGTCGAAGTCGGGATCGTGATTGCGGCGAATCAGGCTCACCGCCTGGTCGATCACCGTCAGGGTGCGCAGGCCCAGGAAATCGAACTTCACCAGGCCCACCTTCTCCACCCCCTTCATGTCGAACTGGGTGACCTGCTCCCCTTTGCTGCCCTTGTAGAGGGGTAAATATTCAATGAGGGGCCGGTCGGCGATGACCACCGCCGAGGCGTGGGTGGAGGCGTGACGGGGGAGGCCTTCTAAAACTTCGGCGACGGCGAGGAGATCGGCCACCGTGGGGTTGGTGTCCCGGAGTTCCCGCAGGCGCGGCTCCTGGGCCAGGGACTGCTCCAGGGTAATGTTGAGCTTTTCCGGCACCAGCTTGGCGACCTTGTCCACTTCAGGGTATGGCACTTCCAGGGCCCGGCCCACGTCCCGGATCACCTGGCGGGTCTTCATGCTCCCGAAGGTGGTGATGTGGGCCACGTTCTGCCAGCCGTAGGTCTTGGAGACGTATTCGATGATCTCTCCCCGGCGCTCGTAGCAGAAGTCCACGTCGATGTCCGGGGGGCTGACTCGTTCGGGATTGAGGAAGCGCTCGAAAAAGAGGCCGTAGGCCAACGGGTCCAGGTCGGTGATCTTCAGGGCATAGGCCACCAGGCTCCCGGCTGCGGACCCCCGGCCGGGCCCCACGGGTATCCGGCGCTGCCGGGCGAAATTGATGATGTCGGCCACCACCAGGAAGTAGCCGGCAAACCCCATCTGCACCAGGATGTTGGTCTCGTATTCCAGGCGCTGCCAGTAATCCGCCTCCGGGGGCCGGGGATGATTGGCGGGGGCCGCCAGGCGCTCTTTCAGCCCCTCCCTGGCCTGCCGGGTCATGAGGGACTCCATGCTTTCGCCCTCGGGGACGGGATAGACCGGGAAATTATAAGTGCCCAGCTCCAGGGAGACGTCGCAGCGGGCCGCGATCTCCCCTGAGGCCGCCAACACTTCGGGATAGGGGAAGATCCGGGCCATCTCCTCGGGACTCTTGAAATAGAGCTGGTCCGTCTGGAACTTCATGCGGCCCGAGGTGTTCACGGTCTTGCCGGTCTGGATGCACAACAGGACGTCGTGGGCCCGGGCGTCTTCGGGCTTCAAGTAGTGCACGTCGTTGGTGGCCACCACGGGCAGACCCCAGCGGGGGCCCAGTTCAAGCAACGCCTCGTTGACCTTGAGCTGCTCCGGCAGGTTGTTGGCCTGGACCTCCAGGTAGAACCGGTCCGGAAAAATCTCGGCATACTCCCGGGCGCTGGCCTCCGCGGCCTTGGGGTCGTCGTTGAGAAGCTGCGGCGCCACCACGCCGTGGAGGCAGGAGGACAGGGCGATGAGGCCGCCGTTCAACTCGGCCAGCAATTCCTTGTCCACCCGGGGCCGGTAATAGAACCCGTCCTGGTAAGCATGGGTGACCAGCCGGATGAGATTGTGGTAGCCCTCCAAATTTTGCGCCAGGACCACCAGGTGGCGATTGTCTCCCTTGCTGGTCTTTTCCTGGCGGGAGCCCGGGGCCACGTAGAGCTCGCAGCCCAGCAGGGGCTTGATCCCCACGGCTTTGGCCTTCTGGTAGAAATCCAGGATCCCGAAGAGAGAGCCGTGGTCGGTGATGGCCACCGCCGGCATGCCGTAAGCCTGGGCCTGGGCCAGCAGGTCTTTCACCCTGATGGCGCCGTCCAACAGGCTGTAGGCGGTGTGAACATGGAGATGGACGAATTCCGGGTTAGCCATAGGTCGCGGGGAGCTTCACCTCTCGTTGAAATAACCTCAAGGTCATCTTAACCCGAAACGCCGGGCCGGGGCAAGAAGGAAGATTTTTATAAAAAATGCTGAACGATTAAAGCAGGTTAAGTGGATTGGCGCACCCAGGACTGTAATGGTCAAAATTTGACCAGGCAACCTCCCCTTCAAGGCATAATATCATCGGACAAAAAATGATTCTGAAAGTCTTCCCCACCAAAGGTTAATTTCGCTATTCAGATCATATCTCGGAATTTTTCCCGGGTGAGTGGATAATTGTCGAACATGGAGATAGACGTCATAGAAATCTAGCAATTTCAGCAGGCAAAGGGTTCGACCATATCTGAGCGTTCAACCATGCCAGGGAAGGAATAAAGAGTTTTTAGTACATTAACCTCTTCGCCGCCAACCCCCAAGAATTAAGAAAACGACAAAGAGAATGAGGAAAGTATAAAACAAGATTTTGGCAATATCCGCAGCACCGGCCACGATGCCGGTAAATCCCAACAACCCAGCGATAATAGCTATAACAAAGAAAACTATCGCCCAAAGAAGCATGATTATCCATCCTTCAAGAGGCCGTAGGCCGGGAAAGCATAGCGCATCCCGCCTTTAGCATTATCCCAACTATAGACTTAGCACGTTATCATCTGTCGCTCATTCAAAATTATGAATGCCCGTTCCACGTATTTCGGTCAAGAGTTTCCGTCGACGTTCCGGCAGCGTGAACGAGAAAAAGAACGCTCCGCCTGGAACAAGAACGCGAATGTATTGCGGCATGATTTCAGTTTAACTCAATTCTCAAAGGCGGGATGCGCTTCGCTTTCCCGCCCTACGCCCTGGCTGCCTCTTATGGCAGTCAGGCCCGGTCCCTCAATCCCTGCTCAATCTCCGCCACCACTTTGCGGGCCGCGTCCACCGGGTCCGCCGCCAACCGGATGGGGCGCCCCACCACAATATAATCGGCCCCGGCCTTAATGGCCTCGTAGGGGGTCATGACCCGCTGCTGATCATCGCCCGGGACTGCGGCCCAGGCCGGCCGGATGGCCGGACAGACCACCAGGAACTCCGGCCCGCAGGCGGCTTTGACGGCCCGGGCCTCCGTGCCGGCGCAGACGACCCCGTCACAGCCGGCCTCCTTGGCCAGCCGGGCCCGGAGCAGCACCAGTTGGCTGGGGTCCTGGGCATACCGGGGGGCAATCCCCAGGGCCTCCAGGTCATCCGGCCCGAGATGGGTAAGGACCGTAACCCCCAGGACTTTAGCCCCATCTTTTAAAGAGGCCACCATGGCCTTGAGCATTTTCGGCCCCTGGTCCACGTGGACGGTGGTCAAGCGGGGGCCTTGCTTGATCTGGGCCTGAGCCCGGGCCACCGTGGCCGGGATGTCGTGAAATTTCAAATCCAGGAAATAATCCACCCGGACCGTTTCGACCAGGAAGCGCAGGAAAGCCGGCCCCTCGGCCACAAAGAGTTCCAATCCCACCTTGAAGAGCCCGACGTCATCCTTCAGCAGAGAGATGAGTCTCTCGGCTTCCGTCTTATTGGGTACATCCAGCGGGAAGATCAGGCGTTCCCTGGGTTGCATACCGGACCTCTCATGCAGTTTTCGGTTTTCGGTGAGATTACCTGCAAATTGTCAACACGTTACGGATTAAGCCGCCTGCATCTGCACGGGCAGGCAGCATAAGCGGTAAATTTGACCAACTTTTAGCGCTTTTCCGGCCTTAAGTCAAGCGGCAACCCCGGCCTCCGCTGCCCCTCGCACAGCTATACCCTCAGGCGGCCCGGCTAGTGCTCCCAGTGTCTCACCTCATAACCCGGCATTGATGATTAAAAGACAACTGTGCTTTAATTATAGCAAAATGACCCGCTTCCCAAGCCGGGGTTTCTTGACAGGGGGGCGACAAGATAATAGTATGAAATATTTGTAGCCCTTGCTAAAAGTTCTCCCCTCTTATCCCCTCTCCCTCTCCGGGGGGAGAAGGTCAGGGTGAGGGGGAAAATTTTTGGCAACGAGTCTAGTTAAAACCGTCAGGGGGCTGGCCGGCGCCGGTTACCCTGAGCCAGGCAGGAGGCCACGACATGAGGCAAGCAGGCGTGATCCGGTATCTGGTGGTGGCAGCTTTGCTGCTGCTCCTTGCGGCCTGTGGCACCGTCCCCGGCCTGCGCACGTCCATGCCGCCCACGCCGGCCGAGACCCCGCCCGGCGCGACGGGGCCGGCCCCGGCTCCGGCTCCGGACCTGGCCCAGCAGGTGCAAAACCTCGAGGCCCGGGTGCAGCAGATGGAGGGTCGCCTGGCGGAACTGGAAGGCCACCCGGGGGCCCCGGTGGCTGCCAGGGAGCGCGCCATTCCGGCCCCCTCCACCTCCATGTACCCCAAGTCCTCCAAGCCTGCAGTTTCCAGCGCCGGGGCAGACAAATATTATACTGAGGGCATGCGCCTCTACCACGCCAAGAAATACGCCGATGCCCGGCACCAGATGTACCAGTACCTGAAGACTCAACCCCGGGGCCCCAAGGCCCCGGAAGCCCGCTACTACCTGGCGGACAGCTTCTACCAGGAGGGCAAGTACCGGGAGGCCGGGGTGGAATTCAACAAGCTGCGGCTCCAGTTCCCCAAGAGCATCCTGGCCCCCGCCGGCCTGCTGCGCCAGGCCCTGTGCTATAAAAACCAGCAGCAAATGAGCACCTACCGGAGCACGTTACAAAAATTGGTGAAGGCCTACCCCAGCAGCCCCGAAGCCAAGGAAGCCCAAAAAATGTTGAAAGAAAGCTCGAAGCCAGCCACCCGGTAAATGCCCTGCCCCGGCGGAAAATCCCCGGGGGGCAGGCTGGCGACAGAAAAATCGAGGTAACCCGAACTCATGTTAAAGTGGATACGCAGATCGACGCAATCCTGGTTCATTTACCTGGCCATAGGGGCCATCGTGGTGGTGTTCATTTTTTGGGGCGTGGGCTCATACAAAGCCGGCCAAGCCAATCGGGCGGCCGAAGTCAACGGCACCGACATCCCCATAACTGCGTTCAATCGGCAATACAGCGAGCTGGTGAAGCGCTACCAGGAAAAGACCGGGGGCGAGGTGACTCCCGAGATGATCAAGGCCCTGCGGCTCAAGGAAATGGCCCTGAGCCACCTCGTTGAAGAGGCCCTGCTCCTCCAGGCCGGACACCGCCTGGGACTTGAGGTAACCGATGCCGAGTTGCGGCACCATATTGAGAGCTACCCCGCCTTTCAGCAGGACGGCAAGTTCGACAAAAAGCGGTACGACTGGCTGCTGTCCCGGAACCACCTGAGCCCCCAGGATTTCGAGGCCCAGGAACGCCAACAACTGCTCCTGCGCAAGGTCATCGGGGAAGTGACCTCCTTTGCCAAGGTCTCGGACGCTGAACTCCTGGAGTTCTTTCGGATGGCCAAAGAGGAGGTAGACGTCAATTATCTGGTGGTGTCCCCGGAAAAGTTCCTGGCCCGGGAAAACCCCCCGGACGATGCGGTGGCCCGCTATTACCAGGAGAACGAGGCGGAATTCCGCCTGCCGGACCGGGCCCGGGTTAACTACCTGATCTTTCGGACCAAGGATTACCTCAACCGGGTCAAGCTCACCCCGGCAGTCGTGGAAGATTACCTTAAGGAACACCGTGACGAGTACACCCGGGCCGGGGTGATTCAGGCACGACAGATTCTGCTCCCCCTGCCCCCCAAAGCCACGGACGCCCAGCGCCGGCAAGCGGCCCAAAAGGCCCAGGAATTGCTGGGCAAGGCCAGGGCGGGGGAGGATTTCGCCGGTCTGGCCCGGGCTAACTCCCAGGACGCCGCCAGCCGGGAGAAAGGCGGGGAACTGGGCCTGGTCCGCCGGGGCCAGCATCCCCCGGAATGGGATAAGGTTGCCTTTGCCCTCAAACCGGGGACCATGGGTTTGGCCGCCACCGACAAGGGCATTTACCTGATCAAGCTGGAGGAAATCAAGGAAACGGAACTCCTCCCCGACGCCGCCAAGCAGGTGGAGTCGCGTCTCAAGGAGGAACAGGCCCGGCAACTGGCCAAAGACGCCGCCCAGCAGGCCCGGGAGGAGTTGTCCCGGGGTTCCCTGGCCCAGGTGGCGCAAAAATTGGGGGTGACCCCCCAGGAGACCCCGCTCTTCGCCCTGTCGGGAGCCGTCCCGGGTCTGGGGATGCAACCCGCCTTCAACCAGGCCGCCCTGAGCCTTAAGCCCCAGGAGATCAGCAAGGTAGTGGAGCTGCCCGAGGGGTTCGCCGTCCTTAAAGGCTTGGAACATCAGGCGGCGCACCTGCCGCCTCTGGCCCAAATCAAGGACCAGGTAAAGGCGGCGGTGAGCCAGCGGCTGGCCCGGAAGCAGGCGGAACAGGAGGCCACCCGGTTGTTGGCAGAACTCCGGCAAGGCAAGCCCTGGGCCCAGGTGGCGGCCGCCGCCGGCCTGCCCGTCAAGGACAGCGGCTTTTTTACCCGGTTCCAGGGTTTTCTGGGACAGCGGCAAGCCGAGTCCATGATCAGCGCCGCGTTTCAACTTTCCCGGCAGCACCCCTATCCCGAGAAGCCCCTGTGGTTCCAGAACCAGTATTACCTGCTGGCCTTTAAGGCCCGGCGGGAGCCTGACACCCAGGAATTTCAAAAAGAGCGGGAGCAGATGCGAGCCCAGTTCCTCGACAAGAAGCAGCAGCTCCTGTTCGCCTCCTGGATGGACGGGGAGCGCCGGCGCGCCAAAATCGAGGTTTTTGTAAAACCTTGAGATGAGCCGGTTCCCCAAAACGGGTCCGGAACCTTGACCAAACCGGGCTAAGGCCCTCCTTGCCGGCGGGCTGGTGCGGCGCCAGGTCGCAGGGGAAATTTGTCTCGGATTCAGCGAATAAAATGTGATAAAATCACTTCACGGGCCGGATAGGGTATCTGCTGGCCCTTGAGGATTCGATTCCATGTTTGCCGGTATTTCCGACTTTTTTCTTCCCGGCACTGGCCAACGAGAGGAGATAACATGTTCCAATCTGTGCTTGACTTTCTGAGCGCCCCTTTCACCGAACTCATCATTTTCTTCTGCTCATCGCCTATGTTGTCATCCACCGCAATGACAAGCACCTGGCAGGGATCAGTCTGCTGAAGGTGATTCATCCTGCTCGATTATCTTCCTCTATTTCGCCTGGATGCCATTTTCTGGCCTACCCTGATTCCCGCCGTCTTTACTCGCCCTCAGCGTTTTCGGCATGTTCATCATCAATTTCTACTTCTTTTACAGCCTGATCCTGACCCGCATCGAATGGCCGTATCGCCAGGCGTCTGGATAATCTGCCCATGAACCGGAAAACCAGGATATTTTCCCGGAAATCTGGAGATCCGGCAAGAGATTCTATTATTGTTATTATATCTTTCAGTCTCTGTTCAGCGGCTCCAACCCGTTTCGCTTTCTGAGGAAATCGCCAACGACCGGGTGCGGGACGATATCAAGGAGCATTGCGCCAAATGGGCGTGGAAAAGAAACTGATCTCGCTGGCGCTGATGATTGGGTTCATGAAAAACCGCCTGGCCTGCGATCCAAATCTGCCCGCAGATTTTAAAGCGGTGATGGGAAACACCCTGGATGACCTGGAGAAACATCCCTGGCTCGAGGAACAGGTCAACGAATTCCTGCGCATTGCCACGGAATCTCCCGAAGACTTGCATTTTCCGGAATGGACGTCAGCCTTTGAAAAATGCGCCACCGGGAATAACTAGCCCCGGACTGTCCTCCTAAGGGGTTGGACGTCACGACTCACCCTTCACCCCATATTCCCGCCGTCACCTTAGGGAGATCCCCTGCGGTCCGGGCAGCGGCGCACCGCGCCCTGGCCGCCCGGGACCGGCTGCTCTCCGGCTACCCTCTCTGGGAAACCTGGCGCCGCCAGGCCCGGGGAGCCAAAACCGAGGCCGTGGCCCGGCTGGATGAACTTCTGGAGAGCCTGGCGCGGGCCGTGACCGCCTGGGGCGGCCGGGTGCTTCGGGCCCGGGACGCCGCCCAGGCCCGCCAGCTTATCCTCGACGTGGCCCGGGAACACGGGGTCAAGACGGTGGTCAAAGCCAAGTCCATGACCACCGAGGAGATCGGCCTCAATCCGGCCCTAACCGCGGCGGGCCTCCAGGTCATGGAGACGGACCTGGGGGAGTTCATTGTGCAGCTGGCCGGCCATCCCCCGGCGCATCTCACCGCCCCGGCCCTCCACCTGAATCGCCACCAGATCGCCGACATCTTTGCGGCCCACCTGGGATTTCACTCCCCGGCGGAGCCCGAGGCCCTGGCCCGGCTGGCGACAGCCTATATCAAGCCGCATTTCTTCGCGGCCCAGATGGGCATCACCGGGGTCAACTTCGCCACCCCGGAGGGTACCCTGGTCCTCCTGGAAAATGAAAGCAACCTGCGCTTCACCGCGACGCTCCCCAAGGTTCACCTGGCCTTGATGGGCCTGGAAAAAGTCATTCCCCATTTGTCCGACGTGGAGCCCATGCTGCGGCTGTTGCCCGCCAGCGCTACCGGTCAACGCCTCACGGCCCTGGTCCACTTTATCCAGGGGCTCAGGGTCCAGCCCCAGGGGAAGCAAATCTTTTACCTGGTGATCCTGGACAATGGCCGCCGCCGCCTGGCGGCGGACCCGGAGTTGGCCGAGGCCCTGTACTGCCTCCGCTGCGGCGCCTGCCTCAACGTATGTCCGATTTTTCAGGTGGGCGCCGCTCACCTGTACGGCCGGGTCTATCCCGGGGCCATCGGCATTCTGCTGGCCCCGCACCTGGCCCCGGTGGCCGATATCTGCGATCTCTGCACCCAATGCGGGGCCTGCCAGGAGATCTGTCCGGTTGGCATCCGGCTGGCGGATAAGATCCGCGGGCTGCGCCGGCACAGCCGCCGCTTCCGGCCCCTCCGAGGGCTTGGCCACCGCAGCCGGGGCAGTGCTCAGCCGGCCTCGCTGGTATCGCCGCCTGGAGCCGGCCGCCCGGAGGCTGGCCGTTCTCGCGGCCCGCCAGGGTTGGGGCTTTCCAGTCCTTTCGACGTTAGCATCGGAGAGCTTTAATCAGCGGCAACGTAACCCCAGGCGCGAGACCCTTCCGGGTAACGGGGATCAGGGAAGTCCCCCGCTGCCACCTTGCCAGGCGCCCCGCCCCCCTGCGCCGGACGGAGCCGAAGCCGGGCTGCGGCAGGCAAAACAAGACCTGGACCTCGACTCTCCCACCTCGCTCTTGGCGCAACGGCTCCGGGAAGCCGGCAGTTCACTTGCAGAGGTTAAGGGCCCGGCCGACTTGGCCCGGCGGCTGGCCGGGGAGGCAGCGCCCTTGTGGCTGGAAGATCATCCCTGGCTGCACCCGGTGGCCGAGGAACTGGAAAAACTGGGGGTCAAGCACCGGGTGGCCCAAACCGACTGGGCCCCTGAGGCCGGCACCGCGGTGACTGTGGGTTTGGGGGCCATTCCGGAAACCGGGAGCGTCATGGTGGATTCCGGCGGGGGTCCCGGGGCCGTCCTGGCCTTTCGAGCCGGGAAACAGATCGTCTTGATTCCCCGGCAGAGTTCCCGCCTCAGTCTGGCCCAGGCCCTGAAATATGTCCGGGATCGGGGACCGGGCCGGGTGAGCTGGCTCACCGGCCCCAGCCGCACCGCGGACATTGAAAAAGTGCTGGTCCTGGGCGCCCAGGGACCTCTAAACCTTGAGATTTTCCTGTACCAGGAGGAGGCCTGATGGAACCGGTCCCGGCCGCCGAGATCACCTTTCGCGTTGAGGCCCTGCAAAAAACGCTGGCGCCGGCCGGCATCGGCCTGGCCCTGATCCGCCAACCCGCCGACCTGTTCTATTATGCCGGGACGCTGGTGGACGGGTTCCTGGCAGTGCCCCCGGGGGGTCAGCCATGGCTGTTGGTGCGCCGCCCCCACCACCGGAACCAGTCGACCCCGGGCCCCTGGCCCCGGGTCCTGTACCGGGATTTAAAGGAACTCCCTCAAACCTTGGCCCAGGCGGGATGGGAACCCCAAGGCGCGGTGGCCCTGGAGCTGGATGTCGTCCCCGCCGCGCTGTTCAGGCGTATGCAGGAGCAGCTCTTTCCCGGCCACCCCATCGTCGACCTCTCACCTTTCATCCGGCAACAACGCATGGTCAAGAGTCCCTATGAGATGACCCAGTTGGACCGGGCCGCGGCCATCCTGGACCAGGTCCATGAGCAGGTTCCGGCGCTGCTGAAGCCGGGGATGTCCGAACTGGAGGTGTCGGCCGACCTGGAATACCGCCTGCGTCTCTTGGGTCACCAGGGCTTGGTCAGGGTGCGCAACTGGGACCTGGAGGTCTTCTATGGCCACGTCCTTTCCGGCACCTCGGGATTGCTGGCGGCCTATACCGACACCCCCAGCGGCGGTCCGGGGTTCAGCGCCGCCTTTCCCCAAGGTCCGTCTTTGAAAAAACTGGCCCCTAACGAGCCCATCAGCATCGACCTGGCCGCCTGCGTCAACGGCTACGTGGTCGACATGACCCGGATGTACGCCCTGGGGTCTCTGCCTCCCCGGGCCTGGGAGGCCTGGGAGGCGGTGGAAGAACTCTACCGGCTCTTTACCCCGGCGGCCAGGCCCGGGACCAGTCTCGGGGAAATTTTTCACCTGCTCTGGGACGCGGTCCGGGCCCGGGGCCTGGCGGACTATTTCATGGGGCTGGGAGGCGACCGGGTCAGTTTCCTGGGCCACGGAGTGGGGTTGGAGCTGGATGAATTCCCCTTTATCACCGCCCGGTTTCCCTACCCCCTGGAGGCCGACATGGTGCTGGCCTTTGAACCCAAGTTCTTCCTGCCGGAGATCGGCATGATCGGGCAGGAGGATACCGGCCGCATCACCCCCGGAGGGGTGGAGTGGCTGACCCACAGCCCCCGGGGCATAACCATCATCTGAGCCATCCCGGGGGCGGTAGTCCTTTCGGCATTGCACCTTCGGAATGACGCGTCGGCATTCCAGGTGGCCTATCTACGATACCTTGGCTATTGGCGAACCATTTTAATTTTCGCCTGTTACGGATACAATAAAGGCATGCGGCGATTTAATGGTCTTTGTTTCTGGGTGATCCTGACGTTGCTGGGGGTTTTTCTCGCTACCGGCCCTCCGGGGCCAGCCACAGGGGCAGAACCCGTAACCGTGTGGGCCGGGACTCCCAACGAGAAGGCCGTGGCCCTGACTTTTGATGATGGTCCCTCCTCTACGTATACCCCGCAAATCATGGCTTTGCTCAAACTATACCAGGCCCACGGCACCTTTTTTGTCCTGGGGGAAAAGGTGGAGCAAACCCCCTGGCTGGTGCAAGCCCTGCTCAAGGACGGCAACGAAGTGGGAAACCACAGCTTCAGCCATCCCCGCATGACCAAGGAGGACCAGACATCCCGGGAACAGGAACTGGAGCGCACCGCCGTAGCCCTGGACCTCCTGGGCTGTCCCCGGTCGCCAAGATTGTTCCGGCCGCCTTACAGCGCCTATGACGACCGGCTGAAGGCCTACCTGTCCCACACTCGCCGTTGCCTGGTATTGTGGAGCCTCGATTCCGGCGACTGGCAGCGGACTGGCGGCCCCGGTCATCACCCAGAATGTCCTGAGCCGGGTGCGGAACGGTTCCATCATTATCTTCCATGACAGTGACGAACATGCCCAGGCCGACCGCCATCCCACGGTGGAGGCCCTGAGAACTATCCTGCCGGCCTTAAGGGCCGCAGGATACCGGATGGTCAACGTATCAGAGCTTCTTCGCTACCAATCTCACTGCCGGGGCGGGGAGGATTGAACCGAGGCTCGAGGGCACCGCTCGTTCGGCCATGATCGGCGCTGGGGCGGATCGTCGAGGCTCTCCCTGAGGTACCGGCGCCTATGGAACTCACAGCCAGATCGACGTTATCTTCCTGGGCCGGCCTTTTGTTCTGGGTGGGCCTGAGCTTTGCCGCTGCCTGGTTCGGCTCCCGGTTCTCGCCGGGAGACTGGTACGCCCACCTGGCCAAGCCCGCCTTTAATCCCCCGGCCTGGGTCTTCGCGCCGGTCTGGACCCTCCTCTATCTGGTGATGGGTATCGCTGCCTGGCTGGTTTGGCGGCAGGGGGGCATGGCCGCGGCGAAAGCCCTGGCGCTGTTCCTGGTGCAGTTGGCTCTGAACGCCGCCTGGTCTTGGCTCTTTTTCGGCGTCCACCACATCGGCTGGGCGTTGGTCGACCTGGTGGCGCTGTGGCTGGCTATTGGCGCTACGCTCCTGGCCTTTTGGTCCCACCGTCCTCTGGCGGGCCTCTTGATGGCCCCCTATCTTCTCTGGGTCAGCTTTGCGGCCCTCCTCAACTTTCAACTCTGGCGCCTCAATGGCTAATCTCTGGTTTTTCTGACGATGCCAGGATTATCACTGAGAAGCCCGGGCCCCTGCCTCCCATGGGGATTAAATCTTTCCAGGGCGTTGTCGGAAAGCAGGCCGGAAGATAAGCGGATAAATTTCATTAAGGGATTAAATTTGATGGATATTTAATCCAGGCTGAGTATGATATTTTAAGATCAGACTAACAGGCAGACGGAGTGGACCCATGAATATTCCAGAACTGGTTCATCAAATGGCCCGGGAGGCTAAGGGCGCCGGCCCGGTCCCTGGGGACCCTGTCCCGGGAAGTCAAAGACCGAGTCATCCTCCGGGCGGCAGAACTCCTCGAGGCGCGGCGGGCCCAAATTCAGGCAGCCAACCGCCAGGATGTGGTCGCGGCCCAGGCCCAGGGCCACGCTGCGGCCTTCATTGAGCGGCTGACGCTCTCCGACAAGGTATTCGCCTCCATGATCAAAGGGCTCAAGGAAGTGGCGGCCCTGCCTGACCCGGTGGGAGCCGTCACCGGCATGTGGGTGCGGCCCAACGGGCTGAAAGTGGGGAGACAGCGCATTGCCTTGGGGGTAATCGGCTTTATTTATGAGTCCCGTCCTAATGTGACGGTAGATGCCGCCGCCCTTTGCCTGAAAAGTGGGAACGCGGTGATCCTCAAGGGAGGTAAGGAGGCCCTCAACTCCAACCTGGCCCTGGCCCAGGTCATGCAGGACGCTCTGGCCGAGGCCGGGGCTCCCCAGGCCGCGGTGCAGGTCATCCCCAGCGTAGCCCGGGAAGCCACCCTGGAACTGCTGAAGCAGGACGAACTGGTGGACCTGATTATCCCCCGGGGCGGCGAAGGGCTGATCCGGTTTGTGGCGGAGCATTCCCGCATCCCGGTGTTGAAGCATTACAAGGGAGTTTGCCATATCTTCGTGGATGAGTCCGCCGACTTCGATATGGCCGAAGAGGTCTGTTTTAACGCCAAGGTGCAGCGCCCGGGGGTGTGCAACGCCATGGAGACCATGCTGGTCCACGCCGCCGCGGCGCCGGGATTTTTGCCCCGGATGGTCCACCGCTTCCGCCAGGCCCAGGTGGAATTGCGGGGTTGCCCCCGCACCCGGGAGATCGATCCTTTGGCGCGCCCGGCCCAGGAGGAAGATTGGGGCGCGGAATTTCTGGACCTGATTTTGGCGGTGAAGGTGGTCCCCGACCTGGATGCGGCCCTGGCGCACATCGCCCGGTATAGTTCCAACCACACCGAGGCCATCATCACGAAAGATTATGCCCGGGCCCAGAGGTTCTTAAAGGAGGTGGACTCATCCGTGGTCCTGGTCAACGCCTCCACCCGCTTCAATGACGGGGGTGAACTCGGATTAGGCGCCGAAATCGGCATCAACACCTCCAAATTGCATGCCTTCGGGCCCATGGGGCTGGAAGAATTGACCACCACCAAGTTTATCGTTTATGGCGACGGACAAATCAGAACCTGAAGCCCCCCGGCGTCTGGGGCTCTTCGGCGGGACTTTCAACCCCATCCACTACGGCCACCTCCGGTCGGCGGAAGAGGTGTGCGAGGCCCTGGCTCTGGATCACCTCTGGTTTATTCCGGCGGGCCATCCGCCCCACAAGACTGCCCAGGGAATCACCTCCTTCGAGGTGCGCCTGGAGATGAGCCGGCTGGCGGTGGGAGATCACCCGGTGATGTCGGTATCGGACCTGGAAGGGCGGCGCCCCGGAAGATCCTACTCCATCGAAACCCTGCGGCAGATCCGCCTTGAAGTGGGGCCCACCTGGGAACTCTATTTTATCCTGGGTCTGGACGCCATCCTGGAGATTGCGACCTGGAAGGATTATAAAGACCTTTTCGCCATGAGCCACTTTGTGGTGTTGGATCGGCCCGGGTATGACCGCCAGCGGCTGGGGGAGGTGCTCCTCGGAGAAGTCCATCCCCTATTTCGGCCCCTCCAGGGAGAACGGAGCTTTCAGCATCCTTCCGGGCATAACGTGGTTTTGCAAGAAACTACTCTGATGGACATTTCGGGCACCGGCATCAGGGAAATGGTGCGCTGCGGACGTTCGATTCGCTACCTCTTGCCGGAGGCCGTTCGAGAATATATAATTACTCATAAACTTTATCTATAAGGAGGAACGCACGGCGGCAACTTTACCCCCTCTCACCACGGCAGCGCTGGTAGATTTGGCTATCAAGACCATCGTGGCCCACAAGGGCATAGAACCGGTGCTTATAGAGGTGACTAAATTTTGTTCGTTTGCGGACTTCTTCATCCTCTGCTCCGGTGGTTCCCACCGTCACGTCACGGCCCTGGCCCAACATGTGGAGGAAACCCTGGCCCAGGCCGGGGTTAAGCCTTTGGGGGTTGAAGGTCTTGAAGAAGGCCAGTGGGTATTGATGGATTACAATACCCTGGTTATCCATATCTTTATGCAGGAGCGGCGCGAATTTTATAACCTGGAAGACCTGTGGTCTGAAGTCCCCAAGACCCAGATAGACGCCGATGGCACCGCCCAAACTGCCACCACCTCACCCCAGGAGCCTCTGTCCGACGCCGATACGGACTCTGAGTAAATCCATCATGAATAAATGTTCTCCCTGGAGACTGGTAGCCATTGTTATCCTGGCTACAAGTCTGCTCCTTGTACCCGTCGAGTCCAGTTGGGCTTTTCTCGATGCCTTGAGCGGGGGCCTGAGCATTGAAAAAGAGAAACAGATAGGTGAACAATTTCTTTTGGAAATTCAGCAAGTAGTCCCTCTGATACAAGATCCCTTCCTGACATCCTATATCAATCACCTGGGTCAACACTTGGTCGCCCAGATTGGCCCCCAGCCTTTTCATTACCGGTTTTTTATTGTCGATGACCCCACGATGAATGCCTTTGCCGTGCCGGGTGGTTACGTCTTTATTCATACCGGCATGATCCGCATGGCCGACCGGGAAGGGGAACTGGCAGGGGTCATGGCGCACGAAATTTCCCATGTCTATTGCCGGCATATGTCACAGATGATGGAGAAATCTCGCCTTGCCACAGTCGCCAGTCTGATCGGGGCCCTGGCATCGGTTTTTTTGGGCGGGGCCATGGCGGCGCCTCTGCTGATGGGTTCCATGGCCGCCGGGGAAAGCGCCATGCTGAAATATAGCCGGGACTTCGAAGCTCAAGCGGACTCAATGGGGTTCAAGTGGATGGTCAAAGCCGGGTATAACCCCCGGGATATGGTGACCATCTTCAGCAAAATGAATAAACAGCGGTGGTTGGAAGGCGGCAAAGTTCCTGTCTATCTCGCCACCCACCCGGATGTGGACAACCGGATCGTGGAACTCTCGCATCAGTTAGCCATCCATCTGAAGCAGTTGCCGCCGGAAAGGAACAACCCTGATTTCGAATACTTCACTATCAAGTTGGCAGCGCTTACCGGCAACCCGAATCAACTCTTGCGGCGGATGACCCAGGATGGTTTGCGGGAGCCGAATAATCCCGCCTTTCAATACGGCCGAGCCCTGGCCCTGGCCAAATTAGAGCAGCATGGTGAAGCCCTGGCTGCATTTCAACAGGCTTTGCGGCTGGCCCCGGATAACCGGCTGATCAAACGGGATATGGCCATTTATTATTTTGACCATAATCAATATCCCGAGGCTTTACAAAAATTGAGTGAGCTTTCCCGGCGTTATCCCCAGGACGACGTGGTCCTGTATTATCTGGGGCGGATTTATCAGGAGAGCAAGAAGAGCGATATAGGCCTTACCCCTGTTTGAAAAGGTCCATAACCTCAACCCCGCTTTCAGCGAAGTCTACTATAACCTGGGGACTCTTTACGGTGAAAAGGGGCAGATGGGCCTGGCTCACTATTATCTAGGGTTTCATAGTCTGAAAGTGAAGGCCCTGCCTACCGCTATGTATCATTTTCAAAAAGCTTTAAAGAACTTATCCCCTGGTGATACCCATTACCGCGAGGTACAGATCCAATTGACCCGCCTGGAAAAAATGAAAGTCAAAGTACGTAATTAGACCTTGGTGGGGTGGATGGCAGAAAGGTATACGGGCTGCTGCCTGCTGCACCGGGAGAAACAACATGCCGATTTATGAATATCGCTGCCAGGATTGCCGCCGGGTTTCCAGTTTCTTGCTCTTAAATCTGAGAGACCCCTTGGTGCCGGTGTGTAAAAAGTGCGGCAGCCACTCCCTGGAACGGGTCCTCTCCCGGGTTCACGTGCGACTTTCCGAAGAAACCCGCCTGGAACGCCTGGCTGACCCCGCGGCCTGGTCCGGGGTGGATGAGAACGATCCCAAGAGCGTTGCCAAAGTGCTCAAGAAGATGGGCCAGGAGATGGGGGAGGACTTCCCCGGCGAGGTGGATCAGATGGTAGAAGAGGCCATGGACAGCCAGGAAAGTGAAACCGCCGGAGAGACCGACCTGTAGCCAGCCCTTCCCAGCGGTCACTCGAAATAAACCTTTTCTTATGCCTGTCGCTGTCAATTAATTGACGTTTGTCAGAATATTGGCTATTTCCGGGTCGGTGCCACCGGCCAGATAACTGCCGACATGATCCGGATAAGCCTGCTCCCGCGGCTCAGGTCATAACCTGCTAACCAACCCGCCTCTTACCCCTCCAGCCTAAACCCAGCAGACCACAGGAGGCCGCTGCCCAGCAGCAGGACCGACGGGGGGAGGGGAACCGCCGGGGCGGAACCTATCTGGGCCAACCCCGTGGAAAACACGATGGCGCCATCTTGCGTCTTTCAGATAGAACAGGGCGAAGTCATTCCAGGGACTGTTATCACTCGCCAGGAAGGCCCAATCAAAGGAAAATGCCGCGCCAGCCGCCAGGTTATCGCCCTTTCCAGAATCGAGCCGACGGTGCCGGCCTGCCCGGTGGCATTCGTAAACTGGGAGGTGGTAACCCCGTGTAGTATAAGTCCCTGGATTACCGCCAAGTAATCGCCTTCGGTGGGGTTATACACAGTGCCTTATTGCCGGCGATCTCCGAGTTGCTGACGTTGGCAAAGCTCGTGCCCAGCACAGATTGTAATCCCGTAAAGTTTCCGTCCTCGAATCCCGGGTTGGTTCCCCCGCCCCCCTGCAGGTTATCCAGGAGCAGTTCGGGATAGGCACCGATTATCAATGACATTACTCACCACAAACCCGGCCGTGCCGTCAAACCCCCCGGGGCCGGCGGTATAGGTGTAGGTCTGCCAGCCGGTATCGCCTTGATCAGGCACATAGATCCAGGCCGAGGCCCCGTAATTAAGACCCAGCACCAAACAAACCGTAGCGACGATAATCAGTATCCTTTTCATGGCCTCTCCTTTTCTCATCGGCTGATTTTTCGGTTGAGAGAAATTTCTCCTGTCCACCTGCAGAGTCGGGTACCGGAAGTCATGCTCATCACCACCGGGGTTTGGAGAACCTGGACCGGAGGCTGGTTTTTTACTCCTGATATAAAGCCTGATCCGTGCCAGGCCCTCAGGGGCCCACATCCAGCAACAGGAGAATTGCCGCGATCGGGACCCTGGGCGAATTCATTGGCCTATCTGGCCTATCTGGGCAAGAAGTTGGATAAACACGATGGCGCCGCTTTGATCTTTCAGGTAAAACAGGGCAAAGTCATTCCAGGGGCTCTTATCACCCGCCAAAAAAGCCCAGTCAAAGGAAAATTTCTCGCCGGAGGCCAAAGTTATGGCCGTTTCCAGAATCGAGCCGACGGTGCCGATCTGCCCGCTGGCATTAGAAAACTGGGAGGTAGTAATTCCATAACTTGATTCAATATATAGACCCTGAATGATCGGCGAAGAACATGCCTTCGGTGGCATTATACGACATTATAACTGGTGCCGTCTCCGAGGTGCTGACGGTAGCAAAGCTCATTGGGACCATCACCAAATCGAATCCCGAAAGATTGCCAGTTTCGAATCCCGTAGTTCCCCCGCCCCCCTGGCTCAGGTTATCCAGGAGCAATTCGGAGTAGGCAGATTTATCGAGTGCATTGCTCACCACAAACCCTACCGTGCCGGTAAACCCCCCAGACCCGGCGGTATAGGTATAGGTCTGCCAGCCGGTGTCGCCATAGTCGGCCACATAGATCGGGGCCGGCGGCACGAAACTCGAACCGGACGCCACCAAGGCACTGATAATGACGATGAGGATTTTTTTCATGGCCTTGTTCCCTTACTGGCGGCTGTAGCGGTTAACTCTTCTTCCCCACCTGCGACTGCAGAGCCGGACACCAAAGGTCGTGCTCGTTACTCTCAGGGGTGTGGAGCGTCTGGCCCGGTTCTTTGGGCTTTTGCTCCGGGTAAAGAGCACGATCCGTGCCAGGGATTTAGGGGCTTAATCGGGGAAAGCCTGGGGGTTAAACGGGAAAGTGTGGGGGTAGGGAGTCGGTCTTTCTGAAAGCTTAGGTATTGGCGAGAGCAGGTAAAAATCCCGGTTCCGGACTCCAAACCTCATCAGGGGTTTCGGGTTGTCCGGCTCAAGGTGTGGCACACAGGTGGAGAACAGGATGTACTGCGGGGAAGGGCGGCCAGCCGCGGCCAGGTTAGCGATCCGGCCGGCGCCATCATGCCTCAATGGCCCGGATTGGCGCGGCCGCCCACCGGGGAGCGAAGCAACACTTTCCTGGCGCCAGGACGAGTGCGCCAAGACTAGTTCGACTTTGGGTTTGTGGGTGGCGCCGCTCTTTTTTTCCGGCTTTTGGACCACTTTCTCGGCGACCGGCTGAACGGGGCTCGTCGGTTTGTAGACGATATACAAGGTCCCTTTGGAGTCTTTGGTTTTTTTGAGAGTCGCCTTGACGCCTTTCTTTTGTAATTCTGCCAGCTTGGCCTGAGCCTCCTTGCTGGTCCGATAGTCGGCTACCCGCACCTGGGCGGGCTGCGCCTTTTCATGTTCCTTCGCCTTGGGTAGCCGCGGCTTGGGGCCCGTGTCAAAACTATTCTGAAACTTGAGCTTCTGAACCACCTCCCGACGCACCTGTCGCATTTCTTCTTCCCGGGACTTGTGATCGCGGTGCGTGGTCCCGGCCTTGGCCTTTTTCTTGGCCGCGGCGGGAGGAGGCAGGGGGGCGATGGACCCGGTTACCGGACCGGGCCGGGCCGGCTTGGCGGCCACCGGGGCCGGGGGCGCCGGCGCTGCGGCCGGAGGAGGCGCCACGGCAGGCGCCACCGAAGCCGAGGTTGCCGTTCCCGGCGTCCCCGGGGGGGCCACCGCCGGGGGTCCGGGCGCCGGCACCCACTGGGCCACCCTGGCCCCGTCGGGGCTCAACAGACCCCAGGAATAAGCCGCCCGGTAGATATCTCCCCGTCCGGCCAGGGCTCCCAGGGCGAAACTCATCATCAGCAGACCCACCAAGCCGATCCCGGCGAAGATGAGGTCTTTGACCCCGAGAGTCAAATGCCAGCCGGCCTTTTTGCCCCTTTTCCCCCGACTTGTCTCCACTTCACCCCCCTCGGGTTGTCTCTTCTGGAAACCTGGTAATCGCAATTGTTGCCGCAAACCGTTCTCCTATTGATTACATGGTTTCCGGGGCCTCCACCCCCAAGATCCCCAAACCATGAGCCAGTACGGTTTTCACGCCGCTCACCAGCCAGAAGCGAGCCTGGGTCAGCTCAATGTCGTCAGAGATAAAGCGATGTTTGTAATAATAACTATGCAATTGGGCAGCCAGTTCAGTCAAGAAATAAGTGAGGCGATGCGGCTCTCGATTGCGGGCCGCCCCCTCCACCAGTTCCGGATAATTGGCCAGCATCTTGAGGATGGTCAGCTCCTCCGGCAGATTGAGCCGGGGAAAGCGGGCCGGGTCAAGGGGTTCCCTCTCGACCCCCTGGGCCGCGGCCTGGCGAAACACCGAGGCCAGCCGGGCGTGGGCATACTGGACATAATAGACCGGGTTGTCGTTGCTCTGTTGTTTGGCCACCTCCAGATCGAACTCCAGTTGGGCGTCGGGCCGCCGGGTGAGAAAAATAAAGCGGGCGGCATCCTTGCCTACTTCGTCCATGACCTCCCGCAGGGTGACAAAGGTGCCCCCCCGGGTGGTCATGGCCACGGGCTCGCCCCGGCGCAACAGGGACACCAGCTGCACCAGGATCACCTGCAAGCGGCCGGTAAACCCCAGGGCCTGGGCCGCCGCCTGGAGCCGGGGCACATAGCCGTGATGATCCGCCCCCCAGATATCCACCACCTGGTTAAAGCCCCGCCGGAATTTGTGCAGGTGATAGGCGATATCCGAGGCGAAATAGGTGGTGACCCCGTTGCCCCGCCGCACCACCCGGTCTTTTTCGTCCCCGAAGGCGGTGGCCTTGAACCACAGGGCGCCATCGGCCTCGTACAGGTAGCCCGCATCCCGCAGCAGCGTGAAGCTCTGGTCCACCAGACCCTGCTCGTAGAGCTGGGTTTCGCTGAACCAGTGGTCGAAGCGCACGCCGAAGTCTTTCAGGTCCTGCTTAATTTCGTCCAGGATCACGTCGCCGGCGTAGCGGCCCAGGCGCACCAGGTCGTCGGCGTGGAGTTCAGGCGGCGGCGGGGCGCCGCCTTCGGCCAGGTAGTCCCGGGCCAGGTCCTTCATGTAGTCGCCCTGGTAGCCGTCCTCGGGAAACTACCACCGCCTCGCCGGCCAGCTCCCGGAGGCGGAAATAGAGGGATTTCCCCAGGGTCAGGATCTGGTTGCCCACGTCGTTGATGTAGTATTCCCGCTCCACCGTATGACCCGTGGCGGCCAGGAGGTTGGCCAGGGTATCCCCCAGGGCCGCGCCCCGGCCGTGGCCGATGTGCAGCGGCCCGGTGGGGTTGGCGCTGACAAACTCCACCTGGACTTTGACGCCGGCGCCCATGTCGCTGTTGCCGTAAGCCGGACCCAGCCGGTGAATTTCCTCGATCACCCCGTACCAATAGGCGTCGGCGATAAAAAAGTTGATGAACCCGGGCCCGGCGATCTCCACCTTCAGGAGCATGCCCTCCGGGGCCGCGAGGTGGTCGATGATGGCCTGGGCCACCTTCCGGGGCGCCATCCTGGCCTGTTTGGCCAGGACCAGGGCCAGGTTGGCGGCCAGGTCGCCGTGCTCCGCGTGTTTGGTCGCCTCCACTTCGAAGGCGGGCAGCGTCTCAAAGGCCAGCGCGCCCGATTCCCGGGCCCGTTCGGCGCTGGCGGTGATCAAGATCACGGATAGTTTTTTTGATGTGCATTACCAGTCAACTTTCTTTCGGATTCATAGATTTTCTAAGAAGCACACCTTGGGGTACGCTCAGGGCGGACACCCAGGTCCGCCCCTACGAAGGTGCAAGGACAATCTTCTGGTTCTCAAACTGGGCGTGGGGACCCAATTGAAACCCAGGCCAAGATTGGGGACGAGGGAAAAACTAAAATTTTTTCAGCTTGTCATTCTGAGTGGAGCGAAGCATTTTCAAATAACCACTCCGGTCAGGATGACAAGGAAGCCGGGTTTTTAACAGCCTGAACGATTACCTAACCTTTTACCCTTTTTCCCCATTTTCTCTTGGCGCCTCTCCCTCCGGCCTGGCCTTGATCGTCAGGTCCCGGGTGTACTCCAGGCAGTGCTGGCCGGTGAAGGAGAATTTCTTGACGCAGGTCTCGCGCCAGGCGCAGACCACGCAGATGCTGGCTTCCCGGGCGTCGGGTTTGCGGTCCATGTCAGGCTCCGGTATAGCGCCTGAGGTTGGCGGTCCCCAGGGCGCAGTAAATTTCATAGCTGATGGTCTGGGCCCAGCCGGCCAACTCCTCGGCGCTCAGGTATGCTCCCGGTCCCGGCCCAGGAACACGGCCCGGTCGCCCGCCTTGACCGCCGGGAGGCCGGTGACGTCCACCATGGTGAGGTTCATGCAGACCCGGCCCCGGATAGGGGCCCGGCGGCCATGGATCAGGACCTCGCCCCGGTTGGAGTTGAGACGGCTGTACCCGTTGCAGTAACCCACGGGCAGCACCGCCAGGTCGCACCAGTCCGGGGTGGTGTAGGTGCAGCCGTAGCTGATGCTGCTGCCCGGGGGCAGGCGCTTCACCTGGAGCACTTGGGCCGCCAGGGACATCACCGGTTGCAGCGAAACCGGCGGCGGCCGATCCGGGGAAGGGGATGAGCCGTAGAGCATGAGACCCGGCCGCACCAGGCCGAAATGAGCCTCCGGCAGCTCCCAGAGGGCGGCGCTGTTGGCAATATGACTCAGGGGCAGTTGAAAGCCCGCGTCCCGGGCCGCGGCCAAAAGCGTCATAAATTCCTGCAGCTGTTTATGAGTATAAGTCTTATCCTCCTGGTCCGCCACCGCCAGGTGGGAGATCAGGCCCATGACCGACAGGCGCCGCATTTTTTTTACGCCCGCCAGGAAGGGCATGACCTCCTGGGGCAGCACTCCCAGGCGGCCCATGCCGGTATCCACCTTCAGGTGCACCCTGGCCTTTTTGCCCTGATTGGCGGCCGCGGCCGACAACGCCTGGGCCACATCCAGGCGGAACAGGGACACCTCCAGGTCGGCAGCCACCGCCCGTTCGGCCTCCTCCGGCAGGATGCCCAGGAGCAGCAGCACCGGGAGGGTGATCCCGGCCTGGCGCAGCATCAGCCCTTCTTCCAGGGAACCCACCCCCAAATAATCGGCGCCGGCGGCGGCGAGCTTCCGGGCCACGGGCAAGCAGGCCGTGCCCATAGGCATCGGCCTTGACTACCGCCAGCAGCTTGACCTGGGGAGCGCAGAGACGGCGCAGTTGCCGGTAATTGTGCTCCAGGGCCGCCAGGTCGACGGCCAGGTCCACCATGGTGGTGATCATCATGGCTCCACCCCGCCCCCAGTTTTATGGTCATGTTTCATAAATTGCCCTGATCCGTCAGCCGCGGTGCTAAAGTCCCCCTTTGATAAAGGGGGATTCAGGGGGATTTCTCAGTGGTTATCAAAATCCCCCCTGCCCCCCTTGAGAAAAGGGGGGTGATTCATTCCCAACTTAAGCTCCCTCGGTTGATTCAAGATAACGCCTAAAATCGGTTTTGAAATGACTCCTAGTCGCCACGGCGATACCCGGCCGGGATCTGGTCCGCCTGCTGGGCCACACTCGCCTCCAGCTCTTCCTTATGGCGCTTGAGGCGCTCCTGGAGCCGCGGGTCGCCAAGAGCCAGGATCTGGGCGGCAAAGATGGCGGCGTTTTTGGCCCCGGCCGCGCCCACGGCCATGGTGGCCACGGGCACGCCCGGCGGGCATCTGCACCGTCGACAACAGGCTGTCCAGGCCATTGAGGTGGGAGCCGGGCATGGGCACGCCGATCACCGGCAAGGTGGTCGCCGCGGCCAGGACCCCCGCCAGGTGGGCCGCCATCCCGGCCACGCCGATGATGACCTTGATCCCCCGGCCGGCCGCGTCCCGGGCATAGGCCTCGACCTTCCGGGGGCGCGGTGGGCCGAAGCCACCACCACCTCAAAGGCAATGCCCCAATCCTTGAGCAATACTGCGGCAGGCTCCACCTGGGGCCAGTCCGAGGCGCTGCCCAACACGATGCCGACGTCTAGTTGGCGTGGTCATATAATTACCCTTCTCAGTTTTTTGAGGGGAGAACCGGGGCACGGTAAGTTCCCCGCCCTCCCCTTAAACTCCCCTCCCAACCCCCTCTAAGGCATTGGGGGCTGGGGGTTTGGGGGAGGGGGCAAGGGCACTTATGAAAAAGCCCTTTGCCCCCTTCCCCAATACTCTACCCCGCCCGGCGGCGGCGGAGGATTTTCGCCACTTCGGCCGGCGGGGTAGGTATTGAGCACGTCTTCCGGGGCCAGCCAGCCTTTCCGGGCGGCCATCACCCCATAGTTTACGTCATCCAGGCCTTCCAGGCTATGGGCATCGGGGTTGATACTGATTAAAATCCCCAATTCCTTGGCCCGGCGCAGCCACCGCCAGTCCAGGTCCAGGCGGTAGGGGCTGGCGTTGATTTCCATGATCACCTGGTGGGCCCCGGCGAATTTCAGGATGGCCTCCAGGTCGTGGGCATAGGGTTCCCGGGCCAGGAGCAGCCGGCCGCTGGAATGCCCCAGCATGGTGCAATAAGGGTTGGCCAGGGCGGTCACGATGCGTTCGGTCATGGCCTCCCGCTTGAGGCTGAACTGGGAATGGATGGAGGCGATGACAAAATCAAAATTTTTTAAGATATCGTCGGGGTAATCCAGGGAGCCGTCCCCCAGGATGTCCGATTCCACGCCCCAGAACAGGGTAAAATCGGGATGTTCCCGCCGGCGGGCCTCCACTTCCTCCCTTTGCCG
Organism: uncultured delta proteobacterium; assembly: GCA_963747645.1. Lineage (GTDB taxonomy): Bacteria > Desulfobacterota > Desulfobaccia > Desulfobaccales > 0-14-0-80-60-11 > 0-14-0-80-60-11. The sequence continues at coordinate 123,856 of CAVVFW010000012.1, read as the reverse complement.
CTCCAGGTCCGGGGGTTTCAGCCCCCCGGCGTAATAGGCCGACTGGCTGTGGTCCGAGAGCCCCAGGTAGCTCCAGCCCCGTTGTTTGGCGGCGGTGATCAGCTCCTCCAGGGAGTTGACGCCGTCGCTGTAGTAGGAGTGGACGTGGAAGCACCCCCGGATATCCTCAGGGGCAATGAGGCGGGGCAGGCGATTTTGCCGCCCGGCCTCGATCTCCCCCAGGCCCTCCCGCAACTCGGGGGGGATCAGGGGCAATCCCAGGCGCCGGTAAATGTCGGCCTCTTCCCGGCAGGGCTGGAGAACGCCATCGGCCCACAATCCCTGGGGGGTAAGCTCCAGGTTATGCTCCCGGGCCAGGTCTTGCAGGGCCTGGAAGTGATCGTCGTTGCCGGTGGCATTGAGCCAGGCGGCCCCGAAGGTCTCGGGCGCGGCCAGGGTCAGCCTGAGGGGCACTCCCTGGGGCAGGGTGGTTGCGGCCAGGCCGGGGTGGAGCGCCTCAAACCTCGGCGCCCAAAACCTTTTCCAGTTCTGCCAGGACCCGGTCCGGGTGGTCGGTGGCGGCCGCCAGGTCAATGGCGCCGGCCACCTCCAGGCGGCGGCGCACCGGGCCGGCCACCTCGACCCGGAGCAGGCCGGGAACGCTTCGCCACCGGGCCGCCAGGGATTCGGCCAGGGGCAGGAGGTCCCCCAGGCGGAAAAGCCCGGCGTAGCGCCTCAAGCTGGCCAGGCCGGCCTTAATCTTCTCCTGGGATTTGGCCCCGAAGCCGGGAAGCGCGGCCAGGCGGTTCTCCCGGCAGGCGTACTCCAGTTCGCCCAGGCTGGTAATGTGCAGTTCGTCAACCAGCACCCGGGCCTTCTTGGGGCCCAATCCCGGCACCCGGAGCAGTTCCAGGAGCCCCGGCGGGGTCTGGTTCCGGAGCTCCCGGTGGAGGGCCGCTTCCCCCTGGGTGAGCAGTTCAGCGATGACCCCGGCCAGGGATTTGCCGATGCCCTTGACGTGGGCCAGTTCACCCGAGCGCCGGGCCGCGTCCAGGTCCCCCGGGAACGTGAGCACCGCCCGGGCCCCGGCCTCAAAGGCCCTCACCTTGAAAGGGTTTTCCCCGGCCAACTCCAGGAGGAGGGCGATCTCCTCCAGGACGGCCGCCACCTCTTTCTTATCCATAGGATTCCTATCAGCTTTCAGCCATCAGCTATCAGCAAAAACCAGGACTTATCCACATCGGGGCGCTGACGCTTACATGAACCGTGTTGATTTAACTGATTACTTTAATGTAAAAGCTGACCGCTCTCGATTGCTTCAAAACCGGCTGGCCAGGGTCAGCACCGTGTCCACGTAGGCATCGGAGTGATTGTAGCTATAGACGGCCCGCCGCCAGGAGGCGCGGTTTTGGAGGTTAAAGCCGCTCTTGTGGAGATAACAGGCGATGCTGAAGATGGCGTCGTCGTGGGTAAACAGGTCCACCGGGCCTTTACCGTTCGCCGCCACCCCGCAGCGCTCCAGGCTGGAGGGGAGAAACTGGCAATACCCCATGGCCCCGGCCCAGGAGCCGCTCAGGGAAAAGGGGTCCACGTGGCGGGTGGCGCAGTATTTCAGGAAGACGGCCAACTCCCGCCGGCCCCAGGCCGCCTTCTTTTTCAGGCGGTCCCGGGACGCGGTCAGCCCCACTTCCTTGATGACTTCGGGGGTGTCCATGACCGCCAGGGAGGCAAAGACGTTGAAGACCGGGTATTTGCCGGTGTTGCTCCCCAGGTTGGACTCCACCGTGAGGATGCCGACGATGACCTCCGGGGCGACGCCGTATTTGGCCTCGGCCCGGCTCAGAGTGGCCCGGTGCGCCACCATATAAGCCCGCCCCTTGGCCGCCACCTCCGGGGTCATGAATTTCTTGTAGATATCCGGGGATTCCTTGCCCAGGTAGGCGATCTTCTTGACCACGTCCGGCAGAAATTGGTTCCGGGGGTCGGCGAAGGTCTGAAAGACGAAATCCTTATCCAGGCCCTGGCGCACCAGGCTGTATTTCAGCCCCACATAGGCCACGGGCTGGGCCTCGGCGCCCACCCCCGGAGCCATCACCAGCACCCCCAGGAGGATGCCCGCCACCCCCGACCAAAACCGGCTCCCCATAACGCTCTCCCCCTTGATCTCAGGGCTTAAACTACCCGGTTTCCCCGGAATTGTCAAGGCGGGCGGGGATGGTTCCCTGTCAGAAGAAAGCAGTGAAAATTTTTCTCAGGCAGCTTGATTTTTTCTTGACAAGTAGTTTATGTTTATGTAAACTACATTTCATGCCGAAACGCGGAGCAGAGGTCCCATTTTAGAAGATATCATACCGTTGGAACTTGATATCTTTATCTTGTCATCCCAACGGCAAGTGTCCGGCGAAAAAATTTCTTAATGGACTCTCAAAGACGACCAGAGATCATAAAGTTAATTGCTGCCAATTATAAAGACCTTGCAGATGCAGGCAAAGGCTAACCGGGAGCAACTTCAAGATAAAATGAAGGCGTAAGAGATTTTTGAATGATTAAGAATTCCAAATCAGGCTCTGTTTTTTTCATGAAGGCAGGCCGCATTAATCATTACACACGGTTTTATTAAAAATAGACGGATAAGATTAGGCCCGAAGAAATTGATCGGATGAAAAGGATTAGCGATGAAACTTACGAAAAGTAAGACTATCTGAATAAGGACTTTGGCCATGGAACAATATAGATGATAGAAGACCCGGAATTCCGCAGATTGATGGCTCAAGAGGATTTGATCATGGAGGTCACGGAAACTATTTGTGAACTTCTTGAGAAAGAAAAGATTTCCCGGAAAGAACTGGCCGACCGTCTGGGTAAAATCCAAGGGGTTTGTCTCCCAATTGCTGAATGGCGGCCGGAATCTTACCCTGCGTACCGTGGCTGATATTCTCCACGTTTTGGGGTATAGAGCTTCCCTCACGCCCTCTAAAGAAGGTGAAGCAAAAGACAAGAAAGCAATGTCATTGAATTTCGGACTACATATACTCAGCGCAAGAATCCTAGTGGATACTTGGGAATCATTTGAATTTCCATTCGCTGATGGCTATCCTTGATAAAATAGCGGCCATTTTTAGTTAAGAGGTGCTCAATGAAGAAGAATGCTATGCTGGCAGTAGATGGTTAGAAAACCTTGATATGGAAGCCGAGCCTGCCGCGCGGTGGCTCAACGGGCTGTCCTGCAAGAAATTTATCTGGTTGACGCGAAAATCAGCCGGGACCCGTTGATTGAGTCGCCCGAGGCTCTTTCCCTGGAGCATAAATGCGACACGGAATTTCTTGAGCTATGATAAAGATAAAAAACTCATCATTCAGTCCTCTGTAATTTTCAGGTTGCCGCCTTTAGCGGTAAAGCAGCCGAGTAAACTCGTTATGAAAATTGAGGCTTCCTTTTGCACTTCTTATGTCCAGTAAACCTGATATTCTATGCCTGATGGATTTTGATGTTTCCTCGATTATTTTGAGTATTATATGTTGGACGATCAATCCCATCTCCAATGCCTGGCCGTATTGGCGGGAGTTTGTGCAGAGCATGAGCGCCCGCATGGGTTTTCCGGCCCTGACGGTGCCCCTGCTGGAAATCGTGCCGAAAAAAACCCCGACGAAAAAAGCGAAAAGTCAGCCTGTCAAAAAGGAGTCCACACGGCGAAAGAAGGTCAGTGCCTAATCCTTTGTTTCACCTGACAAATTGATATAATGGCCGCAGAATCCATGCGGCCATTTTTTATTTATGGCTATCCTATGCCCAACAAGATTATTAATAGCAATATGAGCCAGCTCATCTCAGAAAACCACCCCCTGGCGCCCCTGACCACCTGGCGGATCGGCGGGGCGGCGGCGCGGCTGGCGGCGCCGGGGATTTGGAGGACGTCTGGGGGCTGATGCGCCTGGCCCATGACCGGGGCTGGCCGCTGTGGTTCCTGGGGCGGGGGTCGAATGTGCTCATCGACGACGCCGGGCTGCCGGGGCTGACGCTGCACCTGGCGAAAAGCCTCCAGGGTCTGACGCGTCACGGCGACGTCCTGCGGGCCGGGGCCGGCGTGTCCCTGCCCCGGCTGGCCCAGGCCGCGGCCCGGCTGGGTTTTGCCGGGTTCGAGTTTCTGGCCGGCATCCCCGGCACCGTGGGGGCGGCGGTGCGCCTCAACGCCGGGGCCGAGGGCGCCAGCCTCGCCGGGGTCCTGAAGCGCTTGTGGGTGGCCACGCCCCAACTCCAACTCCGGGAATTTACGCCCGGAGAGTTGGGTTTGAGCTACCGCTCCTCTCTCCTCCTCAACTTTCCCCACTGGCTGGTAGTGGAGGCGGAGTTTCTCCTCTCGCACCCCGCCGCGCCCGAGGCCATCCAGGCCCGCATGGCCGCCTTAATCGCCCGGCGCAAAACCCGGCAGCCCGCCAACCCCAGAAGCTGCGGCAGCGTCTTCAAGAATCCCCCCGGCGGGCCCGCCGCGGGCCGGCTCATCGAAGCAGCCGGGTTCAAGGGACACCGCCTCGGGGACGCGGTGGTCTCCCGGAAACATGCCAATTTTATCCTCAATGCCGGAAACGCCACCGCGGCCCAGGTCAAGGCCCTGATGGCCGATATCCAGGAAAAAGTCTGGCGGACCCAGGGGGTGGCCCTGGAGCGCGAGGTCGTCTGGCTGCCGGAGGATTTGAACGGAGGCGTTACCTGAAGGAGGGGGCCAGGGGCTTTTTCGCAAGGGTCCCTCCTCTTATAGAGAACCCCGCCTGCTCTCTCGCCCTAAGGCTACTCGTTTCCGAGGATAGCCTTGGGTCCTAGCCCGGAAAATTCACGAAAAGTGTTTAAAAAAGCATAGGGTATCTGCTAATCTTAGTCATTACCGATCAAAGCAACCATGACGATTTGAGGTGAAGGACTGAGGAAAATCTTACGCCCCCCCGCACTGGGACAAAACACGCGGCGCCCTTTCCTCAAGTCCGCCGCTGGCGCCCAGTGCGCACTGCCCATCAACTTTGGACTTTGACCTTTTCCAGGCAGATGCCCGCTCTCGCTCAAGCCGGCCCGAAATAACGCCGGATAAAGTCCCGCTCCTCGCTCCGGCTCTTGACCTTTTCGTTGAGGCGGGCTTCCAGCAGGCGGTCCAGCATCTCCTTGATCAGCGGCCCGGGTTGATAGCCTAACGCCAGCAGGTCCCGGCCTTTGAGCTCGGGCTTGAGATGCTTGAGGTGGGTAAAATACAGGGAGATGGCCTTGCGGGAGCTCTCGTGGCGCGATTTGGCCATCATATAGAGGATAAATTCCGTGTCCAACGGCGCCAGGAGATGGTAGATCTGGGTGCGGCTCGCCTCCCCGTAACGGAAGAGCCTGACCAGGGCCTGCTCGCTCGCCTCCTTGCCCCTGATGATGGCGGTGGCCAGCTTGGGAGACAGGTTGAACCGGTGCACCATCTCCTCGAGTTCGGCCAGGGTCAGATGGTCCACCAGCCCCAGGAAGTAGAGCAGCCAGCGCTTATACTTCTCTCCCAGGTAAAGCAGATCGTACCAGGAGAGGACCGCCTGGACCCGCTCCAGCATGCGGCGGGTGCCCTCATCGAATCCCAGCCGGGGATGGACCGCCACCAGGAGGTTTAATTCCGCCAGGCGGGCGATGGCGGGAATGGGGTTTTCCTCCTGGAGGATGAGCCGCAACTCCCCGAACAGGCGGGCCCCGGAGAGGCGGTCGAAAAAGTTGTTCCTCACCGCATTGGTGATGAGATTGGCGGCCAGCTTGGTGATGCGGAACTTGAAGCGCTGCTCGAAACGGATGGCCCTGAAGACCCGGGTGGGATCTTCCACGAAACTCAGGTTGTGGAGCAGGCTGATGCGGCCCTCTTTGATATCCCGCTGGGCCCCGAAGAAATCCAGCAGGGTCCCGAACTCTTCGGGGTTGAGCTTCAGCGCCAGGGTGTTGATGGTGAAGTCCCGGCGATAGAGGTCCATCTTGATGGAGCTGTATTCCACGATGGGCAGCGCCCCCGGAGCCTCGTAATATTCGGTCCGGGCGGTGGCCACGTCGATTTTGAAGCCGTCGGGGAAAATGATCACCGCGGTTTTGAATTTTTGGAATTCCCGGGACCTGGCCCCGAACCGCGCCGCAAACCGCCGGGCGAAGACGATGGCGTCCCCTTCAATGACGATGTCGATGTCCAGGTTCTCATGTTTGAGCAGCAGGTCCCGGACAAACCCTCCCACCACGTAGGCGCTATAGGTTAATTCCGCCGCCACCAGGCCCACCTGCTTCAAGATCTCCAGGACATCCTTGGGCAGACGCTCCCGCATCAGGGACAGGATGTTCTTGGTGCGGATCGGCTGGGACCACTGGGCCTCGTCGTTTTCCGAGATGAGCAGGTGGAGCAGATCGGTGCGGCTGATCAGGCCGATGACCTTGCCGTCCTCCACCACCGGCAGGATGCGCTGCTTGTTGATGACCAGGCGGTCCCTGATCTCGGCGATGGAGGCGTCCGGGTCCACCGTGGCCACTTCGGAGTTCATGTAGTCCACTACCGGGTGGCCCTTCAAACCGTGAAAAATCCCCTTTTCCACGGTCTGCCGGGAAATCAGGCCCAGGAGCTTGGCGCCGGAGAGCACCGGCAGGGCATTGATATTGTAGCGGTTGAGGATGACTTCCGCCTCCTCCAGGGTCACTTCCGAATCCACGGATTTGACCGGGAAGGACATGATCTCCCGGGCCAGGCGCCGGGGATGCACCCGGGCCTGGAGGATCTGGCGCAATTTTTCCTCCACCTGGGTCAAGGGCGTATCCTTGATGGCCGCGGAGGCGGCGTAGCTGTGCCCTCCGCCCCCCAACTCGGACAGAATCTCGGCCACATCCACCTCGGGCAGGCGGCTCCTCCCCACCACAAAGACCCGGTCTTCCATCTGGGCCAGGGCAAAGAGGACCTGGATGTTCTCCACGTCCATGAGACGGTGGGCCACCACCGCGAAATCCGGCACATATTCCGGGGCGGTGGTCCGGGCCATGACCACCTCGATGCCCCCTACGTGGAAGCTGGTGGAGTGTTCCAGGAGGTCGTTCAGGAGGGCCACCTGCTCGGCGTTCAGCTCCCGGGTGACAATCTCGGAGACCACGTTGAGGTCGGCCCCCTGGCTGAGGAGAAAGCCGCCGGCTTCAAAATCCTGGGGCGTGGTGGACGCGAAGGTGAAGGAACCCGTATCCTCAAAAATCCCCAGGGCCATGACGGTGGCCTCCGGGGGGGACAGGGCGAGGCCCCGCTCCCGGATGATGCGGGTGAGAATGGCCGTGGTGGAGCCGACCTCCTCCACGACCTCCAGGCTGCCGTGCACATCTTCGTCGGTATCCGGGTGGTGGTCGTAGATGTGGATGTCCACCTCGCCGGTAGCGGCCACTTCGGCAAATTTGCCGATGCGGGACGCCTGGCGGGTGTCCACCAGGATGAGGCGTTTGATCTCATCCAGGGGCACCTGCTTCATCCGGGTGAAATCCACGAAATAAAAGCTGGAACGGATGAAAAAGTCCCGGAGGTTGCGCTCCTGGGAGCCGGGAAAGACCAGGAGCGCCTCGGGATAGAGCTTCTTGGCCGCCACCATGGAGGCCATGGCGTCGAAATCGGCGTTGAGGTGAGTGGTGATCACCTCCAGGGTGCGGGGCGGCGGCGCCTGGTTGCGGTTATTGCGATTATTGTGAGTATTCATGGCCGGGGATGCGCCTTCTTGTGCACCTGCTTGAGGCGCTCGGCGTCCAGGTGGGTGTAAATCTGGGTGGTGGCCAGGTCGGCGTGGCCCAAAAGCATTTGCAGGACCCGCAGATTGGCCCCCCGGGACAGCAGGTGCGTGGCAAAGGAATGCCTGAGGGTGTGGGGGCTCAGGGTCTTTACCCCCGCCTTGAGGGCGTACTGCTTCAGCAGCTTCCAGAAGCCCTGGCGGGAGAGTCTGCCTCCCCGGCGGTTGACAAAGACATAAGGGCTCTCCCGGCCTTGCGAGCAGCCGGGGCCGCCCCTGCTCCAGGTAGATCTGCAATTTTTCCACCGCCACGGGCACCATGGGGACCACCCGCTCTTTGCCCCCCTTGCCCAGGGGACGCACCACGCCCCGGCGCAGGTCCAGCTGCTTGAAGGTCAGGCCCACCAGCTCCGAGACCCTGAGGCCCGTGGCATAGAGCACCTCCAGAAGGGCCAGGTCCCGCAGCCCCCCGGGGGTACCGGGGTCCGGGGCGGCCAGCAGCGCCGCCACCTCGGCCTCCCCCAGCACCTGGGGCAGCCGTTGGGGCAGCCGCGGCGAGTCCAGCAGCTCCACGGGATTGCTCTCGACCTGTTCCTCCCGCTGCAGGAAGCGGAAAAATTGCCGCAAGGCCGACAGCCCCCGGGCCCGGCTCCGGGCCGACAGCCCCCGGGCCGCCAACGCCGCGAAATAGGCCTGCAGGTCGGCCAGGGTCACCGCGCCCCAGTCAGATCGGCCGCGCCCCTCGACAAAGAGCCAGAAAGCCTGGAGATCCCGGGCATAGGCCGCCAGGGTCAAGGGGGCCAGGCCCCGCTCCACCCCTAAATGCTGATAAAATTGATTGAGCGCCGCGTCCATGGCATGCCGATTTGAGGAAGTATTGTTTTGGGAAAGGGGGCCAGGTGCCTTTTCGTAACATGGCCCCTCTGCCAACCCTCTTCCCAACCCCCATAAGAGAAATAATTCTGCAAGGGTGTTAATTTGCTATAATTTGGCTAAGATTATACCCTGAGTTTCGGAAAAGTATAGAAGAATAGGGCGGCCTGTGGCCGCCGTAAATCGGCGTGCACGGCATGGCCCTGATAAGCCTGACCGCTGAAAGCTGAGAGCTGCAATGACCGACATCATCTACGGACGCCACCCGGTTGTGGCCGCGCTGCGCCAGCCCGACAACCCCCTGGAAGAGGTCATCGTGGCCCAGGGGGCGGGGGGGCACTGGCTCCCTGAGGTGAAGCGGCTGGCCCGGGCCGCCGGGGTGCGCCTCCGGGTCGCCGAACGGGCCGTCCTGGACCGCCTCTGCGAAACCCCCAATCACCAGGGAATTGCCGCCCGCCGGGGCAGCTACGTTTACCGGGGCCTGGGCGAACTCCTGGACGATCTGGCCGGGCTCACCGGGCCGGCCCTCCTGGTGGCCGCGGACAGCCTCACCGACCCCATGAACCTGGGGAACCTCTGCCGCAGCGCCTACGCCGCCGGGGCCCACGGCCTCATCATCCCCAAGGACCGGGCCGCGGGGGTGACCGCCGTGGTCATCAAGGCCGCGGCCGGGGCCCTGGAATACCTGCCGGTCTACCGGGTGACCAACCTGGCCGATGCCCTGGCCAGGCTCAAAGAGGCCGGCCTCGCCATTGTCGGCACCGCCGCCGATTCTCCCCAGACTATTTATGACACCGACCTGACCCAGCCCCTGGCCCTGGTCATCGGCAGCGAAGACAAGGGGTTGCGCCCCCGGGTGCGGAAGCAGTGCGACCTGGTGGCGTCCATCCCCATGGCCGCCCCGGAGATCGGCTCCCTCAACGCCGCCACCTCCGCGGCCGTGGCCCTTTTCGAGGCCCGGCGGCAGCGACTCATGGCCGCCAACCGGAGGTTGAGCCCCTAGTTACTGGCAGCCAGGCATTCCAGGTCGAGCCTCCCACCACCGGAAGGCTGATCATCAACTAGTAGTGTTGGGTTTCACAATTAACGTGACCTGAAAAAGCTGTTATAGTACCCCCCTTTTTTAAAGAGGGGCAGGGGGGATTTTATAACCGTCTGAAATCCCCCTAAATCCCCCTTTTACAAAGGGGGACTTAAAAAGCAGAGTCCGGTTATCCGTGCCTGGCTTTTATGTCCAGCTCATTATGATACGGACCATTGACTATTGCACCCCCCGGTGCACCCACTGCCCTATGAATAAATCGTCCTTTGACGGAACTACCGATAGAAACCGCCTCCAGGGGATCGGCGTGATGCCGAAGCGAAGCGATGACCGGGATATGACCTATCAGGGCTTTGAACAGGGCCCCATCCGGCCCCCCAGCGAGGCCCACAGCCTCCTGCTGCGGGTGACCCGGAACTGTCCCTGGAACCGCTGCACCTTCTGTCCGGTCTATAAAGGCGCCCAATTTTCGGTCCGGCCGGTGGCCCATCTGCTGCGAGACATCGACCAGGTGTATGAGGCGGTGCAAAGACTGGAAGAGGGGCCCCAAGCCGCGGCAATGATGAGCCCCGCCGGGATAGACCCCCGGGCCTGGGCCGCGGCCAGGAACTGGACGAGGTCCGGGAGGCGCCAGGTTTTTCTCCAGGACGCCAACAGCCTGGTGGTGGACCCCGGGGAGCTGGCGGCCATCCTCCGGCATCTGAAGAGCCGTTTCCCGGAAGTGACCCGGGTCACCTCCTACGCCCGCTCCAACACCATCGCCAATCTGGAGGCCGATGCCCTGGCCGCCTTGAGGCAGGCGGGCCTCAGCCGGATTCACATCGGCATGGAATCGGGGGCCGACGCCGTCCTGAAGCTCGTCTGCAAGGGCACCACCCAGCGAATGCACATCCTGGCCGGGCTCAAGGTCAAAGCCGCGGGGATGGAACTGTCGGAATACTACATGCCGGGCCTGGGAGGCCGGGCGCGGTTGGAAGTCAATGCCCTGGAAACGGCCGCGGCTTTGAATCGGATCAACCCGGATTTCATCCGCCTGCGCACCCTGGCCATTCCGCCGGGCACGCCCCTTTATGAGGATTATGTCGCCGGGCGCTTCGAGAAGGCCACGGATATCGAGATGGCCCGGGAACTGCTCCTGTTTCTGGAATCCCTCTCCGGGATCACCAGCGTCATCAAGAGCGATCATATCTTGAATCTCCTCCCTGAAGTGGACGGCCAACTGCCCCGGGACCAGGAGCGTCTGGTGGGCATCGTCCGCACGTTTCTCGAGATGGACCCGGAACAGCAGTTCCTCTACCGGGTGGGGCGCCGGACCGGGGTCTTGTCGGGGTTGCAAGGATTTGGCGGACGCCAGCCGCATGGCCCGGGTCCAGGCGATCGTCCGGGACTATCGCCTCCGCCCGGAGAACGTGGACGCGGTCACCGACGATCTGATGCGGCGGTTTATTTAGTCCTTGAGCGCCTGCTTTCTTCCTCAGGCTGCAAAAAATAGTTCATTGAACGCCGTCCGAGAGCAACGCTAACCTTCCCTGCCTGTCATTCTGAGGAAGCGGAGCTACCCAAAAATCCCCTAAAAAGAGCAAATGGCTGGGCTGACAGGCAGAGCCCCCTAAAAAAATATCTGACTGGCGGCACCCCGGGGTTAATCGCCTCCGAAGAGAAAACTTTTTCTGGAGGGCGATTTTCCCCGCGGCTGGCCTTGACAATCCAGCTATATAAACATAATTTTATATAGAGAATGGGAAGTTCGTAAAAACCACAAATCTGGTTAATCAGGGGATAAGCGGCGCCGGTTGCGGCGGGAGAAGTTTATCCTTGCCTGCTGGCGCGGCCCCGTCTAAGGAGAGCATAGTGAAAACCATCAAAGCGCTGATTCTGGCCCTGACCCTCACCGCCTTTGCCGCCGGCAGCCTCTGGGCCGCCGACGCCAAGGCCCCCGCCGAGGCCAAACCGGCCCCCCAGGCCACTACCCAGACGAAATGTCCGGTACTGGCTGGCGACATTAACAAGCAGGTCTATGCCGACTATAAAGGCAAACGCATCTACTTCTGCTGTGCCGGTTGCGACGCGCAGTTCAAGAAAGACCCGGAAAAATATATGAAAAAGCTGAAAGAAGAGGGCGTGACCCTGGAACCCGCCCCGGCTGGAGCAGCTAAGAAGTAACCCCCCGGGCCCGGCATCTCTCAGTCAGGGTCTGCCTGGAAAAATTTACCGGGTCAGGAAAATATGGAGGGTGGGTCTGCCCACCCTTCTCTTTATCCCGGTTTTTCATGATCTGGGAGTAACCGCCCAGGCGCGGCTGCCTGAAAGAGTCGCCGCGGACGCCTTTTGCTTGCCACGTGACTATCCCTGGTCTTGCCAGTCCGGGTCGGGCCGCCCGATTCGCCTCCCTGTCGATGCGTCCTTTCTCAGGGCGGGAACTCCTCTCCCCCCTGCCCTTGACACCGGCGCGGTCCTGTGGCACCTTTGAGCAAAAAACGGGACCCACCGCCAAACCCATGAAAAGCTACCGTCAGGAACTCTGGTTTCAAGTCCCCGGCCGCCGGGCCTTCATCAATATCACCCCCCAGGTGCGCCAATGCCTCAAAGACAGCGGCGTCACTGAAGGCCTGGTCCTGGTCAACGCCATGCACATCACCGCCAGCGTCTTCATCAATGACGATGAGGCCGGACTGCATCACGACTACGAGGTCTGGCTGGAAAACCTGGCCCCCCACGCCCCGGTCTCCCGGTATCGCCACAACGTCGGCGAGGATAATGCCGATGCCCATATGAAGCGGCAGATCATGGGCCGGGAGGTGGTGGTGGCCGTCACCCAGGGCCAGTTGGATTTCGGACCGTGGGAACAGATTTTCTACGGCGAGTTCGACGGCGGCCGCCGCAAACGCGTCCTGGTAAAAATCATCGGCGATTAGGGGGGTATTTTAGGGTCGCCCCGAGGAGGCTTTCTCTCCCCGGGCCCAGGTTTTCCAACGCTCCCCTCATTTTTTCCGTTGCAGAGAGTATCTCCGCCATGCCTCACGATACGCCGGCGCCAGACCCTGCGAAAAGGCGGCCCCCTTTGAGACCGGTCTGGGATTTGTTGTCCGAGACCTATCAACCAATGGCGACAAGACAATGCCCAGACGCTAGGCGCCGCCCTGGCCTTCTATACCATGTTTCTCCCTGGCGCCCCTCCTCATCATCGTCATTGCCATTTTTGGCGTTATTCTCGGCAAGGAAACCGTCCAGGTGGAGATCTTGAGGCGGGCCCAGGAATTAATCGGGGTGCAGGGGGCCGCGGCCGTCAAAATGATGATCGGAGCCGCCTACCGGCCGGGCACCGGCCTCCCCGCCACCATCATCGGCATCCTGGTTATTCTTGATCGGCTCCACCAGCGCCCTGGTCATGCTCACCCATTCCCTTAACATCATATGGGGTGCCACGGCCCAACGCCAAGGCCCCCATCTGGATCCTCATTAAAGAGCGTCTCCTGTCGTTTGTCATGATTCTGGTCATCGGCCTCTTGCTGGTTCTATCCTTGCTGCTCAGCATCGTCCTGTCATTTCTGACCGGCTTCTTCCAAAACCTGCTTCCTGTCCCGCCTTTCTTCATCGAAGTCTGGCCGATTTCGTCCTTTCCTTCCTCCTGATCACCCTCCTCTTCGCGGTGGTTTACAAAGTTCTCCCCGATGTGAAAATCGCCTGGACCGATGTCTGGGTCGGGTCGGCCATCACCGCCCTCCTCTTTACTTTGGGCAAATTCCTGTTCGGCATGTACCTGGCCCGGAGCACCATCAGTTCGGCCTACGGGGCCGCCAGTTCCCTGGCCATCATCCTCATGTGGGTCTACTATTCCGCCCAGATCTTTCTCATCGGCGCGGAATTGACCCAGGTATACGCCAACCGCTACGGCTCCCAGGTAAAACCCCGGCCCTGATAGCAAGTTAAGGCCCTGCGGAAATCCCTTCGTTTGTCATTCTGAGGGAGCAGCGCCACCGGAGAATCGCTCTCTTAAGACGCCGAAATTTTTCGCTCAGCTCAGCTCCGTTCAGAATGACCTATAATCATGGCCTTTTGGCTGCAGCGGCCATAAAATCGTTAGGGCGCGCTCATGCGCCATTTTTGGCAGGTAATGCCAGGTTGCAGGCAAACGGCAATTTTTTACCGGGCGGACCTGGGCGTCCGCCCTTGATGAGGCGCTCACGCCGGTGCGCCCCCACAATGCGGCGTTTGGTGATTGCGACCCGGTATAAGACGCAACCTAAGAAGGGAAATTACCTTTTTGAGGGCAGATTGGCGAAGGGATGCTTGCTGTGGTCAACGTGCAGTCCCCCACTCCCGGGTCCAGGCCGACGCCGGTCCAGGCCCCCGGAAGTGAGGGGTCCATTCTGCTGAGGCTAGTTCTTTACCACGGTGGCCTTATTAATGGTTATCGGCTCAACCGGCACATTCTCGTACATGCCCTGGGTGGCGGTGGGCACCGCCTTGATTTTATCCACCACTTCCTTGCCCTTGACTACCTTGCCGAACACCGCGTAGCCCCAACCCCGGGGAGTTTTCCCGGTGTGGTTGAGAGGGATGTTGTTGGCCACGTTGATGAAGAACTGGGCCGTGGCCGAATCCGGGTCGCCGGTCCGGGCCATGGCGATGGTGTAGGCATCATTGGTCAGGCCGTTGTCGGCTTCGTTTTTGATGGGCGCCCGGGTCGGCTTCTTGCTCATTCTTGGCATCCAGACCGCCGCCCTGAATCATAAACCCGTTGATGACCCGGTGAAAAATGGTGCCGTTAAAAAATCCCGATTTGACGTACTCCAGAAAATTAGCCACGGTAACCGGGGCCTTGTCCGGATACAACTCCAGGGTGATGTCTCCCATGCTCGTTTCCAGCTTGACCAACGGATGACTCCTTTCTGCCCGGGCGCTCGCCCCGGCTCCCAAGATTAAGCCTGCCATGAGGCCGACGGCCAGGATCAGCGTGCCGCGCCTCCCACTTCCACGTATTTTCATGCCGCTCCCTCCCTGTTGATTGGTCCTTCGACGTTCAACCTCCAGGCCCCCTCTATGAGCTTGCTCCAGTTTAGCAAATCCTCCCCGCCGGAGTAAAGGAAATCCCGCTGGAATCGCCAGGAGTGTGGCCCCTGCCGCGCTGAGGCGCCGGCTGCCCTGGCGACCCTTAAGGCAAAGCAAAATGTCAATATCCACATATGGGCCTATACAGTCAAAACCTAAGGAAAGGAAGATTATTGAAAAATTATATGTTATCATGCCCTTCACGAAAGGGATCGGCTATGAGAACATGCCATGCTTGGTGATTAAAATTCCGGAAGGGGTCCCTGGCGGCATAAACCTGAAGCTGATGCAGTAATGCAGGCTGAAGATCCAAAAAAAATTATACTGAAGGAGCGCTGCCATGATTCGCAAGGCAACGTTTAATATTTTTGTAACTCGGCGGGAGATACTATCGGTCGGTGATCAGCCCGATCACACCCTGACGCTCATGGAAATGGAAGGAGAGCCCGTGGATTATTCCCCGGGGCAGGTCGGGGAATTCTTGTCCCGGCGCAGCGTGGGATTCCATGACCGCATCAAGGGGGAAGGCCCCATGCGAGGCTATGCCATGAACCTATATCAGCATGGTGGCGTCTTTTCCACCTTTGAGGGGATGCGCAAAGCAGGAGTCACCAAGGGAACATGGAAAGTATACAAGGGGGTCGGGAGATTGGTCAACATCCAAGGCAAGGGCATCTTTACGGTGAGATTCTCGGATATACCCCACCAATTCATCCTGGATGTGGAAGGTGAATATCTTTTTGGAGATGCCACCTTTTTTGGCCCATTTTAAGTAAAGAAAATTCGGCTTTTTTCCTTTTATAGGTTCACGGTATATGCATAGAGAATAAGGCTCTGCTGGAGAGCAACCTGAGCGACCGTGAGAATCGGCAAGGCATCCAAGTAAGTAAGCGGTTTTAGGATGTCTCGATGAGTGGGCGCAAGCCCACTTTACTTTTTTGGTGCACCGGCGAGAAAGGGTGAAAAGACTCAATACCTGCTCTATTTATGCACGTGCAAACAAATTAATGAATTTTCGATAAGATTATCATAACTGAACTTCAGATCCCGCCGCTTTTTTAATCTTTCCCTTCAGGTCAGATTTAATTTGACTTTGATTCCATGGCCGTCAGTCTAAATCTTGACCATAGCAGTTACGCCTCCCCCCCGCCACCGCCAGATGCCCCCGGGCCGCATCGATAGCCCGGTGCATAAACCTCGGTTTAGATTGGAAGAAGTTAGATAACACCGTAATTCCTCCCATGCGAAGTTGGGGCATCAAAACCACATTTCAATATGCAGATCATATCAGTAATCAGCTGGAATTTTTTAGAAGTTTCGATTTTGGCGAACTGGCGTGACCAGGGCAAAGTCTCAAGGCAAAATTTCATGCCTCGAGATAAAGTTTTCGAAATAACCCAAGGGTATGAAATTTCTAAAAGCTTAGCTTTTTAGTCGGTTTTAACTTTTCGCCGCCAACCCCCAAGAATTAAGAAAACGACAAAGAGAATGAGGGAAGTATAAAACAAGATTCTGGCAATATCCGCAGCTCCGGCCGCGATGCCGGTAAATCCCAACAACCCGGCGATTATAGCTATAATAAAGAAAACTATCGCCCAAAGAAGCATGATTATCCCTCCTTTAAGAGATATCAGCAGCAATTATGCGGCTGCCCTGGCCACCGCAGTCAATAAATGGTTTTGGGATGTCCCGTCCCAGGTTCATCCCCGAGAAGGCATCCTTCTCCGCCCAATTCATCTTTAGTGAGTCAAAATAGCACAAATTGCTCTCAAACTATATCTTTTCCCCGGGTTATTGGCATACCACCCCCCATGGGAGCAGATTCTTCGAGGGTAGGCCAACTAGGATACACTTCAGGCCAGCAACACCCGGCAGTGTTTAGTCAAAGGAAAGGCCGAAGCCACATGGACATACCACCGCCAGGCGTGGTCTGCGAAGTTCCGGACAGCCTCTCCCTGGGTTAACCCTGCCCAGTTCTGATAAAAATCAAATCCTCACTTTTTCCCTGGCTCAGTGATAAGTTGGGGCCTTGGCAAGCTTATCAATCGGGCAAGTCTTCCACGACGCCTTTCCGGGCACCGCCAAGCCTTATCTTCCTCCTGGCGATTCTGCGGGGAATATGATGTACGCCTATAAAGTGTCGCGGAAATGTGGAAGCGAACCCAATTTTCCCCTCAAGGTCCGATTTAATCTGCCCTCGATTCGATGGGTGTCAGCTGAATCTTGACAGTGGCCTTACTCCGACCCCCCCACCACCGCCAGCTTTTCCAGGTCCTGGATGAATTTCTCGGCATAATACTGGACATCCGCCTCATTGAGCATGATCATGTCCAATTGCCGGGTGTGGATCGTCAGGTACCCCAGGATGCGCAGCCGGGAGAGCAGGTAGTCCTTGGCCTCCGCTTCCAGGCGGGCGAACAGGGCGTCTTCCTTGACATCCACTTTGAAGTGGTACCGCTCCAGGATTTCCCCCACGAATTTCGTCCGCATGATCCGGCGCGGGTAGTCCGCCGCCCCGCCCTTGAAAGTGAACCGGATATAATTCTCGAAGGCCTGGTCCCCCACCAGGGCCTCCACCGTGGAAAAGTGAAACCCCAGGCGGGAGGTCAGGTTGCAGAAGTCCCGGGAGATCATGAAGTAGTTGGTGTTGCCGAACATGGTGCCCCCCGCGGTGGCCAGGTTGGGGTCCGTGGCCGCCCCCATGACGATGGACATGAAGCCCATGGTGTCCACGGGCGGCGGCCCGGCCCAGGGCACCGCGGTGATCCCCTCCCACAGCGCCAGCATGGGGGCCGAGGCAATATTGCTCAGCTCCACCTGCGGCTCCGCCACCTCGGACTTGAACCCGTCCTCCAGGTTCAGGACCCACCACTCCAGGGCCACCGGGGTCACCAGTTTCTTGATAAAATATCGGGAGAAGGCCCGGGTCTTGTCAAAGGCAAACATCTCTTTGACCGAAACTTCGTGGGCGAACCGCGTAATATCATGGAGGGTGCGGCACCCTTTGGGGCTGAAGTCGGGCGCCTCCGGGTTGGTGAGATTGAGGGGGGTGATCAGGGTCATGACCTCTGTCAGCGTCTTCCCCACCGGGGTGCCGGCCATGAGCCCCTCTTTGGGGCCGGCCAGTGCCAGGAGCGCCTCTACCCGGCCTTCGTAGACCGCCAGGCTGTCGGCGTCCACCGTCACCAGTTGCCCGGGCGCCAGCCTCGCCGTAGCCTCCATGGTGTTGAACAGCGCCGGGATGCCGAACTCCCGGGCCACGTTGGCCAGGTGGCCGGTAATCCCGCCCCGGTCGGTGACGATGGCCGCCGCCCGGCTCAACAGCGGGGCCCAGCCGGGATGCGGGAAGGCCGTGACCAGCACCGCCCCGGTGGGGAATTGCAGCAGGTCCAGGTTGTTAGCCACCACACAGACCGGTCCGGCCGCCACCCCCGAGCCGGCCAATTCGCCGCCCTTCAGGAGCACGGGATACTCCCCGGCCTCGACGCGGCTCGCTCCGGGGGGCCGCCATCTGCCTCAAGGGCCGGCTCTGGAGGATCAGGATGCGTCCCCTCCCATCGATGCACCACTCGATATCCTGGGGCCCTTGAAAATGAGACTCCAGCACCAGGGCGATCCGGGCCAGTTCCAGGGCCTGGTCATCCGTGAGCGCGGCCTCCGCCCCCTGGGCATCGGCTTCCATCCGCACCCCTTCCTCCGGGAGGCACACGGCTTTCAATCCCTTGTCCCGGATCTCCCGCTTGAGGATCGTCAGGGGCTCCCCCCGGGAGATGACCCACAAATCCGGGCTGACCGTCCCGTCTACCACGGATTTGGCCAGCCCGTGCACCCCGTTGATCAAGATGGCGTCGCCCCGGATGTCGGTGGGGTCCCGGGAATACATCACCCCCCCGCAGGCCGAATCCACCATGGCCATGCAGCCCACGCACATGGCCACGTCTTCGTCCCTGAGCCCCTTGTGCAGGCGGTAGCTCACCGCGGTCAGGGCATATTTGCTGGCCACCACCTCCTTGTAGACCGCATGGAGGTTTTCTTCGCTGACGTTGAGTTCCGAATGGTACTGCCCGGCGAACGAAGTGTCCACCGCGTCCTCGCCGATGGCGCTGGAGCGCAGGGCCACCTTCACGGGCCCGCCCGCGGCCCCCGCCAGGTCCGCATAGGCCCGGGAGATGGCCTCGGCCAACTCCGGCGGCAGGTCCGCCCCCACGATAAGCTTCTGGATTTCCGAGCTCTTCCGGTAGAGGTCCGAGATCTCCTCTTCTTCCATGGATTGCAGGCGCCGGTTGATCTCATCAGTCAGCCCGCTGTGGGAGAGGAACCGCTCATACGCCGCCGCGGTGATGGCAAACCCCGGGGGCACCGCGATCCCCGGCAACTCCCCGGTAATCTCCCCCAGGTTGGCCATCTTGCTGCCTACTCCGTCCGCCATTTCCTGGCGCACTGCCGTCAGGGGCAGCACCAGTTCCGCAATCGCCGGCGCCTGCCGCTGCTTCAGGATGGCGTCAATCGTTCTTTCAATGTCCGTGAAGACCGTCTCCAGCCCCCGGTATCGGTTGCCGGTCAATTCATTCAAGTACTTGATGATATTGAAGACGTTGACACACGTAGCCGTGGCGTGGGACCGGATAAAGGTCATGCCGAAGCTGTGCCGGCTACGGAGGGCCGCCTCCATGTCGGTCATGAGCTGTAAAGCGGTGTTGTTGGCCCCGAGCAGGAGCTTGAAGGCGTGATAGCGAGCCTTGAACACGGCCCGCAGTTCTTCCATGGAGAGAGCCGGTTCAGGCTCTTTCCCGGCAAACCGACTCTTTAGTCTTTGGAACAGGTTGGCCATAGGCTCTGTCTGCGCCGGGTCAGCCGGTCTTCTCCCGGGCCGGGACCCCCCCGGGATAATGCTTCTCGATCACCTCGGCCACCATCGCCTTCAATTGATCCGTATCCCCTTTCTTTTCCAGGAACACCGCGGCGATGGGCAGCGTCAGATTGGTGGGATATTCGGGCAGAAAGGTGTGGATTATTACCGGCAGGGGCGGCTGGCGATCCTTCAGCCTGGCCCACACCTCCGGCTCCTCCAGGTAAGGGATCTCCAGGTCCAGGATGAGGAGATGGGGCGGGGCCTCGCCATTGAGCCGGCCCAACAGCTCCCGGCCATCCCTGGCCACCTCCACCTGGTAGCCCTCGGCGTTCAACTCCCGCCGCAGGAAATCCCGTACGTGCCGGTTGCGATCTGCAATGAGAATTTTGCAGCCACTTGCCACGAAGCTCACCCCTTGGGTTAAAACTGAGCAACCGCCGTGCCAAGGCGGGAGGCAAACCTTTGATTAATAACTAATTGATATAGTTATTATTATTAAATAGCCAGGGAAAAGCGACTGAGAACCGGCAGAAAAGGCTGTCGTTATTTTTTACAGTTTGTAAAGAGGCCGGGGGGAGAGGGATTGGTGGACGTCAGGAAAAGAAGATTCTTTGGCAGAGGAAGGCAGGTAATTTAAACCGGCTTCGGGATCCTCCGACTCTATTCCCAGGTCCGTAGGTTCGTTAGGGCGGGAAAGCGCAGCGCATCCCGCCTCTCGCAGCATGAACTTCCCTCGGGGCCTCGCTGAACGTCTCTCCCCTCTGGGAATTTGTGCTTTGATACACGGCCAGCTACCTGGCAAGATGAATAGAATACTTTGAATCGGAAGAGACCGTGTAAGTTGTAGGACAACTGAGAACCACTTCAACCAACTTATGAGACCAGTATCGTCACTTTCTGCAGCCAATTAGCCAACAATATTATAAACTATAACACTGATCAACAATTGCAACCACAGCCAGCAATAAAGAATATTGTCGCATTAGAATAACTATTTGCAATATAATCAATTTCTTGATCTAATCGGTTATGATAATTAATCTGACTTGCACGTCTTGATTGAAAGTAAATATAATCAACCTGCCCTTTTTTTGCTCCGATAATAAAATAAGACCCACAACCAGTTGTTATGGCACCCATAATGAAAACAATGAATATAAGGGAAATGGCGCCATTTGCTCCCCAAAAAACACCATATTATAATTGACAATATGGTAATTATAATGTCAACGATAATGACTTTATTAATTATGTTCCATGAGTTATTTATTATATTGTTTATATCCATGATACTTGGCGTCCAAATGCCATGCAGGTGATCGAACAAAATAACCAAGCCTCGACGGTGAACGGTCGACGCCGCTGGGCCGCCTTGAACACGCGACTAAAGGCGGGATGCGCTGCGCTTTCCCGCCCTACAGCAACTGATCACTGCTACTGATACTCAAGATCCCTCAAGTTTTACGGAAGTTTCCATCCTGAGCCGGTATTTGTCGATCTTGGACAACAGCGTCGGCCGGGAAATGCCCAGGATTTTGGCGGCCCGGCTGCGATTGCCGCCGGTCAGGTCCAGGGCCTCGCTGATGATCAGGCTGGCAAAGTGGTCCATGCAGGTTTCGAACACATCTTTGGCTTCCCCGGCCGCCAAAGTTTGCCGCACCCACTGCCGGACAATCTCGTCCGTCTGCTGGTCCCCCGCTTCCTTGGCCAGACTTTCGCCGCCGATAGCCCGGGAGACGTCATCCGGGTCAATGGGATACCCCCGGCTGAAGATCAGGGCCTTTTGCATGGCGTTGGCCAGTTCCCTGACATTACCGGGCCATTGATAGTTTTGGAGCAACAGCTTGGCCTCCGCCGTCATCCCCGGATTGCCCATGTCCATTTCCTTGGCGAACCGGGCCAGGAAGTACTCCGCCAGCAGGGTGATATCCTGGGCCCGCTCCTTGAGGGGCGGCAGCCACAGGGTCACCACCTTGAGCCGGTAATACAGGTCCTCCCGGAACCGCCCCTGGGCCAGGGCCGCTTCCAGGTCCCGGTTGGTGGCCGCGATGATCCGCACATCCACCGGAATCGGTTCCCGGCCCCCCAGGCGTTCGATGCTCCGCTCCTGGAGCAGCCGCAGGATCTTGGCCTGAATGGAAAACGGCATGTCCCCGATTTCATCCAGGAACACGGTGCCCCCGTGGGCCTGCTCGAACTTGCCCACCCGGCGGTTGACCGCCCCGGTAAAGGCCCCTTTTTCATAGCCGAAGAGCTCGGACTCCAGCAGGGTCTCGGGAATGGCCACGCAGTTGATGACCAGGAAGGGCTTGGCCGACCTCAGGCTGTGTTGATAGATGGCCCGGGCCACCAGTTCCTTGCCGGTGCCCGAATCCCCCCGGATCAGCACCGTGGCGTCGGTGGGGGCCACCCGGCCGATGGCCTTATACACCTCCTGCATGGGTTTGCTGCGGCCGATGATGGCGTCCGCCGCGGCCGTATCCGGGGCCACGTCCAGTTCCACCCGGGAGCGCATGAACCGCCCCGCCTCCAGGGCCTGGGAGATCAAGGCCAGGATGTCCTGGATATCTTCAAAGGGCTTGAGGACGTATTCGAAGGCCCCCATCTTGGTAGCCTCGATGGCCGTCTCGGTGGTGCCGAAGGCGGTCATAATGATGACCGGCAGCTTGGGCTCGATTTCGTGGATGGCCCGGAAGGCCTCCAGGCCGCTCATCCCCGGCATGCGCACGTCCATGATCGCCAGGTCCGGGACTGCCTCCTTGACCGCAGCAATAGCCCCCTCCCCGCTGGACGCGGTTTTCACGGTGTGCCCTTCTGCGGTCAGGAGCTTCTCAAAGCTCTGCCGCAGTTGCGCGTCGTCGTCGACAATCAGGATGTGGCCCATGATTCATCTTTCCCGAGGGGCAAGGTGATAATAAACATCGCCCCCTCATTCTGCTTGGATTCCAGTTCCAACCGGCCGCCGTGGTCGGCGATGATGCGGGTGGCAATGCTCAGGCCCAGACCCGTGCCTTCTTCCTTGGAGCTGAAAAAGGGTTGAAAGACCTTGTCCCGGACGGACTCCGGGATGCCGGGACCATTGTCGCTCACCCGGATAACCACCGCCGGCCCCAGGGGCGGCTCCAGGGCTTCCTCTTCCCGGATGGTGATGACGCCGCCATTCACCATGACTTCGCAGGCGTTGAGCATCAGGTTGGCCAGGACTTCCTTCAACTGGTCCGGATCGGCCCAAATCTCGGGCAGCCGTTCCACCCGGATCAGCTTCACCTCCACCCCGTAAGATTCCAGGCGGTAGCGCAGCAACACCAGGGCCATGTCCACCACGGCGGACGGGCTGATCCGCTGCATCTTCAGCTTGGGCGGCCGGGAGAACTCCAGGAAGCTCCGCACAATCGTGTCGATATGCCGGATCTCCTCGGAAATGACCTCGAAATCTTCCTGTTGGGACGAAGACATCTCCAGGGAACGTTTGAGGGAATAGAGCCGCATGTTCACCGAGGTCAAAGGATTGCGGATGCTGTGGGCCACCCCTGCCGCCAGCTTCCCCACCATGGCCCACTTCCCCGATTGCAGGAGATGTTCCTGGCTGCGCGTCAGCTCCGTCTGGGCCTGGTCCACGTCCTCTATGAGGCTGTGCACCCGGCTGCTCAGGGCCGCCACTTCATCCGGCACCCGGCCCCCCGGGTTGGCCGGCGACGGTGGAAAGGGCCAGTTGGCGGATCGGCCCCAGGATCTGTTTGATGAGGATATACGCCAGCAACACCCCCAGTATCCCCACCGCGGGCACGGCAACCAGGGCGAAGGCGTTGATGAATCGCGCCCTCGCCCGGCTCTCGGTCCGCACCCGGGAGATGGCGAATTCGTGGGTAACTTTATACCTTTTACAGAGGTTGAGAATCTCGATATACTGGTGGCGTATAGCCCAGTGCTGTTGGGCTCCCGCCTCCTTCTTGCCCTCCCGGTAGAGGTTGATCACCCGTTCCCTGGCGATCACATATTGATGATATTGCGTGTCAATCTGGGCGATAGTCTCTCGCATGGCCTCGGTATACGCCGATTTCCGGGCCTTTCCCAGCCAGTCCTCGAAGGTGCGGTTGTACCGGTCGATTTCCTTGAGCCATTCGGGATTGCCGTCCAGAAAGTAATAGGTCAGATAACCTTTCTGCTGCAGCAGGGCATTCTCCAGCTCTTCCGCGGCGTGGTAGGAAGCCACGTTCTGGTCGATCAGGGAGGTCAGGAGCGAGTCCATGGCCTCATTGTGCCACAGGGTCACCAACCCGCCGCCGATTGTGGTAATCACCAGGGCAATCAGGAGCACCAGAATGCGGGTCCGCAGGCTGAGGCGTTTCCACATGGGCTTACCCAGACTCCTTCAGGTCAGACGCGGGACACCAGGTATCCCACCTTGATCTCCTGGTCGCTGGTTACCTGGGCCACAGAAACCTTCCGGTTGGAGGCCTCCACGGTGCCGGTCCCCACCTGGTGGCCCCCGTCATCATAAATGGCGACCCCGGCCCCGGGGCTGATCCCGTGCGCCGTGCCCAGGGCGAAACGGATTTCGTAGCCGCCGTCCCCCTTGGTGACCCGGTAGACTTCCGCCCGGCCGGCTCGCCGCCAACAGCGCTTCCCGCTTTCCGGAGAGCCAATAAACCGCCCCAAAGGCCAGCAAAATCCCCGGCAGGCAGCCGGCGGAGACGTTGAAGGCCGAGAACCCGAACCACCGCCGGATGAGCGAAGTGGAGCTCTTCTGGAGGCTGAGGGCCTCGGGAAAGACCAGGATGCGGAAGGCCGGCGCCTTGCGGGCCGACGAGGTCTTCAGGGGCATAACTGACAGGCTGTATTCGCCCGGGGCGATGCCCGGGCCGACGTTGAGCCGCCCCCGCCACATATCGCCCCCCAGGAAATACCCCTTGTGGATCGCCTCGAAAGTCACCTGCAGCTGGTTCGAATCGCTATTAAAGGTCAAATCCTCGACCTGGTGGGCCTCGTCGGTCAGCTCCCCGTTAATTTCGACGCTCGCCCCCGGCAGCACCTTGACCAGGTTCGCCGGTTCCCGGAAATGCACCAGCAGGCCATCCACCAGGCCCAGCAAGGCGATCACGCAGAAGGCGGCCGCGATTTTACTCGCCAGGTCACGCCAGCGATTTATCTGCCCTAAATCCATCATCTCTTCACAACTCCATGAAGCTTTGCCCTAGGTCTGCCCCGGCAACGGCTTCTTTCTTTTACCACAAAAACAAGAGAATCGCCCGGGGTTTGTACTTATGTTCCCCCGAGGCGACTCTCTGAATACACCCCTATAACGAAAGACTTATTTCTTGAAAATGTCGGTCTTGGTTATGTTCATAAACCTCGCGGCCTGGCCCGGCACTTTGGAGTAAATGCGCACTTCGTCTCCCGCCTCCCAGGTACTTGCCGGCAGGGCCAGGTATTCATCGGGCACCGAGAACGTCACCAGCAATTTCTGCCGGCCGGAATACACCGTGATGGCTTTCTTCTCTTTGTCCACGATCGGGAATTTCTTGCCCTCCACCAGGGGACTGTTCTTGCCGACGTTTTCCTTCTGGTCGATGAGCGTGTAGGTTAACTTCGCCATGCCCTTGGTAAGCATGTCGTAAATGACGATTTCCCGAGTCTTGGTGTCCAGCTTCATGCGCAGCCCGGCTTTGGGGTCTGCGCCGCGCTCGCCGGGATCCTTGGGCATGGTAAAGGTAACCGGCGCCCCGCTGTAGTCGGGATTGGCGGTGTCGTGCTTGGTATCCACAATAAAGGTAACGGCATCTTTGGCTTTGTCAAAGGCGATAACTCTCCCCTGCTCCACCTTGCCCTGTTCGCCGCAGCCCAAAGCCAAGGCTATCGGGAGGATGGTTAACAGGATCAGCCAATTAAGTTTTTTCCCCATGTTAGATCTCCTCTTGAAAAGTCCGGATCAGCTTCCCGCTGTCGCAATCCTGGCCTTCTTGGCCGCGACTTCGGCCTTGGCCCCCTGCACCATCTTCACAAAGATATAGATAGACATGGCGCTCACCAGCCCCAGGATCAGGACCGTCGCCGCGCCGTCAAAGTACGGTTTGCCCGCCGGCAAGACTCTCCAGGCCAGTTTCAGGATAATGGAGAGCGCACAGCCGATGACGGCCAGGCCGAAGGCGATGCGGATGCCGTAACCCTTGATGTACTTGGTGGCCACGGTGCCGATCTGGGCCCCCACCGCCGCGCCCATCAGCATGATGACTGCGGCTACTAATTCGGTGCGGCCCTTGTAGGTGTAGGTGCCGGTGCCGTATAGGCCGGAGATCATCACCTCGAAGAGGTCGGTGCCCACCGCCACGTGGGTGGGGCAGCCGATGAAGTAGATCAAGGCCGGCATGCGGATCAAACCGCCGCCGATCCCCAGAATCCCCGCCAGCCAACCCGTCGCGAAGCTGATAAAGATGGGCAGCCACGCGGTGCAGGTGATCTGGGCCGTCTTGAAATGAATCATCGGGGGGATCTTGATCTTGTGCAGGGTCTTGGCCCAATCCAGGCCGGTGGACAGCTTATCCACTTCCAGGCCCGCGGCTTTGGCCTCCCGGTCTTTGCGTTTTTTCTTGGCCACGTCCGCGAAGACCATCCAGGCGATGAGGGACAGCAACACCAGGTACAGCAGGCGGACATACAGTTCCACCACCCCGAGGCGTTCCAGGTACATGACCATCTGGGCCCCCACTTCGAAGCCCACCACCGTGCCCACCAGCATGATGAGGCCCAGTTTATAATCCACGTTGCCGAACTTGCCGTGGCGCATGGTCGAGATCAGCGATTTCCCGGCCATGTGGGCGATGTCGGTGCCGATGGCGAAGGCCATGGGAAAGCCCAGGATGTTCAGGCCCGGGGTGACCATCCAGGCCCCGCCCATGCCGAAGAAGCCGCCGATAATTCCCACGCCTACCCCCAAAATGATCAGCCCGGGCCAGAATATCTTGATTCCCGCAATGGGCATTAAGACATATAGCCAATCCATAGTATTTTCCTCCTACCTCTGTCGTTCTCAGGAAGCCTTAGTGTTCCGCCAGGTCCCGGTGCGCCAGGTCAATGCCGATGGTCCGCATGACCAGGTCCGCCAGGAGTCCAAAAATCAGGCCGATAATGGGGATAAGGACTACCGTCAGGAGAGCGAAATAAAGGTGGCTCTCATTGTACAGGTTGGTCCACCAGGCTTCCCAGCCGGTAAATTTCCGGGTATCGGCTACCACTACCAGCTGGGCCGCCTTCGGCCCGGCGGCCAGGACCAGTCTCAGGCAGCAGCAAGCTGACCATGATCACCAGCCCCGTGAGTTTTGCCCACCATTTACGCATTGCGATTGACCTCCTTGAAATTCTTGGTTACCTGACCACCGTGACTTCGCAGGGGGCATGCGCCACCACCTTGGCGGCGGTGCTGCCCATCAATATCCTTTCCAGGGCGTTCTGCCCGGTGCTGCCGATGACGATGCGGTCAAACTTGCCATCTTGAGCTTTGGCGATGATTAAGTTGGCCGGCACCAGCCCCGCCTCCATCACCGTCTCCACCGGCAGATTCTTGGCGTCAAACACGGCCTTGCCCTTTTTCAACGCCGCCCTGGCTTCGTCTTCCAGCTTGTCCTGGATGTTCGGCGGCATGCCTTCCAAATAATCCGCGGCGTAATAGGCCACCGACATCAAGGTCACCTGCGGCCCCTTGCTTTTCCGCCAGTTCCAAGCCTCGTTGCACGGCCTTCATGGAATGCTCCGAGCCGTCTGTAGCCACCAGTACTTTCATACAAGACCTCCTCGGCATGACTTCACGGTTAACGAGATATGAGACGTGCCACGGTATGATGCTAACGTGCTTTTCTGCCTCATGATTCCGTCGGTTCTCCTAACCTGCGACAGGAAACCTGAACAAAAAAATCTTTCACTAGGTGTTAAGCAATGGCCGTGCCAGGCAGGTTCGTCAATGGATTGCTGAGATTAACCAATTGATATTTTGATGATATAAATATTGGCCTCTCATCGGGCCTTCCTCCGGCAGTGGAGTTCTGTCAGCAATTTTTACAGTGTGTAAAGGGGGTATCAGGGGAAGCCGCGTCGGTTCTCTCTTTTCGTACTGCCCCGCCGGGGTCTTAGACGGAAATTATTGCCATCCGTCTCTTCTGGCCCCATGGCCGCCAAAAGCAGGAAAAGAGGGGAGAGTGGGCCTCTGGGCTGGCGCCGGGTAGGGGGTCCCCTGGTGGGAGGTTTTGGCGGAGCGCTGAAAGCTGACCGCCGAAGCCTCTTTTCTGGTATGATTCTTGATAGATTAAGGCAAGAGTGACTGCTGATGGAAACCCTCAACTTATTCCGGGAAATTTACCGCAAGTTCACCGGCCGCCGGGGCCGACCCTCCCGGGATGACCTGGCCGCCGCCTTCCGCTTCCGCTATGCCTGCTTCAAAGACCTGCTGGACTCCAACACCCAGCTGTTGAACATCATTGCCGACCTGGAGGAGAAACTGACCGGCCGCCACGTGTTCGGCATGTCCTATGTCAGGTCCCAGGCGGCCCGGGGCGCCTTCCACGCCTTCCGCATGATCAAGAGCCTGGATGTCCTCTCCGGCCACAAGTATCCCGTCCTCTATGGGGTGCTGGACCGGATCAACGGCAACATCAAAGACCGCCTGGGCGAAAAAAAGGAACTTCCCCTCACCGACCCGGTCCTGCCCCTGTCCCAGGTCAACCGCGACATGGTGGATTGGGTGGGGGGCAAGAATGCCCACCTGGGCGAGGCCATGAGAATCGGCCTGCCCATCCCCGCCGGTTTTGCCATCACCACCCGGGCTTATGCCGACTTTCTGGCCTTTAATGACCTGGTGGATGAGATCAACAAGCAGAAGATGGAGATCGACCCCGCCAACCCCCAGACCGTCAAGCAGGTGAGCGAGGGCATTCAAGCCCTGATCAACGCCGCCCAGGTGCCCCCGGCCCTGGCCGAGGCCATCGCCGCCGCCTATGCCCGGATGCAGGCCGAGGCGGGCCCGGTCCCCGTCCGGGTCTCCCTGCGCTCCAGCGCCATCGGCGAAGACAGCGAACTGTCCTTCGCCGGGCAATATCTCACCCTCCTGAATGTCCCCGGCGATCAACTGCTCCCGGCCTATAAAAAAATCCTGGCCAGCCTCTACACCCCCCGGGCCATCTCCTATCGCCTCAACAAGGGCATCCGGGATGAAGACCTCGCCATGAGCGTCGTCTGCCTCCAGATGGTGGACGCGGTGGCCAGCGGCGTCATGTATTCCCACCACCCCTTCAACGTCAGGGACGATAACCTCCTTATCAGCGCCGTCTGGGGCCTGGGGCCTTACGCGGTGGACGGGGTCATCACCCCGGACACCTATCGCGTTGCCCGGCAATGATCTATCCATCCTGGACCTGCAGGTGTCTCGTAAGACCGTCCAGTTAGTGGCCAAACCCGAGGCGGGCCTCCATGAAATCCCGGTGCCGCCCGAGCTCCAGGATCAACCCTGCCTCTCCCCGGCCCAGATCAAAGTCCTGGCGGCCTATGGCGTCAAGCTGGAAGAGCATTACCACTGTCCCCAGGATGTGGAATGGGCCCTGGATCAAGCCGGCCGCCTCATGGTGCTCCAGAGCCGGCCCCTGGCCCTTCAGGCCCCCACCGGCAAGGAGCTGCAAGACATTCCGGCGGTGCCCGGCTACCCCGTGCTGGTCGAGGGCGGCGCCGCCGCCTTCCCCGGAGTGGGCTGCGGCCCGGCCTTCCTGGTCCAGGGGGACGAGGACCTGCTCACCTTCCCCGACGGCGCGGTGTTGGTGGCCCGGCATTCTTCCCCCAAATTTGTCATGGTGATGGCCAAGGCCCAGGCCATCGTCACCGATTCCGGCAGCATCTCCGGCCACATGGCGTCGCTGTCCCGGGAATTTTCCCTCCCCACCCTCCTGGATACCCGGGTGGCCACCCAGGCCATTGCCCCGGGCCAGATCGTCACGGTGGACGCCTACACCTGCCGCATCTACCAGGGGCAGGTGCCGGAATTGCTGGAGCACCAACCGGTCCGGGAATCCCACCTCAAGGACACCCCGGTCTATGAGACCTTGAAGCAGGTGGCCGAGTTCATCCTGCCCCTCCACCTGGTGGACCCCAGGTCCCCGGAATTTTCCCCGGATTTCTGCCGGTCCCTCCACGACCTCGGGCGCCTGGTGCACGAATTCTCCTACACCGAGATGTTCAAGATCAGCGACCTGGTCTCGGCCCGGGAGGGCTACGCCTTGAAGCTGGACGCCGCCATCCCCCTGGACCTCTACCTCATCGACCTGGGCGGCGGGCTGGCCGGGGCCGACCCCCAGGCCCAGAAGATCACCCCGGACCAGGTGGCCTCGGCCCCCCTCCAGGCCCTCTTGCGGGGGATGCTCCGGGAGGACGTCCGGGCCCGGGAACCCCGCCCCATTCAACTCTCCGGCCTCATGTCGGTGATGCGGGAACAACTCATGGCCGCCCCCAATGTGGAAGAACGCTTCGGCGAACGCAGTTACGCCATCATTTCCGACAAATATCTCAATTTCTCTTCCCGGGTGGGCTATCACTACAGCGTCCTCGACGCCTACTGCGGCGACACCGTCAACAAGAACTACATCACCTTCTCCTTCAAGGGCGGCGCCGCCGACGATGTGCGCCGCAGCCGCCGGGTCCGGGCCATCGCCATCGTCCTCATGGGCCTGGATTTCACCGTCGAGGTCAAGGGCGACCGGGTGGACGCCCGCCTGCAAAAATACGCGGCCCCGGTCATCCAGGCCAAGCTCGACCTCATCGGCCGCCTCCTCATCTTCACCCGCCAGTTGGACATGCTCATGACCAGCGAGGCCGGCGTCGAGGCCGTAGCCCAAAATTTCCTCCAGGGCAATTACAGCCTGGATATGGCCGCCATTGCCACCCTCGACCCCACCGTCCCACCAAATCCCCCGCCAGCGGATTCGGCCTGATACTCCGATAAGACCTCGGTGAGAAACCAGGTTGTCATCCTGAGCGGAGCGAAGGATCTCATATGTTCTGACACTTATAGCGGTTGCCAAAAGTTTTTTCCGATCCTTGATATCCACAAATCCCCCCTAACCCCCTTTAATAAAGGGGGGAACCATAAGGAATTGCAGATAAAGTCCCCCTTTGAAAAAGGGGGATTTAAGAATTGCCAAGGAGAAAGAATTTATGGCAAACGCTATATGAGATGCTTCGGGTCGCGCCGCACCCTGAGTATGACAAGTGAGGGGGGCTGGCGCCGAGGTGTCAAGATGCGATCAAACAGCTGATATATCCTTTGGAGGGGCGGACCCAGGTGTCCGCCCTGGATTGAGGGGGCCTATGCAGGTTCTCCCTTCCCCTATGGTGAGACCCATGCGAACCAAACTCCGGTAGCGTGTGGACCGATGAATCCGGCGGCGGTTTTTAGCCCGGCCCCCGGCTCGGCATTCATGCCGGTAACCGCCATCTCCTGCCCCCGCCGGGTTGCCGTATTTGTCGTGCGGCGTTAAAAAGGATTTTGTGCTATCCTCTCGGTAAGACCATGCGGCGCCCAGGTCCTCTCCAGTTTCGGCAGTAGCTGGCAGAAGTGCCGGGACGTCCGGGGCAATGGGGGTTTTGTCGCGTTGATGCTTCCCGGGTCCAGGTCACGCCACCAGAAACGTTCCCACGCCCGGCCTGGCCCCCCATGGCTTAATGCCATAAGAATATTTTACGAGATTTGACCTTGATCCCAGGAAAAATGCCTGGGTATGCCGGGAATATTCAGGGCAGCGCGGGAGATTGGTGAGTCCGGAACTCACCATAAGGCGACTGGTTTCAGTAAACGCTTCACTATCCTTCGTCCTGACAAGACTGAAAAGTCGAAGCATTAAAGGAGAAAGCTATGGGAGACAAAGGCAAGAAGGATAAAGGCAAGAAGGAAGCCAAAAAGCCTAAGAAAGACAAACCAAAGGGCGGCCCCAAAGAAAAGCCCAGCAATAAGTAGCAGGTAAAGGCGCCTGAGGGGGCGGGTCAGATCAGCCCGCCCTCCCTCAACGCCCAGTTCACGTCGTGAGACGTTGCCTTGACGCTCACTGGCGGCGCACTATCTTTCATACCTCTGGCCTTAATCCACGACCAGGGGCATCTCCACGCGCCTTACCCCGTCATCGAAGGCCTTGATGCTGAAGCCCATTTTTTTCATCAGGCCCAGCATGGGCAGGTTGGTGGCCAGAACGTCACCACAGAGCATCTTGACCCCATTGTCTCGGGCAATCTCAATGACCCGCTCGATGAGTTTTTCTCCCAGGCCCTTGCCCTGCCAGGGGTCCGCCACGATCACGGCGAATTCCGCCGTGGACCGGTCGACGGCCATTACCATGCGGCTTACTCCCATCATGACCTCGGGACCCGGCGGCAGGCCGATGGCCATTAGGCCCAGCTCCCGGTCGTAGTCGTTTTGGGTGAAGCGGATGAGCATTTCATGGGTCCACTTCTTGATTAGCTTGAAGTAGCGAAAATAAACGGTATCTTCCGAACAGTTGTTGAGAAACTCGGATACCAGGGATTCGTCTTCCGGTTTCATGGGCCGCAGCAACAAAGGCGTGCCGTCTTCCAGGAGCCAGTCGCTTTCATATTGGTTGGGGTAAGGGGCGATGATCAGGTGGCGGGGGGCCGGCACGGTGCTCGGTTCCAGGAGAATCCTGGCATCCACACAAACCGGGCGGCCATTGCTGATCAGCAGGGGGTTAATGTCCAATTCCACTATCTCCGGGAAGTCCGCCACGAGCTGGGAGAGGCGCACCAAAACCTCTTCCAAAAGGTCCAGATCGGCGGGCGGGATGTTCCGGTACCCCAGAAGAACCTTATAGAAGCGGGTCCGCTCCATAAGCCGCTGGGCCAGGAGCAGATTAAGGGGAGGAAGATCCACGGACGATTCGTGCAGGACTTCGGTCAGAACCCCCCCCAGGCCGAAAAGCAGCAACGGCCCGAACTGAGGGTCCCTCTTGGCCCCTAAGATCAGTTCCAGGGGCGATTTTTCCACCTGGGTCTGAATGGTCACGCCAAAGATCCTGGCCTCAGGCCTGGCAGCCCGGGCCCGGTTCACCATGTCCTCAAAAGCGGCCGCCACTTCCTCTTCACTCTTGAGAAAGGTCTGCACTCCATCCACATCCGACTTATGCGAAATTTCCGGAGAGTGAATCTTCGCTACCACCGGGAACCCCAGCTTTTTGGCCGCGGCGGCGGCTGCCCCGGCGGAAGACGCAGTCACGGTGGGATTTACCGGAATGCCATAAGCCGAGAGAATCGCCTTGGCTTCCACTTCAGCCAGCAGCAGCGTTTGGCGCTTGAAGCACTCGTCGATAAAGTTCCGGACTTGCTTCGTGTTCACCTTCAGATCAGCGGGCAGCCGGGGCGGCGTTTCCTGGAGCAGTTCCAGGTTACGGGTGTAGGAGTACATCTCCATGAAGGTATCCACCGCTTCCTCGGGGGTCTCGAAGGTGGGAATGCCGGCCTCTTGTAACACCCGAATCCCCGGGGCCACGTCTTTGGCCCCCATCCAGACAGCAAAGACGGGCTTAGCCTGTTTTTTGATCTCCGGGGCCAATGTCTGGGCCACGCCGGTGGGGTCGGTCATGGCCTGGGGGGAAAGGAGGACCAGCACGCCGGAGACTTCCGGTGCGGCCAGGACGCCGCTCACCGCCGCCAAATAACGCTCCGGCGGCGCATCCCCCAGAATATCCACCGGATTGTTCCGGCTCCAGTACGGCGGCAACACTTGATCGAGCTTCTCCACGGTCTCGGGGCTCAAGACTGCCGGCTCCAGTTCCCACTTGCTGAAGGCGTCCACCGCCATTACCCCCGGCCCGCCGGCATTGGTAATGATGGCCAGGTTGCCCCCCAGGGGCCGGCTCATTTTGCCCAAAGCCTCGGCACAGTTAAAGAGTTGGGCGATGGTGTCCACCCGAATGATGCCCGCCCGCCGGAACGCCGCATTATAAGCTTCGTCTTTGCCGGCCAGGGCGCCGGTATGCGAAGTCGCCGCCCGGGCGGCCGCTTCGCTCCGGCCGGACTTCACCACGATGATGGGTTTCACCCGGGACACCGAACGCGCTGCACTCATAAACTGGCGGTGGTGCGTCAGACTTTCCATGTAAATGAGGATGCTTCGCACCTGGTCATCGTTGCCCAGATAGTCGATCATTTCGGCAAAATCGAGGTCCGCCATGGAACCGATGCTGACGAAATGGCTGAACCCAATATTCTGATCCTCGGCCATATCCAGGATGGCGCTGCAGATGGCCCCGCTCTGGGAGAGCAGGGCCACACTCCCGGGTCGCACCGAATGCGCCGCAAAACTGGCGTTGAGGTGGGAGTGGGGACACAGAATCCCCATGCAGTTGGGCCCGAGATAGCGAATACCGCCAGCCTGGGCCGCCGCATGGATCTCGGCCTCGATCTTCTTCCCCTCTTCGCCCACTTCCTTGCCGCCGGCGGAGATGATGATCACCCCGGGGACCTTGGCCCGGCCGCACTCCCGCATGACCTCCGGCACCCCTTGAATGGGAACGGCCACGATGGCGAGATCGATGCCGGCAGGCGCAGCCGTGATCGATGGAAAAGCTGGAATCCCCAAGATTTCTTCATGCTTTGGGTTGATGGGATAAATGCCCCCCGGAAAGCCGTCCTTTTGCAGATTCTCTATGAGGATGCGGCCGATGCTGTTTTCCTTGGAACTGGCTCCCACGATGGCAATTGATTCTGGCTTAAAAAATTTATCAAGTACACGGTGGTGCATCATGGCCTCCTGCCGGCGAAAACTTGGTCAATCGTGGTCCCCGTTCTGGCATTCTTTCTCCCGCCGCGTAGAGGGAGACCCTCGCGAACCAAACTCCGGCACGGTGTGGAGCGCTTTATCCGGTTGCGGTTATCGAGCCCCGGCCGGTGGCGCCCGCGCCGGTCCGTGCGGTACACCAGCGGCACAACCGCGGTTCCTCTCCGCCGCCCGGGCGGTGAGGCTCCGCCCCGGCAACGGCAATCAGCGTGACAAATCAGGAAGTTAGCGGCTCAGACTCCGCTTTTTTCTCCTCAAGCGGCACAGGGGTAGCGGCATAATTTCTCTAAACAGGCAAAGTCAACCAGGCTCCGGCGTCAATCAGGGCAATGTTTTGAAACCAAGTCCCAGCCAACGCGCATTTTTCTGCAGAGGCGGAACCTAATTGTCCGCTTGATTCAAGGCGCACCCGGAGGTGCGCCCCGACAATGCCGCGCTCGGTGCTTGCGACTCGGTTTGAAACCGTGCCCAGGGCGAAACTTCATTAACATGCCGCTGGAGAGCGACATGATGGCGGTAGCCGGCCCGGGGGAGAATCGAGCCCCGGGGCCCCAGCCCAAGTCTCTCCTACTCAGGGGGAAAGCCTGGGCCTGCCCCCCATGCCGGCACACGAATCCGGCCGAGACGGTGCTCAATCAATACCACGGGCCCGCTTCGCCCCATTCTCCCCAGTCCATGGCCGCGGCCTGGTTCATCTCGGCCGCCTGGTACTGCATCGCCGCCAGCTTGTACTGGGCCGCCAGTTGCTGATATGCCTGGTATTGCTGCTGGTTGCCGGCATAGAGGCAGCCGCAGCCCGCGGCATCGGCATACACGTAGAACAGCTTCGATCCCCGGCTCGCCATGAACATCTGTTTCTGGGGCATGGCCTGCAAACGGGCTTTCAGCTTAGGCGTGGCGGGGAAAATCTGTTTAAACCCCGCCGCCGAGAGCAGCTCTTCCGCACTCTTGGTTTGCTGGGCTTCCTGGGCCTGCTCGGCCTGCTGAACGGCGGCGCACCCCCCCAGGACTAGGCTCAGCATGATGAGCCCTGTTGCGGTTATCCACCCAATCGTCGTCTTGCGCATGCTTTATCTCCTTTTGATGATTTTAGCCGCCCTCACGTGCCTGCCGCCCGGCCATGGCGGCCTCCCGGGCGGTCACGACCGGTTCCCTGGTTGCGCCCCAGCCCCATAACCAATAACCCGTTATCGGCCATTGGTTGGGGGTCATAAAATCCGCCGGCACCGCAACAATCCCACTCAGTTTATCTCACGGCGCCTGCTTCACCGCCGGGGGCTTCCACGAGCCGTCGATGATGGAGGGTTTGGGCGGCTCCACCGGCCAGTAGAGCCTGAGCATCAGGACGAATTTGTCTTTGGGGGCCGGCAGCCAGTTGGCCTCCTTGGCCTTGCCCGGCGACTCGCTCTGGATGTAGAGATCCACCGAACCGTCCTTATTGTATTTGAACTTGTTCCTGCTGCTCAGGGTGTAGCGGTTCAGCGGGTTGGCCACGAAGAAATAGTCGGCGTTGTACATGGTCAGGGACCAGAACCCCTTGACCGGCGGCAACTGACCTTTATCAAAGTGCATCACGTACTTGTGGGCCCCGTCATAGGGCTTACCGTCGGCGTCCGCCTCGGAGGTCGGATACACCGCATCTTGGGGCCGGTTGGCCCCCAGGCCGATGGCCGTAATCAGGGCCCGGTCCAGATAGTCGGTACCGTAAACTCCGGTCTTCAGGAAGATTCCCCAACCATTGACCATGGTGGTCATGGTCTTGAAATTGGCCATGATCTTTTCTATCCCGGCCTTGGGGACCCGCGCCAACCCCTTGGCCACGGCCGGGTCCACCTTGCTGATGTCGAAGTCCTGCCCGGGAACGATACCGATTTTGGCCAGCTTGGCCACCATGGGGGCGTCCGCCGCGGTCGGCGGGTTGTCCTTCAGCAGCGCCGCCAGCAGCTTGAAGTAGGCCGCGGCCTCCAGCCGGTTTACCTGCTCCCGGACCGGGGTCTTCATGTCGATGGACGGGTCCACCTGGCCCGGGGGCGGGGTGTAGGACTTGCCGTAGGCGGAGAGCGGCACCAGTTTGTACTGGCTCTGAATCTTGTGCACCGCCTTGTAGTCCGCCGCTTTCCCGGTGCAATAGGTCCGGCCCAGGATCCACACCAGGTTGGTGGGTGATTTGTACTCGGTCAAGCCCTTGGGCAGCGTCCCTTTCCAGCCCGGGCCGGTGATGGCGTACTTCTGGGCCTTGGTGCCGGTGGTCCGCGTGCCCGGGACCTGGAAGACGCTGGTCCAGCCGTCCAGCATGGGCATCAGGTAATAGCGCCCATGTTCGTCCGGCAGGGAGAGGACGTAAGGCTCCTGGGCCAGGTTCAGCCAGGCGGTGGAGTAAAGCGTGTCGGCGTTGGGGGCCGTCACGTCCCGGAAAGAGGCGTCCGGATACGTTCCCGTGTTGAGGAACTGACCCATGGGGGCATGGTTGCCTCCAGGTTTGACCACGTTAGTCATCACCCGCCGGGTCATCTCCATGGTCACCAGGGGGTAGCCATAGATGTAGGCCTCGACCCCAATAGCAAAGGCCTCCTGTTCTTTGGCCTGGTCCGGCGCCGGGGCGACCGGGCGGCGCCGCCTGGGCCGCCGGAGCGGCAGGTTTTTGAGGTGTGGTGGATTGGGCCAGGGCCGGCGCCGCCGACAAAAAGGCGGCGGCGACCAGGGCCAGGATGACTTTGCCCCAGAAGGCGTGATGCCAGACGGTCAGTCTTCTCATGGTGTCCCTCTCAGGTTGAAAGAAATTTTTTATGGATATAAAGGTGAGACTCTTATTCCCTTTGTCAAGGTGTGCGTCCCACCGCCCCTCGCCTCACCAAGTCAATGTCGCCCCCACCGGTGGCCCGCGTCACCACCCCGGGAAATCGCCGGTATCGAAGCGCTCCCCGGCCTCGAAGCGATTTTCCCCGCCGCTTAAAACTAAAATAGGGGATGATCAATGGGTTATGATCATCCCCGTGGTTAAGTTCCGGCGTTGGTTACGCCAGCGCGGCGTCAGGCCAACATCTCCGCCGCCTGGCGCATGAGTTGGGCGATGGCCAACCTTTGGGGGCAGGCCTGCTCCGCCCGGGAGTAGTCCACCTCGGTCAACCGCTGGCGAATCTCCTCGGGCAGCCCGGCGAAGGTCTCCCTGGCCAGCTCCGGCTCGCCATAGTACCGGTGGTACATGAGGGCGCGCATGACCTCGTTCACCGGCACGGCCCCGCCCAGGGCCGCCTGGCAGAGGTTGCCGCAGCCGGCGCAGTAGTCCGCCTGGGTCTCCAGGGCATACTGGTGCAGGGATTCGAACTCCTCCCGGGCCAGCTTGACCTGGTCCCGGGCCGCGGCCACGTTGGCCATCAGGATGGTCAGGTTGGGCATCTGGGAGCAGAGGCTGGCGATCTGGGGGTTCTCCCAGATGATCTTGAGCTTGGCCTGTTTGTCCGTGAAACCCCGTTTCAGGAATTGGTCGGCCATTTCCAGCTTGGCCTTGCTGGCGATCTTCGGCTCCCCTGGCCCGCCGGCCATGCTCTTCATGGCCACCATGCCGATCCCGGCCTTCTCGCAGGCGTTCATGGCCTCCTTCAACTTGGGGTCATTCACGATCCGGAAGTTGTAGGAGAACATCGCCGCGTCGATCCAGTCCAGCTTGGCCGCCCCCGCCAGGCAATCCGCCATGTCGGTGTGGGTGCTGAAGCCGAAGAACTTGATCTTGCCGGCCTTTTTCATCTCCGCGGCCCAGTCCTTGTAGGCCGGTTTCATCTCGTCAATGTTGGTGATGGCGTGGATGAAGAACAGGTCCACGTGGTCCGTCTGCAGCCTCTTCAGGCTCTTGTCCAGGCGCTCGGTGAGGTCGCCGCCCTTGGGGTGGTGAATCTTGGTGACCAGGAAGATCTCCTTCCTGGCCTCGGGGTTGCGGCCGAAGAAACGGCCGTAGCCCTCTTCGCTCAGGCCGTTGCCATAGGACTCGGCCGTGTCCCAGTAGGTGACGCCCCATTTCAGCGCCTGCTTGAGGAGCAGTTGGTTGTTGATGGTGTCGAACATGCCCCCCAGGTGCAGGATGGACACCTCCACTCCGGTCTTGCCCAGCTTGCGTTTGGGCGTGGCCCCGGCCGGGGCGGCGGCAGCTGGTTCGGCTCCGGTGCGGCCATGGCGCCCGGCACCCCGGCCCCGGCCACGGCGATCCCGGCCAGTCCCACGGTCTTGACGAAATCCCGGCGCGTAACGCCGGTACCTTCAATCTTCTTGCTCATAGTAGACACCTCATAGGCAATTGGTTAATACAAATTGACCCAACCATAAATGCAGATCTTTAAGTTCCCCTTTTTTAAAGGGGGGGTAAGATGGTTTTGTCGGCTCGTTCCCAAATTGTACTTGGGAACGAAATTTGGGGTCCAAAAGCTTAGCTTGGCCTTCATAGTTCCCAGGCTCAGCTTGGGAAAGAGGGAGGAACAATCATCAACGTCCTCTTAATCATGGCGCTCCCACGTGAGCGGCCCCGGTTCATTCCCTAAATCAGCATCCGCCCCGGGCCGGAACGGGATTCGTTTTCACTGTAGACCCGGATGGCGCGTTGGCCCGATACCGGGCATTCATGCTCGCACATGCCGCAGCCGGTGCACCTGGCGGCGTCCATGAACGGGCGGGACAACCTCACCACGATATCCACCCGGGCTCCTTTGGCCGGGAGGCCGGCGGCGGCCAGGGGGCGCTCCAGGGTCAGCCCGGCGCCGGCCCTGGCGGTGATGCGCCGCAGGGCGGCCTCGGGCTGACCGGCGCCCCGCAGATAGTAGTCGCCGCTGGCCAGGTTAAGCTCGGTAGGGATGGCGGCCGCCAGCTCCACCGATTGCCCCTGAATCGCGGCCGGCACCGCCTGGCCGCCCCGGATGGTCTCGAAGGTGGTGCGGACGAAGATGGCCTTGGGGCTCACGGGGCACAACTCCTGACAGACCAGACAGGGCCGGTCCATGGCCCAGGGCAGGCAGCGGCCGCGGTCCACGAAGGCCGTACCCATGCGGATCGGCCCCTGATCGGCGAACTCGCCCAGGCCCAGCTTCTCGTCGAGGCTTAAGGGGCGGAGGGCCGCGGTGGGGCAGACCTGGCCGCAGGCGATGCAGTTGGGCTGGCAGCCGCTGCGGCCGATGCGGTAGTTGACCGCCGGGGTCCACAGGCCCTGCAACCCGGCCTCGAACAAGGCGGGGTGGATGATGTTGCCGGGGCAGACGCGCATGCACTGGCCGCACCGGATGCAGCGGGCCAGGAAGCGCGACTCGTCCAGGGCCCCGGGGGGACGGATCAGGCCGGCGTCGCGGTTGGCCCCGCCCAGCCCGCCGACCTCCCACATGGAGGCCAGGAGCAGCCCGGACCCGGCCACGACAAAACCGCGCCGGGACAGGTCCGGCAACCCGACCTCACCGGCCGCTGAGGCTTTGCCTGCAAAGGTGATCCGGCCGGCGGGGCAGCGGTGCAGGCAGTTCATGCACATGACGCACTCGCCGGTGATGATGGTTCCCGCGGGCCGGCAGGCCCCTTCGCAGTACTCGTCACAGATGCAGCAATCGCCGCATTTGTCCGAGGTCTTACCGATGCGCCAGGGAGAAAAACGGCCCAGCAGGCCAAACAGCGCCCCGAGAGGGCAGATGAAGCGGCAGAAGAACCGGGGCAGGACCAGGTTCAAGCCCACCACCCCCAGAAACACCACCCCCAACAGCCAGGCCGAGGCGTAAAAGCGCGGCTCGTCGCTGAGCAGGCCCAGGCGGTTATCGGCCAAAGGCACCAGGGCCAGGTTGACGCTGCGGTGCACCAGGGGCAGCGGGTCGATGATCCCGGTCTGCACCGAGCCCATGAAGGCCAGGGCCAGCAGGAACGCCAGCAGGTAGTATTTCAGGGATTGCAGCCGGCGGTGGCGATTGGCCGCCACCCGGTCGGCCCGGCTTTGACCCCGCCGCGCCACCCAGCCGGTGGCCTGGTTGATCGTCCCCAGGGGGCAGGCAAAGCCGCAGAAGAACCGGCCCACCACCAGGGTCAGCACAATGGCCGCCAAGGACCAGGCCAGGGTCGCATAAAGGGTCCCGGTGGCCAGGACCGTAGCCAGGGACGTCAGGGGGTCCAGGTCCAGGATCCAGTTGATGGGCCAGCCGCGCAACTGCCACCAGGCGGCTCCCACGGTGGCCGCGACGCAGAACCACAGGAACACTATCAGGAAGAAGGCCTGGCTGATCCGGCGGACGGTGACGATGCGCATGAGATGTGGTCCTAATTTACCAGCCGGACTAAGAAATCGGCTTCATCAGGGTTATATAATCCGTTTGCAAATCCCTATTTTTCAAGGGGAACTTCTTAAATGATGTCACCACGTCCCCCCCTTTGACAAAGGGCGGTAGGGGGGATTTAGCCTTTATGGCTTATCCTTTCGTTCCCAAGTTGAACTTGGAAACGAGAAACCAAGGTTATTTCCACCTCCGGGAAGATTACTTCCCCCTCACCCTTGACCCTCTCCCCCATTGGGGGAGAGGGGAAAAGCGGAGATGATTTATGGGGTCGCGGTCATCCGCCCCAGCGCCATATCTCCGCGCTCATCCTGGCAAAGATGGCCTCTGATCTGAGCGCCATGTTACGGTTATCCCACCCCGCGCCCTACTTACCCCCTCTCCACCCGCGGGCGGGGGGAGAGGGCTGGGGTGAGGGGGGCGAAATACGCGGCCAAGTTACTGGAATCATATACTTAAGCACCGGTATTAATCATCACCGGGTTGAGCCGGTGATAGTCGGCGATGCCCGCCCCGGCTTTCTCAGCCATTTGAATGTAGGGCACGTCGGCCAGGGTGCGACCCAAAAGTTCCACGCCCACCGCGTCGGCAGCCACGGGGTCGGTGGAAACCACCAGGGTGCCGGTGTCTTTGAGATCCGACAGCGAGCCCCCCGTGGGGCCGTTGGTCATCATGCTCACCGTGCCGTCCAGGACGCACAGGGTGGGCTTGAGCAACTGGGACAGCTCAGTGATAATGCCGTTGATGTCCTGGTGGAAGACGTTGCGCCGCCCCCCCAGGAAGCCGTAGAAATTCTTGAGGGTCATGGAGGCCCCGGCCCGTTGGTGGTCCTTGACCGGGCTTACCACAATGACCTTGGTCACTCCCGTAAAGGCCCCGGCCAGGACCGGCCAATGTTGGAGCAGCTTGCCTCCGGGCAGGCTGACCGGAGCGAACAGGGCCGGCCGGGGCGCGATGATCCGGGCCCCAATGGTCCGGGCCGCCGCGGCCAACCCGGTGATCTCGAAGCAGCTGTCGGGATTGTTGATGGGGTTGTCCGTCACCAGCACCTGGGCCGCCCCGGCCTTGAAGCACAGGCCGGCCACCGCCGCCAGGGTCTCAGGGTTGGTGGTGGCCCCCAGGGAGGCCGAGGTGGCGAAGGCGGCGTTGACCTTGATGAGCACCCGGTCGCCCTTACTGATGAAGGACTCCATGCCGCCCAGGGCTTTTACCCCCTGCTCCACCATCACCTTCCGGTCCATGCCCCGGACGATGGCCATTTTCCCCGGCCCCGCCGCCAGGGCCTTTGGGATGAAATCCCCCAAGCCGGTCAACGGCTTCCGTCCCTCGCCCGGGGCGGGGCCTTTGAGGTCATACAGGGCCAGGCCGAGGCCGCAGGTTCCCACGGCCAGGACCGAGGCGTACCCCACCCGCTTAAGGAAATCCCGGCGGTTCATCTCGGCGGTTTGTAGCCGTTCTTCATCCGTGGGTCGCGTCATGGCTTCCCCTTGAGCCCGGTGCGCAGTTTGGCGGCGAGGTCCAGGGCGGCGGCCAGCGAGGTGGCGTCATGCACCCCGGCCAAAGTCCGGCCCTCGACAAAGACTATTTCAAACGAGTTATCCAGGGCGAACACTGGGAGGTCACCAGTTGGGCCCGGAGCCTGGACCTTCTGGTAGCCGTTGGCGGCCAGAAACTCCAGGTAACGTTTGGCCTCCGCCTGGGCCTGGGCCGGGGTGTCCCGTTGGGCGATAAACGCCGTGGCCTTGCCGGCCTTCAGGCTGTATTCCCCGGTGAGCACCTTGTTCAAACCTTCCAGGCCGAAGATGTCGGCAGAACACAGGCGCACGGTGTCCCGGGCCAGGCCTTCCTTGGGAAAGAGCGCCGCCGCGTCCTTGGTTTCGCCCTGGGCGGGAAGCTTGGCCAGGAGCGCCGTGGCGTAAGCCTCCAGGGATTTTTGCAGCGTCTCCGCGGCCCGGTCGGCGACGATCTCCACGTAATACTTCCCCTGGGTGAAGAACAGGGCATTGGCCGTGGTATAGGCATTGGCGGTCAGGGAACTGTTGGGGGAACCGGCCCGGCGTTGGCCGCTGAACACGGCATAGGCATTTGGGGCTGAACCCATATCATAGAGATAGACGTCCACATGCGTCGCGCCTCCGGCCCCCAGGCCGAAGCTGCGGCAGGACATTTCCTTGAAGCCTGCGGAGAGGTAAAGCTCGGCCTTGCCGTCGATCTTGTCGGAGAGGGTTTCCGGGCCGTAGCTCTGGGCGGGGGCAAGGGGGGTGAACCCCGAGACCTCGGGGAGCAGCGCCGCGGTGGCGGCCAGGGCCTGGCCAGCCGCGGCCTGGGTCCGGCCCTTCAGCTTGGGGGCGTGTATGGCCACGATCACCGCCGGGTTGAAGCGGGACTGGGCGACCAGAAGCCCCACGGCGATCAGGCCCAGCAGGGCCAGAATGCCGTAACCGGTCAACTTCTGGGCGGCGCCCACCTTTGCCTTTCCCCGTGCCATAAATCTTCCGAAGCGGCGCCCGCCTATTTGGAAAGCTTCTTCCCCAGGTTCAGATCATAGATCGGGGCAAATTTGAGCTCATCCATCAAGACTTTTTCGGGGGATTTAGCTACGAGTTCCCCGTTCTTCTGGATGAAACGCAGTTCGGCCCCGACCCCGCACCCCGCGGTGCAGGCTGTATCCAGTTTGGTTTTGGTCGAGGCAAACTCTTCTCCGGCCTTGCTCTTGTGGAATTTTTCCCGCCACTCGATCCATTGCTGGGGCGTCAAGCCGCTCTGGTCGATGAAGACGTAATACACCACCTGGTTCGGGCAGTCCTCCTCCAGGTAGAGGGTGTACTCCGCCAGGGGGGCCTGGGCGCCTGCCCCGGCCGGGCGATTCTTATCCCCCGCCTCGATGAGCCAGGTCGTGGGGCATTTCCGGGAGGCGACAAAGGATTTCACCGCCCCGAAAATGAACCCGGGATTCATTTCGTCGGCCACGAAATTTTCCGCCAGGAATTTTTCCGGCGGCGTGAACGCGGTCAACCCGTTGGCCTGCCGCAGCGCCGTGGCCTTGGCGCTCGCCGCCCAGGCGGTGGCACCATTGCCGACCAAGAGCAGACACCCCAGGAATATCGGCAGTAGACGCATCATACCCCCTCCTTCCTCACTGCGAAATGGTGAAATTTTGGGAACGTGGATCTCCGGTGAGGTGTTCAAATCAATGGCGACCATTACGGCACCAGGGGCGGACTGGCCATGGGACAAAATCCTTAAACTAAATTATGTACACGAGAAAAAAAATTGCAAGTACC
This sequence comes from uncultured delta proteobacterium, assembly GCA_963747645.1. Classification (GTDB taxonomy): domain Bacteria; phylum Desulfobacterota; class Desulfobaccia; order Desulfobaccales; family 0-14-0-80-60-11; genus 0-14-0-80-60-11. The sequence goes on along the minus strand of CAVVFW010000012.1, from coordinate 79,935 downwards.
CTGCAATGGCCAAAATTATTATTTTTGTCCCCGGTTGATTTGCCGAGGGATCCTTAAACTTCTACCGTCTGGTGGAGGGCCGGGATCATCACATCCGGGAAACCCAAATCCTGGCGCAGACGGGTGGCGAGTTCGGTGGCCGCGTCCGGATCGCCGTGCACCACAAAGGTCCGCGCCGGGGACGGCGTGAAAGCCCGGGCCCAACTCAGGAGACCCGGCTGATCGGCATGATTGGAAAAGCCGTTCAGCGTCACCACTTCAGCTTCCCGGTGGTATTCCATCCCAAAGATCCTGACCACCGGAGCCTGTTCCACCAGGCGGCGGCCCAGGGTGTTGGGGGCCTGCCAGCCAACAATCACGATCGTATTCCGGGAATCCTCTATATTGTTTTTTAAGTGGTGCTGGATGCGCCCGGCCTCGGCCATGCCTGAGGCGCTGATGATCACGCAGGGGCCGTGCAGGCTGTGGAGCCTTTTGGACTCCTCCACGTCGCGAATGTACCGCAATTGCTTGAAGCCGAAAATATCGCCGTCGGGGTCTTTACGCAGATAGTCCTGGGTTTCGGCGTCGAAATAGTCCGTATGCCGGCGAAAAATATCGGTGACATTGACCGCCAGAGGGCTGTCCACATAGATGGGGATTTCCGGCAACTCGCCCCGGTTATAGAGGTTGTTCAAAAGGTAGATGAGAAACTGGGTGCGCTCCACGGCAAAGGCCGGGATAATCACCTTGCCGCCACGTTGGCTGGTGCGCCCGATGATCTCTTTGAGGGCCCCCGCCGACTCCTCGATGGGGGGATGGGTCCGGCTGCCGTAAGTGCTCTCGATGAGCAGGATGTCGGCCGCGGTGAGAAGCGTGGGGTCGCGCAACAGGGGCACGTTGGCCCGGCCCAGGTCACCGGTAAAGACCAGGCGCCGGGAGCCGCCGCCCTTCCCGGACTGGAAATCGAGGGCCACGATGGCTGAGCCCAGCACATGGCCGGCATCGTAGAGCGTACAGGTGACGCCGGGCCACAGCGGGTATTGCCGCTCATAGTCAATCCCCTCGAAATACTGCAGCGCCTCAGCCGCGTCTGCCCGGGTGTAGATCGGCTCTACCGGCGACTCGCCACGCTTCCGCCGGTGCCGGTTGACATACGCCACGTCTTCCTCTTGGATGTGGCCGCTATCGGGAAGCATGGCGCCGCAGAGGTCAGCCGTCGCCGTGGTGCAGATAATCTTGCCCCGGAACCCTTGTTTCACCAGGTTAGGAAGATTACCCGAATGATCGATGTGGGCGTGAGACAGTACCACGGCCTCTATGCCGGCGGCATCAAAGAGGAAATTCCGGTTCCGGTTGCGGGCCTCGTCGCGCTTGCCCTGATACAAGCCGCAATCGAGGAGGAGGCTTTTGCCGCCCACCCTGATCAAATGCTGGGACCCGGTTACCGTCTGGACTGCGCCATGAAAACTGATCTGCATCAATTCACCTCAAGCCGATATTTTGATGAAACCAATCCCACCGGGGGGTGCCGCCAGGATGGCCGGCGGGCGCTCTGCCGGGGACATTACCACCGTGGGCCTTTGCGGGCGCACCGCGCCAGGTCTGCTCCGCCAGCGGTCGGGGCGGCGCCTGACATCTTTTCTTCCCCAGCAGCGCCGGTTCAAGACTAATGCGGCGCATCTTTATCTGATCGGAAGCCCGGCAAGACCCTGTCCCAGGTCGGTCCTGCTGATAGGGACTATGATAGTCCAATATTTTTAAAAAATACATTGGTTTGTTTGGGACCATGGCAGCCTGAGCCCGCCGGGGCCGGGGTGGCGGCGGATCAACCCCCTATCATCTCCCCTCCCTAAAATGTTATCCTTATAAAGAAGTAGGTGCAGCGGTAAGCCTCAGCCAGGTCAAAAAGCCACCGAACCTTTTAATTTTGCACCATTTTTGATACGCTTGGCCGTATGACACCCCAGGTCAGCGTCATCATCCCCACCTATAACCGGGCCGCCCTGGTGGCCGAAGCCCTGGCCTCGGTTCAAGCCCAAACCTTTCGGGACTTCGAGATCGTGGTGGTGGATGACGGCGGGACCGACGGCACCTGGGAGGTTTTGTCCGCCAGGCAAGAGGTCCGGGTGCTGCGCCATCCCGCTCGCCGGGGGGTGAGCGCCGCCCGCAATAGCGGCATTGCCGCAGCCCGGGGGCAGTGGCTGGCCTTTCTGGATTCGGACGACCTGTGGCTGCCGGACAAACTGGCCCGGCAGATTTTTTTATTAGAGGGCCGGCCGGAGTTGCTCATCTGTCAGACCGACGAGACCTGGGTGCGCCGGGGGGTCAGGGTGAATAAACCCCTGAGTCACCGCAAAGTAGCAGGCAGGATCTTTCTGCCGTCGCTGGCGCGCTGTATGATCAGCCCTTCGGCGGTGATGGTACACCGGCGGCTCCTTCAGGACCACGGCGCCTTCGATGAGACTCTCCCCGCCGCGGAAGACTACGACCTCTGGCTGCGCCTCACCTGGCGCTACGAGGTGGGCCTGGTGGAGGAGCCCCTGGTCATCAAGCGGGGCGGCCACCCGGACCAGCTCTCCGGCCAGTGGGGCCTGGACCGGTTCCGCATCCGGGCCCTGGTCAAGCTGCTTGCCGAGCCGGACCTGCCCGAACCCTATGCCCGGGCGGCCCGCCGCACCCTGGCCGCCAAAGGCGCGATCTACGCCCAGGGGTGCGACAAGCGGGGCCGGCAAACCGAAGCCGCCTGGTATCGGAACCTGAGCCGGGCGAGCCGGGCCGGGTCCGATGGCGACGCCGCTGGCCGGTGATTGGATGAACATGATCCCAACCGAAGGAGCGCAACTTGATAACCTGCTTCAGTAAGAAATCCCCCTTCGACACCTGGTTTACCAACGGTAAGCACGAGGGCCATAGCGACGCGCCGGTGGAAAAAGGCGGCGCCGATTCCAGCTTCGGCCCCCATGAGCTCCTGGAAGCTGCTTTGGCCAGTTGCCTCAACATCTGGGTCAGGGTATCCGCCCAAACCCATAATATCCCCCTGACCGGCGTGGTGACCGAGGTGACCTTGGAGAAGCAGAAGCCCGGAGAGGTCGTGTTTCGCTATGCCCTGGAGCTGAAAGGCCATTTAACCGAGGACCAGCGCTGGGAGCTGATTCAGGCCGCCCAATCTTGTCCCGTGCATCAAACCCTGGCCGGGAAAATCTCATTTACCTGCTCGTGCGCATAACGGCGAGGAAACCGCATAACCTAAAGGAGGTAATCATGGACATTTACGAAGCCATTCATCAACGCCGCAGCCACCGGATGTACAAACCCGAGATACCGCCCAAAGAAGCCCTGGACCGGGTGATCGACGCCGCGCTCTGGGCCCCCTCCGGGACCAACGCCCAGGCCTGGGAGATCACGGTCATGGCCGGCAAGGTCCGGGACGAATTCGTCGAACTGGTCAGCAAGGCCACCAAGTATCTCCTGCCGGAATTACAGAAAGCGGGCATCCCGGAAAAAGGCCAGGAGTTCGTGATGAAGTTTTTCAAAAACCTGGGGGGCGCCCCGGTGGTTCTCGCGGTGACCATCTCCAAGAATCCCGATCCCGGCATGCAAATGGCCAACATTCAGAGCGGCGCCGCCCTGTTCCAGAATCTGCTCCTGGCGGCCCACGCCGAAGGCCTGGGCACCTGCTGGATGACCGGGGCCAATTACCTGGAAAAAGAAATTTTGAAGGTCCTGGGGAAAGAGGACAAGCAACTCCTGGCCATCACCCCCATCGGCTACTCCGCCAAGGAGCCGCCGGCGCCGCCCCGGAAAGACCGGGAAGTCCGCTGGCTGGGGTTTTAGGAGCAGGGGATAGGAGGCAGTCGTAGGGTGCGCACTGCGCACCATTATTGGTGCATAAAACGCACCCGACGCCATCACGGCGGCGGGCATCAGCCCGCCCTATTAAAGACTGGTGGGGCGGGCCTCTGCGCCCGCCACCGTCCTATAATGATGGGGCGCTCATGCCATAAGTTGCAATTATCAAGGGGCGAGGCGTTTCCTCCGCGGCCCGCCTCCATCCAGGGGTAGGTGAATAACTGGTGCGCACTTTAGGAAGATACTCATCCAGATTACCAGAATTTCACCGTATCGGAGAGTTAACTTCGTGAAACCAGTATCGGAACAGATGGCCATCATCAGGCAGGGATGCCAGGAAATCATTCGGGAAGAGGAACTGGCCGCCCGCCTGGAGAAGGCCCGGGCCACGGGGACGCCGCTCCGGGTCAAGGCCGGGTTCGACCCCACCGCCCCGGATTTGCACCTGGGCCACACCGTGCTCATTCAAAAGCTCAAGAACTTCCAGGACCTGGGGCACCAGGTGATTTTTCTCATCGGCGACTTCACCGGTCTGATCGGCGACCCCTCGGGGAAGAGCGAGACCCGGCCGCCCCTGACCGAGGAGCAGGTCAAGGCCAACGCCGCCACCTACGAACGCCAGATCTTCAAGGTGCTGGACCCGGCCAAGACCATCGTCGACTTCAACAGCCGCTGGATGAAGCCCATGCAGGCCCAGGACCTCATCCGCCTGGCGGCCCGGCACACCGTGGCCCGGATGCTGGAGCGGGAGGATTTTCATAAGCGCTACACCACCCAGACCCCCATCAGCATCCACGAATTCCTCTACCCCCTGATCCAGGGCTATGATTCCGTGGCACTCGAGGCCGACGTGGAGTTGGGGGGCACCGACCAGACCTTCAACCTCCTGGTGGGGCGGGATTTGCAGCGGGAATACGGACAACAGCCCCAGGTGGTGATCACCATGCCCCTGTTGGAAGGCCTGGACGGGGTCCAGAAGATGAGCAAGTCCCTGGGCAACTACGTGGGGATCGACGAGTCCGCCAAAGAGATGTTCGGCAAGCTCATGTCCATTTCCGACGACTTGATGATGCGCTACTATGCCCTGTTAACCGACATTACCCCCGGTGAGTTGGCCGGGCTGAAAGATGACCTGGCCTCGGGGGCGAAGCACCCGCGCCAGGTGAAGGAAGATTTGGCCAAAGCCATGGTGGCCCGCTACCACAGCCAGGCCGCGGCGGAGCATGAAGCCGGGGAGTTTATCCGGGTCCTGCGGGAGCGGGAGTTGCCGGAGGAGATCGAGGCGGTCACCCTGACCATATCCGAGCCGAATCTATGGCTGGCCCGCTTGATGGTGGACGCGGGTCTGGCGGCCGGCACCTCCGAGGCCCGGCGCCTCATCACCCAGGGCGGGGTCCAGGTAGACGGCGAGAAGGTTACGGATGTCAACCTGGCATTGGCTGCGGGGAAAACCTACCTTCTAAAGGTGGGCAAGCGACGGTTTAAGAGGGTCACACTGGCCGAATAAGACTCTGGCAAAGCCGCAAGGGCGGACACACAGGTCCGCCCCTACAATTTATGGGATTGGGAGAGGGGGTCTGGGGGAGAGGGTAAGGGCCGAGGGCCCTTAGCCCTCTCCCCCAGGCTCTTCAGCCCTCTCCCCCAGTTCCCTTCGCCTCTTTGCCGCGGCGGCCGCCCCGGGGGCGGCGGCGCCTTTGGCGGCGGCGTTTAGCCGGCGGGGGCGGCGTGGGCAGGGCCTCGGGGTTACAGCGTTCCAGCAGTTCCGCCTCCGGGGCGGTTTTGATCTGATGGAGCAGCCAGGTGGCGGGATAGAGGGTCAGCCGGGTCAGCCGGACCGGGATGGGCTGGCCTTTGGCCAGGAGAGGCGCCACCCGCGCCTCCAGGGCCAGCATCTGGGAGACCTCGTCCTGCCGGGCCCGGGGGAACTCGATGCCCCCCAGGGCCGCCTTGATCCTCTCCTGGATGAACTCCCGCAGTTCCTTGAATTCCCGGGGCTTAAGCTCCGGCTCGAAAAAGGCGGTTAAAAATACGGCCCAGAGCAGGCTGTCGGACACCGGGTAGCCGTTTTGGACCATGAGATCCAGCCGGCCGATCAGGTCCAGCAGGCGGCTCTCCCCCGACTCCCCCAGCCTCCCGGCCCAGGCCGGGAAAATGGCATAGAACAGTTGTGAGTCCAGCATCAGCTTAAAGAAAGGCAAGGCCTGGCCGCTGTGGAAATCCTTCAGGAGTTCATCCCGCACCCGGGCCGGGGGGCAGGTACGGATGAGGTGGCCCTTGACCAGGATTTCCTCCCAGGCCGCGGCGTCGATGGTGAAGCCGATGCGGGCGGCGTGGCGCAGCACCCGCAGCATGCGCACCGGGTCCCGCTCGAAGCGCACGGAGGGCTCCCCGATAACCCGGATGCGCCGGGCCTCCAGGTCCTCCATGCCCCCCACGTAATCCACCAGGGAAAAGTCGCCGATGTTGTAAAACAGGCCGTTGATGGTCAGGTCCCGGCGCTGGGCATCCTCCGCCGGGGTGCCGTAGGTGGTCTCTTTCGCGGGGCTGCCGTCATTCTCCGCTAATTCTTCGAATTCGGAACGGCACCGGAAGGTGGAGACCTCGACGATGTGCCCGCCTTTGAAAAAGACCTGGACCAACCGGAAGCGCCGGCCGATAATCCGGCTGTTCCGGAAGAGTTTCCGCAGCTCCCCGGGCCGGGCGTCGGTCACCACGTCGAAGTCCTTGGGCGTCCTGCCCAGGAGCAGGTCCCGGACGCCGCCCCCCACCAGGTAGGCGGTGTAGCCGGAATGGTGGAGGCGGTAAAGGACTTTCAGGGCCTCCACATCGATGTCTCTCCGGGAGACGGTATGTTCGGGCCGGGGAATGATGTGGGGTGGGGTCTGAGGAGGCCCTGAGGATTCGGACTGCATTTGATGATTATAGTTAAATTATCAACATTTTATAAGCCCTAAATCTTTAATAATGGTGAAATACCTGCCGACTCCGGCCTCAACCAGGAAAAAACCGCCGGGGAGGGGGAATTATTGACAAGCGCGGTGAATCCATATATTTCTAAGCTGTTAGAGGTTTAAGCCGGTGGGGGCAGAAAACCGTAGTTACCGCATACTGATCCTGGCCCTGGCCACCTGGGGCGGGGTTGGCTTCCTCCCCTTCATGCCCGGCACCTGGGGCACCCTGGCGGCCCTGCCGCTGTGGTATTATCTCGCCCAGACCGGCCCCTGGGTCTACGGCCTGGGGGTGGCGGCCCTGATCATCCTGGGCCTTTGGGTGGCGGGCCCCGCCCAGGAGATGTTGGGACGGACGGACCACGGGTCCATCGTGGTGGACGAAGTGGCGGGCCTCTGCATCACCCTGGCCGGCGTCTCCCCGACCTGGGAGCACGCGGTCCTGGGCCTGGTCATCTTCCGGACCCTGGACATCCTGAAACCGTTCCCCATCCGCTGGTTCGGCGAGGGCGGCAAGGGGGGCCTGGAAGTAATGGCCGACGACGTCGCCGCGGGGGTGATCGGCCGGCTGGTGTTGGAAGTAGTCATGATTTTTTGGGGGAGGGGCTAAGGGCGGCATAGTGTCAGCGGTCAGTTATCAGTTGTCAGAAGAACAACTGCCGTTTTACTGACCCCTAAGCCCTGACCACTGGCAACTGCTATGATGCAAGGCGAGATCATCACCACCGGCACTGAGTTGATTACCGGCCAGACGGGCGACTCCAATGCCGGGTATATCTCCCGGCGGCTCCACGAGGCCGGGCTAACGGCGACGCGCCTTACCACGGTGGGGGACCAGTCCCCCCTGATCCGGGAGGTCCTGGAGGCGGGGCTGGGCCGGTCCCGGTTTATCATCATCACCGGCGGCCTGGGGCCCACCGAAGACGATGTCACCGTCCCGGCCGCGGCCCTGGCCCTGGACCGGCGGCTGGTGATCCATGCCGGTCTGTTGGACCGCATCCGCCGATGCCTGGGGGAGCGCCAGATCCCCTGGGCGGAGCGCTATGCCAGCCTGGCCCTGATCCCGGAGGGGGCCCAGCTTTTGGACCCCGGCGGCATGGCCTGCGGCTTTGCCTTGACCCACCGGGGAGTGCGTCTCTTCTTTCTGCCCGGGGTGCCCCAGGAAATGCGGCACCTGTTTGACGGTATCGTCCTGCCCGCCCTGGTGGCCTGGGCCGGCCCGAGGGAAGCCTGGGCCCGGCGCACCCTGCGCTTCTTCGGGATTTCCGAAGGCCAGTTGGAGGGGGTCATCTCTCAGCTTGCCGATTTTGATGCCGGGGTGACGGTGGGGTTTTACCCCAATTTCCCCGAAACCCACCTGAGCCTGACGGTGCGGGGGGCGGACCGGGAGACCCTCGAGGCCATCCTGGACAGCCTGACGGCGATTTTGGCCGAGGCGGTGGGGGAACACCTGGTGGGACCCGAAACCGTGACCATGGAGGAACTGGTGGGCCGCTACCTTAACGCCCGGAAGCTCACCCTGGCGGTGGCGGAGTCTTGTACGGGCGGCCTCATCGGGCATCGCCTCACCGACGTGCCCGGGGCCTCGGACTATTTCCTCGGCGGGGTGGTGAGTTACAGCAACGACGCCAAATGCGACCTGCTGGGGGTGCCGGCCGCGGTCCTGGCCCGGCATGGGGCGGTGAGCCCGGAGACGGCCCGGGACATGGCCCGGGGAGTACGGAAGGCCTTTCACGCCGCCGTCGGCCTGGCGGTGACCGGTATCGCCGGGCCCAGCGGCGGGAGCCCCGAAAAGCCCGTGGGCACCGTGTATATCGGCCTGGCCACCGACCAGGGGGAAGAGGTCTGCCACTATCAATTTTACGGCAACCGGGAGGAGATCAAAATCCTCACCGCCGAAACCGCCCTGGACCAGTTGCGCCGGGAGCTGAAAAAGCGGTCAGCTATCAGCGGTCAGCGGTTAGCGTGAAAGTCCAAATCCCCCTTTGCCAAGGATTAGCCCCCTGTGAAAAAGGGGGGCAGGGGCAGCACGGTCCGGTGAGGAAATTACCTGCGGAGGTCACCCCCCTCACCCCAGCCCTCTCCCCCCGAAGCGTGGGGAGAGGGGGTAGGTTAGGTCGCCGGGTTTTTTAGCGATGGTAGAGCCTCAAAATCGGTCCTATCTTTTCCCCTCTCCCCCAATGGGGGAGAGGGTCAGGGTGAGGGGGAAGTGATCTTCACGGAGCCAGAAATAGGTTCCCGCAGGTATAAAGCACCATGCTCATCTTGGCTGGTAAGGCGTTCCCGAGCACAGTCTGGGAAAAGGGATCAAGGCAACTAACCCGACTTTTTGCAAAGCTGAAAGCTGACTGCTGAAAGCTGAGAGCTTAAAATGATCCGCGCCTTTCTGGCCATTGAGTTGCCCGACGCCCTCCGCCCCGGCCTGGCCCAGATCCAGGAGGAGCTGAAACGGAGCCGCGCCGACGTGCGCTGGGTGGCAGGTGGGCAACATTCACCTGACCTTGAAATTCTTCGGCAACGTGCCGGAGGACGAAATTGAGGCCCTGGCCCTGGCGGCCCGCCAGGCCGCGGCCGAGGCCGCGCCGTTGCAGCTTCAGGCCACCGGCGTCGGGGCCTTTCCGTCCCCCCTGAGCCCCCGGGTGGTGTGGCTGGGGCTGGGGGGCGACGTGGTGCCCCTGACCCGGCTCTTTTACGGGCTGGAGAAGGCCTTCACCACCCTGGGCTATCTCCCGGAAGGCCGGGCCTTCAACCCGCACCTCACCCTGGGCCGGGTGAAATCCCCGGCGAACCGGGACCGGCTGGCGAAGATGCTGGCCAAAATGCCGCCCCTGGACTGGCCGCCGTTTGAGGTCAAGGAGTTGATCCTGTTTCAGAGCGTGCTGTCGCCCCAGGGGTCGAAATATACGCCGTTGCAGGTGATTCCGTTGGGTTAACACCGTGGGGGCGGACCTAGGTGTCCGCCCTGAACAGGGCAAACGCCGGCGATCGCTTCAAAAGATTGCTTGACCAAGATTAGTTAATGTATTACATTGTAAGACATGAAGACTAACACCTTGACCATCAGGCTTGACGAGGAGTTGGATAAGCTCCTGACGAAAGCGGCGAAGCAATCGGGAAAAAATCGGAGTGAGATTGCCCGTGAGGCGTTGCGCCGCCAACTCCGGGTCAGTCAGTTCGAAGCCCTCCGCAGGAAGATTATGCCTTTCGCCGAGGCGCGGGGATATCTCACCGATGAGGATGTGTTCCGGGAAGTTTCGTGAGGGTTCTCCTGGACACTAACGTCATCGTCAGCGCGGTTACGACCCGTGGGCTGTGTGCCGACGCCTTCCGGGCCGTGTCTGGCGGCCCATGAACTCGTCACCTGCGCCCAGGTTCTTCAGGAGGTCCGGCGCATCTTGGGCATTAAGTTCGGCGTCCCGGAGCAGTTGATCGCGGAATACCTGGAACTTATCGTCCAGGATGCCATTGTGGCCGAGTTTGAAGAGCCTGCCGGACCTCCCCATCCAGGACCGGGATGACGCGGAAATCGTCGCCGCGGCCATCGGCCGCCCGGGCAGCAGGTCCTGGTTACCGGCGACCACGAGCTGCAAAGCCTCAAGGACGTCGGGCAACTAAGGATTATTTCCCCGAGAGCCTTCTGGGAAGAACTGACGGCCCGGGAATAGAGGTTTGGTGCGTCTTACGCGCCCTTGGGCCTCGGCAGCATTGGAGAAAAATAGATGAAAAAGGAATATACCGCGGTTATCAAAAAGGAAGACGATTGGTGGATTGGCTGGATTGAAGAAGTGCCGGGGGTGAATTGCCAGGAACGCAGCCTGGAAGAACTGCGGGAAACCCTGCGACTCACCTTGGAGGAGGCCTTGGAGTTCAACCGCCAGGAGGCTCTTGCTGCGGCCGGCGGCGAGTTTCGTGAAGAAACCATCTCGGTATGAAGCGCCGGGAGTTTCTTCATTACCTGCGCTCTCAAGGCTGTAAGATGCTCAGAGAAGGGAGCCGGCATTCCTGGTGGCATAATCCCAAACTCAATAAACGCTCAGCCGTGCCGAGACATGCCGAAATTAAGGATTCACTTGTAAGGAAAATTTGCCAAGACCTGGGGATAACCTCGGTGAAATAAACCCGAAGCGCCTGGGGCGGGAAACCGCAGCGTACCCCGCCGTTACCATAAATGGTGCGTATGACGCACCCTACGGCTACTCAAGTAACAGTCATAGTGCGTTTTACGCACCATGGTGATATCCAGGGATTAACTCCCGGCTACTGGGCGCTCTAAGAGGATTAACCGCCGGCTGGAATAGCATTTGACGGCGGGATGCGCTCCGCTTTCCCGCCCTACGGGTGCTGAAGGGCTATAAATATAGGATTGGTGCTCCAGGTAGTAAATTCAGCGGAATTATAGGGGGAAAGGTGGGCAATCAACAACAGGTCATAATTAAAACCTATAGAGGAAGCCAAGCACAGGCGACGGCGGCCTTCCAAGCTGACTCTGTCGAGATGGCAGCCCAAGGTTATTCCCCAACGTCGCAAACTTGGGCACCCGGCTCCTATAGTTGTGGGGCATTTCTGCTGGCCCTCCTTCTTTGCTTTGTTCTCATTGGTATCGTGGTTTTCATTTACATGCTCATTGTAAAACCTGATGGGACGCTAACGGTAACGTATGAGCTGCGTTCGGTTTCGGTCAACTCTGAAAGAGCTACAACATTTGAGGAGAATACCTGCCCCAAGTGCGCAGAGCAGGTTAAGGCGGCGGCGTTGATTTGTCGTTTTTGCGGGCATAATTTCTAAAATCATTAAGGTGTTATAATTATTACGCTTGTTTATCTTTTCCGGGGTCCCAAGTTTAACTAGGGAACCAGGCGAGAAAGCGCCGGCTAAAGCCTACGGCTACCTAAACAACAGGCTGGAAGCCTGCGCTACCGATTTTATTGTTTTTGCTGAAAGCTGAGAGCTGAAAGCTAACAGCTACCCGACGGAAGAAACGATTAAATAACTCAATCTATAAAAATACACCACCAAACAAGAGGAAAACAAAATGAGCGACCAAACCGCAGACCGCACCAAGGCCCTGGACCAGGCGTTGGGGCAGATTGAAAAGAATTACGGCAAGGGCGCCATCATGCGCCTGGGGGCCGATGAAAAAATGGACGTGGCGGTGATCCCCACCGGCTGCCTCTCCCTGGACCTGGCTTTGGGGATCGGCGGCATCCCCCGGGGCCGGGTGGTCGAGATCTACGGCCCGGAATCCTCCGGGAAAACCACCCTGGCCCTGCACGTCATCGCCGAGGCCCAGCGCCGGGGCGGCGTGGCGGCCTTCATCGACGCCGAACACGCCCTGGACGTGACCTACGCCCGGAAGCTGGGGGTCAAAACCGAGGACCTGCTCATTTCCCAGCCCGATTCCGGCGAACAGGCCATGGAAATCACCGAGATCCTGGTGCGCTCTAACGCCATCGACGTGGCGGTGGTGGATTCGGTGGCCGCCCTGGTGCCCCGTTCCGAGATCGAAGGCGATATGGGGGACGCCCAGATGGGCTCCCAGGCCCGGCTCATGTCCCAGGCCCTGCGCAAACTCACCTCGGCCATCAGCAAGTCCATGACCACGGTGATCTTCATCAACCAGATCCGCCACAAGATCGGGGTGATGTTCGGCAACCCCGAGACCACCACCGGCGGCAACGCCCTGAAGTTCTACGCCTCCATGCGCCTGGACATCCGCAAGATGGCCACCATCAAGCAGGCTGACGAAGTTATCGGGGTCCACGCCCGGGTCAAGGTGGTGAAAAACAAGCTGGCCCCGCCCTTCAGAGAGGCGGAATTCGACATCATCTACGGCCAGGGCATCTCCCGGGAAGGCGACCTGCTGGATCTGGCCGCGGCCCAGAATCTCATCACCAAGAGCGGCGCCTGGTACAGCCACGGCTCCGACCGCATCGCCCAGGGCCGGGAAAATGCCAAGACCTATCTGAAGGAACACCAGGAACTGGCCAACGACCTGGAGCAACAGATCCGGGCTTTCCACGGTTTGCTGCCCGAAGGGGCCAAAACCCCGTCACAGGAGTAGGACATGACCAGCCGCGAGATCCGGGAGACCTTTTTGCGCTTCTTCGAATCCCAGGGCCACACCCGGGTGGTCAGTTCCCCCCTGGTGCCCGCCGGGGACCCCACCCTGCTGTTCACCAATGCCGGGATGGTGCAGTTTAAAAAGGTGTTCCTGGGAGAAGACCCCCGGCCCTACAGCCGGGCCGCCAGTTCCCAGAAGTGCGTCCGGGCCGGCGGCAAGCACAACGACCTGGAAAACGTCGGCTTCACCGCCCGGCACCACACCTTCTTTGAGATGCTGGGGAACTTCTCCTTCGGCGATTATTTCAAGGAAGGGGCCATCGAGATGGCCTGGGAGCTCCTGACCCAGCACTATCAATCTACCGGCGGATAAATTGTGGGCCACCGTCTTCCACGAAGACGAAGAAGCGGCCCGCCTCTGGGAGAAGATCTCCGGGCTGCCGCCTTCCCGCATCGTCGGCATGGGGGAAAAGGACAATTTTTGGGCCATGGGCGACACCGGGCCCTGCGGCCCCTGCTCCGAGATCCTCATCGACCAGGGCGAGGCCATGTCCTGCGGCCCGGACTGCGGCATCGGCAAGTGCGAGTGCGACCGGTATCTCGAGATCTGGAACCTGGTCTTCATGCAGTACAACCGCACCGCCGACGGCGTCCTCACCCCCCTGCCCAAACCCAGCATCGACACCGGCATGGGCCTGGAGCGCCTCTGCGCCGTCATCCAGGGGGTCAAGAGCAATTTCGACTGCGACCTGCTGCGGCCGGTGATCGCCGGGGTCGAAGCCCTGGCCGGCCAGGCCTATGGCGCCAGTGAAGCAGCAGAACGTGCCCTTCCGGGTCATCGCCGACCATTCCCGGGCCACCGCCTTCCTGATCGCCGACGGGGTGCTGCCCTCCAACGAAGGCCGGGGCTACGTGCTTGCGCCGCATCATGCGCCGGGCCATCCGCTTCGGGCGGCTCCTGAACCTGCCCACCCCGTTCCTGTCCCGGGTCTGCGACCGGGTGGTGGAGCTCATGGGCGACATTTATCCCGAACTGAGGGCCATGCACCACATCATGACCCGGGTGGTGACCGGCGAGGAAGAGCGCTTCGCCGACACCCTGGACCACGGCCTCAAGCTGTTGAGCGAAGAACTGGCCTACCTCAAGACCCACAGCCAGAAGATCCTGCCCGGGGAGGTGGCCTTCAAGCTCTACGACACCTACGGCTTTCCCCTGGACCTCGTACAGGACACCCTGCGGGAGGAGGGCCTGGTGCTGGACCTGGAAGGCTTTGAAGCCCACATGCAGGCGCAGCGGGAGGCCTCCCGGCAGTCCTGGAAAGGCGGCCCGGGTGAGGAACTCCCCCTGGTCTACCAGGAACTGGCGGAGTGGCCGGCCACCAAATTTTTGGGCTACGACGCCCTGGAAGGCGACAGCGACATCCTGGCCCTCATCGTCGAGGCCGGGCACAACGCCCAGGCCGAGGCCGGTGAGGAGGTGGAGGTGGTCACCGGGGCCACCCCCTTCTACGGCGAATCCGGCGGCCAGGTGGGGGACACGGGCGATCATCGACGGCGACGGCTGGCGCATCCGGGTGACCGCCACCCAGAAGCTCCCCAACGACCTCATCGTCCACCAGGGGAAGGTTGAGGCCGGCGTCGTCCACGTCAACGACCCGGCGCATCTGGCCGTGGACGCGGCGCGGCGCCGCCGCATCATGGCCCACCACACCGCCACCCATCTCCTCCAGGCGGTCCTGCGGCGCCACCTGGGCGACCACGTCAAGCAGTCCGGCTCCCTGGTGGACCCGGAGCGCCTGCGCTTCGACTTCACCCACTACCAGGCCATCAGCCCCGAGGAGTTGGAGGCCATCGAACTGGACCTGAACCAGGCCGTGACCGCCAACCTGCCGGTGCACACCGACCAGATGTCCATGGACCAGGCCCTGGAGTCCGGGGCCACCGCCCTGTTCGAGGAAAAATACGGCGATAACGTGCGGGTGGTGGCCATCCCCGAGGTCAGCCAGGAGCTCTGCGGCGGCACCCACGTGGAGCGCACCGGGGACCTGGGCCTGTGCAAAATTACCACCGAGACCTCCATCGCCGCGGGCATCCGGCGCATCGAGGCGGTGTGCGGCGTCGAGGCGGTGAAACTCACCCAGGAGCAGGCCCGGGAACTGGACCAGGCCGCCAGCCTGGTGAAAGGCAGCCGGGGCGACCTGGTGGCCCGCCTGGAAAAGCTGCTGGCCCAACAGAAGAAGCTGGAGAAAGACCTGGAGGCCCTCAAAGGCCGCCTGGCCTCGACCCAGGCCAAAGACCTCATGGGCCAGGCGCGCCAGGTGGAAGGCGTTCGCGGTCCTGGCGCTGCCGGTGGACGCCGCCGACCCCAAGACCCTGAGGGATTTTGCGGTGAAATTCCAGGATAAGCTCAAAAGCGGCATCGTGGTCCTGGGCAGCGCCGCGGGCGACAAGGCCATGCTCATCGCCCTGGTGTCCAAGGACCTGACCAAACGCTTCCCCGCCGGGGAGATCATCAAGGCCATCGCCCCGGCCATCGGCGGCAGCGGCGGCGGCCGCCCCGACATGGCCCAGGCCGGCGGCCCGGATAAAGATAAAATCCCCGCCGCCCTGGAACAGGTCTACGAGGTGGTGGCCCAAAAGGCGAAGGGGTAGAGAGATTGTGGGGGAGGGGGCTAAGGGCTGAGGCCCTTACCCCCGTCCCCCACACCCCCTCCCCAATCCCGTAAGTAAAATGTAGGGTGCGCTCTGCGCACCATAGAAACTTCCTTTAAATAGGAAAGAAAATGGTTGGCAGATTAGAGCCCGTTCCTTGCGGGAAGTTCTGGGTCCAAAGAGGCCAGTGGGTTTACTACCTGGCTATCAAATAATTTAGACATAGCTCTATCAGGAGTAGCTTGCTTGGGAAATAGAAGTGTCACTGCATTAGTTACCGAGAAATCTGTAGGACCTTTTGACTAAGGATATACTGGCTGAAGATAGAACCCGGAGCGCCCATGGAAAAGACACCGATGCAATTACATGAAGTTGATTGGAGCGGGATAAAAATCTTGGCTTCTCTGAACAGTAGTTCCACGGGACCATGGCTTCATTAAGAGCTGCTATCGACGCCAGGCCAGATGGATCGCTATGAGTTAAGAGCTCATGCCCAGAATTAAACATGGATTACAAAGTCGAAGGGTCTTAATTGCCTCTATGGAGTATGCAAGGACAAATCTTAAGCGGTTCGATATCCTAAAGGCAAGACGAGAAGAGATCGAATCGGCGTTTGGTGAACCGTTGGAATGGGATTTCAAAGAAAATCGTAAACAGCATTATATCCGGTCCTGGACGAAAATCGGTGGAATAGAAGATGAAGACCAGTGGCCTGCAATTCAAAATGATCTCGTCGACCGAATGATTCGATAGAAAAGGCCTTAAGGCCGTATTTAACTTCATTGCCGTAGGGAAACGACAGCGGGTAGTGCCCGCCCTGACAGAAGAACCCATATGAACCTTTCTACTCTCATTCAACAAAAACGCCTGCAAGTCCTGGAAATTGCCCGGGGGCATGGTGCCCGGAATGTGCGCCTCTTCGGTTCGGTGGCCCGGGGTGAAACCACCGCAACCAGCGATCTGGACCTGCTGATCGAAATGGAACCGGGACGAAGCTTGCTGGATATCGTCGCCATTAAGCAAGACCTGGAAGATTTGTTGGGATGAAGGTGGATGTCGTCACCGAAGCCGCGAAGTCCTTACCTGATAGATAAGGTTCTCCATGAGGCGGTCCGTTTGTGAAAAGTGATGCCGTCTATTTAAAGCACATCCTTGATGCCATCCAGAAAATTGAGTCTTATGTGTCTGTGGGACATGAGACCTTCATGTCAACTTCCCATTGGCAGGACGCAGTTATCCGGCAATTGGAAATTATCGGAGAAGCCACTAAACGTCTCTCTCCGGATTTGCGCCGCCGTTACCCCCAGATTCCTTGGAAACGGATTGCCGGCCTGCGGGATGTTTTAATCCATGACTACCTGGGGGTGGATATTTCTCTGGTCTGGCGTATAACTCAAACTTATCTGCCGGATTTGAAGCACCAGGTTGAAGCGATATTAACGGAATAGGTTTATTCTGACGACTTAAACCCCTTAAGGAGTATTTAATGACCGGATACATTCTCCTGGGCGTGGTGGTGGTCCTGCTGGTCGGGGCCGTGACGATTTACAACCGGCTGGTGACCAACAAAAACCTGGTGGCCGAGGGCTGGAGCGGCATCGACGTCCAGCTGAAGCGCAGGAACGACCTCATCCCCAACCTCATCGAGGCGGTGAAGGGCTACATGGGCCATGAGCGGGGCGTCCTGGACCAGGTGACGGAGCTGCGGGCCAAGAGCCAGGCGGCCCAGAGCGTGGGGGAGAAGGCCAAGGCGGAAGGGGCCATGGGCACAGCCCTGGCGAACCTCTTCGCGGTGGCGGAAAACTATCCCGATTTGAAGGCATCCCAGAATTTTATGGACCTGCAAAAATCCCTGGCCGACATCGAGGACCAGGTCCAGCTGGCCCGGCGCTATTACAACGGGGCCGCCCGGAACTTCAACATCCTGATCCAGTCTTTTCCCAGCAACCTGCTGGCCTCGGCCTTCCACTTCACCACGGTGGAATATTTCGAGATCGCCGACGCCGCCGAACGGGCCGTGCCCAAGGTGTCTTTTCCTTAAAGCTGGGACCGGAAAAGAGACTTACTTCCCCCTCACCTATCTCCATAGGGAGGGGCGGACCTCTGTCCGCCCATTGCGCGGGGAGAGGCGCACATACAGGTGCGCCCCTACAGGAAAATGCTCATAATAAGTGGACGGATACACACCTATGAAGCGCGCCGCCTTGCTCCTGACCCTGACGGCCCTTGCCATCCTGGTTTTTCTGGCCGGGGCCGCCCCCGTATCGGCCCAATCCGAGCGCATCCTCAATTTCAAGAGCCTCATCGTGGTCAACCGCGACGCCTCCATGACCGTCACCGAGGACATCACGGTGGAGGCCGACCGCCAGGAGATCAAGCGGGGCATCATCCGGGATTTTCCCACCACCTATAAGGACCGGCTGGGCAACACCGTCACGGTGGGCTTTCAGGTGGAGGAAGTCCTGCGGGACGGCCGGCCCGAGCCCTACCACACCCGAGCGCGCCGCCAACGGCGTCAAGATCCGCATCGGCCAAAAAGACGTGTTTCTCCGGCCCGGGGAATACACCTATACCATCAAGTACCGGGTCGACCGGGAGCTGGGGTTCTTCAAGGACTTTGACGAACTCTACTGGAACGTCACCGGCAACGGCTGGACCTTTGCCATCGACCGGGCCGAAGCTGTCATCGAGCTGCCGCCCGGGGCCAAAATCCTGCAGTCCGCGGCCTACACCGGTTATCAGGGGGCCCGGGGCCAGGATTTTACGGTGCAGGCCGGGGATCACGACATTGTCTTCAAGACCACCCGGCGGCTGGCCCCCAGACAGGGCCTGACCGTAGCGGTGGCCTGGCCCAAGGGCGTGGTGCACGAGCCCTCCGGCCAGGAGCGGATGGGTTTCTTCCTCCGGGACAACGTCGCCACGGCCATCGGCCTTATCTGGCTGGTCGTGCTCCTCGGGTTCTATCTCTGGGCCTGGTTCCGGGTGGGCCGGGACCCGGCCAAAGGCACCATCATCCCCCTGTTCGCCCCGCCGGCCGGTTTTTCCCCGGCGGGGGTGCGATTCGTCAGCCGCATGGGGTATGACGACAAGGCCTTTGCCGCCGCGGTGGTGGACATGGCGGTGAAAGGGGGGGTGCTGATCCAGGAAGATAAGGGCGATTACACCCTGGTGTCCCGGGACGCGGCCAAGGGCGCCCTGTCCCGGGACGAGCAGACTGGTCATCAACCAACTCTTACCCCGGGGCGGGTCCATCAAGCTGGAAAACAAAAACCACACCGGATCAAGAGCGCCATCGACGCCCTGAAAAAAAACCTGCGGATGGAACTGGAGAAGATCTACTTCGTCACCAACTCGGGCTACCTGGGCCCCGGGGTCATCATCACCCTCCTGGGCGCGGCCCTGGTCATCCTGATGTCCCGGGACCGCGCCGCCGCGGGCTTTGGGGCCGTGTGGCTGACCGTCTGGACGGTGGCCTGCTATTTTCTGGCGGTCACGGTCTACAAGAGGTGGCAGGCGGTCCGGGGCGGCGGCCTGGTGAAAGTGGGGTCAGCCCTGCTCACCACCCTGTTTGCCCTGCCCTTTTTTGCGGGTGAGATCTTCGGGGTCGTGGTGTTGGGCGCGGCCCTGTCCATCCCCGCGGCCCTGAACCTGGCTGCCATGGGCTTCCTCAACGCCTTGTTCTACCACCTGCTCAAGGCCCCCACCCTGACCGGCCGCAAGATCATGGACCAGATCGAGGGGTTTAAACTCTACCTGTCGGTGGCGGAAAAAGAGCGGCTCAACCTCCTCAATCCCCCGGAAAAAACGCCGGCGCTCTTCGAAAAATACCTGCCCTTCGCCCTGGCCCTGGATGTGGAAAATGCCTGGAGCGAGCAGTTCGCCGAGGTGCTGGCCAGGGCGGGGACCGAGACCCAGCCCTACTCCCCCGTCTGGTATTCCGGCAGTTCCTGGAACAGCTTCCACACCTCCCGCTTCGCCGACAGCCTGGGCAGCTCTTTTGCCAGCGCCATCTCGTCATCCTCATCCCCCCCGGGCTCGTCCTCGGGGAGCGGCGGCGGCGGGTCCTCCGGCGGCGGGGGCGGGGGCGGCGGCGGCAGCGGCTGGTAAATCGGGGCGGAAACAAGGCGGGGCGGACCTTAAGGTCCGCCCCGGAAGTCATTGTCCCTTCACTGCTCCTCTATCCTAAACAAGATCGCGGAATAAGGGCACAATCAGGGTAATCACCGTTGCCCGGCCCGATGGCGCTTGCACCGCCACGGTCCCGCCGATCCGATCCAGACGCTCCCGGAGGCTGAACAGGGCAAAGCCGGGAGGGTCGCCGCCGGTATCTCCGGGCCCGGCGCCGTCATGCTCCACCTGGAGGCGCAGGTCCTTGCCTTCCATCTGCATGAGGATCTTGATCACCCGGGGCCGGGTCTCCCTGGCCACATAAGTCAGCAAATCTCGCAGGATGATGAATAACAGGATCTGACTGTCATCGCAAGGGGGCCAGGCGATGGGGTGCTGGCGCAACTCCACTTCGATCCCCTGCTGGTCGTGGATCTGCCGGGCCAGCCACACCACCGCCGGGGCAAACCCCATCTCGTAGAGCACCGGGGGACTGAGCTCGCCGGTCAAAGACCGGATGTACCGGATGGAACCCTCCACATGGTCCCGGGCCTCCTGCAGCGCCGCCAGGCTGGCCGGTGATTTGATTTCCCCCGCCAGGGCGCCCATTTTGATCTGAGCCACAGCCAGAATCTGGCCAACGTGTTCGTGGAGTTCGGTGGCCAGACGGTGGCGTTCCCGCTCCTCCGCCAGGGAGATTTCCGCAGCCAGGGCTCGCAGCCGCGCTTGATAGTCCAGTCGATGCGCTTCCACGCGGTGGTGCAGTCGGCCCCACAGCGCCCCCACGGCGCCGCCGACGACGGCAAAGAACAGGATCAGGGGCCAGGCCTGGTAGGAAAAGCTGTGCAGGATCGTCTGGGTCAGCGCCAGGGGGGTCTGCCGGCCAAAATATTCATGCAAGTGGTGGGCCGCCATAAACAGCGGGTGCCCCGCCACCACCCCTACCGCAGCGCCGTACAACAAACCCTGCCATATATATCGGGGGAAGGTCTTCACTGAGTTGAAAAGTTTAGCACCCTGTTGGCCGGAGAAAACGCTGGGGCCGGTTGAGCCAGGCTTGCCGGCTTTCAGTCTAATTTTTCGCCGGTGAGGACCTCCAGCGCCTGGAGGTAACGGGCCCGGGTGTTGGCGATGACGTCGGCGGGCAAGGGCGGCGGCGGGGGCTGCTTGTTCCAGCCCAGTGATTCCAGATAATCCCGGAGATACTGCTTGTCATAGCTCTTCTGGGGGCCGCCGGGGCGGTAGTCCTCCTGGGGCCAGAAGCGGGAGGAGTCCGGGGTCAGGACCTCGTCGATGAGCAGGAGTTGTTCTTCAGCGCCATCGGCCAGGCCGAACTCGAACTTGGTGTCGGCGATGATAATGCCCCGGGGTTCGGCCCAGGCCAGGGCCCGGCGGTAGATCGCCAGGCTCAGGTCCCTGACCCTGGCCGCCAGCGGCGCCCCGATCTGGCTCGCCATGGCGGCAAAGGAGATGTTTTCGTCGTGGGTGCCCAGTTCGGCCTTGGTTGAAGGCGTAAAAATGGGCTCCGGCAGCTTCTGTGACTCCACCAGCCCCGGGGGCAGGGGCAGGCCGCCGATGGCGCCTGATTGCCGGTACTCCGCCCAACCTGAGCCGGACAAATAACCCCGGACGATGCACTCCACCGGCAGGGGCTTACACGTGCGCACCAGCATGGCGCGGCCCTCGAGCAGGTCCTCAAACGGCCGGCAGGCCGGGGGAAACTCCTCCACCTTGAGGCTTACCAGGTGGTTGGGGGTCAGGTCCGCCAGGTGCCGGAACCAGAAGGCGGACAACCGGGTAAGGATGCGGCCCTTATCGGGGATGGGTTCGGCCATCACCACGTCAAAGGCGGAGATGCGGTCCGTGGCCACCAGGAGCAAGTGGTCCCCCAGGTCGTAAATGTCCCGCACCTTGCCCTGGCGCCGGGGACCCAGCCCCGCTAAAGAAGTAGTCATAACCGGGGGTTTCATCGGGATGGCCTCCTGACATTATTGGCGCCGGCGGTCTTAGGCGCCAGTTTCACAACCTTGGGGGTGATCTTTTCCTGGGTCTTGATGCGCTTGGCCGTGTCTTCAGCAGCCTTGGCGCCGGTAAGGGGACCCACCCGGACCTGGTATTGGATCTTGTTCCCGGTCTTCTGGATCTTGACGACGGCGCCAATGTGTTTGGCCCGGAGTCGCTGCTGGAGGGCCTCGGCCTGCTTCATGGTGGTGTAGGTGGCAACCACCAGGAGATAGCGCTGATCTTTAGCCTTCGGGGTGGCCAGGGCCGGTGGCTGGCCGGCGGCTGGCCTGGCCGCAGGGACCGGCTCCCCGGGGGCCCCGGCCTCGCCGGTCCCCATCAAAGGCGGCCCGCCGCCCACCGGCGGGAGAGCGGCCGGCGCCGCCACCGTGGCGGGTTGAGGCGTCGACACCGGCTGGTGGCCGGTCTTGACCCCGATGATGATAAGGGCCACCGTCAGGATGGCCAGGCCCACTCCCCACAGCAGGCGCCGGGGAACCAGCTTGAGGGTGTTTAAGTGGGTCAAGGCCGCATCCCTGGCCTTTTGGGCGTGGGGCAGACTGTGCTCCCAAATTTTTTTCAACCGCGGCCCCGCCTGGGCCAGGGGCTGCCAACGCCCCCGGGATTTTCCCGGCCGCCAGACAACGGATTCCTTGGCAACCCCGTGCATGAGTTCCCGGGCCTGGCGCAATTGGCTGACCAAGGCGCCGGCATGGGGCAGCCGCTCCTCGGGGTCCTCCGACAGGCACCGCAGCAGCACGTTCTGCAGGGGAACGGGAATCTCCTCCAGGTCCGCCGGAGGGTATTCCAAACGATAGGGAAAGGGCTCATCAAAGGTCAGGGGATAGGGCAGACTGCCGGCCACCAGCCGAAAACCCAGGACTCCCAAAGAAAACACGTTGCCGGCCGGCGTGAGCCGATCCCCATGCAAGACCTCCGGCGGCGCATACGCCCTGAGCTCCAGATGCTGCGGCTGATCGTCGTAGGCCGGGGCGAAGGCGAAATTGGCCAGACGGAGGTCATCCCCCTTGAGCAGGATATTGAGGGGGCTGAAGCACTGGTGCACTTCCCCCTGCTGATGCGCAAAGGCCAGGGCCTCCCCCAGGAGTTCCAGCAGGTGCAGCGCCCGGGGCAGGCTGAACCGCTCTTGCCGGACCCATTGGGCCATCAAGCTCTCGCCGGGAAAGGCCTCCTGGACCAGGTAGAGAAATTTTTCGGCCTTGTCGACGTGGAAAACCCCCAGGATCTGGGGATGGCGCAGTTTCTGTCCCAGGATCGCCGCATGTTCGAACATGTCCCGGGCCCCGGCCCACTCCGGGGCGTCCCGGGCCAGGAGTTTCAGGCCGACCTCGGTCCTCAGGAGATTGTCTTGGGCCAGCCACACCCCGCCCCAGGGCTCTTCCCGGAGTTGGCGCACGATCAGATATCTTTGCCCGATCATCTCGTGGGTCTCAGGATGATCCGAACGGTTGTAGGTCATCTGGAGGCCTACCTTGGCTGGGGGAATTGGCCTGATTATCAAGCCAATTCACCATAACACAAAACCACGGGACAAAAAAGCACTTTCGGGTCGCGGCTGCGCCTTGGGGGCTTCCGTGCTCAGGGATGGTCAAGGCTGCGCCCATGAGCGTTTAGCCGGCGCCACCGGTTTGATGGGGACGAGGTCTAGATAGCCCGGTGCGCCCCCTGAATCTCTCCACCTTCCCTGCCCAAGGTGAGCGCCAGTTGAGATAAATTTGTAAGAATTAGCTTATTCTGGTAACTTCTCCTTTACCTCCCCCTGATGAGGGAACCCTAATATGTCACTGGCTAATCTCATCACCCTGGCCCGGTTGCCGCTGTTGTTGCTCGTGGTGGGCCTCCTGTTTGTCCCCAGTTTCGGAGTGCGGCTTATTGGCCTGGGGCTGCTGATCGTCCTGTCTCTCCTGGATTGGTTTGACGGCTACGTGGCCCGGCTGCGGAACGAGGTCACCGAACTCGGGGCAGTGCTGGACATCGCCCTGGACCGGTCCGTGGAAAATGTCCTCTGGGTCACCTTCACGTACCTGGGACTGGTACCTTTGTGGGTCCCCATAGTCTTTCTAATCCGCTCCTTCGTCGTGGACGGCATCCGGGGCGTAGCCCTGGCCCGGGGGAAAACGGGTTTCGGGATGATGCACTCCCCCCTGGGGCGCTTCCTGGTAGGTTCCCGTTTCATGCGCGCCCTCTACGGCCTGGCCAAGGGGGTGATCTTCGGTCTCCTCTACCTCACCTGGGCCCTGGCTATTAAAGACCCCGGCATTCTCATCACCTTGCATCCAGTGAATCAAGGTCTTATCTTTTTTACTACGGCGCTCTGCATCATTCGGGGACTCCCGGTGATCCAGGATGGCCGCATCCTTTTCAAGGCCGACAAAACCTAACCTGGCCCTGGCAACGCGGCCGGAAACTCGCCGCCGGAGGACCCTATGAACCGGGTGGTTGCCATTTTCGATGTGGACCAGACTCTGGTTCAGGGGTACACCGAGCGGCTCTTTTTCTGGTATCTGGTGCGACGGGGCCTGCTCAGCCTGCCCCGGGCCCTGGCCTACCTGGGTCAGGTAGCCCGCCGGCCCCGGGCCCGGTTCCAGGACAAAAGTTACCTCCAGGGGCTGCCGGTGGAGGAAGTGATCAGTCTATCCCAGCGGTGCTACCAGGAAGACATTGCGCCCCGGGTGAGCACGGCGGGATCGGTCTGCGTCCTGGATCATCAGGCCCAAGGCCACGCCATCGCCCTGCTGAGCGGCTCCCTGTCCCTGCTCCTGACGCCGTTACAGGAGGAGTTGGGGGCGGATTGGCTCATCGCCACGCAATTGCAGCGGCAGAACGGCCGATTTACCGGAGCGATCGCCGGCCTTCACCCCCGGGGGGCCAATAAATTGCGGCTGCTCCAGGAACTATCCCGGGCCCATGGCTTTGATTTATCCCAGTCCTACGCCTACGGGGACCATATCCAGGATGCCTATCTTTTTCAGGCCATCGGGCATCCGGTGGCGGTCAACCCCTCCTGGGCCTTAAAACGTCTGGCTCACCAACATCACTGGCCGATCCGCCATTTCAAACGTTAACCCCCGCCCCAGGAAGATTCTGGGGGGCAAAGCGAGTAAAAGCGTCCAGGTCGGGGTTTTTTTCTATTTTCTTCTGATAATCAGCCGAATAATTGACAGGATAGAGCTTTTGGGGTAGTCAATAATAGGGGTAATATGGACGAAGCTCTGATCAAACAATTGAAAAATCGGGTGGAAGAAGAACTACGGCAGCGGGAGCTGGCGCTTCTGGAGTTTTGGCTGCAGGAATTCAAAAATATTATGGCCAAGCGCCATAAAGAACTGGCAGGATTGCAGAGCGACGTGAAAAACTTTATCACCCGCATGGAGACCAGGGTCCGTACCCTCAAAGGGAGCCCGAAATAACATGTATGAAGTAAAAATTGTCACTCAGTTTGCCGCCGCCCACCGGCTGGAAAACTTCAATGGAAAATGCGAGGGTCTCCACGGCCACAACTGGAAGGTGGAGGTGTTCCTGGTAGGGCCGGCCCTGGACCAGCGCCGGGCTGCTGATGGATTTTGGCGTGGTCAAGGCCCGGACCAAACAGGTGCTCGAGGAGATCGACCATAAATATTTGAATGAACTGGCCGCGTTTCAGGATCGCAATCCCTCGTCGGAGAATCTGGCCTGTTACCTGTATGAGCGCCTGGGGGCCATGTGTAATGGCGACGGAGTGAAAGTCCGCCGGGTCGACGTTTGGGAATCCGATACCTCCTGCGCCTCCTACTATCAGGACTGAAGTGGCGTTGACCGGAGGCTGCGTTAGCTTATGTGGCAGGACTGATTTTGGGGGTGATGGGCCTCCTGGGAGCCTGGGGCAGTTCTCTTACCGAGGCCCGGCGGTTAGTCTCCTGAAAGTCCCCATATTCGGGGGCACGGCATAAGCCGCCGGTGCAGTTCAGCCACCGGGTGCATGAAGCCCGGGAGTGGCCTGCACCCAATGCCATCACGACTACCAGGGAAGGCGCACCGTCTGGCAGAAAGGCCAGTCGGTGGCAAAGTGCCAGGCCTGCCATGGTCTGAGGCCGGAGGCCAGCCGCCTGGATGTTAAGAACGCCTCTCATCGCCAATGCAAAGGGTGCCATCTGCGACTCCGGCAACAGGGACGGCAGGCGGGTCCCATAAAGTGCCAGGGTTGCCGTCGCCCGGCTTAACGGGGCGGGACTGGTCTGAAGGCGGGACGCGAGGTCTTGGGTGCCCCGGGGCCGCCCTGCCCAGGCTCAGCCTGGACTATTGATGGAGATGGGGCTGAACCATTCAGCCTGAGGAGTCGTCATCAAAGGTTCCATCACCTCCTTATTCCGGACGCTGCAGCGGGAAAGGGTCTTTGGCCTGATCCTGGCCCTGTTGGTGATCCTGCTGGTGGCATCCATCGGGTTCAGCCTGTTTGAACCCGCCGAAGGGCCGTGGTGGACCCGGTTCGGGCGGGCCCTGTGGTGGGGCATGGTCACCCTGACCACCGTGGGGTATGGGGACGTGGTTCCCGTCACCTTCCTGGGCCGGGTGGTGGGCGTCGCCCTTATGGTCATAGGCTTTCTCAGCCTGTCTCTCGTAACCGCCACCGTGGCCTCAGTCTTCATTGAACGCAAGTTTCGCCAGGAGAAAGGTTTGGAAGCCGTTAAATCTACGCAACATATCCTGATCCTGGGGTGGCCGGAAGATGCCGAGGCCCTGTTGGACCAGTTGCTCAAACGCCTGTCTCCCTCCATTCCGGTGGTCCTGATCAACAAAGCCCCGCCGGAGCAGATGGACGCCATCAAGGAAAGATACCCCCAACACGAGATTTTCTATCTCCGGGGGGACTATTCCCGGGAAGATATCCTCCTGAAGGCCAATGTCCTCGGTGCCATCAAGGCCATCATCCTGGCCGACCGGCAACCGGGGGAAACCGCGGCCCAGGTGGATCAACGCACCCTGTTCACCGCCCTCACCTTGAAGGCCCTCCACGCCAAAATTCGCATCATGGGGGAATTGCTGCGGCCAGAAAACCGCGCCTACCTCGAGCGGGCCGGGGCCGAAGAGGTGTTGATCCGGGGACAATACGACAGCTCGCTCCTGGCGGGGGCCATCAGTTCCCCGGCCCTGTTCCGCATCTACACCTCACTGTTAATGGGGGATGGGCAGGGCTTATGGGATGTGGAAATCCCCAGCCGGTTCCATGGGCGCCCCCTGGGGGAATTATCCGCCTACTTCCAGGAGCAGAACCAGGGCATTCTCATCGGCATCTACACCGAGGGCCGCAGCCTGAGCCTCGAGGACTTGTTGTCCGAAGAGCCGTCGGCCATTGATGATTTCATCCGGCGCAAGTTCGCCGAGACCAAGATGACCCATCTTTTGGGGCGCACCAAGGTGGATTGCCAGATCAATCCCCCCACCACCATGATCCTGGGGCCCCACCAGTTCGCCGTGGTCATCGCCCCCCAGAGGCCGAGTCTCTAATGATCGATGCCGCCTTTCTTCAAAAAATCTTTATCTTCCAGGACCTGGAAGAAGGTGAAATCCATCAGGTGCTGGAACACACCAGCCTCCGGGAGTTTTCGGCCGGGGAGGTCATCATCCAGGAAGGCGAGCCCGGGGATAGCCTGTTCATCATGACCGCCGGGGAAGTGGAGATCACCAAGCAGCTCACCCTGGTGCTGGATGAAGACACCCCCAAAGAACGGGTGATGATCCGCCTGAAGGCGGAAAACGGGGTCTATTTCGGAGAAATGGCGCTGCTGGAAAGCGAAACCCGGTCGGCCACGGTGACCGCCTCCACCGATTGCGCCCTGCTGGAACTGCACCAGAAGGATTTCCTGGAATTGATTACGTATAACCCCGCCATGGGGGTAAAACTGCTCCTGCGCCTGGCCCAGCTCCTGTCCCGCCACCTGCGCAAGACCAACCAGGACGTGGTGAAACTGACCACGGCCCTGGCCGTTTCCCTGGGGGGATAGGAGTGCAGGGGATCTTCAGGGGACCCGTAGGGGCGGACCTGCGTGTCCGCCCTGATCCGGCGGCGGGAACGCGGCCAGCCCGACTAATCCTGGCCCGGTATTAAAGGCTTCGCCATGCTGGATGAAACGGTGCGGCAACAGCTCCTGGACGAGGCCCGGCGCGCCCGGGAGCACGCCTACGCCCCCTATTCACGGTTCACGGTGGGCGCCGCGGTCCTGACTGCGGCCGGCGAGATCTTTTCCGGCTGCAACATCGAGAACGCCTCTTTGGGGGCCACGATCTGCGCTGAACGGGTGGCGATCTTCAGGGCCGTGGCCGCCGGTCGGCCGCGACTTGACCGCCCTGGCGGTCATCGCCGACACCCCCGAGCCCGTTGCCCCCTGCGGCCTGTGCCGCCAGGTGTTGGCCGAATTCAACCCGGATTGCCTGGTGCTCATGGCCAATACCGCCGGCCGGACACGGCTGGCCAACCTCAAGGAGCTGCTCCCCCTGGCCTTCCGTTGGCCCCCGGAGAGCGGACGCGGCGCTAATACCGAGTTGTGTTTAAGAGGTCTGGTGTAGCCGCAGGCTTCAAAACCTGCGCCTGCCCGGGCAGGCCCGGGCTACTTGCGACCCCAGGCCCCAAAGGAGAAAACATGATAGAACATAAGCATATAAAATTCATGGCCATCACCACCATCGTCATCCTCCTGGGCTTCGGCCTCTGGCTCCTGGTGACCGCCTACCTCTACGCCTGATCGCCTCTCCTCTTCCGGGCCAGGGCCTAAAGGTCAGGCTACCGGCAAACCCCGGAGCCTGGCCGGATTGGCAGATTGTTGCCGGTCATATCGGGTTGAGGCCCATCTCATGGTTTCCTCTCAACTTTTATCGTGGCTCGGCGTTTCGCCGGTGCCGCGCCGGCTTTACCGTGAAAAACAGCAAATCCCTCTAAATCCCCCTTTTCCAAAGGGGGACTTGAGAACCCCCCTTTGAAAAAGGGGGGCAGGGGGGATTTACCGTCTCGGGAGTAAACATTTGGGGGCCATGGACGTTTAGCCTGCGGCCACCCAAACCATCAGCTGACCGCCACCCGTTCCCAGTCCCCTACCCCTGCACCCACTCCGCCCCCTGGTCCCTGAGCCACCCGGCGATTTCCCGAAACCCCCGGTCCAGCACCCGGTGCGCGGCCGCCAGGCGCGCCGGCAGGGTCTCCGGGGCATCGCCCAGCATCAGGCGGGCCTCCACCTCGGCCGGCGCCTCCTCCCAGGTCCTCACCGCCAGGAGCAGGGCCCGGAGGTCCTGGCCCCGAACCCGGTGGGCCAGGGTTTCCGGTGCCGTCATCACGTCCCGCCGGTAATCTCCGCCCTGATCCCACCCCAGGCTGTGGAGCGCGGCCCGGCGCATCAGGCAGGGATAGCAGTAGCCGCAGGAACCGGCGGCCCCTCCCTGCCAGCGGGAGACCACCGGCCGGGCGCAGGAAACGCTCATCCCGAAGAGTCGCTTGAGGAGGTCCCCGGTTGCGGCAACCCCGCACCATCTCACCCTTGGTGAGGTTTTTGTAAGGGTTGACCAGGGGATTGGCCAGCCCCACTTCCTGCCAGAGGCCCGTGAGCTGCTCCAGAAAGTGGGGGTGGGTGGTCCGGGTGCTGCAACTGCCCAGGCGGTTGGCCGTCAGGGGCGGGTTGAGACTGATCCAGCCGTTTTCCGGGATGATGAGGGGGGTGGCGGGGCCGCAGCTGGCGGCGGCGGCCAGCCCCAGGGCCAGGTAGAGCAGGGACCGGCTCCGCGTGGACAGCTCCGGGGCCTGGGGAAACTGCACCCGGAGCCCCAGGTGGTGCACCCGGTCGGGGCCGTAATGGCCGAGGAGCGCCGCCGCCAGGGCCTGCTGGATGGCGGCCAGCTGCCCGAAATCGTAGTGGCTCACCAGAAGCAGGCGCTCCCCGGCCTCCAATCGATCCAGGGCCCCGATCAGGGAGTCCAGCCCCCCGGAGAACAGCATCACCCCGTCCGGGCGCCAGGGGTGGGGCCACTCCCCCTTCAGGCCCAGGTCCAGGGGAGCTTCCCGGAGCTTCAGGGTCCAGTCGTCCCCGGTGAGAAAATTGAGGAGGCGCTCCAGGCCCGGGGCCAGAGGCAGCCAACCCGGGCTGACGGGAAGGTTAAGCGTGATTTTCCGGGTCCAGGCATCGGGGGCGGCACGGCGCGGCAGAAACTTGTCCGCCGCCCAAACTCCCAGGGCCGCCGACAGGAAGGCCGTGACCGCCTGACCCGGCAGCCCGGGAGTTGCCGGGAGCCGGGAAAGATTGTGGTGCAGGGGATAGCCCGGGACGCCCGTCTCATCCAGGTGAATGACCGCGGCCATCCCCGGCGGCGGCCGGCGTTTTTCGTTCGGGGCCCTCAGGTAGAGTTCAACAGTCATGGAGAGGCCTCGCTGCCACTAAGGCATTCTTAAATTCTTCTGGTAATCCAAACGAGCTACTTCTTGGATACCCGCAACTCGTAAGGTCCCCCTTTACTAAAGGGGGATTTAGGGGGATTTCCCAGATGGTCTATTCAAAATCCATCCTGAGCACCTTTAGAAAGGGGGGTGATGTGCTTCGCCCAGCTTGAGAGCGCACACACGGTTGACTCACAACTGACGCTTAAAATCGGTTTTTAGACATGGCTTATAGGCCCTGCCATGTATTATCCTAAGAGCACCAAGCCTGGCCCGATTTCAGTGCTCTTCTCCTCACCCGAGATTTTTCAGCAGGCCCGCCATAATTTCGGTAACCCAGGTCCAACCCGTCAGCCCCTGCCAGTGGCCGGGGGTATCCGGTGGCGTCAGTGGCGCGGCATGTGCGGCCGAAGCGCCGGCCTCGATCCTGGCCTTGATCCGGCTTAAGCCGTCCCGGAGCCGCCCATAGCTGCCCGCGGCAGCTTCCAGGGGCTCCCCCAGGTCCAGGGCCAGACGCAGGTGCACCGCCGTGACCAGAAACCGGCGCACCAGCTGAGCCGGCTCCATCCGGTCCCGAGATTGCACTGCCTCCCCGACCACCAGGGCCAGGGCCGTCCGGACCACGGCCTCCTCCAGGCCCCCGCCGCTTCCGGCCAACACCCCGGCAACCCCCGGCGCCAACAGCTCGGAGGAGCCCCCAGCCAGGGGCGCCAGACCCCGCTCCGCCAGGGCCGCTCTCCAACCCCGGGCCGCCACCTCTTGCCCCAAGGCCCCCAGGTCCTGGGCCACCTTTCGGGTAACCCGGAAGGCCGCCAACGCCTCCCCCTGCCCCGGGGTCTCAGCCAGGGCCGCCAGGTATCGGCTCACCACCTCCCGGGCGCTCACCTCTGCCCCCGGCCGCCGGCGACAGATACCGGGTAGCCGACCCCTTGGCCGCCCGCCATAACGCCGTGGTAGGCCCCCGCCGGGCACTGGACGTTCCCATATGATTGCCTTTTGGAAGAATTTTTGGAAGAGGGGGCCAGGGGCCAACGGCCCCTGCCCCTCTCCCAAACCCTCTCCCCCAACCCCTTACAGGGGGTTGGGAGAGGGGGTTTGGGGGAGGGCGGGGGAATTGCTTTCGCCCGGTCCTCCCCCACGATCCACCCTACCACAACTTTTACCCCGCGGCCAGGCGTTTGAGGCGGGTGTAGCGGTCCCAGGAAAACTCGGGCCAGCAGGGGAACAGGGAGTTGTTCTGGATACAGGGGGTCGGCGGCCAGGTCATAGCGGGAGGAGGCCAGCGCCCTGGGCCACAGGGCGGTGCCGGGGATGGGGGAGTAAGAGGCCAGGACCGGGGTGGCCCCCAGTTCCTTGACCCGGCGGATGGAAGCCGCCACCTCCGCCTCCGCCTGGTCCGGGAGGCCGATGAGGAGGTAGACGCCGATCTCATCCGGGGCGAACCCGGCCTCCTGCAGATGGGCCAGGGCGGCTTCCAGTTCCCCGGCCTGGAGTTTGGCGTCCAGGCGGGCCGCTCCCAAGGCGGTGGTTTCCACCCCCAGGCGCAGGGTGGCGAAATTGGCCCGCTTGAGCCAGCCCGCCACCTCCCGGGTGATGAGGCGGGCATGGAGGCCGTTGGGGGTATGGAACCGGAAGGTGCGTCCGCTCCTTGCCAGTTCTGCCAGGAACACCAGGAGATGCTCGGACGCTCCCAGGAGCAGGGCGTCGTCATAGAAGGCCGCGTCGGTGAGGCCGCGTTCGGTCCTGCCAGTAAATCAGCTCGGCCGCCGCGGCCAGGGGGTCGCGGCCGCCGGTAAACCGGCTGGAGCAGCCGGGAGGCGCAGTAGGCACAATCCAGGGGGCAGCCCCGGGAGGTGAGGATGGGAATATAAGAAGGATGCTCCAGGAGATCCAGGGCCGGATAGGGCCGGGAGTCCAAGTCGTCCGGGTCTGGAAAGACCGCCCCCGGCGGCGACCAACCGGTGATCTCTTCCAAAAGAGCGAGAATGGCTGCTTCTCCCGGCCCGGCCACCACCCGGTGGGCGCCGCTGTGTTTTTGGGCGTGTTCCGGGCACAGGGTGGCGTAGATCCCTCCCAGGATAACGGGCACGTCGGGGAAGCGCTCCCGGGCCAGGCGAATGGCCGCAGCCACCCCGGGGTACCAGTAGGTCATGAGGGAGGTCACCAGGATGGCGGCGGGGGCGGGGACCCGGGCCAGGCGCTCCCGGAAAGCCGCCTCGCTGATGCCGTAGCGCCCGTAGCGCCGGGTGATCCCCTCCAGGGCCGGGGGCGGCGGGATGATTTCCTTGGCGTAGCGCCCGGTGCCGAAAGGCCCGGTCCGGGCATGGGGCGCGCCCAGACAATCCAGGAAGTTGACCTCATACCCCTGGGCCCGCAGCCACCCCGCCAGATAGAGCAGCCCCAACGGCCGGGCAAAAAAATCGTAGGCCGCGAAATCATAGATCCAGGGGTTGATCAGGAGGAGGGAGGGACCGGACTGGGGCAAGGGAAGGGCCTCTTACGTCGAGTTCATGCGAACTTCGTTCCATCGAATATTGCAAATGTGACCTAATAATTGTGGTTAGGAGGGGAAAAGGTTTAAGCCCTGCACAGCAAATCCACCTCCATCAAGGGGCCGAGCGAGAAACCCCTTACAACCTTTGTCGCACAATGCCTGAGACGATACACTTAGCGGCACAGGCAAAATTCATCTTAGGCCGCTGGCACAGGCTTTCCAGCCGGCACCGGGTTCAAGGCCGTACCAATTGCTCCGCTTCTCCAAGCGGTCTTTATCGAAGAATTCTCTGGTGATATACCTCAGATTTAATTCTCCATCGGCATAAGCTGGAAAGCCTGTGCCACTCAGATACCCCGGGATAGATTGTATGCAACTTGGCAAAAGTTCCTTTCCATTGAGGGTCTCAAATTCCCCAATTCCCCTTTTCCAAGAGGGACTTTCCTAGGAATTCCGCCAAGTTCTTCATTTGGAAAGGGGGGCAGGGGAAATTTTGTCTTTTGGATTAGTTGTTATAGCAAAAGAACCTTTTGTCAATCAAGTTCTTCTAATCCCTTGAATGATTGTTTCCCCAAACCTACTCTAATTTAGGATAAACCATTTATAGAAAGTGATGGGAGGATCAACTCCGACAAAGCCAGACCCCAAATGCTCTGATCCAGACCCCCATAGAGGGGGCTGGGAGGGGAGTTTAAGGGCAAGGGCGTGGGGAACTACTCTCCCCCGTGACCTCCCCTCAAAATACGTTTTTCAACTCACCCCCCTCGCACCCGGCGCAGGATTTCCCAGATGCGGGCTGGTGTCGGGGTTGGCGGGGGTTACGGTGATTTCATACATCTCCTCCCGGCGGCCGGCAGGACTTTCACCGGGTCGGCGAGCCTCAGGCCCGCCACCCAGACAATCTCGTCGGCGCTGGCGAGCAACGGCAGGTGGGGCCGGAGCCAGCGGGGAATTTTCGCGTCCACCAGGAAATCCTGGAGTTTTTTGGGACCCGGGGCGCCCTGGGGCCAGAACCGGTCCCCGGGCCGCCAAAATCGCGCCGTCAGGGGCAGGGTGA
Organism: uncultured delta proteobacterium; assembly: GCA_963747645.1. Lineage (GTDB taxonomy): Bacteria > Desulfobacterota > Desulfobaccia > Desulfobaccales > 0-14-0-80-60-11 > 0-14-0-80-60-11. The sequence continues at coordinate 46,369 of CAVVFW010000012.1, read as the reverse complement.
TCCGGGCCGGGTTCATCCAGGCCACCTCCGGGGGCGGCCAAGGGTCGCCGGGCCGGCAGGGACGCGCGGCTCAGCCGCCAGCGCCAGCCGGCGGGAGACTCCACCTCTCCCGGGCAGTCCGGCAGCCGGGTGGCTTCCCGGGGTGGGTCCGGCAGGGCTTTCATGATATGCAAAAAGGCTCCCGCCCTGGCCACCTGGACGTTTCCTCCCTTTTCCCCTCCCAAGCGAGATCAGGCCGCCGCTGCGTTCACTGCCGGCCAGAGCCAGGAGCGATGCCACCTGGGGGGCCGTGAGGGTTACCGCGGCGCCGAGTCTGGCCACCCCAGCCCTCAGCACCCGCCTTTGCAACGAGGCTTCCAGGCTGAAAAACCGATCCAGGTCCAGGGCGAAGCAGTCTTCGGTGAGTTTCCGGGCCACCCGGTCCCAGGCCGCAGCCGCGTCCCGGGCCAGGAGACGCTCATCCTCCTGCAGGAGGGTCTGGGTCCGCCAGATGGTCTGGGCCAGGCGGGGGTTGTAGCCCCGGGCCAGGTGGGGCAGCAGGTCCAGGCGCACCCGGTTGCGCAGATACGCCCGGCTCAGGTTGCTCATATCAAGGCGATAAGGCAGGGCCTCCTGCTTAAGCCAGGCCAGGAGCACCGCTTTGCCTACGGCCAACAACGGCCGCACCAGGCCCTCGGGGGTGGCCGGCCACATGCCCTTCAGCCCCTCCAGCCCGGCGCCCCGGAGCAGCCGGAGCCAGAAGAGCTCCACCTGGTCGTCGGCGGTGTGGCCCAGGGCGAGCTTGGCGTAACCGTGCCCACGGCGGGTATCCTGAAAAAACTGCAACCTGAGCTTTCGGGCCGCCATCTGGATAGAGACTTTATCCCGGCGAGTCGCAGCTCTTACCTCACCCCGGTCCAGGTGGCACGGGAGACCGAGGCCCCGGGCCAGGTCGGCCACAAAAGCGGCGTCGCCCCGGGAGTCCTCGCCTCTGAGGCCGTGGTCGAAGTGAGCCACGCCCAAATCCAGACCCAGTTCGGGGGCCAGCCGGATGAGGAGATGAAGCAGGGCCACTGAATCCGGGCCGCCGGAAACCGCCACCAGGACCCGGTCGCCGGGGGTGAACAGCCGTTCCCGGCGGGCATACGCCAACACCCACTCCGGAAGGTCTCCGGCCGAGATGGGGTCTTCCAGGAACGCGCCGCTTACGGCGCCGGGGCGGGACAAAGCTGGGCGATAACCTCCAGAATGGCGTCCTTGGAGAAAGGCTTGGCCAGGAACCGGTCCACCACGACCTCCTGGTCGGCAAGTGCGGCCAGGTTGGGAAGCTCGGAAGAAATCATGACGATGCGGCAATCCGGCTGGAACTGCTTCAAGCGCCGGGCCACTTCCAGCCCGTTGAGTTCGGGCAGGTGATAGTCCAACACCGCTACCTGATAACGCTCGGGGAAATGACCGGCTTCCAGTTCCTGGCCAAACCTCTCCAGGGACGTGACCTGGTAGCCGGCCCGGCGCAGGATGGCCACCAGGGCTTCCCGGGTCCAGTGGTCATCATCGATCACCAAAATCCAGGGACTCGGGTCCACGTGAGCCTCCCATCGACCTGCTGCGTCCAGGTGTTCGTTAAAGGTTGAGCATCTTCCCGTCAGGGAGCCAGGGGCCAGATTATCGGGATGGGGCAAGGCTTCGGATTTCTTTCTTTAATTCTATCCGACACCTTCCCGTTTGCGCAAGTCGGAGCCGTGAAGTTTTCGCCGCGCCCCGCCGCTACCCCTGCAACTCGGGCCCTTCAGCATCTGCCGGAGCGGCGGGCAAGGCCAGATGAAAGGCGGCTCCTTGCCCCGGGGTGCTCTCCGCCCAGATGCGGCCCTGGTTGGCCTTTACCAGGGTCTTGCAGATATAGAGCCCTAAACCCGACCCGTCATGCTTATTCCGCGGAGAGCCGGTATTTTTCGAAGAGATGCTCCTGATCCTCGGGGCTCAGGCCGCAACCCGTATCCGCCACGATAATTTCAACTTCCCGGCGGTCAGCTCCAGGGAGAGCTTTTACCTGGATTTCGCCGCCCCGGGGGGTGGCGGCCAGGGCGTTGACCAGGAGATTGGCCAGGACGCGGTCCAGGGACGGCTCATCCACCATGATGGGGGGGAGGTCCGCCGCCGGCGAGGCTACCAGGTTTACCCCCTGGTGCTGGGCCAGCGCCCCAAAGTGATGGAGCAGGCGCTGGATGATAAAGCCCGGGGGCACCGGCTCCGGCCTCAGGGCCAGACGCCCGGATTCAAACCGGCTCAAATCCAGCACATTGTGGAGATGCAACAGCAGACCTTCGCTCCGTTGGATGATGCCCTGCAGCTTGTGATGGATCTCAGGAGGCAGGGTTTCGTCCTCCAGGGCCTCGATGGTCAGACGCACCCCGGTGAGGGGAGCCTTAATGTCATGGACGATCATGGCGAGAAAATCGGCGTTGGCCGCGACCTGGTCCCGCTCTTCCTGGAGGAGCCGGGTCTTTTCCCCCAGGGCCCGGATCATGGCATTGAAAGACCCGGCCAGGTCCCCCAACTCATCCCGGCTGGTTACCGGGATATCCCCGGACAATTCCTCCAGGGCGGCTTTCCGGGTCCCCTCGGCCAGGTGGGCGATCTGGCGGCGCATGCCGGAGGAGAGCCAGAAGCTGAGGAGCCCGCCGATGCAGGCGGCCGCGCCCCCCACCCCGAAGATGACCAGCTTCAGCATCAGGAGCGTGGGTCCCAATTCCCGCTGGCTGACCCCCACCACAATCAGGCTTTCCCAGGGCTTATCGCCCTCTTCCAGGGGGAGGTACGTGATGGTATAGTCCTCATCCCCCAGCTGGAGCCGCTGCACCCGGTCAATCGGCCCCTTGCCGCTGACCGCCAGGGCGCGGTGGGTCTGAAACTGGTTCAGGGCGCTCTCCGGCAGGTCCTTGAAGGAATTGACCACCAGGCGGTTGCCGAAGAAGATGGCCACCTCGGCCCCGGGGCGGGACAGAGATTCCAGAAAACCCCGGTCGATGAGCAGCCCGGTGAGGACTACCCCCACCACTTTATCCTGGTAGCGGATGGGGGCCGAGGCACTCAGGGCGATGGAATCTTGCCATTGGGTCATGCGCGTGGCGTCTTTGCCCTGGAGGCCGGCCCGCACCAGGGGATTGCCGGAAATATTAACCCCCAGGGCCCCGGGGTCGTGGACCCGGACCTGGATAACCCCCTGGAAGTCGGTAACCGTCAGGATGTGGAGGCCGGTGGCCTTCATCATGGGGGTTACCAGACGCCGCAGCGCTTCCGAGTTGCCGGCGGCCAGGAGTTCCCCATAGGTGGGGTTATCGGCCAGGAGGCTGGCGGCCTGCTCCACCCGCTGAATCTTGCCCCGGTATTCGGCCAGCACCAGCCGGGCCACCAGTTCCACCCGCTGCCGGTGCTGCTCCAGGATCTGCCGGGTGGCCAGGTACTGGATCACCAGGAGCAAGCCCACCAGGGCCACCATCAGGGAAAGCAGGTTGACCCCTAAGAGCTTGCTGCCGACTTTGCTCTTCCGCCACATGCGCCACATGAGCGAAATAATAGCATATTAAGGAGGATCGGGGAACGGCGGGAGTTCTCGTGACTCTGGCTGAAAGGCAGGGTAAGGGAGTGGTGCCGCTGAGGCAATTGCTCTATCTTCAACGGCACCGGGCCGCGCCCGGACCGATCCGCGCCGAGTGCGTCATGGTCCCCGGCCGGACCAGAGCCCCATGGCGGGCCCAGTGGCCAATCGCCTCCATCAACCCCGGTGGCCGCGGGTCAGGGGAAGCTTGCAGCCCCGGCCGGCTCAGGGGAGATAACGGCTCACTCCGCCTCTTCCCCCAGGACGTCGTAGACCCAGCTCAAGGCCGCGGACGTAGAGGGAAAACCGATGGTGCTGGTGAGCAGGATGACGGTGTGGTAGATTTCTTCCGGGGTCGCCCCGGCCTTTAAGGCCCTGCGGGTGTGGCTGTGAACTGAGCCCTCCGAACGGCTGGCCGCGGCCCCCGCCAGCTGTACCAGGTGGGCGGTCTTGTCATCCAGAGGCCCCTCCTGGCGCACCGCCTCGCCCAGCTGCTCCAGGGCCTTGATGAATTTTCCGTGTTTTTCCTTAATGAACGAATACCAGCCGGGATACCTTTCTTCGGACATGATTTACCCTCCGGGTCTTGGCCAGTGCATTTTTCGGTCCACCCCATGATTTTTGGGGACTTAAGCTTTAGGATGGGTACCGCACCCCCTGATGTCAAGGAAGGTTTGCACTCCTTTAGATAGGGTTAGACAGTTAGTTGACCCTCGCATCCCCGCCGTCTTGGCCCCCCAAGCTTTCGGCTTATAGCGTTTGCCATAAATTCTTTCTCCTTGGTAATTCTTAAATCCCCCTTTTTCAAATGGGGACTTTATCAGCAATTCCTTATGGTTACCCAATTTATTAAAGGGGGGTTAGGGGGGATTTGTGGATCTCAAGGATCGGAAAAAACTTTTGGCAACCGCTCAAATCTTTGCAAGTCTGGGTTTATTGGTCCGGTTGCACCTATACTTTGGGGTGCGCTTCCGGCTTCTGATTCTTAATTGATTGATGTTATTCAGTAATTATACTGCCATCTCGTTGGCACCAGGCTTGCAACGACGTGAAGCAATCTTAATCATCAAGGATAGCCAATGAAATCAGGTAAGCTTCTGTTCATGGTTCTGGTCTTGCTGGCGGGCACGGCGGTGGCGGCGCCCGCGGTTACCATTCATGCACCGGCGGCGGCTGGCCCCCGCGAGCGAATCTTTACCAAGTTCTTGCCTCTTGGGGATTTTCTTTAGATGATCAGACTCTTCAGTCCGCCATTCCCCTGGAAAGCCTGACGGCGGGCACGTATTCGATGAACTACTATGCCATAGACCTAAATAAGCCCCGGCCCCAGGATAGTCATTACTGGACACCTGAGCCTCCGGGTCCTAACGACCAGCCTCTTGCCGATGGCAGCCAATTGCTTATCCCGAAAAACCCAGGGAACTGGGAAGCTGATATCAACTTTACCGAAACCTCGGACTTCGGTTTTTTCGCGGCTGCCAAAAAGAAAACCTTCCTCCTGACCGCGCAGAATCAAGACCCAGCCTCCAGCCCTCACCACCAGTCCAGCGGTTTAATCTTAGACCTGGGCGAGATTAATCCACTTTATGCCGGACAATACCTCATTGTCTTTCAGAAATGGGGAGAGCAGCATCATTTTTTGAGTTTGGATAAGAACTCCCTGGTGATTCAAGTACAACGGCTGGATGAGGTGAGCCCCGTGCCCCTCCCCGGCACCCTGCCGTTGGTGGGCGGTGGGCTGTTTGGTCTCGTGATCCTTTGGCGTTATCAGCGGAGCTTCCCTGGCGAGGGCTAGCATCCTGGCCATCATTCTCCGATAGAGGCAGACCGGCTGGCGGAAATCATGTTAGGCCCTCGATGAAATCGTGGGATCCCTCGGATTTTCTCGCCGCCTGCCCTCCCGGGCTGCAGTCCTGATCGACTTTGCCTTCTCATGAGGTTATTTTGCTTGCTTAATACTGTTAGGGATTATATTTTTTTAAAGTATTCGTGGGTCCTGGATCATGGGCCGACAGGAGGAATGGCGCGAGGGTGGTGGTCCGGGGGTAGCGGCGCCCATGTCAGCCTTGCCGGCCCTAACACCCGGATGTCGGTAATCCCCGATCAATCCTAACAAGCTGGAGGCATGATGTTCCGAATCATTCTATTCACCATGTTCCTGGCGTCCATCCTGGGTTGCGGCGGTGATCGCGCCGACAAGTATATGCAGGAAGGGTTTGTCAACATGCAGCAGCAGAAGTATGACGAGGCCATTGCCTGCTACGAAAAGGCCATCAAAGTGGAACCCCGGGCCGCGGCCGCCTACAACATGATGGGCATGGCCTACCGTTTCAAGTTCAACCAGCTGGGGGTACCGGAATTCCGTCAGAAAGAGATGGCGGCATTTCAGAAGGCCCTGGAGATCGACCCGAAAAATTGGGTGGCCATGATCAATCTGGCCACCGACTACTATGCCGACGGCCAGAAGGGCAAGGCCGCGGCCCTTTACAAAAAGGCCCTGGAATTGAAACCCGATCACCCGGAAAAGGCCGATATCCAAAAACGGATTGCCGCAGGCGAATCAAAGCCGTGAAAATTTCGGTGGCGATGGGGGTGGCCCTGGCCTGCCTCCTGGCCGGCGCCGGGAGCCGGGCTCAGGCCCAGGGGCCCCTGGGTTTTGACCTGGCCGGACGTTTGGGCTGCCTGGCCTGCCACTCCCTTAAAGGGCAAGGGGGCCAGCTTGCCGCACCTTTAGACGGGGTTGGGGGTCGGTTAACCACCCGGGAATTGGCGATAACCCTCGCTTATCCCCGCCAGCGCCACCCTCGAGCCCAAATGCCCAGCTATGCCTACCTTCCCCCGTCGGAGCAGGAGGCGCTGGTGAAATTCCTCGAAACCCTCAAGTAGATGTGCACCCTTGGGGGAGGTTGACTCGCATGTCCGGGGTGCAAAAACCCCGTCTTCCGTGGTTTGCGGCCGCGCCCTCCCGGAGGTCGACCCACCAAGCCGGAATTACTCGCTGTACCGCCGGATGATGATGATCCCCAAAACCAGGCAGACCACGCCGTAGGCCGCAAGGATGGCCAGGGACTCCAGGCTCTCCAGATTCCAGAAGGGAAACCGGAGGAGGCGGTTGGTATGGGTCAAAGGCAATGCCTTGATGATATCCCGGATTAACCAGGGCATCTCATCCACCGGGAAGAAGGTGCCGCAGAAAAACGCCATGGGCATAATAAAAAAATTGGTGAATGTGGCGGTGTCTTCATGGGACCGGGACTTCATCCCCACGATCACCCCAAAAGCCGCGAACACCAGGCAATTGAGGATCAAGACCAGGATGAACATCAGGTTGAAGTGAAAGCCGGTCCCGAGAAACAGCCCCAAACTCAGGAGGATGATCGAGGCGAACAGCCCCCGGACCATGCCGGCCAGGATCTGGCCCACCACGATATCGGTGGCGGTCACCGGGGACTGGATATAGACCTGAAAGGTGCGGAAGTGGAGGCGCCCCACCGTCATGCTGGTGGCGATCCAGGTATAGGAATTGGTCATGGAGGTCATGGCGATGAGGCCGGGGAGCAAGTAGTCCAGATAGGTGCCCCCCGACATGGCCACGCGTTTGCCCAAACCCAGGCCAAAGGCCAGGAGATAGAGCATGGGGGAAAAGAGGGCGGAGACCACGTAGCCTAACCGGAGCAAACGTCGCCGGAATAGCAGGATTTCACGGTAGAAGATGGGAAACCAGTTCAATTGGTCAGCCGCTCCCCGGTGAGTTGGATAAACACGTCCTCCAGGTTGGCCTGGCGAATGATGACCCCGGAAGGCTCGGTTTGGGCCCGGGCATAGGCATCTTCTTTGTCATGGACCAGCAGATACTGCCGCTGCCCGCTGTTGAGGGTTTCCACCACATAGCCCCCCACCTTGGCCACCAGGGCGGCAGGAGTGTCCAGGGCGATGAGCCGGCCCCGGTTCAGGACCCCCACCCGGTCGCACAGCATCTCGGCTTCCTCGATATAGTGGGTGGTGAGAATAATAGTGATGCCCTCCCGCTTGAATCCCTGGATGAGATTCCACAATTGGCGCCGCACCTGGGGGTCAAGGCCCACGGTGGGCTCGTCCAGAAAAAGGACCCGGGGCCGGGACACCAGGGCCCGGAGGATCAGGAGCCGCCGCTGCATCCCGCCGGAGAAATCCCGTACCAGGCTGTCGGCGCGTTCCTGCAAGTCGCCAAACTTGAGGAGTTCGGCGATCCGGGCCGGCAGATCCGGCATGCGGTGCAGGCGCCCGTATATCCACAAGTTTTCGAACGCGGTCAGTTCCCGGTCCAGGTTGATTTCCTGGGGGCAGACCCCGATGAGCTTCTTCACGGCCAAAGGCTGTCTCACCACGTCAAAGTCATGGATCCGGGCCGTGCCCCGGCTGGGTCGGGCCAGGGTGGTCAAAATCTTGATAGTGGTGGTTTTGCCAGCGCCGTTGGGACCCAGCAAGCCAAAAATCTCTCCCGGGGGAATTTCCAAAGAAAGACCATCCAGGGCCACCAGGTCCTGGTAGTTTTTCCCCAGATTGTCGGTAAGGATCATCTCATTCATCATCAGGGCCCTTCAGGCACGATCTCGGGATACCCCGGAGACCCACCGATCCCGCCATAAAATAATATTATAACCTGATTTTAGCAAGGGAGGGGGAAGAGGACTTAAACCGCGTTTTCGAAATTCCCGGGGCCGGTCAGGCCTTGGCTCACCGGGGCAGAACCGTCAGGGCTGGGTTCACGGCAGGAGGGGAACGGCAGTTCCCGGTGGCAGGGGCCAGGCCCCGGCCACCGGGGATTGAATCAGTGGCAGGACCGACAAGCAGTCCTACCCCGGGCGGCTCAGCTCAGAGGGGTGACTTTGCCATCCTCGACCACGTATCCGAGGGTCTTGAGGATAGCGGCCTGCTGGTCATTGACTTCCTCGAGTACTCGTCTCAGTTTGCCTTCCAAGTCCTTAACATAAATGGCAGTCCGCAATTCCCGCAACTCCTCCATGGCCTCGCTAGGGGTCATATTGATACCGGCGGCAGCCAGCCGCTGGCAGAGCAGGGTGAGGTAGGTGAGCGCCGCCACGCAGACAAACAGGTGAACCCGGATTTTCGAATCGGTCCAGTGGTATAAAGGCAGCAGCGCTTTTTGGAAAAGACTGCGATTATCTTTGGAATTGCCGTAAGACCGGCTGGCATTAGCACCTTTCGCATCACCCAAGTCGGGTCCCAGGACGGCCCGACTCACGCAGGTGTCGTAAATCTCCTCCACGCTCCAATCCTCGCAATCGGTGATGAGAATATTCTTCCCAAAGTGGCGCACAACGCCAGCCATCTGGCGATGATCCAGCTGGAACTCGAGGCGGAACTGACCTTTTCCCGTCACGAAATTTAACTGGAAGAGGTCCGGACTGATTTTGAGACGCAGGCACAGTTGCGCCAGGTGAGTCTTGATTGACTCGATGGCGTTGGCCTGGTTGGCTTCCTGAGCATAGCGCTGCGACAACGCCATCATCTCCTTGCGCACTCTCTGCACTTTCTTGCCCAGGTCCTGGTAGCTCTTATGAAAGCTCTTGGGATCAAAGGTGATAACTGCCCGGCGGCGGCGGTTCCAGAAGGTTTCGTGCGTTTCATAAAACAGGATCTTCTCATCTTCCTTGGCGACGGGAGAGAGCTGGGGGCCCCGCTTGCCCGGGAGGGGACGGAAATCCTTCAAAGAGATTTCGGTCAACTCGGGGGCAAAATCGGGAGTCCGGGAGACAATGAAATGCATCCCGTCTTTGCCATCGATTTGCTCGATAATGGGAGCAGCATCCATTTCCTGATTAACGAGCAAGGTAACATCTTCGATGACCACACCCAGGTTGGAGACTTTGCTGAGGAGGTGTTCCATGTGATCGTAGAAGCCGTTCACGGGCACACCGCCCGAATAATTCTGGTAATAAAAAGGAATCCCCTGGCTCCACTCGGTAATCAGGGCCAACCCTAACTTCTGCTGAGCCAGGTGTTCCGCCAGGAAATCCTGGTCCGGCTGGGGCATGTCGGCAAAGACCGACGGCTTGGGAGGCGCAGATATATCGGCGGCCTCAATGATCAGCCGGTGTTTCTGGGCCGGCAGGAGGGTATGGATCTTTTTAAAGAAGGCCGTCTTGATTTTTTCCAGGTCTGAATCGCTGATCCTATCCCAGTGGTTCCAAAAATTTTGGGAGTTCAAGGATTCCAGCCTCAGGGGACGAATTCTCTGAATGTCCGTGGTCTCGTACCAGTTCGCCAGTTGTCTTTTACTGGTGGGGGCGATGGCCCGGTTCAGGGCGGCATAGAAGACCAGTTCTCCCAGGGAAGGCCCCCTCACCCGTTTTTTGGGGGGCAAGATCTCATTAATCATTCCAGCCAGGTCGACAGCGCGATCGAGTTCGTTGAGGGCGAAAACCGATCCGAACTCTTTGGGCGAGAACCCGCCTTTTCCCAAAGCCGCCTCGACTTTATCGGCGGTACCCAGGTACACCTGGTTAATGGTGGTGGGCTTGCCATAGACCCGCTGGGTTTCCCGGATGTAGAAATATTCGTGGCCCTTTTTCAGTTTTTTATACAGATGTGCCATAATCCACCTATTTATTTAAAATATTAAGCTACCTTTTATATTAACCTTTTTGGAACATACCAAATTTATCTTCCAGAAGAAAATGAGGCAAAGTACTCTATCTTATAGAGCAAAGTACTCTTTTTGCCGCCTTTGTGGTTGGATTCGCTGCTTTATCCGGAGATAGGGGGACTACGACAGGGGTTAGGGAGCGGCAGTGGCCATATAGCCTTTGCGGATAGCGTATCGCACCAGGTCGGTATTTTTCTTGAGGTTTAATTTCTTCATAATTTTCGCGCGATGATTCTGAATGGTGCGGAAACTGAGAAACAGGATTTCCGCAATTTCTTTGCTCGATTTGCCTTCGGCGATCATTTTGATGATTTCGATTTCCCGGGGCGAGAGCGGCGTGGACGGTTCGGCGTCGTCCTGGCGCTGGCCCTGGACATAGAGGTTTACCAGGTCACTGGAAAGCAAGGGGGACACGTAGGTCATCCCTTGCCTGATCATGTCGATGGCGTTGAGAAGTTCCTTGGGGGCATCCTCTTTGAGCAGATAGCCGTCAACTCCCGCCGATATGGCATTATTCAGGTATTCTTTCTTTTTGTGCATGGTCAGAATCAGCACCTTGACGGCCGGGTAGGCCTTCTTAATCTCCCGGGTAGCTTCTATTCCCGGGAGAGAAGGCATGGAGATATCGAGGATCACCATATCAGTAGCCAGGCCCTTGAGAAGTTCCAGCAGTTGGGGACCGTCACCCACCTCTCCCACGACTTGCAGTCCCGGTAAGGCCTCAATGATTTTCTTAATCCCCTCGCGCACCAGGACGTGATCTTCGGCCAAAACGATTTTATACATAATCATTTCCCATGGTTAGCTATTGGAATGGAAAACGCGATGGTGGTGCCCTGGCCTCTCCGGCTCGATATCTGGAGCGAGCCCCGGGCCATGAGAGCTCTTTCATTCATGGCGGTCAAACCCAGGCTTCTTTTGGCAACTTTGCCGGACATGACCTGCTTTACATTAAACCCCCGGCCATTATCCCGGATCATAAATGATACCTTGCCGTCCTCTCGGGTAACATTCACCGAGACCAGGCTGGCCCGGGCATGTTTGACCACATTGGTCAAGGATTCTTGAAACATGCGATAAATGTTGATTTGGATTTCCGGCGAAAAGAGATGGATCGATTTCGTCCATCACCACCGCACTTTGCATATTATGAGTGCGGCAGGTCTCGTCCACCAAATATCCCAGCGCCGCAGACAGGCCCAGGTCTTCCAAACTCGAGGGACTGAGGTCCCAGGACAGGCGGCGGACATTTTCAATAACCGTATCGATATAAGACAGCATGTGTTCGCAATTTGCCTTCAGGTGCTGCTGATCCGGGGCCAGCTTGTCTTCAATGGCCACCAGGTTGATTTTTAAAACCGTCAGGGCCTGACCCAGTTCGTCATGCAATTCCCTGGCGACCCGGCGGCGCTCCTTCTCCTGGATGCTCAGGAGTTGGGAGGTGAGCTGCCGGAGTTCCTGCTCCGACTCCTTCAGGGCCTTCTCCATCCGCCGCTGCTCGGCCCGGCCCCGCAACGCCATAATGCCATAGGCCAAATCGTTGGCCAGGCCCAAAAGCAGGTTGATCTCCTCATCGTCAAAGGCATTGGGGTCCGCCGCATAGATGGTCAGGGCCCCCAAGGGGGAATCCCCTAGCAAGGGGAGGGAGAGAACCGAGTGAAAACCATGACTTATGGCATCTCGGCGCCAGGGTGCGAAATCGGGATCCCTCAGGGTATCCCGGCAAATCGCCGGTTTCCCGGTCCGAATGGCCTTGCCCGTGGGGCCCCGGCCCCGGGGTGTATCCCCCCAGGTAAGGTTGAGTTTTTTCACATAGCCCTCATCGAACCCGGTTTGGGCCACCGGACGCACCGATTTGTGGGCATCATTCTCGGCACAGCCCACCCAGGCCATGCGATAACCGCCCACCTCCACGATAATCCGGCACACCTCGTTCAACAAGGCCATCTCATTGGTGGCGCGAATTAAGGCCTGGCGACATTCCGTGATGGCCCTGAGGGCGCGGCTGGTTTGCCACAGCGTCTCCGCCATCCGCTTGCGTTCCGTGATGTCCTCGATGATGCCCATAATGCCGGTCATGGCGCCGGCGCCATCATGGAGGGGCGCAGTGGACAGGCTGACGTCGATGAGGGAGCCGTCCCGCCGCTGCCGGCGCAGTTCCAGGCCCAGAAGGGTATTGCCCTGAAACTTGCGTTGATCCAGCGCCCTAAATTCATCCATCCGGTCTTTGGGGATGAATGGCAGGGGCCGCCCCAGAACCTCTTCCTGACGCCAGCCGAACATGCGTTCCGCCGCCGGATTCCAGCTGATGATCTTGCCTCTTATGTCCCTGGCGATAATGGCCAGAGGGGAGGCCTCCACCAGGGTCCGCAGCCGGTTATTGGCTTCCTGCAAGGCCTGCGCCGCTTGCTGGCTCGCGGTGATATCCCGGGCAATGGTGGAGAAGAATTCCACGTTACCCTTGGAGTCTTTATGGGCAATGATCACCTGGGACGTAGGAATTTCCTGACCGCGGCGGCTCCGGAACGCGGTTTCCCCGCTCCAGACCTCCTGGCGCAGGGCCTCGATGTCGCCCTGCTCGAGAATGAGCCGGTAAGCCCACTCGGGCTGCAAGTCTTTCACCCTCACCCCGGAGACATCCTCATCCACCCCGATGCCCACCATGTTCCGGCCGGCCCGGTTGAGATAGAGCACCCGGCCCTCCCGGTCGGCAGTGCCCACCAGGTCGGAAGTGGCTTCCAGGATGGCGGCCAGGCGCGCCCGCCCGGCTTCGGCCTGCTTCTGCCCGGTAATATCCCGGTTGATTTCCAGAATGACGGCGGGCTTGCCCTCCTTGTCCCGTTGCAGAGCCCAGCGGCTGGCCACGACGATGCGCCGGCCATCCCGCCTGGTATGCGTCAATTCACCCTGCCACTGTCCCTGGCGGAAGAACTCGGCTTCCAATTCCCCCTGCGGCTGGGGAAACTCCGTGCGCAGGAGTTTATGGGGTTGTTGCCCCTGCACCTCGGCCTTGCTCCAGCCATAGGTTTCCTCGGCCCCGGCATTCCAAAAGACGATGCGGTCGTTCAGGTCTCGGACGATAATGGCATCGTGGGCCAGGTCCAGGAGCTCGGCCTGCCGGCGCAATTCCTCCTTGGCCCGCTTGGACTCGGTGATATCGGCAAGAATCCCCATGTTGCCGATGATTTCGCCCTTGGCGCCCACCAGCGACGCCGTCCATAAATGCACGTCAAGAATCGAACCGTCTTTACGCACCCGCTTAAGTTCCAGGGCTGATTGCGCCTTTCCCGCCATCTCCTGCTTGAGCCTGATTTCCTCCTCAGGCCGCTCCTGTTCCGGAATGACCGGGAGATACTCCCCCAGCACTTCTGATTCCTTCCACCCGAACATGCGTTCCGCCCCGGGGTTCCACAGGCTGATCTTGAAATCGGGATCAAGGGTAATGATGGCCAGGGGGGACGCCTGGATCAGGGTCTGCAAGGTGTGGGTAGTTTGCCGGAGGGCCTCCTCGGCGTGCTTTCTCTCGGTGATGTCCAGGGCCAGTCCTTGCAGGAACAGGAACTGGCCTTCCGGGTCAGAGACCACCCGGGCTTCATCCCGGAACCAGACGACCCGCCCGGATTTGGCCAGCAGGCGGTATTCGGTGGCGAAAGGCTTACCTGATTCGAAACTATGGGAAATCTCGTTTAACACCCGCTCCCGGTCATCCAAATGGATTTGCCGTTTCCAGGTCTCTCTGCCATCAGCCCGCCATTCCTCGGGGGAAAAACCCAGCAGGGTTTCGATCTGCGGGCTGACATAGGCGAGTTCGTCTCCTTCGGTGAGGGAGATGATATAGGTGATGGCCGGGATTTGCTCTACCAGGGTGCGATATTTGGCCTCGCTTTGGCGCAGGGACTGTTCCATCTCGCGGCGGACCCGGAGCTCGGCTTCCAGCGCCTCGTTGGCCTGCTGCAATTGGGCGGTGCGCGCCGCCACGCGGATTTCCAGGTCATCCTTGGCCCGGTGCAGGGCCTCCTCGGCCTGGACCCGGGCGATGGCGCTGCCCACCTGGGCCGCCAGAGTCTCAAGGGCCGCCCGGGCCGTGGCCGGCACCTCTTCATGCTGGTGGGAAGCAACGTTGATTGAGGCGATGACCCGGTCCTGGTGGATTACCGGGATGATCGCCAGCGAGCGCAGACCTTCCTTCAGGTCCTCTTCATCCATTATTCCCGGCAGGTCTTGCAGGGGCGCATACAGGGGTCTTCCCGCCATGACCAGGTAGGCGTTGAGATCATCAGCCTGGTAATACGCCCCCCGCTGCACGAACTCGGGGGAGAAGCCCTGGTGATAGGCCAGGTCCAGGTCTCCGGAAGCGGGATCCACCACGTACACCCCCCCGCTGTCCAGGCCCGAAATGCTGATGGCGGTTTCCACGCATAACCGCAAGGTCTCGAGCAGCTCCACCTTGCCGCTGAGGGTCAGGGCCAGATCGCGTTGCAGGCGGATGATCGCCTCGGTGCGCCGGCGTTCCTCGATTTCACGGCGCAGTTGGGCGTTGGCCGACTGCAATCCGGCGGTGCGCTCGGCCACCAACTGCTCCAGTTCTTCATACGCCCGGCGCCGGATATCTTCTGCCTGCTTGCGCTCGGAAATATCCCGGATGACCGCCAGCAAGCGGTCCCGGCCTCCCAGGGGGGTAAGGGTTAAATTGATCTCTACCCAGAACCGGCGGCCATCTCGAGCTTCCGCCCGCCATTCAAAGAGCTGGGGCCCTTCCTCCAGGGCTTTTCTCGTTAATTCCTGGGCCTCCTGAACCGTGAAAGGAGAATCGGCGCTGCACACTTGCTGCCAGGCTGAGCGTCCGCAACTTCCTCGGTATCGTATCCCTCCATCTCCAGGCATCTCTGGTTGACCTCCAGAAAATCGCCTGTCTGCGGGTCCACAACCGCGATGGCGTCGTTGACGGCATTGAAAATCGTGCGGTATTTCTCCTCCGAGGCCTTGAGGGCCTCCTCCGCCAGCCGCCTCTCCGTCACATCCAGCAAGGTGCCCATGACCGCCGGCCGCCCCTGGTATTCCACCTGCCGGGACAAGGTCTCAACATAGATTACCGACCCATCTTTGCACAGGCCTTTAAAATTACTGCGGGATGGCACGCCTTCTCCGGCCTGGCGGCGGTCAATGACCCCAACGATGCGGTCGCGATCCACCGGATCTACGAGGTCCGCGGGGCCCAACCGATCAATCAGTTCATCGGGGGTGTAGCCGAAGGCCTGGGCCAGCATCGGGTTGACGTAGCGGAATTTGCCATCCTGGATCAAAAAGACTCCCGCCAGAGACCCCTCGGTGACAATCCGGTAGCTGGCCTCGCTCTCCCGCAGCGCCTCCTCTACCTGCCGGCGCTCGGTAATGTCTTCCTGGACCCCAATCCAACAGTGCTTCCCGGCTATTTCCAGGGCGCTGATCCGGGCATAGGTATAAAATGGGGTGCCGTCTTTCCGGCGATTCCTGACCTCCCCGGTCCAGACCCCGTCCGGTCCGCAACTGCTCGAACATGCTGTTGGCCAGAACCTGAGTCTTTCCTCCGCCGAACCATCGTTTAACACGGATGCATGCTTGCCCGATCAATTCCCCTGGCCGATAACCGAACATGGCGGAAAAAGCCGGGTTCGTAAACTCGATCCGTCCATCAACCCCGGCCATGACGACGCCTTCGGCCATGCTCTCCAGGACCCGGGTCTGGGTTTGCAGGGCCTCCGCCGCCCGTTTGCTGTTCCGTTATGTCCACGATGGAAGCCAAGACTGCGTTACCCGCATTTTCCGACCCCGGCAGGACGCGTAAACGCAACAGGATATGATTCTTCTTGCCGGTCAGAGTTGTCGTAATGGCCTCAGTCTCGAACCAGGTTTGACCTTCGGCCAGGGCAATGATCGCTTCTTTGAATGCCGGGTAGGACTCCGGGGAAAAAGTCGAGGCCATGCCTTCGAGGATTTGCTCCTTACTGTCAGCTTCGTATATTTCCAGGGTGGCCCGGTTGATATCGACCACCTTGATCAAATTGGCGCACTGCCGCACTTCTTCCGGATGAGCCTCGAAATAGGCTCGGATATCCCGAACCCCGGAATCCTGCAAGTTCTTCAGGTATGCCCTCAGGTCGGTCAAGTCCTCTTGCCAGAGGGAGATGGGCGAATCTTCGAACAAGGCCTGATAATGCGTTTTGCTCTTCTGTAAAGCCTCTTCGGTCTTGTAGCGCTCCGTAATATTCAGCAAAGTGCCCACGATGGCTGGCCGCCCCTGGTATTCCACCGCCCGCCCGAAGGACTCGCAACGAATCACGGCGCCATTCCGGTGCAGACCCCGAAAGGTATAATGCGCCGCATCCAGTTCACCGGAGAGCCGCCGCCGGATGTTCTCCTTCACCATGGGGAGGTCATCAGGGTGAATCAAGTCTCCGGGCGCCACCGCCCCGGCCATGATTTCTTCAGGCTGGTAGCCAAAAGTCTGGGCCATGGTGGGATTCACATAGGCGAAGCCCCCATCCTGGATAACGTACACCCCGGCCAGAGACCCTTCCGTGACGGCGCGGTAACGGGCGGCGCTCTCCTGCAGCGCCTCTTCCGCCCGTTTCCGCTGGTCGATATCCCGGAGCACTGCCAGGACGCGGTCCCGCCCTCCGAGTCGGATCGGATTTCAGGTGTCCTTCTACCCAGAAAACCCGCCCGGCCCGGTCCCGGGCCTGGCATTCAAAGACCTGGGGGGTCCCGGCCGCCGCCTTGGCCAGCAAGCTCAAAACCGGCTCCGCTTGCGACCCGCTCTCACTGCCGCATAAGGCCGTCCCGTCTAATTGCCGGGCTTCCTCCGGGGAGTACCCGAACATCTCGCACATCCCCCGGTTGACCTCCAGGATCTCACCAGTTGCCGCATCATGGATCAGAATAGCATCGCTCACCGCATCGAAAATCGCCCGGCAATCAGCCTGGGGAAAGATGCATGGCGGGTCCTGCCCGCGCCTTGTCTTGCACTACCACTGTCTTGCGCCCCTTGCAGTTTATTCATTGTAAACTATGGATGATCGATAATATTATATCGCTAATTTGCCGATTTTTCAACAAAATCAGGATGATTCCCCAGCCGCGGCGAGGAGCAATTCCTGGGTCAACAGGTTTAACAAGCCCCAGACCGCATCCAGGGACCAGAACCGGTCCAGGTGGGCCGGCACGGTAAACGAAACCTGGGCGGGAAACTCGTCGTCCGCCAGCCATAAGATTACCTCTACCACCAAACCGGGGAAGGCCTCCAGCGCCATCCCGGCGTCGCCGTCCGATCTGGTCTCGCCGCGCAGCTTCTTCCCGGCGGCCAAAAAGCCGGCCGCGTCGCCTCCGAAACGCTCTTCCAGCAGGCCGCCGGGCAGGCCGTGGTGGCCCCGGAAAAACGTGGCCCCGCCGGGTAACTCCAAAGGACTGATCCCCGGCCCCAGGGCCGCGGGGTTGAGGTGCAACAGGTACAGCAATGCCGTGAGGCAGAGCCGGAATCCCGGTTCCACTCCCGGCGCCCCGGCTACCAGGACCTGCCGCCGGACCGGGGAAAGAATCAGCATCCGGTCCAGAAACGGCAAATGATACTCCTCCCCCTGATAGAGAGCGCCGGTTCGGCCGGCAATTTCCCGGGGCTCGCCAGCCGCAAAGTCCTTCCAGATCTCCTCGCTCACGTCGGTGCACTTTTCATACGTCATGGCTGCCCTCCGGAGATGCCGACATCCAACCGCAGATGGTCTTCACCGAGAACCCGGCCCTGGAGTGTCGTCCGTCCAGGCTTGAATCACCTGACCCTCCGGGCCCAACCGTCCGCTCCCCTCTCGGGATCACCCGTCAAGCTCAACTTAGATGGTTTTTGGAGCCCGGCATCGTGTTATAATTATTTATAATAACCATCTCCAAAAATACTTTACTTAGGCTGGATATGCAAAAATTCTTCTATCCGCACAGTGTGGCCGTGGTGGGAGTCTCGGAAGACCCCGCCAACCTGGCCCAGGGAATTGTGGCCAATCTGTTGCACTTCAAGTACCAGGGCAAAATCTTCCTGGTGGGGCGCCGGCCCGGCACCACCTATGGCTTACCCATCTTTTCCCGGTTAGCCGACCTCCCTGAGCCAGTGGATTTGGCGGCCATTCTGGCGCCGGCCCGGGTCGTGCCCGCCCTGGTGAGAGAATGCGGCGAACTGGGGATTTCCCGGGTCGTGGTGGAATCCGCCGGTTTCTCGGAGTTGAACGAGGCGGGACGGACCCTGGAAGAGGAAGTGCGTGCGACCCTTAAGCAGTACGGCATGCGTCTGGTAGGTCCCAATGGCCTGGGCCTGGTCAACCTCGACATCGGCCTGGCCTTGCCCTTTGCCCAGATCGGCTCCCGCATCCACCGGGGACGCATCTCCATCATCGCCCAAAGCGGCGGGGTGGCCACGCACCTCCTGGCCTGGATGACCAAAGAAGGTCTTGGTCTCAACAAGTTTTTAAGTTTGGGCAATAAGCTCGATGTGGCCGAAAACGAGGTCCTGGAATACCTCCTGGAGGACCCGGGCACCGCCGCCATTTATATCTACCTGGAAGGGATGCAGGATGGCCGGGGACTCCTGGCCGCCGCCGACCGTGCCACCAAACCCATCTATCTGCATCTGGCCAATGTGGGGCCGGAGACGGCCACCATTGCCCAATCGCATACCGCCTCCCTGACCACCGATGAACGGGTCCTGGAGACCGCCTGCCGGCACAGCCGCATCTTCCGGGTCAAGACCCAGGCCGAGTTCCTGAACGCCGTCAAACTGGTGGATCAGCCCCCGGTTCGGGGTAATCGCCTGGTGGTTTTCTCCCGCAGCGGCGGCGAGGCGGTGGTCGCCGCCTACGCCTGCCGCCAGTTTGGCTTCACCCTGCCACCCCTGTCCGAGACCTTGCTCCAGTCCATCAAGGCCCGCTCCCGGTCCGGAGTGATCCGCCCCACCAACCCCATTGACCTGGGCGATGTCTTTGATTTCACCCTCTACACTGACATCATGGCCGCGGTGTGCCGGGACCCCGAGGTGGACGCGGTGCTGTTCCATTACGGGCCCGTAGCCGATTTTGAACAGGAACCCGCCCGGAAAATGGCCCGGCGCATGCTGGAGTTGGCCCGGGAAGCCCAAAAACCCCTGGCGATCACGGTGCTCTGCACCCCGGACGAAGAGGACTATATTCGGGACACCCTGGGAGTGCCGGTCTTTCATTTTCCCGAGGACGCGGTGGCGGCCCTGGCGTTGAGCCGCGACCTGGCCGCCCGGGGCGAAATCCTCAGCCCCCCGGCCATGCTTCCTCTACCGGAGGCCGATGCCATTGCCGAGACGTTGACGGGTCCCAATCCTGGGGGGTTTCTCCCCCTGGCCCGGGCCCTCACCGTGATCGAAGCCCTGGGACTGGACCTGGCCCCCTGGGCCGCAGCCGCCAGCCCGGAAGAGGCGATGGTTGCGGCCGGCCGGGTGGGGTTCCCGGTGGTGCTTAAACTTTCGGCCCCCAGCCTGATTCACAAAACCGAGGCCGGCGGGGTGGAACTGGACTTACCGGATGCGGCTGCGGTGCAACAGGCCTTCGGCAGGCTGGCCCGGGTGGCTCAACGCCACCTGCCGCCCCGGGAGGCCTGGCAGGTAGTGGTCATGTCCCAGGTGGCCGGGGGCATCGAACTGCTGCTCGGGGCCCGCCGGGACGATTCCTTCGGCCCCGTGGTGGCCTTCGGCGCCGGGGGCGTCGACACCGAAATCCTGGATGATATTGCCCTCCGGGTAGCCCCCCTCGACCCGGCCCAGGCCCGGGACCTCATAGCCGAAACCCGCATCGGCCGGATTCTGGCCGGTACCCGGGGCCGGCCGCCGGCTGACCTGGACAGCCTGAGCCGGGCCCTCACCTTACTCTCCCAATTGATGCTGCAGTTCCCCCAGATCCGGGAGGTGGATCTCAACCCGGTGCGGGCCTTCCCGGGTAAGCCCGGGCTGGCGGCCCTGGACGCCCGCATCCGGGTGCAGAGCTAACGTCGACCATAATTAGACCGGGCGGGCCTCCGGGCCTGCCTTATTAAAAACCCTGGCCAGGCAAAACCCAACCCCTGCCTGCCCGGCGGCCTCCCGGGACCTCAGGCTTGCGCAAATGCCGAAAAATGGGGATACTTATATCCAGCTCCAAAAACCCTTCCCCAGGTACAACGCGGCCTTAATCCACGGAACTGCCTATGTTCTTAAGTTTTCTCACCGGTCTGCTGGCCGGCGCCTTCGGCAGCCTGGTGGGCCTGGGCGGAGGCGTGGTGATGATCGCCCTGATGGTGCGTCTTTTCAAGTTCACGCAACACCAGGCCCACGGCACCAGCCTCATGGCCCTGGTATTCACCGGATTGGCCGGTGCTTTAACCTATTACCGGCACGGCGCCGTGGATATCCCCGCGGCGGCCTGTCTGGCGGCTACCGCCATGTTCATGGCCCGCTTCGGGGCGTTGCATGCTCACTCCCTACCCGAATGGAAACTCAAGCGGGCCTTCGGCATTTTTTTGGTCTGCGTCTCACTCCTGTTGCTGGCCAAACCTTATCTGGCCCACCTGGCGGTTCTCTCTCATCCCGCCGCCCGCTGGGTCCAGATCATCACCCTGTTGGTCTGCGGCGCGGTAGCGGGGTTTATCGGCGGCATGATGGGGGTGGGGGGCGGCTCCATCATGGTACCAGCCATGGTTTTGGTGGTAGGCTTAAGCCAGTATATGGCCCAGGGGACTTCCCTGCTGGCCATGGTCCCCACCGGCATGGTAGGGTCTTTTACTCACTGGCGCCTGGGCAACGTCGTCACCTGGATATTGCCCGGCTTGATCCTGGGCATCATTGCGGGCTCCTTCCTGGGAGGCAGCCTGGCCAACTATCTCAGCGAAGCCGCTCTGCGGCTGGTGTTTGCTTCGGTGCTCATCTGGATGGGTCTCCGGGACATCCGCGCCGCCCTGAGAATGAAAACCGCGTTGGGCGAAAGCCCGGCTCAGGCGTGAAGTGATGGTCTCATAGTGATTACACCACCTTACGATAAAGGATTTGGTCCTCTATGACGACGCAACTCTTGCTCATGGCGCTTTTCGGCATCATCGTCGGGGTCGGCGCCTCCTTTACCGGCTTGGGCGGCGGCTTCCTCATGGTGCCGCTCCTCCTGTTCATGGGCTTTACGGCCCAGAAGGCGGTGGGCACGTCCTTCCTGGCCATCCTGGTCATTTCCATTTCGGCCCTGGTGGCCCACGGCAAACTTGCCCATGTCGATTATAAGGTCGGCATTTTCCTGGGCATCGGCGGCATTATCGGGGCCCAGATCGGCTCCCGCCTGATCGATTACGTCTCCAGCGGCAGCTTTAAAAAAATCTTCGCGGGTATTCTGGTGGCCCTGGCCGCCTACCTCTTTTTCCAAAAGTGATTATGGCGATTGCCGAAGACCTTTCCTCCCCCTCCCCTTGTGGGAGAGGGTCAGGATGAGGGGCGGATAAGAAAAACTCTGGCAATCCGTACGCCCGTGGTGGGGCGGGCCTCCGTCCCCGCTGCCGCCAGGAGACCAGCCTCCATGAAAGCCCAGCAGAAAGAAATCACCCCCCCGGAACTGGCGGAACTCATCCGCCGGCATCCCCGGGTGGTGGCCTTAACCGGCGCCGGCATCTCGGTGGAATCCGGCATCCCCGACTTTCGCAGCGCCGGCGGCCTCTGGTCCCGCTTCGACCCCACAGAATATGCCTATATCCGGGCCTTCCGCCGAAA
The DNA here is from genome assembly GCA_963747645.1 of uncultured delta proteobacterium. Classification (GTDB taxonomy): domain Bacteria; phylum Desulfobacterota; class Desulfobaccia; order Desulfobaccales; family 0-14-0-80-60-11; genus 0-14-0-80-60-11. Next base: position 24,376 of record CAVVFW010000012.1, on the reverse strand, counting down.
CCCGGCCAAGGTCTGGGCCATGCTCAAAGAAATGGACGCGGTCATCGCCCGGGCCCGGCCCAACCCGGCCCACCACGCCCTGGCGGAGCTGGAAGCCAGGGGGTTGTTAACCGGCATCATCACCCAGAACGTCGACAACCTGCACCAGGCGGCGGGGTCCAAACGGGTGGTGGAGTACCACGGCAACGCCCTGCGCTTCATCTGTGATACCTGCCGCGGTCATCACCCCCGGGAGAGCCTGGATTTTTCCCGGACCCCCCTTTATTGCCTCTGCGGCGGCCTCATCCGGCCCGACGTGGTCTTCTTCGGTGAACCCATTCCCCCCGCGGCCCAGGCCGACGCCGAAGAACTGGCCCAGCACTGCGACCTGCTCCTGGTCATCGGCACCTCCGGCGAAGTGGCCCCGGCCAGCTATATCCCCCACATCGCCAAGGAATGGCATGCCATCATCGTGGAGGTCAACCTGGAACCCACCCGCCTCACCTATTCCCTCACCGACCACTTCCTCCAAGGCTCCGCCGGGAAACTGCTGCCCCAGGTGCTGGAAGAACTTTAATCCCACGTTGAGATCCCGGCGAAAAACCCTGGTGTCATCCTGAGCGGAGCATCGATGCGCGCTGGGGGCAAAAATACCCGGGGCAATGATTTCGCCGGCGAGTCGCTGGCCTCCCCGTGAAAAAGTCAGCCATTCGTCTGCCGCCTCCCGGTCTTTTTCCTCCCGCCCATCTTTCCCGGTCATACCAACGGCAAAATCTCCAGCCTGCCGGTGTCGCCGTCGAAGTGGGCCAGGCGGTCTCTATAGGCGGGCGTCTGCCCCAAGAGGATCCGGATGGCCTCCTGGACCTGGAGACTGGCCACCAGGGCCACGGTGGGGGCCAACACTTCCCGGGAGGCAGCCGCGTCCCTTGCCAGGGCGGGGTGGCAGGCGGGCGTCATCCCCGGCGCGCCTGCCGGCATGAGGGTGCTGACCTGCCCGAATTTCCCGCTGACCGCGCCGTGGACCAAAGGCACCCCGGCGTTCATGGCCCCAGCGGCGAGTTCCTGCCGGGCGGAGATGGTATCCAGGCCGTCCACCACCACCTGAACCTGGGACAGGGAGCCACCCAGATTATCCGGAGTCAGGAAATGGGCAATGGGCTCGGCCAGGATGGCCGGGTTGATCTCCCGGAGGCGCCGGGCCGTGACCGCGGCCTTGTTTAGCCCCAAAGTTTCCTGGGTGGCCAGCAGCTGGCGGTTGAGGTTGGCCGGGGTGTAATGATCGCCGTCGGCCAGCAGTAGCCGGCCTACCCCCACCCGGGCCAGGAGTTCGGCCAGAAAACCACCCAGCCCGCCCAGGCCAGCCACCAGAACGGCGCTCCGGAACAGCCGCAGTTGCTCTGGCGCGCTCAGGCTGGGAAAATTACGCTCCCAGCATTCCGGGAAGATGCCCGCGGTGAGGGCCGCCTCCAGGGCTTGGCGCCGGCTGATCTGTCGGCCGGCGGCCCAGTGGTCCAGAGCTGCCGCGGTGACCATATGGGCCTCGCGATTACCCCGGGAGATGCGGGTGGCGATGGATTTCAGGTGCTCCATTTACCCCTTCCCTAAGGCCGCCGCCTCAGCCATTAAATTTGAGCACAATCCTGGCCGCGGCCTGGGGCTTTCTGAGGGCCAGGGTGCACAGGCTGACCGCGTCGGCCCCGAGGTCGAAGTAGCGCCGGACGTCGTCTTCCCCCGTGACGCCGCAACCCATAATCAGGAAGGAGTCAACTTTTTGGCGCAATTCCTGATTATACTTTAAGGCCAGGGGGAAGGCCGGCCCCCCGGAGACGCCGCCGCCGCTCACTTCGTTCAGGGGGGAGCGCTGAAACGGAAAGACAATATTGTAGGGGATGGTGTTGATGGCGTGGAGGCCGTTGATGCCGATGCGCTCCAGTTCCTGGGCGAACTCGTAGGGGTGGCAGATGCTGAGCTTGGCGATTAAAAACAGCTGGGGATAGAGGCTGCGCACTTTCCGGGTGCACTGGAGCGCCTGGACCACATTTTTGGCAATGGCCTCCTCGGAGTTGGGGCAGGAATAATTGAGTTCCAGGGCCCGGAAGAGGGGGCCCAGGTGCTGCCGGTAGGCCTCCACGGCCGCCAGCGTCTCCTGGATGGCGGTATCCGTGCCCTTGATGAACTCGGGATAGAGATTGGGGATGACTTTGAACCCCAGGTCGCAAGCCTGCCGGATATCCGGGGCGCAAGCTTCCACCCCGGCGTTGGTGAGTCCGTAGGCGTTGAGCATACCCCGATCCGGGAGCCTCCGGATATACTTCCAGGTGAGGGGGTTGGCGGGGACGAAATTGCCCCGGCGGTAAAAGCGGGTGGCGGATTTGGTGAACACCGTGGCCCCGGTATCCCGGACCGCGGCCACGAGCCGGCGGTAGCCGGGGAGCAGGGTGTAGGGGAAGATGCCCCGACCATCATGCCCCAGGGCCGTGGAGATGACCACGGGGGAAATTTGCCGTTTTGCGGAAGAGACCATAAGAGCCTGTGGCGTTGATCAGTAGCCTGGCGGGCCTTTTTAGGCAACTATAGTCAAATCCGGCCCTCCTGGCAAGCGATTAGGCCGGGGCCGCAGTAATCAACTGTCGTCTGTTGTTACCGTATGATTTTCGCAATAGCCGGAACTGTGTTGACGCCGGGGCTGGATTCCCCTTGACAATTCAGTAACTCGTGATACATAAAAGAGATCAGGAGTGGCAGCTCATGGCACAAAATGAAGTATCACAAACAACAATGTGGAACAGATTGGGTAATGTTGGCAAAAACCTTTTGGTTTTACTTATAAGCCTGGTTTTAGTTTTAGGTTTCTGTGAGCTGATCTTAAGAGTTTATAATCCGTTGGGCTTCAGAATCAAGGGTAATAAAATTATCTTGCCCATCAATAAGAAGGAAATCATCCATCATGAACACGGGTTGGGGAAACTGGATAAGGTCGTGGTCCAACAACGCAATTCCCTGGGGTTCCGGGGCCCGGAGCCGCCCGCCGATTTTTCCCGGGACCTGACGATCGTCACCGTGGGCGGCAGCACCACCGAATGTTTTGATCTGGCGGAAAACCATACCTGGCCCCACGACTTGGGCGTGAACTTGCAGCGCCGCTTCAACCACCTGTGGCTTAATAATGCCGGTCTCAGCGGCAATTCCACCTTCGGCCACTACATCCTGATGCAGGATTACCTGGTGAAGCTCAAACCCAAGGTGGTGCTCTTCCTGGTGGGGATTAATGACCTGGGGCTCCGGGGCGAACGTGATTTTGATCAGAGAATTCATGATGTTAACTTCCGCTCCCTGGAGCGCTTTTTGGCTTCCGCCGCGGTACACAGCGAACTGGCCGCCGCCGCCTTGAACCTGTATCGCTACTATTTCCCCAAGTCAACCATGATCAACAACCAGAACGACCCCCAGGAGATCGACTTTAAGAAGCTGCCACATTTCGAAGTTCCGGAAGCGGCCAGGGCCGCCCTGATTAAAGATCATCAAGACCATTACGTGCAGCCGTATAGAGCCAGACTGGAAAAACTCGTCACCATTTGCCGGGAGCATAACATACTGCCGGTGTTGTTGACGCAGCCGGTACTTTACGGCGGAGGCGTGGATGAGGCCAGCGGGGTGAATCTGGACCACCGGTTTGTGGCTAAGGATATGGACGGCGCCACGGCCTGGCAGGTCCTGGAGCTCTACAACGACATGACCCGGGAAGTGGGCCGGGAAAGAGGCGTCCTGGTGATCGACCTGGCCCGACAGATGCCCAAAAATTCCCGCTACTATTACGATCTGATGCACTATACCAACGCCGGCGCTGCGCAGGTGGCGGATATCGTTGCCAAGCAGCTGACGCCGTTCCTGGCAAAAAAGTTCCCGGAGTTTTACCAGGGCGCGACGGCTTCTGGCGCTGCAGTCCCTTAGTCTTCCTGGTTTCCGGGCGGCGGCTTCGGAAAATTTCCGTAGGGCTCGCGCTGCGCACCTTTTGGCTAGTGCCGCCGCAGAAACTCTTCTACCTGCCGGGCGTCCTCCGGGCTGTCCACCTCCCGGGTGTCGCCGGTCGTTTCCACGATGTGAATGGCAAAGCCGTGCTCCAGGGCCCGGAGCTGCTCCAGCTTCTCCGCCTCTTCCCAGCGCCCGGGGGGCAGGTGGACGAATTCCTTGAGAAATTGTACCCGGTAGGCGTAGATGCCGATGTGCCGGTAATAATAAGTTTGGCCGCCGTCCCGCCAGAAAGGCAGGGGGCTGCGGGAGAAATAGAGGGCGCGGCCGGCCCGGTCGAACACCACCTTGACGACGTTGGGGTTGGCGGACAAATGCAGATCGGTCTCCCGCCGCACCGGGGTGACCATGACCACCCCGGGGTCTCGGGTAAGGACCCCGGACAATTGGGAGATCAGGTCCGGGGGAAAGACCGGCTGGTCCCCCTGGATGTTGATGACGATGTCCTCGGGGGCCAGGTTCAGGAGTGTGGCGGCTTCGGCCAGGCGGTCGCTCCCCGAGGGGTGGTCGTCCCGGGTCATGAGGGCCCGGCCCCCAAAGGTCTCCACGCCATCCCGAATGCGTCCATCATCCGTGGCCACCCAGACCCCGTCCAAATCCTTGACCTGAAGCGCCTGCTCGTAGGTCCACTGAATCAGGGGTTTCCCCAGGATCGGCGCCAGGGGTTTGCCCGGAAACCGAGTGGACCCAAAGCGGGCCGGGATGATGGCCACTATGTTCATGAGTTACCCGTGGTCGCGAGGACCCCTGGCGAGCCAAAAAATCTCCTCGCCCATGAATCCCCGGATAGCTAACTACTCTATTTTAGAGACAAATACACTCATACTCTATACCAATTTCATCATAATCCCAAAACCGCTGACTGTCAATTTATTCACAGGGCCCTTCCTCAAGGGGTTTCTATTAGCACATGTTCACAATGGCTTGACAAGTTCGCTTTGATGCTTACCTTTTTATGATGTAATTTCTCAAGGTTAGCATATTAAGCGGAGGTTTGAACATAATGGCAGTGAGAATGGAGAAGTTAACCTACAAAGCCCAGGAGGCCCTGCAGGGGGCCCAGGAATTGGCCCGGCAGCTGGGGAACCCCCAGATCGAATCGGCCCACTTGCTGCGCACGCTCCTGGCCCAGGAGGATGGCTTGATCCGCCCCCTCCTGAAAAAACTGGAGATCGATCCCGGCAAGGTCACCCAGGGAGTGGATGACCTGCTGACCCGCCTGCCCAAGGTGAGCGGCGAGACCCAGGTCTATATTTCCCCGGGCTTGAATAAGGCCCTGGACGACGCCTTCAAACAGGCCGGCCAGATGAAAGATGATTACATCTCCACCGAGCACCTTTTCTGGGCGTTGGCGGCGGATAAAGGCTACCGAGGTGGGCCGGATGCTCAGGAATCAGGGGCTCACTCCCGAGGCCATCCTCAAGGCCCTGGCCGACTTGCGGGGCGCCCAGCGGGTCACCGACCAGGCCCCGGAAGAGAAATTCCAGGCCCTGGAAAAATACGGCCGGGATTTGACCGAAATGGCCCGGAGCGGCAAGCTGGACCCGGTGATCGGCCGGGACAGTGAAATCCGGCGGATCGTCCAGGTGCTCTCCCGGCGCACCAAGAACAACCCGGTGCTCATCGGCGAAGCCGGGGTGGGCAAGACCGCCATCGTCGAGGGCCTGGCCCAGCGCATCGTCAACGGCGACGTACCCGAAGGCCTCAAAGACAAACGCCTGGTGACCCTCGACCTGGGGTCGCTCATTGCCGGCGCCAAGTTCCGGGGCGAATTCGAAGACCGTCTCAAGGCGGTGCTCAAAGAGGTGACCGAGTCCGACGGCCAGATCATCATGTTCATCGACGAGCTCCACACCCTGGTGGGGGCCGGGGCCGCGGAGGGCGCCATGGACGCCTCCAACATGATCAAACCGCCCCTGGCCCGGGGGGAGTTGCATTGCGTCGGCGCCACCACCATCAACGAGTACCGCAAGTATATTGAAAAAGACGCCGCCCTGGAGCGCCGCTTCCAGCCCATCATGGTGGCTGAGCCCTCGGTTGAGGACACCATCGCCATCCTCCGGGGCCTGAAGGAGAAATACGAAATCCACCACGGGGTCCGCATCAAGGACAGCGCCATCGTGGCCGCGGCCACCCTCAGCCACCGCTACCTCACTGACCGGCAACTCCCGGACAAGGCGGTGGACCTGATCGACGAGGCCGCCTCCAAACTGCGCATGGAGATCGATTCCCGCCCGGCGGAGATCGACGTGGTGGAGCGCCGCATCACCCAGGAGGAGATCGAGCGCGAGGCCTTGCGTAAGGAGCAGGATGCGGCCTCCCGGGACCGCCTGGAAAAGATCGAACAATCCCTGGCCGATCTGAAGGAAAAAAGCGCCGCGCTGACGGCCCGCTGGCACCAGGAGAAAGAGGCCATCACCAAGATCCAGGCCACCAAGGAAAATATCGAGAAGGCCAAGATCGACGCGGCCCACGCCGAGCGCATCGGCGACCTGGCCCGGGCGGCGGAGTTGAGCTACGGCACCCTCCTCAATCTGCAAAAGGAACTGGAGGAGGAAAACCAGAAGCTGGCGGATCTGCAGGCCGAAGGGGCCATGCTCAAGGAAGAGGTGGACGCCGAGGATGTGGCGGAAGTAGTTTCCAAGTGGTCCGGCATCCCGGTCACCCGGATGCTGGAAGGCGAGAAGCAGAAACTCCTCCACATGGAAGAGCGCATCGCCAACCGGGTGGTGGGCCAGGAAGAGGCGGTGCGGGCCGTCTCCAATGCCGTGCGGCGGGCCCGCTCCGGCTTACAAGACCCTAACCGCCCTCTGGGCTCCTTCATCTTCCTGGGCCCCACCGGCGTGGGCAAGACCGAACTGGCCCGGGCCCTGGCCGAATTCCTGTTTGATTCGGAAGCCGCCATGATCCGCCTGGATATGAGCGAATACATGGAGAAACACACGGTGTCCCGGCTCATCGGCGCCCCGCCGGGGTACGTGGGCTACGAGGAAGGCGGCCAGCTCACCGAAGCGGTGCGCCGCCGGCCCTACTCCGTGGTGCTGTTTGACGAGATCGAAAAGGCCCACCCGGAGGTTTTCAACTCGCTCCTCCAGATCCTGGACGATGGCCGCCTCACCGACGGCCATGGCCGCACCGTGGACTTTAAGAACACCATCGTCATCATGACCTCCAACATCGGCAGTCAGTACATCACTGAAATCAGTGACGAAAAGGTCCTGCGGGACCGGGTCATGGAGGCCCTCCGGCTCCACTTCAAGCCGGAGTTCCTGAACCGGGTGGACGACATCCTCATCTTCCAGCGCCTCACCAAAGAGCAGCTCCGGGAGATCGTCACCCTGCAGATGGTCCGGCTGAAGCGCCTGCTGGAAGAACGGCACCTCACCCTGGAACTCACCGACGCGGCCCGGGACTTCCTGGCCGACGCCGGCTACGACCCGGTCTACGGGGCCAGGCCCCTGCGCCGGGCTATCCAGACCTACCTGCAAGATAAGCTGGCGCCCATGCTTCTGGCAGGGGAATTCAAGGAAGGCGACACCATCACGGTGGACGCGGATGAGAAGGGGCTGACGTTCGTGCGGGAGGGCGAGGAAGGATAAGAAATTGGGGGAAGGGTCAGGGTTTAACGTAAGCTGTCCCTGCCCTCCCCCCCAGCCTCCCACCTAAAGGTATAAGGAGGGGCGACCCCTTGGGCCGCCCCTCCTTTTTGGGCTTTTTTTATCTATGCTCTGAGCGGGCCGAATCGCGGGAGGCGCGCCACATCCTGGTCAGGGCTGGCCCGGATAGATGCGGAGAGGTATCAACAGGGCCCTTCCCTAAAAGTTGAAAGCTGCCCCCAGCATGGGGCCATGGAACCAGCCATGGATGGCGATATCCTTGGAATTGCCGTTGGCGGAAAAATAACGGGCGCGGTATCCCGCATACATGCGAATGTTTTTATGCACCTGGTAGCCCACTAAAGCTTCAAGAACACTGTCCACATTGTCGTAGGCGACAAAGCCAAAGCCGCCGCAGTCGGCCCTGAGCAGCAGGTTAAGCTTCGGCGTAAACCAGAAGCCGACCCGCATCCCCAGGAAAGGTTCAAAAATCGACAACTGCATGGCGCTAAATAGATTCCCGGCCCGGCTGATGTTGCAGCTGGCTAACGGGATCGGTCAGGGTGGCATTAAGACTAAGGCTGGTGTCCTGATTGTAGTAAGTGTAACGGAGGCCGCCCAACAACTCGAAAGACGCCGCGGGAAGCTTCTTGTCGGCCTTGAGGGGTATGGTCCCCAGCAAATAACGCACCCCAACATCCTGCCACAGCAATCGGGCCCACAGCTTCAGGTCACCCGAGAGATGCAGATTAACCGGATTGGGATATTGGTCAGGGTTAGGTTTTAGCTCCCTGGCGCCTCCGGCACTGATGCTCTCGCCGATATAAATAAACGTGGTGTCCGAAAAGACTCCCCACTTGCCGTACCAGACCTCCACTCGGCCCATGCCGCCCATGACCTTGCTGAAGAGCAGGGGCACGAGTTCATACCAGGGCACATCAGCGACGATGGTGCCCTTAAATTTGCCCTGGTGGCTGAGGTCAAGGTGTGCTCCGGGAACCCACAGATACGGGGCCACAAAAAACTGCCAACCCTCCTTATAGATGGGCAGGCGGTCATCTTCCTTGGCGGCCGCTGACTCCTCTTTGCCTGAGGCTGGCTCCTCCTGCGCGCAGGTAGCCGTGCACCAGACGAGCAACAGGATAATGACAAGTGTGGTCTTCCATCCCCTCATGGTTTCTCCTCCCGAACTAACCCCTCAGGGCTCTCCCCGTGTTGGATAATACTAACCTTTTACTCCCAGGAAAAGATTTTATGCCAATCCTTTTGCATGGAGATGACGACCCAGCCATCTTTTTTGGCCTCATCAAACAGCGCCTGCGTGAAGGTACCGACCTGGGTGGCCGGTAGACCCTTAGCAGGGCCATAGGCGTATTCGCGCTTGGCATCGTCATGCAGTACCAGCATCATGAGCCGCGCCCCGCCCCCTGCCCCGGTGTACTCCAACATCTCCCGGTCGCCGGTAGAGTTGCCGAAGGCGGCGTGGGGCCGGCGGCCGATCATCAGGTGGATGCCCTCGGGCTTGCCGGCGAAGTTGTCGTTCAGCAGCAGCTTGGGTTCCCTGGTCAAAAACGGCTTGCCATCCTTGCCGTAAGCGTACTTGGTGGCGCCGGCGGAGCCGACCACCTGCTCGGGCGGGATGCCGTAGACGCCCTCAGAATACACGCGCACAAAATCCTGGCCGCTGCCGGTGACGATGTAGGTTTTGAAACCGCTGGCGCGCAGGTACTTCAGCACTTCCAGCATCGGTAGATAGGTGAGCTCGGTATAGGGCCGCTTCCAGCGCGGATCCCTGGCCGTTTTGCACCACTTCTTGACTTCGGCTTGGAACTCGTCCACCGACATGCCAGTCAGCGTCGCAGTCAGGATCTTCTCCAGGTCCTGCGTCGAGAGCTTCGCCATGGCCTCCCGGTTGCCGGACAGCACGGTCTTAAAAGGCTCGACCTCCGCCAGTTCCGGTTTCGCCTTGACTGCCGCCGGAACCCGATCCAGGCAGAACATCACCTGTGTGTACATCGGATGTTCTACCCACAAAGTGCCGTCCTGGTCGAAAGTGGCGATGCGTTCCTCACGTGGCACGAACTTCGAACTGGCCTTATCGGTGGTGACCCGCACAAACTCGAGAATGGCCTGCTTCGCCGGCCCCTCGTTCCAGGAGGGTAACGGGTCGGTCTGGGGGGGTGCTTGGGCCAGCGCAAGCTGCGCGCCGAGAAGCAACGCCAGGACAAGCGGCCACAGTTTCCTGCCGGTCATCATCTCAATTCTTCCTGGCCCTGATTAGACGGCATTTGAGGCCTCGCTAGCCTATGCAAGGTGCGAGCCTCAGTATATTTAACCATTCCTGGCATTAATTCAAGGAAAAAGCCTCCTGTGCACAGGACCGCTTTCTGCGGAGTCCTGCTTGACATCGGCTCAATGGGCACTACCTTCTGGTCAGTAAGGGTTACGCCAATTTCCCCCATCCTGAAGAGTCTTCTTCATGCCTATTGAAAGCCTGCCCCCTCGAATCCACGTGCTGGCCAAGCCCACCGGGGCTGCGTGCAACCTGAACTGTTCCTATTGCTTTTTTCTGAACAAAGACCAGCTCTACCCCGGCAGCGACTTTCGCATGAGTGACGCGGTGCTGGAGCAGTATGTCCGGCAGCTCATCGAGTCCCATCGCGCTGACAAGGTGACGGTGGCCTGGCAGGGTGGCGAACCGACCCTGATGGGCCTCGACTTCTATAAGCGCGCCATCGACTACCAGAACCGCTATCAGCGGCCGGGCATGAGCTTCGAGAACACGCTGCAAACTAACGGCACGCTCTTGAACGACGCATGGTGCGAGTTCTTCCGCGATCATGGCTTTCTCATCGGCATCAGTATCGACGGCCCCGCCGAATTGCATGATCTCCACCGGGTGGACAAGAGCGGCCGGCCGACCTTTGACCGGGTGATGCGAGGCTTGCGGCTGTTGCAGAAGCATGGGGTGGAACATAATATTCTGACCACCGTCAATCGAATCAACGCTGATCATCCCCTCGAGGTCTACCGATTTCTCCGGGACGAGGCCGGCGCCACCTGGATGCAGTTCATTCCGGCGATTGAGCGCCTCAACGCTGCGGGGATCTCCCTCTGCCAGGAAGGGACCATGGTGTCGGAGCGTTCGGTGCGGCCGGAACAGCTCGGTAATTTCCTGATCACCATTTTTGACGAATGGGTCAAGCAGGACGTTGGCCGGGTGTTCGTCCAGACCTTCGAGGCGGCGGTGAGAAACTGGCTGGGCCTGCCCTCTTCCGGCATGTGCGTCTTCGATGCCACCTGCGGTCATGGACTCGCCCTGGAGCATAATGGCGACCTGTACTCCTGCGACCATTTTGTCGAGCCCAAACACCTTCTGGGCAACATCCGGGAAAACCACATGATCGACCTGGCGGGCTCCGACCAGCAGCTCGCCTTTGGCCGCGACAAGCTGGCGACGCTGCCCCGTTATTGCCGGGAATGCGAGGTGGGATTCGCCTGTAAGGGTGAATGTCCCAAGAACCGGTTTCTCACCACGCCGGCGGGGGAGCCGGGGCTGAACTACTTGTGTGAGGGTTACCGGGCGTTCTTCCAGCACGTCGACCGCCCCTTGAAGATCTTGGCTGGTCTGCTGCGCCGGGGGTTTCCGGCGGCGCAGGTCATGCAGGTTCTCACTGAGGAGGATGGCAGGCCGGCTCCGGCGCCTCCCAAAACCGGCCGCAATGATCCCTGCCCCTGCGGCAGCGGCCGCAAGTTCAAGAAATGTCACGGCCGGGAGGTGACGGTCCAGGCCAGGCGAATTTCCCGGTAATCAACGCGGTCCCACCCATGCCGGAAAGGACCTGAACTAAGGATCCCGGCATATTCAACTAGTTATTTGCACCCTAAAAAGGAGGGTCTATGGCAGCGGAAAAGAAACCGAACATTCTGGTCATCTGGGGCGATGACATCGGCATGTGGAACGTCAGCGCCTACAGCCACGGCATGATGGGCTACCGGACGCCGAACATCGACCGCATTGCCCACGAAGGCATCATGTTTACCGATTGTTACGGCGAGCAGAGCTGCACCGCGGGGCGTTCAGCCTTCATCACCGGCCAAAGCGTCTTCCGCACCGGCTTGAGCAAGGTAGGGATGCCGGGAGCCGATATCGGCCTGCAAGACGAAGACCCCACCATCGCCGAGTTGTTGAAGCCGCTGGGCTACGCCACCGGTCAGTTCGGCAAAAATCACCTGGGCGACAAGGACAAATTTCTGCCCACCAAGCACGGATTCGACGAGTTCTTCGGCTTCCTCTACCACCTGAACGCCTGCGAAGAGCCGGAACTGCGCGACTATCCCCCCGAGGCGGACTTCCCCAACTTTAAGAAGAACTACGGACCCCGGGGCGTGCTCCGCTGTTCCGCCGACGGCCGCATCGAAGACACCGGCCCGCTGACCAAAAAGCGGATGGAGACCATCGACGACGAGGTCCTGGCCGCGGCCACGGAATACATCGACCGCCAGGCCAAGGCCGATAAACCGTTCTTCGTGTGGTTCAACACTTCGCACATGCACTTGCGGACGCATGCCAAGCCCGAAAGCCTGGGGCAGTCCGGCCGCTGGCAGTCGGAATACCACGACGTTATGATCGACCACGACAAGTGCGTGGGCGCCCTGCTGCAGCAACTGGACGACCTGGGCATTGCCGACAACACCATCGTCATGTACAGCACCGACAACGGGCCGCATATGAACTCCTGGCCCGACGGCGCCATGACCCCCTTCCGCAACGAGAAGGACTCCAACTGGGAGGGCGCCTTCCGGGTGCCGGCCATGATCCGCTGGCCCGGCAAGATCAAGCCCGGCACCGTTTCCAACGAGATCGTCAGCCACATGGATTGGCTGCCCACCTTCGTGGCCGCCGCCGGCGACCCGAACATCAAGGAGAAGCTCCTCAAGGGTCATCAGGCCGGGCGCCAAGACCTTCAAGGTGCACCTGGACGGCTACAACCTCCTGCCTTTCTTGAAGGGCGAGGTCGAGAAGAGCCCCAGGGTGGAGTATTTCTACTTCTCCGACGACGGCGACCTCATGGCCCTGCGGTACGATAACTGGAAGCTGATCTTCATGGAGCAGCGGATGGCAGGCACCCTGCGGATCTGGCAGGAACCGCTGGTGCCGCTGCGGTTTCCGAAGCTCTTCAACCTGCGCACCGACCCCTTCGAACGGGCCGACATCACCTCGAACACTTACTGGGACTGGATAATCGATCACGTCTACCTGTTTTTGCCGGCCCAGAAAGTCGTGGGAGAATTCCTGATGACGTTCAAGGAGTATCCCCCGCGCCAGAAGGCGGCGAGCTTCACCATCGACCAGGTGTTGCAAAAACTCCTGGGAGGGGCCGGTAGTCACTGACGGTTCCGCGCCACAGGAAAACCTGCCTCCACAGATCCTCAGAACTCCGTGGATCTGCGGAGGCAGTTTGCCCCAGGTAATAGGCAAGATTAGGTTGATGCAGAAAAACCGCTAAGGTGAGAGGTTTGCATGGGTCCGTTGTCGCACGTTCCAATCTCAGACGCTTTAATAATCTTCTTTTTAACCCTGGGTCCGCTCAAGGCCATTGCCCCTTTTGCCCAGTTGACCCAGGGGTGTGACCCGGCATTTCGCCGGGCGGTGGCCTGGCGGGCTACAACCATAGCCACCATCATCGTCTTCGTGGTGGCCCTGCTGGGCGCCCTCGTGTTGGAAAATTGGCGTGTTTCCATTGCTGCGATTGTCATTACCGCTGGCATCATCCTCTTCTGCCAGGCATTTCAGATGATCATGAAACCGCTTGACGCAGCGTCTTTGCCCGCCCCGCAAGACGCTGACCAGTCCCCGCCATCCCTGGCAATTGCCACCTTTCCCCTGGCCATCCCTGTCCTGGTCACGGCCCCCGGCATCGCGGCCATTGCCGGGTTCATGGCTATTGCTGCCGGCAACTGGACGCAAAAGGGCATCGTGTTCGCGGCTCTGCTGGTGATTATGGGGCTAAACCTGATTGCCCTGATAAACATCGAGCCGATCTCAAAGCACGGGTCCCCTTCGCTGCAGCGGGTATTTGGTTGGATCATGGCAGTGCTCCAGGCGGCTTTGGCCGCGCAATATATCATTAATGGCCTGGTGCGCTTAGGGGCTCTCCCCCCTCTGGCCTCATAGGGATACGCTAGAGAAATGGAAGAACATCCGAAGGAGATGAAAGTCTCCGATGAACTTGCCAAAGAGCGGACCCGCGAGGCTGCCGACCGAACCCTCATGGCGTGGATTCGCACCTGCCTGTCGCTGATCGGCTTCGGGTTCGGCATCGCTAAATTCCGGGATATTCTGGTAGAAGCGGGAATGCGCCGGGGTCCTGAACACCTTCAGTCCACCCTGATTTTCGGATTGAGTTTCATCGCCCTGGGAATCTTCGGCCTCCTCGCCGCGGTTATCCAACATTGGCGAATTCTGCAGCAGATCAAGTTCGGGAATTTTGCCTATACCGGGTTCCGGCCAGTGGTATTGGTGACCGCGATTATCTTGGTGATCATCGGTCTCTTTGCGTTCATCTCCATCGCGCTAAGGCTTTAACAGACCGCAACCGTGCTGCCGAGTCGCGGGCACCAGTCAGGCCCGAGCTTCAGGGTTTTAAGACAATTCTATATCTCGGTTTGCCATGCCGTAATTTCTCCAGGGCCTCATTAATTTCACTGAATCGATACGACTCAACGGTGGGCTGAATATGGTGCCGGGCGGCAAAGTCCAGCATGGTTGCAATCGCCGCCCGACTTCCCGTCGGACTGGCGGACAGAGATTTCTGGCCGGCCAATCCAACGGCACATTCACCGTCGATAAGATAAAATCAAATGAGTTTGCCGCCCTGGTTAAGGCCTCGGGGTCACGGGAGTTGATAAAGTGATCGGCGCCGAACCCCTTGGCTTCAGCCTCTTTGTCCGGGCTGCTGAAGAACGCTGTCACTTTCTCGTTAAGCGGCGGCTGGGAAAAAAGCTCGGGAGCTCTCGCCATGAGCGCCGCGGCTACCCGGCCGGAGAGGTGTGCCTGCCGCCCCGATTCGTCCGGGAAGGCATCGAAGATGCCGAACGTGGATGGTCCCAGGCGTAGGGCAAACCGGGCGGTGGTCCCCGTCTCCTCTTGGACTACAGACAACCCCAAAAAAAAATAAAGAATCTGCTCCGGCTGACGACACCAGGGCAAGCCCCGCCCCTGCATCACCTCAAGATAATCTCTCTGGGAAAGGGGAGATTCCCCGTACCGGCTTCCTTGAAAGAGCAGAGGGCCTGTGGTATGATGCAACGGTTTTGGAACGGACTACCAGGAGTCGGTATTGGCCCGAAACTTGATCCTAACCTTAGGGTGCCTGATCTTCCTTCTCACCGTGGGGAGCGCCGGGGCAGTTACGGAGATGGATCTGTTCAAAGGCCAGCGCTTCGAGGGGGGGCCCTGGAAGATCCGTGCCGATACGGTTACGTATGATGCCGCCAACCACCTCTATACCGCGGCAGGCCGAGTGGAAATACGCCAGGGAGACCGCCGCATCAACGCCGAACAGGTAGAGGTCAATGAGACCACGAAAATAGCCCGGGTCAAGGGCAATGTGGTCCTGGTTCTGGGAGAAGATATCTTTACCGGCCAGGAAGGCGAATTCAACCTGGCGACGCGCTGCGGCGAGATGCAGGGGGCGCGGCTCTTCCTGAAAAAAAACCACTTTCACGTCGACAGTCCCCTGATACGCAAGACCGGCGACAAGACGTATTACGCCGAGGAGGCCAAGGTCACCACGTGCGATGCGGACCGGCCGGTGTGGAGTTTTTCAGCCCGCAAGCTCTCAGTGGTCATGGAGGGCTTTGCCACAGGCAAAGATGGCTACTTTCGCCTGGCTGGGATTCCGGTGCTCTACCTGCCGTTGGCCGTCCTGCCGGTAATGAGCTCCCGGCAAAGCGGCTTTTTGATCCCTTCCTATGGGCAGCACCGGGCCGGAGGGGCGGTGGTGGAGGCGCCCTTTTTCTGGGCCATCAACAACTATTCCGATCTCACGCTCTACCAGACCGTTTTTTCCAACCGGGGTTACATGCAGGGGGGAGAGTACCGGCACCGGGGACACGACGAGGCCGCGGCCAATTTCCGGTTTTTCTATTTAAATGACAGCTATACCCAGAACACCACCAACCGTCGCTACTGGGCCTCGGGGATGATCAACCAGCCCTTGGGCGACTGGGAGGCCCGGGGCACCCTGGATCGAGTCAGCGATTCCAATTATCTCGCCGATTTCAATTTCGGCTACATGGGCCTCAACCGCTATTCTCGTGAACTGTCCATGGAGTTTGGCCGGGACCTGGAGCAGCAAGATGTGAATACCCGGGTTTCCAGCCTCTTGCTGGCCCGCAATTTCTCCGTGGCCAATTTCACGCTCTACACCCGTTATTACGACAAACTGGTCTACGATGACCCCAACCTGTTTAACCGGGTGCCGGGGGCCTCGTTCAATTCGGTGCCCCTGTCCTTGGGCGGGCTGCCGCTCTACCTGGGGCTGAGCTCGTCGTACAATTATTTCTACCAAACCCACGGTATGACGGGCGACCGGATGGATTTCCATCCCAATCTCATCCTGCAGGGTCAACCGTTGCCGGGCATATCGTTCAGTTCCCGGACAGGGTTTAGGGAGACCCTGTTTCGCGTGGACCACACCGTCCCTGACGGCCCTCCGGAGCAATTTATCCCCCGGCAATTGTTCGATTCCAGGGTGGCCGTGGCCGGGGCCTGGGCGAAGGACTACGGTCGCGGCACGGAATCCTCCTATTTTTTCCGTCACATCCTGCGCCCCGAAGTGTCCTACGAGAATATCCCCCGGTTTAATCCTCAGCGCTATCCCCAATTTGACCCCCTGGACCAGGGCTGGGTGGCGCGGGTCAATCGCAACCTGCCCATCCGGGAGGGGGACAACCCCGTCGGCGGCGTCAATGCCCTCACCTACGCGGTCGCCAACAACATTCTCTGGCGCAGTCAGAACGAGCAAGGACAGACCACGGTGCGGGATGTCCTGTGGTTCCGTCTCAGTCAGACTTCTTTTTTTAATAACTCCAGCATGGGTCTAAATGGCACTTCCGAGCCCCATCATCCCTTTTCCGACTTCTGGGGAGAATTGCAGTTTCACCCCCTGCGCCAACTCGTTCTGGGATCGAACATCGGCGTCTCTCCTTACCAGGAAGGATTTGACCGGGCTGATTTTAAAGTGACGATTCTTGACTCGGCACGGCAGAACTATGTAAATCTTAATTATGTTTACGTCAAGAATTTCGCCAAACAAATCAACGTCGAAGCCTATCTAAATCTTATGCGCTCCGTAAAAACCTGGGTCACCTACGGGCATACCTTTGAGACCAACAATAAACTGGAAAAAAGGTATGGGATAGTGCTGCAACGCGACTGCTGGGGCGTCGTCCTGTCATACACCGACCGGCCGAATGATCAGCGGTTCGGTTTTACCGTGTTCATTCCGGGGTTAGGGGAGAAAATGAAGCGATCGCCGGTGCGTTTTCCGGATGAAAGCAAAAATAAAGAGAGTCCTGATCTGTTTTAGGCCGGTGCTCACGAGCCCTTGCCCCTCCCACATCACCTGAAAAGTGGCAAACTTTTTATCACGGTGTTACGCTTTCTTGCACAAGACTAATCTTGAACTTTGAAGGTGGAACTTTTCTCAGGAGGAGGATAACTGATTCATGAAACTGGCAATAATCGGCGCAGGGTATGTGGGCCTGGTGACCGCAGCCTGCTTTGCCGAAATGGGCAACGAAGTTATCTGTGTGGACACGGATGCGGCCAAGGTGGAAGGCCTGAAGCAGGGGCGCATTCCCATCTATGAACCGGGGTTGGAGGATTACGTTAAACGCAATTATCAGGAACACCGCCTGTTTTTCTCCACCGAGTTAGGGCCGGCGATTCAAGAAAGCCTGGTCTGCTTCATCGCGGTGGGCACGCCCCAGGACAAAGATGGCTCCGCCGACCTGTCCATGGTACTGCAAGTAGCCCGGGAAATCGGCCGCCACATGAACGGCTACAAGGTGATCGTGGAAAAATCCACGGTGCCGGTGGGTACGGCCCGGCAGGTGCGCCAGGTTATGGAGGCAGAACTGGCGGCCCGGGGCGAAGTCTTCGAATTCGACGTGGTTTCCAATCCGGAGTTTCTCAAGGAAGGCACCGCCATCGATGACTTCATGAAGCCGGACCGCATCGTGGCAGGATGCGACGAGGTGCGGGTGGCGGAACTGATGAAAGAACTGTATGCGCCGTTTGTGCGCACCAACCATCCCATCATTGTCATGGACGTGGTGTCTGCCGAACTGACCAAGTATGCCGCCAACGCCTTTTTGGCCACGAAAATATCCTTTATCAATGAGGTCGCCAACATCTGCAGCCGGACCGGGGCCAACATCAAAATGGTGCGCCAGGGGATCGGCTCGGATCGCCGCATCGGGCCCCTGTTTCTGTTTCCGGGGTTGGGATACGGCGGCTCTTGTTTTCCCAAGGATATGCAGGCCTTGATCCATACGGCCCATGCCTTCAAGTACACGCCTCGCCTGCTGGAGGCGGCGGAGGCCGTCAACCGGGAACAGCGCCGGCTCTTTCTGGAGGTCATAGGCGCCTACTTTAAGGACGAGTTGAAGGGGCGGGTCTTTGCCGTCTGGGGACTGTCCTTCAAGCCCCAAACGGACGACATCCGGGACGCCCCGGCCCTGACTATCATCTCCCGTCTGCTGGAAGCCGGGGCCCGGGTCCAGGCCCATGACCCGGAGGCCATGCCCGCAACCCGGCAGCAATTAGGGGATAATCCAGCCGTGACCTATGCCCCTTCGACCTACGAGGCCCTAAAAGGGGCCGACGCCCTGATTGTTTGTACCGAGTGGGCCAAATTCCGGGAGCCTGATTTTGAACGGATGCAGTCCCTGATGAAGGCCCCGGTGATTTTTGACGGCCGCAACCTTTACGATCCGGCCAAGTTGGCCAATTTGGGATTTACCTACTTCCATATCGGCCAGAAGGTGAAAGAGTAACAACCCGGTGGGGCGGGCCTCCGGGCCCGTCTCCTCTGGTAGCTGTCTATGGGCCGTGTTGCGCA
Organism: uncultured delta proteobacterium; assembly: GCA_963747645.1. Taxonomy (GTDB): domain Bacteria; phylum Desulfobacterota; class Desulfobaccia; order Desulfobaccales; family 0-14-0-80-60-11; genus 0-14-0-80-60-11. The sequence goes on along the minus strand of CAVVFW010000012.1, from coordinate 5,640 downwards.
CCGTCCGAGACTGGGTAAGGTGGGCAATCCCAGCCAATACCTCGATTTTTTTGAATTATTCGGTGCCCGGAACGCACCCGGCGAAAAACTATTTAAAACAGGCAGTCATGGGCCTTAGACTTCCCCGGAAATCATGAAAAGATGCGCGGCTTCAAGGAAGTCGCTCCCTGTTCCTTGACCTTTGAATCTCGAACTTCTTCAAGCAGGAACCTGAAGCCATGTCTCCCAAAGCGCCGGATTGGCTGGAAATGTACGGGGATCGTCTCCGTGACCTGGACCTTTCGGGGTTCTCAACCCTCAGGGTCCTGGTGGCCGGTGACTTCATGCTGGATGAGTACCTCTGGGGAAGGGTGGAGCGCATCTCCCCGGAGGCCCCGGTGGCAGTGGTGGAGGTGGAGCGGGAGACCCGCACCCTGGGGGGCGCCGGCAACGTGGTTAACAACCTGGTGGCCCTGGGGGCCCAGGTGGAAGTTCTCGGACTGGTGGGAGACGATAACCCCGGCCACCTGCTGACCCAGGAGATGGTCAGGCTGGGAGTGGGGGTGGACGGCCTCTTGACGGACCCGTTGCGCCGCACTTCCCGGAAGACCAGGGTCATCGGCGCCTCCCAGCAGGTGGTGCGCATCGACCGGGAAAGCCAGACCCCGGCACCGCCCACCTTCGAAACCGCCGCCCGGGAGTTTTTGAGCGCCCGCCTGCCCGGACTCCAGGCCCTGGTCTTGTCCGACTACGCTAAAGGCGTCCTCACCCCGGCCGTACTGCAAGAATTGATCGCCCAGGGGCGCAGCCGGGGGTATCCCGTGGTGGTGGACCCCAAGGGACCGGACTATTCCCTCTATGCCGGGGCCACGGTGATCACCCCCAACCGCAAGGAAGCCGAGCTGGCGGTGGGCTATTCCCTGGCCCGCCGGGAGGACTTGCTGCGAGCCGGCGCCAGCCTCAGGGAGGGCCTCGGCCTTGATTACCTGCTCATCACCCTGGGGGCGGAAGGCATGCTCCTCTTTGCCGGCGGGGAGCCCCCTCTCGTCATCCCCACCCGGGCCCGGGAAGTATTTGACGTCTCCGGGGCCGGCGACACGGTGGCGGCCCTCATGGCCCTGGGTCTGGCCCTGTGGCGGGATCCGGTCCTGGCAGCCACGTTGGCCAACATCGGCGCCGGGGTGGTGGTGGGCAAGGTCGGCACCGCCCCGGTCTATCGGGCCGAGCTGGCCCGGGAGTTGGGCCGTGAAGGAACCCGGCTGGAAGAAAAAATCCGGACCGTGCCCGAATTAAAACTGCTGGCTTCCCAGCTCCAGACCCAGGGGAAAAAGGTGGTGTTCACCAACGGCTGCTTCGATCTGCTCCACGGCGGCCACATCAAATTCCTGGAAGAAGCCCGCGGCCTGGGGGACGCCCTGGTAGTGGCGGTGGATTCGGATGCGTCGGTCAGGCAGGTGAAGGGGGAAGGCAGGCCGGTCATCGGGGAGGAACAGAGGGTGCGCATCCTGGCGGCCCTGGCCGCGGTGGACTATGTCACCGTCTTCACCAGCGATCAATTGCCCGAGCTCCTGGCCGGCCTGCGCCCCGACATCCTCACCAAGGGGAGTAATTACCCGGAAGCCCAGGTAGCCGGCCGGGAGATCGTCGCCAGCTACGGCGGCCAGGTGGTGCTGCTCCCTGTCACCGAGGCCGTGTCGGTCTCGGGCCTCATTCAGCGGATTAAGAATGGTGAGGAAGGATAAAGATTTTGAGGGGGGGGACCGAGGGCCCAAGCCCTTAACCCCTCCCCCACGGGAAAAATTAATGCCTCAACGCACCCATCCCCTGTGCGGTGCGCACCCTGCAAAGCCCTGGCGGAACACCGGCGCCACCCCGACCCTATCCCGGTGAGAAGAACTCCTTGAAATATCGTTGCCTTGGGCGTAGAATAGCACCAACGCGTTTCCTCCCCACCCGATCATCTAACCACCAGACCTTCGGGATTGGCGGGTTCCTATCGATTCCGGCCGAGGCTCAAGGTGAGCGAGGACCATTACGATTATGACGACCTCCCCGGGGGAGATGGGATCCTCATCCTCTCCGCCGACCAGGTGATCCTGTCGGCTACCCTCCAGGCCGAAAGGCTCCTCAGGAGGAGGTTTGCGCCCGGGAAGACCCTGCCCCTGTCCGAAATTTTCCCCGAAGCCCATCTGGCCCAGGCCGAATTGGCGTTGAAGGAAACTCTGGCGTCAGGCGTCATGCGGGCCCAGATCTTGACCCAGATCCGGCTCCCGTCAGAACAGGCGCGGTTCCTGAAATATTCTATGGCCCCGCTCTATAGCCCGGACCAGAAAATTACCGGGGCCGTGCTGGCTTTCCATGATGACCCCCACACCAAATCCCGGTTGGCCTGGGATAACCTGGGACTCGGGGTGGGACCCGAGGCGCTGTTCGAGCACCTGGACCGCGGTCTGTTCATCGTCAACCCCCGGCGGACCATAACCGCGTTCAACCTCACAGCCCAGGAACTCACCGGCTTTAGCCCGGATGAAGTGGTGGGACGCTACTGCTGGGAGGTCTTTCAGGCGGACCACTGCAAAACCGGGTGTGCCCTGAAAGCCACCTTGGAAGACGGCGTCACCCGGAAAGACCAGGAGGTGCGCATCCGGGATAAAGCGGGACGATGGCTCAGTTTCCTCATCAGTACCGCCCCCATCCGCAATAAAAGAGCGGCGATTGTCGGGGCCGTGGAAACCTTTCAATTCCTGGGTTTGGCCCTGCCCCGGCGGGAGGCCCGGGCGCCCATGCAGGGGGAAGTAACGATCATCGGCCAGAGCCCCCCTATGAAACGCCTGCTGGCCATGGTGCCCGACGTCGCCCGGTCCGAGGCGACGGTGGTCCTCGAAGGAGAATCCGGGACCGGCAAGGATCTTTTCGCCCAGGCCATCCACCTCCAAAGCCCCCGGGCCCAAGGCCCCTTTGTGGCCTTCAGCTGTTCGGCCCTGGTGGAGACCCTGATGGAATCGGAATTGTTCGGCCACGTCAAGGGAGCCTTCACCGGAGCTATCAGCAACAAGGTGGGCCGCTTTGAATTGGCTAAAGGCGGCACCCTGTTTCTGGACGAAATCGGCGAACTCAAACTGGAATTGCAAGTCAAGCTGCTCCGGGTCCTGGAATCCAAGGTCCTCGAACGGGTAGGCAGTTCCCGGCCCATTCCCATGGACGCCCGGATTATCGCCGCCACCAGCCGAAACCTCATGGAGGAGGTGCGCCATGGCCGCTTCCGCATGGATCTGCTGTACCGCCTGCGGACGGTCCCCTTCTCTTTACCGGCGCTCCGGGACCGGCCGGAGGATATCCCTCCCCTGGTGAACCACCTCCTGGCCCGGCTCAACCGCAAATACGGCAAAGAAGTGCGGGGGGTCGACCCCAAGGTGATGAGCCTCTTCCAGAACTATGCCTGGCCGGGCAATATCCGGGAACTGGAGAGGGTGCTGGAATATGCCTTTGTGTTCGTCAAAGGCACGGTGATCACCAAAGACCTGCTCCCCGAACTGGAATCCCCCCATCCCCGGCCGGCCCCCCGGCCCGCCTGCACCGGCAGCGCTACGACAGCGAGCGCCTGCTCATTCAAAAAGCCCTGCACCAGTCCCGGGGCAACCGGGAGGCCGCGGCCCGGGTCCTCGGGATCAGCCGCAGTTCCCTGTGGCGCAAGATGAAGGCCCACGACCTGCTGTAAGGCATCGCCGCCCTCTGTCTCAGTTTCCCACTGCTGTTTCATATTTGTTTCATTAAATACTGAATTTAAAATAAATTTAAATTAGTTATGTGTTTCATGATGTGTCATTAGCGGCACAATTGCACATAAGGAAAAAAATATTATCCCTGCAATTTCAGCAACTTAATTGTATGGCACATATATTGCCCTTTAGTTCATAAAAATATTTTGAGAAAAATGGGAGGCCAGGGATGAAAACCCCCAGAAGAGACATTGAAGTTATTTTAGAACTCTATCCCCGTCACCCGCAGCATCTGGTCAACCTCCTCCAGGATGTCCAGGCCGAGTTCAGCTACATCTCGGAGGAACACCTCACCCTGATCTGTGATCATCTGGGGGTGCCCCTCACCCAGGCCTGGTCCGTAGCCACGTTCTATAAGTCTTTCAGCCTGGAACCCCGGGGCGAGCATGAAATCAAGGTCTGTCTGGGTACCACCTGTCATCTCAAGGGCGGCCAACGCCTGGTGGAGGCCTGTGAACGGAACCTCGGGGTGGCCCGGGGCCAAACCACCGATGACCTCAAGTTCACCCTGGATACGGTGAACTGTCTCGGTTCCTGCGCCCTGGCCCCGGTAGTCATGATTGACAACGATTATTTAGGCCGGGCCACCATCCGCAATTTGAAAAAGCGCCTGGAAAAATCTGACGACGAGTCGGGTTGAGGAGGAATGTATGGGTAAGCTCCAAAGTGTTGCTGAGTTGGAAAGCTTGCGAGCCCGCCTGCTCGCCGCACCGGACCGGCCGGTGGTCAGGGTCTGCCTGGGCCCCGGCTGCCTGGCCCAGGGGGCCGATAAAGTCTCCCAGGCATTCAAGGCTGCCATTCAGGAATGTCACCTCGCGGCAGACGTCAAGCCACTCATTAAAGAGACCGGCTGCCATGGATTTTGCAGCCAGGGCACCCTCGTCAACCTGTATCCCCATGATCTGTTCTACGTCCAGGTCAAACCTCAGGATGTTCCCGACATCGTCGACCAGACCCTGAGAGAAGGAAAGGTGGTGGAGCGCCTGCTCTACTCCGACAACGGCAACCGGTATCAGTCTGCCGCGGCAGTGCCGTTCTATAAATTACAGCAGAAGGTCATCCTCAAAAATGTGGGGCTCATCGACCCCCTGGATCTCGACGATGCCCTCAAGGCCGGGGCCTACCGCTCCCTGGTCAAGGTCTTGAGCCAGATGTCCGTGGACGAGATTATCGACACCGTGACCGTCGCCGGCTTGCGGGGCCGGGGCGGGGGCGGCTTCCCCACCGGGTTTAAGTGGAGAAAGGTGGTGGAAAATGCCCGGGAAAACCCGGGGCCGGTCTTCATCGTCGCCAACGGCGACGAAGGCGACCCGGGCGCCTTCATGGACCGGGCCATCATGGAAGGCGACCCCCATGCCGTTCTGGAAGGCATGGCCATCGGGGCCCGGGCCATGGGCTCCGAACAGGGCTACCTCTATGTCAGGGCCGAATACCCCTTTGCGGTGCGGACCTCCAAATCGCCATTGAGCAGGCCGCGCCCTGGGTCTCCTGGGCCGGAACATCCTGGGAACGGGGTTCAATTTCGATGTCCACATCAGCCGCGGCGCCGGCGCCTTTGTCTGCGGGGAGGAAACCGCTCTCCTGGCGTCCATTGAGGGCCGGGTGGGCGAACCCGTCACCCGCCCCCCCTACCCGGTGGAAGAAGGCTTGTGGAACCGCCCCACCGTGATCAACAACGTCGAAACCTGGGCCAACGTCCCCTATATCATCGACCATGGAGCCCAGTTTTACGCCAAAGTCGGGGTGCCCCACAGCACCGGCACCAAGATCTTCTCCCTGGTGGGCAAGGTAAAAAACTCCGGGTTGGTGGAAGTCCCTATGGGCGTCACCCTGGGGAGCATCGTCGAGGAAATCGGGGGCGGGGTCCCTGGCGCCACACGGT
>CAVVFW010000011.1:0-350067 GCA_963747645.1 uncultured delta proteobacterium | reverse complement strand
CTGTGATCCATTTTTGAAAAGAAAAAACCTGGAAAAATTTTTGACCGTTTCGCAGGATCCCAGAGAAAAATACCGCAATATTTATACGGTGATGCATACCTCCGGCTCTTCCGGGTCCATCAGCCATTTCGCCTATGCCCCCAATGAGTGGGCCTTGGTCAAAGCCTTAATCGTGACCAGGGTGGTGAAGCCCCGGTCTCATTTTCCCCGGAGGACCAGGCTGGCTTTTATCGGTACTGCCGATGGCCATTACGCCGCAGCCAGCACCTCCTCGGACGCACCCCCTTTCTTGGTGGATTTCCTTTCCCTTCCCATTAACACCCCTCTCGAAAAAATTAACGCAAAAATCGACGCTTTCCAACCGGATGTGCTGTGTGGTTACTCCTCGGGGATCTATCTCCTTTCCCAAGAACAGCTCCGGGGCAAAATTTCCGTCAGGCCCGAACGGATTATCAGCACCTCCGAACCGCTGACTTCCGAGGTCAAAGAGACGGTCAGCGAGTTTTCGGAAGAAGAACCACTTAATCTTTATGCAGCTACGGAATCGCCGTGTATGGCGGCTCAGTGCGATCTCCATCAAGACCTCCATATGGGGACCGACTGGCATATATTAAAGAGCCTTGGATGACCAGTTGAGCCCCGTGGCGGCACACATCCGGGCAAGCTACTTCTCACCAATTTATATAATTACACCCAACCGTTGATTCGCTATCGCATGAATGACGAGATAGTAATAAGCGGACATCCCTGCCGTTGTGGCTCACCCTTACCTACTATCAGCAATTTAGCGGGCCGGGAGGAAGATTTTTTATGGTATGATACGGGGGAAGGCAAGACGAGACTTTGTACATCCCAGCGTTTTGGTGGAGTTTTTCGTTATCGGCTTGAAGAGATTTCAGTATATTCAGTTACCGAGAAATGAACTGCTCATGAAAGTTATCATCGATGGTGATAAAGAAACGGTCCTGGCGGCCATCCGACAACGGATAACAGAAATTTTACGGCGAAACCTGTTGATAAAACTGTGAAATTGCATATAAAGGTAGTCAGAGACATTCCCAATGACCCGGTTACCGGGAAATATAAGACAGTCATCCCGCTTAAAGATTTTTAAGTCATGGCAAAACCTGATATTCTCTGTCACCCTGACCTTTATGAAGCATATATTTAATTGAAAAGAATAGTTTATTCGCTAAACTCAGAAACAATTATATCCGAAGATAGGTTTTGTAATAGCTTCTCATTAGTTATCCTTTGGCAGATAGGTTTCTTTCTATAATTAACCTTTTCACTTGCAGATCTCCGAGGCTGCTCTTAACATTAACCCACAAAGAATCGATAGAGAGGAGCGACTGCTTTGAAACGGTTTTGGGTTTTGCTGATATTTTTGCTGGTGGGCGGTAGCTTGATCTCCTTCCTGGTAGAGCGGGCGGAATCGAAAAGTCAGGAGAAAACCCTCCGGCTATCCGGACATATCGGGGTTACCGTGACCGATTTGGCCTTTATGGTGCCGGGCAGGATCGCTGCCATAAAATTTCAAGAAGGCCAGGAAGTGAAAGCCGGGGAGGTGGTGGCCGAACTCGATCCCAAAGATTTGCGCCAGGAAGTGGAGGTGGCCCAGGGAAAACTGGATTTGGCTAATGCAGTGCCGGGGCGGCCCGCCAGAGTGCGTGACGCCGACCTGAAGCTGGCCAGGGCCGGCTTGGAATTGGCCAAATCTCGCCTGGGTTATGCCACCTTGACTTCCCCCGTTAATGGCGTAGTCCTAGTGCGGGCGGCCCAACCCGGGGAAGTGGCGGCGGTGGGCGCTACCGTGCTGTCCGTGGGTGATCTGGATAATGTCTGGTTCGAAGGGTACCTGCCTGAGACCTTTTTGGCTCTTGTACACTATGGTCAGAAAGCCGAGGTTTCCGTAGATACTTACCCCGGAAAAAAATACCCCGGGACGGTTTCCTTTATCGCAGACAACGCGGAATTTACCCCCAAGGCCGTAGAAACTTATAAAGAGCGGGTGACGCAGGTCTATCGCACCAAAATCAGCCTGAGCAACCCTAATCATGAGCTCAAGAAAGGTATGCCGGCCGAGGCGGTTATCTATCTGGAGGGTCAAAAACCCTGAGATGGGCAGAGCAGGCACAAGGGCAACTATCCGGTATGATGAGTTTCAGACGCACCTGGGCGGTCTTTCGCAAAGAGCTCCTCCACATCCGGCGCGATCCCCGCAGCCTCATCTTGATTATTCTGTTACCCATCATGCTCCTCTTAATCTATGGGAATGCCTTAACCTTTGATATCAAACATATCCCGCTGGCGGTGTGCAACTGGGACCCAGGAAGCTGCAGTCGGGATTTAATCCTGGATTTTCAGGGCTCGCCTTATTTTGACCTGCGTTACCCGGTCTCCGGTTATAAGGAAATAGATCCCCTCATCACCGACCGGTCGGCGCGGCTAGCTTTAGTGCTGCCGGAAGACTTTTCCTCCACCATCAAAAAAGGGCATACCGCCTACCTCCAGGCTATTGTGGACGGCACTGAGCCCAACACCGCCAATATCGTCTTGGGTTACACCCAGGCCATTACCTTCAACTATAATCAAAACCTGATTTTAAGCCGACTGGAACGCCTGGGGTTTCGGGGAGTGGAACCTCCGCTGCAAAGCGACGTGCGCTTCTGGTTTAATGAGGAATTGGAGAGCATTGCCTTTATCGTACCCGGTCTGATCGTCGTGATCATGACCTTGGTAGGCACCCTGCTTACCGCGCTGACGGTGGTCCGAGAGGTGGAACGAGGCAGTTTGGAGAGTCTCATGTCCACCACCCTGAAAAGATCGGAACTGATCCTGGGAAAGCTATCCCCCTATTTTCTCATCTGTTTGCTGGACCTGGTTATTGCCATGGCCATGGGACAGTGGGCCTTCCATGTGCCGCTGCGGGGCAACGTGCTGCTGTTGATCGGGCTGTCGGCGATTTTCCTGGTGGTTATCTTGAGTCAGGGGTTGCTTATCTCCGTCACCGCTAAAAATCAGCTCCAGGCTTTTCAGACGGCTATGCTGGTGACTTTTTTGCCAGCTCTGCTGCTTTCGGGGTTTGTCTTCTCCGTCCGCCTGATGCCCTGGCCCCTGCAAATAATCTCCAGCGTGGTGCCGGGCAAATATCTGGTGACCATTTTTAAGGGCATCTATCTCAAAGGTATCGGGCTGGGCATCCTCTGGCCCGAAGCTTTGATCCTGTTTATCTTTGCGGTCGCGTTTCTTTCGATGGCCGTCTGGAAATCCCCTAAAAAGCTGGGCTGAGTTTCATGCTGAGACGCATCTGGTTCATGATGAGAAAGGAGTTTATCCAGGTCTGGCGGGACCGCCGGTTGCGCATCTTCCTCATCCTGCCCCCCCTCTTTCAAATTATGGTGTATGGCTATGCCACCAATTTTGATATCAAGCATGTCCCCACCGCCATCTTTGATGAAGACCACTCCCCCGAGAGCCAGGATTTAATCAACCGGTTCGGCGCCTCGGAGTATTTTACTCTGCGCGACTACATCAATAGCGAGACTCAATTGCGCAGTCTCATTGATCACGGTGAGGTCACTCTGGCCCTGCATTTCCCCCCGGACTTCGCGGCGCAGATCAAAGCAGGCCATACCGCCCGGCTGCAACTCATCATCGATGCCACCGATTCCAATGCCGCCTTGATCGTGGCCAAATATGCCAGCTCTATTCTCCAGGATTCTGCCCAACAGATCCTGCGGTTGCGCTATCGTCATACCGCTGGCCGGGGAGGGTTGGAGCCTCCCGTGGTCGTTCAATCCCGGGTCTGGTTCAACCCTAACCTGATCAGCCGGATCGCTTTTGTCCCGGGGGTCGTCGCCATTGTGGTGATGCTGGTCGGTATGATGCTGACCGCTCTGGCTGTAGTCCGGGAAAAAGAGATGGGCACCCTGGAGCAGATCATGGTCACTCCCATCAGACCGTTTGAGTTCTTGTTGGGCAAGACGGTTCCCTTTATCCTCATCGCCCTGGGAGACGTGGTTCTGGTGACCGTGTTCAGTATTTTTTGGTTCGATTTGCCCTTTCGAGGCAGCTCCTTGGTGTTATTGATCGGGACCCTGACTTTCCTGTTCAGCGCCGTAGGGCTGGGTCTGCTCATTTCTACCGTTTCCTCCACCCAGCAGCAGGCCTTGATGGGGGGCACGTTTTTGATGACCCCGGCGATCATGCTTTCCGGCCTGATTTTCCCCATCGCCAATATGCCCGAGTTTTTTCAGTATATTACCTATGCGAACCCACTCCGCTATTTTATGATCGTGGTGCAAGGCATTTTTCTCAAGGCAGTGGGGCTGGCCGACCTGTGGCCGGAGATGGCAAGCATGTCTGCCCTGGGGCTAATGATGCTGGGTCTTAGCATCTTCCGCTTTCGCCGCCGCGCTACCTACCTCAGGTAAACAGCAGTGATGCATGCAGGGAGCCGGACTCTTGCGAGAGGAAACACAGGTGGTATCAAGAAGTTATTTCACAGCCTCTTAACCTTAAGATGTCATTCTGAGCGCCGCACAAGAACGCTGTCAAAAAATGTTCTTGGGGACCTCTCTCCCCGAGTTTAACCCCGAGAAGGTTCATCCTTGTTAGCCAAATTGTCTCGTGGGAGGCATGATAGCACACTTTTCGCTGAAAAACTGATTATTCCAGAATGTTGAGAACCGATATTCAAGAGTAGCGATTATCTTGCCACTATACGCCCTTATCATCAAACTCGGCAAAATTGACGATATCATCTGAATAGCGAAATTGACCTTTTGTGGGGGGGTCCAGAAGCCTTTTTTGTGCTAATCGAATCTTTCTAAGGGGCGCGGTGCGCACTCTACATGGCGGGCAGTGCCCGCCCTCACATTTTACTATAATACTTACTGGAGTTTGGGAATGGGGGTTTGGGGAGGGGCAGGGGCAGGGGCCATTTACGAAACAGCCCTTAGCCTCTTCCCCCAGATCTGCTTAGATTCCTACCCCTTCCGGCTCTTGAACTGGCGCACCTGGTACATGAAGGCCTCCAGGCGGGTCCGGGTGTGGGTCTGTTCCTGGCCGTCGTAGGCCAGGTTGAGGAAGGGGATGTTGTCGTGGCGCTCCCTGAACAGCTTGAACAGGGAGTTGACCACGGTGCCCGGCATGCAGGTGAAGGGCATGATGTTCACCAGGCCGCAGGCCCCCTTGCGCACGAAGTCGTGGGATTTGCCCATGCTCAGGATGGCCTCGCCTTCGAAGGAGGGGTGCAGGTAGTCCTTGGCCATCTCCAGGGTCTCGGGGATGGAGGGTTCTTCCAGGTTCTTGATGCTGCCGCGGAAGATCTCGTTCAGCCGGTGCTCGTCCTTTATCTGGACCCGCTCTTCCAGGCAGACGGTCAGGAGTTCCCGGAAGCGCCGGTTGACCAGGGCCGTAGCCTTGGAACTGTGGGTGACGTAGAGGAGCCACTCGCCGATGGGCGGCATCCAGACCTCGCCTCCCAGGGCCTCGATCTCCCGCACCGCATTTTCATTGGAGAACTCGTTGGCCCGGGTATAGATTTCCCCCACCACCCCTACTACGGGCTTGCCGCCGTTGAGGCTCAGGGAGACGCCGTCGAATTCCCGCCGGGACTCCTTGAGGACGCCGGTTAGGTCGCCCCGGTCCCGCAAGGTCTGGACGACCCTTTGGAGATAGTGCGCATAGATCTTGTCGGATTCGCCGGTGGTGGATTCATAGGGCCGGGTCTCCCGGAGTTTCTTTTCCAGCAGGTCGATGGCCACCATGCCGTTCCAGGCGATCCGGGAGAAGTCGCCGCCCACCAGGCCCACTTCCTTGAACATGTTTTCGTTCTGATCCGGGGAGTAGACCGGCATCTGGGGAAACCCCAGGTCGTCCAGCACCATGCGGTGGAAACGGTGGTACTGGCCGAAGCGGCAGGGGCCGTCGGCCGCGGGCATAAAGAAGGCGCTCTTCTCCGGTTCGAAGCCCGGGCGCTGCAACAGTTTGGCCAGGTCGCCGGTGGTGAGGATGAGAGGATAGCATTCCTTGCCCGAAGTGAGCTGGCGGCCCAGTTCCAGGGTCTCTTCATCCGAGGGCGGCAGGGCCTCGGCCTCACCGCCGCAGGCCTGGAACGCCGCCACGATGGCCTTGGCCTGGTCGGTCATGGGGGGCAGGTAGATCTTGCGCTTGAGATTGCCGGTAACCCGGTACCGGAAAGGTGACAGACGCACCGGGGCCGGTTCCACCGTGACGTTTTTCAGGCTGTCCAGGAACGCCTCCAGCCGGGTGATGGCCCCCACGTCGGAGGAGTGCTCGTCAATCTCGATTTCCAGGTACGGCTTGCCCCGCATGCGGTCCTTGAAGAAGTGCTGGATGAAGGAGTCGGGGCCGCAGCCGAAATTGGTGATATAGATGCCGTAGAGCCGGGGGTCTTTGCGGATCAGTTCCGCCACTCCCAGAATCTTTTGGCCGAAGCGCCAGTACATGGGCTTGATTTCATCCAGGTCGTCCACGGTATCGACGGGCAGAAAGTCCATGGGCAGGGCCAGCACCCCCAACTGCCGCAGCTTCCGGTGCAGGTTGAGGTTCATGCCGGGGTCCAGGGCGTTGTAGGGCCGGCCGATCAGGACCATGAGGCGGCCGTTGGGGGGCAAGGAGGCCAGGATTTCCCGGCCCCGGGTCTTGAGGCGGTCGTAGTAGGCCTGCTGGGCCGCCTGGGCCCGGCGCATGGCCCGGCTCACCTGGAAGGACGCCCACTCCCAGTTCTTTCCCCAACTCCCGCAAACCCTGGCGCAGCCGGCGGTCGCCCCGGCCGAAATAGAGCACCGGGGAGAGCATTTTGGCGCCGTAATCGGCAAAATCGATGGCGGTGGGCACGGTGTAGGTCAGGGATTGGGCCATGGGACAGACCACCCCGCTGCCGATCTCGGGATGGGGATGGGGCAGGTCGATGAGGCTGGGCAGAAAGATGCGCTTGACCCCGTCCTTTAAGAGGGCCAGGATGTGGCCGTGGGCCACCTTCACCGGGTAGCAGGGCTCCGCCGCCATGGCCTCGGTCCCCTGGTTGATGACCTTCTTGTTGGTCTTGGGGGAGAAGACCACCGTGAAGCCCAGGTCCTCAAAGAAGGCCCGGAAGAAGGGCATGAGTTCCTGGAAGAACATGGTCCGGGGGATGCCGATAGGGCCGCGCTTGCCTTCCTTGGGGGGCTCTTCGCCGTAGAGCCAGTTTTCCCGCTCCAGGAGCAGGTCCGGCAGATCATACTGCTTCTGGACTTTGCCCACTTCGTATTTTTCGCACCGGCTGCCGTAGAACAGGGGTTTTTCCCCTTCGATCTTCACCTGGCGGATCTCGCAGTTATTGGGACAACCGCCGCATTCAAAGGAAGTGATATCGTAGTGCCGGTCGGCCAGGTCGAACCCCTTAAACTGGGAGGTCTCCCAGTCCCGTTCCCGCATGGCCAGGAGCGCGGCGCCGATGGCCCCGGTGACGTCGTGGTGGGGCGGCACCGTGATCTTTTTGCCGCACACCTGTTGAAAGGCGGCGACGATGCCCTGGTTGGCCGCGGTGGCCCCCTGGTAGAAAATATTGTTGCCGATGGGCCGGTCTTCCGCCACCTTGTTGAGGTAGTTCTGGACGATGGAGTAGGACAGGCCGGCCACCAGGTCTTCCCGGGCCGCGCCCCGCTGCTGGTGGTGCACCAGGTCGGACTCCATGAACACGGTGCAGCGCTCGCCCAGGCGCACCGGGTTTTTGCCGGCCAGGGCCAGGTCGCCGAACTCGCCCCGGATGGAGATGCCCAGCTTTTCGGCCTGCTCCTCCAGGTAGGAGCCGGTGCCGGCGGCGCACACCTTGTTCATCATGAAATCGACGATGGCGCCGTGGGACAGGCTGATGAACTTGGAGTCCTGGCCGCCGATCTCGAAAATGGTGTCCACGCTGGGGTCGATGGCTGCGGCGGCGGTGGCCTGGGCGGTGATTTCGTTGCGCACCACGTCGGCGCCGATGAAGTCCCCGGTGAGATAGCGTCCCGAACCGGTGGTGGCCGCGCCCATGATCTTCACGCGGTCGGCGAGCTTAGCGCCCACCCGGCGCAGGCCCTCGGTGATGGCTTCCAGGGGCCGGCCCGCGGTCATGAGGTATTCCCGGGCCAGTACCTGCATCTCGGAGTCGATGACCACGACGTTGGTGCTGATGGAACCCACGTCGATGCCCAGGTAGGCTTCCACCACCGAGCCGTCCGCCGGCAGGTCGATTACCCGGTAGTCTTCCGGGCCCAAGGCCTTGGGGGGGTAAGCCGCGGCAGGCGCCGGGACTGGTCCTCGTCCTTCAGCAGGTGTTCTCTGAGGGGTTCCAGGTCCAGGTGGAAATCAACCGGCGGGTTCTCCCGGGCCACCAGCACCGCGCCCACGGCCCCCAGGGCGCAGAAATGCGGCGGAATGATGAGCCCGTCCTCGTCCAGGCCGAAGACCTGCCGAAAGGCCTGGCGCACTCCCAGGTTGTGAGCCACGCCCCCTTGAAAGGCTATCGGCGGGGCGAAGGTCTTGCCCTTGGCGATGTTGCTTTTTAGGTTGCGCCCCATGGCCTGGCACAGACCGGCGATGATCTCGTAATCCGGCGTGGCGCCCTGCTGCAGGTGAATCATGTCGGTTTTGGCAAAGACGCTGCAGCGGCCCGGCCACCCGGGGCGGGGTGGTGGATTTCAAGGCCAGTTCGCTGAACTGCTCGATGGTGTAGCCCAGGCGGTGCGCCTGCTGGTCCAGGAAGGAGCCGGTGCCCGCGGCGCACATGGTGTTCATGGCGAAATCCACGATGATCAGGTGGCCGTCTTCCTCCGCGACCATGATCATCTTGGCGTCTTCGCCCCCCATGTCGATGATGGTGCGGGCCTGGGGGGCAAAATGATGGGTCCCCCGGCCCTGGGCAATGACTTCATTAATGAACCGGCCGCCTAAGATATCGGCCAGGCGCTGGCCCCCCATGCCGGTGCAGGCCAGCAGCCGGCACTGGTCCAGGGGAAACTCCAAAGACTCCAGGAGTTCTAATGCGTGCGGGAGGGCGCTCCCAGGTGGCGCCGGTATTCTTCTTTGACCACCTCTCCGGCGGGATTCATGATCACCAGATTGACGCTGACTGAGCCGATATCCAGCCCCACGTCGAATGTGCCTTGCATATGCCGTATCCCCCAAAGTGCGGATAGCTCTGCTGAGAAATAGTTTCTGAGATCTTATGATCCGATACCGCTTTATATCTTTCACATTCACACACTCTGACTGTTGTCGAATCGCTTCAGCATCTTCATGGGACCACCCGCTTTCGGGAGTCCGGTTTACTGCGCCGACGAAGGTCGGCGTCGCGTCTTTTTACGATTTCATGCCTGTCAAAAGCCCTGGGGCGACTCGGCCAGAAAGTTTATCCAGGCTCAGGCGGCATGGTTACGCGTCGTTCAGGTTTGATGCCGGTAAAATTCCTGGTCATGGTGCCGGTTGTGGGAAATGCGGCCTGAGTCCTGGAGGCGTTTCAACCGGGCCACCACCTGCACCAACGGCAGCCCCAAGGCCTTTGACAGGTCCGGGGCGGTCATGGGCCGCCGGGAGAGCATTTCCACGAAATCGTCGTCCTGGCTGGATCTCCCGACGATATCCTCGCGGTCGAAGGAGGCGATGACCTCTACCGGCCCGCCCAGGTAGGCGGCGGCGGCCTCCATCTCACCGGCAGAAAGGGGCGCCGCGGCGGCTTCCACCACCGGCCGCACCGCGGTGTTGAGCTGGATCCGGTCCGGTGCGAGTTTTTGTAAGGCCCGGCGCAAAAGGGATAATTCCGCTTCGGTGTCGTTTAAGTCCTTTGAGCAGCATGACTTCGAGCCAGAGCCGGCCCCGGTACTCCCGGCGGAAGGCCGTGAGGCCTTCCAGCAAGGACGCCAGGGACAGCTCCGGCAGGGGCCGGTTGATGGCGCGATAGGTCTCTTCCCGGGCCGCGTCCAGGGAAGGCAGGACGATATCCGCCGCAGCCAGTTCCCGGCGCACCTCGGGCAGATGCAGGAGGGCCCCGTTAGTGAGCACGGCCACCGGGATCTGGCTCATCGCCTTGATCTCCCGGATAATGCGGCCCAAGCCCTGATTCAAGGTGGGTTCGCCGGAGCCGGCCAGAGTGATGACATCCGGCCTGACGCCCGGGTCCTTGAGATAGTCGGCTATCTCCTCGATAATGGCTTCGGTCTGGTAGGAAAAGCGCTCCCCGGTCTGGCAGGTGGTCGGCCCCACCTCGCAATAAATACAGTGATAGGGGCAGGTCTTGGGAGGGATGAGATCCACTCCTAAAGACCGCCCCAGGCGGCGGGAGGGAACCGGACCGAACAGGTGACCCATATCAGAAACAACCCAGCTGACAATGAATGATTTTTATCTTGAGCTCGTTGAGCATCTCCCCCAGGTCATGCCGGGAGAGCCCCAGTTCTTCAGCCAGGCGGAAGGCCGCGGCACAGGCGAGCTTGCCTTCCGGGGCCGCCGCCTTGATCCTGGCCTTTACGTCTTCTTGCGACATGGTTACCTCTATAACAAATCAAGTCTAGAGAAAATAGCCCATGAGCGGCGAAAAATCAAGAGGATGATACCGCCGGAGCACGTGAATAAAATACCAGGCGCATGGGGCTCATAACCCTGCCATGATCCGGAGATTAGCCGGCCACCACCCGCCAGCAGGCTTCCACCAGGGTATCCGCCAGGCTGGTCAGGCTCTGGGGAGGCGCTGGTAAATCTTAAAGACGGCGACCTCTAAAACGATTCCCAGCACCATGGCCGCAGCCACGTTGGGGTCGCCGCCGGGAATCTCGCCCCGGTCCATACCCCCGGCCAGGACCTCCCGCACCACCTCCACGGGGTTGGGCATCTCCGGGGTCACTTTTTGCAGCTGTCCGTGCTGGGCCAGGAGCAGGTAACTGAACAGGACCGGGTCGTTGTCGAAGAAGGTGCAGAATTGCCGCACCATGGCGTCCAGTTTGGCCCGTAAAGTCGCCTGATCGGCCTCGATGCGGCGGAGTTCCAGGGCAAAGGCGGTGTAGTTACGGCTGAACAGGTCCCAGGCCAGGGCGTCCTTGCCGGAATAATGCCGGTAGAGGGTGCCTTCGGCGATCTCGGCCGCCGCGGCGATGTCCCTGATGGTGGTGCCGTCGATGCCCTTGGCCACAAAGAGGCGCAGCGCCGTGCGGGCAATCAACTCTTTGGTGTGATTTTTAGGCCGCATATCTGTATAAGAGCTTTGTACCGAGTTGCGTTCATGAACGAATGAAGGTAACGTAGGGGCGCACCTGTCCGTGCGCCCTTTTGGGGGGACACGCAGGTCCCCCCTGCAAAATTTTCCATGAACCGCCAATCGGTATAAAATTCACCATATTCTGAGTTGTCGCCGTAGGGGCGACCCGGTGGGTCGCCCAGCCTTCAGGGCTCTCTTCGATGCTCCCCTCCCATAACTGTGAGTGACTGTTCACTCACAATATATGCCGTCCCATTCCTTCAGTCAAGTATTTTTTCGCGCCATTATGGCTGGGGAGAAAGCTTATTCTCCTTTATAATAAAACCCGAGATCAGGGCCCAAGTCAGTAAATCATTACCCGACAGGGAGGCAAGAAACTATGAAAGTGCTGGCCATATCCGGTTCGCCCCGGCCCCAGGGGAACACCCGGCTGCTTTTGGAAACCGCGCTCAAGGTGCTGGAAGGGCACGGGATCGCCACCGAGTATCTGTCGCTCCACGGCAAAGACATCCGGCCGTGCCTGGCGTGTTATAAGTGCGCCAAGGACAAGAACCGCTGCGCCCAGGAAGACGATTTCATGCCGGTCTTTGAGGCCATGGCCGCGGCGGACGGCCTCATCGTGGGCTCCCCGGTCTATTTCGGCTCGGCCACCCCCAACCTCATGGCGCTCTTGGACCGGGCCGGTTTCGTGGCCCGCATGGGGGATAACGTCTTCGCCCGGAAGGTGGGCAGCCCCATCGTGGTGGCCCGGCGGGCGGGGGTCAATTTCACCTACGCCCAGCTCCAGTTATGGTTCTGCATCTGCGGGATGTTCGTGCCGGGCTCCAGCTACTGGCCCATCGCCTACGGCCTCAACCCCGGTGACGCCGGGGGCGACGCCGAGGGCCTCAAGACCGTCACCGACCTGGCGGACAATATGGCCTGGCTGCTGAAAAAGCTGAAATAAAGTTTTCCCCACATGATCTGTTCAGAGATGAATGACTAATCAGTACAGCGGGCATTCGGCGTTGCCGTGCCCTTTATGAGATTCACACTCATACATAACCATACACATTCATAATCGCCGCTCAGATTCATGTGCAGGGTTATTGACTACGCCGTGCACCCGAGCGAGTAGATATACGCTTCACGCCTGGAAGCGTGCGTGTATCTTTAGCAAAGCCGATCGAGAACGGCATCGTACTATTAAGACCCGGAGAGCATTGTGCAAGAAGAATGCGCTCCATACTGCGGTCATTCGGCCTTACGTCGCCCTGGATGAATTCACGGTAATGCCTAACCTATGTGCATGGCATTTTGTGGCTACGGATAAATGAACACGGGCACGGCACGCCGATGCCCCTACGAGAGAAGGGTTCGGCAAGCCAGTACAGGGATCGTTACCCATCCTTGCAGTTGGGAACATTTAGACATAGCAGACATATCCACTGGAAAGGCAGATCAATGAATTTTTATCAGTGGCTGGCAACATATCATAATAGCGCTTGACCCGCAAAGTATCAGCATTACCTTAAGGACTGCACCCTTTGAGAATCGGATCAAACCGGACGGCCATAAGCCGGCTCTTGAATCCCGGAGTTTGGTCCAGCGGGGAATTGGTGGTTATTTCAGTTCGGCATAGGCCAACCGCCGGGTTAGCCTGATTGCATGCGGTTATTTGACCGCCGATTTAGGGCTGAGAGGGGAGGGGGGGCGAACTTGCCTGGGGCCGCGCTTCGGCATCGGGGGCAAAAGACCGATCTCCAAATCGCCGATTTCGGTGAGCGGCCGGCCGACATGCTGTTTGAGCTTGACGTAAACGACCTCAAGGAGAGCGGGGTCTTCCAGGAGCATGATCCCTTTCCGGACCTCCCCCAAATGATTGGCGACCACGGTGATTAATTTCGGGTTCAGGTCTTTCCGCAGGTGAACCTCTTCCAAAATCCCTGCTTCTCCGAGCCCCTGGTCCATAATGGCTCCATTCAGGGGGCCACATGGAAAGCCCTCTCCATTTCAAAGTCCGTATCTGCATAACTAGCCCTCCTTGGCTAAGGCGTGCGGCACAACCGGGAAATGTGATTCAGGGATCTTGAGCTTTGACCGGTGCGGGCTGTGCGCGAATTGCGCCAGAGCATGTGGCTGGGAACCTGCCTTCAGACGAGTTGTTCCCCGAATGGATGCATTATACCGGCATAACGAATTGAGTCAAGAAATTATTAAATAATTGCGGAATTTTCCCGAAGAGAACGATCATCGTTGAGTTTCAACAAAGGGGAGGGGTCACATGCAAGGATAGGCTCCCAGGGCTTCTGTCGCCCTGGGAGGTCCTTGAACCTGAGCGCAGCCCGGTATCAGTCTTTGGCGGCTTTGAGGCGTTCGGCGACGCTGGGAAAATATTCCATCCGGGTGTGGGGCAGAAACAGGGCGGCGATGTACTGGTCCATGAAGCCCGGGGTCTCCGAAAGCTCGAAGTTGGTCATCATGTCCGCCACCCGGCGCTCCTCCTCCAACAGTTCCCGGGAGAAGGCCAGGAGCGTCGCCCCCTGGAGGGAGGCGTTGCCCACGTAGTGGTAGTTTTCCCGGGGCAGATCGGGCAGGAGACCGATGGCGATGGCGTTGTCGATGTTGATGAAATTGCCGAAGGCCCCGGCCAGGATCACCTGCTCCAGGTCTTCGAGCTTGAGGCCGACGTTTTCCAGCAGGGTGACGTAGCCCGCAAACATGGCCCCTTTGGCCCGCATCAGGTTGTCGATGTCGGCTTCGCTCAACGTGATGTCCTGGCCGCTCTGGGTGTCGGGGGCCATGGCCAGGACAAATTCCCGGCCCTCGTCGCCCAGGCGGATCCGGGGGGTGTTCAGGTCATCCCGGAACTTGCCGTTGGGGGAGATGATGCCCGCCTCCATCATGGCCGCCAGGATGTTGATCAGGCCGGAACCGCAGATGCCCTTGGGCTTCACCATGTCGATGGTGATAATCATGGGCTCGAAGGTCTCGGGGTTGAGGCTCACTTCCTCGATGGCGCCGGACGCGGCCCGCATGCCGAACTTGATGCCGCCGCCCTCGAAGGCCGGTCCGGCGGAGCAGGCGGCGCAGGCCAGCCATTGCTGGTTGCCGATGACGATCTCGCCGTTGGTGCCGATATCGATGAACAGGGTCAGCTTGGGGTCTTTGTAGATCCCCGAGGCCAGGACCCCGGCCACGATATCGCCCCCCACATAACTGGACACGGAACTCACCGAATAGATGAACACGTGGTCCGGCACTTCCAGACCCAGGTCCCGGGCCCGGACCGGCGGCAGGTGGCAGGCGGCCGGGGTATAGGGGGACAGGCGGATATTCTTCGGGTCGATGCCGTAGAACAGGTGGGTCATGGTGGTGTTGGCGGCCACCGTGATGTGGGAGATCTCCGTCACCGGGAGTTTGTGTTTCTTGAGGACCCGGTGCATCACCTGGTTGATGGTGGCGGCCACCGAGCGCTGGAGCTTTTGCAGCCCCTGGTCCTTCTGGCTGAAGACCATGCGGGTAATGACGTCGTCCCCGTAACTCATCTGGGAGTTGTAATCCGCCCCGGTGCCGACGATCTTGCCGGCGGCCAGGTCAAGGATCTGGACCCAGACGGTGGTGGTGCCGATGTCAATGGCGATGGCAAAGTGGCGTTGACTGGTATCGCCGGACTCCACCTGCACGACCCGGGGTTTCCGGGAGCGCCGCTGGGCAAAGTCCAGGGTGGCGGTGACCCGGAAGTTGTCCTCCCGCATCACCTGGGCCAGGTGGCGCAGCATGAAGAAATCGGCCGCCAGGCTGTCCAGGCCGTGCTGGCGGGACAGGCCCTGTTCCAGGCGGGCCAGATCGCAGACGTTGTCCGACAGGGTAGGCGGCGGCAGCGCCACGAATTTCTTTTGAAAGGCCGGGTTATAGAACCCGGCGGCCTTTAAGGCCTCCAGGTCGATGGGGCTGGGGCGCAGGTTCACGCCACTCCGGGGCCGGGTCAGGGTGCGCCGGTCCAGCAGGGACTCCGGCGGGATGCGGATCACCACGTCGCCCTGGATGAAGCTCTGGCAGGCCTGGCGGTACCCCAGGTCCCACTCCTCGTCGCTTAAGAGCCCGGATCGGGTGCTGGTGAGCTCCCCCGATTCCAGCAGGACCCGGCATTTGCCGCAGACGCCCTCACCGCCGCAGGAAGCATTGATGTGGACCCCGGCCATTAAGGCGGCCCGCAGGAGGTTCTCCCCGTCCGGCACTTCGATCGTGATCTCGTATGGCTTGAAGGTGACCTGCTTACCCAGTGCGATCCTGTTTGGCGATAAGATAACGTGATCCCGGCAGGACAAGACCGGCCCCAGGGTTCGGGGCGCCCCTAACTTTTGGGCATTCTATCACAGGGAAGCGTTAAAAAAAAATGGTAAATTACCGACAGATGGCGCAGGCGGATTCTCATGGTCGGGCAAACGCCCTCCATGGCGGCCATGGCGGTTTGCCCATCCTTCCGGGATATCTCGAAAAACGATCCCCGCAGGGGGAGTTCGGATGGGCCTCATTCCGTCTGGACGGATAGTTAGCCTCATGGGCCGGCATAGTAAAGAAAATCGTATTTACCTCATCTTGTGGCAAAGATCTTGTCTTGCGGGAGGGGGTTGGATTCCCCTTCTTTTTTAAATTAGGTATAGTAATCCTTGACTTAACGAACTTCCACAGTATTATTAAAATAGATTCCTCTTTAGATTTCTTCCTTAAAGATGTAACCGCAATCCCTAAAAAGGGAAGAGGCCATGGATGGCTACGAAAGCGGTTAACCCCGGGCTGGTAATCAGGTTTATTTTTGTGGGGGCAATAATTTCCTGCTTGGTCTATGGGTGTGATTGCCTGATTACTTCCCTGCAGGCCGCCGACCTCGCTCCCTATCCACTCCGAGTCGGGGGGTACTGGCAAGGGACCAGCCCCCTCGCCAGTGAGCGGACCGCCCATACGGCCACCCGCATGTTGGACGGCAAGGTTCTGGTGGCAGGGGGCTTTAATGGCGATAGTGGTTATCTGACCGGCGCCGAGATTTACGACCCGGCCCCGGGGACCTGGTCGGGAGGCGGCGCTCTGCTCCCGGCCCGAGGCTCTCACACGGCCACCCTCCTGCTCAGCGGCCGGGTCCTGGCCGCGGGCGGCTGGAACAGCAGCGGCTACCTGGACAGCTCCGTGGCCTACGACCCGGTAGAGGGGGCCTGGACGATCACGGGCGGCCTGAAAACGGGTCGTGGCACTCACACGGCTACCCTCCTGCCTGACGGCAGGGTGCTGGCGGCCGGGGGTCTTCGCAATGGCGTCTCCCTGGACAGTACCGAAATCTACGACCCGGCGGGAGGGCTCTGGGAAGAAGCCGGGACCCTGACCCCGGCCCGCAACTCTCACCGGGCCACCCTCCTGCTCACCGGGGAGGTCCTGCTGACGGGGGGCACCAAGAATGGCGTCGCGCTGGCCAGCGCCGAGGTCTATGACCCGGCGACCGGGACCTGGAGGGGCGCCGGTGCCCTGACCAAGGCCCGCTACAATCACACCGCCACCCTCCTGCTCACCGGCAAGGTCCTGGTGGCGGGGGGCCGGAACAGCGGCCCCGCTCTGGCCAGCGCCGAGGTCTACGACCCGGCGACCGGGACCTGGACGGCCACCGGCCCCCTGACCACGGCCCGCTACAGCCACACGGCAACTCTCCTCGCCAACGGCAAGGTCCTGGTGGCGGGGGGGCAAAACAGCAGCGACGTCCTGACCAGCGCCGAGGTTTTCGACCCGGTGACCGGGGCCTGGGCGGTCACCGACTCCCTCGCCACGGCCCGTTACGACCATACGGCTACTCTCCTCTCCACCGGCAAGGTCCTCGTGGTGGGGGGCCGTAATGCCGGGGGGTATCTGAAGAGCGCCGAACTCTACCAGCTCCGGTCAGCCTCCCTCCCGTTTCTGTTTCTGTTGCTGGAGGATCACTAACCCGTCGACCCGGGACTTAGGCTGTTTGATTTATGGTTCAGGCGGGTTGGGTGCACTCTTGGTCCCTTGGGATCTTCTGATGCGAGCCCGAGACCATGATCGGACAGGGGCACTGGGCCGCTGACTTCTCAAGACACGAAGAGGCATCTATGACCGCAGGGCGCGTGGGTACGTTGCTTCAAGAGCTTTACCAACGCTTGTGGGAAGCCTTTGGGCCCCAGGGCTGGTGGCCCGGGGACGCGGCCTTTGAAATGGCCGTGGGGGCAATCCTGACCCAGAACACCAACTGGAGGAACGTCTCCAGGGCCATCACGGCGCTCAAAGACCAGGGTCTACTGACGCCCCAGGCCTTGCACGATCTGCCGGAGGAGGAGTTGGCCCGGCTTATCCGGCCGGCAGGTTACTATAACGTGAAAGCCAGGCGGCTCAAAAATTTTCTCGATTTCCTGGCGACCCACCATGAGAACTCCATGGAAAGGCTGGCGGCCGGCGACCTGGAGGCCTTGCGCCCGGCGCTTCTGAGCATCAAGGGGGTCGGGCCGGAGACCGCCGACAGTATTCTGCTCTACGCCCTGGCTAAACCTACGTTTGTGGTTGATGCCTATACTTTCCGCATTTTAAGTCGCCATGGCCTCATCGCCGAAGCCTGCCCCTATGAAGAGTTGCGTCAACTGTTCATGGAGCATCTGCCCGCCCAAGTGAACCTGTACAAGGAATATCACGCTTTACTGGTCCGGCTGGGAAAAGAGTACTGCCGTCCTCAGCCCCGATGCGCCGACTGCCCGCTGGAAGGCTGGCCGCCAGGATAAAATATGCCGGCTATTTGGTACGGGAGTTGCATAATAATTTGCCGAGGAAGATAAACATGGCATACATCGGCAAAGATGAACATAACCCTGTCTGGTTGCCCGAATCTCTCCCGGAAGATATCCTGGCTGAGAGTTTTATCGAGCTGTTAAACACTGAGGCGCCGGTTGAAGACGCCGCTGAGCCGGGAGAATCCAACTTCGGCTTTATCGTGCGGGACTGGTTCGGGCCTTACCTGTTGAGTCCGCCAACCCATTTCCTCCGGGGCCGCTGTTAACCCGGAGGGTTTTGACGCTAAACCTGCAGAGAGTTTCCCGCCCCGGGGGTTTAGGGGCGGGAATTCCTTTCACCTGCCGCATTTTTCCTTATCCGTCGCACAATTTTTCCCCCCATCCGCTCCGATGATGGTAATATCAAGGCGCACTGCGTTGCCTGTCCTTGACATTCACAAATTTGAACCTTTTACCGGGATACGTTTAAAGAGATGGACATAATCGCCCTGGAACGCCACTCTTCGGAAGCCTTGATCGACTGTCTGAGAAGGGTCCCCCTGATGGAAAGGACAGATGTCCTGGTTTATTCCCAGGCGTTGATCAGCCTGGAGCAGATTCACCCCGATTGCCTGAACCCTCCCCAGAACTATATCTGGCTGCAGGAACTGCGCAAAACCCAGGAATTGCGCTGGAGTCTGGCGGACTGGGGGGTCGACCTGTTCCGGCTCGACGGCTATGTCACCTATACGGTGCGGCTGGCCGGTGGGGAGGAGGTCGTCTATGATCTCTACCCCCCCATCGTGGAGGAGTCCTTCGAGGCCGACGGCAGGCTGGCCCTGATCATCAACGACGGCATGCACCGTCTCTATCTGGCCCGGATGGAGTGGGTGGTCCCTCAGGTGACGTATGTCCGGGGCATCCCCAAGGAATATCCCTATTACGCCTTTCCCCGGCCGGGTGGCTGGGAGGGTCTGGATCTGTTGGCCGATAATCCCGACCCCCAGCGCTATCTGAAGAAGTGCCACCGGACCCGGCATAATAAGAAACTCTATCGCGACTTTCAGGCGGTGTTTCACAACGTCGGCCGCTCCCGGAGCCGCCTCTTGAAGAAATAGCGGCGGCCCCCGGAGGCGGCATCGTTTGCCGTAAAAGCGCCGGGCGCGCCAACTGCGCGTCCAGGCAATTGCCGGCCCCGGCCGCCTGACACCCATTAACCCCTTGGCAGCACGCCCCGATGATTTTTGGCTGACCCGGCCACCCCGGGCTCGGCGTGGTGGAGGTAGGTATGAGTCTGGTCCTGTTAGGAGTATTGATTGCCCTGGGTCTCGTAATCCTGGGGAAGAACGTGCCGCAATTCCAGAAGTTCCCGCAAATCCGCTTTGTCCTGGCGGTTCTGGTCCTGGCGGTGACGGTGGCGGTGTCCACCGCCAAGATCGTGCCCCCGGGCAACGTCGGGGTCCTGATCCTTTTCGGGAAGGTGTACGGCACCATTTCCGAAGGCGTGCACCTGGTCAACCCCCTGGCCACCATGGAACTCATGAGCGTCCGGACCAAGGAGGTTTTTGAACACGCCGAGGCCCCTTCCAAGGAAGGGCTCAACGTGGCCCTGGAGGTCTCCTGCCTCTATCACCTCAAAGCGTCTGAGGCGGCCAATGTTTATCGGCAGATCGGGCCAAATTATGAGACGGTGGTGGTAAACCCGCAATTCCGGGCCGCGATCCGGGGCATCACCGTCAACCACGAAGCCAAGGACCTGTACACCTCCAGCCGTGAGTTGATCTCCAACGAAATCTTCAAGGACCTGGAAGAGAACCTGGGTAAGCGGGGGATAATTGTGGAGACCATCCTGCTGCGCAAGGTCGATTTGCCCAAGTTGGTGGTGGAAGCCATCAATGCCAAGCTGGCCGCGGACCAGCAGGCCCAACAGATGCGCTTCGTTCTGGATAAAGAACGCCAGGAGGCGGAACGCAAGCGTATCGAAGCCCAGGGCATCCAGGACTTCCAGAAGATCATCTCCCAGGGGCTGACCGAGCAACTGCTGCGCTGGAAGGGCATCGAAACCACCCGGGCCCTGGCCGAATCCCCCAATAGCAAGACCGTCATCATCGGGGGGCGGGACGGCATGCCTTTGATCTTCAATACCGCACCGGCCGGAGGTTCCACGGGAAAATGATTGACAACCATCAGGTAAGGCACTATGTAAAGGCTATGGTCGGCGGGCGAAAATCGTTAAGAGTATCCCTGGTGCTGGCGGTCCTTCTGTCGTTGGCGATGGTCTCCTCCGGGGCCGGGGCCGGGGCGGTTGCCGAGGCCAACCACGACAACCCCGGCCAGCCCCTGGACGTCAAACGCCTTGCGGTCCGGGGCAAAACCACCCTGATCGATTTCCACAGCCCCTTCTGCCCCCCGTGCGTGCGACTGGCCCCGATCATGGCGAAACTGGCGGCCAAGCGCCCCGACCTGGCCATTAAGAAAGTCAATATCAACCGGCCGGACGTCAAGGGGATTGACTGGCAGCTCGCCCCTGGCCCAGCAGTATCAGATCCGGCAGGTGCCATATTTTATGATTTTCAGTCCCCGGGGGAAACTCGTGGCCCAGGGCCGCGAGGCCGTCGGAACGGTGCAAGGCTGGCTCAAGGAAGCCGGGTTGACGGAGTAGGCCGGGCAGATATCTGCCTGAAAAAGTTGCCGGCAGGTGCGTTATACCCCTCACTTGATCCGGAAGGCACAGTTTTCGCGGGGTGTACTCTGCGCACCTTTCAACCGCGGCGGGCCCGGAAGCTCGCGCCACCGGTCTGTTCATAATTTACGGGTAGGACAAAGGCCCATAAGCCCGGGCTTAAGGAGGAGAAGGGCATGCAACGGTCAGGCTGGCGCCGCTGGGCGGCGATAGTGCTCTTGCTGGGTGGTATCCTGGGTTGTGCACTGCCCTCTTCGTCCCAGACTCCCCCGTTGACGACCGCGGCCGCCCGGTACACCCTGGATAGCTGGAACCCCGGCTTTTGCAAGGTGGTGGACTTTTATGGATTCTATATATCCGGGCAGAACCCCGCCAGCCAGGAGGCCTACGTTCTTATCGGCAACCCCGGCGACAAGGCGCAAAAACCCGTGGTCTACCTAGCCCGGTTCCAACTTCTCACCCTCCCGGAGGGCCAGCCCCGCTGGTTTCTTACCAGCCTGGTGACCCACAGTTCGGGGCTGAGCCACCGGCTGGGCTGGGACAACCTGATTATCCGGGTGAAGGCCCCGCCGCCGGCGGCTGCGGCCAAATAATCCCCTGGTCCGGTCAAGTTTTTTGCCGGGGAGCGCTCGCACCGTCATGGCGCCCGGTCCCTCAGAGCTTAGGCGTAAATTGGGAGAGCTGATAAATTCCCAACCGCTTCTCCAGGTCGGCAACCTGGGCCACCACCTTTTCAAAGCCATCTTTCCCGAACAGCTTCTCCTCTTTAGCTTCGAACTTCTCGCCCGGATCCAGAAATTCCTGCGGGTCCGGTGCGGGCGCCCCGGCGGCGCCTTTTATCGATAACCTCAGCATCTCTTATCCATTATCCAGGTATATTTTTAGGGGAGTGCTTGGGCGGTGGGGTGGTGAAGGCTGGTAGCGCCGGAAGGGGCCATGAGGAAAGGGGAGGGCAGGGCAACCCGCTCAGGACATCCGCAGTCTTGACCCCCGAATTACGGGTGGGCGTTGGCAGGACAGGCCCAACACCAGGCGGGCCCGCCCGCAAAGGGGTGGTCGGGTGATATCCTGCCCCAGGAAGCTGATGCGCCCCTGCCTTACCTGATAGCGCTCGAAACCCGTGATGCTCATGAGCAGGCTGAATTTGCCGGAGCCATTCTTGCCGAAGAGGATATGGGTCTCCCCGACGGGGACCCTGGGGTTGATCCCCTTGAGCACTTCCCTGCCGTCGATGTTTACCCTGAGGTCGCCGATCTCCAGCCTAAGAACCACGACTGCAACGAGAAAGCCCCCAAAGGAGACTTTGGGGGCCGTCGGCAGACTAAGCTAAATTGTGACAGTTAGACTTACGGAGCTTCTTTGGTCAGGGACGGTAGCGGCGGTAGCGCCGGCGCCGTCTTGATATATTTCATTCCAAAGGCCCGGGTCTCGAAGGCTTTGGGATTGAAAGCCCTGGTCAGCTCTACTTCTTCCGGGGATAAGATCCGCACCATGCCATAAGGATCAACGATAGCAAACCGCTCGCCCTTGGCCATGCACGAAGCCACCGTCTCTTCACCCTTCAGCTCTTTCTTGGAAACGCAGAGCAACTTGGCGCCTCCTTGAGCTGTGGCGACGGAAGTGATAAAAAATACGGCCACCACTGCCATCAGCAACCCGATCACCACTTTAGACCTCATACACCTTCCTCCTTTGCGCTAGGATTGATACCAGGCTTCTCCCCCCCAATGGAGTACATGAGAAAAAGCCACCAAACTCCTTTCCAGGCCATAATATAAGCGGACACGAGAAAATGTCAACAGAATTGATGGACTCTGGAAAAAAATCTTGGCTGGCGTTTTCCTTGACTCCCTAAGGGGAACTGACGTCACCTGATCTGCATTGCTCCATCTGTAGATTAATTATATCACACCCCAAATTGAGAATAAACTACAAGCAAAAAAAGTTATTTGCAAAGTCCTTTCCCTGGATCGAGGCTTCCTCTACGCATGCTCCGCGGTTAAACTCAGTGGGCTTGAGGTCACCGCTCCTGAAATTCCAGTTCAAGTGGTCACCACTCGACGCCCCGGGTTAATTTGTACTATAAATCACCTATGTCTATAATTGAAGCAGATTCCTCTTAGGGTTAGGGTCAGGATTTGATATCATTAACTGAGTTACCCACTGAGATTACAGGTGAATCATCATGAACGCACAAGACCGAGGCAATAAGCCAGTTGGGGCAGTGATGGTGATCGGCGGCGGCATCGCCGGGATGCAGGCTGCTTTGGATCTGGCCAATGCCGGATATCTTATTTATATGGTGGAGGAGAAACCGGCCATTGGTGGGGTCATGTCGCAGTTGGACAAGACCTTCCCTACCAATGACTGCGCCATGTGAATTATCTCGCCCAAGCTGGTCGAGGTCGGCCGGCATATTAACATCGAAATCCTGGCTCCGGCTCAGGTTGTCGGCATCAGCGGCGAACCAGGCAATTTTTTGGTCAAGGTGCGCCAGATGGCGCGCTATATCGACATGGCGAAGTGCATTTCCTGCGGCCTCTGCGCCGAGAAATGCCCGAAGAAAGTACCCGATGAATACAACCTGGGCCTGGCCAAGCGTAAATCGGCTTACTTGAGCTATGCCCAGGCGGTGCCCCCCAAGTATGCCATAGATAAAGACACCTGCATCTATTTCCAAAAGGGCGGTAAGTGCAAGGCCTGCGAAAAGTTTTGCCCCACCGGGGCGGTGGATTTCTCCCAGGAGGACCTGGACCAGGAGATCGCCGTGGGTGCCGTCATTCTGGCGATGGGCTTCACGCCCTTTGACCCCACCCGCTACGCGGCATACCATTATGCCTCCTTCCCCAACGTCATCACCGGCATGGAGTTTGAGCGGATCCTGGCCGCCGCCGGGCCCTTCCAGGGCCATATGGTCCGGCCTTCGGACCAAAAAGAGCCCAAGAAGATCGCCTGGCTTCAGTGCGTGGGCTCCCGGGACCTGCACCACTGCGACAACAGTTACTGTTCCGCGGTGTGCTGCATGTACGCCATCAAGGAGGCGGTGATCGCCAAGGAGCACAGCAAGGAACCCCTGGACGCCGCCATCTTCTTTATGGATATGCGCACCCACGGCAAAGAGTTTGAAAAGTACTACCGGCGGGCGGAAGATGAGTTCGGGGTGCGTTTTCTGCGCTCCCGGGTCCACAGCATCGATGCGGTGCCGGGCACCGATGACGTCAGCATCCGCTACCTGGACGAAGACGGAACCGTGAAGGTGGAGACCTTTGACATGCTGGTGCTGTCCACGGGCCTGGAAGTGGCCCCGGAGGTCATGGAGCTGAGCCGGACTCTGGGCGTCGATCTGAACTCCAGCCGTTTTGCCGACACCTCTTCGTTCACCCCGGTGTCCACCAATCGCCCGGGTATCTTCGTCTGCGGCGCCTTCCAGGCCCCCAAGGACATCCCCCAGTCGGTGATGGAGGCCTCGGCCGCGGCCGCGGCCGCCAGCGAGTTGCTCCATACCGCCCGGTTTTCCCTGGCCAGGAAAAAGCCCGAGTTCGCCGAGCGCGACCTGTCCCAGGAAGCGCCCCGGATTGGCGTGTTCGTGTGCAGCTGCGGCATCAATATCGCCAGCGTCATCGACGTCGAGGGGGTGCGGGATTACGCCAAGACCCTCCCCCACGTGGAGTTTGTGGAGAACAACCTGTTTGCCTGCTCCCAGGACACCCAGGAACTCATCAAGGAAAGGATCAAGGAGCACAACCTCAACCGCGTGGTGGTGGCTTCCTGTACGCCGCGCACCCACGAACCCACCTTCCAGGAGACCATCAAGGAAGCCGGCCTGAACAAGTACCTCTTTCAGATGGCCAATATCCGGGATCAAGGCTCCTGGGTCCACCAGAACGAACCGGAAGCCGCCACGCATCGGGCCAAAGATCAGGTCCGCATGGCCGTGGCCACCGTTGCCTTGCAGCCGTCATTGCAGGAATTTGATCTCCCCGTCACCAAGGCCGGCCTCATTATCGGCGGCGGCGTGGCCGGCATGGAGGCCGCCCTCGGGCTGGCCGGACAGGGCTACGACGTGGCCATCGTGGAAAAAAAGGATTTCCTGGGCGGCCATGCCCGCAAGCTCAACTACACCTGGAAAGGCGAGGCCGTGCAGCCCTATGTTGATGACCTGGTGCGGCGGGTGACCAGGCACGCCAGGATCGACGTGCATCTCAGCGCTGAAGTGAGCGACGTCCAGGGGTTCGTAGGCAACTTTGTTACTACCATCACCAGCGAAGGCCGGCACACCGAAATGAAGCATGGCGCCGCCATTATCGCCATGGGCGGCCATTCCTACAAGCCCAAAGAGTATCTCTATGGAGAAA
Organism: uncultured delta proteobacterium; assembly: GCA_963747645.1. Lineage (GTDB taxonomy): Bacteria > Desulfobacterota > Desulfobaccia > Desulfobaccales > 0-14-0-80-60-11 > 0-14-0-80-60-11. Next base: position 325,044 of record CAVVFW010000011.1, on the reverse strand, counting down.
ATCCCCGGGTGCTTCTGAACCTCGAGATGGATCAGGCGTTGCGGGAAAAGAACCCCCTGGTGACCGGGGCTCAGTCTGCGGTCTTTATCCAGTGTGTGGGTTCCCGGGAGCCGGAGCGGCCTTATTGCAGCCGGGTTTGCTGCACCCACTCGGTGGAAAGCGCTCTCCGGCTTAAAGAGATCAATCCCGACATGGATATCTTCATCCTCTACCGGGATTTGCGCACCTATGGCCTGCGGGAAAACCTCTACCAGGAGGCCCGGGAAAAAGGCGTGGTGTTCATCCGGTTCGACCTGGAGAGCAAGCCCCTCGTGGAGCAAACCGCCGACGGCGGCCTCAAGGTCACCGTGACCGATAAAATTCTCGGTATCCCCCTGGTAATCACCCCGGATGTGCTGACCCTGGCCAGCGCCATTATTGTCAAGGACCAGGAAAAGCTGGCCCAGATGTTCAAGGTGCCTTTGAACAACGACGGCTTCTTCCTGGAAGCCCACATGAAGCTCAGACCCGTGGACTTCGCCACCGACGGTGTCTTTGTGGCGGGACTGGCCCATTATCCCAAGCCTCTGGATGAAGCCATCGCCCAGGCCAAGGCCGCGGCGGCCCGGGCCGCGGTGGTCCTGGCCCAGGATGTCATCCGGGCGGGCGGCGTGGTGGCCCAGGTTGACCCGGCGACCTGTTCCGGGTGCCAGGCCTGTGTCGGGGTCTGTCCCTTCGGGGCCATCAGTTGCAAAGAAGAAGAAGATAAAAAACTGGCGGAAGTGAATCAGGCCCTGTGCAAGGGATGCGGCACCTGCGCCGCCAACTGCCCCTCGGAGTGCATCACGCTCTTCGGGTTCAGCCACCATCAGCTCTACACCCAGATAGATGAGGCCCTGGCGGAGTTGGACGAGGACCTGGGAGAGGCTGCTGGCGCTTAGCTACGCCCCATTTTCGCTGAGAGGATCTGTTTAATGGCCGAAAAAGAGTATCAACCGAAAATTATCGGTTTCTTCTGTAACTGGTGCACCTATGCCGGGGCGGACCTGGCCGGCGTCAGCCGCTTGCAGTACCCGCCCAACATCCGGGTGATCCGGGTCATGTGCTCCGGGACGGTCTCTCCCCACCATGTGCTCCGGGCCTTCCAAAAGGGAGCCGACGGGGTTCTCATCGGCGGCTGCCACATCGGCGACTGCCACTACCTCCGGGGCAATTATATGACCATCAAGCGCATGACCTTCCTCCAGGACCTCCTGAAATTCACCGGCTTCGAAGCCGGCCGGCTGCACCTGGAATGGATCTCCGCCGCTGAAGGGCCCAAATTCGCCCAGGTGATCCGGGACTTTACCGAAAAAATCAAGGACATGGGCCCCTCGCGCCTGAAACTGTCACCCCGGGCGGCGTAACGAAAGCCCTCGCGACATAAATGAAGGATACGACTTAATGGATAGGCTGCGTAAAAAAGTCCGGGCCCTGCTCCAAGACGGCAAAGTGGCGGGCTATTTGGGATACATCATGAAGGACGGCCACCCCCTGCCCCATCTGTTCACTCCGGAACATCTAGAGGAAGTGGACCAGGCCATTGTCGCCCCGGGGGATGCCCGCTACCCCCTGGACAAGCTGTTGCAGCACCTGGCCTCCGGCTACCCTGACGCCACCTTTGCTATTCAGGTGAGAGGCTGCGATGAGCGGGGCCTCAATGAACTCTACAAGTGGGGCCAACTGGACCCCGAAAAAGTGGTCCTGGTGGGGGTTGCCTGCCCCCAGGAGCAGGCCGACTACTGCGAATGCTTCGGCCCCTGGCCTTCGGTGATCGACTCCGGGGACAAATGCGAACCGGTGCTCCGGAGCAAGCGGGTGGACCGGATCGACGCCCTTTCCGGGGATGAGGCCTTTCAGGAGTGGATCGGCGCCTTCAATAAATGCGTCAAGTGCTATGGCTGTCGGGATATTTGCCCGATGTGCTTCTGTAAGGAATGCGCCCTGGAGCACCCCGACCTGATGAGCACCGGGAAGGTGCCCCCAGACGCCATTTTTCAGCTGGTGCGCGCCATTCACATGGCCGGACGCTGTATTGACTGCGGCCTGTGTGAAGAAAACTGCCCGGCGGACATCCCCTTAAGGGTGCTCTACAAGAAGGGCAACGCCCTGGTGAAAGATCTGTTCGACTACGATACCGGCTCCCTGGAAACCGGCATCTCCCCCTGGAAGTTCCTGGGGGATGAATCCACCATGGAAACCAAGCCTATGTGATTCTGCTGGCCACAGAGTTAAAAAACCAGGCGGGCCTGAGGCCCGCCTGGTTTTTTTTGAGGAGAGGTGGAGAAGGGAAAATTATTTTTGTTCAATGTTTAGAACAGGGCGATATCTTAAGAAGTGAACCTCACCGGAGTTTTGGCAATAAATCCCCAGGCCCGCCCGGCTGGGACAGGCCGTCCGGTCTTAATGAAAGAACCGGATGCTGATGGGAATAATGCGGTTTATCGATGACCACCTGCTTGCCCAACCCCTGCTCCGGGTTAATCAGGAGCGGACTCATCAGATTGGCGGTCATTTCCCGGGGCTGACCGGGGGGAATGGTCAGAGTCACCAGGACCCGCAAGTCCTCGGAACTGCTGGCCTGTAATTCTTTCAAGGTATTTACGCCATTCTTGGGCCGGTATTCCGGCACCAGGGCGGCAGGGTCGGTCACCACGAAAGCCAGAGCGGGGTTATCCACGCATTGGAGGCAATAAAACGGCGGCTCCAGGTGGTCATTGACCAGGGCGAAACGGTGTGCCTCGGGAAATCCCGGCAGTCCCGACGCGAAGGTAATAATACGGTCTGCCGACACCGTCACCGGGCCTAACGCCTGGGATTCGATGGTGAGGTTCGGAGATTCAGATCGGGGGGGGCGCCAGGCCGACTGATGGGCGAACTCTAACGTCAGGGCGTTGACGGCCTGCTGCACCTCCGGGTAGTGGAAGGTGGACGCCCGCAGATTTTCATCGGTGAGACGCTGGGCGATTTCCTCTCTCAGGACCACAATATCCGCGGGAGCCTCAATCCCCAGCCTAATCTGCCGGCCCCGGATTTCCAGCACCACCAGCCGGATGTTGTCGCCGACCAGAATACTTTCGCCAATCTTGCGGGTAAGTATCAGCACCGTGGGACTCCTGTCAAGGTGGGTTGGTGGCGTTCTAAACCAGTAAGTTATTCTGATACTAAAATATGCTATATGTAAAGATTATCAATTTTACTTATGCAAGATTGTTGCCAGCCAGGCATTTCACTCAAGTTATTATTGGGGGGGTGAGGTCAAGGATGAAATTGGGCTTTATGATAAATAAAAATGATATTACGGTAAGTTATGTGGCAAGTCCGATAAACCGTCAGTCACGGGGTGATCTGGGGCCTGACGTCATCGAGTCACTATGCTGAAGCATTGAAGCTGCCCTAATCGGGGTTGGGTAAAAAAATTTTGCCGTGAAGTGCAGACATCTAATCATGGCGCCCTTACCGGCCTGAACCTGAGGTTATCCTCGGATTGAGGGGCAGGGTGTTTCAGAAATGAACCATTCGGCTTAGGAAAGATGATGCCCGGCGGCAGGGTGCGGCCTGGGGAGATCTTCACGCCGGCAGTTTGAGGTTGTCCCGGTGGGGTGTTTTCCGGGGTCGCCCCGATGATTCCCGGTAGTCCGGAGTTGTGTCGGGCCGCCCCGGGCGCGCTATCCGGGGACTTCTTGAAAAATATCTCCCGCCGGTTTATAATTATCTAGTGGCAGTTAAATCCTCCACCAGCGCCGGAGTTCAGCACCTCGCCGTTGCCCTCTCCCGGGAACCCCGTCAGGCTTATCTCCAGGGTCTCACTCCCGGGGCCGGAACTTATATCCTGGCCCGGCTCTATCAGTATATCCACCGCCCGGTTCTTCTCATCACGCCGAATGTCAAGATTTCTGAACAAATATTTAAGGACCTGACTTTTTTTCTCGGCGAAGAGGCGCTCCGGGCTACTGGCCCTGAGTCCCGGGTGCTCATGTTCCCGGCCCACGAGATCTTGCCCTTCCGGGAACTGAGCTTTGACGCCGACGTGAGCTGCGCCCGCCTGGCCGCCGCGTCCGTGGCCTTGACTGCGCCGGAGCCCTGGTTCATGGTGGCCCCGGCCATGGCCCTGCGCCAGAAGCTGCCCCCGGAAAACCGGGTCCGGGACCTGCTGGCCTACGTGGTGGCGGGAGAAATACCTGGAGCGGCCGTTGTTTCTCCAACACCTCCTGGAGGGAGGCTATGAGCGCCGCCCCGTGGTGGAAGAACGCGGAGAATACAGCGTCCGGGGAGGGGTCATCGACCTGTTCCCGCCCCTGTATTCCCATCCGGTCCGGCTGGAGTTCTGGGGAGATGAGGTGGAGTCCATCCGTCTCTTCGATCCTGCCACCCAGCGGTCCCAGGGGACACTGGATGACCTGGTGGTGCTCCCAGCCAGCGAAGTGGTGCTGGATGACGCCGTCAAAGAGCGCTCCCTGGCGCGGCGCAGCCGCCGGCAAGACCCGGAATTCTATGACCACGTCCATGAGGGCCGGCAGTTCCCCCGCATTGAACGGCACCTGGCGGAGTTTTACGACCAGCCCCAGACCCTGTGGGATTTTCTGCCCCCGGACACGGTGGTGGTGGAATGGGACCCCCTGATCCTGAGGCAGGAGCTGAACAAGCAGGAAGAAGCCGCAGCCGGGGAACCTGATGGCTGGCTGGATCAAACCCCCTGGGAGGAGCGGCGCCGCCGTTTCAGCCAAATTTTCTGCCCCCTCATGACCTGGGGGCACCCGGACCAGGACCGGGATATCACCTTCCAGGTGGAGAAGAACGACCAACTGGCCGGGGAACTGGCCCGGGCCGGGGACGAGGCGGGCCGGCTGATACCGGCCCTGGCCCAGCGCCTGGGGGAATGGCGCAGCTCCGGGTTTCAGGTCCTCCTGGTTTCCCTGAGCAAGCACCGGGCCGAACGCCTGGCCCGGTTGCTCGCCGAGGAGGGCCTCGAGGTGGAGTTCACACCGGCGCCTTCTTGGCAATCCGGGGGCCGGGTGGAAATAACCGTGGGCGAATTGACCGGGGGGTTTCGACTGCTCTCGGAGGGGTTGGTGGTCCTCACCGAAGATGAAGCCCTGGGCTTCCGGCCGGAAGGACGGCGCCGCAAGGAAACCCGCCCCCTCCAGGACCTCACCTCCCTGGCCGACCTGGCGGAAGGTGATTGCGTGGTCCACCTGGACCACGGCATCGGCCTCTACCGGGGGCTGGTCAAACTCACGGTGGGCAGCGAAGTCAACGACTTTTTGGAACTGGAATATCAAGGCGGGGACCGCCTTTACCTCCCCGTGGACCGCCTGAACCTGGTGCAGAAATACCTGGGAGTGGAAGGCGCCAGCCCCCGGGTGGCCCGCTTGGGGGGAAAATCCTGGGAGCGGTCCAAGAGCCGGGTGAGAAAGGCGGTGGAAAAGATCGCCCGGGAACTGGTGGAGCTGTACGCCCTGCGCCGGGTGTTGCCGGGTCATCACTTCTCGCCGCCGGACCCGACTTACCGGGAGTTTGAAGCCACCTTCGAATATGAAGAAACGCCTGACCAGTTGCAGGCCATCGCCGACGTGATGGCGGATATGATGTCGGATACGCCCATGGACCGTTTGATTTGCGGCGACGTGGGCTACGGCAAGACCGAGGTGGCGGTGCGGGCCGCCTATAAGGCCGCCATGGACGGCAAGCAGGTGGCGGTCCTGGTCCCCACCACGGTGTTGGCGGAACAGCACTACGATACCTTCCGGAGTCGCCTGGCCCATTTTCCCCTGGAGGTCCGGGCCCTCAGCCGGTTCCGGGCCCCGGCGGAGCAGAAACGCATCCTGGCGGACCTGGCCCAAGGGAAAGTGGACATCCTTATCGGCACCCACCGGCTGCTGTCCAAAGATGTGGCCTTCCGGGACCTGGGGCTGGCCATCGTCGACGAAGAACAGCGTTTCGGCGTGCGCCAGAAGGAGAGGCTGAAGGAGTGGCGGCGCACCGTGGATTGCCTCACGCTCACCGCCACGCCCATTCCCCGCACCCTGCAGTTATCCCTCACCGGCCTCAGGGAGTTGAGCCTGATCAACACCCCTCCGGAGAACCGCCGGGCCATCCGCACCTATGTCTGCCTGCCGGAGACCGCGGTCATTCAGTCCGCCATCCGCCGGGAATTGGACCGGGGCGGCCAGGTTTTTTTCGTCCACAACCGGGTCCGGAGCCTGGCTACCTGGACCCGCTATGTCCGGGAAATGGTGCCGGAGGCCCGGGTGGCCATGGCCCATGGCCAGATGCCCGAAAAGGAACTGGAGCGGGTTATGGTGCGCTTCTGGCGCCGGGAGATCGATGTCCTGGTTTGCACGGCCATCATCGAGGCCGGTCTGGATATCCCCGCGGCCAACACCATTATCATCAACCGGGCGCATACCATGGGATTGGCCCAGCTCTACCAGCTGCGGGGCCGGGTGGGCCGCAGCCAGGCCCAGGCCTACGCCTACCTGCTGGTCCCGGATGAAACGGCCCTGACCAGCGAGGCCCAGAAGCGCCTCAAGGCCCTGATGGAGTTCACCGAACTGGGCTCCGGGTTCAAGATCGCCATGCACGACCTCCAGATCCGGGGCGCCGGCAACCTGTTGGGACAGGCCCAGTCGGGGCACCTGGTGGAGGTGGGCTACGAGCTCTATCTCCAACTGCTGGAGTCGGCCATTCGGGAATACAAAGGGGAACCTATGGAGGAGGCGACGCCGGACCCGGAGATCCATCTGCCCCTGGCCGCTTATCTGCCCGAGGATTATGTCCCCGATGTCCAGCAGCGCCTGGCGCTCTACCGGCGCCTGTCCGGGCCCCTGACGCCGGAAATGGTGCGCGAACTGGAAGAGGAATTTCTGGACCGCTTCGGGCCATTGCCTCCAGAGGGGCACAATCTCCTGGAGGTGGTTCGGGCCAAACACCGCTTGCGGCAGTTGGGGGTCCGGCGTCTGGATATTCAGGACGGCGGCGCGGTGCTGCAATTTGCTCACCCGGAGCGCCTGGACCTGCCGCGCTTGCTTGACACCCTCAAGAAGCGGCCGGGCACCTTTCGCCTGACCCCGGATCAAAGCCTGCGGATTCAACTCCCGGAAACCGGCCCGGTACTTGACCGGTTGCAAAACTGCTTGAAAGAAGTGGGAACATTTGTTAAGGCTGAGGGAGAGGAAGAAATCAATGACCAAAATTGAGAGGCGATTGCTTATTGCTCTCGTCGCGGTACTGATCCCGTTGACGCTGGTCGGGACGGGTGTGGCCGAGGTGGTTGACCGGATTGTGGCCCAAGTCAACGACGAAATCATCACCATGTCAGAGTTGCAAAACATGACCAAGACCATCGAAGCCCAGACCGGGATCAAGCCCACGGGGCAAGATAAGAAAAAAATGATGACCGATATGCTGAAGCTCGCTGATTGACCGCAAGCTGGCCAAAGCCGAGGCCAAGCGCCGGGGTATCGTGATATCTGAAAAAGAATTGGACGAAGCTGTGGCCCAGTTCAAGAAGCGCAGTAATATTCCCGATGACGCAACCTTTGCCAAGGGTCTGGCCCAAGCGGGGCTCTCCTTAAAAGAATTCAGACAGCAACTTGCGGATCAAATGCTCCAGGAACGGCTGATGATGGTGGTGGGGGGCGCCAAGGTCAGTGTCAGTGACGCCGAGGTTCACCGCCTTTATGACCAGCGTTTCAAGAAAGGCGGCACCCAGGTGCACCTTGCCACCTTAAGGATGCCTTACCCCCCAGGGGCCACCCAGGCGCAAAAAGATGAAGTCAAACAGAAAGCGGAGACCATCTTGAATGCGGTAAAGGGAGGTGAGTCTTTTCCGGAGGCCGCCGGCAAACTATCTCTTCAACCTTCGGATGTGGGGTTTGTGTCTCAAGGCGACTTAGACCCGCGCCTGGCCGAATACTTGGAAAAGCTAAAGCCGAAAGAGATCGCTCCGGTGGCGTCCCAGGAAGGCATTCAATTGATCCAGGTGCTGGAGCGCCGGAGCGGCGAGCTCCCGCTCCTTTGAAGAGGTGGCCCCGGAAATTCGCCGGATATTGCAGCAGCAGGCGATGGAAAAGTATTTTTTCGAGTGGGCCAAGACCTTGCGGGAAAAGGCCCACATCAAGATCATGTTGTAGCCGTGAGCAGTTAATGGAGGCCGGGCGCTGTCCACCAATTCCATCGCTTAAGTGGCCACGCCTCTGTGGATAATTTTTTCAAATCCGGGAAATTAAATCAACCACAACCATGACCTATACCATCGCCAGCGCCGCCCCGGCGGTTGACATCGCCTCCCTGGCCCAGCATCTCGGGCAGACCGTCACCCTCCGGGGTTGGGTCTATCACCTGCGCTCCAGCGGCAAGGTCCGCTTTCTGGTACTCCGGGACGGCTCTGGAATTGCCCAGGGAGTGCTGGTCAAGGGTAACCTCCCGGAGGATGATTTCCAGCAATTCGAGCGGCTTACCCTGGAATCTTCTCTGATGCTGGAAGGTTTGGTCCGGGCTGAACCCCGGGCGCCCGGGGGCTATGAGCTGGAAGTGACCCGGGTGGTGCCCGTCCAGATCGCCCCGGAATATCCCATATCCCCCAAGGAACACGGGGTGGCCTTCCTCATGGACCGGCGCCACCTGTGGCTGCGGTCGCCCCGGCAGCAGGCCATCCTGAGGGTCAGGGACGAAGTTTGCCGGGCCTGCCGGGACTTTTTTCACGCCCGGGGGTTCGTCCTCGTGGACACCCCCATCCTCACCCCAACGGCCTGTGAGGGCACCACCAGCCTCTTCGAGACCAATTATCTGGACCGGGGCAAGGCCTATCTTTCCCAGAGCGGCCAACTCTACCTGGAGGCGGCGGCCATGGCCCTGGGCCGGGTGTATTGCTTCGGCCCCACCTTTCGGGCGGAAAAATCCAAGACCCGGCGTCACCTGACGGAGTTCTGGATGGTGGAGGCCGAGGCGGCCTTTTATACCCTGGAAGACGTCATGGAACTGGCGGAGGCCCTGGTGCGCTTCGTGGTCCTCAGGGTGCTGGAGCACCAGGAACCGCAACTGGTCCTGTTGGAGCGCGATATCGCCCCCCTTCAGGAAGTGGCCGGCCCGTTCCCCCGCCTCAGCTATGCACAGGCCCTGGAGGAGTTGCGGCGGCACGGCAAAGAACTGGCCTGGGGAGAGGACCTGGGAGGGGATGAGGAGACCGTCATCTCCCAGCTGTTTCCCCGCCCGGTGCTGGTGCACCGCTACCCCAAGGAAGCCAAGGCCTTTTACATGGAACCGGACCCGGAAGACCCCAGGCTGGCCCTCTGTGTGGATATGCTGGCCCCTGAGGGCTATGGCGAGATTGTCGGGGGCTCCCAGCGTATCAACGACCTGGACACCCTGCTGGCCCGCATTCAGGAACATCACCTGCCCCAGGAGCCCCTGGAGTGGTACCTGGACCTGAGACGCTACGGCAGCGTGCCCCACAGCGGCTTCGGGATGGGCATCGAGCGCCTGGTGGCCTGGCTCTGCGGCCTGCACCACGTCCGGGAAACCATCCCCTTTCCCCGCCTCCTGGACCGGATGTACCCCTGAACCGCCGGTCACCTAAAATCCACCCAAACATTCAATTTTTCTCTTAACTATTCCGAAACCTTGTATAATCCAGACCAGCGGACGCGACGCCCAAGGTCTGCGTCCCTCAGGGTAAGCATAAACCGGAGTAGCCATGAGACTGCGCACGTATCTGATCCTGTCCTATCTGGCGCTTATTGCCATCTTGGTTGTTGGCGCCTGGCTCATTGACGCCCAGGTGCTGGGCGAACTCAGCAAGAGCTCCATCAAAATCGCCGACCAGGCCGTCGGGCACGTCACCGAAGCCAATGTGCTCCATTCGGACCGCATTCTGACGGTTATGGGCCAATATGTCGTCAGGGACAAGGCCGAAGACGTGGCCCGGGAACTGGCCCATCTATTAAAAGGCAAAACCAGGGCCGATTACGCCAGAATGCGCCGGGACGCCAGGATCCGGGCCATCGCCGTCCAGTCGATTTACACCCCCCACGGTCCCGCGGGCTACACGGATTTATATGACCGGAAGGGTTATATCCTGTTTCACCCGGACCAGGCCGTGGAAGGCCGGAACCAGGTGGATTGGGAGCAGGAATACCCGGAAACCACGGAGATGATCAAGCGTTCTTTTCAAGAAGACCATGTCCAGGGTTTCTTCAAATTTTTCGATAAGGACAAAAAGGAGCGACAGCGATTCGCGGTGAGGGTCCATGTTCCCGGTACCCCGTTCATCGTGGCGGCCATCGTCAACCTGGATGAATATTTCCTCCCGGCGCAACAGCAGATGAAGGAGTCCTGCCAGATCGCCTCGGTGCAGGCCAAGCACAAAATCATGGCGCATTATGCCATCCTCAACCGGCAGGTCATAATCGGGGGCCTCTTTGCCGGCCTGGCCCTGTGCCTGGTGGGAGGTTTTTCGGGGTTATGGTTCGCCGCCGTCCTCTCCCGGCCCATCTCCCGGCTCCGGGATGGGGTGCGTCAGGTGGGAGAGGGCAACTTTGCGGTGGCGGTGCCCGAGCGGGGGGTGCGGGAAGTGGCGGAACTGGCCCATTCCTTCAATGAACTGGGGCAGCAGCTCACCGAATACATCGAAAAACGGGATTTTATCCGGGACACCTTCGGGCGCTACGTCACCCAGGAAGTGGTGACCAAACTGCTGGAAGGGGAGGGGGCCCTGGAAATGGGCGGCGAGACCCGGGAGGTCTCCCTCATCATGTCCGACCTGCGGGGCTTCACCGCCATCATCGCCGAGATGGATCCGGAGGAGGTCATTACCTTTCTCAACCGTTATTTGAGTAAGATGATCGCTATTCTCCTGGATAACCGGGCCGTTATCGACGAAATCCTGGGGGACGGCATCCTGGCCTTCTTCGGCGCCCCCGAACCCCTGGAAGATCATCCGGCCCGGGCCGTCGCCTGCGCCCTGTCGATGCAGGCGGCCATGGACGAAATCAATGCCGAGAACGAGGCCGACGGCATGCCTCGCCTGGCCATGGGCATCGGGGTGAATACCGGCACGGTGGTGGTGGGCAACATCGGCTCCGAGAGGCGGACCAAGTACAGCGTCGTGGGTTCCGACGTGAATTTTGCCTCCCGCATGGAAGCCTTTGCCCTGGCCGGGCAGGTGCTGATCAGCGCCTCGACCTACAGCCGGGTCAAGGACCTGGTGGAAGTGGACAAGGTCTTGACCGCCGAGATGAAAGGGATGCCGGGCCAGGCCACGCTCTATGACGTCCGGTCCATCAGCGCACCTTACTCTATCCGGCTCCCGGACATATCGGAGCAGCTGGTGAAACTGCCGGACCGGATCGAGGTCCAGATCCATCGCCTCAAGGACAAGATCGTCACCGAGGCCACCGGCCGGGCCTGGGTCACGCATCTGTGCGACACCGCCGCCCAGGTGACGTCGGAAGGCCCCCTGGAAGCCTGGGAGGACCTGCGCCTGATCCTCCTGGACGACAACCGGGAGCCGGTCCCCGGCCATATCTATGGCAAGGTCACCCGGGTGACGCCCATGGAGGATGGCCGGTTCGAGGTCCGCATCAGCTTTACTTCGGTGCCGGCCGAGATCTACCGGACCTTCCGCCACGACCCGGGAGCCGCTTGACCCCCGGAGCCCTAAACGGGTGTGCCTTCCCGGCCTTATCTGCGGCTGATGATAAACGGTAGCCTTTTCCCGGATAGGAGCCACCTATGCCTGGTTTTTCGATGCAAATGGGTAGCGCCATAAAGCTGTTCCCTTAACCGCAGCAAAACCCCCCACCCGGGCTGACATTATCGGCTCTTTTCACTGAAAAGTTCCCTGTCGACAATTTCTTGCATGGCGCGACTCATGGGAGAAGGTGGGTAAAAAATTTGTCTACGAGGGGGGGAGAAGTTTTCCCCTGATTTTTTGCTGCCGTCACTTGTTGATCTCTTGAGACAACCCTTGCGTTCATCATCTGGAATGCGGCTCGGGTAAGGTGGGACAGAATGGTCTTCTTACGGGAATGCGACCTTTTACCTCTTTCGGAAATCATCAAGGGAACAATGGGGGCAGAAGACGGCAGGTTTTTCAGATCAGGCAGGGTTTGAGTTTTAATGGATTTTACCGGCTCGAGTCCGCCGCCGGCTAGAGAAAAACAGGCGCCGCGGCTTTTGATTTCCCGCCCCCCGGTTTGAAAACAATAATCTCCCTCCACGTCCAATTCTTCGGGGGTCACTCTCCAGGCAATGTGTTCTGCCGTCAGGCGAGTCTCATTGCCGCCCCTCACCTCGACGTTGCCCTCCAGGGCAATATCGGTCTCGGTTGGATCAAAGGTGGCAAGGTCGGCCCGAAAAACCGTTTCTCTCCCCTGTGGCTGTGAAATTGCACAGGCAAATGGCCTGGCTTTTAATGCTGGGGGTAGTCCGACCAAGGTTTCCTTGTAAGTAACGCCTTGGGATGCTGATTCTGGTGGCGATGCCCCTAAAGATCCAGACATCGGTTTTACTGATGATTTCAACATGGTGGTCAAAAGTTTCCCGATCTCCTGGAGGTTCCCCGCTAGAGAGGCGCTGCCCGATCTTAAATAGCAATGAATGGCGGATATATCGTGAAAATCATCCATCTGAAAAGGCCCGACTAACTTCGTAATTGGCTCAAGGGACTCAATCTCCAGGAAAAATAACTGTCGCTGGTCATCCCAAGATGTAAGTCTAACCCCGGTCATGAAGGGCTTTGCCGGGACGGCATCGGCAATGGCTGGATTAATTATTGTATCCATTTTCGAGGCGCTGGTAGAGGAAAGGGGAAGTAAAAGTAAGGCAATATTCAGCAATGCCGTTGATAAGATTAACATTTTTATCCTGCTTGAACTGTTTACGAAATTATCCACAAACCCCACCCTGGTGACTGACCTATCACCAATTTCGCCAAGTCAGCTTGACAGCACCCATCGAAGCAATGGTTACGTAATGTCACCGGGAAAGGTTCAGGTTTCACCCCGGTGCGATGCTTGTTACACGCAGATATAACCAGGCATTATCCCGTCACGTGAGGAAACCCTGAAGACAAACTTTTCCCTTCCCCGAAATAATCAGGGTTAACACCCCCGTGGCGATTACTGTCCCCATTCCCAAACGGGTAAATATTGCAACGAACAATCAACTCGCGGCAGTAATTCCTTACCCTGTTTTTTTGCAGATTCAACTCGGGAAAAGGCTATCGCCATAACGCCTGAAGAGTAGACTGTTTTTGCAATTTATCGAATCTGACCGCCCTAATTAACTTTAACCCCCCCAGCTGCACTACCCACAACACCGCGCCACATGGTATTGTTAACAATATGAGGTCCACTGTAATCATCCTGAGCCAAAATTACTACCAGACCAACGACCGTACCAGCCCCAGCTGTAAGCCTAAATGGAACGTTGAAAGTTATTGAACCCTTTGACGCGACATTTCCCGGGGTAACACCGATCTCATAAGGACCCCTAAATCTCATTATCTCCAGCCCATATCCCACTGCAACTTTATTGATATTAACAGGAAGAGTATCGTTATTCGTGACTTTGACTACAATGTCGAATTGCTGCCCGAGGTTGACCGAACTCGGTAGCGTCAGTTCCACCTTCAAGGGTTCGCGATTGCCTGCCGTGGCCGCATCAACCAGGATACTCCCTGACAGTACCAAACCTACGAGAATCAGGATAATTACCTTTGAAATAAATATGTTACGTCTTTGCACGATGTTATCCTCCTGAAAGCATATTTTTTGCATCATAATGCATAAAAAGCGTGCCTGCAAGAATATTTAATTCCTTCAATAAATAATTAACTAACTTAATTATATGAATAATATCAATACGATTACGTATTAAGCTCTAAGCCTAAATATATTGTGAACCCTTAAAATGAAAAGAAACGAAATTTTCTCATGGCAAATGGTCCAAATTGGGGGTCAAGACCTCCTGCCAATCCTGACCATCACAGATTATCATCACCTCAACCGCATCTCTCCCGGCCCCACCCCCAAAAAAATTACCCCTGCCGCGCCGGGTTTGACCCGGGGGCGGGTTTTACTTACTAAAGGCCGGATTCCCGGACTTAGAAAAATCGAAACCGAACTTAAGGAGTCACACCAACATGAAAACGAGTAAGATTTCCCTCGCAGTGGTTTTGGCCCTGGCGCTGACCCTGGGGCTGGCAGCTTCCTCCTGGGCCCGTCCCGGGGGCGGCGGTATGGGCGGCGGCATGATGGGCGCTCATGAACCTCACCCCGGACCAGGCCGGGAAGTTCTTTGACCTCAAGGAGAAGTTCCATAATGACACCGCCTCGGTGCGCAAACAGATGATGATCAAGCACGCCGAGTTGGCGGCCCTGCAGAAGGCTGAAAAACCGGATCAGGCGGCTATTACCGCCAAGCAGGCGGAAATCAAGGCCCTCTGGGCCCAGATGAAAGAGAAGAGAACCGCTTTCCAGGCGGAAGCCGGTAAGATTTCGCCGGATCTGGCCAAAGGTTTCGGCCGCGGCATGCGATGGCGGCATGCGCCATGGCCGCGGCATGGGTCCCGGCGGCTGTCCCATGGTCGGCCCTGACGGCAAGGTTCCTGCAAACTGCCCCATGGTCGCCCCTGGCGCCCCGGCCCCCGGCGGCTCCGGCCAAATAAGAATTCTCCCTACTCCACTTATTAACCTCCTGATGGTGAGGGGCTTTCTAACCGGCCCCTCACCTTTTTTCATCTTTCCGACCCCCGGATTACCCTGCTTCACCATCCTTCCGGTCGACAAATTCAGTCTCCCCAGACGGTGAATTCTTGAAAATCTTGCAATTATGCCTTAAACTTAAAGCAAACAATCTGGTTATCAGCCAACAATTTTACGCCTATGTCAGTCTTACCGATAGTTACATTACCGGAACCGGTTCTGCGGCAAGAGGCCCGGGAGATCCGCGAGATCAACGGGAAGTTGCAGTGTCTCATCGACGATATGGCCGAAACCATGTATGCCGCCCCCGGGTTGGGGCTGGCAGCTAACCAGGTAGGGGTGCTCCAGCGGCTTATCGTGTTTGACGTCTCCCATAAGGAGGGCCGGCCCCGGCAACTCCAGGTGGTGCTCAATCCCTGCATCGTCGCCGGAGAAGGGGAGATCGTCCACGAAGAAGGCTGCCTGTCAGTAACCGACTTTTCCGCCGAGGTCCGGCGTCATGCCAAGGTGCTGATCAAAGGCCTGGACCGGGAAGGGAAACCCATTGAAATTACCGGAGAGGGGTTGATGGCGGTAGTTCTCCAGCATGAGATCGATCATCTGAACGGTATTTTGTTCATCGATCATATCAGCCGACTCAAGCGGGGACTCTACTTAAGACGCCTGAAAAAACAGGTGGCGGCCAGGTGAAATCGGGACCCTGGCGCCTGATCTTCATGGGGACTCCCCAGTTCGCCCTGCCGTCACTCGAGGCCATCCTGGCCGCCGGGGAAGAGGTGGCGGCCGTGGTGACCCAGCCGGACCGCCCCCGGGGCCGGGGACAGGTCGTTACTGCCTCCCCGGTGAAGGAACTGGCCCTGGCCTGGAACCTGCCGGTGCTGCAACCCCAGCGTCTCAAGGACCCGGATCTGATTCGGGGTCTTAGGTCGCTGGCCCCGGAGATTATCATTGTCGTAGCCTACGGCCGGATTCTCCCCCACGAGATTCTGGCCATACCGTCAGTGGGCGTCCTCAATGTTCATGCCTCCCTGCTGCCCCGCTACCGGGGTGCGGCTCCCATCAATTGGGCCCTGATCAGGGGAGAAAAGGAGACCGGGGTGACCATCCAGTGGCTCCGGTACGAAGTGGACTCGGGACCGATTTTTCTCCAGGAGAGGGTGCCCATCGACGCGACGGACAATTACGGGACCCTGTACCACCGGCTGGGGGAGCGGGGCGCGGCCCTGCTGGTCCAATCCCTGGAGATGCTGCGCCGGGGCGAAGCCGTCAAACTGCCGCAAGACGTCGACGCGGTGACCCTGGCCCCGCCTCTCACCCGGGAAATGCGCCGTCTCCGCTGGGACCTTCCGGCCCCGGAAACGGCAGGCTGGATCCGGGGCCTGGACCCCAGCCCGGGAGCCTTCACCTTGTGGAAGAGCCGGGTGCTCAAGTTATTCGGGGCCCGGGTAAAAAAAAGTGTGGGGAGCCTGGGCCCGCCGGGCACGGTCCTCCGCCTGACCCCCCAGGGGCTGGAAATTGCCTGCGGTCAAGGCAGCGTCACGGTTGAGGCCCTGCAACTGGCCGGGCACAAACGCCTTGAGGCGTCCGAATTTCTCCGGGGCCAACCCCTGATCGGGCAAATGCTGGAGTAGCACAACTCATGGATGAGCCACCCAAAATCCTTAACGGCGGCAACTCCCTGCGGCCCCAGAAGCGCATCTTCCTGGGTTTGCTGGCCCTGACGTGCCTCCTGTTTACCCTCATCCTGGGTGTCTTCTGGTATGTGCCCTATGTGGGGCTCACCAACATCAATCCGAGATTGCCCCTGATCCTGGGGGTCATTTTCAGCATACTGCTGCTGCTGGTGGTGGGGGTCCTGGTCATGCTGGCCCTCACGGTGCTCCTGGGACGGGATCTGTTCTTTTCCCGAAAACTCCGGGGGTTGGTGATCAAGCTGCTCCTGCCCTTGATGAGCGGAGTGGGGAAATTATGCGGCGTCTCCAAGAAGAAGGTGCGCCGCTCGTTCATCGAAATCAATAATCAACTGGTCCTGGCCCAACACCTGCGCGCCACTGCGGACAAGCTGCTGCTCCTCATGCCCCATTGCCTGCAATTCCACGAATGCCAGTTTCGGATCACGGGCAGCACGGTAAACTGCAAACGTTGCGGCAAATGTCCCATCACCGGGCTGGTGGACCTGTCGGAGAAATATGGCGTGGGGCTGGCGGTGGCCACCGGCGGCACCCTGGCCCGGCGCATCGTGGTAGAACGCCGGCCCCGCCTGATCATCGCGGTGGCCTGCGAGCGGGATCTCAGCAGCGGCATCCAGGACAGCTATCCGCTGCCGGTCTTCGGCATCATCAATCACCGGCCCCACGGCCCCTGCTACGATACTCAGGTGGACCTGGAGAAGGTGGAACAGGCCCTGACCACCTTCCTGGTGCCGGCAGCGGTGGCGGCCGCCAAGGCGCCTCGGCCCCAACGGCCTGATTTAACCGCCTCTGGAGCGACACCCTCCGGCCTCGATTGATTGCAATTCCTGGTGCGGGTCGCATGCGGCGTTCCAGGCTTTCTGGTAAGGCCGGTTCACGAATCTTCCCCCGCGACGCTCTTTAATCTCTGGAGGGAAACCCCCCGGTGTCTGCCGCCACCACCTTTAAATATCCCACCCGAGTTTTCCTCCAGGTCCTTCGGGGGAATTGCTTCCGTCAGTCCCTGTAGTTCCCGCCGCGCTGGCTCCAGGGGGCATTGGGCGCTCCCATTTTTTGGCGAGACCGCACTTGTCGCGTCTTGAGGGAAGGCGGCCGGACTCAGGGGAAAAGTCGTGACCTCCGCCCCTGGAGGAGTTGTGGTGCTGACTTCCGGGGGCGCCGGCGCGGTTACTGGGGCCTGGGGTGGTAAATCCGCTCTCTCTTTAAATGCACTCGTCAGTTGGTCGAGAGTGAAATCGTAGCCCTCGCTCTCCACAAAGGCCATGAGGTCATCGCCATTGTTATACGCTTGAGCTTTTTTCTCGAATGCCGAGTCATCTTCCAATCGCTGGAGAAATTCTCCTAAAGTCTTCATAGGCGTATCCTTGACTAACCCTATCGGCACGCCCAGGGTGATTCATGATTTTTTTCAGGACCAGGTCGGCAGCCGCAGCAGTCATCTGCCGGCTCAGTTCGACTTTTGAGTCTGGCGCTGGTGAAACAGATACACCATCAACGCCACGAACCCCACCAGGGTTAAAATCACCGCGAATGGCCCGATCTTGGCGAAGACCCGGTGGACCGTGCTGATATCCCTGTCCAACCAATAGGTCCCCAAGCCCCACACCCCGGTCCACAACCCGGCCCCCAGGAGGTTAAACCCGGTAAATTCCCTCCAGGGCATTGCCAGCATACCTGCAACCAGACCGTTGAGCTGCCGCAGACCGTCGAAAAACCGGGCCACCAGCACCACGCCTCCGCCATAACGCCGGAAGAGTTCTTCCAGGCGCGCCAGGCGATCCCCCCTCACCTTGAAGCGGGCCAGCAGGGCCCGCCCGCCCCAGCGGCCGAGGAGATAATCCCAGGCTGTTCCCCAGCCATGCGCCCATGAAGGCCAGGACCATCACCCAGACGATGCTGAGATGGCCGTGCGCCGCACTCAGGGCGGCCGCGATCAGGATGGTTTGTCCCGGCGCCGGAATCCCCACCCCTTCCACCAGGATCGTCAGAAAGACCGCGGGGTAGCCGTAACGGTCGACCACCGGCTGCACCCTGGCCACCGCCTTCTTAAAATCACCTTCGAGGCGCTCCACCCGGGAGGCCGGGGCTGTTCACCCCGTCCAGGGTCGCGGCCGACGCGGCCAGCGCGGGTCCAGGTGGTCCCCAAACCGGCATGAATCCCGCCAGGCCGACCAGCATCAGGGTGAGCACCAGTCTGGTTAGCATAAGGAGCCTCTCAGGGCCAGGGAAATTTTTGCCTGGCCTTCTTTGGCAGGATCGCCTCACTCGACCGGCTCCCGCTTCTTAAAATCCAGCCAGATGATATAGACGATCATGAAAACACTGGACACCGTGGCCGGCAGGGCGGTCTTCCTGCTAAAAAGGGTTAAGGCCAGCCCCCCGGCAATGCCGTAATTTTTAAGGGTTCCCAGCAGCACCAGGCTGGTTAACGTGGACCGGTCAAGGCCCATCCACCGCCCCACCTTCTCGATCACCTCTCCCAGGAGAAACGTGCTGGCCAGGGCGATAACGGCGACGGGGACCAGGGCTAAGGGCCGGTGGAGGAACAGTTCCCGGTTCAGGCCGATGATGGTGTACATGACCACAAAAAAGCTCCAGTTGGTGATGGCCCCCTTGACGGGCTCCAGGCGCGGGGCCAGGGAGGTCCACAGCAGAATCCGGGAAAGGAGCAGCGGCACTATAATCAACTCCACGATCACCAGGATCAGGGACCATGGGTTCCACAAAGCCGCTGCCGAGCAAGCCCAGGGCGATTAACGGCGTGATAATCAGGGCCCCTAAATAGCACGCCACCGTGGCCACGAGAGAAAAGCCGGTGTTGCCCTTCAAAAAGTCGGTAAAGGGGATGACCGCGATGGCTGGCGGCACCGCCACCAGGAGCACGAAGCCATCGTGGATGGCAGCCTCCTTAATCATCAAAAAACTGAGCCCCAGGATCACTCCCCCCAGCATCACGAAATTCAGAAGCAAGCCCGACAACGCCGGGACCCACAAACCCCGGCCGGACCGGAGAATGTCCCGGCGAACCCCGGTGGTGGACAGGGTCATGACCACCGCCAGGGCCGGCAGGACCAGGGGTTTGGTGAAGCTGGCCCCGGCCCCCCCCAACAAACCGCAAAACACCGAAAGGATCAGGATGAAATCGCGGTTTCGCCACCAGTTTTTCATCATCAAAGTACTCCTGCCGAACGGCTATAGTTTATGGCGTCTGGGAGATGCCGGCTGACGGTGGGCTCAAAAATACCCGCTGGCATTGAGCCCGATGATGATAATGCCCACCAGGGAGCCTCCGGCGATGGCGCCGGCGCAGACGGTCTCCTGGTTTTCCACCCCGATCCGGTAGATCCAGCCCTGGGGATTTTTCAGGGTTTTTTCGAGGACCCAGAACCCAAAAGCACCCAGGAACATGGCGAAGCAGGTGCTGAACGGGATGACAAAGGCCAGGCCCATGGCGGTGGCGCACAGGGGAAATCGCCCCCGGGTCTTCTGATTGGTGATCTCCAGCGCCAGGCCCAGGATCGCCCCCGCCAACACCGCCCATCTCGCCGTTGGGTGGAGAGACTCCAGGCCCCTGGTCAGCACGTTGGCCACGGCCGCCCACACCTGGGCCCCGGGCAGGGGAAACTTCTCTGAGGTCAACAGGGAGAGGTCGCCCTGAAAAATAAGATAGAACACCGGGACCGAAACCGCGGCCCCCGCAAAGATCCCCAGGACGTGACCCATAGCCTGGTGCCGGGGTTTGCCGCCGAGCATGTAGCCGGGTTTGATGTCCATGAGCAGGTTGCTGGCATTGCCGGCCACCTCGCCGGTGATGCCCGCGGTCATGATGTTGGTCGTGATATTGCCCGGGGCCAGGACGCTGTAGGTGAGCTGAGTCAGCTTCCCCAAAGCCCCCGTGGGCGTAATGGAGGTGAGCCCGGTGGCATTGACCGCGATGAGGGTAAAGACAAAAGCCAGGGGCACCGCGATCAACCCGGTCAGGTAGCCGATGCCGAAGAAAACGTGGCCCAAAAAGATGGTGATTGCCCCGAGGCTCGGGATCCCGGCGACAAACACCCAGAGGGGCAGTTCAATGTCGCCCAGGACGTCGTCCTGCTTCACCGCCGCGGGAAAGATGTGCCGGAACGATTTCAGGAGCAATTGGGGCTTGGAGAAAAAGGCGTAGAGCGACGCGGTGGTCATCATGGCCACGCCGCCCCAGAGGGCCCACATGGTGATATTTTTGAACCCGGTTCCGTGGATCACCCCCTCCCGGATCAGAATCGGCGCCAGCACCAGGTAATTGATCACCGCGCCCACCAGCAGCGACAGGCCGGTTTTAATGCCCATCAACCCGCCGGCGGCCACCATGACGATGGAGGTCTCCAGGGAAACCGTGAGGTCCCGCAACGGCGTCCCCAATAGGCTCGGCGTGCAAAATTTGTAAAGGTAGCTGTCCAGGTAATCCGGGAGGGCCAGGTTCTTCAGCCCCATGCAGGTCATGGACGCCTGATCGCTCACCACCTCGATGAGCGCCGAGATCCCAGCCGAGGCTGCCAGCAACTTGGACTTGAAGAGGCCTTCCCCATCCCCGGGATTATGGAGGTCCTCCATGACGATGCCCGCCGCCCGGCCCTCCGGGAACGGCAGTTGTTCATCATTGATGAACCGCCGTTTCAAGGGGAAGGCCACCAGGACCCCCAGGATGGCCAGCACGATTATCCAGGCCATGGTCTGGTGCATGGGGATCACCCGCCCGGTGATCAGCATATAAGCCGAAACCGATGACACCAGGGGGGCGGTCATGTACCCGGCGCTGGTGGCGATGGACTGCATGGCGTTGTTTTCCAGCATGGTTATTTCGGAACCCAGGCCTATCCTGGACAACAATTTAAAGAGAGAGAAGGAGAGAATGACCGAGGTTACTCCCACCCCCAGGGTCCAGCCGGTCATGATGCCGATATACAGGTTGGTGAGACTCAGGATGAGCCCCAGCCCCATCCCGGTCAGGGCGGAACGGATGGTCAGCTGAGGCATATCTCCTTTATAGACGTGGTCCAGCCACCACCGGTCTTTCTCCTCCAGGCTCATCATCCTGATCTGTTCGTCGCTCAGGTGCAGCATTGCAGTCCTTTAGCGGTGAGGGTCAATCCCCCCGGAACCGGGTGTCTCACTAGTCGCTTCTCCGGCATCGGCCCCGGCGGCGCCAGGGCCACTCAGCGCCGTAGGGTGCGGCCCGCCGGGAAAACCCAGGTTATCGCGAGCCCAATAGTTTCTTAAAGATGCGGTATTTGACCGTTCCTGACAACCTATTTTTACCGGGTGATGCCGCGGGTTCCGGCCAAAACCGGCGCAATGACTCCGTTACTCCCGGGAGAATAGTCCCGGCCCTGTTCAGAAGGTCCCCGGCCCCCTGCCACCAGGGGAGGGGAAATGCTGAGACGCTGACTTAGTGAAGCTATCTCCGCAACCCGGCATCAGGAATTATATTAGGGATCATAAAAAGCTTTTGCTATGATGAGGCAGGCTTTTTTCGAGGCAAAGCTCAAAATTTTCCGGAGCGTGCGGAGGCAGGAAAGAAGGGCCTTAATTCTTGCGTAATCATCCGACATCGCCGCCTCCACCCGGCGCCCGGGCCCTGGCCCTGGATATCCTGGCCGCCGCGGCTCGCTCCCGGCAATCGGTGGAGGATCTCCTGGCCGCCACCTTTAAGCGCCACCCCGGTTTGGACCGGCGGGAACGGGCCTTGCTGCTGGAGTTGGTCCAGGGAGTGAAGCGCTGGGAGGTGCGGCTGGATTACCTGCTGGCCCGGCTCTCTAACATTCCTCTGGCCAAGCTCCACCCCCTGGTTCTGCAACTTTTGCGCCTGGGGGCCTTTCAACTCCTCTGGCTCGATCGGGTGCCGGCCCGGGCCGTGCTCCATGAAGCCGGGAACCTGGCCAAGGCTAAAGGTCTGCCCCGGAGCCACGTGGGGTTTATCAACGCGGTGCTGCGCCGGTTGGCCGCCGGGGAAGTGCCGCTCCTCCCCGACCCCGCCCTTGACCCGGTGCTGGCCCTGAGCGTGATTCACTCGCACCCCGCCTGGCTGGTCAAGCTTTGGCTGTCGCGCTATGGGCCGGACGCCACCGCCGCCCGCCTGATTGCCAACAATCAGATCCCGCCGCTTACCGTCCGGGTCAACACCCTGAAGACCGATACCGTGGCCCTCATGGCCCGGTTGGCGGCAGAAGGGGTGGAGGCCCGTCCCTGCCGGTTTTCCCCGGTGGGCCTCATATTCGAGGGCCTGAAGTCCTCCCCTGCGGACTTGCCCTCTTATCGGGAGGGCCTCTGGATCTTCCAGGATGAAGGGGCGCAATTGGCTCCGGGCCTGCTGCCCCTGGGGCCGGACCTGCGCCTGGTGGAGATCGGCGCCGGGCGGGGCGGCAAGACCACCCACCTGGCCGAGGCTATGGGCGACTCCGGCTTGCTGGTGGCGCTGGACAGCCATTCCCGCCGCCTCAAGGAACTGCAGCTCAACATGAGGCGCTGGGGGGTGACGGCGGCCCACCCTCTCCGGGCTGACGCCGCCCAGGCGCTCCCCTTCAAACCCGCCTCCCTGGACGCGGTGGTCCTGGACGTGCCGTGTTCCTCCCTGGGCATCATCAGACGCCACCCTGAGATCAAAAGCCGCCTCCGGGAAGTGGACCTGGCCACGTTTCCGCCCCGGCAGCGGGCCATGCTGGAAGCCGCTGCCCGGCTCTTGAAACCCGGCGGCCGGCTCCTCTATATCACCTGCACCACCGAACCCGCAGAAAACGAAGCCCAGATAAGCGCCTTCCTGGACCGACACCCGGAATTTCACCTGGTCACCGACGCCGGGCGGTTACCGCCGTCCGCCGGAGCTTTGATCCAACCTCCCGGCTGGTTCCGCACCACGCCTGCTGATCATAACCTTGACGCCTTTTTTGCCGCAGTGTTGGCCAGAAATTAAACCTCGGCGGCAACCCACCGTCCGCAGAGGCTGATCCTGTCAGGGTAATTTAATTAATTATTTTTTTCTATCATTTTAGAAAAATAGCCTTATAATGTACGAAATTCTCTCCGGCTGCCAGGAAGGCGTCACCGTCGGCAATGACAGTCCACTGAGTAATTAAGTTCAGGGAAGGACGCCGAGATGCTTAAACTTACGGACTCCGGCTGTGGGCAACATTCTCCCCAGCAAATCACCCTCACGGGCGCCGCAGCCGCTTTGGTGGCCCGCCTTATCCTCAACCTTTCCCCGACCGGCGCCGGCCCCACCTATATCTGTGAGCATGGCCACTCTCACCGCCTGACTCTCCATCCCCGCGAGGAGAAAATGACCTCAAGTTTGCCAGGGTCCGGACTAGCGGGCGGTAGGGCCTAAAACCGGGCCGCGCCCCCGGTCCTTTAGGTTCAAACTCCCCCGCAACTCTCTTGTTCTCCTCTTCAGACCATCCTGTCCGTCAAGAAGCAGACAAAATGGTTATCACCGACTAGTGGGAAAATAATAATTTTATCGTAGTATGTCCTGCGCAGAGCGGGGCGCATGAAAGTTTAAACTCGGGAAAACAATTTCCCGATAACGATTATTGGTAGGAGAGATTTAGGGGTGGCGCATAATTTAGGCCACTGCATCAGGCCGCCCTTTTGAAAAATCCTTGCAATATCATCCAGTCAGGCCTAAAACCAAACTGGGGGTAGGATATATGGACCAGAGAGAGGGTTCCATCGATACCAATGCGGATACGGGGCAGGTGGAGCGTCTGATGGACTGCATAGCGTTTTCCAAGGTCCTGGCAAGTATCTGTGATATGGAAACCCTCCTCACTGCGGTGTTGCAGCGCATCAATGCGATCATCCCCGCCAGAAACTGGTCTTTGCTGCTCATCGATCCCAAGACCAGGGAACTCTATTTTGCCGTAGTGGTGGGAGTAGCTCCCGAGGCGGTTAAGGACATCCGTCTGAAGGAGGGGGAGGGGATCGCCGGGGCTGTGGTCCGGACGGCGCAACCGATCTTCATTCCAGACGTTAAGAAGGTCCCCCAATTTTGCGCCCGGGTGGATTCGCGTACTGGCTTTGACACCCAATCCATCATTGCCCAGCCGTTGATCGTTCGGGGAGAGGTGATCGGCGTTTTTGAAGTGATTAACGTGGAAGACGAGAGATTCTTCCGGGAAAAATACCTCCAGCACCTCGCCATCCTGGCTGACTACGTGGGCATCGCGGTGGATAATGTCCGCAATCTGCAAAAACTCCAGGCCCGCACCTTCATCGACGAGGTTACGGGGTTTTATAATACCCGCTATCTCATCCAGAAGTTGGACCGCCTTATCCCGAAAATTTTAGACCGGGGAGACCATTTTTCCTTAGTCTTCCTGGACTTGGATAATTTCAAGGCCGTGGTGGACCGGCACGGCCATCTCCGGGGCTCCAAGGTCCTGGCAGAGGTAGCCAGGGTGATCCACCGGGAGATGGGCCCGGATGACAGCATAGTGCGCTACGGGGGGGATGAGTTCGTCATACTCTTGCCCCGGCGGCCCCAGGATGAGGCCTTGGAGATCACCCGGCGCCTGCGCCGCGCTCTCAACGCCAACGCCTTCCTGGAGGATGAAGGGCTCGGGGTCCACCTTACCGCCAGTTACGGCATCGCTACCATGCCGGAAGACGCCCAGGACCGGGAAACCCTGCTTCTCATTGCCGACCGGGCCCTGTTCGGCAGCAAGCAGCAGGGCCGGGACCGCATCATGCTGGGTCGGGACCTGGTCCCGCTGCAGGAGATGCGATCACAGCCCGACTGACGTAACCCTGGCCAGGGGTTCATTGAGACCGAAATTATTGCCGGGAAGGCTTCCCTCAACCGCTGGACACCGCCAATTTCTCCAAACAATTATCTTATTGATATTCTTCTCTTATAATCAATTAATCCCAGGACTTCTTTTAAGGCCGTTTTTATAATCGACAGATCGGGTATTGAGCGCTAAAATTCAAAAATGCGCCAAACAACTTCCCGCCAGTCTCTTACCACGTTTGTGGCAATCGTTGCCGCGATTCTCCTGGGCGGTCTGGCCGGGTGCGCCACGGCGCCGCCGCCCTTCCCGCGGGTCATTGTCGAGCCGCCGCCGCCGCCGCCGCCGCCGCCGGAGGCGCCCCGAGATCGATGCCCGGCGCTTCGCCCCCATCGGTCAGGGGGCCAGGCAGGAGATCGCCGCCGGACACGTCCCCGGGGCCGTGATCCTGGTGGGCCACCGGGGCAAGACCGTCTACCGCAAGGCCTTCGGCCAGTGCGCCCTGATGCCCCTGTGCCGGCCCATGAAGGTGGACACCATCTTCGACCTCGCCTCCCTGACCAAGGTCGTGGCCACCACCACCGCGGTCATGATCCTGGTGGATCGCGGCCTCATCCACCTCGACAAACCCGCGGCCGCCTATTGGCCGGCCTTTGCCGCCAACGGCAAGGGGGGGATCACCATCCGGCAGCTCATGACCCATACGTCCGGTTTGCGCGCCGGGGTGGCCTCCCGGCCCCCCTGGTCCGATTACGACGGGGCCATGGAGGCCATTGCCCATGGATCATCCGGTCAGGACTCCGGGGACGCAGTTCAATTACAGCGACGTCAATTTCATTACCCTGGGCGAGATCGTGCGACCGGGTCTCCCATATGCCGCTGAACGTCTTCTGCAAACGTGAGGTCTTCGAGCCCCTGGGCATGAAAGACACGTCGTTCCTGCCGTCGCCGGGCCTGAAATCCCGCATCGCCCCCACGGACTACCAGGGGAGCGGGCTGCGCTGGGGCGTGGTGTCTGATCCCACTGCGTATCGTATGGGCGGCGTGGCCGGTAATGCCGGCGTCTTTTCCACGGCCGACGACCTGGCCCGCCTGGCCCAGATGCTGGTCCATGGCGGCGAAGCTGAACGGCAAACGTATTCTCAGCGCCCGAGGCGGTCGCGGCCATGACCACCGCGCAGCGCCTCCCGGGCATCTCCACCCAGCGCGGCCTCGGCTGGGATATCCGGTCCCCCTACAGCCGGGTCTTCAACACCTCGTTTCCCAAAGGTTCCTTCGGGCACACCGGCTATACCGGCACCGCCATGTGGATTGATCCCCGCTCCCAGACGTTTATGATTATTCTCACCTCCCGTCTCCATCCCAACGGCCATGGCAACGTCAAACCCTTGCGGGCCAAGACCGCGGCGGCCGTGGCCGCGGCCGTGCCCATGGGGCCGCCGGCGCTGGCAACCTTATCTGACGCCGGCCAGGAACCGGTGATGACGGGGTTTGGCGCCAGCGACCGGCCCGACCGGGTCAAACCGGGGATCGAGGTCCTGGCTGCGTCCGGTTTCGCCCCCCTCGTTGGCAAAAGGATCGGGGTGATCACCAATCACACCGGCATCGATGCGTCCGGCCGCTCGACCCTCGATGTGCTGCTCCATGCCCCCGGGGTCAAGGTGCGGGCCATTTTCAGCCCGGAGCACGGCCTGTCCGGGCAGTTCGACGAGAAGGTCGCCTCCGGAAGGGACCCGGCCAGCGGACTGCCGGTTTACAGCCTCTACGGCAAGACCCTGCGGCCCACGGCCGCGATGCTCCAGGGTCTGGACGCCCTGGTTTACGACATCCAGGACGTGGGCGCCCGCTTCTACACCTACATTACCACCATGGCCTATGCCATGGAGGCCGCCTCCGGCGCCGGCCTCGACTTCTATGTGCTGGACCGCCCCGACCCCATCACCGCCTCCATGGTGCAGGGACCGGTGCTGGACCCCGATTTGAAGTCCTATATCGGGTATTTCCCGCTGCCGGTACGCTACGGCATGACGGCCGGGGAACTGGCTCAGCTCTTTAACCGGGAGAAGGCCATCGGGGCCAAACTGCACGTGGTGTCCATGCAGGGGTATCGCCGGGAGGCTCTGGTTCGACCAGACCGGCTTGCGTTGGGTCAATCCTTCGCCGAATCTCCGGTCCCTCACCGAGGCGATCCTTTACCCCGGGGTGGGCATGATCGAGTCCGCCAACGTCAGCGTCGGCCGGGGAACCGCCACGCCTTTCGAAATCATCGGCGCCCCCTGGATCAGCGCTGATCAGCTGGCCCGGTATTTGACCGGGCGCCACCTCCCGGGGGTCGCGTTCGAGCCCGTGACCTTCACCCCCGGGGAGCGCCCTTACGCCCACCACCGCTGCGGTGGCGTCCGGATGAAGGTGGTGGACCGGGACGCCCTGGATGTGGCGGGACTGGGCGTCGAGTTGGCGGCCGCGCTTTACCGGCTTTATCCCGGGAAGTTCCAGTTCGGCCAGGCGGTGACCATGATCGGGTCCCGCCAGGTGGTCCAGGCCATCAAGAACGGCGATGATCCGAAATCCATAGAACGCCGGTGGCAGCCCGGATTGGAGGCCTTTGGCCGGCTGCGGGCCCGGTATCTGCTTTACTGAGGCTGAAGGGTAGGGCCCGCTTACACTCTACCGGCGCTTTTCCACCCGGAGCTTTTATAGAGAGTCGCCCTTAGGGGCGGCTAGCGAACCGCATCGACCAGGCATTTCCTGATAGGAGGTGGCCCCGGAGCCGCCGGCTCTGAGAACGGGGATGAGGCATGGAATATGAGCTTGTGCCGGGGGTCGAGGGCGATGCGGTCATAGGTGAAGCATCATTGGGTCTGGAATCCGGAGTGCCATGGCAGAGTCCATCTATACCCGGGACAACCTGAGAAATCTGGTCCAACTTTCCTCGCTGATCAACTCTTCTCTGGAAACCCAGGAAGCCTTGAATAATGCCCTGATGAGCGTGGAGCAGGCGTTGAACGCCGAGGTGAGCTCGATCTTTGAAGTGGACCAGGTCAAAGGGGAACTCTTTATCCGCCTGGCCCGGGGACCCGGTTCCGACAAGATCAAGGCCCTGCGGCTGAAAATTGGGGAAGGCATCGCCGGGTGGGTAGCCCAGACGGAAAAGCCTTTGATCTGTTGCGACCCCTACGCCGACGCCCGGTTCTCCCGGCATTTTGACGATGAGTCAGGTTTTTGCACCCGCTCCATCCTCTGTGTCCCCTTGAAATCCCGGGACCGGCTCGTGGGAGTGGTGGAGGTGATCAACAAGAAAGAGGCCCAGGGCTTTACGGAAGAAGACCTGGAAGTTCTCACCATGCTGGGGAACATGATCGGCCCCGCCCTGGAAAATGCCCACCTTTACAGCCGGGTGAAAGAAAAGCTCTCCCTTACCCGGGAAGAACTCAAGGTGGTGGAAAATAAGCTGCTGCAAACCGAGCGTCTGGCGGCCCTGGGGAAACTCTCCCGAGGGGTGGCCCACGAGGTGCGGAACCCGGTCATGATCATCGGGGGGTTTGCCCGGCGCCTCCAGAAGCGCCTGCCTGCCGATGATCCGGCCCAGGAGATGATCGCCCCCATCCTTCACGAGCTGCACCGGCTGGAGCAGATGGTGGCCGAGATCGAAGCCTTCACGGTCTTGCTGGAGCCGGATATCAAGCCCCAGGACCTGGCCCGGATCGTGGAGCAGGTAGTGGCGGCCAGCGCCGGGGCCCTGGCCCAGCGACAGATTGTTTTAGAGTGCCGCATCTCCCCGGATCTTCCCCGGATTCCCCTGGATGAGCGCCTCATGGGCCAGGCCCTCGGGCACCTCATCGACAACGCCATGGAGGCCATGCCCCACGGCGGTCGGCTGACGCTGACCGTGACGCCGGAACCCAAGGGGCTGCGCCTGGCCGTGGGGGACACCGGGATCGGCATTCCCCCCGAGGACCTGCCATATCTCTTCGACCCCTTTTTCTCCTCCAAACCCGACGGCACCGGCATGGGCCTGACGAAGGTCTATCAGGTGGTCAGTGATCATCGGGGGGAAATCCAGGTCAAATCCATCCCCGGGCAAGGCACCGAAATGAGTATCTGGCTGCCCCGGTGGCCGGTTAAATAAATCAGCGATTCCTCCCCTGGCTGAGCCCAGTACGTTCCCCATAATACCCCAGAATTACATCAGCTTGATTCCACAAAATTCTGCGCTGATAGTGACCAAAACACCTTTGGGAGACGGACTTTGATAACTCTTGAGTGTTTCCCCCATGATTTAAACGACCTTTTTCACCGTGATGCAGGGGGCAGGGATAACAGTTAATGAACCGGGGCGCCCGGGTGAGCGAGACGAAGTGAGAGGCGGCGGGAGGGGAGGGCTACAACCGCAGGCCCCGTTGGGCCGGGACCTTGTCCAGGAGCTTAAAATCCGTCCGGACCGAGGCAACCGGTTCCCCGACCTGAATAATGTCCGCGGCATAAACCGGCCCCAGGCGGCGGCTGGCTTCCGCCAGGTAGCGCAACCCGGTGGGGATTTACCCCCATGATGCGGGCGCAGGTGGCATCCACGGCGGGCAGATTGCGCCCCATCACCAGGACGCCGGCCGACTTGGGAGTCCCCATGATCGGCCCGTCGCCTTCCATGCCGACAATGCCGTCCACAATGGCGAATTGCGGCTTGAGGGCGCAGACGATATCGAGGATCGCTCCATCAATGCCCGCATAATGAAGGACATTTTTAGGCCAGCCGTAGTAAATTCCCGGCATGACGCCAAATAAATTCTTCATGGACAGGGTGATTCCGGCCCAATGGTGGGTTTTCATTTTGGCCAGGGAAACTACCCAATCCACCTGCCGCAAGGTCTCAGGAAACGTCAGATTGGCCAGGGATGAATAGCGGCCGATATTCTCGGTGATGTAACCCTGGGCATAGTTCAAATCAATAAACTGCATCCGATGATCCGCAAGCACTTCGGCCAGGCCGGATTCTTCCAATAAGAGCAAGGTATCGCGGCAATGCCCCGGCCCTTCGGCCACGATAACTTGCCCTGCGCCGAGCTGGAGAAAAGCTTGGGCGGCGCCGTAGACCACCGCGGGATGAGTATTGATATGAATGGCGCCGGGATCGGTCTCCACCAGGTTAGGCTTCAATAAAATTCGTTTGCCCCTGATCTCCTCGGGAGAAACTCCCAATTCCTTGCAGCCCGCCACGATTACCCCGGCAATATCGGCGCGATAGTTCGGCACCTTGGCAATAAAAGCTGGTTCCCGCCATTTCCGCCTGAATATCTTCGGCCCCAGGTAGAGTCCCGCCGCGGCCAAAGCCACCCCTCCCAGGCCGACGGAGATAAACTCGCGCCGGGTAAAGCCTGTGGAGGTTTAGGAGCTTAGTCCCACGATGGTCTTCGTTCATGACTTCCCCGGGTCTAAAAAAATCTCTTCAAGCCCACCCGGTGATTTTAGGGCCACCAGGAGCAGGGAGAGGGAGGATGTATCATAACCGCCATACCTGGCCTGATTCTTCAGGCAGGCATAAATCCAGTCTTGGGACGGCTCGGGGCGGGCTCGCCAGGCCCCGAGTCCCAAAAGACTCCACCCCAGTGAGCGGGGGGTGGGTAGGCTTACCACCCTGGATTGCAAATAGGTGAGGCTGCGCTGGATAGTTGCCAACGAGGTCTGGCCTCTGAGAGCATTCAGAACAATTCCCGTGCTCAGAGGCATCGGCCGCAACTCCTGGTCAAAGACCAAGGTATTCCCATAGTTCCAGCCGCCCTGGGGCAACTGCCGGTCCAGGAGCAGGCGGGTAGCCTCTTTGACCCGGGGATGGCCGCCATATCCGGCAATCTTGAGAGCCATCAACGCCAGGGCCGTGGGCTCGGCCCATGAATGGGTATCGGCAATCCAGGGCCAACCCTTAATATTGCTATCGTGGGCTGCGGGAGAATCTGCCGGTCGGGGAAAATGCGTGCCGCTGCTGGTAATCAGGAATTCTGCCGCCCGGGCCTGGTTTTCCCGGTGCTCGGGGGACTGGTGCCAGGCCAAGATCGCCAAGGAGGTGGGCCAGACCACCGCAGGGTGATCCGGAGATATGCACACCCTGCCATCGGGTAACTGATCTCCCACCAGACGGGAACGGGCCCGGTTGAGGAGGATGCGGTTGCCAGGATCACCCGCCAGGGCCAATATCGCCCAGCAGGTTGCATCCACTCTGTATCTGCCGCGAGGGTGCGGCGAGAACCCGCCTTCCGGCCGACGCCTTTCTTTTAATTGATTCACCCAAAATGAAGCTAAATCTTTCAGCATAAAATCATTAAAAGGCAATTACTCTTTTTGCTTTTCCGCATCATACTGCTTAAAACATCGATGATGGCGATGACGATAAGCTCAACCATATTATTATGTAACGACAATTTTTCATAACGTCAAACATTATTATTTTCAGTTTGTTTGAGATTAAGCCACCATCGGCCCGCATTCGTCCGCAAAATCGTCAGGTGACCCCTTTATTCCGATCGCCAGGGCAAAAAACCAAAATCCTTCTCGGATGAAAGGGATGACCAAAATATTTCCCGAAGCAGCGTTTCGTTGATCACGATTGCCTAGGGTCATTTGTCCGCCGGGGCCTTTCCGGAGAACCCAAGGAGGCAGTTGAGTCCCGCTGGTGGGGCTCGAGGCCGGGATTGAGCGTCGGGGAAAAATGTCGGGTAAGTCTTGGTCACGGAAACCGGGGCGAAAATTTCACTCTGACTAATAATAGCATAAAATCCCTTAAATAGCAGTTAGTTATAAATTATGGCCCGAATCCCCGACCCTGCCGTTCAGGTTTTTCTCCCCGGGAATCTCCGAGTTTCCCTGATCTGAGTAAGGAATTCCCCGCCATTCTATTTCAGGGGTTTGGAAGTGAAGAATAGGGGGTGTCCTGATTTACGGTTAACTTGGTTTGAAGCATATTCCATACACATTAAGCAATACTAAAAATTGGTTGAACGAAATTGATGTCAGTTGACAGGGAGGTGAGGAGCCGCAGAAATTTAACATGATTAACCGATGGCAAAGGTTCAAAAGCTTATTAACCGGGGAAACCCAAAACCACCGGAAAAAATCAATACCATAAAAAAGGAGAGAACAAAATGGAACGGATCAAGAATTTTTTCAAAGATGAGTCTGGTGCGAGCGCAGTGGAATACGGCCTGCTGGTAGCCTTGATCGCGGTGGTGATCATCGGTGCGGTTACGGCTTTGGGGACCAACCTCAACGCAACGTTTCAACGCGGCTGCGACGATACTATTGGTCAGCTAGCTAAACTCATGAGGCCCGGCGGCAGGGTGCCGCCCCCGCCGGGCCCTCATTTCTCAAAGAGGCGGACTGAGTTACTTAATGTTTTTTATTAGCGCTAAAGCACAGGAGGGACCACCCCATGAAGAACGAAGACACCAAGGAGATGGTCTTGCAGACCATGGTGGCGCTGTTGTCAATGGGGTTGGCAGTCTTAAGCCTCATGCTCATGGGGCGCTGGGTTTAGGCCCCGTCCCCGAAAGCTTAACTTTCCGGATGAGAGGATGATGCCCGTGGCCGGTTCTGTGACTGAAGCTGTCGGTTGGATGAGTTCCCGGGGGAATCTGCTGATTCCCCTGGCCCTCACTCTGTGGATCGCCTGGGGGGACCTGAAGACCCGGCGGATTCCCAACTACCTGACGTTAGGGACGGCGGTGGCCGGACTGGCTTTTAATTTCATGAACCATGGCCTCAACGGCCTGGCGGACGGCTTTCTGGGCATGCTCCTGGGATTTGCCTGTCTCATCCTGCCCTACCTGTGGGGCGGCATGGGGGCCGGTGACGTCAAGGCCCTGGCCGCCCTGGGGGCCTGGCTGGGGCCTAAGCTCACCCTATTTCTGTTTTGCTATATGGGGGTCGCCGGCGGGGTCATAGCCCTGGGGTACCTGGTGTGGCAAGGTATCCTGTGGCAGAAAATCAAGGCGGGTTGGGTTTTCCTGCTCAATCTGGTTCTGTGTCAGCCGACGGGCGCCCCCCGCCCTCAGTCTCCGGTCAAATTAACCGCCGGGATACCTTATGGGGTCGCCATTGCGGTGGGCATGCTGGTCCTGGTGGGGATGGGAGGTAAGCTGTGATCCCCGGGAAGTGTCCCCGACGGGCATCCCTCCGGGATTTTGAAGGGGCCGGGTTGGTGGAGTTCGCCTGCATCAGCGCCCTACTGCAACAACCGGAGGGAAGATTTCCTTGTTCGGGTATCCTGCCGGATCATGATGGGTCCGGTATGGCCTTTTACCGAAACCAGGCCACTATGACATTCAGGGCCCAAACTTTTATGAAAATGTGAGTGACTGTTATGAAATTAAATCTGCCGAGAGGCACCATTTTTCTGGTAGCAGCTGTGGTGGCTGGATTAGTGGCCACCTTTGCCATTCACCGATACGTGATTGTCAAGACCACGGTTCCGGTAGCAGCAACCCGCCAGGTCTTCATCGCGACCGCCGACATTTCTCCCGGGACGCCCATCTCCGGAACGGCGGTGAAGGCCGTTACCTGGCCCCAGGCCGTGATACCCCCAAAATCAGCCTCCACGTTGAGAGAGATTGAGGGTCGGGTGGTCAAGGTGCCCATTTCGCAGGGGAACCCCGTTCTCACCACCATGCTGGCCCCGGAGGGCACTGCCGCCGGGTTGAGCGGCATCCTGGACGACGGCAAACGCGCCCTCACCGTAAAAGTGGACGAAGTTGCGGGAGTGGCCGGTTTCCTCCACCCTGGGGACCATGTGGATGTGCTGATGGATCTTGCCATGAAAGTTGAGGGCCGTCAGGAGCACTTTTCCAAGACCATTCTCCACGATATTCCAATTTTGACCACCGGACAGATTTGGGAGCAAAAGGGCAACGAAAAACCCATGGTGGTGAATACCGTCACTCTGGAGTTGACCCCGGAAAATGCCGAGGTGCTCAATCTAGCCAGCAACGAAGGGAGGATCCGGCTGGCTCTTAGAAACCGCAACAATAAGACTATCGCCCAAACCCAGGGCGTGACTACCTCAACTCTTATCGGCGGGATGACTGACAAGAAGGAAAGCAAGGTTGCTGCCACTCTGCCGGTCCACGAGAAGAGAGTAGAGGTTATCAAGGGTTTGGACCGGAGCGAAGCCAAGCTTTAGAAGGGTGAGTCGTTACGGCGTCGCCGTATCACGGTAACAGGCCCTTAGGCGGATGGTGCAATCGAGGTGGCAAGGGGGAGCACCCCGAACGGAGAACCATGAACGCAATGGCAAAAGAATGGAAAATGGGGGTAGGAAGGTGGGCTTCAAAGCTAGGCAAGTTCTGCTTTGTGGCCCTATTCCTGATCGGCTTCTGCATGCCGGTTCAGGGGGCAAACCTGATGGATCGGGTGAGGAATCAGGAGATCAACCAGATACTCCGTCTCAAGGTGGGCCGATCCAAGGTGTTGCGCACGCAGTTTGCTCTCACCCGGATAGCGGTAGCCGACCCGGATATCGCCGACCTTATTCTCATCAGTGAGCGGGAGATCTACATCAACGCCCTGGCCCCGGGGGTAACCAATATCAGCATGTGGGGCAAGTCCCGCTTCACCTCCGCCACCGTCACGGTGGAGGCCGACCTGACCCTGCTGAAGGAGAAGCTCCACCAGATCTTGCCCAAGGAGAAGATCGGGGCCGAAGCTGCGGGGGACTCCATCGTCCTGTCCGGGGAGGTCTCGGGGCCGATAGCCCAGAGCACCGCCATCGCCCTGGCCCTGCCCTATGCCGGGGGTAAGAAGGACAAGGTGGTGAACGTCATGCACGTGGGCGGCGTGCAGCAGGTGATGCTGGAAGTGCGGGTGGCGGAGATCAACCGGTTGATTGCCGAGCGCATCGGCGTCAACTTCAACGCCCTGGCCCCCCAAGGCAATTTTGGGGTGAACCAGATCAACAGTTTGGCCGGCGTCAGCGGCCTGGTGCGCAGTTTCACCGGCTCCGGGTCCTCTTCGACCACCTCCTTTGTCCAGACGCTCAGCCCCGCGCTCACGGCCATGGGTGGTTGGACCGCGGCCGGGACCCTGTGGAGTGTCTTCCTGGACCTGTTGAAGCAGCAGAATCTCGGCCGGGTGCTGGCCGAGCCCAACCTGACGACCACCAGCGGCCAAAAGGCCTCCTTCATGGCTGGGGGTGAGTATCCCATACCGGTGCCCCAGAGCGGCGTCGGCGGGGCTGCCACCATCACGATCGAATACAAAAAGTACGGCGTGCAGCTGGACTTCACTCCCACGGTGCTGAACGAAAGCAAGATTGCGGTGCAGGTGCACCCCATCGTCAGCGAGTTGGATACCTCCCTGGGGGTATCCTTTACCCTGACAGGGGGTTATGTGGTGCCCGCCCTGCGCGTCCGGGAGATGGACACCCACATAGAGGTGAACGATGGCCAGACTTTCGCCATCGCCGGGCTGCTGCAGGACCAATCCCGGAATATCGTCACCAAGTTCCCGCTCCTGGGGGATATCCCGGTCCTGGGGGCCCTGTTCCGCTCCACCCAATATCAGAAGAACCTGACGGAACTGGTGGCCCTGGTGACTCCCCACCTGGTGAAGCCCATGCCGCCGGGAGCGGCCCGGTTGTCTACGGATAAGTGGATCGATCCAAATGACGTCGACGTCTACCTGCTGGGGTTAGAGCAGGGCCGGCAGAAACCGGCACCGGCGCCCACACCCGCACCGGCGGCGCCGCTGCCGACGGGATTCGGCCACCAGTCCCTGAAATAGGCGCCCGGCGCCGGAGAGAGAGCCATGGACACAAAGGAAACGAAAGCTCCCAAAGTCTTGAAGCGCCTGGCCCTGGGGCTGGCGCTCCTGATGCTGGCCGGGTGCTACCCGCCCAGCGCCCTGGAGATGGATTACGGCAATGCGGTTCGTAACAACATCGCCCAGCAGGTGGTGAACCCCAATGCCGGCTTCAACCCGAAGCCCGCGGTGGGGCTCCCGCCCCAGGCTGCGGCCGGCGAAATGGAAAAATACGACAAGAGCTTTAAAGCCGAAGAGAAGAAGTCTTTGCAAATGCAGATGAGCTATTGAACCGCAGTTGACAGAATTCTAGGGGGAACGAGTCGTGAATTTGGACCAACTAACAATTTCAGTACTCTTTGGGACCGGGGTCCAACGTCCGGAAATCAGTGCAGTTTTGGATAAGTTCCCCCAACTGAAGCTGTTGGGCCAAACCACTGATCCCCAGACATTTGTCGGCCAACATAAAGAGGGGCTTCCGGATGTCGTTCTGGTGGAGATGAATGGGGAAAAACGTGTCCCCGAGTGGCTTGAAAACCTCCCCCGGGAGATGCCCCAAACCCAGGTCCTGGTTTGTTCTTTTAACCGGGAGCCTGATTTTTTGATCCGGGCCATGCAAGTGGGGATTCGGGAATTTCTGCCTCTTCCGCTGACCCAAAGTGACATGGAGGGCGCATTAAACCGGGTACGGATGTCCCGGAAGCAGATGGCGCCCGTGGCTAACCAGGAAGGAAAGATCATCGTGGTTACCGGTCACAAGGGAGGAGCGGGAACCACCACAGTCGCGGTCAACTTGGCACAGGCTCTGGCGGAATCTATCACCGGACAGGTGGCCCTGGTAGATCTGGGGCGGCCATTCCCCGATGTGGCAACCTTCCTGGATCAGGAATCAAGCTATTCCATCGTGGACCTGATCCAAAATATTGCCACCCTGGATAAATCTTTCATCCAAAGAATTATGCAGCCTTACATCCCCAGGTTGTCAATCCTACACGGGGCTGTGGACTTTAAAGACCAGGACAGCATTGAACTGGAGAGCCTGGAGCGGGTCTTAACCATTCTGCGGGATATGTACGATTTTATCGTGATCGATCTCAGTCATTGGCTGGACGAACTCTTCCTCAAGGTGCTGACCGAGTCAGACATGGTATTGATGCTGACCGGGCTTACCGTACCTGACCTGAGAAACCTGAAGAAACTTTGGCCCCACACCATGGAATGGCACCAGGATAAGCGCAAGATTAAAATCGTGGTGAACCGGTATGATCAGAATAGTGATTTACAGTTGCGGGACCTGGAAAGTATCCTGCAACACCCTGCTTACGCGACCTTGCCCAGCGACTATAAGTCTATGATGCAATGCCTGAATCAGGGCTCGCCCCTGACGGGAGCCGCGCCCCGTTGCAAACTCTGGCGTGATGTCAAACAATTGTCGTCCAAAATTTTACAGGAAATCGGCGATGATGCACACGAAGGTGAAAGCACCGCCGTATCCAAAAAGAAATTCTGGATATTTTAAAAGGATCAGGTAAATGGGCTGGCTTGAATATAATAAAAAAGTCACCAAAACCGGGAAGGGACCTAAAACTGTCCCCAGGGAATCTCAGACGCTCGCGGTGGTTCCGGTTCGGCAAGATGAGGGTCGGGAAACCCGCCTCTATGAGGTCAAGAAACGGGTGCATCATTGCCTGTTGGAGCGCTTGGATCTCAGTCAGTTGGAGGAACTGGATGAGAAACTGAGGGCCAAAGAAATCCGGCAGGCCATCAGTATGCTGCTGGAAGAAGAGAAAGAGCCCCTGAATATGAGGGAGAGGGCGCGGCTGGCCCGGGAGATGGAATTCGAGATTCTGGGACTGGGCCCCCTGGAACCCTTGCTGATGGATCCCTCCATTTCAGATATTCTGGTCAACCGCTTTAATCAAGTCTACGTCGAACGGAAGGGCCGCCTGGAATTGACTGAGGTGCGCTTTCAGGATAACGAACACCTCTTAAAAATTATCAACAAGATAGTCAGTAATGTGGGCCGGCGGATAGACGAATCGGTCCCCATGGTTGATGCCCGGTTGCCGGATGGCTCCCGGGTCAATGCCATCATTTCCCCCCTGACTCTCGATGGCCCCATGCTTTCCATCCGCCGATTTTCCGTCCAACGCCCCAGCTTGGAAGATTTAATCGAAAAAGGCAGCATTACTGCGGAGATTGGCGAAACCTTCAAGGCCCTCGCGGTGGCCAAATTGAACGTGCTCATCTCTGGAGGGACCGGCGCCGGAAAAACCACCCTGCTCAACATCCTCTCGGGTTACATTCCCGCGACGGAGCGCATCATCACCATCGAAGATTCAGCTGAACTCCAATTGCAGCAGGAGCACGTGTGCCGGCTGGAAACCCGACCGGCCAACATCGAGGGCAAAGGCGAGGTCACCCAGAGAGAATTGGTGAAGAACTGCTTGAGGATGAGGCCGGACCGGGTCATCGTGGGTGAGGTCCGGGGCGCCGAGGTCATTGACATGCTCCAGGCCATGAATACCGGGCATGAGGGCTCCATGACCACCGTCCATGCCAACGCCGCCCGGGATGCCCTCCTGCGCCTGGAGACCATGATTTCTCTCTCCGGGGTTTCCATCCAGGAGAAGGCCATGCGTCAGATGATCAGCTCATCCCTCGATATCGTCATCCAGTTAGTGCGGCACAGTGATGGAGTTAGACGCATGGTGGCCCTGGCTGAAATCACCGGTATGGAAAGCGGCGTCATCAGCATGCAGGATATTTTTGTGTTTGAGCGGCATGGGATAGATGAACAAGGGCAGATTTTGGGGCGCTTTGTCCCCACCGGGGTGAGGCCCCGCTTCGTCGAGCGCTGTCGGCTCTTTGGAGCGCCTCTGCCGGACGGTATTTTTATGCCGCCGGCCCGACCCTCTGCGCGCCTTTAGGGCCAATCCACTGGCGAGGAGAAGGGAATCATGATTTTCCCAAAAGACTTTAACCTGGCTGGCATGGAATTTCATTATGCCCTGGGATTGGTCGGTCTTTTTTTGATGGTAATTCTTTTAGCTACCGCAATTTATTATGGCTTGTCGGAACCCATCCGCAAGAGGCGCCTCATCAATCAGCGTCTCCGGGGGAATAAGCGGGACCAGTTGGTTCGAGCCCAGGTTTTCAAGGCCTTCCAAGAAACCAAGGAGAGCGTGATCTTGAACCTGGCGGAGCGCTATTTCGGCTGGGGGAAGGTGGACAATCTCCAAATCCAATTGCTCCAGGCGGATATTTTCCTGTCTCCGCACACGTTTATCTGTATCGCCATCCTCCTGGCCGGGTCGGGGTTTATGGTCGGGTGGCTGTTGGGAAGTTGGACCTGGTCCCTCGGCTTATCTTTGCTCCTGGGGATATTGCCCATCATGGTCCTCCGGTGGAAACGGAAGCGGAAGACCCTGAAGATAGAGCGCCATATGCCCGACGCCATGGAGTTGCTGGCCAGGTCTCTTAAGGCTGGCCACACCTTGTCAGGAACCCTGGACCTGGTGAGTCAGGAGATCCCACCTCCCCTCGGGACCGAGATGCGGATAACGTACGATGAGCAGAAACTGGGGTTGAGCATGATCCAGGCTTTCCGGCGCATGGGTTCACGGGTCGCCAGCCAGGACCTGCGCTATTGTGTCACCGCAGTGATAATCCAGTCGGAGACCGGGGGCAACCTGGCGGAAATTCTTGAAAATATTGGGCTCATCATCCGAGAGCGGCTCAAGTTGAAGGGGAAGGTCCAGGGCCTCACCGCCGAAGGACGTTTCTCGGCGTTGATCCTGAGCCTCTTGCCGTTCGTCACCTTCTTGGCTCTTTATTTTATGAATCGGTCGTATGTCATGCTCCTGTTCCAGGACCCGTTGGGCATTCACATGCTAACGGGCGCGATTGGCAGTATCTGCATCGGCATCTATATCATGAAGAGAATGGTATCCATCAAGGTCTAAAGGAGCAGAGGATGACGGTCCTTTTCTGGGTTATAGCCCTGGCATCTTTCGGCACGATCGCTTTCCTCACCTACGGCGTCCTCAGTTACTACGATAGTCGGAAGGTGATGCGAGATCGCTTCAAAAGTGCCCCTGCCGACACAATGCCGTTAATTTACCGAGGGGAAGACAATAGCCTTAAGAAACGATTTTTAAACTGGGTATCATCTCTGGGGACTTATGCCGTAGATGAAAAACAGGACGATTCCTCGCTGCGCCAGTCCTTGATCCAGGCGGGGTTTCGCCATCCCAAAGGAACAGCCATCTATTTCGGTCTCCGGTTTTTGTTAGCGCTTCTGTTGCCGGTGCTCTACCTGTTGGCTAATGTTATGCACGGAGTCCTGAGCCGGGGAAATCTCATGGTCTGTTTCCTGTTGGCCGGAGCAGGATTTTATATTGTTCCCTACTTGCTGAAATTTATCACTCGACGCCGCCAGGATCGTATCGATAAATCCCTCCCTGATGTTTTGGACCTGCTCATTGTCTGCATGGAGGCAGGGTTGTCCCTCCAGGCCACCATCAACCGCGTGTCAGATGAGGTCAAAAATATTTCCGCCGACCTTTATAAAGAATTGCAACTTACCAATGCCGAGTTGAGAACCGGGATCAGCCGCGAAGTGGCGCTCAGGAGCCTGGGGGAGCGGACCGGCGTGCAGAATGTTAAAGCTCTGGTGGGACTGATGATCCAATCAGATAGAATGGGCGCCAGTATCGTCCAGGCACTTCGCACCCACGCCTCTTTTTTGCGGGTCCAGCGGTCCCAAAAGGCTGAAGAGCAAGCTGCCAAATTGCCGGTTAAGATTCTGTTTCCCCTCCTCCTGTTCATTTTTCCGGCCATTTTTGTGGTGGTGCTTGGGCCCGCCGCCATTAAGATGAGCAAAACCTTCCTGCTCGGCGGTCACTAAACTGGAGGAAGTTTTAGATGCATGACCCCTGATCAGCAGAAGCCCAGAGGTCCCGGGTGTTGCTGATTTGGACCTTGTTCCTGGGAACCTTGCTGAGAAAGGTAGATCAGGCCCAAGTCCAGGGCCCCATCACCAGGCGAAATCCCCAGGTGGATAGGGTGCGGCTCTAGGGGCCGGCGCGGCCGGAGGTTGCCGCCCGGACTATCCCGTAAACCCGCTTCAGACTGAAATCAACTAACATCTGGCCCCGATTATGGTATAGTATCAGTGATAAAATTGTTTGACGTTACTAACGGTTGTTGCTAAACGTCATACTGTGAACCTTCTCAATATCGACAGGAGAATGTGCGGGAACCGATCATGACGGTCAAAATTCTCCTTGCCGATGAGTTTCAGATTGTGCGCCAGGGCCTCCGGGCTTTAATGGAGAAAGAACCCGGGCTGGAAGTGGTGGGAGAAGCCGCCAGTGGGCCGGCGGTGATGCGACAGGTGCAAGACCTGGCCCCGGATATTGTTCTCCTGGACCTATCTCTCCCCGAGTTTCATGGCGTGGAGGCGATCCGCCAGATCCTGGCCACCTCCCCCCAGGTCAAGATCATCGCCTTGTCCATTTATGCTGACCGGCGCTTTGTGGTCAATATCCTCAAAGCCGGCGCTTCAGGGTACCTTTTGAAAGACTGCGCTTTCGAAGAATTGATCAAAGCGATCCATACCGTGCGGGAACCCAAGACCTTTATTAGCCCCGGCCTCTCTGATATCGTGGCCCAGGATTATATCGAGGCGTTGCGCGATAGTGAAGAGCGCTTCCGCACTATTTTCGAGGCCACCACCATGGGGATTGCCCTGGTGGATAAAAACGGGCGCATCGTCGAATGTAACCCTGCCTTGCAACAGATGTTGGGTTACAGTCTGGCGGAGCTCGTTGACCAGGTGTTCACCATTTTTGTCTTGCCCGAGGAGGTTGACCGGTGCAAGGCCCTTTTCCGGGAAATGGTGCACGGCAAGAAAGACTCTTATCAATCAGAAAAAAAATATATCCGCAAAGATGGGAAAATGGGCTGGGGTCGCCTGAACGTCTCTTTGATCCGCAGCGGTTCGGTCGAAGAATACCTGGCCATCTGCATGATCGAAGATATTACGGAACAGAAGCAGGCTGAAAAGAAAATTCGCACTTACCAGGAACAACTCCGGTCCGTGGCTTCGGAATTGTCCCTGACGGAAGAGCGGGAACGCCGGCGTCTGGCCACTGATCTTCATGACCACGTAGGACAGATCCTGGCCCTGGCCCAGATCAAGCTGGGGGCAATCCGGCAATCCGCCTCATCCACCCAGTTGGTCGAGCCCATGGATGAGGTCCGGCGCCTCATTGAGCAAACCATTCAATACACCAGGTCATTGACCTTCGAACTGAGCCCGCCCATCCTCTATGATTTAGGCTTCGAAGCCGCGGTGGAGTGGTTGGCCGAATTGATTCACGAACAACAGGGCATTACGGTTAAGGTCCAGGCCGATCGAGTCGGCCAAGCCCATGAATGATGAGATCCGCGTCATCCTGTTCCAAACCGTGCGGGAATTACTGGCTAATGTGGTCAATCATGCCAGTGCTAAGCATATCCGAATCTTTATTGCCCGTGAGGACACCACCCTGCAGGTCAAGATTGAAGACGACGGCCTGGGAATGGGGGTTTCCGCCGACGCCGCCAATGGCCCGTTTGGGTTTGGCTTCTTCAGCATCGGCGAGCGGTTGAAGTATTTGGGCGGCAGCCTGGAAGTGGCGTCTGAACCGGGCTGGGGAACCAGGGTTACCTTGCAGGTGCCCTTGAAATATTAAAGAAAGGACGGGGGGGAGATGGTCACAAAAATTCTGATTGCCGATGATCACCAGATTGTCCGTCAGGGACTCCGCTTTTTGCTGGAGAAGGAGTCCGATCTGAAAGTGGTGGCTGAGGCTGAGGATGGGCGGAGCACGGTGCGGATGGCCCGGGAATTGAACCCCGGGGTGATCATTATGGATGTCGCCATGCCTGATCTCAACGGCATCGAGGCTACTCGCCAGATCATCACCGAGTCGCCGGCCACCAAGGTGATCGCCCTTTCCATGTATGCCGACCGCCGGTTTGTGGTAAATATGCTGAAAGCCGGGGCTTCGGGCTATCTCTTGAAGGATTGCGCCTTCGAGGAATTGATCCGGGCCATCCGGGTGGTGCTGGCGCACAAGACCTATCTCAGTCCCGGAGTCACCGATATTTTGGTGAAGGATTGCAAGATGGGGGCCCCCTTGAATGAGGCTTCGGCCTTCGGGCTCCTGACCTCCCGGGAACGGGAAGTCCTCCAGCTCATGTCCGAAGGCCAATCCACGGCCAAAATCGCCGACCAACTCCATGTGAGCGTCAAGACCGTTGAGAGTCATCGTCAGCAGCTCATGCAAAAGTTGAATCTGCGGAGCGTGGCGGAACTCACCAAGTATGCCATCCGGGAAGGCTTGACCTCGCTGGAGGGATGAGCCCGGGCTTATCCTCCCGGATAAAAAATAGCCGCGCCCAATTAAATGCCTGAGTTTTAGCTTCAGGGACCCGGCGTGTTCTCCCGTGGACCCTGGAACTCTCCACCCCCACCTGACCCTTGTTGTTATGCCGACTTCATCGGCATCGCATCGACATCGTTACCGGGTACTGGTCCAGTTTGTGATCGGCCCTGAGATCCTCACAAAATTATCCCCCGTGCTATCAGTTTGCCGCCGGTGTTCGTGAAAATCCTGCCGCCTCCGTCGCGGATAAATGAGGAGATAGTCCTAACCAGTTGCAGTCAATAACAGAGAATTGTCGGGGCGGACCCGGTGTCCGCCCTGACTTGTGGGAGCCCACATCGGTGCGCCCCAACCGTGTAATCTGGGCACTAGATCATAACCGCAAAGCCCCCCTATACCGCCGGTTGTCGTGGTTCTGGCTGGATTTTCCCTGCCAACCTCTGCTATGGTAATGTAATTGCCGATCCGTTCCTGATTGCCGGAATAATCCATCAGGGAGAAGTGAGGGAACCGCTTTGAAAATCGTCGTGGTTGGCGCCGGTGAAGTCGGCTATCACTTCGCTGAATGGTTGTCCCGGGAAAATAAGGAAGTGGTGGTCATCGATACCAACCCCCAGCCCCTCCAATGGATCCTCGAGCATCTGGATGTGCAAACTCTCCACGGATCTGGCTCTAACCCCAGGATTCTGGAAGAGGCGGGTCTCAAGGACGCCGATATTCTCCTCGCCGTCACCGACCGCGATGAAGTTAACCTGGTGGCCTGTTTTTTCGCCAATATCATTGCCCCCCAGGTCCGCAAGGTGGCCCTGATCCGCAATCCGGATTACACGGAGTACCGGGAGGCCCTGAGCCGCAGCATCTCCAACATCACCACGGTCATTAATCCGGAAAGGGAGGTGGTCGACTCCATCCTGCGGATCATGAGCGCCCCGGATGTGGAAGAGGTCAGCGATTTTATGGGTGGCCGCCTTAAAATGCTCGGCAAGCACCTCCCCCCGGATAGCCCCCTGGACGGTCTGGAATTGATGCGTCTGCCGGAATTCATTCAACGCAACCGCATGGTCATCGCGGCGCTGGTGCGGGACAACCGGCTGATTATTCCCAAGGGCACCGATGTGCTGCAGGCCGGCGATTTTGTGTATTTTACCTGCCAGACCGAGCACCTGGACGAGATTTTGCGCCTGTTTGGTAAAAAGGCGTTTCCTTTGAAAAACATTTTGATCGTGGGGGGCGGCAACATCGGCTTCCGACTGGCCCAGATTTTAGACCAGCGGCGCTTGAACGTGAGATTAATCGAAAAGGACCCTCCGCGCTGCCAGGTGATTGCCGGCAAACTGCGCCACACTATCGTGCTGCAAGGGTTTGCCACGGACCAAAAGTTCCTGGTCCAGGAAAACATCGGCGCCATGGACATGGTCATTGCCGTCACCTGGGACGAGGAGATGAACATCCTGGCCTGTCTTTTGGCCAAGCAGTTGGGGGCCAGGAAAACCGTCGCGCGGATTAATAAATTTCTTTACATCCCCCTGGTCCAGACCATCGGGATCGACCACATCGTCAGCCCCCGGCTG
Source organism: uncultured delta proteobacterium (assembly GCA_963747645.1). Classification (GTDB taxonomy): domain Bacteria; phylum Desulfobacterota; class Desulfobaccia; order Desulfobaccales; family 0-14-0-80-60-11; genus 0-14-0-80-60-11. The sequence goes on along the minus strand of CAVVFW010000011.1, from coordinate 280,073 downwards.
TCCGCAATCAACTCCATCCTCCCCTATTTGCGGCGGGGGAACATCGTCTCCACCGTGTCGGTGCGAGGCAAGGAGGCCGAAGTCTTGGAGGCCATCGCCCTGGAGGGGTCCGAGATTGTCGGCGCCCCGCTGAAAGAGCTGCGGCTTCCCAAAGAGACGCTGGTACTGTGCATCTTCCGGGGAGAAGATATGATCATTCCCAGTGGGGATTCCCGTATCCAGCCTGAAGACCGGATCCTGATCCTCTGCAAGGCTGAGAATATTGCCCGCGTCGAGCAAGCGCTGAGTTCCAAGGAGAAATAATTTTTGGTCCGCTGGGGATATGTCCTCCACGTCGTCGGCGCCCTGTTGGTCTGCGTCGGTCTGTTCATGATTCTGCCCCTGGGTCTTTCCCTGTACTATCAGGACCAGGGAGTTTGGGCCCTCCTTGAGGCCATGGCCGTATGCTCGGGGGTGGGCCTGTTCCTCTATGCGGCTTTTAAAGGCGCACCCGACCGATCCCCCATCACCCACCGGGAAGGTATGGCCATCACCACCCTGGGATGGTTTGCCGTGGGGGTGTTCGGGGCCCTGCCGTTTTTTTGCAGCGGGATTTTGAGCTCCCCGGTGGACGCCATTTTCGAGTCCGTTTCGGGTTTCACCACTACCGGGGCCTCGGTTATCCGGGACGTGGAAATCATCCCCAAAGGCCTGTTGTTCTGGCGCAGCCTGACCCACTGGCTGGGAGGCATGGGCATCATTCTCCTGGGCCTGGCCATTCTCCCCTTCCTGGGCGTGGGGGGCATGCAGCTCTACAAGGCCGAGGTCCCGGGGCCGGTGGTGGACAAGCTCCGCCCCCGGATCAGGGATACGGCCATGATCCTCTGGAAGGTCTATGTATTTTTCACCGTGGCCGAAACCATCCTCCTGGCCCTGGGCGGCATGGACCTGTTCGACTCCCTGTGCCACACCTTCGGCACCCTGGCCACCGGCGGCTTTTCCACCAAAAACGCCTCTATCGGTTACTATCACAGCGTCTACATTCAGGCGGTGGTCACCGTCTTCATGCTCCTGGGCGGCATCAACTTTGCCCTGCACTTTCAGCTATTCCGGGGCAAACCTCTCACCCTGTGGCGCGACCCGGAATTCCGCTTCTTCATGGGGGTCTTTCTGATCCTGACCGGCATCATCACCTGGAGCAATTATGGCGCCAGTTACCCATCCCTGGGCCAATCCTTCCAGTATGCCTCCTTCCAGGTGGCCTCCATTCTCACCACCACGGGATACGCCACCGCCGATTTCAAGCTGTGGGGCCCCTTGCCCCAATGCCTCCTGGTCCTGTGCATGTTTATCGGCGGGTCCGTGGGTTCCACCGGCGGCAGCATGAAGTGCATGCGCATCATGGTGGTGGCCAAACATTCCTACCAGGAATTGCTCCGGCTGATCCACCCCCGCATGATCACCAGTCTGAGAATGGGGCGCCAGTCGGTGCCGGTGGAGGTGTTGAGCGGTATCTCGTCCTTTGTCATCCTCTTTTTTGGCTTGCTGGCGGTCTCCACCTTCCTGGTGGCCGCCACCGGCATTGATATCGTCACTTCCTTCACCGCGGCCCTGGCCTGCATGGGCAACGTCGGCCCCGGCCTCGGGGCCGTGGGGCCGGCCGACAATTACGCCTGGGTGCCCCCCTTCGCCAAGTGGGTCCTCATCCTGGACATGCTCCTGGGACGCCTGGAAATCTATACGGTGATCATCCTGCTGGTGCCGCGGTTTTATAAGAAATAGCGCTCTCGGCGTCAAGCGGTTCAGCCTGCCCGAGCCGGGCGGAGGAACTCGCATTTTCTCGGAGCCATGAGATTCTTGGGTGACGCCGCTCCCTCCGAAAGGCCGAAGAGCGACTTTCCCTGTGGTTTCCTGTGGCAATGGAGGGCCTGGCCCTGGCCTCGGCCTCTGCCGATTCCCGCCCGGGTGCTGCCGACGCTGACGCCGGCAGCCCGCACCCTGAGATAACCTTGAGGCTGGTTTGTCTTGAGGAGAGATTGAAGGGAAAGCGGTTTATTTTACCTGAAAAGTCACCGCCTTGGTGCCCCCGTCCGAAGTGGAGATGACCAACCGGTAATCACCTCGCGGCCAGCCTTTGGAGGGTTTGGGGAAGGCGAACGTGAAGGTGACCTCGCCGCTGCCGGTCAAATCTTTGGTGGCGGAGAGGACTTCCAGATTCTGCGTCACATAGAAGAGTTTGGTGGTAATTTCTTTCCCTTTGCTCACCCCCGAAATGAGGGCGGTGCCGTAAATTTCGGCGACAGAGTGGGGAAACTTGCTCTGGTGCTTCTCCACTACCCCGTTGGCATCAGCGTGATCGCTGAGCATAATCGCCGCCACCTGGCTGGCGGCCTGCACTGGGGCCGGCGCCGCGGCCATGATCAGCATAAAAATCGCCGCCAGGCCGGCCATGAGCATCGGTGCGCTCCGCCGGCATCCCCTGATGGCGGCTTGGCGAATCTCCTGCTGCATATTTTTCCTCCTCATAAATAGTCAGGGTTCATCGGCGCCTTCCTACCGGCCGGTCAACCACCCCGACACCCTGCATATTTTAGAAATAACCGCAGCACCCGTCAAGGAGAAAGGTTTGGGTTAACCGCCCGCAGAGTTCCCCCGTTTTTCAACGGGACTGCCGCATCCAGGGTCACGGGGATCAGGCCATAAAAAAGGCGGCCCGAAGGCCGCCGGCATAACCAACTCTCTTTGGGTTTAGAAGTGGTAAGCCACGCCAAGGTTGCCGCTGAGCAGATGTAAAGTCGGGCTAAAGGAAATTGAATGGGCGTTGTTGTTTACCCCAGGAATGCTGAGGTCAAACGTCGGCTTGGCATAACGGTAGTTCAAGAACAGGTCAATTGAGACGTTCTTCAGGGCCATATACCGCAGCCCGGCATCTACGGCCAGACATACGGCCACAACATGGTCTGTATCCTTTACCGCCGCAGCGCCATATTGATAGAAGGGAGGGGTCGTAGTGGAAACCCCACCAGATGTATACGTCTGGGTTCCCACGCCAGTTCCCTGAAAGCCTATTTTGGCTGACTGACTGATGAACATGATGCCCGGCCCTACCGCCAGGTAAGGCTGCAACCGTCCGAACGGGACCTCGGAATCAGGCAGGAGCCCATAGCGGCCGGCGAACATGAAGGACAGGGTAGGCGCTAAACCTTCACTGGTGAAGGTGCTGCTACCATTGAGAGATATATTGTCAGCGACGCTGAAGGCAATGGGTATTTCTCCCTGGACAGTTCCCGAGGCGCCACCGGTGCCCGTAATAACTGCGCTCCCCATGTTCCGCTCGTAGACCAGTCGGTGCACTTTGAAATCCAGGTAGAAGCCGAAATACTTCATCCAGTCGGGGTAATTAAACCCCAGCGTACCTTCCGGGACGAACCAGGTGCCGAGTTTAATACCACCCGTCACCGCGGGCTTAAGGTATCCGGAACTACTCATGTTCCCGGTATAATTATCCACGCCAGTTAAGACCATAACCCGACGCCGCCATGCTATCGGCAAAATGACCGCTTACGCCATTATTGCCGAGCCCCGTTACCCCACCCAGGTAAACTTCCCCGTACATCTCGGCCTGAACTGCCGCCGGCAGGGCCAGCAGCAAGACCAGGGCCACAATTAACCCAATTCTCCCCTGTTTCTTCATAACGATCCCCCTTGGCATTATAATTTCCACCAGATTATTCTAGGCCAATGCAATTTGTCAAGGCGATAAAAGATAATTTCCAAAACCTGAAGCCTGCCGTACTCCCTGATTTCCACCATAAACCCTGCCTCCACGGAAGACGGTTTCGCCATGGGTGTCGCCGGGAGGGCGCGGTTTGGGGCCTACCCCCGGCCCTGGGATGGGCCGGCCAAGGGGGTCCTCACTCCTTCAACCCCGCGTAGGCCAGGGGCAGGAGAGCCAGGCTGATGGCCCCGGAGACGATAAGCGGCACCTGATAACCATAGGCCGCGCCCAGGGGGCCGAAGATCAGGGAGCCGGCCAGGGTGCCCAGGGTGGTGGTCAGGGAGATGAGGCTGGCGTTGCCGCCGATCCGGTCCACGTGAAACAGCCGGGTGATGGTGGTGTAGGTTTCCATGAGGATGAGGCCGTCGCCGAACCCGTGCACCGCCCGCCAGGCAAAAGACCAGGGCAGGACCGGGTAGGTCATCATGATATGCCCGGCGCCGGAGAAAATCAGGGCCAGGGTCAGAAAGGTGAGAGGCTTCAGGCGCCCGGCCCAGAAGCGCCCGTAGAGATAGGCGGTAAGGCCCACCACCCCGAACTCTCCGGCCATGTAGGCCGCCCACCCCCAGGGGCGACAGCTTCAGGTTGTGCTCCAGGAACAGGGCGAGGCTGGTGGCTTCGGCTCCCCAGTGCAGGGTAAAGAGAAAGAGCCAGGTGGCGAAAAACAGTACCGGGGCCGCCAGAAAATCCCGGCCGTATTCAAAGATAGTGGCGCGCACCCCCCGGGTCAAAGGCAGTTTCACCGTGGGCGCGATCAGGACCAGGGTCCCGACGCTGAACAGTTTCAGGGTGGCGGGAAACTCCAGCCAGTAATACCCCGCGCCCGCCAAAAGCGTCCCCACCATCATGCCGCCCATGCGCATGGCATTGTAGTGGCCCAGGCGCCGGGGCACATTCCCGGGGTTTTCCTTGAACAAAAGCGTATCCAACGAGAGCCGGAAGAGCTGGATGCTCAGGCCGAAGCCCCAAAAGACCGCCAGGAAGGGCCAGAAGTTCTCCACCGACGCCAGGCCCCAGAGACTGGCCGCGGTCGCCGCCAGGCCCGCCCGGGTGAGAATCCGGGCCGGGTAACGGTCGCCGATCACCCCAACGGGGAAAGACACCAGGATGGCGTTCAGGCTCAGGACGGCGAAGAGGAGCCCGATCTGGCCCCCGGTGAAATGGAGACTGCCCTTTAAATAGAGCGGGAGCAGAAAATAGATGGTACCGATGACCGCGGAGTAGACGCTGATATAGAAAGGCAGCACAATGGTGGGCCGGACCTACAAGGCGTTGCGGTTGAGCCGGACCTCCATGGCCCGGGCCGGGCAGACCGGGCAACACAGTTCGCAGGCGCTGCATTTGCTGGGGTCAAAGAGCACGGCCATTTCCGGCCGCTGGACATAGAGCGCCCCGGTGGGACAGACCGCGGTGCAGGTGCCGCACTGGTAGCAGCGCTCTTCGTTGCGCCGCACATCCCGGGCCACTCGCTGGACCTTGACGCCGGCCTCCCGGAGGTACTTGAGGCCCCGCCGGAAATTCTTGGGGTGGCCCCTCAGCTCCATGACCATGACCCCCTCTTGCCGGGGATAGATGGTGGCCTTGAGGAGATTGAACTCCAGGTCGTAATCCTTGACCAGACGGTAGATGATCGGCTCATCCACCACCTCCTCGGAAAACCGCAGCACTAACATTTCCGCATGCATATTCCCAACCTCAATAAGCCGTCCGGTGCGAGAAGTGTTCACGCCTCCGCACGCGGCCTGGTGGCTTAGATAATCTTCCTAATATTTCCTAAGATTATACTATGTCAGCCTGCTCTTTTGAAGCCTCCTGAGCTAATCCTGGCTAATGACCCCCCGGCGCCCAGAAAGGGCGGGTCTTGGCAATTTCCATGATTGCGGCCACAAACGTGCCCAAATAATCCCCATTGCGGGAAACATAGTCCAGGGAAAAACGTTTTTGGAAAAAATTCCCTGAAAACAAGGTGACCACGTCGGCAAGCTGCATGATGCCTTCTGCGGCAGCGGGATCAAACCCGGTCCAGGTACGGATGTGCTCTTCCGACCGGAAGAGATTCATGGTGCTTCAGGCATGGGGCAGACGGCCCAACCATTGGGAGAATGGCACCGCCACGTACCCCAACGTTTCTTCGGGCACCGCCTTCAATACCCGCCCATCCTGGATTTCAAGGTGAACCGGTAAACCACAATCAAGGCACGGGGCGTCAATCTGGACTACCTTCCCGGGGAAAAGCCAGCAAACTGCCAGCGACTCAAAACCTCATTGGCCAAACCACTTCTGCTCACCATCCACCGTGATGCGGTATTGGGTGGGGAGATTGCTGAACGGTGCAAAACTGCTGATATAGTCTGTGTCGGGAAATAACCAAATTCCTGGAATTCCCAGGGACACCAGGTCGTGAAGCGCCTCGCGGGCTTCCTCAACCGGAATCTTGAGCTCCTCTGCCAACTCGGTGTAGTGCGGGGCCTGACCCGACTTCACCATCCGTGTCAAGATGGCGTGGTAGAGCTTATCCAGGAGGCTTGGTGAACTCATTGTCCCTCTCTCCCCTCGTTAAAATTATGAGAGCATTCAACATATTATACCAGAAATCGCCCCTTGTTCATACCAGCCCGCCGAAGCGGCGTTCCCAGGCGGCTCGCAAGGTGGCCAGAGGAGCTTCGAGCAGCGTCCGGCCGTGGCGGGAAACCTTGAAGGTGGCCCCAGAGCCCACCTGGCCGATTAACGTGAGGGGGCGCCCCGAAATAGCTCTTCCAGGCCGCCGGCCTGGGCCGGGTCCACGCTCACCAGGAACCGGCCGGCCGATTCGGCGTAGAGGCTGGCGTAATCCGGCGACTCCGGCGCCACCCGGCTGAGGTCCACCTCCAACCCCAGCCCCGCCGCCAGGCTGCACAAAACCAGGTGCACCCCCAGACCCCCCCGGTAGAGGCCGTGCGCCGAGGCCAGCAGTTCCCGGTGCCCGGCCTCCTCCATGAGGCGGTAGTAGGCCAGGAAGGCGTCGGGGTTGACCTGGGGGACGCTGAGCCCTACATACCCCAGCATCTCGTAGAATTCCGAGCCGCCCAATTCGGGCCGGGTGTCGCCCACCAGGTAAATGAGGTCGCCGGGCCGCTTCCACTCGAGGGTCAGGGCGCGCCCGAGGTCAGCCAGGACGCTCACCGCCGTGAACCACAGGGTGGGCAGGCCGCTCACCCGGTGCATCTCCCCGAAAGCCCCGGGCAACAGGCCGTCCACGTACATGCTGTCCTTGCCCGACAGCAAGGGGATCTGGTAAGCCTGGCACATGTCCCTGAGGGCCAGGCAGGACCGCACCAGTTGCGCCGCCTTAAACTCGCCGTCGGGGTTGTGCCGGGGGTCGTACTCGACGCTGGGCCAGCAGAAGTTGTCCACCCCGCCGATGTGGTCCAGACTCCCCCCCACCGCCAACAGGCGCCGCACCGCCTCGTCGATGGTCACCGCGGTCATGTGGTAGGTGTCGATGGGAGAGTAGGCCGGGTTCAGGGCCAGGCTCAGGGCCAGCCCTCGGGGAGAATCCGGCCGGGGCCGCAACACCGCCGCGTCTCCGGGCACCGGCGCCGCCTCGCCCACCAGGGGTTTGATGACGCTGGCCCCCTGGACCTCGTGATCGTACTGCCGGGTGATCCACTCCCGGGAGCAGATATTGGGGCGGTCCAGCATGGCCAGGAGCAGCGCCCAGATGATCCCCGGGCTCGCTCAGGACCGGCTCGGTCAGGCGGCTCGCAGGCGGCAGCCACCGGGCCTGGAACTCCCAGGGGGGAAACTCCTCCTCCAGGAACGACAGGTCGATAAAAGCCGCGGTGCGCCCCTGGTACTTCACGTCCAGGATGCCCGTATCGGTGTAGCGGCCCATAACGGTGGCCTCCACCGCGTGCTTGCCGGCCAGGCGCTTGAAGCTGGCCTCGTGCTCCGGGGCCACGGCCACCACCATGCGCTCCTGGGATTCGGACACCCAGATTTCCCAGGGGTCCAGACCCTGGTATTTCAGGGGCACCGCCGCCAGTTCGATCTCGCCGCCGCCGGCCATGGCACATGATTCCCCCACGGCCGACGACAGCCCGCCGCCGCCGCAGTCGGTGATGAAGGTGATGAGGCCCTGGTCCCGGGCCTCCAGGAGGAAATCGTGCATGTTCTTTTGGGTGTAGGGGTCGCCGATCTGGACATGGCCGGCTGGCGTGCCCGGGGACGAGACCTCGGAGGAGGCGGTCACCCCGTGAATCCCGTCCTGGCCCACCCGGCCGCCGCAGGTGACGATCAGGTCGCCGGGCCGGGCCGCCTTCTCGGCCCCGGGCTTGCCGTTGATCTCATTGGGCAGAAGTCCCGCCGCGCCCACGAACACCAGGCACTTGCCCAGGTAGGAGGGATCAAAGTAAAGGGCGCCGCCCACGGTGGGCACCCCGCTCTTGTTGCCGCCGTCCTTGACGCCGTTGATGACGCCGTCCAGCAGCCGCCGGGGGTGCAGCCGGGGTTTCAAGGGCCCGGCATAGTCCCGGGGGCCCACGCAAAAGCCGTACATCCCGCCGATCAGGCGGGCCCCCTTGCCGGTGCCCAGGGGGTCCCGGTAGACCCCGACGATGCCGGTGAGGGAACCGCCGTAAGCCTCGAGGTTGGAAGGGGAATTGTGGGTCTCACCCTTGATCACATAGGAAAAATCATCATCGAACCGCCCCACGCCGGCGTTGTCCCACAGGACCGACACCACCCAATCCTTATGCCGGGCAATCTCCCGGGTGGGCGCCTCGATGCAGGCCTTGAAGGGGTTATCCAGGGTGAAGGTCTCGCCGGTCGCCTCATCCCGGTAGAGGAACCGCCCCCTGAACGTGTTGTGGTTGCAGTGGTCGCTCCGGGCCTGGGCCAGGTACTCCAGTTCCACGTCGGTGGGGGCGGACAAATCCACCGCCGCCCGCCGGGCCTTGACATCCGGCCGCTGAAAGTAATTGAGGATGACCGGCAGGTCGGCATCCCGGAGGGCCAGGTGGCGCTGGCGGCTCAGTTCCTTGAGAGCCTCAGGCGAGGCGATCTCAAAGGCCGCCACCGCCGGGGTGCGGGCCAACTCCACCCGGGGCAGGATAATCCCCACCCCCTGGCCCGGGTCCCAGGTCTGGTGGGAGAATATCCGGAATTCCTGGACCATGTCGTTGGCCAGAAGTTCTTTGGCGAGGGCCGCAACGTGGGCCTCGGTGAGGGTCTCGCCGCTCAGGAGGAAGAGCTTGGAGGTATAGACCGCGGCCGCATCCGGCAGCGATTGCCCCAGGTAAGCCGCAATGGCTTCCAGGGCCACGCCCCCGGCCGTATCCCGCACCCCGGGCTTGAAGCCCACCCAGATGGCCCAGTTGAAATCCCGGGCCAGGGGTTCGAAACCCCGACACCTGGGTGGTGGGGTGGGTGAAGACGTCGGTGCGGATCGCCTCCAGGGTCGCCGGCGGCAGGTCCACATCCAGCATCAGGACCCGCAATACCCTGACGGCCGTGAGGTCGAGGCCGAAATATTCCCGGGCCTGGCGGCGTACCGCCTCGCCTTCGGCGTCCGTAAGGTCCGGGTGCCAACCGATTTCCAGCCGCACTGCCATAGCTCTCCCCAGAAGTTCAGTGAATTAATGGAGAAAATATACCACCCGGTGAGCCGGATAGAAAGGGTAAGATGTCATGCCCCGGATTTAGGGCGGCAGCCTTCGGCCCGGGGGCGATGCTTGGCGCCACCGGCGGGCGGGACGAGCCTCAAGTCCCGGAACGGATGCGGTCAATGAGGCCGGTGGTGGAATAGCCCGGCACAAACGGCAGGGCCACCACCCGGCCGCCCCGGGCCAGGACCACTTCCCGGCCCACAATCTCGTCAAGCCGGTAGTCGCCGCCCTTCACCAGGATGTCGGGGGCCAGCCACGTGATGAGGGCCAGGGGGGTGTCTTCGCCGAACAACACCACCCGGTCCACGCAGGCCAACGCCGCCAGGACCCGGGCCCGGTCGGCCTCCGGGGTAAAGGGGCGGTCGCCGCCTTTTCCCAGGCGCTGAACCGAGGCGTCGGTGTTGACCCCGACAATGAGGGCGTCCCCCAGAGACCGGGCCGCCTCCAGGTAGCGCACGTGGCCCAGGTGCAGGAGATCGAAGCAGCCGTTGGTGAAGACCACCTGCTGCCCGGCGCGGCGCAGTTCCTTAACCCACCGGGCCGCGGCCTCCCAATCCACCAGCTTATGTTCTGTGCTATATGTGGTCATAAAATCTCAAGTATCCGGCCAGATTTGGGGGATGCGGTGCACACACCCTGCATAAAATTCCTATGGGCTGCACAGGCGTCTCGCCTGTGCAGCCGCCGGCTAAACCGTCATGCCCGTCTAAAGTTAATCTCAAGCATGGCCTTGTAGGGGCGGGTTTAAAACCCGCCCCTATGGGTGGCTTCACGTTAAAGCCTGCGGATTGAAAAATATTATAGGACTCAACTCACTATTAGTCATACCTGACCCGCGCCACGGTAAGCACCTCCACCTGCCGGGCCCCGGCCTTACGCAAGATCCGGGCGCACTCGGTCACGGTGGCACCGGTGGTAAAGAGATCGTCGATGAGGAGCAGGTTCTTGCCCTTCACCACGCCCGGCTCCGGCACCGCAAAGGCCCCCTTGACATTATGCTGGCGCTCCTTGGGGTTGAGGCCCACCTGGGGCGCGGTGGGGCGGGTGCGGACTACCGCCTCCCGGGCCACCGGCACCTCGGGGAAGGCTTGGGCCAGGAGCAGGGCCTGGTTGAAACCCCGATTTCTGATGCGTTTCGGATGCAGGGGCACGGGCGCCAGAAGGTCGGCGGCTTCGACCAACTCCATACAAAGGGGACGCTGCAGCCAGTACTGCATCACCGGGAGATAGGCCATCCGGCGGGAGAACTTGAACCCGGTGATGGCCTGGGCCACAGGGCCGTCATATATGGCCGCGGCCCGGGCCCGGGCAAAGGGGGGCGGGTTGGTCTGGCAGTCCCCGCAGACGCGGTCGCCGCCGCCCGGGCCGGCAAACATTTTGCCGCAGCGGCTGCACAGGGGGCTCTCCACCCACTTAATCAGGGACTCGCACTCGGGGCAGACCGCCACCGCGGCCGTCTCCCCCACCGCGGCCCCACAGAAGAGGCACAACCGCGGCAGGAAGAATTCCAGAACCGTGAGACCGAACCGTTTCAGCCAGATTCCGGGATTTATCGAAAATTCCGCAAGCATGTGGCACCCTGAAACTATTAAACCACGATACCCGGGTAATTGGCAAATAATCTTAAACAGGAGCGCCTTGGCCAAGGAGGGAAGACCCAAACATGTCGCATAGTGCTCGGGGTTGGCAGACTCGGCCCCTCACGGGCGCCTGCAGAATGCGCAAAAAAAGGCGGACACCGGGGCCGCCCCTACAGCAAAATGATTAATCATTAAGAACAGCAATGGATGGAGAAGGAAAGGTGCGCAGTGCGCACCCTACGTATGTTTTTCCAGGAGGGGGTTTGGGGGAACCTCGCTTTTTCTCAAAAAGCGGGGTTCCCCCAAGTTCTCGTTCTTGCCTCTCTCCTACAGCTCCGCCAGGCGGTGGGCCAGGGCCTCGGCGTCATTGAAGAGGCTTTGGATCGCCGGGTCCCTTAAGCCGGCGCCCTGGGCGATGCGTTCGGCCTGGTGGCGGGTGATGAGGTCCGAGGGGCTGTGGGAGTCGGTGTTGACGATGAGGGAGGCGCCCACTTCCAGGGCCACCCGGGCCACGTGGCCGTTGGCCAGGCTGTGGCCTTTCCGGGCCGAGAGCTCCAGAAAGACGCCCCGCTCCCGGGCCCGGGCGGCTTCCTCCAGGGTGATGAGGCCGGGGTGGGCCAGGATGTCGACGTCGGCCTCGATGGCGGCCCGGTTGGTCCCCGGGGCCACGGGCTCCGCCAGGCTCTCGCCGTGGACCACGATCAGCGGCACCCCCAGGGCCCGGGCCTGGGCGGTCAGCGGCGCGATGAGGGCCGGGGGCAGGTGGGTAAACTCCAGGCCGGGGATGAGCACCGGGTAGTCGCCCCGGTTGAGGCTCAAGGCCGCGGTTTTCAGGCGGGCAAAGACCACCTCGAAATTGGAGGCATCCACGTGGTCGGTCATGGCCAGGTAGCGGTAGCCCTTTACCTGGGCCCGGCGCCAGAGTTCCGCCGGAATCAGCTCGCCGTCGCTATACAGGGTGTGGGTATGGAGGTCTATCATAAAGGCGTTTTCCGTTTTCGGTTTTTCGTTTTCAGTAAAGAAACAAGATAGCAATAACAGTTTCCAGAAGCCAGACAAGGGGAATAATGTTTTTTTATACCATGTTCCAAAAAGAATTGCCAGAGGCGAATCCATCAGGATACCGCCCCGGCGGGTGACAGCTGGAAGTGGTGCAGGCGAGTGAGGGTCAGGCTATCTGTTCTTTAACTGAAAACGAAAAACCGAAAACGATCTTCTTACATCTTATACTTGCCGAAATCGTCCGGGTCCAGGCCTTCCAGCACTTCGGTCCACTTCTTGGCGTCCTCGGTGGTGATGGCCTCTTTGGCCGACAGGTCCACCCGCCGGGCCTTTTGAATCACCACGTCGGCCACAAAGATCGGCGCCTTGGTGCGCAGGGCGATGGCGATGGCGTCGCTGGGCCGGGCGTCGATGCTCACTTCCTGGCCGTCCCGGATGATATAAATCAGGGCGAAATACGTGTTGTCCCTCAGGTCGCAGACCTCCACCTTGGTCACCGTCGTCTCCATGAGTTCCATGATGTTTTTCAACAGGTCATGGGTCATGGGGCGGGAGAACTTGATGTTCTCCAGTTCGCTGGCGATGGCGGTGGCTTCCAGCAACCCGATCCAGATGGGGACCGCCTTGTCCGAGTCCACATCTTTGAGGATCATGATGGGACTGTTGGTGAAGGGGTCGATGGTCAACCCGGAAACCGTCATCTCTCTGAGCATGATACCTCCCTTGGGGATGTCCTCAGGCGATCCGCCGCACGGTTACAGGTGGACGAACCCTCGACCCACCGGCCTTTGAGGGAATGGGGGTGAGCCTCGGTTATGGCGACCCGGGCCAAACGTCCCAGCAATTCCCGGGGTCCGATAAAGTTGACGACCTGATTGGTGCGGAGCCGCCCGCACCACTCCTGGGGGGAGCGCTTGCTCCGGCCTTCCACCAGGACTTCCTGTTCGGCCCCACCAGGCGGGCATGGGCCTTCAGGGTAAGTTCATTCTGCAGGGCTTGCAGGCGTGCCAGACGCTCAACCTTGACGTCTTCCGGCACCTGATCGGGAAAAGTCGCCGCCCGGGTCCGGGGGCGGGGGGAATATTTAAAGGAGAAGGCCTGGTCGAATCCGGCCTCCCCCATCAGGTCGAGGGTTTGGAGGAAATCAGCCTCGGTTTCCCCGGGAAAGCCCACGATCAGATCGGTGGACAAGGCGAGGCCCGGGCAGGCGCGCTTGAGCGCCGCGACCTTTTCCAGGTAGTGTTCCCGGGTGTAACCGCGATTCATCCGCTCCAGGACCCGGTTGGCGCCCGACTGCACCGGCAGGTGGAGGTGTTCGCACAGGGCGGGCAACTCCCCAAAGGCCTGGATCAGCTCCGGCGACAGGTCCCGGGGGTGAGAGGTGGCAAACCGCAGCCGCTTCAGGCCCGGCAAAGCATTGAGGCGCTCCAGCAGTTGGGGGAACGTCAGAGGTTCGGCCAGGCCCCGGCCGTAGGAGTTGACGTTCTGGCCCAGGAGAGTCACTTCCAGGCCCCCGGCGTCGACAAACGCCGCAACTTCATCCACAATGGCCCCGGGTTCCCGGCTGGTCTCCCGGCCCCGTACATAGGGAACCACGCAGAAGGTGCAGAAGTTGTCGCAGCCCCGCATGATGGTCACCATGGTCTGGAAGGTCCCCGGCGGCCACAACCGCTGGGGCAGATCCGGCAAATCCCTTTTCAGGGCCACGTCCACCACCCGCTCGCCCCGGGCGGCCCGATCCACCAATTCCGGCAGACGGTAAATGCCCTTGGTGCCGAACACCAGGTTGAGGTGCGGCGCGAAAGCCAGCAAGCGCTCTCCTTCCTGTTGGGCTACGCAGCCCCCGACGCCCAGGATGAGCTCAGGCCGCGCCCGCTTCAGAGGCTTTAAACTGCCCAGGAGGCTTCTCACTTTCTCTTCGGATTTGCGGCGGATGGCGCAGGTGTTGATCAGGTAGAGATCGGCGTCTTCGGCCCGGGCCGTCAGGTCGTATCGGTCCCCTAAAATCTGAGCCATCAGCTCGGAATCGGCCACATTCATCTGGCAGCCAAACGTCCTGATGTGCAATTTCTTTTTCGCCCCTACCATGTATTCTTTGTATGCGAATCTCCCACCCTTGTCAACCTCCGCGCTTTGCCGCTCTGGACAGTCCCGGAGCATTAAGATACAATGCGCGGGGTTGTAGGCCAGGGGAGGGGATCAACCTTCCCGCGACCCGGCCCGCGCCATCACGAGAGCCTTGAGCCGAAATTTATGGTGTCCTACGCCAACCGCACCGCGCCACGTCATCCGAGCCTCGTGGTCCTCATGGAGGCCGGGCTTCAGGGGTCGAACCCCGGAGCCGCCTTATGATTCCCATCCGGGGGGCCCCGGCCAAACGCCGGTGGCCCTGGGTCACCCTGGGGCTGATCGTCGTCAATCTGGGGGTCTTTCTTTACCAACTCCACATCGGTCCCGATGCGTCCACGGACCTGTTTTATAACAAGGGGGCAGTGGCCTCGAAGTTAAGCCGCCTCAAGGTCCTGAGCTTCAGCCAATCCCTGGGGCTGCTGCCCACCATGTTCAGTTCCCTTTTTCTCCATGCCGGGTGGGTCCACCTCATCGGCAACATGTGGTTCCTCTGGGTCTTTGGGGAAGCCCTGGAGGATGACCTGGGACCCGGCCGATTTTTGGGCTTTTACCTGTTCTGCGGCTTCTTTGCCTGCATCTTCCATGTGCTGGCGGCCTCCAGCCTGGCTGTGCCTCTGATCGGGGCCAGCGGCGCCATCGCCGGGGTGCTGGGGGGCTACCTGGTCCGGCTGCCCAAGTCGTCCATCCTGACCGTGGTCTTTTGGCGGCTGCGCCCGGAGACGGTGTATATTCCCGCCTTCATCTGGCTGGGGCTGTGGCTGGCGCTGCAGTTCTACGGCCTCAGAAACGGCGGCGCCGTGGCCTGGATGGCCCATCTGGGGGGCTTCGGGATCGGGCTGCTCACCGTCAACCTCTTTACCCCCCTGACCCCGGCCCCGGTCCCCGCCAAAGCCGCCCCCAAAGCCAGAGCCATTCCCAAAAAGCCGGCGTTCGGTAAAGGCAAGAAGAAGTGAGGGTCGCCCGGCAGGTTCACGGCAAAAGGGGTTGCCATTGATGAGATTCCTGTAGGGGCGGACCCATGGGTCCGCCCTGAGCAGGGGCCAGCGTTTAGTCCGGCCCGGTAATAAATATCTATCGGCGGGTTTTATAATAAAGGTGACACGGGAAGACCAGGTTTTTTCCCCCCCCTTTTCTAAAGGGGTTCTATATCAGCCTGGTCCGCTGCTCCAAGCTTCAACCGATGTCCATCTCATGATGAAACGTTCCACGAAAACCTCAAGGGAGACACTATGCACTACACCGAAGGCAAAATGGGGCGGGTCTTTGTCTTGAGACTGGAGGATGGGGAGCGTCTGAACGATACCCTGGAGGCCTTTGCCCGGGAGCATAGTCTGGCGCACGCCCTGGCCTTCTACCTGGGCGGCTCGGCCACGGGCAGCCGGGTGGTGGTGGGCCCCGATGCCGGACGCCCCGACGCCGTTGTGCCCCTGGTCCACATGCTCAGCGGTTCCCAAGAGGTCCTGGCCCTGGGGACCCTGGTCCCCGACGAGGCGGGCGCGCCGGTGCTCCACATGCACGCCGCCGCCGGCCGGGAAGGCCGGGCCACCGTAGGCTGCACCCGGGCCGGGGTGGACGTCTGGCTGGTGGGCGAAGTGGTGCTGCTGGAAATTCTCGGCCCCGAGGCCCGGCGGCAAAAGGACCCCCAGACCGGATTTCAGCTCCTGACGGTGGGGCCGGAGAATAAATAATCGGGACCGATCTATAGTTCTTGGTGGCACCGGCATCTGGCCGGTGCGACGCACAGGCTGAAAGCCTATGTCACTGATTTTCTGGTTCCCAAGCTCCTGCTTGGGGACCCCCTTGGACGCCAAGCTCCGTTTGGCGAATAATGGAATGGCTAGTATTTTCCTGCTCGTAGCCAATGAGGTGCCCCGGCCGAGCTGGGGCAAAAAGACAGCGTTCCCAAGCAGGAGCTTGGGAACCAGAATTAGAGGGTTCGCACCTGGTCAATCACACCATGGGCACCTCGTACCGTTAGTTTTTGTGTAGGGTGCGCCCTGCGCACCATCCTCCAATTGATGTCAATCGCCGTGAACCTGCCTCCTAGGCAAGGACTAAAACCCATGCCGGACAAAATTGCCCAGATCGGGCGGCAAGCCGCCCTGGCCGCAGGTGCGGTGATGCGCCAGAATTATGCCAAGCCCCATGAGATTACCATGAAAGGGGCCATCGACCCGGTGACCGAAACCGATTTCCAGTGCCAGGAAATTATCATCGGGATGATTCGCCAGGCCTTCCCGGATCACGGCTTTCTGGCCGAGGAGAGGGCAGGGGAGGTGTAGGACAGCCGCCCCCGGCTGTCCCGGGATCCGGCCACCCCGGCCCGGCCTGGGAGGCCGACCCGCCGCCGGGATGCCGCTGGATCATCGACCCCCTGGACGGCACCGTCAATTTCGCCCATGGCTATCCGGCGTTTTGCGTTTCCATCGCCTGCGAGGCGGGCGGCGTCCTGGAATACGGGGTGATCTACGACCCCCTGCGGGATGAACTCTTCGAGGCCAGCAGGGGAGGGGGGGCCAGCCTCAACGGCCAACCCATCCGAGTCTCCGGGACGGCGCGGCTGGACCGGGCCCTCATCGCCACGGGCTTTCCCTATGACATCCGGGAGCGGGTGCCCGAGACCCTGGCCCGCCTGGGGCGCCTGCTGGAAATTGTCCAGGGGCTGCGCCGGGGCGGTTCCGCCGCCCTGGACCTGGCTTACGTCGCCTGCGGCCGCCTGGACGGCTTCTATGAAGAAAACCTCAAACCCTGGGACACCGCCGCCGGCCTCCTCATCGTCACCGAAGCCGGGGGCAGACTCACCACCTTCGAAGGCGGGGACTACGATATCTACGCCCCTAATATTGTGGTCAGTAATGATCTGATTCATTCTCGATTATTGTCATTAATCGAGGTAAATAACTTGCCTTAAAAGATTCATTCAATAACTCCGACAAAAAGGATTTCTCCAAAAAATCACCATGAAGATTGCCTTGGATACAGATTGGCTGTTACTAAAGCTAATCACCGTAATACCCAAGATAATTATTGTTGTTTATGTAGGAACTATACTGATTCGTTGGGCATTAAATTTGGAAGGGCCTTTAAGTAAGAATGACTTCCTCGAATTCTGGGTTGGGTCTTCTTTCGTCGCAGCTGGGAAGCCCGCAGCGGTTTATGATACGTCGCAATTCTATCCGGCCCTGGCTCTGGCAAATGGTCAGCCATTTCCGACTCCCTGGTTTTATCCGCCGACTTTCTTACTTATGGTCTGGCCCCTGTCTTTCCTGGCTTATTATCCCTCTCTCGATAATATGGCTGGGGTCGACTCTCAGTGCTTATGTCCTGGTAATCAGGCGCATTGCCCCGCATCCCCTGACCATCTGGCTGGCCTTATCGTTCCCCGGGGCGTTGGTAAACCTTATTTATGGGCAAAATGGCCTGTTTTCCACGGCGCTTTTAGGCGGGGGCCTGCTCCTGTTGGAAGGCTCGCCGGTTATGGCGGGCATTTTATTCGGGCTGCTCAGTTACAAGCCCAATTTTTTTGTTTTAATTCCCTTGGCGCTGCTTGCTGGGCGCTATTGGCGCACCCTGGTGGCCACCATGACTTCCGCCGCAATCTTGGCCTTTGCCAGTATCCTGGCGCTTGGCTGGGAACCATGGCTGGCTTACTGGCACATCCGTAGTCTCCCCATGCAAGCTCTCCAACAGGGGTTAGCCTCTCTAAAAATCATGCCCACTCTGTTTGCGGCAACTCTCATGGCAGGGGGGAATCTGACTGCAGCCTATCTTATTCAGGGAGTGGCGATGGCCGCAGTAGTTGGTGTAGTGGTCTGCACGTGGTCCCGGAAAGTGCCCATGGCCATTCGGGTCTCGGCATTGGTCATTGGCAGCTTGTTGTTTACGCCTTATGCTTCCGAATACGAATTGGTGAGGCTGGCCATTCCCGCGGCGTGGGTTGGTTGGGAAGGGTATAAAAATGGTTGGCGGCACTATGATAAGGGCTTCGTGATACTGGCCTGGATTACGCCCCTGCTATCCAGGGTCATGGCGTACGAGAACATGCTGCAGATAACTCCGCTAATATTAGCTGGTCTGCTCTATGTAAACCTTACCTCCCGGCGTCTATCCGCTGGGCCCGGGTCTCGCGGCTTTAGTGATAAGGGGAACGAAAAATCTTGACACGCCACTAGTGATGGGATAATTTTTTTATATGAAAGTCAACTTCGCATTCAACTGGTGCTGGTGGCGCGTGATGGCGGACTCGTGAGGTGCGGCTACCAGTCGGAGTGATATTTTCGGGGCCCCTCACGAGAGGGGCCCCGGTTTTTTCAGGCGGAAAAAGCCGTGGCCCTAAGGAGCCCCGGCTTTTTTTATGGTTTTTGATGGTATAGTGGGTTGTGATGATGTCCAAAAGAGTTCTCCCTTAGGGCGCATGCCCCAAGAAAGGAAAATCCCCCCTAACCCCCCTTTGTCAAAGGGGGGGATTGAGCGGAATGCCTTTAAAAGTCCCCCTTTCAAAAAGCGGGATTTAAAAAGTATCACTGAGAAGGAATTTTTTGCAAACGCTTTAATTACATTCACGAAACGGAGCAGGCATGGTTTATCCGGATTTTGAGACATTTGCCGACATGGCCCGGCAGGGCAATCTGATCCCGGTCTATCGCGAGATCCTGGGGGATTTGGAGACCCCGGTGTCGGCCTACAAGAAGTTGCGGGGCGAGGGGTGTTCCTTTCTGCTGGAGAGCGTTGAAGGCGGCGAGAAGTGGGGCCGCTTCAGTTTTCTCGGCCTCAACCCGTCCCTGATGTTCCAGGTGGAGGGGGGCAAAACGGTTATCCACCGCCACGGACGCCAGGAGCCCCTGGACCCCGCCGCCGACCCCTTTGAGCACCTGCGCCGGCTCCTGGCCGGGTTCGTCCCGGTGGCCACCCCGGGGCTGCCCCGGTTCTGGGGCGGGCTGGTGGGTTTCTTAGGCTACGACATGGTGCGCTACATCGAGAGGCTGCCGAATCTCACGCCCCCCATCGCCATGCCCGAGGCCCGGCTGATGCTGGCGGACAACCTGCTGATCTTTGACAACCTGCGCCAGACCATCAAGATCCTGACCCTGGTGCACCTTGACCCGGACGTGCCCCTTCAGGACCAATACGACCGGGCAGTGGCGGCCATCGAAGTGATCGAGGCGCGCCTGCGCCAACCGGTGCCCCTGGCCGAACCCCTGCCGCCGTCGGCCCGGCCGCCGCTGACCTCCAACCTCACCCGGGAGCGCTTCGAAGCCATGGTGCGCCAGGGCAAGGAATACATCGCCGCCGGGGACATCATCCAGGTGGTGCTGTCCCAGTGTTTTAAAACCGCGCTGCGCCACGACCCCTTCGACCTCTACCGGGCCCTGCGCCTGATCAACCCGTCGCCCTACATGTTCTATCTGGACCAGGGCGACATGAAGGTGGTGGGGGCCTCGCCGGAAATCCTGGTGCGCCTGGAGGACGGCCAGATCAGCTACCGGCCCATCGCCGGCACCCGTCCCCGGGGCGCCACGCCCGCAGAAGACCAGGCCCTGGAGGCGGAGCTCCTGGCCGACCCCAAGGAGCGGGCCGAGCACCTGATGCTGGTGGACCTGGGGCGCAACGACGTGGGCCGGGTGGCCAAGATCGGCAGCGTGCATGTGCCGGAACTCTTCAGCATCGAACGCTACTCCCACGTCATGCACATCGTCTCCCAGGTGGAAGGGGAACTGGCCCCGGAACACGACGGCATTGACCTGCTCAAGTCCACCTTTCCCGCCGGCACCGTGGCCGGGGCCCCCAAGGTCCGGGCCATGGAGATCATCGAGGAACTGGAGCCCACCCGCCGGGGTCCCTACGCCGGGGCGGTGGGTTACCTCAGCTTCAGCGGCAACCTGGATTTTTGCATCACCATCCGGAGCTTCACCATCCACCAGGGCCAGGTCTACCTCCAGGTGGGGGCCGGCATCGTGGCGGATTCGGACCCGGCCACCGAGTTCGATGAAACCGTGAACAAGGGCAAGGCCCTGATGCGGGCCCTGGACCGGGCCGAGGAAGGGTTGAGGTGATGAGGTAGTTGAGCGAAGCTTCAGCTTTCGGTTGGTAGTTGACACCCAATGCGTTTAGTGCGCATGTCAGTACACACCGAAGTTAGTATCGGTTCCCCCAAACACCCTCCTGGCAAAAAGCTGATGGCGGCTCCGAAGAAGCAAATATGTTAGTGATGATAGATAATTACGATTCCTTTACCTACAATCTGGTGCAGTATTTCGGCCAGTTGGGGGAGGAAGTGCGGGTCTTTCGCAACGACCGGATCGACCTGGCGGGCCTGGAGGCCAGCCGGCCCAGCCGCCTGGTGATCTCCCCCGGTCCCTGTTCTCCCAGTGAGGCGGGGATATCCCTGGCGGCCATCCGCCACTTTGCCGGGAAGATTCCCATCCTGGGGGTCTGCCTGGGCCATCAGGCCATCGGCGCCGCCTTCGGGGGCAAGGTGATCCGGGCCCCCCGCCTGATGCACGGCAAGACCTCCCTCATCTACCACGACGGCAAGGACCTGTTCTACGGCCTGCCGTCCCCCTTTGAGGCGACCCGCTACCACTCCCTCATCGTGGAACGGCAGAGCCTGCCGGACTGCCTGGCGGTGTCGGCTCAAACCGCGGTGGAGGAGATCATGGGATTGCGCCATAAAGACCTGGCGGTGTATGGGGTCCAGTTCCACCCCGAGTCGATCCTCACCACCGAAGGCCTCAGTCTGCTGCGCAATTTTCTGAAGCGCCACAAGGGGTAGAGGTTTGTCCGGATGGAGCGTGTGGCTGCAATTTTTCCTGGTCGCCGGGACGATCACCGTGGCGGGCTCCCGGCTGTCCAAATACGGGGACGTGCTGGCGGAAAAGACCGGCATGGGCCGTACCTGGCTGGGGCTGGTGGTCCTGGCGGCGGTCACCTCCCTGCCGGAGTTGGCCACCGGCGTCAGTGCGATCACCTGGGTGCAGGCGCCGGAACTCACCGTGGGCGACCTCCTGGGCAGCTGCATGTTCAACCTGTTGATCCTGGCGGTGGTTGACCTGTTCCACCCGACGGGCCCGGTGCTCACCGCCGCCCACCGCGGCCATTTGCTGGCCGCCTGTTTTGTCGTGGTCATGCTGGGGGTGGCGATTATGGGCCTGATCGCCACACCGCCGTTGACCGGCGTCGTCCTGGGCCATGTGGACCTGAACAGCCCGGTCTTGATCCTGTGCTACCTGGTGGCCATGCGCTCTTTGTTTCGTTACCAGCGGCGGGACCGGGAGGCGTACCTGGCGGAGCATGAGGAAACGTTGCTCTATGAAGATGTGGGTCTGGGGGCCGCCGCGGGAAAGTTTGCCTTCTCCGCCCTGGTGGTGGTGGCGGCCGGGATTTTCTTGCCCCGGGTGGCGACCCAGATTTCACAGGTTATGGGATGGCAGCAGTCGGTGGTGGGCACCGTCTTTGTAGCTGCGGCGACGTCGCTCCCTGAGCTGGTGGTAACCTTGAGCGCCCTGCGCCTGGGGGCGGTGGACCTGGCAGTGGGCAATCTCTTCGGCAGCAACCTGGTCAATCTGGGGATTCTGGGCCTTATGGGGCTCGTCTATGTCAAAGCCCCCTTGTTGCAGGTGGTGTCGTCCAAACACGTGGGCACCGCGGTGATGGCCGTCATCATGACCGGCATCGCCGCCGCCGAGTTGATGTACCGGCCCCAAAAGAAAGTGCTGCGCTGGATGAGCCTCGGGGCCTTTAGTCTGGTTTTTCTGTATGCCGCCCACATCTTTGTGCAGATGCTGGCGGCATGATCGTCACGAAGGTGATTAATCCATGAATCACGACGGCGCCTCCGACCACGAACCCCGGCAGGGGTTGCAACCTGATACCCCGGCCGGTGAGGACCTCCCGGAGGGCAAACCGCACCCGGAATACCGGATCAATATCTACCGGGACTGGTGCAAAGGGTGCGGCATCTGCGCCGCCTTCTGCCCCCGGCAATGCCTCGGCCTGGATGCCGAAGGGCAACCGGTGGTGGAAAAACCCGAACGCTGCACCGGCTGCCGCTGGTGCGAACTGCACTGCCCGGATTTTGCCATCTGCGTCCGGGAAGTGGAAAAGGGCCGAGGAAGCGACTAAGGAATGAGCACAGTTGGGTTGATTTCTCATAGGAGTATATAAGATTCTGGCGGGTGTAGAGGCGGGTTTGAAACCCGCCCCTGACCGGATAATCGCAGGCTGCCCGGGTCATAACTCATGCATCATCGGGATTATTCGTTCTAGCTTAGGGAGAACCGACGGTGACTGAAACGCTCAATCCGGGCCGTACAAAACTGCTCCAGGGCAACGAAGCGGTGGTGGAAGGGGCCCTGGCGGCCGGCTGCCGGTTTTTTGCGGGCTACCCCATCACCCCGGCCACCGAGATCAGCGAAGTCATGTCCTACCGGCTCCCCGGGGTGGGCGGCACCTTCATCCAGATGGAGGATGAGATCGCCTCCCTGGGGGCGGTGATCGGGGCGTCCCTGGCCGGCGTCAAGGCCATGACCGCCACCAGCGGCCCGGGGTTTTCCCTGATGCAGGAAAACCTGGGCTTCGCCTGCATGGCCGAGGTGCCCTGCGTCATTGTCAACGTCATGCGGGGCGGGCCTTCCACCGGTCTGCCCACCCACGTCAGCCAGGGAGACGTGATGCAGGCCCGGTGGGGCACCCACGGCGACCACCCCATCATTGTCCTGGCCGCAGCCACCACCCGGGACTGCTTCGACCTGACGGTTGCCGCCTTCAACCTGTCGGAAAAATACCGCACCCCGGTGATTCTCTTGACCGACGAAGTGGTAGCCCACACCCGGGAAAAGGTGGTGCTGCCCGAGCCTGGGTCCCTGGAGGTGGTGGACCGCCTGCGCCCCACGGCGCCGCCGGAATGGTACGTCCCCTATGCCGACAACGCCAGCGGGGTGCCGGCCATGGGCATCTTCGGCGATGGCTACCGCTACCACGTCACCGGCCTCACCCACGACGTCCACGGCTTCCCCACCGAACGCGCCGATGAAATCGTGCCGTTCATGAACCGCCTCTTCCGCAAGATCACCCAGCACTTCGACGATATCCTCATGGTCGAAGACGGAGCTGACCGCGGACGCCGAAATCCTGGTGGTGGCCTACGGCTCGGTGGCCCGGTCGGCCGGCCGGGCCGTCAAGGAGGCCCGGGCGCAAGGCATCAAAGCGGGGCTGCTGAAACTGGTCACCATCTGGCCCTTTCCCAGGCGTTTGCTGGAACCCCACCTGCGAAAAGTCCGGGCGGTTTTGGTGCCGGAACTCAACATGGGCCAGATGTCCCGGGAAGTGAAACGCGTCAACCAGGGCATGACCCGGATAGAGACCCTGAACCGCATCGACGGCAACCTGATCACGCCGGAGGAGATTTTGGAGAGGTTGGTGAACGTTGTAGGGTGCGGCCTGTGCACCATAGAGACAGCATAGCGGCGGCCTGGCCGCCAGGTAAAGGTAGGAGCCCAGCAAGACTCATGTTTGGTGCGCAGATGCGCAGCCCTATAGAGACATAGAGACCGGGAGAGGCGCACATGACTAAAATAGTCTGGGAGGAATTGGAGCAGGAGGGGTCAGCTGGGTTCGCCGGAGAAATGTCTATAGATGCAAAGTCCCCGGAGGCTGGCTGGTGCGGATCAAGGTGCGGATGCCGCTTTATTACATTTCTTCCGGACCCTGAGCATCATGGGTTTGAGCAGTGTAGGGTGCGCATGTGCGCACCATTACATAAGGATCGGCGGGCGCGGAGGCCCGCCCCACCGAAAACGGAAAACGGAAAACAGGATTTTCAATGTCCGAAGTCACCAAGCTCATTCACAAGTACCTGCGCCACGAGAAGAAGTTCCCCCACGTCTGGTGCCCGGGGTGCGGCAACGGCATCGTGTCTGGGGGCGCTGATCCGGGCCATCGACCGCACCGGGTTTGGCAAAGACGACATCGTCCTGGTGAGCGGGATCGGCTGCGCCGGCCGCATGAGCGTCTACGTCGATTTTAACACCCTGCACACCACCCACGGCCGGGCCCTGACCTTCGCCACCGGCGTGAAACTGGCCAACCCCAGGCTCCAGGTGATTGTGGTCATGGGCGACGGCGACGCCACCGCCATCGGCGGCAACCACTTCATCCACGCCGCCCGGCGCAACCTGAACCTCACGGCCATCATCATCAACAACAATATCTACGGCATGACCGGCGGCCAGTATTCCCCCACCACGCCCTACGGGGCGAAGTCCGCCACCTCGAGGTCCGGCCACGTGGAACACGCCTTTTCCATCAGCGAGATGGCCGTGTGCGCCGGGGCCGCCATGGTGGGGCGGGGCACGGTCTATCACGCCACCCTGCTGGACCAGTTGATGGAGCAGGCCATCAAGAAGCGGGGCTTCGCGGTGGTGGAAGTCATCAGCCACTGCCACACCCAGTTCGGGGCCAAAAATAAGCTGGGGGGCGCGGTGGAGATGATGCGCCAACAGAAAGACACTGGCCGTGCGGGTGGACAAGGCCAGGACCATGAGCCCGGAGGAACTGGCGGGCAAAATCACCATCGGCGTCCTGGTGGACCGGGACCTGCCCGTCTATACCGAGGAGTACCAGAAGATCCGGGACGCGGCCCGGGCGGCGATGAAAGTGGAGCACTGATAGTCTTGGGAAAGGCCGGGGGATGCAATTCCCCGCCTTCCCCAAAACCCCCATCCAACCCCCGTGTAAGGGACTTGGCGACCCGAGCCCAGACCTTTAGGGAGGAGGCGGGGTAAGGGCTTTCGCCCTTAGCCCCCTCCCGCAAAGGAGCATCCATGCGCATATCGTTACGAAATCCGCCTGGCCGGGTCCGGGGGGCAGGGGTTGATCCTGGCGGGGATCATCCTGGCCGAGGCCGCCGGGGTCTATGACGGCAAATTTGTCTGCCAGACCCAGAGTTACGGCCCCGAGGCCCGGGGCGGGGCCTCCAAGGCCGAAGTGGTCATCAGTGACGGGGAGATCGATTATCCCAAGGCCATCCAGCCCCGACGTGCTCCTGGCCCTGAACCAGAAATCGCTGGAGGCGTTTAGCTCGGACCTGAAGCCCGGGAGGCCTGCTCCTGGTGGACGCCGACCTGGTGCAAGAGGCTCCCGCCAGCCGGGTCCGTGGCCCTGCCGTTCACCCGGATCGCCCGGGAGTTGGGGCGCGCCATGGCGGCCAACATCGTGGCCCTGGGGGCCCTGGCCCAACTCACCGGGGCGGTGTCCCTCGCCAGCCTCGAGGCGGCGGTGCTGGCCCGGGTGCCCAAGGGCACCGAGGACCTGAACCGCCAGGCCCTGGCCGCCGGGGTCGCCGCGGCTAAGGCAAAGCGCCCCGGTGAGCCTCCCGGAGGAGCCCGGGGAAAAATTTGAGGCCCTCTGAAGAGGCCGGGGGGGTGACGGAGTTTAACTATAAGGAATACCAAGAGGTTTTCGTTATGGCTTATTCTCCAAGACTACAAATCGCCCCCTACACCCCAGACCCTTCTCCCCCTGAAAGGGGTGGAGAGGGGGTAGCATTAGGGTCTCAGAATTTCCCTGATGAGGCAAAGCGATAGGCTCGATCTTTTCTTCTCCTCTCCCCGATAAGGGGGAGAGGGAAGGGTGTATGGGGAAGGATTTTCACTGAACAAGCAATAGCGATTACACGATAGAAGATTTATTACAAACGCTACTAAGCACGAATAACCACAATGAATGAAGGATAAAGCGCATGCTTAAAGAAGCCATACTCAAAGTGGTCAGCCGGCAGGACCTGACCGAGGCCGAGATGACCCGGGCCATGGAGGCCATCATGAATGGTGAGGCCACCGAGGCCCAGATCGGCGCCTTCATCACGGCCTGCGGATGAAGGGCGAGACCGTGGCCGAAATCACCGCCGCGGCCAGGGTGATGCGGGCCAAGGCCACCCGCATCCCCATTTCTGACGGGCTCATCGACCTGGACCGGGACGAAATCAACGTCGACTGGGAGACCGTGGTGGACACCTGCGGCACCGGCGGCGACGCCACCAGCACCTTTAACGTCTCCACCACCACCGCCTTCGTGGTGGCCGGGGCGGGGCTCAAAGTCGCCAAGCACGGCAACCGGGCGGTGTCCTCCCGCTGCGGCTCCGCCGACGTCATCGAGGCCTTGGGGATCAACCTGGCCCTGACCCCGGAGCAGGTGGCCTGGTGCATCCTGGAGGTGGGCATCGGCTTTCTCTTCGCCCCCCAGCTCCACGGGGCCATGCGCTACGCCATCGGCCCCCGGCGGGAGATCGGCATCCGCACCATCTTCAACGTCCTGGGGCCCCTGACCAACCCGGCCAGCGCCAACGTCCAGGTGCTGGGGGTCTATGACGCCCGGCTCACCGAGCCTCTGGCCCAGGTGTTGGGCAATCTGGGAGGCAAAAGCGCCTTCGTGGTTTATGGTGAGGGCTCCTTTGACGAAATCAGCATCGTCGGCCCCACCCGGGTGAGCCAGCTCAAGGACGGGGCGGTCACGACCTACGCCATCGCCCCGGAGGATTTCGGCCTGAAGCGGGCGACGCTTTCGGACATCAAGGGCGGGGACGTCTTCGACAACGCCCGGATTGTCAAAAAGGTCCTGGCAGGGGAGGGGGGCCCCCGGGAAGACATGGTGGCCTTAAACGCCGCCGCCGCCTTCATCGCCGCGGGCCTGGCCCCGGATTTTCCCCGGGGCATCGAACTGGCCCGGGAGACCATCCGCTCCGGCCGCGCCCTGGCCAAACTGGAGGCCCTGATCGACAAGAGCAAGTCTTTTGGGAGTGAGCCGTAAGCGGTGAGCCGTGCGCAGTTGTAGGGCGCGTCTGCACGCGCCAGGTTATGTAGGGCCGGCACTGCCCGCCATGGATCAATGTCGGGTGCGCACTGCGCACCCTGTGCAATCGGCCAGGAGCTGGAAGAGCTGAGAATTAATCTATGAACTTTTTAGACGAAAATCGTCGCCCGGAAACTGGAGGACTCCCTCCGGCTGTTCGAATCGGGGGTGGCCGAGGCCTTTAAGGCCGACATCGCCCGGCGGCCGGCCCCGTTAAGCCTCAAGGCCGCCCTGGATGGCGCCATCGGCCCGGCCATCATCGCCGAGATCAAGCGGGCCTCACCCAGCAAGGGGGAGCTGGCCCTGGGCTGGGACCCGGTGGAGCTGGCGCAGATTTACCAGGACCACGGCGCCGCGGCCATCTCGGTCCTGACGGAAACCCATTATTTCAAAGGCGACCCGGAGTTTATCCGGCGGATGCGCCCGGTGATCCGCCTCCCCATCCTGCGCAAGGATTTTATAGTAGAGCCTATTCAGGTTTACGAGAGTGCTGCTCTCGGGGCCGACGCCCTGCTGCTCATCGTCAGTTTGCTGGAAGCAGGAAAGCTCCGGGCCCTGCTGCTCCTGACCCGCTCCCTGGGGCTGGAGGCGTTGGTTGAGGTGCACACCGCGGCGGAAATGGAGACCGGCCCTGGCCGCCGGGGCCCGGGTGATCGGCATCAACTCCCGGAATCTCCACACCTTCGAGATGTTTCCGGACCGGGCCCTGGAACTGGCCCCCCTGGCGCCCCCGGGGGTGACCCTGGTGGCCGCCTCGGGGATCAAGACCCGGGCCGACCTGAAACGCTATATGGCCGCGGGCATCAACGCCTTTCTCATCGGGGAGCGCCTGGTGACCCAGGCGGACCCGGGCGCGGCGTTGCGGGAATTCTTGAAGACGGGCTGATTTAAGATGGCGGGCACGGCCCGCCCATGAGGCGATGCAGCAGAATATAGGGCGGCCCGTGGCCGCCGATAATTATCGCTATGCCAAACTATAAACGATTTTATTCAGGAACTATGTGGTTTTTCACGGTGGTGACTCATCGGCGAATTCCAATTCTGGATACCGACTCTGCCCGGAAGTGTTTACGCGATTCAATAATCCATTGCCGGGAACTCTACCCATTCACCATAGGCGCATGGGTCTTACTTCCTGACCATATACATTGCATCTGGGAGTTGATTGAGGATGATTTGAATTATTCGTGGCGCTGGAGCATTATCAAACGTAAATTTACTCAAGCTTATGTCGATGATAAAAAGACGCCGCCTTTTTGGCAAAAAAGATTCTGGGCCCATCTTATCACCGACGAGAGAGATTACGAGAATCACGTGAATTATATTCATTACAACCCGGTAAAACATGATTGGTGGAAAAGGCACGTGGATGGCCATGGACCAGCCTGCATCGCATGGTGACAGCCGGAGTATTCCCGCCGGATTGGGAGAACAATTAGATATTCCCAATGGGATAGGCCCGGAATGGCACGGCCCGGGATTGTGAACAGATATGGTAACGAATTAAAATCTGCGGGATCACGAACTTAGAAGACGCCCTCCTGGCCGCCGAAGTTGGGCGCCGACGCCCTGGGGTTTATCTTTTACCCCAAGAGTCCCCGGAAGGTGGACCCGGAGGCCGCCCGGGCGATTATCGCCCAATTGCCGCCCTTCGTGGCCGCGGTAGGGGTGTTCGTGGACGAAGCCGCCGCCGTCGTGCAGGACCTGGCGGCCCGGGTGGGTCTGGACTGGGTCCAGCTCCACGGCCAGGAATCCCCGGACTACTGCCGGGACCTGGGGTGTAAAGTGATCAAAGGCTTTCGCATCCAGGACGAAAAGTCGCTTCTGGAGTTGGCGCCCTACCGGGACGTGGTCCAGGCCTTTTTGCTGGATACTTATAAAAAAGGCCAGGCGGGGGGCACGGGGGAAAGTTTCGACTGGCGCCTGGCCCGGGAGGCCCGAAAATATGGCCGGATCATCCTGGCCGGAGGCCTCAACCCAGAAAACGTGGCCCAGGCCATCGCCACCGCCCAGCCCGATGCCGTGGACGCGGCCAGCGGCACCGAAGCTTCGCCGGGAAAAAAGGACCCGGCCAAGCTGCGAGCGTTTTTTGAGGCGGTGAGCAGATGAGCAGTAAGCTGTTATGGCAACTATTAGAGCGTCAAGAGGCTGGCCTCCTCACCCCTAACCCTGGGCAAGTGTGAGAGGCGAGAGACTTGGGTTGCACTTTTTGGCAAAGCGCAGGGACGGTAAGCGGTTATTCATTCTTTGGCTGAATGCTGAAAGCTGAAGGCTGACAGCTTTTCATTAAAGGAGGTTTATTTTGTTACCGGATCGACATGGCAGGTATGGGCGGTATGGGGGTCGGTTTGTGCCGGAGACCCTGATGCCGGCCCTGTTTGAATTGGAGGAGGCGTATCGCCGGATTCATGGCACCACGGAGTTTCGCCAGGAGTTGTCCTGGTACCTCAAGGATTACGTGGGCCGGCCCACGCCCCTGTATTTCGCCCGGCATCTGACCCTGGAGTTGGGGGGCCCCCAGATCTATATCAAGCGGGAGGACCTGGCCCACACCGGGGCGCACAAAATCAACAACACCCTGGGCCAGGGCTTGCTGGCCCGGCGCATGGGCAAAACCCGGCTCATTGCCGAGACCGGGGCGGGCCAGCACGGGGTGGCCACCGCCACGGTGGCGGCCCTGCTGGGATTGTCGTGCGACATCTTCATGGGCACCGAAGACATCCGGCGCCAGCGCCTTAACGTCATTCGCATGCATCTGTTGGGGGCCAAGGTGGTGCCGGTGGAGTCGGGCAGCCGCACCCTGAAGGACGCCATGAACGAAGCCATCCGGGATTGGGTCACCAACGTGCGCCACACCCACTACGTCCTGGGTTCCGTGGGCGGACCCCACCCGTACCCCATGATCGTCCGGGATTTTCAAGCGGTGATCGGCCGGGAGGCCCGGGCCCAGTTGCGGCGCCGCACCGGCAAGCTGCCCCAATGCCTGGTGGCCTGCGTCGGGGGCGGCAGCAACGCCATGGGGCTGTTCCACGCCTTCCGTGACGACCAGGTGCGGTTCGTGGGGGTGGAGGCCGCGGGACATGGGGTCCACACCCACCATCATTCCGCCACCCTGGTGGCCGGCACGGAGGGAGTGCTCCACGGCGCCTTCAGCTATCTCTTACAAGACCCCTGGGGCAACATCCAGGAGGCCCACTCCCTGGCGCCGGGTCTGGATTACCCCGGCGTCGGTCCGGAGCACGCCTGGTTCAAGGACCAGGGACGGGCCGAATACGTGGCGGTGACGGATGTCGAGGCCCTGGAGGGTTTCAGCCTGCTCTCCCGGACCGAAGGCATTCTCCCCGCCCTGGAGTCCGCCCATGCCATCGCCTACCTGAAGCGGCTGGCGCCCGAGTACACCGCGGATGATATCGTTATCGTCAACCTCTCCGGCCGGGGTGACAAGGACGTGGACGCAGTGGCCGAAGCTATGGAGGTGTCCGGTGAGGCGCATTGACAGGGTGTTCAAACAGCTCAAGGCCAAAGGCGAAAAGGCCCTTATCCCCTTTATCACTGCGGGTGACCCGGATCTGGCCACCACCCGGGCCCTGGCCCTGGAGATGGCCGCCCGAGGGGCGGATATCCTGGAGTTGGGCGTGCCTTTTTCCGACCCCCTGGCCGACGGCCCCACCATTCAGGCCGCCAGTCTCCGGGCCATGGAGGGGGGCGTTCACCTGGTGGACGTCCTGAAACTGGTGGGGGACATCAGGGCCCACACCCAGATTCCGATAATTCTCATGGGGTACTACAACCCCATGCTGCAGTACGGGTTGGCAGCGCACCGCGACCGAGGCCGCGGCCCAAGGCGTGGACGGCTTCATCATCCCGGACCTGCCCCCGGAGGAGGCGGGACCCTGGCGGGTGGAGGCAGCCAAGGCGAAAATCGCCACCATTTTCCTGGCCGCGCCCACCAGCAGCCCGGAGCGCATCAAGGCCCTGGGCCGCCTCACCAAGGGGTTTCTCTACTACGTCTCGGTGACGGGGATCACCGGGGCCCGCACCGAACTGCCCCCGGACCTGGCGGCGTCGCTGCAGGAGGTGCGCTCCCTGGTGAAATGTCCCCTGGCCGTGGGTTTCGGCATTTCCACCCCGGAGCAGGTGGCCGGACTGGCCCCTTACGTGGACGGAGTAGTGGTGGGGAGCGCCATCGTCCAGCGGGTGGCGCGACTCCGGGGCCCGGAACTGATCAAGGAGGTGGGAGACTTCATTGCCGCGCTCAAGGCGCCCCTGCGGGGGCAGTAATCGCGGCCGGGACTTAAGCGATTATGGAGTAATTTGTGTGCATAAGGTCATTCAAAACGGAGTGACGCGGCGTGCAGAATTACTCAAATTTGAACCACCGAGATTCTGCTGCCCTCAGAATGACCGAAACAATTATTGGGATGAGAGTTGAGACCTCAGCGAAAGGGCGCTAATCTGTCATTCTGAGGGAGCGGCGCGACCGAAGAATCTCGTAAGTACAAGAAAATACGAGGTCCTTCGCTCCGCGCCTCTTTTCGTCACTTCAATGCTCTGGTTTTGCCAGGCAGTTAGTATAAAATAACGTGAGGCGGCCCGGGGGAATCCCTTAGCAAAAAACACGGAAAATTTCCCCGCCGTCCCCGCCAAACCAATTATTGCCGGTTCTCCGGCTGAGCGTGAGGACCAGGATACAAGGCCATTCATGGATAAAGCCAGTCAAAACGGGAAGGATCAAGCCGGACGCCGGGAGTTGGACGACCTGGACCGGGCTATCTTAAACGAGATCCAGTCGCATTTTCCCATTGATTCCCGGCCGTTTGCCGAAGTGGGGGAAAGGGTGGGGGCCTCGGAAGAGGAGGTTTTGGCCCGGGTTACGGCCATGGCCGATACCGGCGTCATCCGGCGCCTCGGGGCCAACTTCGCTTCCCGGAAGTTAGGCTACACCAGCACCCTCTGCGCCGCCCGGGTCCCGGCTGAGTCGCTGGACAACTTCGTGGCCGTGGTCAACCGCTACCCCGGGGTCACCCACAACTACCTGAGGCGGCACCGCTACAACGTCTGGTTCACCCTCATCGCCGAATCGGAGGAGCGTCTGAACCAGATCCTGGCAGAAATCTCCCAGGCCTCGGAAGTGGCGGAAATCTTGAGCCTTCCAGCCCAGGAGGTCTTCAAGATCAAGGTAGATTTTTCTCTGTAGCGGGGTCGGGAAGCACCATACGTCAGATCGTGATTTCCGGCTACCGGTCCACCAGCCGGTCCCCCTTCATAAGCTTCCACTGTTCGGTGTATTCCATGATGTGCGCCACGGTATCAACGAATTTATCGTCATAACCGAAGCGCTCCAGCAGATAAAAACCCATTTCCAGGCCTGAAGTGATGCCTCCCGCAGTCAGGATTCTGCCGGTATCCACAATGCGGTGCCGGTCGATCTGGCACTTCGGGGCTATTTGGGCCAGGCGGTCAATGGGCAGAATAACTTCGCTGGGGTCACCGCTCTTGCGGTTCGTCGCCTTGAGTCCATCGAGGAGACCGGCCATGCCGTAAACCCATGATCCGGTACAGACGCTGACCAGCAGGGTTTTCTCCGGCAGTTCTTTAACAAAGGCGATGAGGCGGCCGTTATGCATTTCGGCCCGGGAACCGATACCTCCGGGGATCAGGAAGGCGTCCATATCCGGTTTCTGATCGAGAGCATAGCGCGGCTGCACCGTCAAGTTACCGGTGGCCATAACGGGGGCAAGAGAGTCGCCGATGAGAAACACATCCAACTCGGGGTCCATCCGCCGGGCCACGGCAAACACCCCCACCGGCCCGGCCCAATCAATGACTTCGGCCCCGTTATAAATGTAAATACCTAATCTTTTGGCCATCTTATCCTCCTGGCGCTCAGATTTCCGACGCCCTTTGGTGCCCACCTGGGCCAACCTCAACCTGGTTTCGCAACGCCTTCCCAGGGTACGCACAGCACCGGGCAGGGCAGCAGGCGCACCACCTTTTCGGCCGTGGAACCGAAGAAAACCTCCTCGATGGGGCCCCGGCCGCTCCGGCCATAACCCCCGATAACAATCAAGTCCACCGCCAGGTCCCGGGCCACCACCGCAATCTCCTGAAAGGGGATGCCCACGGTCACCATGCTGGTCACCTCCAGGTCTTCGGCGCAGCACTCATGCAAAATTTCATCCAGGTGAAGCTGCGCCTCTTCCCGGAACCCCGGCAGGAGGCTGTCCGGCTCCACTTTCAGGTGCTCGGCCAATCGGGCCACAATCCTCTGTTGGATGACGTGCAGGAGAACGATCTTGGCGCCGAATTGCCGGGCCATCTTCTTGGCCACCTTGTAGGCGGCGCCGGCGCATTCGGAAAAGTCGGTGGCTACCAGAATGGCTTTGAAATCCATCGGGAAGTTCCTCCCTCAATCAGGCAAAACCAGGGAGAGGGCGGTAATGCCTCGCCTCGCCGATTATTTGATTTTCGCCTTGATTTTTTTGAACATCGCCCCGGCATTGTCAAAAAATCCATCTTGCACCAGCAGTACCTTGCCGCTCTTATCCACGAGCACCGTGGTGGGAGTGCCGCCGATGTGGAAGAGGTCAACGCCGATGTCCCAATCGGGATCGGGCACCATGGGGAAAGGCACTTTATGAGCGGCTTTGAACCGTTGTAAGGACGCCGCATTATCGCTCTCGGCTACCGCAATAAACTTGACCTTGTCTTTGAGGTCCGATTTTGCCACCAGATTGTATAACCGGTTCACGACCGGTGCCTGATCCACGCAATGGGGTCAGGTGCTGCGCGTGATTTCAATCAGGATATACGGGGCCTTGATATCCTGGAGGGTAAAGGCCCCCGCCTTTTCCAGGCCCAGATAGTTCCGGTCCGCTACGGAGAGGGCGCCGGAGAACTTGAGGTTGGCGACTTTGTGCGGCGGCGGGGCCGCAAAAGACAGGGAACTCATGGCCAGCATAATCAACAGGCAGCCGGCCAGGGCCAGGAGAACGGTTTTTCGCTGCATGATTCCCCCTTCCGGGATCGGGTTTCCCCATGGAGAACTGGTGCGCTTTATCATAGATAG
The DNA here is from genome assembly GCA_963747645.1 of uncultured delta proteobacterium. Classification (GTDB taxonomy): domain Bacteria; phylum Desulfobacterota; class Desulfobaccia; order Desulfobaccales; family 0-14-0-80-60-11; genus 0-14-0-80-60-11. The sequence goes on along the minus strand of CAVVFW010000011.1, from coordinate 246,044 downwards.
TGTCAAAGGTATCTGGCGTCAATCAGGCGGGAACGGGTCAGGCTTCCTGGCTAAAGGTCGCCTGACCCGGTTATGGCGAGACTATTTTACGACAGCTTTGATTTTTGCAAGCACTTCATCGGCGTTATCGAAGGCGCCGATATGGACGAAGAGGACCTTGCCGGTTTTATCAATGATGGTGGTGACCGGGTACGGAGTAAAATTCAAGGCCTTCCCATAGGAGTTGTCAGGATCGGGTACCAGGGCGAAGGACACCTTGTGAAAGGCCTTCCACATCTTTACCTGGGGGACCTCGTTGCCCTGGGCGGCGCCGACGAATTTCAACTTGGCCTTAAGTTGGGGATCCGCTTCCACCTTGGCAAACAGGGCGTTCATTACCGGAGCCTGGGCCATGCAGTGCGGGCAGCTGGTGTTGAACTGCTCCACCAGCAGGTAGGGCGCTTTGACGTCCGTTAACGAAAAGGGCGCGGCCTTGGCCAGCCCCAAAGACTTGGCCCCTTCTTCGGTTATCGGCGCCTTGAATTTGACGATCCCCACCGATTGGCCGACTACGGGGTCCTTCTCAGTGGCTCCTGCCAGGGAAACCGCGCCCAGGAAAAAGACCAGGGCCAAAACGCAACTCAACACCAGGACCTTATTTTTCATCATTAACCAGCCCCCTCTCTAACTTTTTAGTGAATGATAAATCAACCTCCGCCAAAGGGCAAAGGAAAATCGCGACCGGTAGCTTTTTCTAGCATTCGAAAGTTTAATAAAAACCCTGCTTTCCGGCCCCGTGAATGACCGTCCGGCGGTTGGGCGGGTCCGCATCCGGACCCCATTGTGTCAGTTGAAAAAGCGCTCCTCCCGCCAATCCACCGGCACCCGGACCAGGGCGCCCTGGCGGTGCTGGTAGACCAGGTAACCGTGGCGCACCCCGTAGGCAAAGAGGCGCTGGGTGAGGAGCACATCCTGGCGGCAGTAGGATTCCAGTTCCTCCCACTTGCCCGCGGCATAGAGTTCCAGGGCCAGGAGACCGTCGCCGGTCTTTTCCTCCCCCAAGGTCTTTCCCGCCAGGTGATTGAGGGAAAGGCGATGTCCCAGAAGGGCGTGGACTTCCTCCAGGAGGTCCAGGGTGGGCAGTTCCGCCAGATTGACCTTGGTATAGGGTTGCAGCACCCGGTAGTCGAACCCCTTGATGTTGAAGCCCACGACCAGGTCCAACTTCTTTAAGCGCTGGGCCAGGCGCTCCAGATCGTGCTCCCGATACGTGGTGGCAACCCCGGTGTGGCTTTCATGCATCACTGCCAACGACACCCCCATGCGGTGGCACTGGCCCCAGCCGCCCACGTCCGCCGCCGAACAGCAGGTTTCCAGGTCCAGGACACCGATTTTCCGGTTCCGGAACCAGGGGACCTCGGCCTCGCCCTCCGGCACGGCGGGGACAGGAGCCGAGGGCAACTCGATGCATAACCCTTCGGCCGGGGCCTCCGGCTCCTCTTCTCCCAACAGCAGGGCGGCGATCTTCAGGGTCGATTCCTTGTCCAAGGGCTTGTTGCCCGAGCCGCACTTGGGGGAGTGGATGCACGAGGGGCAGCCGTCCTCGCAGGGGCAGGCGGCAGTGAGTGACAGGGCCCGCCGTACCAGGTCCTCCAAAATCTCGTAGGCCCGGGCCGACAGGCCCACGCCGCCGGGGTAGCCGTCATAGATGAAGATGGCCGCCCGGCCCACCTGGGGATGCGCCGGGTGGGAGATGCCGCCGATGTCGTAGCGGTCCGCCAGGGCAAACAGCGGAAACATGCTGATCAGGACGTGCTCCAGGGCGTGGATGCCTCCCATGAAGTGGCCCCCGGCGTCGTAAACCGCGTTTTTCACCGCCTCCGGGATTTCCAGCCACATGCCCACGGTCTCGAAGATCTGGGGCGGCAATTCGAGTTCGACCTGGCCCAGGAGTTCCTGGCCCGGCAGCCGCCGCTTCTCATAGCTCAACAGGTGCTCGGTGACCTTGAGCCGGCCGATGTGGGCCGTGAACCGGGCCACCTGCCGGGTGGCCAGCACCTCCAGGATCTCCGTCTCCTTGTCTGTCTGGATGCGGGTGAAATAGTTGGGCTCGATGGGGTTGACCCAGACGTTGTGCCGGGTCAGGTCCAATTTTTCCACCACCCAGGTCTGGGCCTTGTGGAGGTAAATCGCCCCGGGGTGGCACTCCCGCAGCGCCCGGTGGCCGTCAATGGAACCCAGGGGGCGCTTCTTGCCGGTCTGGAAGATGGCGAAGCTCTCCCCGATACCCCGGATGTTCACTTCCTTCTGGGGGAAGCGGGCCCGGGCGAACCAGGCGTCCCCCGCCGCGGAATGGAGCAGGTGGCGCTCCCGGGCCAGTTCCGCCATTACCGGTTCATGCGCCTTGAGGTCGAAATAAATCTCCCCGGAGACCTTGAGCGGCAGTTCCTGGGCCGCACAGGGCAGGTGGGCCTTGACCACGAAGCGGTTGTCCGGGTCCACCACCGCGGTCTCCATGGGCCGGCCGAAAAACTCCTCCGGGTACTTGATGAAGTACTGGTCCAGGGCGTCGGCCTGGGCCACCATGACGATGAGGGCGTCCCGGTCCTTCCGCCCCACCCGGCCGGCCCGCTGCCAGGCCGTCACCATGGTGCCGGGGTAGCCCACCAGGATGCAGACGTCCAGGCCGCCGATGTCGATGCCCATCTCCAGGGCGCTGGTGGAGATTACGCCCTTCATCTTGCCGCTGGCCAACGACCGCTCGATCTCCCGGCGCTCCTCGGGCAAAAACCCGGCCCGGTAGGAACTGATGAAGCCGCGCATCTCCGGCGCCTGGCGCTGGGACCAGACATGGATCAGTTCCGTGAGCTTTCTCGCCTGGGTGAAGCAGATGGTGTTGAGACCCTTCCGGATGGCCTGGACAAAGATACGCGAGGCGGTGACCGGGGCGCCCCCCGGCGGGTTGAGGAACAAAAAATGCCGCCCTGATTGGGGTGCGCCGCTTTCCGTGATGACTTCCACGTCAAAACCGGTCAGCATCTTTACGAAAATATGGGGTTGGGCGATGGTGGCGGAGGACAGCAGGAATTGCGGGTTGGAGCCGTAGTGGGCGCAGATCCGCCGCAGGCGCCGCAGCACCTGGGCCATGTGGCTGCCCATGATGCCCCGGTAGGTGTGGACTTCGTCGATCACCACGAACTTCAGCCGGGCAAAGAACCCGGACCACGAGGCGTGGTAGGGCATGAGACCCATGTGGAGCATGTCCGGGTTGCTGATGAGCACGTGGGGCGGCTTGGCCTTGATGCCCTGGCGCTGGGCCGGCGGCGTGTCGCCGTCATAAATAGCCGCGGTCAGAAAAGGGAAGGGGAGGGCGGCGTCCAGCTCCTGAAGGGTCTTGAGCTGGTCCTGCTCCAACGCCTTCAAGGGAAAGAGATACAGGGCGTGGCCTTCGGGCTCGGCCAGGAGCGACTCCAATACCGGTAAATTATAAATGAGCGTCTTGCCGCTGGCCGTGGGGGTGGCCACCAACAGGTTCTTCCCGGACCTGATGGCCGCCAGCGCCTCCCCCTGGTGGGAGTAGAGCCGGGGAATCCCCAGGCGCGCCAACGCCTCCAGCACCGGCGGCGCCAGTCCCTGGTCCCCCACGGCATACTCCACCGGCTTCTCAGGCAGATAACGATAATGCCCGAGAATATCCCGGTACTCGGCGCTTTCTTTCAGGGAATTAATGAAATCTTTGAGCATCTTAAATGACGGTTTCCGTCGTTTTCCGTTTTCGGTTGTGGGTTCCACGGGAAAAAAGTAGCCGCAGGCTTCAGCCTGCGCCGCAACTGCGCAATTATAGGGCGTGCCGTGCACGCCGCATTGCGGCCGCCAAGGGCCGTCCTATAGCTTGTACCGTTCAAGTTGACTTGGAATGAGTAGCCCGTAGCCCGTAGGGCGGGAAAGCGCAGCGCATCCCGCCTTTAGCAATGTTCCCTCTCTCTATTCCGAACGTTTTCCAACTGCTCTTAAACTGTAGCCACAGGCTTTAGCCTGTGCTACGCAGGCCAAAGCCTGCGGCTGCCTCAGAACCCCAAACGGAAAACGGAAAACTGACAACACCGTCATTTACTTCGTCCCCACGTCCACATGCTCCCAGTCGGTGTTGTAGCCCGGGTAAGACCAGGACTGCGGGATGCGGCAGCCCATCCAACTGGCCGCGGTGTACACCCAGGCCGGCAGTTGCCGGGCGTCCAGTTTGTGCATGGCGTTCCGGTTATATTGGCGAATCGCCCGGCTGATGGGGTTAGGGGTGCCGTCCACCACGCCCTGATAATTGGAATCATTGAAGTCGATGGCCAGGCCCAGGCGGTGGTTGGACCCCGGGGCGTGGCCGCCGTGGTAGATTTCCGCCAGGCTGGCATAGTTGCATTGGGCCACGGTGGCCGCCAGGGAGGCCCCGTCGCGGTCGGGAAAGGTCAGGCATTCCACGGTTATCGGTCCCGAGGCGGCGGCGCTCACCGCGTAGGTGTCTTCCCCCATCCGCAGGGATAAGAGCGGCACCCGCCGGGAGTCGTCGTACCAGCCTTCCCGGAAGATATATTCCACGAGCAGCCCCACCAGGGGCGCAAACTTGCTGTTGACCTCCACCTGAATCGTCGCCGGGTGGTAATGGGCCTTATCGTTGACCTCGCGCATGGTGCGCACGAACCAGACGTACCCCGAGGGCCGGGGGGTGCCCAGGGCCACGGCCTGCCACTTCTTGGCGAAGCCGCAGTAAGTCTTGATCCGCTGGGCCCGGGCCGGGACCCACACGGGGACCTCCAGGGTTACTCCCACCGGGTCGCCTCCGGGCCAGCGGCGGCGGCGCACGTCTTCCCAGGAGACTCCCTGCCCCGGGGCCAGCAGGTTCAGGGTCTCATGGCGCAGCTCCACCAGCCGTCCCACCCCCAGGAGGCGCTTGGCCAGGGTCACTTTCTGGATAAAATCGATCTGCCGGTCCTTTCCGACATCTGGGGGGCGTAAGTCAGGGCCACCTGGCGCAAAATCCTGGCCGTTCGGGGGGCCTGGGAGGCCTCCAGGATGCGGGCATGGCCGGGAAGGGGAGGGGAATCAGGGCGCCGGGCGCCTTCGGCGGCCGCCGGGGCCGCGCCCGCCAGCCAGCCGCACCACACCAAAGCCGGAATCAGGCTCCAGGCCAGAACTTTTGAGTGCATGCCTAATTCTATGTGAATAGGCCGGTCCAGTCAATGCGAGGGGTGGGAACGGCAGGGGAGGGGCCTCAGACAGTGCCACGATGCCGGCATGAGAAAATCAGGGGGCTAACCCTAATCTTAGAGCAACCTCGTTGAGCCTCTTATCCAGGGTCCAGAGGGGCACCCCGGTCAACCGGGCCGAGGCCAGTAAATGCACATCAATGTATCCCAGCCCTTTTCCCATCAGGCCGGAGGATTCGATAAACTGCATTACTTCTTCGTGTCCTGCCCGCATGGCTCCGGGAAGCCTTTGCAGGAGAGAAATAATTTCAGACGCGGTTCTTTAGATTGCCGCAGGCAAGTTCACCGACGATGAAGGGATGACACACCACCCGGCCCCCATGCAGCAATGCTTCCAGCCCGATGGCTCCCTGCCGCAGATGCGCCACCCAAACCGAAGTGTCAACCAGGACCACGTTATGACCCTTCTCTTCTTCGGCGGGGGATCATCTCCAGGTTCTTTTCAGTTCCCGCCAAGGCGGCAAGTCTCCTGGCACTTTCCCTGGCTATCAAGGCTTCCAGACCGAGTCTGACCAGAGAGGTTTTTTCCTTAATGCCGGTTAACTCCGCCGCCCTGGCCAGTAATTCGTCTTCGATATTCAGGGTTGTTCTCATGCCTTCACCCTCAATCAGATGCATTAGATATATGTATTTATATGCATTTTAAATATGTTCTGTCAAGGGTTATTGGTAGCACAGGCTTTCCTCCCTGAGTAGTATGCTAGGGCGCCATGGCTCATTGATCAGGGGCAGCAGGCCAATGCCCGCTTCAACTTCACTCCGCTTCCAAAATCAGGCACTTCAAATAAAGGCTCTCCGGCAGGGACAAGCAGCGCCGGGTGGTCCTTGGCCGCGCCCCGGCGCTCCACCAACCGGACCTGGCGGTGGGCGTCGGCGGCGGCGGCCCGGACGATCTCCAGAAACTCGGGCCCGCTCAGGTTATAGGAGCAGGAGCAGGTGACCAAAACGCCCCCGGGGTTCAAGAGTTGAAAGGCCCGGCGGTTGATCTCCTTATATCCCTTATACGCCGCGTCCCGGTCCCGGCGGCTCTTGGCAAAGGCCGGCGGGTCCAGGGAGATGCAATCGAAGCGCCGGCCCGCGGTTACCGCCTCCTTTAAAAAAGCAAAGACGTTGGCCTTGACCAGGTCCAGGTGGTCAAAACCGTTCAGGGCGGCGTTGTCCTTGGCTACGGCCAGGGCTGCACCCGAGCTCTCCACCAGGGTGACCCGCTGGGCCCCGGGGGCCAGGTGCATGGCAAACGCCCCCTGGTAGGCGAAGGCGTCCAGTACTTCACCCCGGGAAAAGGCCGCCGCGGCCAGGCGGTTTTCCCGCTGGTCCAGAAACATTCCGGTTTTCTGACCGCCCCCAATATCCACCCACAGCTTTACCAGTCCCTCCCGGACTTCCACCCGGGGCGGCAGGTCGCCGTGAACCGTCCTGACTTCCAGGGGCAGCCCTTCCTGGTGCCTCACTTCGGCGTCGTGGCGTAGGGTCACGGAGGCGGGGGTGAGGTGCGCCACCAAAAGGTCGATGATCTCCGGCAGGCGCTGCTCCATGCCCGGATGCAGGGTCTGAATGGCCAGGTGGCCGGCGTAGGAGTCCACCACCAGGCCCGGAAACCCGTCCGCCTCCCCGTAGATCAGGCGGCAGGCGTCGGTGTCGGCCACCACCCGGCGCCGATAGTCCAGGGCCCGCTTGAGCCGGCCCTCCCAAAAGGCGCGGTCCACCGGCTCGTCGCCTTCGGTCACCATCCGCAGGGCGATGCGGGACGCGGCGCTATAAAAGGCCTGGCCCAGGAAACGGCCTCCCGGGTCGCTCACGGCCACCAGGGCGCCGGCAGGAATTTCCGGCGAGCCTTCCAGGTCATTGCGGTAGACCCAGGGGTGCCCGGTGCGGCGCCACCTGAGTCCCTTGGCCGTCAACCGGATCATCCCCGCGTGGCTGGGGCCCGGTGCTCCATTCTTCATAATGCTCCTCGGTATCATGGCTCAGGCGTGCTCATTGAGCCGGCTTAATTAAGATAAGAGCAGGGCAGGGGAGGGGAAAGGTCGATCAGTCGTCCTCGCCCCGGGTATCTAAACGCTGCCACTGCTCCAGTTCCTGCTGTTCGGCGAATTTTTTCCGGATGAACCTGGCGGCAAAATCGGCATGGCCGAAATAACCCGGGCCAGGGCCAGCACCCGGTCTTGCATTTCCTGAAGCAGGCCCGGGGCGTCAGCCGCGGCAATAAAGTTGCGCGCCTCTTCTTGAGAGAAGATCATTTCCTCGCCCAGGGCCTCCACGACCAGGGCGGCGTGGGCTTTCAACTCCGGCGGCAGCGTCTCGGCCCGGACGGGAATGACTACCCGGGCCTCCAGGCGCACAAACCAACGGTCTCCCACCAGCGGCCGGGAGTGGTCCCAAAGCTCCAGGGTAAGCCCATTGGCCAGAGGATGCCGGTCCAGCAACCTTGGAGAGTTCATTGTCATTGCCTACCCCGGTTTCTCATGATGATTGAATCTCGCTAACCCTGAGGGTTCCTCGGAAAGACGTTAGACCCCAAACAGGCGTCAATTGCCATCTCATAATTATGCATAATTACTCATATTATCAGATAGTTATGAAATAACCTGGCTCTTCTTCGGTAAAAGGGAAAATTTTAGGCGAATTCCGGATGAGAACCAATGAGGCTATAGTATAATTATTGTATCACAATAGCAAAACCTGAGCAGAGGGGCACCATGCAGCGGAAAACCTGGATAATTGCGGTGGCCATCGTGGTCCTGGCCGGGGCCCTGGCCGGCGGCCTCTACTGGCGCTGGGCCAACTCTCCCCGCTACGCCTTGCAGCAGGCGACCCTGGCCCTGCAAGCCCGGGACATGGACAAGTTCTTTATCTATGTGAATTTAAAAGAGATATTAAATAACTTTGTCGAGGCTTCCAGCAAGGACCTGGAGACCCCGGATGACCAACAGGCCGATGAATGGTCTAAGTTTTCCAAGCAAATGGGGCGCAAGTTCGCCCATCTATTCCTGCCAAAATTATTTGATGCCTTTGCGGCCCAGATACGGGGGGTCGTGGAACGTTATCTGCTTCACCTGAACAACACCCAGATCCTGGGGATCGCCGCCGCCGCCACCGTGGCTCAGATCGACACCCAGGGTGATGAAGCCGCGGTGACCCTTATCGACCCCAAAACCAAAGATACCTTCCGGTTTCAGATGCGCCGCCAACCTAACCACGGCAACTGGCAGATCGTGTCGGTGAATTATGACGACCTCAAGAGGTTCTCCAAGCGAGAATTCCACTTCTAAGCATAACGTCTGATAATATATATTATGTAAACTAAGATATGCGCAGAGAAGAAAAGTGCCCCCGGTGCGGTTATACCACCCAGAGGCACCGCAACCCGGTGCCCACCGTGGATATTATCATTGAGTACCAGGACCAGGGCCTGGTATTGATTGAACGGGCCAATCCGCCCCACGGTTGGGCGTTGCCCGGGGGATTCGTGGATTACGGCGAATCTTTGGAGGACGCGGCCATACGAGAGGCCCGGGAGGAAACGGGACTGACGGTGACCCTGCTGGGCCAATTGCACACGTATTCCGACCCCCGGCGCGACCCCCGGCAACACACGATCACCACCGTGTACGTGGCCCAGGGGTTGGGGACGCCCCAGGCCGCCGATGACGCCCGAGACCTGGCGATCTTTGCACCGGACCAGTTGCCCCCGGTCCTGGCTTTTGATCACCGGCTTATCCTGCTGGATTACCTCAAGGTACGCCCCCAATGGCTGACCAAACTTAAGAAGTAGTATGAGATATAGTGGATAACAAGCTATTATTACTTTATAAAGTAATCAGCACTGTGGCCGGTCTGGTGGGCTGGCCTTACTTTTTCTGGCACCTGAGATCCCGGGGTCAGGGGGAAAGCTTTTGGCCCCGTCTGGGCCTGAAACTGCCGGCCGGGCCGCCGCCGGGCTCCCCCCGCCTGTGGCTCCACGGCGTCTCCGTGGGAGAAATTCAGGCCGCCATCCCCCTGGTCGCCGAACTCCGGACCCTCCTGCCCCGGGCGGCCTTCATCATCAGCACCGGTACCGAAACCGGGCAAATGCTGGCCCGGAAGCACTTTTCCCCCCAGGGCGCCCTGGTCTGCTACTTTCCCCTGGACATCCCCTGGGTGGTGCGGCGCTATCTGGACCGTCTGCGCCCCGAGGTGTTTATCGGCCTGGAATCGGAGATCTGGCCGAATTTTCTGAGCCAGGCCCACCACAGGGGGGTCAGGCTGGCCCTGGTCAATGCCCGTCTCTCCGATAATTCCTTAAGAAAGTTTATTAAATATAAGCGCTATCTATCCGGCATATTTAAGCTATTCGACGTAGTCGCCGCAGGGTCTCCCCCCGATTTTCAGCGGTGGCAGCGCCTGGGAATATCTGCGTCCAGGCTGCACCTCACCGGCAACCTGAAGTACGACCGCTTGCTCCAGGGCCGGGACGAAACTCGTCTCCGGGAATTTCGCGGCTTCTTGCACGCCTTGCCAGCGACCGAAACTAAACCGGGGCAGGCCGGCGGCCCGGTGTGGCTGGCGGCATCCACCCATCCGGGAGAAGAGGAACTGGTGGCGGACGCCTTTCAGGAGCTTCTAGGCCCCTACCCTGCCCTGAGCCTGGTCCTGGCGCCCCGGCATCCCCAACGCGCCCCGGAACTGGCGCGGCTCTTTACCCGGCGCGGCCTCCCCTGCCAGTTGTGGACCGCTCTCAAGGCCGGCCGGGAGCCCCGCACGGCTCCGGTGGTGATCATCGACACCATCGGCGACCTCTTCACCCTGTACGGCGCCGCCGACGTGGCCTTTGTGGGCGGGTCCCTGGCGCCCCACGGCGGCCAGAACATCCTCGAGCCCGCCGCCTGGGGCCGGGCGCCCATCTATGGCCCTAACCTGCAAAACTTCCTCTGGGCTCAGAGTATCCTGGAAGAGGCCGGCGCCGGGATCAAGGTCAGGGACGCCGCCACCCTGGCCCAGGCCGTCCGGCATCTGCTCGATCATCCCCGAGAGCGGCAGGAGATGGGCCGCCGGGCCCAGGCGGCCTTGACTCCCCACCAGGGAGCCTCCCGCCGCCAGGCGGAGTTGATTGCCGGACTGGTTGCCTAGGAGAAAATTTCAGAGTAGGGAGCCGGGAGCCTTGGGAGAGGGAGGTTGCCGGAATTTGATCGCGCCCAACCCCGGGTCGGAGATCGTCCTAAACCACCGTCGCCCGGGCCAGGTGGACCTGCTCGCAGGCATGGTACCCATCCGGGCGCCCCGCAAAAAAGCGTGCCTCGATATCGGCTCGGGCTCAGGTTTTCCTCGAGACGTAAGCCCAGGGAGGCAAGGTCGGCGGCCAGGGAGGCGGGGTCAAAGCCCGTGAGCATCGGCTCACCCACCCGCTCCACGAGTTTCATCATAATGTGCACGCGCCTGGCTGCCCGCTCCGGGACAAAAGCCTCGGAATCCAGGTAATCGAAGACGACGGTGCTCCCCGGGGGAGCCACCTGGGCGATGGCCCGCAACGTGGCCCAGGCCGCGTCCCGGGTGAGATAATACGTAACGCCCAGCCAGCTGAAGAAGCTGGAGGCCTGGGGGTCATATGCCGAGCTCTCCAGCGCCTTGGCCAGATTATCCCGGCTGAAATCCACCGGAACGAAATGGAGTTGGGCCGGATGCTCCCGGCCCGCTTCCCGGAGGCGGCGGCGCTTATGGGCTTGCGTGCCGGGATGGTCTACCTCGAACACCTGCAGCCGCGTCAACAGATCCGGCCGGCGCAGTGCAAACGTATCCAACCCGGCCCCGAGGATCACATACTGCTCCACCTCCTGCTGCCTGACGGCCGCTTCCAGGATGTCTTCCGTATACCGGGCCCGGCTGAAGACGATGGCGGGAGCGCCATTGCCCTGCATCCAACCGGCCAGAGCGCTGGCCCGGTCCGGACACGACGCCGCCCCGGCCGGGTCAAACCGCTGGAACGCCGCCAGGTGGCGCGCTTCAATAATCTGGAGTTCTTCCGCGGTGATCAGATGCTGGGCCAGAAAATCGTCGAAAATCCTGGGGTGGTCGTGGGCCGCGTGGTAAGCCCGCATAAAGGCTGTACCCATGGCGGTTTTGCTCACCTGGTTGGCGTCCATGGTCTCTTCCTCCCGCCGCTGCTCCCCTGCCTCCGGCGCGGTCAAAAAACTCGATCACCATCCAAAAGCCGAATTTCTCTTTAAAGGCATGATAGCACAAATTTTCCCGACCAGAGAACAAGTGCGAGCCTCGCCATCGAATTCGCCACCGGCTTGAAGTCCAGGACCTCAAGAAAGATAACCCCGGTTTGGGGTAACCCGAGGTAAACCCTTGGTTACCCTCAAATCGTCCCGCCAGCGGCCTTATATGCAGCCACTATATAACTAACTTAATTTACTTAATAATATAGCTCTTAATGCCAAGACTGGGATGCGGACCGGCCGGGAGACCCCAAAATCGCCACACTCCGGCGGCCCCATCGCCAAAACTCCGGAAAGGGGCTCCCCCCCGCGGCTCGGATACGAAATACGAAACCACCGCCCAGTACACAAAAAATAACCGCGATCGCCCTTAGCTATGGTATATTTATAGGAAAACCATGGAACTTAGAGGTAGTCTTTGAAAGCATTACTGGCTTTGGAAGATGGCTTGGTCTTATGGGGGCGGTCTTTCACCGGCCCCGGCGAGTGCGCCGGCGAGGTGGTGTTCAACACCGCCATGACCGGATATCAGGAGATCCTCACCGACCCGTCCTATAAAGGGCAGATCGTCACCATGACTTATCCCCTCGTGGGCAATTACGGGGTCAACCCCGAGGACCTGGAATCCCGGGGGGTCCAGGTGGAAGGGTTTATCGTCAAGGAGTACCACCCCTACCCTTCTAACTGGCGCTCCCAGGGCAACCTGGCGGATTACCTCAAGGCCTCCGGGCGCTTGGGGGTGGAAGGCCTCGACACCCGGGCCATAACCAAGCGCCTCCGGGAAGTGGGAGCCATGCGCGGGATTATCTCGACCCTGGATCTGGACCCCGCCTCCCTGGTGCGCCGGGCCCGGGAACTCCCCAGCATGGAGGGTCAGGACCTGGTGCCCCTGGTGACCTGCGCCCTCCCCTACTGGTGGCCCGATTTCCCGGCTGAAAACCGCTGCCACGCCGGACCTGGCCGCGTTGTGGGCCCAGAAGTCCGGCAAAAAGATCGTCCTTTACGATTATGGGGTAAAGTTTAATATAATCAGGAGCTTAAAAGAGCGGGGCCTGGAAGTCCTGGTGGTGCCGGCCACCACCCCGGCCGCCATGGTCCTGGCCCTCAAACCCGACGGCATCGTCCTAAGCAACGGTCCCGGGGACCCGGCCGCGGTCACCTATGCCGTGGACAACGTCCGCCAGTGCCTGGGGGCCCAGCCCCTGTTCGGCATCTGCCTGGGGCACCAGCTCCTGGGGCTGGCCCTGGGAGGCCGGACCTTCAAGCTCAAGTTCGGCCACCGGGGGGCCAACCAGCCGGTAAAGAATAAACTCTCCGGCCGGGTGGAGATCACTTCCCAGAATCACGGTTTTGCGGTGGACCTGGCATCCTTCCCCGACCCGGCGGTGGAGCTGACCCATGTCAACCTCAATGACGGCACTTCAGAAGGGCTGCGCCATGCCGGACTTCGGGCCTTTTCGGTCCAGTACCACCCCGAGGCCTCCCCGGGCCCCCATGACGCCGATTATTTGTTTGAGGAATTTTTGGAGATGGTTAGGGGGAATTGACATCATGGCGACCAAAATACCCATGGAAATTCTGCGTTCCCACCAGGCAGAGTTGCGTGAGGCCGGGGTCAAATCCCTGAAGCTCTTCGGCTCCGTGGTGCGGGGGGAAACCGGGCCAAAAAGCGACATAGACATCCTGGTAGAGTTTTCCAGGCCCATCGGATTACTGGCCTTTTTGGGCCTCAAGCATCGTTTGGCCGAGTTGCTGGGCAGGCCCGTGGACCTCGTTACCCCCGAAGCCCAAATCTCCGTTACGTGACGGCATCCTTAATGAGGCCCAAAATGCCGGTCAGGGACTGGAAATTTAGAATTGCTGACATCCTGGAAGCTTTACAGGAGTGTTTGGAAATCACGCGGGGGATGGATTATGAAACTTTCAGCCAGGTATTGATCATTCAGAGGACTTTGAAGGCGCCGTCGCTCTATATCTTGGCTGTAGTTGGTGAGGCTGCCCACACCTAGGTGCCTGGATAGAGGTCATCCCGCTCAACGTTCTTATCCAGAGATCTACCTCCACTCTGGCGGGAAATGGGCGACATGCGTAAACGTCGTCCTATTTCTATGAATATTTCGGTCTTAGGACAGCTTGATAAATCCTCTGCGTGAGACCCTCAAAACCGAGCTTGCCGTTCGTTGATATTGCTAAACGCCGCGGCCGAGATATTTCCAGATTGAATGCGGCCGGCCTTTATAGTTCGGTCCAGTACCACGGGCCATCCCTGGCCCCCATGACAGCCGATTATTTGCTTTGATTGGAATATAGATTGTGGAAGAATCGTTCCGGAAGATAACATTCCAACAGATAGATGGGAGAAACGCTCATAGAGAATAAAATTTATTATAGGAGCATCAGATATAGTTGTTCTGCTAAAGAAATTGATATCGTAGGAATCATTATTGATGGCAAGATCGAGATGATAGAGAAAAGGAGAATTCTTTAATCGGATTATGTTCAAACATATATTACAGCTCTGGTATCATTCATTCTTATAAATCTCTCCAATGTTTTATGGTTCTTTAAAAGTATTATTTTCGGTTGATGATGGACAATCTTTGGCATTTTTGTTAAGTGTTGTTCTTGATATCGATTCAAAGCGAGACCATTATTGTATCACTTCTTATCGCACGCATTGAGAGGCAGGAAATAATCCGAACGGTGCATATAATATCGTCATTAACAAATATACCAACGCCCCCCTGATCATAAACAATTATTGAAACACAGATGTCCCATCTATTAAAGATAAGATCAAAGATGTAGATCGAACGACCTGGGTAAGCAAATTTTCGAGTAAATTCCGGGCTAGAAGTAGGCTAGTATGCCATAAAATAGCATGTGAGATTATTGAGGCTTATGATCGTTTTTTATCAAAAGGGAATGAAGTATTAGCGAAGAACTACGTAGAAGCCCTTCCGTATAGCCCACGCCTCCCTCGCCAGCGACCGCCAAAGCTCATATAATTATTTTATCTATGGGTTACAGGAAAGAAAAAATTATAATAATATTAATCAACGTAAAGCTTGCAGTCAAAGTGACGAAAAACTTTTTAACGAATCAAAACTAACAGACCACTGTAAGAGACCTATTAAACCGCGCCGCTAAGATTGGTTCTTGGGATGAAAAAACCCGTCGTCATCATCGGCATCATTTTGGTCTCGGGCTCTGGGAGCCGCAGCGTATTACTGGCAAAACCTCCGGGGCGCGGGTCCTGCGGTCCTGCCGCCGCCCCGGGACATTGCCAAAGCCCTGGAGAAGGGTAAGGAGAGCGTGCCATCGATCCGGCGGCCTTCCCCCTGAAGCTGCCGCCGGGCTTCTCCATCGGCTATTTTCGCCAGGGGTTTGCCAGGCGCCCGGGTCCTGGCTCTGGACCCCAGCGGCAACCTCCTGGTCAGCCTCACCTCCCAGGGCCGGGTGGTGGCCTTGCCGGATAAAAACGACGCGGGCGTGGCCGATGCCGTGGTGACCGTCCTCGCCGGGCTAAATCGGCCTCATGGTCTCGCCTTTGGCCCGGGAGATAAACCCCGCCTCTATGTGGCGGAGACCGGTCAGGTAGCGGCCTACGATTATGACCCCGAGCGGCTCACGGCCACCAACCAGGAGAAAATTGCCGACCTGCCTCCGGGGGGGCGCCATTTCACCCGGTCCTTACTATTTTTGCCGTCGTCCCGGGACCGCCGCCTGTTGATTTCCGTGGGCTCGAGTTGCAATGTCTGCGAGGAGAGTGACCCCCGGCGCGCCAAGATCATGGCGGTGGACGCCGACGGCGGTGATCTTACCCCCTATGCCTCGGGCCTGCGCAACTCGGTGTTCATGGCGGTCCATCCCCTGAGCAAGCTCGTCTGGGCCACGGAAATGGGCCGGGATTACCTGGGGGATGACCTGCCGCCGGACGAAATCAACCTCATCCTGGAGGGCCGCGATTACGGCTGGCCTTACTGCTACGGCAAGCGGGTCCACGACGATCAATTCGACCCCAGCGGCGCCCACCGGGAATTCTGCGGGGAAACCATCCCGTCGTTTATCGACATCCCGGCCCATTCCGCCCCCCTGGGGCTGGCTTTTTTTCCTGAAGAATGGCCCCGGGAGTTCCGATATAATCTTCTGGTAGCCTATCACGGCTCCTGGAACCGCACCGAACCTACCGGCTACAAGGTGGTGCGCTATAAGCTCGATGCCGCCGGCAATTTTATCGGCGTCGAGGATTTCATCACCGGCTGGCTGACCCCGGCCGGCGCCCTGGGCCGCCCGGTAGACATTTTGATTACCGATGACGGCGTCATCTATATTTCCGATGATAAGGCGGGAGTGGTGTATCGGGTGGTGTATGAGAAGATGCCAAATTAACGTAACGCCTATGATATTTAATTTACGATGAATAGTCAGTAAAGAGGATTACCTGGTATCAAAGAAAGCATTTTTTTGCATATCTTAGATCATACGACAAGATCCGATAAATTGTGTGAGGTATTCTCGAAATGAAACTCAAGGTAATCTTGGAACCCAGCGACGAAGGCGGCTTCACTGTCTAAGTCCCTTCTCTTCCCGGTTGCATCAGCGAGGGAAATACCCTGGAAGAGGCAGATAAAATGGGGTCTGAATCCGACATAGCAATCTGACACTATTACCGCTCCTGGCGGAATTGTAGCAACCGTGCAACAACGCAATGGCAGACAATATTGTACTCAGGTAACGATCATAAGCAAGAGTTATGCAAAGTATAGACTATTATATTCCCATGCACTCGTCAAATCGCAAATGATTTTCAGCTGCGCAATTAGAACAAAAGAGACGATTTGCGAAGTAAGATCTGAGGCGAGAAGGCGAAGTCATATTCGCATTAGGTTAAGGTCTGCATCGATTAGGTATAGCGACTGGCGTTCAATCATTAGCAAGTATGCAACCTGCATACGAAGCGGTTAAACGGTCTGCTGCTTGCACATAGGAATAAATTTGCCATAAACGGGTTGTCATTCTGAACGGAGCTGCAGCGGAGTCGACGAATCTCTCGTTACAGTAGAATACGAAATTCTTCGCTCTGTCAGAATACAAGTATTTGGTCTTAATAGATCAAATTACCGGCACAACGCCGGTGCCACCACAAGGAGGGGATGTCATGCGGCATAAAATCCGGTTATTAGTGATTATCCTGATCTTAACGGCCCTGGCGCTGCCTTTAACCGCTCACGCCGCCGTGGTCGGCCGCTTCAGCCTGATTGTCGGGCAGGTGGACCTCCTCAAGGGCGGTAAGCTCCCCGCCGAAAGCGCCAAGTTACAGGGCGGGGTGGAGCCCGGCGACATCATCCGCACCAAGACCAAGGCCAAGGCCCAGCTCACCATGGTGGACAACTCCGTCATCACCCTGGCGCCGGAGTCCCGCCTGGCCATCGCCGACTACCAGTATAACCCCGCCCAGGAGTCTCGCCGGGCCGTAGTGCGCCTCTTCCGGGGCCTGGTGCATACCGTGGTCAACCGCGTCATCAAAACGGAAGAGCCGGATTTCCTCATGGAAACGCACACCGCGGTCATCGGGGTGCGAGGCACCAACTTCTATACCCTCGTGGGCCCCAGTTTTACCGCAACCTATCTGGCCAATGGCACGCTGGGGGTGAGTTCAAACCTCTCCACCCTACCGGCCTTGCTCCTGCTGCATTCCATGCAATTCACCCAGATTCCTTTGGGCAAGCAACCCTTCCTGGCCCAGACCCTGACTCCTGGAGATGCTCGCCATGCTGGAGCGCCTGATGGACACCGGGTTGAGCGGATCCGGGTTTGGATATGGCTCGCCTGCCCCCGGTATAGGAGGCCAGATTCAATTTCCTCTTACGACGCCGGGGAACCCGGACCAGAAGCTCTTGCAGCAAACGATCCCCCCGGTGCTCCAGCCACAGCAGCTGCCTCCGGTTCATGCGCCCACAGGGCCATCGCAGCCGGTGCCCGGAGGCTAAAGCCTCCGGAGATGAAGATCTGAGGGCGGAGACCCCGGATTGAAGACAGCCGGGAGCGCGGTTCCCCTCAACGGGCCGGACGTGCTCCCGGTAGCTGCGTCCGGCCAAGGCAAAAATCTGCTGGCCTTGATCGGCGCAAAAGAATACTATTGATGAGACTTCTCCCAGGCGCTCATCCTGCCGGGGCACCTCGCCGGTCCCAGCCTGGAGATCCAAATAAACCCGCATAACTGCGCCGGTGGGGGCGCCTTGAGGGTTACGGGTAAGGGAAAGGAACATTGGGGCCGGGCCGGCATATGTGCCCAGGCCGCTGCCCCGATATCAACGAAAAATGCCCAAACGCACCGACCTAAAGAAAATTCTGATCATCGGCTCAGGCCCCATCATCATCAGCCAGGCCTGCGAGTTTGATTATTCCGGCACCCAGGCCTGCAAAGCCTTGAGAGAAGAAGGCTACGAGGTGGTCCTGATCAATTCCAACCCGGCCACCATCATGACCGACCCGGAAATGGCCGACCGCACGTATATCGAACCCATCACGCCGGAAATGGTGTGCCAGGTGATCGAGCGCGAGCGGCCCGATGCCCTGCTCCCCACCCTCGGGGGGCAAACCGGCCTCAACTGCGCCATTGCCGTGGCCGAAACCGGCATCCTGGAGAAATACGGGGTCGAGATGATCGGGGCCAACCCCCACGTCATCAAAAAGGCCGAAGACCGGGAACTCTTCCGTGACGCCATGGCCAACATCAATCTCCGGGTGCCCAACAGCGTCATCGTGCGCACCCTGGATGAGGCCGTGGCCGCCGCCCCGGAGATCGGCTACCCCATCATCGTGCGCCCCAGCTTCACCCTCGGGGGCACCGGCGGCGGCATCGCCTACAATCTGGAAGATTTGCAACTCCTGTCCGCCGACGGCCTGGCCGCCAGCATGATCACCGAGGTCATGCTGGAAGAGTCGGTGGTGGGCTGGAAGGAATTCGAACTGGAAGTGATGCGGGATTTCCAGGACAACGTGGTGATCATCTGCTCCATCGAAAACCTGGACCCCATGGGGGTGCACACCGGCGATTCCATCACCGTGGCCCCGGCCCAGACCCTCACCGACCGGGAGTACCAGACCATGCGGGATGCGGCCATCGCCATCATCCGGGAAATCGGGGTGGAGACCGGCGGCTCCAATATTCAATTTGCCATCAACCCCGAAAACGGCGAGATGGTGATCATCGAAATGAACCCCCGGGTGTCCCGCTCCTCGGCCCTGGCCTCCAAGGCCACCGGCTTTCCCATCGCCAAAATTGCCGCCAAGCTGGCGGTGGGCTTCACCCTGGACGAGATCCACAACGACATCACCCGGGAGACCTACGCCTCCTTTGAACCCACCATCGACTATTGCGTGGTCAAGATTCCCCGCTGGGCCTTCGAAAAATTCCCCGGCGCCGAGGACTTTCTCACCACCTCCATGAAGTCCGTGGGGGAGGTGATGGCCATCGGCCGCACCTTCAGAGAGGCCCTGCAAAAAGGCATCCGGTCCCTGGAGATTGCCCGGTTCGGCCTGGGCGCCGACGGCAAGGATCTCCCGGACCTCCCGGACCCGGAACTGCGCACCCTGCTCCGGGTCCCCAATTCCCAGCGCCTTTTCTACCTCCGCCAGGCTTTCCGGTCGGGGATGTCGGTAGAAGAGGTCTACGAATTGACCGGCATCGACCCCTGGTTCCTCCACCAGATCCGCAGCCTGGTGGGTTTCTCCGATGAACTGGCCATGTTCGGTCAACTGTTGCAGGAGGGCCGCGGCCAGGACCAGCTTGCGGACATGCTCCGGCGCGCCAAGGAGTGGGGCTTCTCCGACCGTCAACTCGCCCACCTCTGGGGCGGCGACGAGGAGCATATCGCCCAGATGCGCCGGGAGCATGGCGTTAATCCGGTCTACAAGCTGGTGGACACCTGCGCCGCCGAGTTCGAGGCCTACACCCCGTATTTTTACTCCACCTACGAGTGGGAGGACGAGGCCCGCCGGACCGAAGGCGACAAAGTCATGATCCTGGGCGGCGGCCCCAACCGCATCGGCCAGGGCATCGAGTTCGACTATTGCTGCTGCCAGGCCTCCTTCGCCCTCAAGGAACTGGGGGTGGAGTCCATCATGGTCAACTCCAACCCCGAAACGGTCTCCACCGACTACGACACCTCGGACAAGCTCTATTTCGAGCCCCTCACCCGGGAAGACGTGCTCCACATCGTGGCCGGGGAAAACCCCCTGGGCCTGATCCTCCAGTTCGGCGGCCAGACCCCCCTGAACCTGGCGGTGCCCCTGGGTAAGGCCGGGGTCCGCATCATGGGGACCGGGGCCGAGGCCATCGACCGGGCCGAGGACCGCCGCCTCTTCAAACAACTCCTGGCCAAACTGGGCCTCAAGCAGCCCCCCAACGACACCGCCACCACCGTGGACCAGGCCCTGGACATCGCCCACAGCATCACCTACCCCGTGCTGGTGCGGCCTTCCTACGTCCTGGGGGGGCGGGCCATGAAGATCGTTTCCGACGACGCCGCCCTGATCAACTTCATGAATTGGGCCCTGGAGGCCTCCCCGGACCATCCCATCCTCATCGACAAGTTCCTGGAAGACGCCATCGAAGTCGACGTGGACGCCATCTGCGACGGCCTTATCACCGTCATCGGCGGCATCATGGAGCACATCGAAGAGGCCGGCATCCATTCCGGCGACTCCGCCTGCGTCCTGCCGCCCTACTCCCTTACCCGCTCCATTCAGGAGGAGATCAAGAAGCAGACCCGGGCCCTGGCTGCGGAACTGGGGGTCATCGGGCTCCTCAATATCCAGTTCGCCGTCAAGGACGGCCAGGTCTACGTCCTCGAGGTCAATCCCCGGGCCTCTCGTACGGTCCCCTTTGTGAGCAAGGCCACCGGCGTCTCCCTGGCCAAGCTGGCCACCAAGGTGATGCTGGGCCGGACCCTGCACGAACTGGGCTTTACCAAAGAAATCGAGCCGCCCTACTTCGCGGTCAAAGAGTCGGTCTTTCCCTTCCGGCGCTTTCCCGGGGTGGACCCCATCCTGGGCCCGGAGATGCGCTCCACCGGGGAAGTCATGGGCATCGACGAAGATTTCGGCCTGGCCTTTGCCAAGTCCCAGTTGGCCGCCGGCCAGATCGTCCCCCTGGAAGGCGGCGTGGTCTTCAGCGTCAAGGACGCCGACAAGTCCCAGGCCGTGGACCTGGCCCAGGGCTATGCCGCCGAGGGCTTTCAGCTCTTTGCCACCAGCGGCACCGCGGCGTTTTTCCGGGAGCACGGCTTGACGGTCACGGAAGTCTACAAGGTCCGGGAAGGCCGGCCCCACATCATCGACCGCATCAAGAGCCAGGAAATCTCCCTGCTGATCAACACCCCGGAAGGCCGCGAGACCACCGGCGATTCCCACTCCATCCGCCACGTGGCCCTGGAGCACAACATCCCCTACACCACCACCATGGCCGCGGCCCGGGCCACCCTGGACTCCATCCGGGCCCAGAAACGCGGCAAACTGGAAGTCAAGACCCTCCAGGAGTACCATGAGATGGTGAAACAATCCACTGCCAACCTACGCGCCGTCAAGGGGTAGTTGAAGCTTTGGTGGTACAGGCGTCTCGCCTGTGCTCTCATCAGGCATTAGTGGGTAGCAGAGGTTCAGGGGAAAAAAGTTATGGGTAAACCTTTTATTAACCCGGCTATTCTTGGGCGACTCGAAGAATTAATTAAAGAGGGTGAGCAGCAATGGTGGGAATATCAAAAGAAACCAGGATTAATCAGAGACCCTGTGCGTTTCACCCAATGGAGTACAAGCTGCCTGAATTTGCTCGATAAGCTGTCTGTTACCTCAAACAGATTTGTAGTGGAGTTTGAAACTTGGGCAAAACGTGGCGCCGGAAAAGAAATAAATATTGGAGCATCCCTTGGTGTCCTCAAGGCAGCTTTAGAAGAATATAAACTTGGTCTCGCGATCGATTATCATCTTTAAGTTTCCGCTGTAGTTTTTGGAGATCTATTATCTCAAGCAGAATACTTAAATAATAAAGGGTATTTTAGGGCTTCGGCAGTAATAGCTGGGGCAGCATTGGAGGAAGGTCTTAAAGCAAGGGCACGCGCATCTGGGATCGAAATAACCCAAAAAGATACATTGATACCAATAGCTCACAAATTAAAAGCTGCCAACGTTATTAATGAGTTTGAGTCCAAGAATATTGAGGCCCTTGGGGATATAAGAAACAAAGCAGCAGCATGGTGGTGAATTTCCTTACTCTGCTAATGATGTTAAAGTTATGCAAGAACGAGTTTCAGAAGTACTGTCACGCTTAATTACCGGATCATAACATTAACGGTTGGCACGGCCCCCCAATATTAAACGGGGTGCCATGCCAGTCCTTCATTGAAAAAACTCGCCATGGTAAACGCCCAAACCATCCAAGACCTCTGCAACCGCATCGTCCAGGAGTTCCAGCCGGAGCGGATCATTCTGTTCGGTTCATACGCCTATGGCAAACCTACGCCCGATTCCAATGTAGATATTTTGGTGGTTTTGCCCTTTGAGGGAAAGAATTTCTATAAGTCATTGGAAATATTAAAATCGGCCAATCCGACTTTTCCCATCGACCTCCTGGCCCGGCGTCCGGACGACACGGAACGCCGCTACCGCGAAGGCGACCCCCTGATCCGGAAAGCCCTTGGACCGCGGCAAAGTTTTATATGAACGACACCGATGAATCACCTATGCCAGGTTGCTCTCAGAAAAGTCAGCTCCGGGGAATGGTTTCCCAAGGCACTAAAAGCCGTAGGGCGCGTCTCACGCGCCATTTTTGGTGCGTAAGACGCACCCTACGAAGGAAAATTACCTTTTTGAGCGCAGATTGGTATTAATCCAATGGCAGCTGGCTTCCGACCTATGAAAAATCGCTCTGGAGCCCAAGTCCAGCCTGGAAACTGGTGGCGGTAGCAAGCCGCCCTATCCCTTGAAATCGCTACCCATTTACGGAAAAACCTGCTATCCTTATTGTAGGCAGAATTTCATTAAGAGTCATATAAGCCTGAGCCTTTCCGCCGTTGGCCAGACAACGGCAGTCAGGCATTTTTTCTTTTCTGGACATCGCCGCCGCCTCGATTAAAGTGAGACGAGAAGCGGCGCAGACCCAAACCAGGGCAGTGGAATCAATCTCTCACGGTGAACCTTTCTGAATCAGGGGGCGGCACGTCCCGCCAACCCGGTCCCAACCAGCGGGGACCCAGCGGCTCACTGCCGGCACACTGGCGGCACAACACCGGTTCAACCCCGGTTAACCGGCGATTGGTCCCGTGACACCCCCGCTGCCTTGCGGGTAAAATTGCAGTAAAATAAGATAGATGGCAATTTGTTCAAAATTTTTTACCGATTTTTTGTATCGTTTCACCTGAAATAGGACAAAAAGACCAGAAATAATCACCCGCAAATCCGCCTCGGCCTGGGGTGAGGAGCTATGCAGAACACCGAAAACCGAAAATCGGCAACCGAAAATCCCGCCATCCGCCGGGAAGACCACAAGCCCAAAGAACATTGCGGCGTCTTCGGCATTTACGGGCATCCCGACGCGGCCCGGATCACCTATTTCGGCCTCTACGCCCTCCAGCACCGGGGCCAGGAGTCCTGCGGCATCGTCGCCAGCGACGGCAAACGGGTCAGCATGCACCGGGGCCTGGGGCTGGTGCCCGAGGTCTTCAACCCCGGGGTCCTGGATCAGCTCCCCGGGCACCTGGCCATCGGCCACGTGCGCTATTCCACCACCGGCTCCACCATGCTTATCAACGCCCAGCCCTTCGTGGTGCAGCACGGCGGTCAGATGATCGCCATCGGCCACAACGGCACCCTCACCAACGCCCGGGAGATCCGCTGCCGCCTGGAAGAGGGCGGCTCCATCTTCCAGTCCACCATGGACACCGAGATCATCGTCCACCTCATGGCCCGCCACCGGGGGGCCAACATCGTGGAATCGCTGGTCAACGCCCTGGAATACGTTAAAGGCTCCTATTCCCTGGTGATCTCCACCGCCGACCAGGTCATCGCCGCCCGGGACCCCCACGGCTTCCGGCCCCTGGTCCTGGGGCAGGTGAACGGCTCCTGGGTGGTGGCCTCCGAGACCTGTGCCCTGGACCTGGTCCAGGCCGATTACCTCCGGGAGGTGGAGCCCGGCGAGATCGTGGTCCTGGACAATAACGGTCTCCATTCCTACAAGCCCTTTGCACCGGCGCCGCCCCGGTTCTGCATCTTCGAATACGTCTATTTCGCCCGGCCGGACAGCTTCGTCTTCGGCCAGAGCGTCTACCTGGTGAGGAAGCGTTTAGGCGCCGCCCTGGCCCGGGAACACCCCCTGACCGCCGACATGGTGATGCCGTTTCCCGACTCCGGCGTCTACGCCGCCCTGGGCTACGCCGCCGCCACCGGCATCCCCTTTGAAATGGGGGTGATCCGCAATCACTACGTCGGCCGCACCTTCATCCAGCCCTCCCAGGGTATGCGGGATTTCTCCGTCCGGATTAAGCTCAACCCCGTGCGAGAGGTCCTCAAGGGTAAACGGGTGGTGGTGATCGAGGACTCCATCATCCGAGGCACCACCACCCGCTCCCGGGTCAAGTCCCTCCGGGAGGCCGGCGCCAAGGAAGTGAGTATGCTGGTGAGCTGCCCGCCCCACCGCTTTCCCTGTTACTACGGCATTGATTTCTCCAGCACCGGCGAACTCATCGCCTCCCAGAAGGAAATCGACCAGATCCGCGACTTCCTGGGCCTGGATTACCTGGGCTACCTGAGTCTTGACGGGTTGGTGGAGGCCACGCAATTAAACCATAGCGACTTCTGCCTCTCCTGCTTTTCGGGCGACTACCCCGTGCCCCTGGAGTCCGGCTTCTCCAAGACCTGCTTCGAAGACGACGTCTGCTCCCCCTCCCACGGCGAGTCCCTGCTGCCCCCGGTCTGTGGGATCAGCGACCAAGGCGAAGAGGCTAAAAGCCGAAAAGCTTAACAATATGAGCAGGAAAGACATGGGGGCGGACCGGGACCCCCCCTCCCCTGCTGCCTCGACTGACCCCTCTCCCGGCCATACCGGCGCGGCGGCGGCCTTGGAGTCAGCCCGCCGACATTTAAGCATTCAAAAGACTATTTTTTTGTCATTCTGAGCGCAGCGAAGAATCTCTTGTTATAGTCGCCAAGATTCTTCACTGCACTGCGCTCCGTTCAGAATGACATGAATATTCATGGTTTCTGACTGCCACTTTGCATAAAAACTTGATATTTACCGCAGCTTTAGTATGATGGTGGCGCAAATGCCATGCATTTTACGGTAGTTAGCCGGAAAGGAGAAATAAGATGCCTGATTGCGCCTGCGGTTGCGGAGAGCAGACCAAGAAAGGGAAATATCTTCAGGGCCATGAACAAAAGCTGCGCAAACAACTGGAGGAAAAGGTTGGGGGTTTGCCGCTCCTGGCCTCCCTGGTCAAGGTGACCCACATGTACGCCGAAGGCCGCATGAGCCTGGATGGCCTGGGCCGCCTGGTCAGCCTGATTTACCAAAAGGATTAACCGGCCCCAGCCCCGAGGCCCGGAAGGGTGCTGCTTGTTCCCGGTTAAGGCGGTTGCCCCAGGTTCAAGCCCGTTATCCCTCCTCTTCAGTGGCTTATAGTTACCCACGAATAAGAGGAGGGAGGATAACTATCTGGAGGCGCAATAAAATCCCCTCTCCCCTGCGAGGGGAGAGGGTTAGGGTGAGGGGTGGCTTCGTTGGCGAACACCCCCCCCAGCCCTCTCCCCCCAAAAGCGGGTGGAGAGGGAGAAAAATCGAACTCCCGCACCAGATATGCTGGTAAGTAAGGGTTCGCTTTTGAGCGGAGAGGGGGCCGGGGTGAGGGCGGCATCAGCATAAATTTTAGCCATGGGTCTGGCCGTTATCATCCTGGGACCTGCCCTCCTCTGCTTTTATGACTGAACATCTCATCGGCGTCATCTCCGATACCCACGGCCTGCTGCGGCCCGAAGCCCTCAAGGCCCTGGAAGGCGTGGAGCTCATTATCCACGCCGGGGACATCGGCGACCTGAAGATTCTGCGCCGCCTGGAACGGATCGCCCCGGTGCACGCAGTCCGGGGCAACACCGACCGGGGCGACTGGGCCGCGAGCCTCCCCCGGACCCGGGTGGTGGAGGTGGGCGGCGTCCACCTCTACGTCCTCCACGAACTCTTCACACTCGACCTGGACCCCGCCGCCGCCGGGCTCGCCGCCGTCATTTACGGCCACTCCCACTCCCCCCACCTGGAGCGCCAAAACGGCGTCCTCTTCCTCAACCCCGGCAGCGCCGGCCCGCGGCGGTTTACTTTGCCGGTGACTTTGGCCCGAATTAAGCTTCAAGGCAACTCCCTGCACCCGGAACTGGTGGAACTGAAAGTCTGAATCACCTTCCATCACTAAAGTTTAGTCAGATAATTGCCTCAACTGATAAAATAATTATCAATTTGTCTACTTTTTCGATCACATGAGCTATAAAAATCACCCAGTATTTATAGAACCAAATGATATGCATATTCGCATATGGCGATATATGGATTTCACTAAATTTGTTTCTATGCCTAGAAAATAAAGGACTGTTTTTCGCGAGAGCTGACAAGCTAGGAGATCTAATTTGAAGGCTCGTATGCAATTTATAATAGAGAAATGAGGCCGATCGTATATAAAGATACATTTTCAAAAGATAAGTTTGATCAGCATTCGCACTTTTGTCAATGGATGAGAAAATTTACTATGGCGCTCTGCTGGCATATGAATGATTATGAATCCGCGGCTATGTGGAAGCTATATGCAAAGTCCAACGAAGCTATAGCAATCCAATCAACATATACTATTTTAAAAGAATCTCTTTATAATAATGAAGATATCTTTATTGGTATTGCATCATATATCGATTACGATAAGGAATGGTTACCAGAAGGAAATCTTTTTTATCCATTTATACATAAACGAAAATCATTTGAGCATGACCGCGAGCTCCGTGCATTAATCCAAAAAATTCCTACTAAAGATAAATGCATTGATCATTCCGTCACTCCCCAGCTAATGGGGTATGGATAGACGTTGATCTGGAGAAACTTATCAAAGGAATTTATGTCGCACCAACTAGCCCTAAGTGGTTTAAGGAATTGGTTGAACAAGTCACTCGAAGGTATAGTTTAGAAATGCCGATAATTCAATCCTCCCTGGATAACGAACCCTTTTATTGAAAAGGAAAGATCATCACCCTTAGATTAGTCATAACCTTTGGGGTTAGGACCGACCACAGGCGGGATGCTTGTGCCACCATCATTCTTATGGGATTGGGGATCGGGGTTTGGGGTAGGGGGAAAGGGCTTCCGCCCTTTCCCCCTACCCCAATTCCCGGGTGCAAATCGGGAGCTCGCAATGGCAAGGGCTTATGCACTTGCCATTGCTTTTCAAAGCCTGTAATATTTCCCAATGACTCCGAAACGTCCCGTTTCTCCCTTTGCGGCCCTGGTGGGCCAGGAGCGGCTGAAGCTGGCCCTTACCCTCAACGCCATCAATCCCCTCATCGGCGGGGTGTTGATTCACGGCGAGAAGGGCCTGGTGCAATCCGGCGATCCCCTTTAGGGAACAATCCGCCGGGGCAGTACCCTGGCCCATTCCTAATCCCGAAATTGCTCGCAGCTTTTAGGTAAGTTCCCTCAGCCGCCCAGATAGCCCCCGGCAATGTGGTTGGCATCCCACCAGTCGATCTTTTCCCTTAGTTGCTCTTTAAGTTCTTCGATCTCCATCTTGGCCTTGCTCCAGTCCGCCGGACATTCCGTCATGAGTAGGTCGATTCTCCGGCTCAGATCACCCACCATGATATGGAGTTCCGAGGTCTGAGGCCTGATCCTGGCCTGGGCCTCCCGGGGCATTTGGTCGATAACCCGCAGGACTCGTACAGCCGCGCCTTCATCCCGGTCAACTCCGAATACATGGATTCACAGTAATATTTAGGATCCATCGTTTTAGCCCCTTTGTGCTCTTGTTATCTTTTAAGCTTAGTCCTGGTGAATGACGTTGTCAATGGCCCTTAATTGGTTCTCTTCCGCTTGGGTATCCCACTCTAGGGCGGACGCGCAGGTCCGCCCCTACAGCCCTCACCATTGCTTTAGAAGGGCCTATCCCCTATAATATTTTCCTATGACCCCCAAACGCCCCGTTTATCCCTTTGCGGCCCTGGTGGGCCAGGAGCGGCTGAAGCTGGCCCTGGTCCTCAACGCCATCAATCCCCTCATCGGCGGGGTGTTGATTCGGGGCGAGAAGGGCACGGCCAAGTCCACTGCGGCCCGGGGCCTGGCGGAGTTCCTGCCCCCCATCGCCATGGTGGCGGGCTGCCCGTTTCACTGCCATCCGGAATTGGTCGAGCTGATGTGCGACGCCTGCCCCAAGCGCCGTGGCCCAGGGCGAGGCCCTCCCCCGCCGGGACCGGCCCATGCCCGTGGTGGACCTGCCCCTGGGCACCACCGAAGACCGGCTCCTGGGCACCATTGATCTCGAAGCCGCCATCAAGAGCGGCGAGAAGCATTTTGAGCCGGGGCTTTTGGCCGCGGCCAACCGGGGGATTTTGTACGTCGACGAAGTGAACCTGCTGGACGACCATCTGGTCGACGTGCTCCTGGACGCCGCGGCCATGGGAGTCAACGTGGTGGAGCGGGAGGGCATTTCCTTCGTCCACCCGGCCCGCTTCATCCTGGTGGGCACCATGAACCCCGAGGAGGGCGAACTCCGGCCCCAGCTCCTGGACCGTTTCGGGTTGTGCGTCGAAGTGACGGGGCTCCATAACCTCGACGCCCGCATGGCCGTGGTGGAGCGCCGCCTGGCCTTCGAGGCCGACCCCGAGGGTTTTGCCGCCGCCTGGCAGGGGGAGCAGCAGATCATCCGCCAGGCCATTTTGAGAGCCCGGGACCGCCTGCCCCGGGTGAGCTTCTC
This sequence comes from uncultured delta proteobacterium, assembly GCA_963747645.1. Classification (GTDB taxonomy): domain Bacteria; phylum Desulfobacterota; class Desulfobaccia; order Desulfobaccales; family 0-14-0-80-60-11; genus 0-14-0-80-60-11. Next base: position 217,610 of record CAVVFW010000011.1, on the reverse strand, counting down.
CCATGATCTCCTGCGGCTCATCACCGCCATCTGCGTGGACCAGGGGGTGGACGGCCACCGGGCCGACATCTTCATGCTCAAGGTGGCCCAGACCCTGGCGGCCTACCGGGGCCGGGAAGCAGTGAGCCCCGGGGACGTCCGGGAGGCCGCCACCCTGGTGCTGCCCCACCGCCTGCGCCGCAAACCCTTCAGCGAATCCGAGATGGACGAAAACCGGCTGGAGGAAACTTTCCGGAAGCATGCCGAGGCCATGGAGCCGCGCCCTGCCGAGCCCCCCCGCCCCAACCGGGAGACCCCGCCCCCGACGGGAACGAGGCGGTTTTAGTGGGCGAAGTCACGGTGGCGCCGGGGGCCACCTTCCCGGTGCGGCCCCTGGAACTGCCTCCGGACCGCCAGCCCAAAAAGGCCCCGGGGGCCCGCACCCGGACCCGGAGCGATGACACCACCGGGCGCTACGTCCGCCCCACCCTCGCCAGGCCCGCGGTTCCGGACCTGGCGATTGACGCGACCTTGAGGGCCGCGGCCCCCTACCAGGGGCTGAGGGAACGCGGCAACCTGGCCCTGGCCATCCGTGAGCCCGACCTGCGCTACAAGGTACGGGAGAAGCGCATCGGGCGGAACATCCTGTTCGTGGTGGACGCCTCCGGCTCCATGGGGGCGGATGAACGCATGATTGAGACCAAGGCGGCGATCCTGTCGCTGTTGATCGACGCCTACCAGAAACGGGAGCGGGTGGGGCTCATCGTCTTTGGAGGCCGGGAGGCGAAAGTAGCCCTGCCCTTCACCCACAGCGTGGAGATGGCCCAGCGCTATCTGGCCCACCTGCCTACCGGCGGCAAGACCCCCCTGCCCCACGCCCTTTTCCTGGCCCGGGAACTGCTGCGCCAGGAGAAGGCCCGGCATCCCCGGGACGCCTTTCTCCTGGTCCTCATCACTGACGGCCGGGCCAACCTCAGCCTGAAGCAGGGGCGCCAGCCCATGGAGGAGGTCAAGGAACTGGCGGGCCAGCTCGGGACCCTGGGGATCAACGCCCTGGTGCTGGATACGGAGCGGTTTGCCCCCTGTCTGGACCTTGGCTGCCTGCCGGAGCTCAGCCGGCTCCTGGCGGGGCAGTACCATTCAGTCCAGAGCCTCCGGGCCCCCGAGGTTGTGGCCCGCATCGCTGCGGCCCTGGGAGATGCGGCGGTCCCCTGAGGGAGCCGCCCCACCGCCGGGAAGCTATTTTCCCCTCCTGAACCATTGACAATTATCGCCGGTTAAGCTACAGGATAACCACGCCTTTCTGCCGGCCGGCCTGGTGGCGCCGGCAGTTCAACCCTGCCATCACGTTAATTATCGGTTTACCGGGCTCAGGACCCGGGAAAATCACGGGGACACGTCATGCCGGAACCACAGCAAGAAACCTGGCTCAAGCTGGTAGTCCTGACGGTCATCGTCCTGGCGGCGGCCGCGGGGATTGCAGCCTTCAAGTCCAGCGCTTTTGCTACCCGGGCCCAGATTTTCGCCGCCCGGGAGGCCCAGCAGTGGCAGGATTACCAGGTGGAGAGCATCAGAAAGGATAATTTCGGCCTGCACCGGGATATCCTGAAATCCCTGGGGATTGCGGAGGGCAAAGCCGCCAAGGCCCCCAAGACCACCGCCGCCCGGATCAAGGCCTACGAAGAAGAAATGAGTCGCCTGAACCGGGAGCGGGACCAGATCAAAAAGGTGGCCCAGACCCTGGCCGCGCAGGAAGAAGAACTGACTCAGAAGGCCGGAGATCTGGGGCTGGCCGCGATCCTCTTCCAGTTGGGCATCATGACTTCCGCGGCGGCGGCCCTCACCCGGAAGAAAATCTTGTGGCTGCTGGGTATGGGCCTGGGCATCTGGGGCCTGGTTTACCTGGTGAAACATTTGGTCCTGTGAGGCCGGCGCCGGGTCACGTTGGCGAGGGCTCACGGGTAACGGTCAAAATTTGACCGGACAACCCGTTCCATCCAGGCATACTATCATCGGACTAGAAAGGATTCAGGAAATACCCCCCACAACAGGTCAACTCCGCTATCCAGGTCATGTCGCTCATTTCTTGAAGTTTTTGGAAAGCTACGGTTTTTACAGGTAGGCGCTACAAGTCAAATTCAGTTATCCTCGAATCCCCTAAATGTTGGCAGGCCAAGTTCGCATAGGGGATGAGATTCCCCACGAGACTCGACTGTATTATCTTTAACCGGAGGATAGGCCCGGAGCGCTTTTTATTAAATGGACAGCACCAACAATTTGTGCTAACGGTTTTTATTGATAACTTTTTATTATAGAAAGGCTGGAAAATATGAAAAGAAACTTTCCCTGGGTTTTGGCGGTTGGGCTTTTCCTTTTACTGAGCCTTTATGCAAATGCCGGGGTTGAGGCCGGCCAGGTCAACATCGTGGATTACATGGCCTGCGGCAAGGACGGCGACCTGTGGACCTATAACTACTCCGTCCCACCGGGGACCCCCGGTTTCACCGTTAGCATGGTCAAACTGACTGCGGGGGAGTATGCCGGGAAATACCGGTTGGGCGACTGGCGCAATCCCGACGGGAGCACGGAATGGTACATATTGGATAGTGATGCCAACCACTTTTACTTATATTACCACAATCAGCTTGGCGCCATTGAGCCTCGCCGGGTCATCGAAGGTTGGCAGGACCTGGAAAGGCCTATCCCTAATCCTTTTACTTTAGACCCTAACAACCCCAAGTATCTCAAGACCCTGGCCAGTCTGACAGTTACGGCCGGGACTTTCAAGGACATTCTAATAATCATTGACCTTGACAAAAATTACCCTCCCAATAATTACAACGATTTGTATGGTCTGGATCGCCAGACTATTCCCTGGGGGGTAACTCATATCCAATGGTATGCCCGTGGTTTTGGTCAAATCGCAGACGAGGATGTTGATGCGGCTACCGGCAACCAAGTCTTTAAGTATGACCTCGTAAGCACTACTGTAGAACCGAAATTCAAGGCGTCGGTCGCCGCTATCCTTATCCTTCTTTTAGAGAATTAATTTAGCATCGAACCCAACGAGGGGACAAAACAGCAAGGGGGGGGTTGTTTCCTGGAGAAACCGAAGTATAAATTGGCACCACTCAAGTTGAAATATTCGCCGGAGCATTGACCGCAGTGGCCTTAGAATATCAACACTTACAAAAGCCATTAAAGTGGGTTAATTTGGATATCATAGCTGTATCTAAGGCCCTGGCGCCAGATACAGTTTTACTCCCCGGTATCAGGTCTCAACTGATCCGGGTTTGATGATGTTCCGCTCAAATCCTTGGTCATTACCGCTTAGGCCAGGGGCTTTTCGGTATTTCCCGCCTTCTCCGTAGGTTCGGTAACCGCCCCTGCCCTACCCTGCCCGGATGGAAAAATGAGAAAAAGGAAAATCTCCCTCGCCTCAATGCGACAAAAACGGCAGGTGAAAGAGCAGGAAAAATCCGTTCAGGCATAACAGGGCGCCGAAACTGGCGGCAAACAGGGACACCCCGAAGATGGCCCGGGATTGGGACAGGATGGACACGGTGGCCATGACGATGGCAATCTGGAGGAGCACCTCGGCGAATTCAAAATACGGGTCTTTGCTGCGGGCGGTATCCCGTTCGTGTTCCAGCTGGCGGGCTACCTTTTCGATGTCCTTGCGGTCCTTGCCGTAGCGCTCCTCCTGGGTACCCATCTGCTTGAGCAAGGTTTCGTAGCGCTGCTTGATCTCCGGCTTCAAGGTCTCTTTTTCCAGGAGGTCCAGCTCCAGGCGCATTTTCTGGCCGCGATAGAAATGCTCCCGGCCCGCCTTGGCCTGGTAGTAGGCCCATTGGTCCGAGGCCTGCTGCTGGAAGAGGATCATGTCTTTCATGGCCTTGCTGCCCCCCAGGGAGCTGATGGCCAGGATGGCCGCAAAAATGGCGGTGGTCAGGGCCACCCGCCGGGTGAACCTGTGCACCATGGCCTCTTCCAGTTCTTCGGGCTTGGGGAGTTCAATTTCAACCATGCCGCTTTCCCCTCAGGAGTTTATTTTACAAAAATTTTCATGCCGTCGGCGAGGGCCCCGTCCAGGCCCAGTTCATGGCCCCACTCATCATAGACCTTGAGCCCCCCGCCGATTTCCGGCAGCCGTCCCGCACTGAGCACGGCGTGCTTGACCTGCATCCCCGGGACCAGGTCCACGGGTTTCTGGTTAACATATACCCGCATATCAATCCACGGCCTTGATGCGGCCGTCCACTTGGGGAGCGATGGTTTTCCGGGCCTGAATCGCCGTAATCACCAGGTCCCGCAGCCAGGTGCCGGGATCATTGTAGGCGAGTTTGCTGCTGCTGAGCGTCCCCCCCAGGTTGGCATAGTCACCGGCGCTTTTCAGGGCCTCGCCGAAGGCCGTATAACCGTCCCCGCCCGCCACCAGATAATCATTGGTGGCCACCACGTACTCTTTGTGGAGATCCAGAGGCTGGCCCCCGACCATGACGTCCTTAACCCGGGAGCCCACCGGGGCGCTGCGGCTGTAGGTAAAGGTGAGGCCCGAGACCTGGGGGAAGCTGCCGGAAGGCTCGCCCAGCCGGGCAACGCCGTGTTCCAGGGCAGCCTTGAGCTGGGCCCCGGTCAGGCTGATAGCCACCAGGTAGTTGTCAAACGGAAGCATGGCATAGACATCCTTCACGGTGATCTTGCCCCGAGGGATGCCGGTGCGGATGGTACCGCCATTGATGAGGGCGGCTTCGGCCCCGGCCGCCTGCCGCATGACGTCGGCCACGAAATCACCCAGGTTGGTTTCCCCGGTCCTGACGTGGGCCCCATCCAGGTCAACCTGGGTCTCGCCAATGGCCCGTTGCAAGAGGGAATCAACCTGGCGCTCATAACGGGTCACCAGGTCCTGGACCTGGCAATTGGCGGCGCCGGTGGCGGGACTGATCTCCTCAAGAGCCCCGTCGAACCCTACGACCTTCCCGTCTTTCACCCGGAGGTTTAGGACCCCCAGGACCTTGGCGTGTTCCCAGGCCTGGACGATAATGGTCTGGCCCACCTGTTCGGGATGGAGAAGCTTGGTGTGGGAGTGGCCCCCGACGATGACATCGATACCCGGGACCCGGGCGGCCAGTTCCTTGTCCGCCTGAAAGCCGCAGTGGGACAGGACGATGATGATATCAGCCCGGCCCTTGAGTTGCTGGATATACTTCCTCACGGCGCTCTCCGGGGTGCCGAAGGTCAGGCCCTTCACATTCCGCGGATGGGTGGCCACGGGGGTTTCCGGGGTCACGACGCCGATGATGGCGATTTTCACCCCCTGGAGATTTTTAACGACATAGGGTTTGAGGCCCGGCAAACCCCTCACGTTGGCTCCCAGCATGGGGAACCGGGCCTGGGCCATCCTTTCTCTCAAAACCTTCGGGCCGAAATCAAACTCGTGGTTACCCACCACCATGGCGTCGAATTTCATGGCGTTCATCACGTCGATACTGGATTTACCCCGGAACAGGTTAGCCCAGGCGTTCCCCTGGATCATATCCCCAGCGGCCAGCAACAAGGACGGTTGGTTGTGGCGGGCCCGGTCCACGGCCCCCGCCAGGTAGGCGATGCCCCCCAGGGGCGGCTCATTGGCCCCGGCTTTATACGGCTCGGCAAAGCCATGAAAATCGTTGACATAGAGAATTCTCAGGTCAACCTGGCTGGCGTAACTCCAGGGTACCAGGATGAGCAACAGGAGAAGGCCGAGAAGCGCGATGCGGAATTTTTTCATGGGAATATTTTAGAGTATAAGGAGGATGGCGCAAGGAAAACTTCAGGCGGGATTTTCTGGGAATGCCTAAAGTATAATGTTAAGACTTGACCAGGCAACCTCTTCATCGAGGCATAATGTCATCGGACAAAAAAGATTCTGGGATCTCCGCCACGAAAAGTCAATTACGCGCCGAGTTTCAGGAAATTCTTGGCGGGAAAGGCCAAGACTTGAGTAGACCAGGATCCACCAAGATCCAACTCGATCTAAGACCCTGGCGCCGCTAAAGTTTTAGTCCCAAGGCTCAGATTTTATCCGCGTCAATTTGCTGGCCTGCATCGAAAATCCGCGTATTAGCCTAAAGGTTGCTGCAAGAGGCTCCCATGGCTTTAGGTTCGGGAAAAGCAAGAAAATGATAGATGGAGCGGCAATCCGGAGGGCTCCGGGGATTATGGCTGCCTCTATGGGCGTGAGGCCCTCCAATTCCCCTTCCGCTTCCACATAAGCCGGGGGATCGGCGATAATCTTGATATGGCCGGCGTAATCCGCCGTAACCCGGGGGTGGTTCAGATGCTTGCCGAAGTAGAGCCCGGGCAGGAGGGTGAGTACATCCAGGCGGCTCAACTTTTGGCCCAGGACCACCTGGAAATGCCCGGCCTGGGGTGAGGCCCCGGGGGTTATCATCAGGCCGCCCCCGAAATAACGCCCCAGCCCGAAAACCACCACCGCCGCCTCCGTCTTGAGGGGACGGCCGTTCAGCTCCCCGGTTATCCGGTGGTGCGTCAACCGGCTCAACTCCTTGAGGCCGCCGAGGAAGTAACCGCGTCTTGCCCGGCAGGCCCAGGCGCTGTTGCCGGAAGCCGGCGATCACCCGGGCATCGAAACCCAGGCCCAGGACATTCACAAAAACCCGGTGTCGGGGTTGACCATCGAACCCCTGGAGGCGAACCAGTCCCAGGCTCACCCCGAGGGTGACTTCCCCCAGGGCGGTCACCACCTTATCCCTGAGGGTCCGCCCCAGGTTAAAACTCCGCACGTAATCGCAGCCCGTGCCGAAGGGAACCACCCCCACGCTGGGCTGCGCCCCCCGGGGTTCCCACCACAAGCCGTTCACCACTTCCAGGAGGGTGCCGTCGCCCCCCACCGCCACCACCCGGTCAAACCCCTCCCGGCGGGCCCGGGCGGCCAGGGTTTCAGCGTGGCCGGGCCACTCGGTCCACCACGTGGCCACCTGGGCGCCGGCCTCTCCTAAAGACGACAGGAGACGGGGCCAGACCCGGCGAGCCCGGCGGTAGCCGGCGATGGGGTTAACAATGGCCACGATTTTCATGCGTGTCCCCTCTTCCGGATGAAAAGCGGTTCGAGATGTTCGCTGGCTTGCAACTCCGGCCGGAGGCCGACAAATCGCCCCCAGCTGGCAACCTGCATTGAGCTATCTTAGCAGAATTTGACCAAAGCTTTGGGGTAAAAGTTGTGTTAAGAGGCGGATTGACCGCCGCTGCGGATTGGCCGGGAGATGCGAGGGCGATCTGCCCTTCATGTCTTTGAGCTTGTTTACCGCGCGCTCTCAGCTGATTTCGGCGTCGGTGAGGTAGCAGGCGGGGTCAGGGGCCCAGAGGTCCCCGGTGAGGGCTTCAGCCCGGACCCGGAAGTTGCCGCCGCAGACGTCCAGCCAGCGGCAACCGGCGCAGCGGCCGGTGACATAGCGTTTCTTGTCTTTGAGGCGGGCCAGGAGGGGGTTGGACAGGTCCGTCCAGATCCGGCTGAAGGGGAGCTCCCGGACGTTCCCGAAGGACTCGTGGCGCCAGAACTGGTCGGCGTGAACCTGTCCGTCCCAACTGACGCAGCCGATGCCCCGGCCCGAATTGTTCCCTTCGTTCATCTTCAGGAGTTCCAGCACCTCCGCCGCCCGGGCCGGGTCTTCCCGGAGCAGCTTGAGGTAGATGTAGGGGCCGTCGGCGTGGTTGTCCACCGTCAGCACTTCCACGCGTTTGCCGGCGTCAAAGAGGCGCCGGGTGCGGGCGCAGATCAGGTCCACCAGCTCCCGGGTCTGGGCATGGGTCAGCGCCTCTTCCACCAGCTTGCTGCCCCGGCCGGCATAGACCAGGTGGTAAAAGCAGATACGGGGAATGTCATACTCTTCCACCAGGTCAAACATGGCCGGAACTTCTTGATAATTGAGCCGGCTCACCGTAAAGCGCAGTCCCACTTTGAGACCCATCTCCTGACAGTTCCGCACTCCGGCCATGGCCGCGGCAAAGGCCCCGGGTTGGCCCCGGAACCGGTCGTGGGTGGCGGCGGTGCCGTCCAGGCTGATGCCCACGTAAGACAGGCCTAAGTCGCGCAACTCCCGGGCCCGCTCCCGGTCGATGAGGGTGCCGTTGGTGGAGATCACCGCCCGCATCCCCTGGGCCACGGTAAACGCTACCAGGGCCGGGAGATCAGGCCGCATCAGGGGTTCACCCCCGGAAAACAACACCACCGGCACCCCGAATTCTTTCAGGTCCCGGAGCAGGGCCAGGCCTTCGGCGTGCCCCAGTTCGTCCGGGGCCGCCCCCGCGGTGGCCTTGGCGTAACAGTGCAGGCACTTGAGGTTGCACTGCTTGGTGATGTTCCAGACCACCACGGGCTTTTTGTCCGACGAAAACTGCAGGAGGTGGGAAGGCAGGTCCTGGGCCCGGCGGTCCCGGTAGCGCAGCACATCCCCGGCTTCTACGGCGCCGCAATAGAGTTTGGAGACTCCAATCATCGAGGTGGCCTACTCTCTGAAGAGGGTGGTCTGGTAGTGTTCCCGGATAACCCGATTGAGATACGCATCGAGGTCGCAAAGGGCCTCCCGGGTCAGGATGAACTGATCCTGGGAAGTCCGATCCCGGACCAGTTTCAGAGCGTATTCCAGGTCCTTGGCCATCTCCTGGCAAACCGCCAGGGCGGAGGTGTCACGGGCCACGGCCTGCTGGAGAATTTCATCCACGGCATCCGGTTCAAAATGCAGTTCGATCCCATGGTTATTCAGGAACAATTCGGCGAAGCGGCACACCTGGTCATAAAGCCTGGCCAGATCGTCAATCGCGGTTTTCAAGTCACAGTCCCAGTGATGGTACTGGTGGGCCAGCAATTCCACCCTGGCCTCGGTGAGAGGCAGCTGGTAGCGGTTGAGCAACTCCGATTCCCGCCGCCAGATGGACTCTTTCAGGACTCCCCGCTCCTTATCAGCTGCCTGGCTGAACCTCGCCTTAAGATCAGGAGCCTCGGGGTCGGCCAGCAGGCGGTTCAGTTCCGCCTCGGGGTTCATCACGAGTTCCGGCGTAACCACGACGCGCCTGACCTGGGTGGAGGGCAGCCGCTTTTCGAACTGGATGAGCACCCGTTCGATGACGCTTACCAGGCCACGGGCCCCGGTTTTCTCGACGGCGGCCTGGGTCGCCAACAGCTCCAGGGCTTCGTCTTCAAAGGCGATGTCGATGTCGTAAGCCTGGAAGTCCCGCTTTTTACTGGTGATGATGGGGTTATTGGGGTTCTGCAGGATCGCATAGAGGTCAGCCGCCGTGAGTTCCTCCAACACCGCGATTACCGGCAGGCGCCCCACAAATTCGGATTCAAACCCAAACTTGATCAGGTCTTCCGCGGTCACGTGCTTGAGAAAAGTCCGGTCCAGCTCCCGGGAGGTCATGTCGCCCCGGAAGCCGATCTCCTGCTTGCTGATGCGCTCCTTGACCATCTTGTCCAGGCCGTTGAAGGCGCCGCTGACGATAAACAGGATGTGCCGGGTATTGAGGGTACGCTTATCCTTTTTGCCGGTCCGGCGGTAGTGCTCGATGGCCTGAATCTGGGAGACCGGGTCATGGGCCACCTTCAGGTCCACCTCCGTTTCCTCCATGGGCTTCAGCAAGGCCCGCTGGACCCCGGTGCGGGACACATCCGGTCCCCCCCAAGCGTGCCCGGAGGAGGCGATCTTGTCGATTTCGTCGATATAGATGATGCCGTACTGGGCCAGTTCCAGGTCGTCGCCGGCGGCGTAAACCAAGTCCCGAATCAGGTCTTCCACGTCACCGCCCACGTATCCGGTTTCGCTGAACTTCGTGGCATCGCCCTTGATGAACGGCACGCCGATCTTCTTGGCAATGAGCTTGACCAGGTAGGTCTTGCCCACGCCGGTGGGGCCGATCAGGATGATGTTGTTTTTGATGGAGCCCACCCCGGGTTCCGGGTCCCGGCCCAACTCCAGGGAATGGCGGATCCGGTTGAAATGGGTGCAGACCTTGGTGGCCAAAACACTCTTGGCCAAATCCTGCTTGATGACGTACTCATGCAGATAGGCTTCCAACTCCTCCGGTTTCAAGTCGAATTTAATCTGTCCGAGGTTGTCGCCCTTGCCCGGACCTTCGCCGTCTATCTCGGGTCTGGCTACCCAGTGTGGCGCCATGACCTTGATCCGGCTGCCATATTTTTTGGTGAGGTATTCACTCAGCTCTTTTTCCAGCTCTTTGGGGTCGGGTATTTTTTCCATAGTCATGATGGTCTGCCAGGTTGGCGCCGCAATGTCCAGCCCACCTGGCGTTTTCTTAAATTATAACCATACTGCCGCACAGGTGCAAGTTTAGCTGAATCCGCCTGCGATTGAATATATTGACCGGAATGACCGATAAGTTTTTGCGGTGGAGGTTGCTATGGACGGGTTCAAAGAGATTTTGCGCGGCCAAGGGCTGCCTGAAGCTGGAAGCGTGGTACGCTGCCGGAGAACTAACTCCCTGTGGCGGGTCATGGGACGGGAGGTGTGGCGCTGGGTTGAAGAAACACCGGAGAGCGATGCAGTCCGGATAGTTCCCTCGTTCTACCTCTCCTTTTGGCGCATTGAAGCCGGGGTCCCACCGGGGGTCGGCGAGATGCTGGGACATCTTTATCACCCCAACGACAACTCGTTCGCGGCCAACTGGGAAATCGTCAGCTATCACTGAGCCCCGGTGGGTAGACTCATTCAAGAATTGCTCTCCGGCGGGCGAGTCCCTGGACGTGAACCCGGCATTCCTCCCATGACCGGGAAGTCTGATTATTCCAGGTTCTTTCTGCCCCCGGCAGTCTGGCCCCACCGATCTTTTATATTGATATACCGGCTAGGGCGACGATTCCTTGCAGAGGCGACCCGGTCCCGACTTCAGCCCCCAATCTCACCCTTGGCCCCGGAAGAACCGGAGACTTATCTTCTCTGAAAGCCGGGGCCCGGCCTGATACCGGAGGCGACCCCGATGAAGACCTGGGTGGCTTTGACCTCTTGATAGTTGGTTATCACCCCCACGCCCAGATGGGAATAATCTGGAGACAGGATATTTTTTCGATGTCCTGAACTATTCATCCAGTCGGCCATAATCGTCTGGGCCAGATGCTGAATCTGTCTGGGGTCATAGCCGCTACCAGTCCAGATGTTTTCCCCCCAATACCGGGCACCGAGGCTGGCAGGCAGGCGCTCCTTTACCGTGCGTCCCTCCGGGTCAGTATGGCTGAAGTAATTGCGGTTGAACATATCGGCGCTATGGCCGCGGGCCGTGTCCCGGCTACTCTCATCCTTAAGTAAAACGGGTAAGCCATGGCGCCGGCGGATGTCGTTGCTCATGGCAAATACCGCCTCTTCCACTCCTATGAGACTAAAGAGGTTGGCCCGGGTCGCCGGCTGAGGCCGGCTGCTGCTATGGCTGCTCCACTGGGCCGACGCCGGAATCCAGGAAAACAGGACCATGAGCGCAATAACCGCCACCGTCGCCCGAGCTCTGACAGATTGCCTGGTGAAACCGAGCCTGGTCACCTGCCGCCCCCGGACCGGGTAACTGATAAGTGTTTTACGCCCCTGATCACCATAGCGGTTTTCCCGGCCAAGAAATTACTCGGAAGCCTGGGGGCAAGTAGGCGGGATGAGGGGCTACCCGACCAGCGTCCGGCCTAAACGTATGCAAAGCTGGAAAATTTGACGGCCAAGCCCCTCATATGGCCGCTGGTCTCAGGGGCGATTAATCCGGGGATCGGGGGCGTTAAGCCCAGTGGCCCGTTTATCCCCACCGGTTCGAAGTTGCCGCCTTCTCACACCCGCGCGGTCACTGGCCAAACCCGGGGAACTGTGCTGTTCCCCTCAAAAAGACCCAGATCGCCCGGGGTGAGCGATCTGGGATCTTGTACTGCGCAGAGAACTACTCCGGACGCTTTTTCTCACCAGGAGGAGTCTTTTCAGGCCTGCTCGGGCCATGCCCGCTGGCTTTCGGGGCATGACCCCCAGGACCGCCGGCTCCAGGGCCGCGCACGGCCGGGCCGGTGGCTCCAGGAGTGTGGCCTCTAGCCCCTGTGGTCCCGGGTCCACGCACGTTCCCGGTGGCTCCAGGCGTATGGCCACGAGGGCTTGTCGGCCCAGGGCCACGCACGGCCGGACTGGTAGCTCCAGAGGGACGGCCCCCAGGACCAGCGGCTCCAGGACCGCGGACGGCGGGGCCTGTCGCTCCAGGAGAATGGCCCCTGGTCGCTGGGGTTCCAGGGCCTCGCACAGCCGGACCGGTGGCTCCGGGAGTATGGCTGCCAGGACCAGTAGTTCCCCGAGTATACCCGCCAGGACCGGCGGTTCCAGGAGTGTGGCTGCCAGGCCCCCGCACTGCCGGGCCAGTGGCTCCGGGTGTATGCCGGCCAGTGCCGGCGGTTCCAGGAGTATAGGCTCCAGGACCGGTGGTTCCATGGCCTCTCACGCCCGGGCCAGTGGCTCCGGGTGTATGCCGGCCAGTGCCGGTGGTTCCAGGAGTATAGGCTCCAGGACCGGTGGTTCCACGGGTATACCCGCCAGCCCCGTGGGTTCCAGGACCGCGAGTGGCTCCCGTCGCTCGCGGCGTATGGCCGCCGGGGCCCGTGGCTCCTGGACGGACACCATGAAACCCCTGGTTCCAACCTCCCCCCTGGCCGCGATGGTGGGCATTATAGAAATTCTGATCATAATGCTGGCCAGCACGGTGGCTGCGGTAATAGGGATATTTTTGTTCAAAAGTCCGCACGTACTGCGGATTCCGTTGATACCAGACCTGATACTGCGGCGCATACCAGTTACTGGGTCTGACAATATAGGTGGTAGGATAAGAGTAATACGGGGCCCACCCATATTGAGAGCCGAAGTTGTTATACAGTAATCCGTTTAAAAACCAATCACCCTGGTAATAGGTCCAAGGCGTATTTGCCCCAACCCAAGGGTTCGCGTAAATATTCTGGGGCGGGGCGGGATAGTTATAGCCTCCATAACCCTGATTCCCCCCATACCCCTGATTGCCTCCATAACCCTGACCATACGGGGTACCTATTGGGGGACCCACGCATCCAGCCAGCAAAATTGCCAACGCAAAAATTAAAACTACCCTTTTCATAACATGCCTCCGCACATTCCATTCTGTTTTCAAATGATCTCTGGCGTGCCTCAAAGCCTAAGTCGCCTTATTCCTTGCAAGATAACGCCAAAGTTGCCCTTGTCAATCCCACCACCGAAATGGTGTTTCCAGCCGTTTTCAGGTTGTTTTTCTCTTCCCTCCCTGACCGGGGGTAACGAGATTTATCAACCTGAGTAATCTGCCGAAAAAATTACTTCCGGAAATTCCTTACCTGTTGACTTAGACGACAATATGTCTAAAAAAGTTAATAATCCGAATATTATTCGGCAAGCCCTCGGCCTCCGGCCTCGAGGTGAACCGCGCCAAGCCGGGAAATCGGCGGATTTATTTGGCCCGCGCCTCCCTGACGATAGCCGGGCCTCGCCGGCTTTTTTCTAAAGAATAGTTGACCCGGTCCCGACGACGGCCGAAAATAGGAGGGACCGGGGAACTTGCCGAGGCAGGCGAACCGGGCGCTCTACTTGACCGAGGGAGGTACATGGACTCCGCATTCCTGAAAGCCCTGGCCCAGGCCCGGCCTGACCCCGGCGGCGGCGCCGCCGCGGCCCACAGCGCCGCTCTGGGGCTGGCTCTGCTCGAGAAAGTGGTCCAACTGGAGCATCGACGCCAGCCCCCGGAGGGAGAGCCCGGATCTTTCTGGATCGATCTCCTGGCGCAGGTCCGGATAGTGGCTGCGGCACTCCTGCGGTTGCAGGCCGAGGATGTCGAGGCCTATTTCCAACTCACCCGGGCCCGGACCCAAGGCGACCCCAACGCCCTGGCCGCGGCCCTCGACGAGGCCGTGGCCTGTCCCTTGAGGATCATGCAGCAGTCCCAGGAGGGCTTGGGCTTGATTTGCCGGGGTGGGGCCCGGTGCCGGCCTCACCTCATATCGGACCTGCTGGTGGCCTGCGAGCTTTTGGGCGCGGCGTTCCGGGGAGCGCACCACATCGCAAGGGCCAACCTGCCCCTTATGGGCCAAGACTCACGGCGCGCCATCTGGGCCGCAAATCTGACCCACACGCTGGCTGCGATTGAGTCCGAGTTTCAGCAGGTACAGGCCGGGCTCCTGTCAAGGACACCATGCCGATGATCATTGCCGCAGACAACCTCAACATCCTCAATCCCGTGGTGTCCCGGGCCATGGATGCCCTCGACCCCCGCCCTCTCCAGGAACTGGCCCGCCGCCTGGAGCAGGCCGGGGCCAATCTTATTGACATCAACCCCGGTTTTCTGCCGCCCCGGCGCCACGACCGCATGGCCTTCATGGTGGAAGCGGTCCAGCAGGTCACCAATCTCCCCCTCATCCTGGACAGCCCCGACGCCCGGGTTTTGGCCCGGGGCCTGGCGGTCGCCCATAAGCCGCCCATCCTCAACGCCTGTACCCTGGAGCCTGACAAAATCCGGGAGATCCTGCCCCTGGCCGCGGCAAACCATACCGACCTGGTGCTCCTGCTCCTGGATGCCCACTCCCGCCCCGGAACTTCCCTGGAAGGGAAAATCACTCTGGCCCTGGAGCTCCGGGAACATGCCCTGGCCGCAGGCTTAACTGATGCCCAGTTGATTTTCGACCCGGTCCTTCCCAACCTCACCTGGCCTGACGCCTGGTCCCAGACCGGCGAAGTCGTCAAGACCGTGCGCCTCCTGTCCGGGGGCGAACTCTGGGGGGAGCCGGCCCGGACCATGGCGGGGGTCTCCAACCTGAGGAGCGGGCTCAGAGACACCTATCCCCTCCGGGTGGAGGAGGCCGCCCTGGGGGTCCTGGCCGGGGCCGGCCTCAGCCTCGCCCTGGTGGACGTCCTGCAGCCCGGCCTTATGGAGACCGTCAGGGTCATCAACCACTTAGAGTAATTTTACCTTTGGTCTGGCCGGATAAGGGAGTACAATTAAACTAACAGATTGATAATTCAAAAATAAAGCTCCCTTACGCTCAGAGGGATCGGCTTTAATTGCCTGGGGGGGACAGCATACTGCGCCCTCAACCAGGTTGAAACGAGGAAGCCCCTATCCACCGCCCCTTAGGTAATCTCACCGGCTTAAAAACCCATCAAACCCGGGCCCTGGAGCGCCTGTACCGCCGCAAGGTGCCGCCGGCCGAACTGGTTACTCCGGAGTTAGCCCGGCAATTGGCCGAAATTTCCGCCGAGGTCCGCCGGCAAATCGGCGTTTTAGTGGATCGCCAGGGCGTGGTGGCCTACGTCATCGTGGGGGACGCCAAGGGCCTGGTCATCCCCGCCCTGCCCCGGGAGCGGGGCGTCAAGGGCCGCCTCAAGGGCCTCCGCCTGATCCACACCCACCTGGACTCAAGCCCCCTGAGTCACGACGACCTCATGGACCTGGCCTTGCTGCGCCTGGACGCCGTGGCCGCCCTCAGCGCCGCCGGCGGCCAGCCGGGCGCCATCGAGATCGCCCACCTCCTGCCCCAACCGGTGAACGGCCAGAGTTGGGCCGTCATCAAGGCCCGGCAAGTGGGCGACCTCAATCTGGAATTCGATACCCTCATGGCCTCCCTGGAAGCGGAATTTTCCCGCCTGGCCCCCGCCGGAGAGGGGAAAAGCCGGGAACGGGCCATCCTCATCGGCGTCACCGGGGCCAATCGCGCCGCGGCCGAGGATTCCCTGGCGGAACTCACGGAACTGGCCCGCTCCGCCGGGCTCAACGTGGCGGATACCATCCTGCAGCGCCGGCCTCGCTTCGACTCCCGCTTTCTCATGGGCAAGGGCAAGCTCTCGGAACTGGTCATCCAGGCCCTCCAGCTGGGAGTCGACATGCTGGTGTTTGACGCCGAGCTCAGCCCGTCCCAGGTGCGCTCCATTACCAACTTCTCCGAACTCAAGGTCATTGATCGCACCCAGCTCATCCTGGACCTCTTTGCCCAGACGGGCCCGGAGCCGGGAAGGCAAGCTCCAGGTGGAAATGGCCCAGGTGAAATACCTCCTGCCCCGGCTGGTGGGCAAAGGCGACGCCCTCTCCCGGCTCATGGGCGGCATCGGCGGCCGGGGCCCGGGCGAGTCCAAGCTTGAGATGGACCGCCGCCGCCTCCGGGAACGGCTCCACCGGCTGCAGCAGGACCTGTCCCGGATCAGGAATGAACGCCGGGAGCGGCGTCAGCCCCGCCGGCGTCAGAGTCTCCCCGTCCTCTCGATTATCGGCTACACCAACGCCGGGAAATCCACCCTGTTCAATGCCTTGACCCACGCCGCGGTTCTGGCCGAAGACCGGCTTTTCGCCACCCTGGATCCCACCAGCCGCCGCCTCCGCTTCCCGAAAGAAAGGGAGGTGATCATCACCGATACGGTGGGTTTCATCAAGAACCTTCCCAAGAACCTCATGGAAGCCTTCAAGGCCACCCTGGAGGAACTGGAGGACGCCGACCTCCTCATCCACGTGGTTGACCTGAGCAATCCCCGCTTTACGGAACAGATGGCCACGGTGGACGACATCCTGATCTCCCTGGCCCTCCAGGACAAGCCGGTGTTGATGGTCTTCAACAAAAAGGACTTAGTGGACCCAAGCCTGACGGCCCTGCAATGCCGCTTGCATTCCGGGGTAGCCATCTCGGCCCTGAACAACACCACCTTACCGCCCCTCATCGCCCGTCTGGAGTCAAAAGTTGAGGAACTGCTGGCCCGCCGGGACGCTCACCCTGAGACCAAACCCGACGACCAAACTGCTGTGTTAAAGGACGAGGTGAGATGAACCGGGCTCAGAGGCGAAAAAAGAACCCAAAGCCCCGGAGACCTAAAGGCGCGGCCCCAGGCGGCCGGCCCGCGGCCCCGGTCAACCCAGGCATCGCCACCCTGGCCCAAGACAACGTTGTGGAAATTATCGGCCAGGGCCGGGTGCCCGAGCGGGCGTTGGAAATCGCGGTCAGCGCCTTTTTTCTGGCCGATCACCTGACCCGGCGGTTTGAAACCGAACAGGAGCTTCCCCAGCCCGTCGCCTGCCAGGAAGGGTGCGATGCCTGCTGCTACAACCGGGTGGAGCTGACGCCGCCGGAAGCCCTCATCATCGCCCACCATATCGCCGGGAATTTTTCTCCAGCCGAGAAAGAAGCAGTACTGGCCAACCTGGCAAGAAATCTCGCCCGAACCCGCGGGAAGAGCCCGGCCGCCGTTGCCGGGATGCGAGCCGAGCTGCCCTGCCCCCTGCTCAGGGAGCGGAGGTGCTCGGTTTACCCGGTCAGGCCCCTGGTGTGCCGGGCCATGCACGGCCTGGACCGGGAGCGCTGCGCCGCGGAACTGAGCACCGGCAGCCTGGCGGCCAGCACCTACTACGCCCACCGCCACGAAATCGTGGTCTCGGTGAGCGCCGGTCTCCGGGAAGGCTGCCGAGCCGCGGGCTTACAGTCCGGCGCCCTCAACCTGGCCCAGGCCCTGAAGGATTTTTTCACCCAAGAAAACCCGGTGGAGCGCTGGATAAACGGCGAGGAAGTGTTCGGGCCGTGATCCAGGAGGAGCCGGGGAGCAACCGTGGGGCGGGCAGCCCCCTGGATAGACCTGCCCCCCATCCAGGACCCGGGCCGCGCCCCGGGGTCAGCAGACGGCAAGCAAGGACTTTTTGAGTCCCACCGGCGGTTGTTTCCCAGAGGATTAAAACGTAAATACCTTGGACTCGGCCGCCAGGTCGATGAGGGTGACGCCGGTGCCGATGGCGGTGCCCGGAGGCAGGTCGTCGGCGCCGATGAGCCGGGTCTCGGCGCAGGGTTTGCACACCAGAATCTGGGCCTTCTTCTCCACCAGAAACTTCCAGTAGGTGATGAGTTCGTCCCCGGTGGGGGCCTTGATCCGTTCGGTGAGGGCGAGGTTGGTGAAATAGGCGGCGTCGTCCACCAGGAACACGGTGACCTCGTGGCCCTTATCCGCGGCAATCTTGGCGAACTGGAAGCAGCGCACCGCCCGGGTGGGGTCTTCCGGTCCCCGAGTCAGGACAAAGAGAAACTTGCTCATGGAGCCTCCCGTTTAAGATCTTCAAGAGGATGGAACTCTCTTGGCAGCAGCGAGAAGGATTATACCGCAGTTATGCACGTATGTGAAGCGGGATTTTTTGCAAAAGCAGAGCGGAATTGTTGGGGCGCTCCTGCCTGTGCGACCTCAATTAAGGGCGGACACATGGGTCCGCCCCTTCCAGAAAATTGTAGTTTGATTACGGATGGGTATTAAGGGACGAGATACAACCGACCGACCTATGGGGTTGGCTCCTGCCCTGGAGATAGTGGGTGCGCCTCCAGGTGTTTGCGCCTCAGTTCTTCCGGATCGCCGGCCACGGGCGAGACCGCCACAAAATTGACGTCCGAGAACAAGACCTCGAAATAGGTCCAGTCGTCCGGGATGGGCTCGTCGCAGACGCAGACCCGGCCCCCCGCTCGTCTCCCAGGGCACCGCCAGCCAGTCGGGGAGATAGGCCTCCCAGGGCGCGGCCCGGAGCATGACGGTGCCGTCCCCGAAGTCTTTCATAGTGACGGTGCCGAGCTCCACCTGATCACCGTTTCCTGCGGCAACCAGCCGGGCCGGGCGGTAAATCCTGGTGCCAACCGTCAACTGAATCGTCATCAGAACCTCTTAGCGGACTCGAGATCAACGTTTTTCGCCGTGTGCCGTCTGAACAAGTGCCCGGGCCTAGAGTAATGGCAATCCGGGCCAGCCGATTTGGGCCGAAAAACTCTTACCTGTCATTCTGAAGCGCCGCGAAGAATCTCTTCTTATATCCCCAGGTTGCCGTCAAAGGGCGGCACAGGCTTTCCATCCGGTGCCGGCGCAGGCTAAAGCCTGCGGCTACCGATAATTGCCTTTTGAGCCCAAATCAGGATTAAGCCCCGAGGAGCTGTCTTCCCCAACCTGTCAGCCGAGAGCCAGGCTCAAGGTAAACTCAGCATCTTCAGGTAAATAGATTCGAAAGGCATCCGGTTTGAGGATAATCAAGCCGGAAAAAGGCGTATCGAGATCATAGATGAAATAGATACAGGACTAAGACCAGGAACAATGATCATAAATTCATAGATGAGAGAGACCAGGGTTGGCTCGCGATTGATAAAATATAAACCGTAAATCACTGAGATAAAACCAAATATAAGAATCACCCAGATCGGTGCGTAAAGATTGCCTTGCAGTATGGTGCCCCTGGTGGAACGCTCCCGGCCGGCCTCGGTGAGATTGGTATAAAGTTCCCCAAGTCTTATTCGGCATCGCCTTTGAGTTCATAGATACCTGGCCCAGATGTCGTCGAAACGCCGGGCGGCATCCGGGCTCATGGCCCCTTTTTCCATCTCTTCCCATTCAGCGTCGATTACCGTCTTCACATAGCTTTGACCACCGCCTGGCGAAAGGCGCCGGTATCAGGCACGTGTTTGGCGGTGCGGTAAACGATCATCATGGAATAAGCTTCCCGGTTGACGTTCGTCTTAGCGGTTAAAAACGCCGACCACAAGGTCACTATGGCAAAACCGATAACAAAAGCGTAGAGCGTGGTGAAAAAATTGAAACACCGAGGAATGAATATGCTCCTGGCGGCGCCAACGGCCTCCCCCTCTTCCGTCGTATCAGCAGCAAGAGCCCCGAAAATCAGCTACACTGACAACCGTTATCAATGAAAATAGGATTAAGATCGGAGTTCACCGGATCACCCCTCCTGATGAGAAAGGTTCAAGGTGCAAGGGCAAATTCGTTGAGAATAATTGCGCCACAATAATCCGCATCTTAAAGCTCCCGGGGCAGACCAACTCCGAGTTAGTAGCATGCCACGACGCCGGACTGATCGCGGGATCCCAGGGGCATCCAGATCGTGCTTGACTTTACCCTTTTGGCCATTATCTTTATCCTGTATAAACTAAAATCCGTTTTACCTGAAAAAGGAAAGGATGGCAACGCATGCGCACGAACCGGATTCTTCTCAGTCTGGCCATGGTGGCCTTTCTTCTGCTGGCGGTCACCCCGGGCGTGGCCCAGGGACCGTATTACGCCGTGGGGTCCGTATCCATTGACATGACTTCCGTGGCTTTGGGCGTCGGTGTCAGTTGGGGAGCGGCGTCCTGAGGTTCAAAGGGAACCTCACATCTTCAAGATCAGCGGGCTCAGCGTCGGCAATGTGGGGGTCGCGTACATCAACGCGGTGGGCAATGTCTACAACATGACCGATGTCTGTCGCAGTTTCCCGGCAATTATGCCGCGGCAGGTGCGGGCGTTACCCTGGTCAACGGCGTAGCCGGCCTGACGATGCAGAACCAGAGCGGCGCCGTCATCAACCTGTCCGCGCTGCAGCAAGGGGTGCAGCTGAACATCGGGCCCCAGGGTTTCACCATCATGATGCAATAGGGAATTGCCCCGGCCAGGTCAGGCGCCACAGCTTAAGGACGGATTGCGACCGCGGTGAGATAGAGGCTGAATCGCCGGCCCTTTTGCATCGGATTTGACCGTGACGTTGTTGGCTTTTCCTGGAAGTTGATTGTCTGATAGCTGACCGCTTACCAGACTGCCAAACTCCCCGGCCTGGAGGCGGGTATCGCAGCCTTTCCGGGTCTTGCCCATGAAGCCAGGTTTATCGCCCTGGCCCAAGGGTGGCGGCTAGGCCTGAGATGTGCCGGTCAGGCACCGCGCCTTTCAAGTATGCCTGTCGCCTGGCCTCGGGAAACCTTTCGATGGCGTAGCGGAGCATGGTGCGGGGCATGTTCCGGTAATGGGCCTGTAAGAAGGCTTCCGCCACCGCCGTCTCCCGCTTCCCCACCTCCCGGAGCATCCAGCCCACGGCCTTGTGGATCAAGTCTTCCGGGTCGCCCAACAGCAGGCGGGCGACTCTGAGGGTCTCGTCAAAGTCCCCCTGTTTGATGAAGTCAAAGGTGGCGATGATGGCCATGCGCCGCTCCCACATAACCCTGGAGCCCGCCAGGCGGGTCAAAAGGTCCTTGGTGCGGTCCCTCAGGTAATGGCCCACCAGGTGCGGGGCCGAGACATCCACCAAGTCCCAGTTGTTGACGAAACGGCGTTGTTCCAGGTAGAGGCGGTGTATTTCGCCCTGGAGGGCGTCCTCCTGATAATAGCGCTCTATCAGGATCAGCAGGGCCAGGAACCGGTCTTCATGGAAGGGGGATTGGAGCAGTCGTCCGGCCTCCGGCAAGGGGAGGTGGCGATATTTCCGTGCCACTTTCCTCAAGACCGGGACGCGAATTCCCCGGAACCGGTCCCCCTCGCCATACTCGCCCGGCCCGGTCTTGAAGAATCGTTGCAGGATCGTTGCCTGGCCTGAATCCCCCAGGCCTTCAAGCTCTTTTTGAATCTCGGCGATCACCATAGCGCGGCAGCCTTCAAGCTGGCGACCCAGCCGCCGGCCGGATTAAACAGCTCCTGTCGGACTTGGCCATACCTGGCGATGCCGGAGAAGTGGAGTAAATAAATATCGGCATGTTTAGGCTTTCCGGCCTTTTTTGCCAGGCTTATCCCAAACAATGCCGAACTGGGTATAGGGCCGGCTGGTCAGGCGTTCCAGGTTGCGACTGGCCGGCTCAAAGGTGGGGTCGAGGTCCAGGGCGACCCGGTAATACTTGTGGGCCTCCTGCCGATTGAGGCGGGTTTCATGAACCCCTCCCAGGATATTGAAGGCTTCCGGGCGCTGGGAATCGAGGAAAACAGCTTTCTCGGCATAGACGCGGGCCCGATCGAATTGCCCTTCCCTGATCCGTTGGCCGGCCAGTTCAAGATAATGTTCATAATCATGGCCTCGCTGCTTTTCCTGGGTTTCCCGATCCAGGACCCGGCTCACCATGGCCCGGACCTCGGCAGTGTCAAAGGGTTTCTGCAAAAAATCCACCGCACCCAGCTTCATGGCCTCCACGGCCAGATCGATGGAGCCGTAGGCGGTGATAATGATCACCTTGATCTCGGGCCGCGTCTGAGAAATCCGGCGCAGGATTTCCATGCCGTCCAGGTCCGGGAGGCGCAGGTCCAGCAGCAAAAGATCATAGGAGCCGCCGGCCAGCTTGTCCAGGGCCGCGGCGCCGGTGTCGGCGGTATCCACCGAAATTGAAAGACTCTCCAGGGCCATGCCCAAGGTCAGAAGGATATTTTTCTCATCGTCAACGATTAATACGGCCGGCGTGCTCATGTGAAAATCTCCTCTGAGGTTGGGGCCATGGGGAGGGCGAAGGTAAAAGTGCTGCCAGCCCCCGGGACCGAATCGAGCCAAATGGCGCCGCGATGGGCCCGGACAATCTCTCTGCAGATGGCCAGTCCCAGGCCGCTGCCCCCAGGGGGGCCGCCGCCTTTTACCTGGACGAACTTATCGAATATCCGGGGCTGCAACTCCACCGGCACACCCTGGCCGTCGTCGGCGACGGCAAGATGTACCTGGCCGCCGACCCGTTCCCCGGTGAGGCTGATGTGTCCGCCCTCGGGGGTGTAGCGCACCGCATTGGCCAGGAGGTTGACCAGGACCCAGACGATTTTGCCAGGGTCGGCGGTCACCGCGGGCAGGTCGGGGGGCAGGTTGACGGCAAGCGTAATCTTTTTGGCCTCTGCCTGGGTCTGCATCACTGCCAGGGCCTGATCAGCCAGGAAGGCCGGGGTGACCGACTCGAAGGCCAGTTCCAGTTTGCCGGCCTCAATCTTGGACAGGTCGAGGAGATCGTTCACCAGGGCCCGGAGCCGCTGCACGTCTTCATGGCAGGCTTCCAGCAACCCTCTCTCCTTATCGGTAAGCCTCTCCGGCGCCGACTCCCGGAGCATGTCCACGGCCAGATTGATGCTGGTGAGGGGGGTGCGCAACTCGTGGGAGGCGATCATGACAAATTCGCTTTTTAGCCGATCCAGTTCATGTAACCTGGTGATATCTCGCAATAATAAAACCAATCCGCCCATTGCCGCGCCGGGGATGCGCAACGGAACGATGGAAAACTGAAAATATTGACTGGCGCCGTCGGACTGGACGGCAAAGACGTCGTCCCCCGGCTTGATTTTGGGCGCCTGCCCCGATTCCAGGGACTGCTTGAGGAAATCCAGGAGCCTTTCCTGTCTCGCCACTTCAAAAATATGTTTTCCCAGGGCGTCCTCTCGGCTTACCTGGAAAATCTTGGCGGCCTTGGGGTTGATATTGCTGATGATGAGCTTGTCATCCACTACCATGACGCCGTCATCCATGCTCTGGACGATGGCTTCGCTCTTGCCTTTTTCCGCAATGACCTGGCCGATGTTCAACTCGTGATATTGTCGAAGTTTGTCGGTCATGCGGTTGAACTCATCGGTAAGCAGGGCCAATTCCCCGGTTCCCCGGACCGGCACCCGGACCCCATAATTGCCTTGGGCGATGTGCAGGGCCGCTTCGGTCAGCTCCGATACCGGCCGGGAGATGAGATGGGATAAGAAAAAGCTGAAACCGATGCCGAGCATGACCGCGACTGCGCCGATAACCGACATGGACACCACGGTTTGCACCGCCAGCCTGTGGGCGCGGCTGCTGGCCGCATACATGGTTTCGTGATTCAAGTCCCGCAGCCTGACGCAGTTATCCCGGATAGAACGGAATAAGGGCAAAATGGCGTCATGATAGGATGCCGCGGCTCGCTGATGGTCTTTCTCCAGGGTAAGACGGAAATTTGATACCTCGATAAGATAGCGGGTGTAGGATTTTTCGATGGAATCAATGATCTCGCTTTCGCCGGCGATGGTAATGTTGTCCTTGGCCCGGCCGAGCCACTGCAGAAAGAGGTTCTCATTGTGGCGGAATTCGGTGAGGCCCGATTCGACGAACCCCGACAGCAGCAGCAGCACCCCGGAGTCCTGGCGTTCAATGGCGTCAATCATGTTTTCCGCGGCCAGAATACTGCGATAATTTTCCTGGAGGATGGATTCGGAGGCGTGCCCCAGCCGCAGGATCAGGAACATGGCCACCGCCAGGATCATCACCATCAAGAACAGGCTGGCCCCGAATCCGAGAAAGACTTTGCTTCTGAACGTCTTCATGGCCTTGGCCCAGGAGTTTTAAGGGGTTGAATAAAACGGCTTCTGCCATCCGGCGTTAAGGTCGGCTATGTCCTCATTATTATAATTATTCCCGGGATCAGGCAAGGAGATGATGCAACGCCATCATAATTGTGCCGCGGTTCCCCAGGCCGCTCCCGGGGCGCAAGGCCTGATCGGCAGGGTTTCGTCCTCCTCTACCCGTCCCGGTGGCCCTTCCGGGGCCGCACTAGGCCGTGGCGCTCGTGCGGCCCAGGTAGGCCTCAATGACCAGGGGGTTGTGACGCACTGCCTCCGGGGTCCCCTGAGCGATGCGGCGGCCGCCGTCCAGGACCACCA
Source organism: uncultured delta proteobacterium (assembly GCA_963747645.1). Lineage (GTDB taxonomy): Bacteria > Desulfobacterota > Desulfobaccia > Desulfobaccales > 0-14-0-80-60-11 > 0-14-0-80-60-11. Next base: position 193,215 of record CAVVFW010000011.1, on the reverse strand, counting down.
CGTGGTCCGAGACCCCCATCACCAGTTCCATGTCATGTTCCACCAGGATCATGGTCTTCCCCGCCAGCCGCATCTGCCGGATGAACGCGGCCACTGTGGCGGTCTCCTCAGGGTTAAGGCCCGCCACCGGTTCGTCCAGCAGGGTCAGGGCCGGCTGGGATACGAAAGCCCGGGCCATTTCCACCCGTTTCTTGTCCCCGTAGGGCAGCACCCCCACGGGCCAGCCGGCCTTGTCGGCCAGGCCGAAGGCGTCCAGGGCCTCCAGGGCCGTGAGTTTGAGCCGCCGTTCCCGGTGCCGCAGACCGGGAGGGCGGAGAAGCGCCTCCAGAATGGATGAGCCGGCCTGGACCGTCAGGCCGCAGAGGACGTTGTCCAGGACCGTCAGGCGCGGAAAGATGCGCAGGTTTTGAAAGGTCCGGGAAATGCCCAGCCGGGGGACCCGGTAAGCCGGCCACCCGGCAATATCGGCGCCCTCGAACCGGATGGTCCCGGCGTCAGGCTGGATGACCCCGGTGAGGCAGTTGATGAGGGTGGTTTTGCCGGCGCCGTTGGGGCCGATGAGGGCAGTGACCTCGCCTTTGGCGGCATTGAAGCTAACCTCCGCCAGGGCCGGCAACCCGCCAAAATGCTTGCTGAGGCCGGAAATTTCCAGCAGGTTGCCACCCATGGGTTTAACCTCTTATCATCCGGGCCAGCAGCGGGCCCAACAAGGTAACGAGCAACACCAGGGGCCAGAGCCGCCCCTGAAAAACATTATAATCGGCCCAGAGGGAGTCCCAGGCATGTCCCATCACATAATGGCCGAAAAGAAATTCAAACATGATCGTCGCCACCGTCCAGCCTAAGCCCAGTTTGAAGAGCGCCGCCTGGGACGCCCCGGCAAATTGCCCTATAGAGGCGTAAATTATCCCAAAAATAATCCCGGCCACCAGGAGGGTGCCCAGGGCTCTGCCGCCCCGCGCCCCGAACCCCGGCACCAGAAATTTTTCTCGGATAATACCGCAAGAGATGGCCACCACCAGAAATACTAGCCACAGGCAGGCGGCTTTGACGTAATTCATCGCATTGATCTCATCAGCAGGCGCTCACGATTGCCGGTCAGTGGCCAGCCGCCGGCGGGCCCAGCGGATGCGGATGACATCCACCAGCCCGGACACGAACCCCTGGGGCAGGAAGAGGAGAATCACCACCAGGATCACCCCGTGGATGATATCCGTGTAGGTTTCCAAAAATCCCAGGAAGTGGGGCAAGATGGTAATGAATGACGCCCCGAACAGGGTGCCCCAGACGGAACCCAGGCCGCCCACCACCACCATGATCACCAGGTCCAGGGACTTGAAGATGCTGAAGGCGTCCGGGTTGACGTAGCCGAAGTAGTGGGCGTAGAGGCTGCCGGCCACCGAGGCGAAGACCGCGGAGAGAACAAAGACGCCGATTTTCTGGCGACGCACGTCCACGCCCAGGGCGGCGGCGGCCACCTCGTCGGCGGCCAGGGCGGCCAGACCCCCGCCCTACCCCGCTTCGGACCAGGTTGAGACACAGGGTCAGGGCCACCAGGGCAAAGGTCCAGACCAGGTAGTGAAACTTGAAGTCGCTGTCGAAGGTCAGACCCCCGATGGACAGAGGGCGGCACCCCGGAAAGGCCGCTGGGCCCGCCGGTGACCGCGTCCCACTGGACGAAAATGCTGTCCACCACGTAGTTGAAACCCAGGGTGGCCATGGCCAGGTAATGGCCTGAGAGCCTCAGGGTGGGGACCCCGATGACCAGGGCTACCACCGCCATGGCGAGGGCGGTGAGCAGCATGGCCGGCCAGGCGGGAAAACCACAGGTGGCGGTGAGGACGGCCGAACCATAGGCGCCCAGGCCGAAAAAGGCGGCATGACCCAGGGAGATCTGGCCGGCGAAGCCGATGAAGAGGTTGAGCCCCAAAACGACAATGACGTAGAGGCCGATGAGATTGAGGATGCCCAGGTTGTAAGGGTTGCGCATGACCAGCGGCGTGAGCGCCAGGAGCAGAGCCAGACTCCACACCATGAGCCCCGTGTGGTGCCGGACGACAAAGAATTTGCCTTTCTCCCACCCGCCCATGGCCACCCGCCGCCGCAGTTATTTTTGGGAACGCAAAAACCGGGCAATGCTGCGGTCGTAAGTCCGCTCCACCTCCGGGGTGAAGTAACACGCCGGCAACTCCCCTGCGGCCCGGTGGTAGCGGATGCATTCACAGCAGACGCCCTTGCGCGGGCACGGTTCATAGGTGCAGTTACACTTCTCCAGATTCACCGATTGGTTGGGACATTCTGGCATCAAAGTCTCCTATCGATCTTATCTCATACTTGGTTGCGAAAATCAGCCCCACTAATTACGATCCAGCTTATTGATCAGGAATGCATAAAGTCCCCCTTTGAAAAAGGGGGATTTAGGGGGATTTTTAAATGGTTATAAAATCCCCCCTAACCCCCCTTTAGAAAAGGGGGGAATAAAAACAGCTTCAAAACAATGAGCAACGTCAAGCAATTAAGGAGTAGATTACCATCATGCCGCCGCGGCCAGCCCTAACGCAAAGGCCTTGAGGCTGGCCTCCCGGAAGCGTCCCGGGGTTTTGGCCGCGATCATTTCAGCCAGGAGGTCCGGTCCGGCGAACAACCCGCCCCGGCCGGCGGCGAATCCCAGGAGGATGAGGTTGGCCGACACGGGGGGCAGGGTGTGGGCTGCCGCCAGGGAACGTGCGTCCACACTCAGGTAGTCCCCGGGCGTCCCGGTGTTGACGAACACGCCCCCGCCCGGTCTCATATAGAAGCGGTGCACCGCCAGGTTCTTGAGGTGGAGGAACAGCCCCCGGTCCGCCTCCCCCGCCGGGATCAGGGGACCCCGAAAGGACCCCACCTTGATCATGGAGATGACCGTGCCGCCCCGCTGGGCCATGCCGTGGGTTTCGGAGGTGATGACCGCGAGCCCCATGGCCGCGGCGGCCTCCGCCAAGAGCCGGGTCAGGGTGAGGGCCCCCTGCCCTCCCAGCCCGCTGACGATGATTTGTTGTTTCAAAGCTGCTCCTTCTAAGAAAGGCTCATTGGGGAGGGGAGTTTGAGGGGAGGACGGAAGACTCTCATACAAAAATCCCCCAGCCCCGCCTCAAATTATATCATTTCGGACTCGCCTCAATAGCCCCTTCGGGGCAGACGTGGATGCAGACGCCGCAGCCGACGCAGCGGCCCCCGTCGATGACCATGCGGCCGTCGGCCTCGTCCAGGGACAGGGCCGGGCACTCGAACTCGTCCAGGCAGTGCCCGCAGCCGGTGCAATCTTCCGTGACGCTCATTATATAGGCTGGCTGGGATTTACGGGCTTCTTTGTCCAGCAGGCACGGATGTTTGGCGATGACCACCGCCACCCCGCCTTCGGCGCTCCGGCAATAGGCGTCGGCCTCCTTAAGCAGGTCCATGAAGGCGGGGAGGTCATAGGGGTCAGCCTCTTTGATGAACCCGGCGCCGCTGGCCCGCACCAGGTCCAGGATGAACACCGGGTGGCCCGGCGCCCCGGTGGCGGTGAAACCCACCTGGGGGGTGGGCTGGTGGCCGGTCATGGCCGTGGTGGCGTTGTCCAGGATCACCAGGATGAAACGGGCTTGATGAAACACCGCGTTGATCAGGGCCGGGACCCCGGCGTGGAAAAAGGTGGAGTCCCCGATAGTGGCCACGATGGTGGGGAACTCGCCGCCCCCGGCGGCGTAGGCCCGGTAGAACCCCGCGGCCTGGCTGATGCCGGCGCCCATACAGTGGCAGGTGTCCACCGCCCCGAGGTTCAGGCCCAGGGTGTAGCAGCCGATGTCACTGGGGAAGATGCCCCCCGGGAAGGCCGTTTTGATGGCGTAGAACGCCGCCCGGTGGGAGCAGCCGGCGCAGAGGGTGGGCCGGTCGCCGCCGGCCTCCGGGGCCGGGACACTCCGGGCCGGCAAACCCAGGAAAGTCTCCAGCACCGGGAGGATGACGTCCGGGGTCAGCTCGCCGGCCCGGGGGACCAACCCGGAACTGCGGCCCTGGACCCGGGCGTCGGCCAGCTGCAGCTCGATGACCGGATAGGTCTCCTCGATGACCAGGATTTTTTCATACTGGGTGTGGACCGCATGGATGAAGTCCCGATTTAAAGGATACGGCATGGTCACCTGGAAAAAATCGACCCGGCCCAGGAGACCCAGTTCCTCCAGCCAGTCGCCGGTATGGGCCCAGGCCACCCCGGAGGCGATAATGCAGGCGCGGGGATAGGAGCCGTCCCCGGCGGTCAACCGGGGGGCGAACTCCGGCGCCCCGGCGATTTGTTCGATCTTGTCATTCAGCAGCCGGTGCAACGCCAGGACAAACACCGGGGTGGCGCACCAGCGCCGGGGGTCTTTATCGAACCGGGCCGGGCGCAGGAGGCGCAGGGGCGGCGAGCAGGGGACGTTCTGCCGGGCGTGGCAGACCCGGGTGGTGGGCCGCACCATGACCGGCATCTCAAAACGCTCCGAGAGCTCCAGGGCCTGGGGTACCATGTCCTTGGCCTCCCGGGGGCTGGACGGGTCCAGCACCGGCACCTTGGCGAACATGGCAAAGAAGCGGCTGTCCTGCTCGCTCTGGGAGCTGTGGGGGCCGGGGTCGTCGGCGGCAATCACCACCAGGCCGCCCTTGACCCCCAGGTAGGCGGCCCGCATAAACGGGTCCGAGGCGACGTTAAGCCCCACCTGCTTCATGGAGACCGCCGAGCGGCGGCCGCACATGGAGTTGGCCAGGGCGACCTCAAAGGCCACCTTTTCATTCACCGACCACTCGGCGTAGAGCTCGGCCCCGGTTTCTTTGGCGAAGGTGACCACCGAGGCCAAAATCTCCGAGGCCGGGGTGCCGGGATACGATGCGGCCAGGCTCACCCCGGCCTCCACGATCCCCCGCCCCATCGCCTCGTTGCCCATGAGGATGCGTTGGTTGTTCTTATCCATAGAGATATTCACTCACCAATTCCAGGTGCCGTCGGCGTTCCAGCGACTGGGTAAAGGCGGCAGCAGTCCCAGACGCACCAGGTAGTTGCCGCTGATGGACCGTTGTTCCTGGCTGAATCCGCCGGCATCCTGGCATTTTTTATCCGGGGCATAGTTTAATTTTCGCGCTTCGGCAGCCCTGGATTGGCGATAGTCTTGTTTCTCCTTATTGGCGCAACCAGGGGATACATACGTGTGGTTCTGCTCATCGAGCAGCACGATGGCATTATCGGGCATGGGTCGGGTAGGCGTCAGGCAAAAGCCGGCCAAAAACGTGAAGATTAAGATGATCAGAAAGAATCTTATGGTAGGTCCCATTGGTTCTGCCTTTTACCGATTGACTCAGTATACCTGGTGCGCAGTGCGCACCCTACGCCATGCCTACCCGGCCCCGCCCAGCAGGCCCCTGGGCCGGATGAACAGGACCAGCAGGAGGACGATGAAGGCGATAACGTCTTTATAGGCGCTGGAAAGATATGCCGCGCCCAGGCTTTCCAGGAGGCCCAGGCTGAGCCCCCCGACGATGGCCCCGGGGAAAGAGCCGAAGCCGCCCAAAATGGCCGCGGCAAAACCCTTGAGCCCCAGGAGCACCCCCACGTCATAGGACAGGGTGGTGATGGGGGTCACCAGGCACCCGGCCAGGCCCCCCAGGGCGCCGGCCAGGGCGAAGCTCATGGCCTTGACCCGCCAGACCTTGAGGCCAACCACCGCCGCGGCCTCGGGGTTGGCGGCCACGGCCCGCATGGCCAGGCCCAGGGAAGTCTTCCGGAAAAATATCACCAGGCCGATGATGGCCAGCGCGGTGAGGGCCAGGATCCACAAGGTCTGGGGCAGGATGGCGGCCCCGGCCAGATGCAGCGGCGCCTCTCCGGATAGAGACGGCACCGCCATGCGGTCCTTGCCCCAGATAACGGTCATGGCCCCCCGGAGAATGATGGAGAGCCCGATGGTCAGAAAAATCAACACCAGGTGGCTTTCGGAGCGGGACGGCCGGATGCCCACCACCTCCACCAGGATGGCCACCAGGGTCACCCCCGCCACCGCCAGAAGCAGGGCCGGGACCATGGGGAGGCCGGCGGTGACCAGGGCGCTGTAGAGGATCATCCCCCCCAGAGAGACGAAATCCACCTGGGTGAAGTTGACGATCCCCATGGTGTTGTGCACCACCCCGAAGCCCAGGGCCACCAAGGCGTAGATCGCCCCCCCGGTCAATCCGGCAAAGATGAACTGAATCAGGTCGTGAACGCTGCCCATGTCGTTTTCCCGGGAAAGAAGCCAGGGCCAGGGAATGCGGCCCCGGCCCGTTCCTCAAGATTATAACGTTATAGAAGGGCGGGTTTTCTGGCAAGGAAAAAGGAGTTGAGGGCAGGCTCGAGGTGGACCGCATGCGGTGTCTGAAGGCGGGCCGGGGCCGGAACTCCCAGGGGGCAAACTCACTCAGCCGCGGGTTGTGGCGGCGAGGCCGGGCTCTTATCCCTTAGGGCCGGACTGCCTTTGGTGCAGCAGCGATTTCAGAGAGTACCAGACGACGATTAAAGCGCCGGCGAGCGCCAGGATGCCCCCCACCGGTGCGGATAACGACAGGCCCATGCCGTAAATAAGCCAGCCGGTCAGGATCACGCCCATGGCCCCGGCATAGATGTTCCGATAGCGCAGGCCGGGCTGATGGTGCCTTTGCGCCTCGTCCCACCGTATCCACAGGTATTTAAGCTCCTTGGCGGAATAAGGGATCAGGTCTTCCACGTTTTTTGGGGAGTGAGAGGCGCACCGGGCCCCTCCCCTTTCGAGACCCGGTGGCGACGATTGCGGAAGAATTAACCGTACCGGGGTAATGGATTTTTTCAGTCTGGTCCGAGTCATGACTTCATCCTGCCTGGAGGAATGATTTATCCAGTCGCAGCCCCGGGATGCCGGTTAGTTCCTCAGCCGGCCCGGAGTCGCCGCGGCTGAAAATGATTACTGAGAGAGCGGCGGCGGTTTGCATATAGGGCATGGGATATAATGGTGAGCTTGCGCATCCGCTGCGGATTTAAATTTTATCAACCACTGGGGTTTTGCTCCCTTAACATACCTGCAGGTGGGATAATGGTACTTATTGGAGCGTTTGAAGCCCAGCAATTCGGTTTCAGGCTCGGCGCCCCGGGCTGGGGAAAGCGGCTTCCGCCTGGCCGGCGCGTGCGGCTGGCCGCGGTGCCTTCCTCGGTGCCAGGTCCCACATCTCCACGTTCGGGCCGATGGCTGGAATCGCTGAAGTCGTTCGGTTCCGTCTTACCCTGGAGGCTGCGTTTATCCCGCAAGATAAAGTTGGGGTCGCCGTCGGGACCGAGGTTCAATTCGGCCCGGACCCGCTGGTCCCGGTCGTAAAACGCCAGATGGGGAGCCCCCTGGGACCCCAACCCCAGAGCGGCCCGACGGTGGCCCTCCGCGTCCCACAATTCCAGCCCGTCTTTGCCGCCATGCGTGCCCAGGGTAGCCTGGACCTTGCCCTTAGCGTCCCGCACCGCCAACGCTTCCCCCGCCAAGCCGGAGGGCAGGGGGCGAAAAAGCACATAGGCCTGGGTGGCCAGGATCAACCCCAATACCGCCAGGATAATGGCCCAATACATTTTCTGACGCCGATTCTGACGTTCCAATTTTTCCAGGCGATCCACCGCATCGAATTTCGCATCCCCGCCCGGGTGCAGGCCCTGACCGGGGGTAGGCGGCGCGGGCCCGGAGCGCGATTCTCCTGGTGGTTCGCCTTCTGCCGCGGCGGGCATGATGGGCAGGGCGGAGACGCCCGGAGACTCAAGCGGCTGGGGACCCGCGGGAGGCGCGGCGTCCACCGGGGTGGCTGCCAGCCCTGCTCCCGCCCCGGGGGAGGGCGCACCCAGCCCCACCTTGAAGCTGCTCTCTCCCTGCCTGTCCTTGAGTTCGAGAAAGGCTTCGCCATCCGGGTTCACCCCCATCCGGGCCCAGGCGTGGCCGGAGCCGTCGCTGAGCAGCAGATCGGTGGAACCATCTGGATTGGCGCTTATTTTGCCGCGATATTGGCCTGAAGCATCCCGAAGCAGGATCTTTTCCACCTCGATGACCCGGTCCTGGGACTTACCCTGGCTGGTGAGGAGATCGGCCAACTCCCGCCACTCCTCCTTGAGCTTGGCCAGCACCATTTCCAGGTCTTTGGGCCCGGTTTTATCAGGCATTGCGACTCTTCCCATCCAGTCGGGCCGCGGTTGACCTCACCCGCTGGCAGAAAAAGTGTTCAGGGCTTATGGAAAAATGCATCGGCATAAATCATCCACTTCTTTAAAACACGTCTTTAATGCCCTTCCCGATTCTATGAAATCGTCACTGAGCGGTATTTTCCCTAGCTGAAGGAGAAGCCTTTCTCCACAAATAATTTTAAACAGACCGTTACTACTTCCGGGTCATAAAGAATGCCCGTATTTTGATGAATTTCTTCCAGGGCCCTGTCGATTCCTTGGGCCGGGCCATAAGGCCTGGAACAAATCATGGCTTCCACTACGTCCGCCACCCCTAATATTTTAGCCTCCAGGATAATATCCTTATCCTTCAAGCCGGCGGGATAGCCCGACCCATCCATTCTCTCATGGTGCTGCTTTATGGCCTGGAGCACCGGCCAGGGGAAGTCGATATTTTCCACTAAATCAAAGCCCATCTGACAATGGGATTTAATAAACTCGCATTCCAGGTTGTTGAGCTCCCCGGGTTTGCTCAGGATTTCCACAGGTACGGCGATCTTCCCGATGTCGTGGAGCAAACCGGCGACCCTGAGGCCTTCTAAGCGGTTAAGAGAAAAACCCATCTCCCGGCCAATGGCCACCGCCAGTTGCGCCACTCGCTTCTGGTGACCCGCGGTTTGGGGGTCTTTGATCTCCACCGCCGCGGCCACGGCATCAACTATGCCGTGGAAACTGCTCTTCATCCCACTGAGCAGCGATTTCAGGCGCTCTTCTTCCGCCTTGCCTTCTCTGACGTCCCTGAGCAGCCATAGCACTCTCACCAGCTGATCCCGATGGTCGGTTTGGGCACTGACATTGCCGGACACCGGAAAAGGTGAGCCTTCCCCCGTTTGCAGACAAAATTCCCAGTTCCGTCTGGCCCCGCCCTCCCGGAGCTGGATCAGGCTTGACTGAAAGGCCGCCCGGTCTGCTTCCGCGACAAAGTGAGCCAGGGGCATGCCTTTCAGGGAGCCATGGTCCACTTTCAGCATGGCGGCGGCAGCCTGGTTGCTCTCGGCAATGATAGTCTGGGCGTCGGTTACCAGGTAGGCATCGGGGGCTAAGTCGAAGAGGTCCCGATACACCCGGTCCGCGGCGCTCAGCGCTGGTTCAGCCGCCCCCCGTTCCTTCTCTTCCAGGAGATCAGCCTCTTGGACCACGGCCTGGAGGTCTTCCAGGGAGGCCGAGATATTGTGCAAAACTCTTTTGAGGGAGGGGCTTTGCTTCAGCGGCAGCCCTGTTCCCGATGTCCCCCGCATTTCAGCCATCAGGTCCGGGGGCCCCGAGCCGGTCGCGGCGGAGGGAGCTTCAAGAGGCAGCTGCAGGTCTTCCTCTGCCAGCCTAGATTCATGGGTTTCCTGCGGGTCCTTAGAAATGGCTGATTCCTCCTGGGTTCCCAGGGTGATGGTCTCGGGCGCTTGACAAACCAAGTTTATGGTTCTCGAAAATTGCCACTATCGGTTCTCGCTAAAGTTTCCTCAAATCTGCCCCGCTTTTGCGACAAGAAAAGGGGGTTCGCCTAGCCTCTCCGGCTTGCTGCGGTTTAGCCTGACGTCTCTGGAGGAAACATGGCGGGCCCGGTTTAAACGCCGGTTGCCCCGAATCGCTATCCGCCGGGTCTCTTGCCAGAGCCAGGAAATTACCCAGATACACTTCCCAAGGGACATTTTCCGGGGGCGTTTCGGTGCCTGGCCGTTCTTGCCCCTCCGCCACCAATTTTTGCAGGAAGCCCCAAATTTCCGGTTGTTGGCGAGCCTTACCCCGGGGGGCGTGCCAGAGCAATGACAGGAGCACCTCCGGCGTATTCAGGCCCACCGCCACTGCCGCGTCGAGTATCCCCTGGTAATAGTTCCACATCGACGGATAAGAAGCCGATAACGCCTGAAGCAGCGTCTCAAAGGGCGATACCAGACAGTAAACCTGCTGCCAGGACAAGCTTACCTCGGGCTTGGTCTGAGGCTCCCGGGTAAGGTGTTGCTGAAAAAATCTCGACAAGGGTTGGCTGGGGTATTGTGGCGGCTTCTCCCAGGGAGGACACACCCATCGCCAGGCTTCCTGACTTTCGGTATCAAAAGAAGGCGGCACCGGCACCACTTGACCTTCCCCGAACCAACTAATTTCAGGGGTTGCCAGGTAGGAGACCGAATCGAAGGGAGGTGAGGGGTCCCAGGCGTAAAAATGCTGTTCCCGGCCGGCTCCCAAGGCGGCGATGCACTGTGGCCCGCCATTCCCCATACTGGTCCAAGATTGATTCGCCCGGGCCTTTGGCAACTTCCAGGACCATGAGACCGGACTGCTTGCCGGTATGTACCGCTAAATTTATTTTCGGTCCTGATAAACCCGTTTCCCACAGACGGCTGACCCAGTTTTCAGGATCTTCCCCGGAATCCACTTCCAGGTCAGTTCCATCCTGGGGGTTAACGGCCTGGAGGACCCAGCCTAATTTTTGATATTTTTCCGCATACCTCCATACCGTCTCTTTGTGGTCGACTAGAGATTTCAGGTTTAAGAGACGTTCTATCTCTACTTGGTGGATTTTAACGCGCCTGTCTTTGGGATTCATGTGTTTAGCCTCGGCTGACTGTGACGTATAATTCGACCCGCAAGTCCCCGGCCACCTCTATGGTTCAAGGTTTATCGTTTCATGCAGTGTATAACGGCAGGAATATCTCACAATAAGGAGAACTCCTGATATCCGGGTTCGATTTTACCTATATTTCTTTGATTAAGTACGGGACTCAGCTTGGGACACCCATTCGGCCCGGGGCTCCCCAGAAGCAACGCTGGCATTGCCAGGTTCTCCGTCGTGCCCCCTCCCGCTTTCAACCCATGATGCCTTCGCTGGTAAAGTTTCTCGAGGCCCCCATCCATATACTGGCTAACGAGGGCTGATACAGGGACTGCGGCAGTAACTCCGGGGCAGCGGTTCAACTCGGTGGCGCAAACCTCTGTTTGGCGACCTCATGGTCGAATCAGGGATTTACGGATAACAGCTCATGCAGAGGTCAATCCTTCGCGGATGGCGTATTTGGTGAGCTCGGCAACGCTCCTGAGCTTCAATTTAACCATGATTTGTTGGCGATGGGTTTCCACGGTTTTGATGCTGATGTGCAGGCTTTCGCCGATCAGGGCGGAGGTTTTGCCTTCGGCAATGAGTTGCAGCACTTCGCGCTCTCTGGGGGAAAGCAACTGAAAGGCTGATGGTTCTGTGGGGTTGGTAGAAGACAGATAGTCCTTCACCACGATGTCCGCTACCTCATGACTCAGGTAAGTTCTATGGGACATCACCACCCGGATGGCCTTGGCCAGGTCCTTGAAAGCGCAATCCTTGAGCATGTATCCAGCCGCCCCGGCCTTGAGCATGTTCAAGACAAAACGTCTATCGTTATGCATAGAGAGGGCGATGATCTTGACCCCAGGCAGCGCCGCGACAATATGCCGGGTGGCTTCGATGCCGTTTAAATCCGGCATGGCCACGTCCATGATAATCACATCCGGGGCCAGATCCATGGCCATCCGCTGGACCATCCGGCCATCCTCGGCTTCACCCAACACCTGGATGTCGGGCTCCTTCTCCAGCATGGTTCGGAGCCCCTCTCGCATGATCTGGTGATCGTCGGCAATCAAAACCTTGATGCTCATACCAGTCCCTCATCCATCTGAATAAGCACCATATAATATTGGTTATGTCAAATTATTAATTAATAAAATACCCCAAAAAACCGCCCCACCAAAGCGACCATGCTTCGATGCCCATGATACTATATTTTGGGGCAAATGACAAAACCGGATTGCGACCCGAGTATCGGATTTGGGAGTGACGGCCCTTGCCAGCCAGACCTGTGTTGGGAGCTCAGTGGGGGCTCGATCCGCTTAGTTCGGGGCAGCTGATTCCGGTTTCAAACCGACAGCCGCCCCCCGAAGGTAAGCCGGTCAGGACAGGCTAACTGATTGCGGCCGATGAGGGAGGCAGGGGTTTGGTCGGCGGGATGGATACTACCTTCGACGCCGCAGCCGGGAGAACCACTCTGACGGGGGTTGGGGTCGCGATGCTGCTGGGCCTCATTTTCTTGTCTCGCTGCAAAGGTAAGCTCAAAATAACCCGGGTGACCTCACCGGCGGCCGACTCGATCTCCATACGGCCACCGAAATAGTTCAGGCGCTCCCGGATGCTGAAGAGACCGAAACCTTCTATTTTTCCGGACGCGGCACTGAGCTTGTCCGGCGCAAAACCAACGCCGTTATCCTCGACAATTATTCTCAGATGCTCACCGATCCTCTGCATGTACACCTTGGTGCAACTCGCCTGCGCATGTTTGAGCACGTTGAACAGCAACTCCCGCACCGCCCTGAAGAGGAGAACCCGGGCTTCATTATCCAGGGGTTTGGGTTGAGCGTCATCCTCCACGGTGACCGCCAGACCATACTGTTGCTGCATATGTTCCGCCAGCCATTCCATGGCGGGCTCGAACCCCAGGTCATAGAGGATAGGGGGACTGAGTTCAAAGACCAAAGACCGCGTGTAGCGTATTGATTCCTCAATCAGCTTCCGGATTTCTTCCATGGGCTTGGCTAAGCTGCGAAAAAGCGTCGATTCCTGCACCTTCTCGAACTTGCCCTTGGCCACCACCAGCAACTGCGCAATATGATCATGGAGCACCGTGGCCAAACGGCGCCGTTCCCGTTCTTCGGTCAAGGATAATTCTGAGGCCAGGGATTGTAGCTGTTCCTGGTAGGTGCGGATCTTTTCTTCGCTTTCACGCCGTTCCGTAATGTCCTCGAACAGGGCGATGGCAAATTGTGGCTTGCCTCCCGCCTCCCGCACCAGGGAGATGGATTGCCGTCCCCAGCCGGTCCAGCCGTCTTTGCGGATATAGCGGGTCTCCACCCGGGAGATATCCTGCTTGCCGGTGAGCAATTTCTGGAAATTTTTCCAACTCGATTCGGCATTCTCCGGATGGTTGATCCGGGTGAATTCCATCCCCCGCAATTCTTCGGGAGTATAACCCAGCATGGCCAAAAGTGCCGGGTTCCCTTCAATCACGCGACCCTGTTTGTCAATGAGGGCTATGCCCAGGGCGGCTTCCCGAATGATCGTGCGGAACCGGGACTCACTTTCCATCAACGCCTTTTCAATCCGCCCCCTTTCGGCAATTTCCAAGCGCATCTCTTCGTTGGCCTTTTCCAGGGCGTAGGTCCGTGCTCCGAGCCTCTCCCCCAACTGAACGTTATCCCGGCCAAATTGTTGGATCAGTTTCTGATACTTCAACAATAACAGGTAGGCGCAAATGGTCGCCAGGGTGCAACCAACAATACTCAGGTAGATGTTTGAACCTGCGTTGATGCCATGAGTAAAAACCATATCCCTGAACAACTGGAATATGGAGATGGCTACAATTATCTGGAGTGCGACCAAAATCAGCCGCGTAACCCAGACATTGATTTTGCTTTCGCCCTTTGGCGAGACTTCGATGGGCCTAGTGGCAGACAGCTCACCCTCATAAGGCTTCGTCTGATCCATGGATTACCTTCCTCTCCGGTTGGGATTAACCCTGCCGACCCTATCTGGTGTGCATCTCAAATGTGCCACTTCCCCCATAAAAGAGAATTAGGAATTCCCTGAATATCTAGGGAAGAAATCCCTGATTTTCCCGGGCGCAATACCCAGGTCTTCTCACGATGACCCGACGAGGCGTTCCTCCAGAAGCTCACGAAGACCTGCCTGAACGTGCCTTTGCCGAGAACAGCCCCAGGCAATTGTGCAAATTATTGGCGATAAGTTGAGCCCGGAAGGAAGGGAGCGATGGGAGCAAGAACCAGAGATTGAAGAAGAATTAAGGATGCGGCTCCGGCCAAAAGACCGGATGGAAATTCAACAAGGTCTCCCAGGCAGGGCACTTGCCAGGTGGGCAGGTTTGGAAGGTCCCCCCGGATGCTTCCAAAACGTTACCCTTTATCCGTAAATCAAATACGATCTTTTTACCATTGCCCCTTGGACATCTTGGGCCTGAACCGATGGTGAGGCCTCGCACCCAGGTGAAGCCCGGGACCCTTCGCCTGGGGCCCAAGGTAACAGGCAATGACGGAGATATTCTCAGCCCCCGCCCCTTAAAAATGGTCGTACGGTATGTCCATCAGCAGCCTGACGTGATCCTCGACGCACTCCTCCAGGACCTCCAGGTTATAGCCCCCTTCCAGCACCGTAACGAGGCGGCCCCCGGCGGTCTCCTGGGCCAGGTCCATCAATAACTGGCCCATTTCCCGGTATCCCTCCCGGGTCATGTTCATATGGGCCAGGGGGTCGTTGACGTGGGCGTCGAACCCCGCGGAAATAAACACGAACTGCGGCGCGAAGGCCTGCAGGCGAGGCAGGGCTTCCTTTTTCAAGGCCGTCAGGTAGTCGCTGTCATCGCTGTGGGGCCGCAAGGGCAGGTTCAGGGTGAAACCCTGGCCCGGGCCCTTACCCTCTTCCCGGCGGTAGCCGGTGCCGGGGTAGCAATGCTGGGGGTCCTCGTGAAGCGACACGTAGAACACCCGGGGGTCCTCCTCAAACAGGTGCTGGGTGCCGTTGCCGTGATGGACGTCCCAGTCGATGATGGCCACCCGCTCCAAACCGAAGTGCTCCAGGGCGTAAACCGCTCCCAGGGCCACGTTATTGAAAAAGCAGAACCCCATGGCCCGGTCCCGCTCGGCGTGATGCCCCGGCGGCCGCACGGCACAGAAGGCGTTGTCCACTTGCCCCTCCATGACCGCATCCACCGCCAGCATTACCCCCCCCACGGCCAGCAGGGCCGTCCGGTAAGAATCCGGGCAGATGCCGCAGTCCTGCGACATAAAGATCTGTCGGCCCTGCTCGCAGGCCTCTTTGAAGCGTTTGATGTAGTCAGGGGTATGGAGGCGCTCCACCCATTCCAGGGGGGCGTAGTCGGGCCGGAGAAGCACCAGCAACTCCAGGAGGTCAGCATTCTTCAGGGCGTTATGGATAGCCCGGAGCCGATCCGGGCGTTCCGGATGCCAGGAACCCGGATCATGCAACTGGTAGCGTTGAGCATAAACGTAACCGGTACGACGCATCAATCTCTCCCGAATTTGAGTTCTGTCCCTGACAAACAGGCCCTCCGAGGGTAACCCGCGCCCCCGGTCGTGGTAATGAGAAATTTAGGCCGGGGGGTCAGGGAAGCCGGCAGCCCCTGACCCCTGGTCCCTGGGCTTCTTCTTACAGCAAGCGTTGTTCCACCACATCCCACTTGACGTTCTTAAAGAAGGCCCCGATGTAGTCGGCCCGTTTCAGCCCGTAATCGGTGATGAAGGCGTGTTCGAACACGTCCAGGACCAAAAGGGGATTACACCCGGCGGGGTGCCCGACATCGTGTTCGTTGATCCACTGGTTAAAGAGCAGACCCGATTCGATATCCTGGTACATAACCACCCAACCGATGCCGCGCATACTGGCGGTTGCCTTGAAATCCTTGGCGCAGGTCTCCACCGCGCCGAACTGTTCTTGTTTTTTCTTCATGAGATTGGGGGCCTTGGCCATATCGCCGTCGCCCCCCAGGTTGGCAAAGTAGAGTTCGTGCAGTCTCATGCCGTTGAACTCCCACCCCTGGCGGCGCTTCAGTTCGGCAAATTCCGGCGTGCCCTCCCGGCCCTCCTTCACCATAGCCGCCAACAGTTCCATAACCTTGTTGGTATTGGTAACATAGCCCTGGTAGAGGGTGAAATGATTCTTGAGCAGGGTGTCGCTGAATCCAGACATCCCTAGTAAAAACGCAAAATCTTTGGCAACATAGGCCATGTGGTCTTCCTCCCGGTCCCGGCTTCAGGACCTCGCAGTTTTCCCTTAAAGATAGTACCAGGATCACCCGACGCAAGGAGGCGACGGAATTATCCCTTCGGTCCTTTTCGTTGCATCAGGGCGCTGGATTAAGTATAGTTATGAATCCCTAAGGGCTTAGTCGGCAGATTCAAGATCTTCCGGGTCCAGGAGGCCTTGCTGGATCAGGGCGGTTTCCATTTGGGCCAAGGCCTCTTTGAAGGCTGGATAGAGCCCCACCGCCAGGGACACCCCTTTGCGGGTGGGCACCCAGTCCCCTTCCTGGTCCCCTGGCACGTGGACCCGGATATCGATGAGGCGATGACCTTTATACTCGGACAGGGAAAGAAAGACCACTTCCCGGGCATTTTTCGTAACTTGACTGATGACTTCGGACATCATGCTCCCCCTAAAATCAGTAAAACATTAGCCATGATAGCCAGGCGGCGCCCCGAGAATTCCGGACGCCGTCAGGCTCGGAACCCATGAGTTAAATCTCAGTTTGGGGATTGACTTCGCCTAAATTCCCGACCTTGTCAACCCATTTTCCCTATGCAACTTTATAATACGTTAAGCAGACAAAAAGAAACGTTCAAGCCCCTCACCCCCGGAAAAGTGGGTCTCTATGCTTGCGGGGTGACGGTTTACGACGACTGCCACCTGGGCCATGCCCGCTCCTGCGTGGCCTTCGAGGTCCTGGTGCGCTATCTCGAGCGCCGGGGGCTCACGGTCACCTGGGTGCGCAATTTTACCGACATCGACGACAAGATCCTGCGCCGGGCCCAGGAAACGGGGGTGGACTGGAAGGAGGTAGCCGAGCGCTACATCGCCTCCTTCCGGGAGGACATGACCGCCCTGGGGGTGCCGCCGGCCCAGATCGAACCCAAGGCCACGGAGCATATCCCCCAAATCCTCGACCTCATCCGGCGCCTGGAGGACCTGGGTTTTGCCTATGGCCGTGAGGGTGGCGACGTCTTTTTCCGGGTGCGCCGCTTCCCGGGATACGGCAAGCTTTCGGGCCAGAACATCGAGGATATGGAGTCCGGGGCCCGGATCGAAGTCGACCCCAACAAAGAGGACCCTCTGGATTTCGTCCTGTGGAAGGCCTCCAAGCCCGGGGAACCGGCCTGGGACAGCCCCTGGGGCCCCGGACGGCCGGGCTGGCACATCGAGTGCTCCGCCATGAGCATGCAGTACCTGGGGGAGACCTTCGACCTCCACGGCGGCGGCCAGGACCTGGTCTTTCCCCACCATGAAAACGAACTGGCCCAGTCGGAGGCGGCCACGGGGAAACCCTTCGCCCGCTACTGGCTGCACCACGGCCTCCTCACCATCAACGCCGAGAAGATGTCCAAGTCCCTGGGGAATTTCTTCACGGTGAAAGAGGTGCTGGCCCGCTTCCCGGCGGAGGTGGTGCGGTTCTTCCTGATCAACTGCCACTACCGCAGCCCCCTGGATTTCTCGGACGCGGCCCTGGCCGAAGCCGAGACCGCCCTGCTGCGACTCTACACCTGCCTGGCCCGGATTCAGGACGTGCTCCGGGATTACCCGGACCTGAAGCCCCAGCACCCCGTCGACACCTATCCCGACAACCTGACCCTGGAGGAATTCCACCGGTTCGGGTCGCTCCGGGCCCGGTTCGACGCGGCCATGGAAGACGACCTCAACACCGCCCAGGCCCTGGGCTACTTGTTCGAGACCGTGCGCCTGCTCAACCGCCTCCTGGAGGCGCCCTCCGACGACCCGGCCTACCTTACCATTCTCAAGGAGATGGCCGAAGAACTTAAGGACCTGGGCCGGGTGCTGAATCTCCTCCAGGCCGACCCCGCGGCCATGGTCGCCTCCCTGCGCCAGAAAGCCGCGGACCTGAAAATCACCCCGGAGTATATCGAACAACTCATCCAGGAACGGACCCAGGCCCGGATTACGAAAAGGACTGGGCCCGGGCCGACGCCATCCGGAAACAACTGCTTGAACTTGAAGTCCTCCTGGAAGACACCCCCCAGGGGACCATCTGGAAGGTGAAAGGCTAAGGTTTTTGAGGGAAGGGCCAGGGGCCGACGGCCCCTGCCCTCCCCTTAAACTCCCCTCCCAACCCCCATAAGGGCCAAGCACGGCGAGACGCCTGGGCCACCAATTTTCACCATACGGGATTGGGGGTGGGGGTCCGGGGGAGGGGGAAAGGGCCTACGAAGCCCTTTGCCCCCTCCCCCCGGCGCTGGTGCGGTAAGCCTCAGGCCCGCGGCCTTAGTCTTACCGGCAAAAAATGTTATATTTTCCCTATCCCGAATACCGATATATCCTATATGCCCGATCAGTTCCATTTAGTCACCTCGTTCACGCCCGCCGGCGACCAGCCCCAGGCTATCCGGAAGCTCCTGGCCGGGGTGCGGGCCGGGTATCCCCACCAGGTGCTGCTCGGGGTCACCGGTTCCGGCAAGACCTTTACCATCGCCAACGTCGTGGCCCAGATCAACCTGCCCACCCTGGTGCTGGCCCCCAACAAGACCCTGGCGGCCCAGCTCTACGGCGAGTTCCAGGAGTTCTTCCCGGACAACGCGGTGGAGTATTTCGTCAGCTACTACGATTATTATCAGCCCGAGGCCTACGTCCCCCAGGCCGACCTCTATATCGAGAAAGACTCCTCCATCAACGAAGCCATCGACCGGATGCGCCACTCCGCCACCCGCTCCCTGTTTGACCGCCAGGACGTGATCATTGTGGCCTCCGTGTCCTGCATCTACGGTTTGGGCTCCCCCGAGGCCTACCACGGCATGCTCCTCTCCCTGGAGGAGGGCGCGGTCATGGACCGCCGGGAGGTCTTAAAAAAGCTGGTGGAGATTTTGTACGAACGCAACGACATCGATTTTCACCGGGGCACCTTCCGGGTCCGGGGCGACCGGGTGGAGATCTTTCCGGCCTACGAAGAGGACCGGGCCATCCGGGTGGAGTTTTGGGGCGACACGGTGGAGGCCATCCGGGAGATCGACCCCCTCCGGGGCCAGACGCTGCGGCAGCTCAAACGCATCATGATCTACCCCGCCTCCCACTATGTCACCCCGGACCTGGTGCGGCGCCAGGCCATGGCCGCCATCGAAGCGGAGCTGGGGCCGCGGCTGGACTGGTTCCGGGAAAACGGCAAGTTGCTGGAGGCCCAGCGCCTGGAGGAGCGCACCCGCTTCGACCTGGAGATGATGAAGGAACTGGGCTACTGCCACGGCATCGAGAACTATTCCCGGCACCTCACCGGCCGGGCCCCGGGGGAGCCCCCCCCTACCCTCCTGGACTACCTGCCCCGGGAGTCCCTGGTGGTCATCGACGAATCCCACATCACCATCCCCCAGCTCGGGGGGATGTTCCGGGGCGACCGGTCCCGGAAGCAGACCCTGGTGGACTATGGTTTCCGCCTGCCCTCGGCCCTGGACAACCGCCCCCTGTGCTTTGAGGAATTCGAGGCCCGGGTGGGCCAGCGCATCTATGTCTCCGCCACCCCCGGCCCCTACGAGGTGAAGCAGGCCGGCGGCCGCATCGTCGAGCAGATCGTGCGCCCCACCGGTCTCATGGACCCCCGGATTACGGTTAAACCCGCGGCCAACCAGGTGGACGATCTCCTGGGGGAGATCCGGCCCCGGGTGGCCAAAGGCGAGCGGGTCCTGGTCACCACCCTGACCAAGCGCATGGCCGAAGACCTCACCGAGTACTACCAGGAACTGGGCCTCAAGGTACGATACCTCCACTCCGACATCACCACCCTGGAGCGCATGGAGATCATCCGGGATTTGCGCCTCGGGGTCTTCGACGTGCTCGTGGGGATCAACCTCCTGAGGGAGGGGCTGGATCTGCCGGAGGTCTCCCTGGTGGCCATCCTGGATGCGGACAAGGAGGGCTTCCTGCGCTCGGCCCGCTCCCTCATCCAGACCTGCGGCCGGGCTGCCCGGAACGTCAACGGCCAGGTCCTGTTTTACGCCGACCGCGTGACCCCGTCCATGGCCGCGGCCATAGAAGAGACCAACCGGCGGCAGGGCGTCCAGGAGATTTATAACCAGGAGCACGGCATCACCCCGGAAACCATCCAGAGCCGGATCAAAGACGTCCTGGCCTCGGTGTATGAGGCCGATTATGTCACCGTGCCCCTGGCCGCGGAGGAGCAGATGCCCTACCTGACGGAACGGCCGGTGGTGGCCATCAAGCGCCTGAAGAAAGAGATGCAGGCCGCGGCGAAGAAGCAGGAGTTCGAGCGGGCCGCCACCCTGCGGGACCGCATCCGGGCCCTGGAGGCGGAGAATTTGAAGTACGGGGGGTAACGCCTTGGGAGAGGGGGCCAGGGGCCGACGGCCCCTGCCCCCTCTCCCAAACCCTCTCCCCCAACCCCATAGAGGGGGCTGGGAGGGGAGTTTGAGGGGAGGGCGGGGGACTCGCGTCCCCCGGTCCTCCCCTCAGGATTTTTAAAAGAAATAATTCAGCGGTTGGAAGCGGCGGCGCACGGCCCAGGCGAAATAGAGGTTGAAGATCAGCATGTTGAGGGCGTAGGGGGCCCGGTGGTACCGCTTCAGCATGCCCAGGAGCGAATAGTACTGCCGATTGGCGCGCCAGTAGCCCTCTTCCAGTTGCCGGACGGTCATGTGTTTGGGGTGGTACACCACCTGAAAGCCGCTGTAGTGGCTCCAGTCGTGGTCGAAGATGCGCCCGGCCTCCAGCAGTTCCGTCCGCACCTTGGTGCCGGGGCGGGGGGCCAGGATGAACATGAACGCGGCCGGGGCCTTGACGCGATTGAGGAAATCCACCGTGGTCTCGAAGATCTCCGGCCGGTCGCCGTCGAGCCCGAACATGACGTTAATCGAAAAACCGACCCCTCGGTCCCTTAAGCCCTTGAACTGCCGTTCATAATCCTTGGCCTTATTCTGTTTTTTGTTGATGGACTTGAGGCTTTCCGGGCTGATGGACTCCATGCCGATGTTCACGTGCCGGCAGCCGCTCCGGGCCAGGAGGTCCAGCAGTTGCGGGTCATCCCCGACGTTGGCCGTGGCCAGGCAGGCGTAATTCAGCTTCAGGGGGATGAGGCGCTCCATGATCTCCATGGCGTGGCTGCGCTTGGCCACGAAGTTGTCGTCCACGAAGTAGATAAAGCCGCTGTCGGTTAAGCGCCGAATCTCCTGGATTTCGTGGATCACCTCGTCCACGGGCCGGTGCCGGAACTTGCCCCCATAGACCTGGGTGACTTCACAAAAGCTGCAGTTGTAAGGGCACCCCCGGGTGGTCTGGGAGGGGATGTTCCAGACCTTGTAACGCTTGAGGTCCAACAGGTCATAGCGGGGCACCGGCAGGTTCTTCAGGTCCGACAGTTTCTCCGCCTGATAACGGGGCTGCAGCCGCCCGGCCTGAAAATCCCGAAGGAGCCGGGGCCAGGCCTCCTCGGCCTCCCCCAGCACCAGGGCGTCGGCATGTTCCTGGCATTCATCCGGAGCCAGGGTGGCGTGGAAACCGCCCATCACCACGGGAATGCCCCGGCGGCGGAACCCCGCAGCCAGTTGATAGGCCCGGGGGGCCTGGTGGGACATGAAGGTGAGACCCACCAAGTCGCATTCTTCCCGGAAGGTGATCTCCTCCAGCATGTCGTCCTTGATCTCCACCTGAATGTCTTGGGGGGTCAAGGCCGCCACATAAGGCAGGGTCATTCCCAGCAGCCAGCGGTTCTTGCGCCGGTCTAAACGACCGTTTTCCCGGTAGGCGGAAGATTGGATAAGCAGTATTTTCATAATAAGGCGATCTCAGGCAGGATGGGCCCGGTTATGGCCCCGAAAGGGAATTTGATCAGTTCACGACTCCGTTATGACCCACCGCATCATCATGGCAATGACGATTTTTTCCGTCACCACGATGATAGCAAATAACTTAGCTGAAGTCAGTATATTCCACTCACCGGGGCCTGCTGGCGAGCCGGTGGAGGGTGCGATGACCCGGGCAGCAGCCTGGCTTTGGGGCGAAGGCTCGCCTCATTTTCTTTCAGGCTCCCATCCCCTTGACCCGTCCCATCGCCGGTTATCTAAAGACTGAGGAATTCCTTGAGGAGTTGCTTTTGAGCTTCCGAGAGTTGGGTGGGGGTTTGGAGGTCTACCACCACCACCAGGTCCCCCAGCGCTTTGCCCCGTAGGCCAGGCAGACCCAGGCCGGGAATGCGCAATGTGGCCCCGGGCTGGGTGCCCGGGGGAATGACCAGGCGGGTTGAGGATGTCAGGGTGGGAACCTCCACTTCAGTCCCCAGAGCGGCTTCCACAAAAGAGATAGGCGCACGGTAATAGAGGTCCTGACGCTTGCGGGTGAAGATGTCATGGGGGCCGACACATATTTCCAGATAGAGGTCACCCGGCGGCGCCCCGCGAGTCCCGGCTTCCCCTTCTCCCCGGAGGCGCAGCCGGGTCCCCGTATCCACCCCTGGGGGGATGCGCACCTGCAACTGCTTTTTTTCTTTGACGACCCCGGCGCCCTGGCAGGCAGAGCAGGGAGAAGTTATGACGGTCCCCGACCCCCGGCAATCCTCGCAGGTGTTGAAGACCTTCATGATACCCTTGGACTGGCTCAACTGCCCTTGCCCCTTGCAGGTGGGACAGCTTTGGGGCGGGCAGCCGGGCTCCGCGCCGTCTCCCTGGCATTGGGGGCAGCTCACCCGACGTTCCACGATCAGGCTTTTCTCCAGTCCCCGGGCGACTTCCTCCAGGCTCAGCACCACCGGTTGGCGCAGATCAGCCCCGGGTTGCGCCTGATCCCTTCGCTCCCGGGAGCGTCCGAAACTGAAGAAATCTTCAAAGGCATCCCCGAAGGTGCTGAAAATATCCTCGAAACCGTTAAAACCGCCTAAATCCAGGCCCTCCAGCCCGGCATCTCCATAAAGATCGTAGAGCTGCCGCTTTTCCTCGTCGGCCAGGACCTGATAAGCTTCGGAAATCTGTTTAAACCGTTCCTCCGCCTCATTATCCCCGGGGTTCTTATCCGGGTGATACTTGATAGCCAACCTCCGGTATGCGGCTCTAATCTCTTCCAGTATCGCCTCCCGCGATACATCCAGAATTTCATAATAGGTCGTCATCCTGAAACAACCCTAACTTTCATGAGATTGTCAATGCCCGCTCACCCTTGTAATTGCTCATAATGGTTATCATCCGACTGACCATTGTCAAGGATGACCCCGAAGTGTTGCGGACGAAAAAAGGCAGATTTCTAGGGGCAGGCACCAGACGACGGAGGCGGTCGCTCAGGTCCGGGGACAGGTTGGACACCTTCACCACTTTGGACCGGCTCTGGGCGCCCTGGGTGAGCGTGAGGGAACTCTTGGGGAGGTCGAGGGCCCGGGACAGGAAATTGATGAGTTCCCGGTTGGCGGCGCCCTTTTCCGGTGGGGCCGCCAGGCGGATCTTAAGGCGGTCGCCATAGAGGCCCACCACCTGGGTGCGTTGGGCCCCAGGCACCACCGTCAGCCGCAGCAGGTATCCCTGGCCGGTAGGCTGAAAATAGGGGGACATGGGGCGGCGGACCCCGCCTTTAGCTGAGCCGGCGGGCCAGCTCAAACAAGGTGGCAACCAGGAAGCGTTGCAGGAAGAGGATGGCCAGCAGCACCAGCAGCGGGGCGAGGTCCAGACCGCCGAAGACCACGGGCACCCGGGCCCGCACCCAAGCCAGGACCGGCTCGGTGACCTTGTACAAGAACTGGACTATGGGATTAAACGGGTCGGGATTGACCCACGACAGGAGGGCCCGGGCGATGATTACCCACATGTAGATAGTCAGGGCCAGGTCCAGAATGGAGGCCAGGGCTGCGATCAGGTTTCCAAAGGCAAACATTCAACGGGTCTCCGCGGTCTAAGTATTGGGGATATATATAGACTCAGGGCCGGGTCCTTGTCAAGCCCGTATCCGGGGTCACCAATGCCGGCCCGGACCATTGCACAAGCTGCGGTCTTTTCCTATGATTATAATGATAACGGCGGCGCACCGGTTTCCCGGGGCGGGCCCGACGCAATGAACGACTAGGCAACCCTGGCCCCGAGAGAAGAGTGATTCCGGCCAGAAGCCAGCTTTTGGGGGAGTTGAAATGAAGCCGGTGCGGTTTTCCACCTTTGCGGCCCTGCGCCACCGCAATTTCCGGCTGTTCTACTCCGGCCAGATGGTCTCCCTCACCGGCTCCTGGATGCAGTCCGTGGCCTTCAGCTGGCTGGTCCTGGTGCTCACCAACTCCGCCTTCTATCTGGGGCTGGTGGGGGCGCTCCAAACCCTGCCGGTGCTCCTCTTTTCTTTCCTGGGCGGGGTGGTGGCCGACCACACCTCCAAGCTCCGGCTGCTCTTCATCACCCAGACCGTCCTCATGCTCCTGGCTTTAGTCCTGGGGGTGCTGGTGGAAGTCAAAGTGGTCCAGGTCTGGATGCTCTGCACCCTGGTTTTTCTGTCGGGCACGGCCATGGCCTTCGACATTCCGGTGCGCCAGGCCTTCATCGTGGACCTGGTGGGCAGGCCGGACCTGCCCAACGCCATCGCCCTCAACTCCACCCTGTTCAACGCCACCCGGGTAATGGGACCGGCTGTGGGCGGCGTCGTCATCGCCGCGGTGGGCATGGCCAACTGTTTTTTCCTCAACTCCGCCAGCTTTCTGGCGGTGCTCCTGGCCCTGGCGCTCATCAAGCTGCCCCCGGCCCGGACCGCGCCCTGGAAGCCTTTTCTCAAGGCCTGGCGGGAACTCCTGGATTACCTGTGGGAGCGCCGGGAACTGAAACTGATCCTCCTGCTCATGACTACGGCGGCGGTGTTCGCCATGCCCTACTTCGTCCTGCTGCCCATCCTGGCCCGGGACACGTTGGGGGTAGGCCCCCGAGGCTTCGGCCTGCTCATGGCCATGAGCGGCGTGGGGGCTTTTCTGGGCGGGCTCGCCCTGGCCCGGCGCCTGACCCGCCGGCCGCCCATGCCTTCGTTTCTGGCGGGCCTGGCCCTCTTTCTCCTGGGCCTGATGGGCCTGGGTCTCTGCCGCAACTATTACGCCGCCCTGGGCTGCATGGCCCTGACCGGGTTTGGCTTGGTGACGCAACTCTCCACCGGCAACAGCCTGCTGCAACTCAACGTGCCGGACGAGTTGCGGGGCCGCCTCATGAGCCTGTTCGGGCTCATCGTCATGGGCTTCGCCCCGCTGGGCAGCATCTTGTACGGGGTCGCGGCCCACTACGTCGGGGCCGGCCCATCCATCACCGGGGGGGCGGCCCTCGCGGCGCTGGTAGCCGGATTTTTGCTGGTGAAGAACCCGGATCTGCGCCACTTCGGCTTTTCCGAACCGGCAGCACCGGCCCCAGACCCCATTCCGCCCCCCATCTCGCCGTTTAGCCGGTGATTTTGCCTCTTTTGACAGGTTTGTGCGCCCGGGTTGTGCCGGTTCAGGAGAAAAATGCGTATCAGTGCGGCTAAGTACCTGATTATACCCGCTTGATTCCATTTCCTATCCGGGGCGCAACCACGTTTGGACCGCCTTCGTGCCGCAGTTGTGCCGGCGCTTAACCGCAGGCCTCGCCTGGGGCGCCGGGGAAAACCGGCGGGAGACACCCTGTTTCCGCAGTCGGTGCACAGGTATCTCACTATAAGGTGCGGGGGCGTGATGGCCAGAATGGCAGGGACGGTTGACCGGGTTTATCGAAACCAGCCCGAAAGGGTGGCTAAGCCTTGAAAGGGGTTTTCCCCCACGGTGATGCCTTACGGCAATCATACCACCAAGCGCTCACGAAGCTGGGCCTTGACTATGAAAACCTATTGATATTTTGGGTTAATTATGATAATCGCCAGATGGTGAACCAATCCCTCCGGGCAACTGGTCGCCAGCACGTCCGGGAAAGCGCCGGGCTAATTTTCTCTCATGGTCCTGCACGGAAAAGAAGAGTGCAATCGTTATGCAAGACTTCTCTGCATCGAGCCGATGGAGTGAAGAACCCGCGAACCAAGAGGCGCATATGAAATATCGCCACCGCGAGACACCGCATTGAAGCCCTGGGTACCCAAAAAGGTGTTTTTGACTAAAGGGGTGGGAGTCCATGCCGAACAGACTTAATTCTTTCGAAGAGGCGCTGCGGGCTGCCCGGATTTCGCCCCTGAATTTAGTTAAAGTCTCCTCTATCGTGCCCCCCCATTGCGAACTGGTCGAGATTGAGGAAGGACTGTCGTATCTATCGCCAGGTCAGATAACCTTCTGTGTCATGTCCCGGTGCGACAGTGATGAATCCGGACGTCTGATGGCGGCCGCGGTAGCCTTGCTGCTTCCCGAGAATAGCAATGATTATGGCTATATCAGTGAATACCACGGTTATGGCAAGAAGCTTGACGAAGTGGAGGATTGGGTTTGCGACCAGGCGGCCGAGCTCTACGCTTCCGCCAAGGGCTTTAAAATAAACTGGCGCCGGGCCTGGTCCGAAGAAGAATACAAATATACCCTGGAGGAACGCAAGTATTCTCCCAAGTATGTTGCCTCGGTGGCCGAGGGGATTAAGGGAAAGTGGGTAACCGCGGTGGCGGCGGCGGTGTTTATTCTCTAAAATGGGCTTGTAACTGCGATACCGTCAGAAAAATATTAACTCTTGAGAGCAGGTCATCAGGTTTGCCCGAAAATAGATGATGACCACTATGCCTCGGTCCGCATCAGGAAAGCAGGGGCAATTCCCCTCAAGGCTTGGACGGATTAATCCTCTTGAAATCAATAAAGCCCCTCTGAACGTCTATTGAGATCAACTGAACGCGCACCCGGTCGCCGACGTCGACGCCCGCAAAGCCGCTGACCAGTTTCCCTTCCACCGGCAGGGTGAGCAGCCGCACCCAGGTCCCTTTGGCGGCGGCGCCGGTGACAATCGCCTCAAACTGCTCGCCGATCTCGAGATTCCAGCAGCAGCGCCGCGGCGGCTTTGCCCACCTGGCGCTCGACTTTCTTGGCGGCATCTTCGGCCTCCGTGCAATGCACCGCCAGGTCCTCCAGTTCACCCATACTATAGGGCGCCGGCTTCCCGGCCAGAGCCGCTTTCAGCAAGCGCTGGATAAGCAGGTCGGGGTAGCGGCGATTGGGCGCGGTAGCATGGACATAGTCTTTAACTGCCAGGCCGAAGTGGCCGGGGGCAATCTCTCCAGGGTCCTCGGCAACGTATTCGCCGGAGCCCAAAAGCTTGATCACCGCCAGGGACAGGTCGGGGAAGGTTACCGGGTCGTCGGCTTTGGCCTTGAGGAGAAATTCCTCCAGCGCTTTGGAATCAGGGCTATCCGGAAGTTTAACCTGGCGCGCCCCGGCAAGTTCGACGATCCGGTCCCAACGTTTCGGCGTGCGGACCACCCGGCGAAGGGAGGGGAACTTTCTGGCCTGGAGATACCGGGCCACCACACCGTTGGCCGCGATCATAAACTCCTCAATGATCTCCCGGGCCCGGTTCTTTTCTTCCAGTTCCAGGGCGCGGATCTGATCGCCGTCGAATACCGCCTTGGCCTCAATGGTTTCCAGACTCAGGGACCCCTGGAGCTGGCGGAAATTCTTCATACTCTGGGCTACCCGGTCCTGGAGGCGCAGGTTCTCGGCCAGGCCCGGCACGGCCACCAGGGCTTCAGGAGCAGCTCCCTGCTGTTCCAGCCAGCCGGCCACGCTTTTATAGGCAAGTTTCGCCTGATTCCGGACCCGGGCCCGATAGACCTGGGAGTCCTGAAGGGAGCCGTCGGCGCCCACCACGACTTCAACGACCAGGGAAAGGCGATTCTCGTTGAAGTTCAGAGAGGTGAGGTCGGTGGAAAGTTTTTCCGGCAGCATGGGGAATATCTCGGCCGCGGTATAAACCGAGGTGGTGTTGTGATGGGCGTGGGCGTCAATGGCTGAGCCAGGTTTAACCAGGGAGTCCACGTCAGCTACCGCCACCAGGACCTTGATCCGGTCTCCCGGCATGGCCTCGGCCACGGTAAGCTGATCCAGGTCCCGGGAGTCATCGTTGTCGATGGAAGCCCACAGCTTATTCCCCAGGTCGGGAACCGGCTCGCCCGGGGTGGCCGCAGGCACCTGAAGCCTGGCGAGTTCGGCCAGGGCGGCGGCCGAAAAATCAGGGAGTAAACCTCTATCCAGCATGGCCTGATGGGCGATGCCCTGCAAAATGGCACGGTGCGGTTTTTCATTGGTGGTCATAGGGTATCCTTCCGGTTAGCGGGCCAGCAGGGCCCGGCTCATCCTGGTGAGGGCTTCGGCCAGGGTCGCCTGGGGACAGGCGAAGCCCAGCCGCACAAACCCGGGTCCGCCAAAGTCGATGCCATCGCCCAGTCCCACCCCGGCTTGTTCAAAGAATTTTCCGGGTTCTTTTATCCCCGCCGCCCGGGTATCGATCCAGGCCAGGTAGGTCGCCTCGACGTGGTCCATGGATAAGCCGGGCATACGGTTAACGGCCCGGCGTACCGTATCCCGGTTCCGACGCAGGTAGTCAAGCAGCGCCCTGTGCCAGGCGCCTCCATCCCGGTAGGCGGCCAGGGCGGCGGTGCAGCTGAAGAGGTTGGGGCCGGGGACCAGGCCGGCCATGGCCTGACTAAACTTCTGGCGCAACGGCCTGGCCGGAATTATGGCGAAGGCACAGCCAGGCAGGTTAAAGGTCTTGCTGGGCGACATCAGCGTGACCGTGCGGTTGGCGATGGCCGGATCCAGGGTAGCGATGGGCACATGGACCTTGTCCGCGTCCAGCACCAGGCCGCAATGGATCTCATCCGAGCAGATTATGAGGTTGTACTGATCGCAGATCCCGGCCAGGGCAGCGAGTTCCTGCCGGGTGAAGACCGTCCCGACCGGATTATGGGGGTTGCACAGGAGGAACAAGCGCGTGGCGGGGGTGATCAGGGAGGTCAACCGGTCAAAGTCCAGGGTCCATCTGCCGGCCTCCCGGATAAGCGGCAGGGTGGTGAGATGGCGGCGGCTCAACCCCGGCGCGCTGAGAAAGGGCGGGTATACCGGCACCGCACGTCATCACCTCTTCGCCGCTCACGGCTGCCGCCCGGCAGGCGAGGTTCAGTCCAGTGACCAGGCCCGGCAACCACACCAGCCATTCGGGCTGCACCTCCCAGCCATACTCGGTCAGGAGCATCGACAAGACCACCGCAATCAACTCATCCGGCACCCTGGGATACCCAAACACCCCCTGGTCCACCCTCTGATGCAAGGCCTCGATTACTGCCGGCGGCGAGGGGAAATCCATGTCTGCCAGCCACATGGGGATAATATCCTGCTCTTTATACTTATCCCACTTGACGCTGGCGGTAGCCCGGCGGTCGATTATGGTGTTGAAGCTATAAGGATCGTCCGGGTTCATCTTGAGAGCCTGAAGTTGATGATTTTATAAAGACCTGACGGGGCTTATTCTACCATCAGATCCTTACCTCTGCCAGGGCTATGCTCTGAGCAAAAGCTGGAAAATTCAGCCTTGGCGCCAGCCTTTTGGTCCGGACCATTTTTATGTGTGCCAAGATGCTGAAGGCGGGATGCGTTTCACTTTCCCGCCCTACGCCCAAAAGATAGAATCGGTGAGTTTGAAAAATAATCAAACAACTCACTGCCGTTGTGGGGCCAGGCCGCCCGCGGCGAGATTTTTCCGCTCCCAAAACCCTTGTCAAGCCCCGGTGGTTCTGGTATAAAGAATGGATTTAAAAAATTCTCACGCGCCATTCTAGGGCGGGCTGGTGCCGACCACCGGAGTCGGTGGCCCCGCCGACCATGGCGCGGCGGACCAACCAGGAGGCAGTAACCATGTCGTATGTCACCATGAAGGAATTGCTGGAGGCCGGGGTCCACTTCGGCCACCAGACCCGCCGCTGGAATCCCAAGATGGGACCTTACATCTTCGGGGCCAGAAACGGCATCCACATCATCGATCTGCAAAAGACCGTCCAGTTCTTTAAAGTCGCTTACAACTACGTGGTGGAAACCGTGGCCAACGGCGGCCTCGTCCTGTTCGTGGGCACCAAGAAGCAGGCCCAGGACGCCATTGCCGAAGAGGCCAAGCGCTGCGGCATGTTCTACGTCAACCACCGGTGGCTGGGGGGCATGCTCACCAACTACCAGACCATCAGCAAGTCCATCAAGCGCCTCAAGGAGTTCGAGGCCATGAAGGAAGACGGCTCCCTCAAGCGCTTCCCCAAGAAAGAAATTTTGATGATGGAAAAGAAGGCCGCCAAGCTGGAGCGCTCCCTGGGCGGCATCAAGAATATGGGCCGTCTGCCGGATATCGTCTACGTGGTGGACCCCCGGAAGGAAGACATCGCGGTGGCGGAAGGCCAGAAAACGGGAATTTCGCTTTTGGCCATCGTGGACAGCAACTGCGACCCCACGGAGATCACCTACCCCATCCCGGGCAACGACGACGCCATCCGCGCCATCCGCCTGCTCACCTCCCGGGTGGCCGACGCGGTGCTGGACGGCAAGAAACTGGCCGAGGAACGGCACCAGGCCATTACCGACAAGGAGATGGCCGAGGCTGAAATCGAGGCGGAGGCCCCGCCGGTAGTGGAAGCCCCAGTCCCGGAAGAGCCGGTAGCGGCGGCGGCGGCTGAACCCGAGGCTTGATGATTGGTCCTGGCAGTGAATAAGCTGTAGGGGGTTCACTGTTGACTCTAGGCGCAACAAACTGTAGGGGTGGTGTCCTCACCGCCCCTACGTGGCCATAGGCACGGGGGGCGCATCTTGGCTGATGCGGTCCCGGTTGGGCACTAATTCTGTCGCTTTTGGTCGCCTCAGGTCAATCGGAACCCTCCATTATAAGGAGGCACACGTTGGAAATTACGGCTGAACTGGTAAAAACCCTGCGTAACAAGACCGACGCCGGGATGATGGATTGCAAGAAAGCCCTGAAAGAAACCGGCGGCGACCTGGAGGCGGCGGTGGCCTACCTGCGCCAGAAGGGCCTGGCCGTGGCCAGCAAGCGGGCCGACCGGGCCACCTCCGAAGGCGCGGTCTGGGCGTCCATCGCCCCGGATCAGAAATCCGGCATCCTGCTGGAAGTCAACTGCGAAACGGATTTTGTGGCCAAGACCCCGGCCTTTGTGGAGTTAGGCACCCGGCTGACGGAGCACCTGGCCGGGGTGGCGTTGGAGAGTGTCGAAGAGCTCCTGACCCAGCCCTGTGCGCATCAGGCCAGCCTTTCGGTGACCGATTACCTCAACGAGGTGATCGCCAAGACCGGGGAGGCCATCCGTATCCGGCACTTCACCCGCTATCAGGGTGACCTGGTGGTGGCCTACATCCACCACGGCGGCAAGATCGGGGTCATGCTGGAGTTGAGCGGCGGCGGCACCGCCCCGGAGGCAGTGACCGCGGCCAAGGACCTGGCCATGCAGGTGGCTGCTACCATACCTCTGGCCGTGGGCCGGGAAGAAATTTCGCCGGAACTCATCGCCAAGGAAAAGGCCATTTACGAGGCGTCGGCCAAAGAGAGCGGCAAGCCGGAGAAGATCATCGAGAAGATGGTCACCGGCCGCCTGGAGAAATTCTATAAGGAAGTCTGCCTGGTGGAGCAAACCTTCGTGAAGAACTCGGACCTTACCGTGACCCAGTTCCTCAAGGAAGTGGGGGCGTCTCTGGGGGGCAAGGAACTCAAGGTCAAGCGGTTCACCCGCTACCAGGTGGGTGCGTAAGCAGGGCCCCATGGCGCCGCCGACCGTCAAATATCGCCGCATCCTCCTCAAGGTGAGCGGCGAAAGCCTGGCCGGGGAGAAGAAATTCGGCCTGGACCCCGCAACCTTGCGAGCCATCGCCGGGGAGATCAAGGCGGTGGTGGACCTGAAGGTGGAAATCGGCATCGTGGTGGGCGGCGGCAACATCTTCCGGGGCCTGGAAGCCAGCGCCCAGGGGATTGACCGGGCCGTGGCCGACAATATGGGGATGCTGGCCACCGTGGTCAACGCCCTGGCCCTCCAGGACGCCCTGGAAAAGGCCGGGGTTCCCACCCGGGTCATGAGCGCCATCACCATGAACGAAGTGGCGGAGCCCTATATCCGCCGCCGGGCCATGCGCCACCTGGAAAAGGGGCGGATCGTGGTGTTCGGCGCCGGCACCGGCAGCCCTTACTTCACCACGGATACCGCCGCGGCCCTCCGGGCCACCGAGATCGGGGCCACGGCCATCCTCAAGGGCACCAGGGTGGCGGGCATCTATGACCGGGACCCGGAAAAAGATGGACAGGCGCAGATTTTTTCCCGCCTCACCTATTTCGACGTTCTGGAAAAATCCCTCCGGGTCATGGACAGCACCGCCATCACCATGGCCATGGAACAGCATATCCCCATCATTGTCTTCAAATTGCTGGAGCCGGGAAATATGAAGAAGGTGGTGCTCGGCGAGAAGGTGGGCACCATCGTGGAGACGCGCGGCGATGAAAGATGAGGTCCTCAACGAAACCAGACGCAAGATGGACAAGGTCCTGGAGGCCATGGCCCGGGACCTCACCCGGGTACGCACCGGACGGGCTTCCGTGGCCCTGCTGGAAGGGATCAAGGTAGAGTGTTACGGCACTACCATGCCCCTGGACCAGGTGTCTTCCCTGGCGGCGCCCGAGAGCCGGCTGCTCACCATCCAACCCTGGGATACGTCCGTGATGGCGGATATCGAGAAGGCCATCCTCAAATCCGACCTGGGCCTGAATCCGGTCAACGACGGCAAGATCATCCGCCTGCCCATTCCGGCCCTCACCACCGAACGCCGGAAGGACCTGGTGAAGATGGTGAAAAAAATGGAGGAAGAGGCCAAGGTGGCTTTGCGCAACGTTCGCCGGGAAGCCAACGAAGATTTCAAAGAGATGAAGAAAGAGAAGATCCTGGCCGAAGACGACGCCCACCGGGGTCAGGACGAGGTCCAGAAGATCACGGATGAATACACCAAGAAAGTGGAAGTCCAGGCAGCCGAAAAAGAAAAGGAGATCATGTCCTTTTAAGGGGCCGGAGGACCGCCTTGACTGAACCATTATATGCCTCTGGAACCCCAAAAAATCCCCCGTCACGTCGCCATTATCATGGACGGCAATGGCCGCTGGGCCCAGCGTCGAGGGTTGATGCGGGTCCGGGGCCACGTGGCCGGCATTGAATCGGTCCGGGTAGTGAGCCGCGTGGCCCACGGCCTGGGCATCTCCTACCTCACCCTGTTTGCCTTTTCCGAAGAGAACTGGCGGCGCCCCCGCATGGAAATCCGGGTGTTGATGGCCCTGATGCGGAGCTATCTGCGCCGGGATGTGGTCGAGATGAAGGCCAACCAGATCGCCCTCAAAGCCATCGGCAACCTGAAGCTGTTGCCCGAGAGAGTGCTGCAGGAACTGGAATATAGCATTGCCGCCACTGCCGGGGGTACCCAGATGGACCTGACCCTGGCCCTGAGTTACGGCGGGCGCAGCGAAATCCTGCATGCGGTGCAGACCCTGGCCCAGGAGGTGGCGGCGGGGCGCCTTAAACCCGAAGACATCGACGCCGCCTTGTTTTCTCGCCACCTCTACACGAA
This sequence comes from uncultured delta proteobacterium, assembly GCA_963747645.1. Taxonomy (GTDB): domain Bacteria; phylum Desulfobacterota; class Desulfobaccia; order Desulfobaccales; family 0-14-0-80-60-11; genus 0-14-0-80-60-11. The sequence goes on along the minus strand of CAVVFW010000011.1, from coordinate 159,669 downwards.
CGGGATGCCGGACCCGGACCTCATCATCCGCACCAGCGGCGAGTACCGCCTGAGCAACTTCCTCCTCTGGCAGGCGGCCTACACCGAACTCTATGTCACCGAGACCCTGTGGCCCGACTTCCGGGAGGCCGACTTCCTCAAGGCCCTAGAAACCTACCAGCAGCGCCAGCGGCGCTTCGGCCTCACCCAAGAGCAGATCAAATCCCAGTCCCAATAGAATCGCATCATGAAACCTTAAGAGCAGGGCCGGGTGGTATCTTTGCAAGGATCCCCGGCCTTGTCTTAAACTCCCTTCCTATCCTCCTGTGTCTGCACCCCCTCCAGAGCTTTCTGTCATCGTCGGCTCGCCAGGCGTTGCGCCGCCAAGGCGCTTGACAGGCGCAAGGGCCATTACTACTCTTTCCTGTAGATGGTGCTCCCTAACGCCGCTATCGCAAGGAGAACAGCATGTCGAACCACTTCACCGGCCTAAAACTCGGCCCTCCCGAAGGTGACACTCGACTCGACCTCACGGATCTCTACGCCTTCCAGGCGCCGGCGGACGCTTCGAAGACCGTGATCATCCTCAACTGCAACTCATTCGCCGAGGAAGCGGAGTTTCACCCCGACGCGGTGTACCGGATCAATATTGACAACGACGGTGACGGCGAGACTGATATCGCCTTCATCCTGGTGTTCTCCAAGCCGGAAGGCGGCCGGCAGCGGGCCACCGTCTACCTGGCAACCGGCCCGGAGGCCCGTCAGGCTGAGCCCGCCGGCGAGCCCATCTTTACAGACGTCGAGGTGTCGTTCGGTCCCGAGCCGCACATCCACACCTCGGGCCCCTACACCTGCTTCCTGGGACTGCGCAGCGACGCTTTCTTTATCGACTTCGTGGGCATCATGAACATGTTCGACTACAAGGGCGGCAAGAACTTCACCGGCCTTGAGGGAGCCCCGGACCCGGGCCGCTGGACCGGCAAAGACCTCTTTGCCAATTATAACGTGTTCAGCATGGCCTTTGAGCTGCCGACGCGTCTGCTCGGCGGCAAGCCCTCGGTCCGCATCTGGGGGCGGGTCAGTATCCGCCGGGACGGCAAGCTCGTGCCCGTCGATCGCTCCGGCCACCCGACCTTCGCCAACTTCTTCTTCACCGACGAGATCAAAATGGCATTCAACCGCGGCGAGCCGGCGCACGACCGGGAGCGCTTCCTCGACCCGGTCATCCATTCATTAGAGCACGTCGGGGGCTACTCCAGGGAAGAGGCCAGGGCCTTGATCGATGCCGAGGGGGTCCTGCCCGACATGCTGAGCTTCGACCCCACCAAGCCCGGCGGCTACCCCAACGGCCGCCGGCTCACCGACCATATCGTGGCGCACCGCCTGGCCATGCTCTCCAAGGGCAAGATTCCGCCCGACGGGCTCAAGCCGCACACCGACCTCCTGAAGGTTTTCCCCTACCTGGGCACCCCCCACGCCCACCCCGACCCGGCGCCGGCGTAAGGGGATAGTGGTCTGAGACTGATGCGCCCGGCCCCTCGTCGTTGCAACCCATGACCCGCGTCGACGGGCGCGACCTCGACCACCTGGCGGAACTTTGAAGGGTTCGGAGAACTCTTCGTCTCCGATTTCGTCGATCATCGCCCCAGCCGGGGCTTCACCCCGGACCGCGACGGCTCGAAATTAATACGGTGCCCTGCGCCGGAAACCCTTAGATAAGGAGACAGTTATGCTAGTCGAACCCTACTTGTTCTTCGAGGGGCGTTGCGAGGAGGCGCTTGACTTCTACCACAAGGCGCTTGGCGCCGAGGTGACGGCGCTCATGCGATTCAAGGAAAGCCCTGATCCCAACATGTGCCCGGCAGGAGCTGAGGACAAGGTGATGCACGCCACGGTCCGCATCGGCAACACCACGATAATGGCTTCCGATGGCATGAGCTCAGGGCATTTAGCCTTCCAAGGCTTTTCGCTGACGCTGTCATTAGCTGACAAAGACGAAGCCACACGGCTCTTTACTGCCCTGTCTGACGGTGGACAGGTCCAGATGCCCCTGGCCGAGACCTTCTGGTCCCCGTTATTCGGCATGGTCACAGATCGTTTCGGGGTCTCATGGATGATACTCATGACCCCTTAAGCCGGATTCCGGGCCTTTTCTTTCCCCAACCAGGCGGGCCAGGCGACCATTTAAGTGCGACGCATCTTTGCGCCGCCCGAGTTTAACGCGAGCTTAACACGGTTTCTTAGCGCCGAATCAGAATCAAGGAGGAGAAATTGGCCACCCAAACCTTCATTAATCTCCCGGTAAAGAACCTCACTAGGTCCATGAAGTTTTTTACCAAGCTCGGCTTCAGCTTTAATCCGCAATTCACTGACGAGACGGCCGCCTGCATGATTGTGAGCGGTGACAGTTACGTTATGCTGCTGACCGAAGACAAATTCAAGGAGTTCACTCCCAAAGCAATTTGTGATGCCTCTCAATGCGAAGTGCTCGTATGTTTGGGGAGAGGCCAAGGGCTGGTCAGCACTTTCGTCTTCGGAAACGCCCTCCCCCAATCCCATAAGAACAGCCAGGGCCAGAACCGCGGGTTTCGCCCCTACCTCCCCTCCCCTGCCCCCGCCAGCCATTCTTTCAAGCTCTCCGCGACCTTTTGATTAAAGCCCGGCACAGCCGCGAGTTCCGGCACCGTGGCGGCCTTTATCGCCTCCAGATTGGCGAAGTGTTCCAGGAGGCGCCGCTTGCGCACCGGGCCGATGCCTGGGGCCTCGTCCAGGGTTGAGGCCAGCAATTCCTGGCGGGCGCGTTTCCGGTGATAGGTGATGGCGAAGCGGTGGGTTTCGTCCCGGAGGCGCAGGAGCAGCAGCCACCCCGGGGCGTTGGCCGGGGGAAACAGGGGATTCTTGCGGCCCGGCAGAAAGAGGCGGTCGCGCACCGGCTGGCCATCCTGTTCGGTGGCCTTGGCCAGGCCCACCACCGGGATTTCGGTCAGGGCCAACTCCTTGAGGGCCTGGAGGACCACGTTTAATTGCCCCCGGCCGCCGTCCACCACCAGGAGGTCCGGCAGTTCCTGGCCGGGCTTACCGTAGTGGCGCCTGACCACCTCCCGGAGCATGGCGTAATCGTCCTGGCCTTCCACTTCCTTGATCTTGAAGCGGCGGTAGCGGGATTTGTCCGGGACTCCGTCGGTAAAAGCCGTGAGCGCCCCCACCGATTGCCCCCCCTGGAGGGTGGAGATATCCAGGCACTCCAGCCGGGCGGGGAGGTTGCGCCAGTTTCAGGCGGGCTTGCAGGTCGCCAAGGGCCGCCCCGGGGTCCGGGGGAGTCCGGCGGCGCCTGAGAGCGTCCCGGGCATTGTCCGCGGCCAGGGCCAGCAGCCGGGCCCGGTCGCCCCCCGGGGCCACCAGCAGCGCAACTTTGGCGCCCTTTTCGTCGGTGAACAAGGCCTCCAGGAGCCGGCGGTCCGGGACCTCGGCGGGGAGCAGCAGTTCGTCGGGCAGCGGCCGGCCCTCGGTGTAATATTGTTTGAGAAAAGCCCCTAAGAGATCGCCGCCGGGAGGGAGTTCCGGGAAAAAATATTCCCGGCCGCCGGTGACCAGCCCGGCCCGCACCAGGAGCACGGCGATGAGGGCCTGGCCCTGGTGTTCCGCCAGGCCCAGGACGTCCTGGTCGCGGAAATTGGGCCGGGCCATGTCCTGGCGCTCCAGGGTAGCGGTGATGGCCCTGACCCGGTCCCGGAGAGTCGCGGCCCGCTCAAAATCCAGCTCGGCCGCGGCCTGGGCCATGCGCTCCTTGAGCCTTTTCAAGAGATTGCCGCCTTTGCCCTTGAGAAACAGGACGGCTTCGGCCACCGCCTGGCGATAATCGGCCTCGGTCACCAGCCCGGCGCAGGGCCCCAGGCAGTGGGCCAGCTGATACTCCAGGCAGGGGCGGGAACGGGGGGCCAGGCGGCGCTCCTTGCAGGTGCGGACCCCGAAGGCCTGCTTCATGACCTTCAGGGTCTCCCGGGCCATGCCGCCGGAGGCGTAGGGGCCGAAATAGAGGGCCCCGTCCGGGTTGAACCGCCGGACAAACCGGAGGGCTGGGAAATTTTCCTTCAGGTCCAGCCGGAGGCAGAGATAGTTTTTGTCGTCCCGGAGCATAACGTTGTAACGCGGCCGGTGCTCCTTGATGAGGTTGCGCTCCAGGATGAGGGCTTCCCGGCCCGTGGCGGTGAGGATCACATCTACCTGGGCCATTTTCTTGAGCATCAGGGCGGTCTTGGGGTCGTGACGGTCCGGGGTCTTGAGGTAGGAAGCCAGGCGGTGCTTGAGATTGATCGCCTTGCCGACGTAGAGCACCCGGCCGCCGGGGTCCTTGAACAGGTAGACGCCGCTGCCCCGGGGGATGCGGGGCAGGGCCGCGGCCAGGGCCGGATAAGTCGCAGCGGGCTTTACATCGGGCTCAGACATCTTATCTTTTAGGATAACAGGCGGCCGGGCGCTGTCAAGGCGGTGAGGCATGAGCCGTGAGCCGTCGCAAATCTTGACAAGACTGCGAAGGATAGCGTCCCGGCACCGCTTCAGTCCGTACAGGCGCAACGTCTGTGCTGCCGTAAAGAGCTTTGCGTCACAACGTGAGACCGCTGCGAAAGTGCGCTGACCGGTCATTCTGAGGGAGCAGAGCGAGCGAAGAATCTCATAACTACGAGAAATTACGAGATCCTTCGCTCCGCTCAGGATGACAAAATGGCTTTGGGCGGAGCTCTCAACCTGGAATCAAGAGATAGCCGCTTCAGGCTGACCACGGGAAACGATCGCGAAAAGGAGCAGGATTATGACATTACCCCAAAAAACCCTGGGAGGCACGGGGTACTCCGCCACCAGGTTGGGCCTGGGAGGCGAGGGCGTGTTGCGGACCTTCGGTTACGACCGCCAGGCCCAGGCCATGATTGAGGCGGCCCTGGCAGCCGGGATCAATTACTTCGAAACCGCCCGGGCCTACTCCGGCAGCGAGGTCTACCTGGGCCGCGGCCTGAAAGGCCACCGGGACAAGATCTTCCTTACCAGCAAATCCCACGGGCGCACCTTTAAAGAGGCCATGGCCCATCTCAGCATCACCCTGAAAAATCTCGATACGGATTACCTGGACCTGTGGCAGGTGCACGATATCCGGACCGGGGAGGAAGTCGAGGCCCTGGGGGCCAAAGGGGGGGCGCTGGAGGCGTTTCACCACGCCCGGGAGCGGGGCTGGGTGCGGTTTATCGGCGTCACCGGCCACCACGACCCGGAAGTCCTGCGCCGGGCCCTGACGCTTTACGAGTTTGACACGGTGCTCCTGCCGGTGAACCCGGCGGAACCGCAGCTCGCCAGTTTCCTGCCCCTGGCCCAGGAGGCCATGGCCAAGGGGATGGGGGTCATCGCCATGAAAACCCTGTGCCGGGGCCAGCTGCCGCAGATGTCGGAAGAACCCGACCAGCTCGTCAAGGAACTGCTGGCCTATGCCCTGAGCCAGTCCGTCACCCTGGCGGTGGTAGGGGCGGACTCGGCCAAGCAGGTGGAGCAACTGGCCGCGGCGGTCCGGGACTTCGTGCCCATGACCCCCGAGGAGCAGGGCCGCCTGGAAGAAGCGGTGGCCCCCTACGCCCGGCAGTTGATGTACTATAAGCCTTAGCTTTTCCCTATTTTTCCTTGGCTTCCAGACGCTGGCCCACGTACCAGTCGATCTGGCGGCAGATGCCTTTGATCACCTGGGCCTCCCGGGCCCGGAGGCCGTGGCGGGCGAAGAGCCGGCGGACGTTGAACATCCAGTGCTCCGGGTTCAGGTGGCTGATGAAGTTGATCTTGACCAGGGTCGCTTCGAGCATGGCGTACATGGATTCCAGCTCCCGGGAGTTGGCCAGGCGGGGCACGAAGTGGGGGTTGGGGCTCACCGCGGTGAAGAGCTCATAGGCCATGACCATGACCGCCTGGGCCAGGTTCAGGGAGGAGCAGTCGCCGGTGGGGATGGTGACCAGGGCGTGGCAGAAGGGCAATTCGTCGTTGGTCAGGCCCCAGTTCTCGGGCCCGAAGAGCAGGGCGACGTCGTTGTGGGCCGAGACTTCCACCAGCCGGGCGGCCATCTCCCGGGGGGAGAAATAGTCGTTGCGGACGCCCCCCAGCCGGGCGGTGGTGCCGACGATAAACTGAAAGGGCGCGAGGGCCCGGGCCAGGTCGTCGTGGACCTCCATCCGGTCCAGGAGCCGCTCCGCCGGGCCGGTGGCCAGCATGGCCATGCGCTCCCGGTCCAGGTCCAGGGGCGAAACCGCCACCAGGCGGTTGATTCCCATGTTGCAGGCGGCCCGGGCCACCGCGCCGATGTTCTCGGCCAGCCGGGGCCGGAACAGGACCACCGCGACCCGGTCCAGGCACACCCGGGCGGACGGCGCCACCCTGCTGCGTTTCTCTTTCATGGCGACACTTTAGCACATCCCGCCTCTCGGGCAAACAGGCGGCCCCCGCCCGCCGCCCGAAAAAACCGCAACCCGACTCGCCAGCCGCCGCTGGCAACTATTGGCCTATCATGACTAACTAAGGTATAATTTTTTTATAGGGATCATGGTCTAAAGAGCGCCACGCCGGATGGAAATGTGGAGCAGCAGCCCTTGACGGGCCGGGGATACGTTATGGTGCGCAGTGCGCACCCTACCGGTGGATCATCTTCGCGAAGCCGGGTTCTTAGCTGAAACCTAGCGCGCTGAGAGCTTTTTTCAGGGAGGAACATGGGGCCGGATAAGAAGGACCGGCCACTGATTCAAGGAGAAGAAGATGCCAAGGTCAGGGAGTTTCTGGCTCGCCATGGGGCTCAGCCTGGCGGTGGGCTGCGGTCCGGCCATCTCCACCAACCTGCAGCAGGAGGCCGGCCCCCGGGTTGGTTTCGCCGAATTGTCCGCCCAACCGGACCGGTATAAGGGCCAGATCGAGATCCTGGGCGGCGAGGTCATGAGCGTGACCCCCGGGGCGCAGGGCAGTTTGCTGGCGGTGGACCAGCGGCCGCTGGATGACCGGCTCTATCCGGTGGGCGACGCCTCCGGGGGGACTTTCCTGGTGGCGAGCGACGTCTGGCTGAACTCCAACGAATACGTTCCCAGGAGCAAGGTGGTGGTGGCCGGGGTCGTGGAGGGCCAGGAGAACGGCCATCTGCTCTTGAAGGCCCGGCAGGTCACCTTGCTGGCCCCCCCCACCTGGGAAAAATATTATTATCCCGTGCCCCGGGAGTGGTATCCTCCCGAACTGGAGTACTGGTACACGCCGCCCTACTTTGACCCCTATCGCGGCGGCGGCCGCCATTAGAGAGGCGCACATGCACATTGACCGTTACGAATTTGGGCTTATCGTGATTGACGGGCAGACCTTCAAAAGCGACGTCCTGATCTGGCCGGGCCGGATCAAGAGCGACTGGTGGCGCCGGGAGGCCCACCTGCTGCAACTGGACGACGTGGCCGAGGCCCTGGCCGCAAACCCCCAGGTGCTGGTGGTGGGGCAAGGCGACCCCGGGAAAATGCAGGTGGACCCGGCCCTGGCGGCTTACCTCCAGGACCGGGGGGTGGAGCTGATGGCCCACCCCACCCGGGAGGCCTGCCGGGTCATCAACGACTTGAGCGGGGCGCGCCGCCTGGCCGCGGCCTTGCACCTCACCTGTTAATGGAGCGATCCATAATTAGGTAACCCAAAATGCAGGTTGGGGCACCGGACGTTGCCGGTTAAAGGAGATTTAGGGAGATTTCAATCTCCTCTAAAAATCCCCCCTGCCCCCCTTTAAAGGAGGGGGGAAAACCGTAGTTCTCACTGATCAGATTAATTATCAATCGCGACACTATTCGGGGATAGACCACCATGCCTGTTGATTTTGAGATCATCGACTGCCATCTCCACACCGGGGTGCAGCACGTTAATTGGGGTTGGGACCGCATCCGGCCGCTGCTGCTGGAAGCGGGGATCAGCGGGGCGGCGCCGATTGCGCCGGTGGAGGACATTTACGACCGCACCGACCCCGGCTTCACCGACTCGCCCGCCTGGCAGGCCTGCCGCCGCCGGGCCCACCAGTACCTCCTGGACCTCAAGGACCCGGAGATCGCGACGTACCCATACTTCTTCGTGTGGAACGACTTCGCCTGGGAAGACCTGGGTCCGGAATACGTGGCCATCAAGTGGCACCGGCACCCGGAGGAGCCCGAATACCACTACGACGCCCCCCGCTGCCGGGAGTTTTTGCAGGTGGTACGGGAGCGGCAGTTGCCCATCCTCCTGGAAGAGTCCCTGGAGAACACCCGGTACTTCCTGGAGGAGCTGGCCCCGGACCTGCCGGTGATCATCCCCCACCTGGGGGGGTTGAACGGCGGCTACGTGGCCCTGGACCTGGCCGGAGTGTGGCGCCGCCCCCTGGTGTACGCCGACACTTCCATGGCGGCGCTCCCGGAAATCAAGGACTTCATCCGGCGCTTCGGCACCGACCGGGTGCTGTTCGGCAGCGACTACCCATTCGGCAACCCCGACGCCGAACTGGACAAGATTCTCAGCCTCAACCTGCCCGAAGCCCAGACCCGGGCCATCCTGGGGGACAACTTCCGGCGGCTGTACCGGGTGGGATAAACACCCGGGGCAAGAGCCGCCCGGCTTCGAGGTTTTCTCTCTTCGGCCTGGGACAGGAGTTAGGTTTTCTTTAATTTTGGCCGATGAGTTTTTGGTTGCTTTTTATCATGAGTCTCTTATAGTTGAGACTCTGTGGGGTCGCAAAGTCATTGCCTCAACCGGGTCGGGCCGGCAAGGGGGGGACTTGATCCACCCGGCCGGATTTAAGACCGGGTCGCCAGCGCACCACGCGGCATTGCAGGGGTACACCAAGAGTTTGCGCCCTGAATCAAGGGCGGACACCCAGGTCCGCCCCTACAGGAAAATGAGCGTTTGTCTGGGATTTGGTCTAAGACTGGATTTGCCGGGAGACTGCCGGGACTGCGGTGGTGCTTAAATAACCAGGCATGGTTACTTTTAGGGATTCTTGCCCATGACTACGGACGCAAATCAGACCCCATGGCGCTTTATCCGCCTGGATCAATATAAACGGCCGCCGGAGACGTCCCGGGAAACCATGCGCAAGGGGATTTCCGGGTTGTGGCTCCGCCTGGGATGGGGGAGCAAAGTCGAGGAGTCGGTTTTTGCCGAAAATGAATTGAGCCAGGTGCCCCAAGAGTTGGTTGATAAGGCGGCGACTGATCCGGACTGGTCGGCGTTCATTGCGGCGATGACCGCGGCGCTGGACACCTGGATAGACGCCAAGGTCCCGGGATCCACGAACCAAATATTCGTGGGACCGCCTTATCACGGCACCGGTGAAATTCTCACCGCCTGGGCCCAGGCCCGGGGCTGGCGCGTGGTTGCCGCACCGTCGCCGGACATGATTCTCACGGGGGGACAGGAATGGCTGACGCAGTTCGAGGAAGACAACGAACCCCTGGTGCTGCCCCACCTGGAGCACTGTTATCTCCGCCACTATAACGGCCTGACGCTGCTCCGCCGTTTACTGGACCACATAATTTCCCAAAGCCGCCGTTGGCTGGTGGGGTGCGATTCCTGGGCCTGGGCCTACTTGAGCAAGGCCCTCAAAGTGGACACCGTGTTTCCCATGCCGTTTATCCTGGAGGCCTTCGACCAGGACCGCCTGAAGATCTGGTTCCAGCAGTTGGCGTCGGCATCGGCGGAGGATAATTTCGTTTTCCGGCAACTGGACAGCGGCAAATATGTCTTGCCGCCGGTGACGGGGGACGAGGTCTCCGGCGATTGGAGCCAGGGAACCGTTGCAGAAGACGGTAGTTTCCTGAAAAATGTCGCCGCCTATAGCCGGGGCATTCCGGGAGTTGCCTGGGCGGTTTGGCGTCATAGTTTCGGGTTTGTCGACACGACGCCAGAGGATGGAGCAGAGTGCGCCCCAGAAGCCCCAGCGACTGAAGGTGGAGAAGAGTGCGACCAGGAAGCCCCAGCGGCTAGGAGGTCAATCCGCCCATCCTATCCTGGTGACACCCTGGTCCAAAATCAATCTGCCGGGGTTTCCCTTTCAACCGGTTTCTCTCGGGTTGCTGATGGTCCTCCACACCCTTCTCATCCACGGCGGCCTGTGGAGCCGGATCTTCCCGGAACTGCTGCCCCTGTCTCCCATGGAGATCCTCGAAAATCTCTATCTGCTGGAGGCCTCCGGGCTGGTGGAATCGGACCAGGGCTTCTGGCGGGTTACCCCGGCGGGTTATCCGGCGGTGCGACAGGTGCTGCAAAGCGAAGGATACCTGACCGATGCCATCTAACATTACAGATTCCATTAAAGACAAAGCGGGGCAAATCTTTAATCAACTGGACAAGATAGATTTCGTCGAGATTGCCGTCATTGCGGGGATGGCATGGGTAGCGATCCTGCTGGTGGAGCGCCTGGTCCCCCGGCTGGCCAATCGCCTGCCGGCCCGCCTGCGGATGTATCTCCTGCCCTCCATACCTGTCTTTCGCCTGGCTATTCTGATAATTACTCTCGCCATGATCGTTCCCATGGTGATTCAGACCAGCCTGCAAAATCTCATTGCCATCCTGGGTTTTACCGCGGTGGCCCTGGGGTTTGCCTTCAAGGATTACATCAGCAGCTTGATTGCCGGCATCGTAGCCATCTATGAACGGCCCTACCGGGTCGGGGATTGGGTAACCATCGACGGGGCCTACGGGGAGGTACAGTCCCTGAGCCTCCGGGCTCTGCGCCTCTTTACCCCGGATGATACCGTCGTGAGTATTCCCCACATCAAGATCTGGACCACCAATATCTTTAATGGCAACGACGGCAACCGCAATCTGCTCTGTGTCGCCCATTTTTACGTGGACCCGGACCACGATGCCGCCCGGGCGCGCCAGATATTGCACGATGTGGCGCTGACCAGCCCCTACCTGGATATCAACCACCCCATTCGCGTGATTGTGCAGGAGCAGCCCTGGGGCACCCACTATCAACTCAAGTCCTATCCCCTGGACAGCCGCGAACAATTCCAATTCATTAGCGATCTGACGGTGCGGGGTAAAGACGCCCTGGCCAAGATGGGGGTCAAGCCCGCTCAGGCTCTCCCGGCGCCGGCCCCGAAAGATTATTCAGGTTAAGGCTAGTCCCTCCGGATAAGTCGGTCTCGGAACTCTCACCATGGGCCCGGAACAGGGCAAAAACCCCGACCGCCTGATGGCTCGGAAATGGCCTCATTTTCTCGGCAATACCAACTCTCAGCTCCGAGTATCATATGGTTTCGCCCAATTACCCAAATTAATCGCCAGTATCGGCAGGGCGCCGGGTGTCGATGCTGCCGGGATGGTGGTTGGCAGGTTCACGTAGCTTCTGCCGCAATAACCGTGTGCCTGGGCCTTTAGGGCGCCTTGAGCCCGGGACCGGCGGGACAGAGAGGTCGGTCATGCGCAGCGTCCGGCTGTTCCTGGTAGTACTCTGCCTGGGTGTCCTGGGGGCCGGTTCGGTGCGGGGAGGAGGAACTCCCCAGGAGGAAGCCAGGAGATTAAACCGGCAAGCCGTTGAGCTCTATCAGGCCGGACGCTATCCCGAGGCCCTGTCCCTGGCCCAGCAGGCCTTGGAACTTGATGAGAAGGCCCTGGGCCCGGAGCACCCGGACACCGCGGTCAGCCTCAGCAACCTGGCCGGGCTCTACAAAGCTTCAGGCGCCTTTGAGAAGGCCCTGCCTCTGTTTAAGCGGGCCCTGGCCATCCGGGAAAAGGCGTTGGGGCCGGATGACCCCGCCACCGCCGCCAGCCTCAACAATCTGGCGGCCCTCTTTTGGGCCGGGGGCGCTTTCGACCAGGCCCTCCCCCTCTACCAGCGGGCGCTCCAGCTCAGAGAAAAGACCCTGGGCCCGGAGCACCCCGATACCGCCGTCACCCTTAACAACCTGGGGGCGCTCTATCAGGCCATGGGGGCTTACGATACGGCCCTGCCTCTGTTTAAGCGGGCTCTGGCTATCCGGGAAAAGGCGTTGGGGCCGGATGACCCAGCCACCGCCACCAGCCTCAACAACCTGGCCGGACTCTATGTGGACCAGGGCGCCTATGGAAAGGCTCTGCCCCTCTACCGGCGCGCCCTGCAGATTGTGGAAAAGGCCCTGGGCCCCGACCACCCCCGCACCGCCACCAGTCTCAATAACCTGGCCCTGCAGTACAAGACCTTGGGGGAGTATGAAAAGGCGCTGCCCCTGTATGAGCGGGCCCTGAAGATCCGGGAAAGGGCGTTGGGACCGGAGCACCCGGACACCGCGGTCAGCCTCGACAACCTGGCGGGGCTCTATGAGGCCCAGGGGGCTTACGATAAGGCCCAGCCCCTATATCAACGGGCTGTGCAGATCCGGGAGAAGGCGTTGGGCCCGGGGCATCCGGACACCGCCGCCAGCCTCACCAACCTGGCCGGGCTCTATGAGACCCTGGGGGCCTACGATAAGGCCCTCCCTCTCTACCAACGCGCCCTGGCCATCTTTGAAAAGGCCCTGGGGCCGGAGCATCCGGAAACCGCCACCGGGCTCAACAACCTGGCCCGGCTGTATCAAGGCATGGGGGAATATGAAAAGGCGCTGCCCCTGTACCAGCGCGCCCTGGCCATCCGGGAAAAGGCCCTGGGACCGGACCACCCCGGGACCGCCATCAGCCTCAGCAGCCTGGCCGTGCTTTATGAGGATTTGGGGGCCTATGACCAGGCCCTGCCCCTGCAGCATCGAGCGCTGAAAATCTATGAAAAGACCTTGGGGCCGGAACACCCCGACACTGCGGTCAGCCTCAACAACCTGGCCGTGCTGTATAAGGCCATGGGCGCTTATGACCAGGCTCTGCCCCTCTACCGGCGGGCCTTGAAGATCCGGGAAAAGGCCCTGGGACCGGTGCACGTCGACACCGCCAACAGCCTCAACAACCTGGCCTTACTCTATCAGGCCATGGGGGCCGACGACCAGGCCCTGCCCCTGTACCAGCGGAGTTTGCAGATCATTGAAAAATCCCTGGGCCCGGAGCATCCCCATGCCATCACCACCCTCAGCAATCTCGGGTCTCTGTACCTGGCCCGGAAGGACTATCCGACCGCGGCGGCCTATTTCCGGCGAGCCCGATCCACCGGGGGCCTGGTGGAGGTCTGGCTGGCCCGGGGACAACCCGGGAAGGCCCTGAAGCTCTTGGCCGACCAGCCCCTGACCCGGCGGGATTTGCCGGTCAAACAGGTGCAGTACGCTACCCAACGGGGCCTGGCCCTGGCGGCGGCGGGGCGGTTGGGGGAGGCGGCCCTGGACCTGCGCCAGGCCGTGGCGGGGGTGGAGGACCTGCGCCGCCGGGCCCCGGGAGAACGGGCCGGGTTCTTCCAGGCCGGCATCTATGGCGGCTACGTGCGGCCCTACCGGGCCCTGGTTACCACCCTGGGGGAAATGTCCCTCAAACCGGAGGCCCTGCCGCCGGCGCTCCGGGAGTACGGGCCCGGGCCCGGGGAGGCGGCCTTTTATTTTGCCGAAGGCGCCAAGGGCCGGGCTCTCCTGGAGGCCATGGCCCAGGGGGCCCGGCAGGAGACCCGGGCGGAAATCCCTCCCGAGCTGCGGCAGCAGGAGGAAAGCCTGTTGAACCGGCTGGCGGCCCTGGCAGACCCAACAGGAGAAGGCCGTGAAGGGCGGGGAAGAGACTTGGGCCGAGGTGCAGGACAAAAGGGCCCGCCTGACTGGCGAGCTTAAGACCCTGGTGCAGAAATTGCGGCAAGACTACCCGGTCTATGCCGCGCTCCACTATCCCCAGCCCCTTCCGGCCGCGGACCTGCCCCTGAAGGAAAACGAAGTACTCCTGGAGTTTGCGCTGGGTGATGCCGAAAGCTTCGTCTTCGTGGTCCGGAAAGGCGGGGTCAAGGGCCTGGTCAAGATTCCCGTCGGCCGGGAGGAGTTGGCGGCCAAGGTCAAGGCCTTCATGGAGCCCTTCCTTAACCGGGAGCCCGACCGCTTTTCCCTGGCCCAGGCTCACGAGCTCTACTCGCTGCTTCTGGCCCAGGCCCTCAAAGAAGTCAAGGAGGACGAGGCGGTGATTATCGTCCCGGACGGCATCCTGGGGCTCCTGCCCTTTGAGGCCCTGGTGGTGAAGCCCGGGAGGGGCCTCCCGGACAGCGTCTTCCTGGGGGACCGCTATACCCTGACTTACTACCAGTCCGCCGCGGTCATGGCCCTGAAGCGCACCCTGCAGGCGCACCGGGCCGGGCGGCCCCTGTTCGCCCTGGGAAATCCGGTATTCAGTGCCCAGGACCCCCGGGCTGCGCCGTTGCGGCCGGACGGTCCGGCCCCGGCGAGCAGGGTCCGGGGGGCCCGGGAAACTCCCTTCCGGGCCCTGGCCGCCAGCCGGGAGTGGGGGAAAACCACCCGGAGCAGCAAAATCGGCCAGGAACTGGTGTACCCGGCCCTGCCGGAAACCGAAGACGAGGTCCTGACCATCGCCGGGCTGTTTGGGGTTGCGCCCAATCCCCCGGACGTGCTCCTGGACCTCAAGGCCAATGAGACCACCCTGCGGCAATCCCCTTTACAGGATTACCGCTACCTCCATTTCGCCACCCACGCCGACCTCCCCGGGAGGGTCCAGGGCATCCAGGAGCCTTTTCTGCTCCTGGGTCAAGTGGGAATAAGGGCCGGGACAATGGCTTCCTCACCCTGAGCAAGGTGTTGGGGTTAAAGCTCAGGGCCGATCTGGTGGTCCTGTCGGCCTGCCTCACCGGTCAGGGCAAGGTCATGGAGGGAGAGGGGGTGGTGAATTTTTCCCGGGCCTTCCAGGACGCCGGCACCCAAAGCGTCCTGGTGAGCCTCTGGGAGGTGGCCTCCCTGGAGGCAGTGGAATTCATGACCCGGTTCTATGGCCTTCTCAAGGAGGGCAAGCCCCGGAAGGAGGCCCTGACCCTGGCCCGCCGGGCCATCAAGGCCAAATACCCCCAACCCTTCTTCTGGGCGGTGTTCATCCTCCACGGGGAGGGGTAAAGGCCAGGCCTGACAACAAGTTTCGTTCAAAATAAACGAAGGCAACGGAGGGGCGCACCTGGGTGTGCGCCCTTGCGCGGGGGACACGCAGGCCCCCCACAAAAATTGTCCATCGCTCTCTTTGGCACAAAACGGAGCCGCCGCCCCCAGAACCAGTCCTGACCCCCTCCCGAAAAAAGGGGCCCCATGGGGCCCCCTATCTTTGATCAGCTTAACGGCGAATTTTTCAGGCCAGCTGCATGCGCTCCTTGAGGCTGGCCATCACCGGCTCAAACTGTTGCTGGAGCTGCCCCTTAAACCGGAGCCACTCTTCCTGGAACTGGGGCAGGCGCTCCACGTCCACGTTCACCGGCTGGCGATACTGCGCCTCCATGGACTTCTGCATCTGTCCCATCCCGGCGGCAAACCGGGCCTTGAGCTGCTGCAGGGCGTTGTTGCGGAATTGGATAAACTGCTGCAGGACCTGCTCCAGTTCCGTCTGAATCTGCGCCATGGCCTTGCGGTCGCTGGCCACCAGGAGGAGGCCCTCCACGGCCCGGTCCTGGCGGGGGTCCGCGGCATTTTCCCGGGGCAGGCCGAGGTTCCGCAAAAAAACCTCTTTGATGGCCATGCGGGCGGCGGGCTGCGTCTGGGGCGGCAGACTCTTGAGATCAGCCGTCAGGTCCCCTTCCCCCTTGAGGAATTGCACCGCCAGCTTACGTCCCTGCTCCTGGTGCTGGGCCAGATCCATCTCTTCCCGGGAGGCCCGCCCGTATTGCTCGGCCTTTTCCAGGGCCAATTCTAAAGCACTCTTGATGTCCGCCAATTATCGCTCCCTTTCTCTCCCGTCCGGGAGAATCAGCAAGGGCCTCATTTTATCTTGGCAGCCGGCGCGGCCTCGGCCTTGGGGGCCTCGGCGGGGGCGGGGGCGCTGCCGTTACCGGCGTCCTTGGCGCTGTCGCCATTGTCACCGGCCCCGGACGCGGCATGTTTGCCGGCATAATCCGTTACATACCACCCGCTGCCCTTGAGGTGAAAGGCGCAGGAGCTAATAAGCTTATGAAGACTGCCGCCGCAAGTCGGACATTCCGCCAGCGGGGAATCGGAAATCTTTTGCCAGCGTTCCATTACCTGGCCGCAGGCGGCGCACTGATACTCATAAATCGGCATACTGCAAACCTCCTTGAGTCCTCTCGTCATAATATCGCATCACCGGCGGCAAATCCCGAAACTTCAGGGGCGCCAGGATTTTCTGCGTCAAGCGGTGTACCCGCCGTTCTTCCTCCTGCTTGTGCTCTTCCGGGGCCTCGAACAGGGCCAGAAACTGGCTGAACCGGACGATGTGCACCAGTTCGTGGGTGACGATATAGAGCAGCAGGGGAAAAAGGCTCAAGTCGTCAACCTGCTCCAGGGTCTTGAGGATATTGTGATCCTGGAGGCAGACCCGGTAAAAATCAAAGGCCGCGGAGCGCAGCAGGCGATCCTTATGGCAGCCGTCATACTTGGCCACCAGGGCCAGGGCGTGGGAGCAAATCTCCTCGGCCCGCAGGGCCTCCAGGGTCAGGATGTCGTAGCGGGCCCGGCGCCAGTGACAGGGAGACAGCTTGAAAAAGTCGGAGGTAACCTCCTCGGCGATGACCGCCGCCTCTTTCAAGAGTTCCTTGTGGTCCTGGTGAAAATACTGGGCCGTATTCATTATCTAGATATAATTACCATTTATGGGTGGCTTGTCAACTCCTCCGCACCAGAGATCTTGTTCTTCAGCCTTCTCAACCCGGGGGTGTTGATTTTTTCTGTCAAGGTTCCTGAAGGCTCCGGAGGGTCTGCCCGAACATACCGTCGCCTGATCCGGCCGCGGCTCCCGGGGGCTTTGATTACTGGCGGAGCCCAACCAGTTGGCGCAGTTGGTTGACGATCTCGTCGGGCTCCAATCTCAGGGTGTAATCCGCTTCGACAAAGGCGAAATGAATCGTGCCGTCCGGGCGCAACGATAAAGGTGCCCGGCAGGGGGAGTTCGTAAGCCTCGTCAGCATTGTAGTCCTGCAAGTCGACCCCGAATTTTTTGATGTAGAGCTGCCGCAATGGTTCGGGCAGGGAGAAGACCAACCCGTATTGCCGCGCCACTTTATTGCCCACGTCGCTCAGGAGTTCGAAACCGAGGTTATGCTTTTCCGCCAGGGTGAGGGCATGATCCGGCGTCTGGGGGAAATCGCCACCAGGGAAGCCCCGAGGGCTTTGATCTCCGGCAAACTGGCCTGGTAAGCCTGCAACTGCAGGTTACAGTAAGGTCACCAGGTGCCGCGAAAGAAGGTGACGACCACGGGCCCCCGGCCCAGGAGATCAGCCAACCTCACCAACTCGCCGGTTGCATCAGGCAAGGTGAAATCCGGAGCCCGATCGCCGATCTTCCTGGCCCTTTCGACTATCCCCGAGCGGATCAGATCTTCGGTGGCCTTTTCCATAACCGCCGACATCGGCCGCACTAATCCGGGAAAGCACTCCCGCCTTGAATCGGCTCAGCGTTTCCTGCAATTTCACTTCAGCCCCCCATTCGGCCCAATTTGAAAACTATCTCTGTTTGATAATATCACCCATTGGGGCGCTTCACTCTCATCAATTGACTGAATTTAGCCCGAAAAGATATATTTTTCATGAGAGCGTGAGGGAAACGTGCAGAAACGCCCTCATGCGACCCGGAATTATTGGGGCCTCTCGATTCCGGTTCCCTTGACCCTGTCGCCCTGCCGTGGCGGCGATCAGTCCTGAGAGCTTGGGGAGAGCCCCTCAGGAACTCCGACGTAAGCGGCTTGCGGATAGGCTTCCAGGTAACTTCAACTCATTAAGTATATTCAGGCCCTAGGGGATCATGGGCCGGATGGCCGGGGGCGCTGGTCGGACGCAAAAAGCCGGATACGGCTGGTGGCCGTATCCGGCTTGGCTATGTCGATAATAAGGCTGGCCTCAGCCGTTGCAGGCTAGCGCCGGCCGCCCCCGATGCGAGTTTGCAAATGTATCTGATCCTTCTGATCGCTTGCTGTAACAGATCGCACGACGTAGCACACCGGGGTTCGGGTTTGAAGCTGTTGTCATGGTCTGCGTAACCGCCGGGGCCGGCTCTGCTGCGGCTGGGTAGCCGTCGAGGCCGCAGGTGCGAGGCCGTTGGCTGCGGCTGGGTGGGTTCGGCCGTGGTTGTAGGCGTTCCTGCAGCTGATCCCGGGTCTGGCAGCTGGTCCTTAGTGGGGGGCCGGCAGACAAGCCGGGAGACAAGAACCGGGAGTCTGCATGAGCAGCCGATCCTGGGTCCGCAGTTGGTCCTGGGCCACGGTCAGATTAGGGGTGGACGCTCCCCAGGCCACCAAGGCCACCAGGGCTAAAATAGTTACGAATAACTTTTTCCCAATCATCAATGACATTACCTCCTCATTTTTTGTGGTTTTTCATAAGCGCATACGCGACTCAGTAAGGTTCACTGGTTATAGAGTTTATGATGCACCAAAGTTCTTGTAAATCAGGCAAAACCTATTTATTTCGTAGGAGTTACGCAGCCCGCAATGTCGGTTTTTGTCCTACACGGCAGACAGGGGTCTTCATAGGGTTTGGTTTTGCTACGTCAGCGGCTCAGCCGCCAATGATTCCTACCGGTAAGGGAGGTGACCGCGAGGCGGAGGAATTGCCCCTGGAGGCATCGAGAGCTTTATAGGCGATATTCCGGCGGTCTTATTGCAGCAGCCCATGCTTGATTGCATAATAAGCAAACTCGGCATTATTCTTCATGCCCATTTTCCTCAAGGCCCGAACCCTATAAGTACTGATGGTCTTGACGCTGAGGAACAGGGCCTCGGCGATTTCGGTTACGGTTTTGCCGGAGGAAATCATCAGCATCACGCGATATTCTCGATCAGAGAGTAATTCATGGGCCGGTTGATCGGGGTCGGCCGTCAGATAAGAGGCGAGTTGTTCCCCCAGGGACTCACTGACGTACTTCCCTTTTTGCGGACACCTTCCTGATGGCGGCAATCAATTCATCCGGGGCGCTCTCTTTGGTTAAATAACCTGAAGCCCCGGCCTTTAAGACGCGCACCGCATATTGTTCTTCAGGATATATGCTTAACACCAGGACGGGAAGATGGGGTTTCTCCTGCTTTAATTCCTTGAGGGTGTCCAGCCCGTCTTTCTCAGGCATGGCCAGGTCCAGGAGAACCAGGTCAAAATCTTCTTTCCTGACCAGTTCCAAAACCTCCTGCCCATTGGTAGCTTCACCGGCCACCACCATATCGGCAGTCTCGGCCAGAATCTGTTTCAGACCTTCCCGCACAATAGCATGATCATCAGCAATCAGGATCTTGAGCACTGGGGCCCTCCTGCCTCGGCGATGGGGATGCTGACCTGGACGGTGGTGCCCTGATTCGGGACCCCGACAATTTTCACCTGACCGCCCAGGGAGTGGACCCGTTCCCGGATTCCCATTATCCCCCATGATTTTGGATCCGCACTTTGCTCTGGAGTAATGCCCACGCCATTATCGCGGACTGTCAGTTCGATGGTCTCGGAGTCTTTCTTGAGGATCACTTCAACCTTGGTGGCCTGTGCATGGCGGGCGATATTCGTCAGGGTCTCCTGAAAAATACGGAACACTGCGGTGGAGCGAGCCTGATCCAAGAGGATGTCCTCCGGTTCGGACCTGAAGTCGCACTGGATCCCCGCCCGGCTTTTAAATTCGTTGGTTTGCCACTCCATGGCTGCGGAAAACCCAAAGTCATCCAGTATTTTCGGCCGTAATTCTGAAGAAATTCTCCGGACGGTTTGCACCGTGGTATCAATGAGAGCGTGACATCGCTTGATCTTGTCCAGCAGCAAGGGCCGGTCCGTCGGCAATCTCTGGCCCAGCCAGTGTACGTCCATTTTTAGGGCGGTCAGTGACTGCCCCAGTTCGTCATGAATCTCCCGGGCGATGCGGGTCCTCTCCTCTTCCCGGACGACTTGCAGGTGGGCCGCCAGGTCGCGCAGCTGACCCCGGGATTGGGTTAACTCTTCATCCGCCTTCGGTACGCTCGATGATTTCCTGCTGAAGTTTTTTGTTGGCTTCACTGAGCGCCGCGGTACGAGCCGCCACCAAAATCTCGAGATGCTTGCGATGTCGGCCCAGGTCCTGGGCCATTTGGTTAAATGAATTTACTAACGTGCCGATTTCGTCGTTTCTCTTAATGGTGATTACTGTATCTAAATCGCCTTTCGACACTTTCTCCATCGCACCCGTTATTTTTTTTATGGGCATGGTAATAAAAATGGAGAGGAAGTAGGCCATGACACCGCCGACTAACACCGTGGCGAACCCAAGAAAGACTATCTGATGCTGGGCCTTGGAAATTTCCTTCTCAGCTGCCATGCATGAATAGCTTAAAATGACCGTTCCCAACCTGGCTTCCGCCACGGTGACGGGTGCATAGATAAAGCAGAAGCGTTCGTCGTTTTCTCTTAAGAAAGGACGGGCAAATCCGGGGGCTTTGGAATGCATGGCGTTTTTAATCAGATTATCTTGATAAATTTTACCGATCTCACCCAGATCGCTGTGCATAACCACCCTGCCCTCAGGGTCCAGGATCATTACATATCGGACGTAATCCTGATTCAATGAATGATTAACAAACCTCCTCAGAGTTGCCATGTCATTACTTAATAACGGCTTGGCGGCGAATTTTGCCAGATCTTTGGTCACCGCCAGCCCACGCGGCGCAGCTCGTTTTCTAACGTTTCTTTCTCACGTATGGTGGTGATAACCCCGGTCACCACCACCACAATTATGATCAAACATTCGATCAACAGGGTCAATTTGGTCTGTAACCTGAAATTGACCCATTGAGGAAAACGTTTCATATCCCCCCTCTTTTCTTCACCTGATGGGCCTGCGGAACGTTTTTCACTCTGTCTTTCCGTCATGCATGAGCGCCCTCATGGCGTTCGTAATCTTCAACCCTGGCCCGCTGGAACCCGCCCATCTCGCCGCGGTTTAATATCTTGGCCTGCTCGGGTTTCTGTTTGTCAAGCCCGAGTAAAGCCCGGTTCAGCGCCGCGGTGATCTCTTTGCCGACCCCTTTCCGGGGTGCAAAGATCCGCGTTGGAACCGGCATAGTTCTGGAAATCTCTATGAGCTGGCTGGCCTTTACCCCGAGATCCTTCTGCTTCTCGGCATGCTCGGTCAGAAAATGGTCGCATACCCGCCCGGCGTCGACTGATTTAAGGTACACGGCGAAGGCGATGTCTTCGCAACACCCGCCGTGAGAATAAGCCTTTCAAATCAGTGTCAATATTGATGCCGTTTGTCTCGAATAACAATTTTGCCGCCACCCATTTGGGGGTGGAAGACTCGGCCCCGAACATCACGGTCTTCCCTCTTAAGTCGCTTAATTTCTTTATATTACTATCTTTGCTCACAATCACCACTCCGGTCTGAGTGGTTCCTCCTTCCATCGTCAAAGTTCTGAGAATTTCATCATGATTAAATAAGCCATAGAGCTTAAATAAAATGTGCGGGTCCAGTAGGGCGAAGTCGATCTCACCATTCTCGAGGCCGGCACGAAATTCTTCAAAATTAGCCGGAACCAGCAGCCTGACATCAATTCCCATTTCGTTTTTTAAATAGGTAATCAACGGATAAAACTTCTTGAACGTAACTTCGATGTTGTTACAGGGTAGTACCGCTATTTTTATGTATTTACGGGGTTCTTCCGCAAAAGTATTAGACATTGCACCAGAATAGGCGAAGACAATCAACAGCAGCGTTAATATCCTCAAAGACCAGCGTGCCATTAACCCAGACTCCTTTCTTCTCTCTGAAACGAACAGATGAAATATCCAGGGGAATACAATTTCTTATCCCACTCCCCATTGCACAGTAGTTAAGGCGTAGAGACTCAATGCTTGTGCGCTTCTATCGTTAGCTGGCGTTGATGTTTTGGTAAGTTTACTTAATCCTCGATACTATTACCATGAAACGGGAAGTTCTGCAACGGCGCCGCCGGGGAGAAACCCAGCCCATCTTGTCCATTGGAGCTCGCCCCGCCGCAGTGGATAGAGCAAAGCGGTTTTCAAAAAGCTCTCATCGGTTCGCCGCGCTCAATCAATCGATAAATTTAGGCCGAAAATTAAATCGTGATGGGAGTGGGAGACGTGGGGGATGAGGCGGCGCCGGGCCGTGGTCGACCGGGGCGCGTGCCGGTGCGGACGCAGCTAACCTCACAGAGGGAAGCGCTTCTCCAGGGGGCGGCGCTCCGGCACGTACTCGTGGGGGATGGCTGCGGCGTTCCATTCCTGGGACACATAGAGGTTACAGTAGCAGCTGCCGTATTCGGCCACATCCGCCTCCCGGTAGACGCAGGGGCAAATAATGTCTTTATCCCTCTCCCGGTCCTCAGCCGCCAGCCGGCAGGGGCAGCACATATAGCCGTAGCGGCTTTTGTTGGTCAGCAGGCCCTGTAAGAGATCAAAAACCCGTTGCTTATCCTGGTTGAAATAGAAGCCTTTGGACTCCTGGACCTGCTTTAAGACTGCAAAGAGTTCTTCGACCGTCATGGAATCCCGAGAGCCTCCTTGATTTCAGCTTTTTTAAAGCCGATAATGACCTTGTCGCCCGCCACCATGGTGGGAAAGGTGCACTGAGGGTTTACTTTCTTGATTTCTTCCAGGATGGTCCGGCGTTTGTCCGCCTCCAGGCGGTCAACATCCACGCAGTCGTAATCAATGCCGCACTGGTCCAATAAGTCTTTGGTATCCTTACAATGGCTGCAGGTGCTCAAAGAGTAAAGTTCGACGTGGCATGGCTCCATAGCGCTCTCCCCGTTGACGACTGGCGGCCCCCAAAAATTTCAGATGCAGCGGTGACGGTAGATGATACCTCAAGTCGGAAGTTGTTCTTTCTTATAGCATTTTCCAAAAGCGCTGACAATCGCCAACTCAGGATCGGAGTGCGGCACTTTTGGTTTCCAAAGGAAGGGTGAGTCGGGTAACAACGAGCCCTTGCCGAGGGGAAATAACCATGGTATCACCAAGCAGGCGCAGATTCTTCCTGGACCACAAGCGCTCTAGCCGGAAACCGGAAACCCGGAACCCAAAACCTGAACCCCAGACCCGATGATCATGTCACGCCTACCCCGGCAACTGGAGTCCCTGGCCCGGATGCTTACCTACATCCTGAGCCACCGGCCCGACGAGTTCGGGCTGGTCCTCTCGGAGGAAGGATTTATCCCCATCAAGTCCCTGCTCCAGGCCCTGGGGGCGGAGCCCGGCTGGGGCTTTGTCCGGCGCTATCACCTGGATCAGCTGGCGGGGCTGATGTCGCCCCCGGCCTTCGAGGTGGAAGGGGAGCGCATCCGGGCCCTGACCCCGGCGCACCTGCGCCGCGAGCCGGGGGAGCCCCCCCCTGCCCTGCTCTACGCCGCCATCCCCCCCAAGGCCCACGCCAAGGTGTGGGAGGAGGGGCTGAAGCCGCTGCCGGACCGGGAACTCGTCCTGGCCGCGACCCCGGAGGTGGCCAAAAAGCTGGGGCGCCGCCGGTCCCCGGACCCCATCCTGGTCACCGTCCAGGCCCAGGCCGCGACCCGGCGGGGCCTCAGTTTCACGGGCTACGGCGAGGGCCTCTACCTGGCCCCGGCCCTGCCCCGGGATTTACTCCAACTGCCGCCCCCGCCCCAGGCCCCGGAAAAGCCCAAAGCCGAAAAACCGCGACCCCAGGCCCCCACCCCCGGCAGCTTCGCCCTGGACCTGCCCGGGATGGCGCCGCCTGCCGCCAAGCCTCGTTCCAAAGGCAAAAGGGACGAGCCCGCCTGGAAGGCCGGGACCCGGGCGCTCCGCAAGCAAAGAAAAAAAGGCGAAAAAGGGGAAGGTTAAGGCGTGTGTGCCCGCCTGTGGGCGGACACCTAGGTCCGGCCCCACAAAAGAATTTAAAGATAAATTGCCTGGAAGAACACATCTTGGTATAAGGCTCACAGGACGGATTCCGGTTCCCGGGCAGGATTGAGGCGGGCGGTAACAAAACCGGCCGGTTTGCCGGGATGAAGCATTCGGGGGACGCGGCCCCACCGGACAGGGATTCAACCACATCGTCAAGCAGGGTCCGGAGGATAGACATTTGCCGTATAGTGATATGCAGGCCACGGCCTGGCTGGCCGGCCTGCTCAGCCCCGGCCTGAACGGGGCCATGCAGGATATTTCCCGGTTGGGGAGCAGTGGCGTCGTCCTGGCCCTGGTGGCCATCACCGCGCTGGGGCTGCTCCTGAGGAAACGGTGGCAGGATTTAAGTCTGCTGCTCCTGGCCTATGGGGGCGGGGAGGTGACGGTATCCTGCCTGAAGTCTTACTTCCAGAGACCCCGACCCGCCGCACCCCTGGCACTGGTGCACGGGTATAGTTTTCCCAGCGGCCATGGCTTTAACATCATGCTGATCTGCGGCTTCGCCACCTACCTGCTGTGGCCGCGGTGCCGAGGCGCCTGGGGCCGGATCGCGCTCCTGGTGGTATCCTTATCCCTGATAGTCCTGGTGGGATTCACCCGCATCTATTTACGGGCCCATTGGCTGGACGACGTTCTGGCCGGGTACGCCGTCGGGTTAGCCTGGCTGCTTATCGGCAAGGGAGTAACCGCCGCCGTTTTCCCACCTCGCGCCCCGGCCCGGCCGGGGCCTTGAGACCGCGGCCGTAGATGGCGGTTCCCTCCTGATCTCCAGGCCAGCTTTTGATCCGGGGCGCAGTGGGCATCCTGCCTGAAACACCTAAACTTCGACCCTTGAACCTTGAGACCTCTGGGAAAGTCCTCAAATCTGTCATCCTGAGGGAGCGGGGCGACCGAAGGACCTCATAAATACGAGAAAATACGAGATCCTTCGCTCCAGTCAGGATGACAAAAAGGCTTTCTGCAGAGGTCTCAACTTTGAACTTTTCAGGACAGGCTGAGCCGGCCAGGGCCGGCGCGGCCGGGGATTTATAATCCGGGTAACCTAACTTGCTGGCGAGGCAAGAGAAAACCCGTCGATTAATCCGGATCGAACTTTCTTCCTCGTGGGGCCCGGCCAGAAATCCGGAAAAAAGACTTGACACCCGGAGGGATTGGTAATAAAAATTCGAGGAATAAAGAAAATATTCACAAAGCCCCGAACCCATGGATCGATAACGATGGAGATTAAAACCCCCGCTAGCGCCACGTTGAGCCCCAAGCAGATATCCGCCATCCAGGATGCCGTCAGCCATTACCGAGCCGTCAAAGGGGGGGTAATGCCCGCCCTGCATGCCGTTCAGGGCATTTGCGGCAACTGGCTGCCCCTGGAAGCCCTCAAGATGATAGCCGAGGGCATGGATATTCCCTATCCCTACCTTTACGGTGTCATGAGCTTTTACACCATGTTCTCGCCGACGCCCCGGGGGAAGTTTATCATCCGGCTGTGCGAGTCGCCCCCCTGCCACATCATGGGAGCCGAGAACCTGGTGGAGGTGCTCAAGGCCGAACTGGGGATCAAGGTGGGGGAAACCACCACCGACGGCCTCTTCACCCTGGAGCACACCGCCTGCCTGGGGGTCTGCGAAGTGGCCCCGGCCATGCAGATCAACGAGGTGGTGCTTCGGCCGCCTGACGGCGGAGCGAGTGAAGACCATCCTCGCCGATTACCGGGCGGGCAAGGCCCCGGACTTACCGGCAGCTCCCCCGCACCACCAACCCGCTGAGCGATTATCCCGCCAGTCGCGATGAGCTGGTCTGCTCCAGCAACGTGGACCAGATTGACCCCATGAGCCTGGACGACTATCTCGACCGGGGCGGCTACGAGGGGCTGAAAAAGGCCCTGGACCATGACCCCGGAAGAGGTGGTGAATATGGTCAAGGACTCGGGCCTGAGGGGCCGGGGCGGCGCCGGCTTCCCCACCGGCCTGAAGTGGTCCTTCACCCGGCCCAGCCCCATCACCCCCAAGTATATCGTCTGCAACGCCGATGAAGGGGAGCCGGGCACCATCAAGGACCGCTACCTCATGGAAGGCGATCCCGCACCGGGTGCTGGAAGGCATGGCCATCGGCGGCTACGCCGTGGGCGCCAGCGTCGGCTATATCTACTGCCGGGGTGAATATTACCTCTCCATGTATCGCCTCAAGAAGGCCATTGAGGCGGCCAAGGCCAAGAATCTCCTGGGCGACAACATCCATGGGCACCGATTTTTCCTTCCACATCCAGGTTCAGACCGGCGGCGGCTCTTATGTCTGCGGCGAGGAAACCGCGCTCATCGAGTCCATCCAGGGCGAGCGGGGCAACCCCCGGGTAAAACCGCCCTTCCCGGGCCAGGTGGGCGTCTGGTACAAGCCCACCATCGTCAACAACGTGGAATCGCTGTCCAGGTGCCGGTCATCCTGGTCAACGGCCCCGAATGGTATAAAGCCAAGGGCACCGAAGACACCAAGGGCACCAAGATTTTCCAGGTGGTGGGCCAGGTCAATACGCCCCGGCGTTGTGGAGGCCAACCTGGGCATGCCCCTGTCCGGACCCTCATCGACCAGATACGGCGGCGGCGTCCGTCAGACGGCAACAAGTTCAAAGCCGTGCAACCGGGCGGGCGGCCTCGGCGGCTTCATCACTGACGAGCATCTCAACACGCCCCTGGAACATGCGGCCATGGCAAGATCGGCAGGGCGGCGTGGGTTCCGGCACCATGCTGGTGATGGACGAGACCGTCTGCGTCATCGACGTGGTCAAGTGCCTGCTGTACTTCTTCCAGCACGAGTCCTGCGGCTTCTGCCTCCCCTGCCGCCGGGGCACCCGGGTGCTCTACGAGATGATCTGCAAGGTGGCCGCGGGCAAGGGCACCCAGGCCGACCTGGACCGGATGCTGACCCTGGCCCAGACCATGGTGCAAAGCGCCAACTGCGCCCTGGGATGGAGCCCGTATTCCTTTCTCAAGACCACCATGGAGCGCTTCAAGGACGAATACGACGCCCACCTGGCGGGCAACTGCCCCCTGGGGGTGTGCAAGGCCGAAGAGCATTCGCATTAGCAAAACGCTAGGCAATGGTACAGGCGGGTTTAAAACCTGCCCCTACAAAGAGCAGGGCGGCAAGATGCCGATGCCACAAAAGTATAGGGTCGAGACATGGCCATCAGGACGATTAATGCTGGGCAGTTGAACAGGCTACATGAATTAATGGCATGGAACAATTCCTCAATAGTAATTGAAAAGGCAAACGGCAATTATTCCGCTTAATGCCCTGATCTCCCCGGCTGTATCGCCACTGGGAGCACCAGGGAAGAAGTGAAGCAACGGATGACTGAGGCTATCAAGATGCATTTGGAGGGGATGCGCGAGGATAATATCCCGATACCGGTTTTAAAAAGTCAGGCGGAGTACATTTCGCTGGAACTGTAAGCCAATGCATTTAAGGATTAACCTATGCTGATCAATTATGTGCCGGTTGTAATTTACATGGTGGCCGCGATCGGGCTGGTGTGCGTCATCGTCTTCCTGTCGGAGATGCTGGGCAAGAAGAAGCACTTCCCCACCAAGGACATGCCCTACGAGTGCGGCATGGACCCCATCGGCGACGCCCGCAGCCGCTACACGGTACGCTTCTACGTCATCGCCATGTTCTTCATCGTGTTCGACATTGAAGCGATTTTCCTGTACCCCTGGGCGGTGGTCTTCAAGCCCCTGGGCTGGTTCGGGTTCGTGGAGATGCTGGTGTTCGTCGGCATCATCGCGGTGGGCCTGGTGTACGTCTGGGGCAAGGGCGCCCTGGAGTGGGAATAAGCATAATCCGGTTTGGGTGGGCGTCCCCGGCCCGCCACTCGTAAATGTAGGGCGGGCAATCCCCGCCAAATACGGTGGGCCAATGCCCAAAAACGCTACATGGAGCACTGGAATGGGTATTGAAGAACATCTAGGATACAACGTTTTGACCACCACCCTGGAGAAGCTGGTGGACTGGGGGCGCAAGAACAGCCTCTGGCCCGCCACCTTCGGGCTGGCCTGCTGCGCCATCGAGATGATCTGCACCGCGGCCAACCGCTGGGACATCGCCCGCTTCGGCATGGAGGCCTTCCGGGCTTCCCCCCGCCAGGCGGACGTGATCATCATCGCCGGCACCGTGGTCAAGAAGATGATGCCGGCCATCCAGCGGGTCTATGACCAGATGAGCGAACCCAAGTGGGTCATCGCCATGGGGGCCTGCGCCACCTCCGGGGGGATTTTCGACTCCTACGCCGTGGTCCAGGGCATCGATAAGTACCTGCCGGTGGACGTCTATGTGCCCGGCTGCCCGCCCCGGCCCGAAGGTCTGTTGTACGGCATCTTGAAGCTCCACGAGCAGATCCTGAAAGACCCCTTCCTGACGCCAGAAGTACAAGGAAAGCCTGCAGGCCCGGAAGGAGGTGGCGGCATGAAACAAGCGGTGGCCCTGCTGGAAGAAAAGTTTGCCGACGAAGTGGTGGAGATAGTAGAGTTCCGGGGCGACACCACCGTCGAGGTGAAGCCGGAGCGGATTGTGGATATCTGCACGGCCCTCAAAGACGGCCATGACACCGGTTTTAAGTACCTGTCCATGATCGCCGGGATGGATTACTCCCCCGCCAGCCCCCGGTTCGGCGTGGTCTATAACCTCTATAGCCACAAGCACCACGGCCGCATCACCCTGAAGGCGCGGCTGGCGGACGACCAGGCCCCAGTCCATCGACTCGGTGGCCAAGGTGTGGTCCACGGCCATCTGGCACGAACGGGAGGCCTACGACATGATGGGCATCCGGTTCAACGGCAACCCGGACTTGAGGCGCATTCTCATGCCCGGGGATTGGGTGGGCCATCCCCAGCGGAAGGATTATCCCTTACGGGGATATTAAGTTTTCCAAGGCCGCGAGGCTCACGCCGGCGCCTGAGCAACGAATATATTACCCACGCAGGCTAAAACCTGCGGCGACACGGGAAGTCACATGAACCAAGCCATGAAACGCACCGAGACCATGCTGCTGAACGTGGGGCCAAGCCACCCCAGCACCCACGGGGTCCTTCGGGTCCTGGTGGAGCTGGACGGCGAGCTCATCTGCAGCGCCGACCCGGACATCGGTTACCTCCACCGCGGCATCGAAAAGATGTGCGAGTACCGCACCTATCACAAGTGCCTGCCCCTGATGAACCGGGTGGACTACCTGGCCGGGGAAGTGAACAACTTCGGCTTCTGCCTGGCGGTGGAAAAGCTGCTGGGCGTCGAGATCCCCAAGCGGGCCCAGTATATCCGGGTGTTGATCGTGGAGTTGACCCGGATCGCCTCCCACCTCTTCTGGCTGGGGACCCACGGCCACGACCT
This sequence comes from uncultured delta proteobacterium, assembly GCA_963747645.1. Lineage (GTDB taxonomy): Bacteria > Desulfobacterota > Desulfobaccia > Desulfobaccales > 0-14-0-80-60-11 > 0-14-0-80-60-11. Next base: position 130,384 of record CAVVFW010000011.1, on the reverse strand, counting down.
GGGGGCCATGACCCCGCTGTTTTACTGCTTCAGAGAGCGGGAAAAGATCATGGACCTGTGCGAAATGGCCTCCGGGGCCCGGATGTTCCCGCTCTATTTCCGCATCGGCGGCCTGGCCGCGGACCTGCCCGAGGGCTTCATGGCGGCGGCCTGGGAATTTGCCAAGACCTTCGACAAAAACTGGCAGGATTACGACACCCTCCTGACCCAGAACATCATCTGGAAGCAGCGCACCATGGGCGTGGGCACCATGAGCGCCGCCGAGGCTCTGGACTGGGGCTGGTCCGGCCCCATGGCCCGGGGCTCCGGGGTGGACTGGGACCTCAGGCGGGACAACCCGTACTCCAGCTACGAAGAGTTTGAATTTGACGTGCCCCTGGGGACGCAGAAAGGCGACACCTACTCCCGGTACATGGTGCGGATGCAGGAAATGCTCCAGAGCAACCGCATCGTCAAGCAGGCGTTGGAAAAGATCGCCAAGACCGAGCCCGGGGACATCAAGTGCGCCGACCCGCGGGTGAGCCTGCCTCCCAAGGAGATGGTCTACAGCGACATCGCCAGCCTGATCAACCATTTCAAGCTGATCCAGGAAGGCATCACGCCGCCTAAAGGTGAAGTCTACCAGTGCATCGAGGCCCCCAAGGGCGAGATGGGCTTTTATATTGTCAGCGACGGCGGCCCCCAGCCGTTCCGGCTGAAAGTCAGGACGCCGTCCTTCGTGGTGCTGGGCTCCCTGGACAAGCTGTGCCGGGGGAGATTGTTGTCGGACATGATCGCGATGATCGGCACCATGGACATCGTGTTGGCGGACGTGGACAGATAAAAGAGCGTTTTCCGTTTTCCGTTGTGGTAGCGCAGGCTTTATTGGAATGGATAGAGGTTCGGTCGACAAAGACGTGGCAATCCCCGCACATTACCTGAAACATTTTTTGGCATTTCAACACAGGAATAACCCTATGGTAAATCTGACCATCGACGGGCGGGCCATTCAGGCGAAACCGGGCTCGACCATCCTGGAAGTGGCCAAAGAGAACGGGATTTTCATCCCCTTCCTTTGCTACCATCCGGCCTTGAAACCCATCGGCAGCTGCCGCATCTGCGTGGTGGACGTGAAGCCCGGGCCGCCGCGGCCCATCCCGGCCTGCGCCACCCCGGTCACCGAAGGCATGGAGGTGGTGACCGACACGCCCAGGCTGGCGGCCCTGCGCCAGGAGTTGATGAAGCTGGTGCTCATCAACCACGCCCTGGAGTGCCCCATCTGCGACAAGGGCGGGGAATGCGAGCTGCAGAACCTGACTCACGCCCTGGCGGTGCCCACGGTGGACCTGGACGCGGTCAAACTGCCGCCCAACCCGGACTACGTCTCCCGGATGGTGGAGCGCCACCCGGACCGCTGCGTCACCTGCGGCCGCTGCGTGCGCGTCTGCCGGGACCGGGTGGGGGCCATGGCCATCAATTTCACGCTGCGGGGCTATTTCACCGAACTGGCCTCGGGGGCCATACCCCTGAACTGCGAATTCTGCGGCTCCTGCATCGACATCTGCCCGGTGGGGGCCCTGATCAACAAGCAGTTCAAGTACCGGGCCCGGGCCTGGGAAGGGGCCAAGACCGAGATCGCCTGCCCCTTCTGCGGCGGCGGCTGCACCTACCACGTGCACACCAAAGACGGCAAGATCATGCGGGTGGTGAACGAAGATTCCGTGCTGCTCTGCGGCCGGGGCCGGTTCGGCTGGCCGGCGGTGGAAGCCGACGACCGCCTCAAGACCCCGCTGATCAAAGATAACGGCAAATTCCGGGAAGCCTCCTGGGACGAGGCCCTGGACCTGGTGGCCGCCAAATTCAAAGAGACGGTTGAGGCCGACGGGGCCAAGGCGGTTTACGGGGTGGGATCGCCCCGGGCCACCAACGAATCCAACTACGCCTTTCAGAAATTCTTCCGGGAGGGCCTCGGCACCAGCCAGCTTGACAACCCGGGCCGCTATAATTATGTCCGGGCCATCAAGGCGCTGGCCGAAGTCTTCGGCACCCCCCAGTTGTCCAACCAGCCCGTGCCCCTGTCCAAGCCGCCGGCGCCGTACCAGTCGCCCCTGACCCTGCCGGAAGAAATCACCGGCAGCGGCTTCCCCTTTGTCCTGGGGAAACTGGCTGACCTCCCCAAGGCCGACCTGGTCCTGGTGGTGGGCACCGACGTCACCCCGGAGAGCCCGCCCCTGGGCTGGGCGCTCATGGAGGCCAAGGAGAACGAGAACTTCCGGCTGGTGCTGGCCAATGCCCGGCAGACCAAGTTCGACCGCTACGCCGACCTGTCCATCCGGTATAAGCCCGGCAGCGAACGGGTTCTCATCGCCGGGCTGATCAAGTTTTTCCTGGCCGACAACCCCGACTGGACCCCGGCGATCAAGGCCAGCGGTCTCGACGAGCTCAAAGAGAGCATCAAGCTCACCCCCAAGGAAATCTCCACCAAGACCGGGGTGGAAGACGCGGAACTGAAAGAATTGGCGGCGCTCCTGGCCCAGGCCCAGGCCCCGGCCATCGTGTTCGGCAGCGAAGTGCTGAGCCAGGACAAGGGTCAGCAGACCGCCCTGGCCCTGGCCGACCTCTTCCTCCTGGTGGGCAAACCGGAAGCCCCCGGCAGCGCCCTGTACCCCGTGGCCGAGAAGAACAACTCCCGGGGCGTCAGCGAAGTGGGCGTCCTGCCGGACCTGGGCCCCGGGTATGCGCCGCTGGAAGGAATGGATCCCGGCCCCACCTTGGAAGAAGTGCTGGACCTCCTGGAGGCCGACGACCCGGCAGCCCCCAAGGCGTTGTATCTGTTGGGCGGGGACCTGCTGCGCTGGCTCCCGCATCGCTCCCGGGTGAAAAAACTGCTCAAGAAAGTGCCGTTCATCGTGGTCCAGGACGCCTTTCTGACGGACACCGCCGAACTGGCCCAGGTGGTCTTGCCGGTGGCGGTGCACGCCGAGCAGGAAGGCACCTTCATCAGCAGTACGGGGCAGTTGGGGTTGATCAGCCAGGCCCTGCCCACCAACGGGGTGAGGCCCGACTGGCAGATCATCAGCCAGTTGGGGGCCAAGATGGGGTTCGCCCTGAACTACGTCTCCCCCAAGGAGATCTTCAAGGAACTGGCGAAGAAGATGCCCCTGTGGGCCGATTTGGCCCCCAAGTTGAGTGCGCCGTGCCCGAAGATCAAGGCCGAGGTGACCGGGAAGTTCGTCGCCCTTTGAGGTGGACATCAGCCTCCCGGGACGCCGGCCCTACACCCTGATCATCGGCAAGTCCCTGCAGCACTCCGGCTCGTTCACCACCCATCACCCCGACGGCCCCATGAGCGTCACCGGCCAGGCACTCCTGAAGGTGAATCCCGAGGATGCCCAGAGCCTGGGGGTGGCGGCGGGTGAGGTGGTAAAGGTCATTTCCTCGTACGGGGAAATCTCGGCGCCGGTGGATCTGTCCATGGCGGTGCCGGCGGGTGTCGTGTTTCTGCCGGAGCATTTCGCGGAACCGGCGGCCAACGATTTAACCCTTAACTCCAACCTGGTGCGCGTGACCATCCAAAAGGGTTGAGAACATGAATCTGCCCCTCATTATAGCTGTCAGCGTCCTCAAGATCGCCGTAGTGATGACGGTCTTGCTCACCTGCGTCGCCTACACGGTGCTCCTGGAACGCAAGGTCCTGGGTTTCATCCAACTGCGGTACGGCCCCAACCGGGTAGGCCCCTGGGGGCTGCTCCAGCCGCTGGCCGACGCCCTCAAGCTGCTGTTCAAAGAGGACTTCACCCCGCCGGGCGCCAACAAGTACCTGTTTGTCCTGGCGCCGATCATCACGGCCGGGGCGGCGTTCCTGCCCTTTGCGGTCATCCCCTTCGCCGGCACTATCCTGCCTCCGGAGATCACCTTTTACGGCTACAAGATCGATCTCACCGTGGCCTCCCTGAACCAGGGGGTCATCGGCGACACCAACATCGGCCTGCTGTACATCTTCGCAGTGGGCTCCCTGGGGGTGTACGGGGCGATCCTGGGCGGCTGGGCCTCGAACAACAAGTATTCGCTGCTTGGCGGCCTTCGGCTCTGCGCCCAGATGGTCAGCTACGAGCTGGCCCTGGGACTCTCCGTCATCGGCGTGATCATGATGGCCGGGTCCCTGAGCACCGTCTCCATCGTGGAAGCCCAAAAGTGCGTCCCGTTTATCGTGTACCAACCCATAGGGTTCCTGATATTCATGACTGCGGCCATGGCCGAATGCGGCCGGACGCCGTTTGACCTCATCGAGTGCGAAAACGAGCTGGTGGCCGGCTACCAGACCGAGTACAGCTCCATGAAATGGGGCATGTTCATGATGGGGGAATACGCCCACATCATCGCGGCCTCGGCGTTGGCGACCACCCTGTTTCTGGGCGGCTGGCAGGGGCCGTTGCTGCCCCCGGTCGTCTGGTTCATGGGCAAGACCTTCGCTCTGGTCTTCTTCTTTATCTGGGTAAGAGGCACCTTCCCCCGCTTCCGGTTTGATCAGCTCATGGCCCTGGGCTGGAAAGTGCTTCTGCCCCTGAGCCTGGTGAACATCCTGGTCACCGGTGCCGTTATCTTATTTATCAAGGGTTAATCCATGATTATTCCTTTGCTCAAAGGGTTGGCGACCACCCTCAAGATGGCGTTCTCCAAACCCATCACCCTGCAGTATCCGGAAGAGAAACGGCAAGTCTCTCCCCGGTGGCGGGGCCATCCGGAACTCACCGTCAATGAGGACGGCTCCCGGCGCTGTGTGGCCTGCACTCTGTGCATGGTGGTCTGCCCGTCCAACGCCATCAAGGCGATCGTGGCCGGCGAAAGTGAGGATCACGGGAAATATCCGGTGGCCTTCACCATCGACCTGCAGCGCTGCATATTCTGCGGTTTCTGCCAGGAGGCCTGTCCCAAGGGGGCCATTAAACTGAACCAGCTTTACGAACTGGCCCAATACGACAAAAAGTTGCTCGTTCTTGACATCGAGGGGGCAACCCAGAGCAAGTCGCAACTGCGCCTGGGGGACTGGCTATGATCCGTGTAAGCCCTGACCCCCAGCCAATTCGGCAGGAATAGGAGGCCCGAGGGATGCAGATCCTCTTTTTCATCCTGGGCGCCGTGGCCCTGATTTCCGGTGGCCTGGTGGTCTTTCAGAAGCAACCCCTGAGGAGCGCCCTCTGGCTCATCGTCAATTTCTTTGCGGTGGCAGGCATCTACCTCATGGCCCACGCCGAGTTCATCGCCGCCATCCAGGTGATCGTCTACGCCGGGGCCATCATGGTGCTGTTCCTGTTTGTCATCATGCTCCTGAATATCAGGCAACCGGAAGCCGAGCCCAAGCTGCCCTTTATCGGGCGGAAACTGGGGGGGATCATCCTGGCGGGTTTCACCGGGCTGATCCTGATTTACGGCGTGGCCAAAGCGGCGCTGACCACCGGCAAGGAAATGGCCCCGGGACTGGGCAACACCGAATCCATCGCCCGGAGCCTGTTTACCGACTATCTGCTGCCCTTCGAAGCCACCTCGGTCCTGCTCCTGGTGGCCATCGTGGGGGCCGTGGTGCTGGCCAAGAGCAAGTTGAAATGATGCAGCGCGAGAATCACAAGCGGAGAGCGATTATGGTAGTCCCGGTCCAATATTACCTGGCCTTGAGCGTGGCCCTGTTCGCCCTGGGGGTAGTCGGGGTCCTGATTCGGCGCAACGCCATAGTCATTTACATGTGCATCGAAATGATGCTCAACGCCGTCAACCTGGCCTTCATCGGTTTTGCCGACTATTTCAAAGCGGTGGACGGCCAGATGTTCGTGTTCTTTGTCCTGACCGTGGCCGCGGCGGAAGTCGCGGTGGGACTGGCCCTGATCGTGGCCATCTTCCGCAACCGGGGCGATGTTTACGTAGACAACCTCAATATCCTCAAGTGGTGAGGCGAACTCCATGATGGATTATGTCTGGCTGATACCCCTCTTTCCCCTCATCGGCTTTTTGATCAACGGCCTGGTGGGGAAGAGTCTGCCCAAGTCAGTGGTGGGAACCATCGGGTCCGCCGCCGTGGGCCTGAGTTTCCTGGTCACCGTGGCGATCTTCCTGGAATTCCTGAAGCTCCCGGAGGGCGTCCACGCGGTGGAAAAGGTGATGTACACCTGGATCGCCTCGGGTCCCTTCACGGTCTCGGTGGCCTTCCTTATCGACCCCCTATCCCTGATCATGCTGCTGGTGGTCTCCGGGGTGAGCACCCTCATCCACATCTACTCCATCGGCTACATGCACGATGACGAGGGCTTTTACCGGTATTTCGCATACCTCAACCTCTTCGTCTTCGCCATGCTGATCCTGGTGAGCGCCAACAACTTCCTCCTGATGTTCGTGGGGTGGGAAGGTGTCGGTCTCTGTTCTTATCTGCTCATCGGGTTCTGGTACGAAAAGAAGTCGGCGTCGGACGCGGGGAAAAAAGCCTTTGTGGTCAACCGGATCGGCGACTTCGGGTTCCTGATTGGCGTCTTCCTGATCTTCTGGACCTTCGGGTCGTTGAACTTCGCGGAGGTCTTCCCCCTGGCGGCCAAGTACCCCATGGGCTCCGGCGTCCTCACCGCCATCACCCTGTTCCTGTTTTTAGGGGCCACCGGCAAATCGGCCCAGATTCCGCTGTACACCTGGCTGCCTGACGCCATGGAAGGCCCCACCCCGGTGTCCGCTCTTGATCCACGCGGCCACCATGGTCACCGCCGGCGTCTTCATGGTGGCCCGGTGCAGCACCATGTTCGTCCTGGCGCCCATTTCCATGACGGTCGTGGGCGGGGTTGGGGCGCTCACCGCCATCTACGCCGCCACCATCGGCATTACCCAATTCGACATCAAACGTGTCCTGGCCTACTCTACCGTGAGCCAGTTGGGATATATGTTCCTGGCCTGCGGGGTCGGGGCCTTTACCTCCGGCATCTTTCACCTTATGACCCACGCCTTCTTCAAGGCTCTCCTCTTCCTGGGCTCCGGCTCCGTCATCCACGGCATGCACGGGGAACAAGATATGCGCCACATGGGGGGGTTGAAGAAGTACATGCCCATCACCTACTGGACCTTCATGCTGGCCACCCTGGCCATCGCCGGGATCTTCCCCTTCGCCGGCTTCTTCAGCAAGGACGAGATCCTGTTTCACTCCCTGGTGAGCGGTCATACGCTCTTCTGGGGCATCGCCACCGTGGCGGCCTTCATCACCGCCTTCTACATGTTCCGGGCGGTGTTCATGACCTTCCACGGCGAGGAAAAGTTCGACCATCATCATGTGCATCCCCATGAGTCGCCGTCGCTGATGACCGTGCCCCTGATGATCCTGGCCGGGCTGGCGGTGGTCGGGGCCTGGTGGGCTTCCCCATCATCGAGGGGGCCAACAAGTTCAAAGAGTTCCTGGCCCCGGCCATCACCCCGCTGGTACATGAGGTGCACTCCCCGGTCTGGTTCGAAATCACCATGATGGCCTTCTCCATGGCGGTGGCCATTGCGGGCATCTACATGGCTTACAAGTTCTATATGAAACGGCCCGAACTGCCCGAGAAGGTGACTGAGAAAATCCCGGTCATCTATGACCTGGTGTATCACAAGTACTACGTTGACGAGATCTATGACGCTGCGGTGGTGGAGCCCATCAAGAACGGCTCCGACTTCCTGTGGCACGGCGTAGATGAAACCGTTATTGATGGCGCGGTGAACGGCAGCGCCACCACCGTCGGTTGGCTGAGCAGCCAGCTCCGAAAGCTGGAGACCGGGTTTGTGCAAAGTTACGCCCTGGCCATCCTCATCGGTGCGGTGCTCGTCACCGGCTATCTCATCGGGCGTTAGGGGGGGCACATGCAACTACCCATCCTCTCCATTCTGATCTTCCTCCCCATCGTCGGGATAGGGATACTGCTGATCCTGGACCGGAAGCGCCACAAGGGCTTGAAGATTGCCACCCTGGCCATCTGCCTGGTGGAGTTCCTGGTTTCCCTGCCCCTGTGGTTTAACTTCAACAGCCAGACCGCGGCCATGCAGTTCGTGGAGCGCCGGGAGTGGCTGCCGACTTACGGTATCAGCTACTACCTGGGGATCGACGGCTTTTCCCTGCTGCTCATCATGCTCACCACCTTCCTGACCCCGCTCTGCGTCCTGGCCACCTGGGACGACATCCAGGTCCGGGTCAAGGAATTCATGGTGTGCCTGCTGGCCCTGATGGCCGGCATGATCGGCGTCTTCGTCTCCCTGGACCTCTTCCTGTTCTACGTCTTCTGGGAAGTGATGCTCATCCCCATGTACCTGCTCATCGGGGTCTGGGGCAATCCGGCCCGCCGGGTCTATGCGGCCGTCAAGTTCTTCCTGTTCACCATGTTCGGCTCCCTGCTGATGTTGGTGGCCATTTTGGTCCTCTACTTCCACTACGGCAAGGTCACCGGCACGTACACCTTTGATCTGTTGAAGCTCTACACCGTGTCCATCCCCTTCAACATGCAGTTCTGGATGTTCCTGGCCTTCGGCCTGGCCTTCGCCATCAAGGTGCCCATGTTCCCCTTCCACACCTGGTTGCCGGATGCCCACACCGAAGCCCCCACCGTGGGTTCGGTCATCCTGGCGGCGGTGCTCTTGAAGATGGGGACTTACGGCTTCCTGCGGTTCAACATGCCGCTCTTTGCCGAGGCGGCCCACTACTTCGTGCCCCTGTTCAGTATCCTGGCGGTCATCGGCATCGTCTACGGCGCCCTGGTCTCCATGGTGCAAAAGGACTTAAAGCGCCTCATCGCCTTTTCCTCCGTGAGCCATCTGGGCTTCGTCATGCTGGGGTTGTTCACCTTCACCATGTGCGGGGTCCAGGGGGGCATCATCCAGATGATCAACCACGGGCTGTCCACCGGGGCCCTGTTTTTGATCGTCGGCACGATCTACGAGCGGCGCCACACGCGGCTGATCTCCGAGTTCGGCGGCCTGTGCACCCCCATGCCCGTCTTTGCCATTATCTTCATGATCGTCACCCTGTCTTCCATCGGGTTGCCGGGGTTGAACGGTTTCGTGGGCGAGTTTCTTATTCTCCTGGGAACCTTCCAGGTCAACAAGCTCTACGCCATCGTGGCCGCCACCGGGGTCATCTTCGCGGCCTGTTACATGCTGTGGATGTTCCAGCGGGTGGTCTTCGGCAAGGTGACCAACGAGAAAAATAAGGACCTCAAGGACCTGTCCTGGCGGGAGATCGCCATCTTTGCACCCCTGATCCTCTTTATCATCTGGATCGGGGTCTATCCCAGCACCTTTTTAGACAAAACCAAGGCAACGACGGAGAACTTCGTGGCCATGATGGAAAAGGCCAAGTCCACGCAGGTGTCCCAATCCCACGTGTTTAAGGGGGAGGCGCAATGACCTTCACCATACCCAGCTTCCAATTGAGCAGCATCGGGCCGTGGTTGACGCTGACGGTGACCGCCATCCTCATCCTGGTGCTGGATGCCCTCTCCCCCAAAGCGCGGAAAGCGTGCTTCTCCTGGCTCGCCCTGGCCGGCCTGGCGGTGGCGGCGGTGCAAACCATCGGCCTCTGGGGCAGGACCGGCACCGATTTCGCCCGCATGGTCTACCTGGACAACTACTCCTGCTTCTTCTACCTGATCTTCCTCCTGGGTGCGGCCCTGACGGTGCTCATCTCCCGGCAGTACCTGGAAGATTACGGCAAGAATATGGGCGAATACTACGCCCTGATCCTCTTCGCCACCGTGGGCATGATGCTCATGGCGGCGGGGGCCCACCTGATCATGATCTTCCTGGGCCTCGAGATCATGTCCATCGCGGTCTACGTCCTGGCGGGGCTGTTCCGGGAAGACCTGCGCTCCAATGAGGCGGCGTTGAAGTACCTCATCCTCGGGTCCTTCTCCAGCGCCTTTCTGCTCTTCGGCATGGCCATGCTCTACGGGGCCTCCGGGGGCACTTTGTTTCTGAGCGACCTGCCCCAGCGCCTGGGCGCCGATCCGGCCATGGCGCCCCTGGTGCTCTTGGGCATCGGCCTGTTAATCGTGGGCTTCGGCTTCAAGGTGGCCTCGGCCCCCTTCCACATGTGGACCCCGGACGTTTATGAAGGCGCCCCCACCTCGGTGACCGCGTTCATGGCCGTGGGCGTCAAAGCCGCGGCGTTTGCCGCCTTTGCCCGGGTCTTCTTCCTGGCCTTCCCGGCCCTCAAGGTGGACTGGACCATGGTCCTCTGGGTCCTGGCCGTGGCCACCATGACCATCGGGAACGTGGTCGCCCTCTCCCAGACCAACATCAAACGCATGCTGGCCTACTCCTCCATCGCCCACGCCGGCTACCTGCTGGTGGCCCTGGTGGCCGCCAACCAGCTGGGCGCGGTGAGCCTGCTCTACTACCTGCTGGCCTACACCCTGATGAACCTGGGGGCCTTCGGGGTGGTGATCCTGGTGGGGAGGAAAAAGGACAAGTACCTCAACATCTACGACTACTCCGGCCTGGGGGCCCAGCACCCGGTCCTGGCCGCTACCATGGCCCTGTTCATGTTCGCCCTGGCGGGGATTCCCCCCACCGCGGGCTTCGTGGGCAAGTTCTATATCTTTTCCGCCGCCATCCAGGCCGGCTACATCTGGCTGGCGATCATCGGGGTCATGAACTCCCTGGTGTCGGTCTTCTACTATCTCCGCATCACCGTGCTCATGTATATGAAGCCGGCGGAGGCGGACCTGGGCCCGGTGGTCTTCTCTCCGGCCCAGACCGCGGTGGTGGCCCTCACCGCCGCCGGGGTCCTGGCCATCGGCATCTTCCCGGGCGGGCTCTACAACCTGGCCTTGAGCGCGGTGAAGATCTTCCCGGGTTTATAAAACCATAAAATCGATAAAATCCTCAGGGTCAGGGGCGGTCCCCCTGGCCCTTTTTTTGTGGCGCCGCAACCTAAAAAAGCCCCGGTCTCCGAGGAGACCGGGGCCGGGTTCGCCCCCGGGGGTAGGGGGCGGTTAGGGGGGGAACTCATGCCCGAGGCGCCTCATGAGGGGGTTCCGGGGCAAGTATTGATAAAGTAGTGGAAAAATGGTTGCCGGTAAATCAGGGTTCCCCGCATTAACCGCAGAAATACCCTTATTTATGGAAACGGAATGCCTTAATTGGCGGGAGCAGAAGAAGAGGTTATTGTCCAGGGTTGGCTTTGTTCTCGTTCTCAACTCTGGCTTGGGGACGCTTTGGCCCGCCAGGATTGGCTTGGCCTGGGCCGGGTCGCAAGCTGAGCCTAGTGTTGCGTTTCAGGAAAACCTTAAAAAAGAAAAACCTCTTGTTCCCTCCCCCTTGATGGGGGAGGGTTAGGGTGGGGGTGACGAAACCGTGAAAAGATACAGAGCCTTATCCCCCTCCCCCTAACCCCCTCCCACCAGGGGAGGGGGAATTTTGAGACCCTAACTTATTGAAGCTACTTCCGAAACACGAGTACTAGGTTACCTTGGGGTTCCCCAGTTCAACGTAGGAACCGGAACCAATGCCTGGCAACAGCTTTGCCGTCCGGCTGCCAGTGCCCCCGGTGCGGGCCGGCAGAGGACTTTCGCCTCCACGCGGGTGCTCCCGGCCGGGTGCATTAAAAATAAAAGAGGCCCCAACGGGGAGAACGTTGGGGCCCTGGCCTGAGCCAAAATCGTTATAGTTAAACGCTGGTTTTCCGGCGGCGCCACCCCAGGCCCACCAGGCCCAGAAGGCCGCTGCCCATCAGCAGCGCCGCTGGGCGGCAGAGGAACGGGGCCTGAAGGTCCTGCTCACATTGAGAACCAGGTCGTTGTAATCCGTGGTCGCCCAAACAGGCCGTTAGAACTCCCACCATCTTCAAAGGCCACGATATAACTCGGTGTCCGAGAGTCTCGAAGATCAGGCCGTTGAGATTGGCTGCTTTAAGGTGAATTCAAATTTCTGTTGGGTGTACCTGGTCCCGGTTCCCGTCATTGACGTAAAGCATCGGCAAAGCCAAACAACCCGCCGTGGTACGGGAGTAAAGCGGAATATCGGGACCGAAATTATTAAGATTCCAGCCGGAGCCGTGGTGAAACGGTACTGAAGCAATGTTACCGCCGAACTGTCCGGCCAGATTAGTGCCGGGATTCTGGGTGAAACCCGCCATAGGTGGCAGAATAGAGCTATCGGTTAGTCGTATAATGAATAGTTCGATACGCCCGTGCCAGTCAGTCGATAGGGTCTCGATAATCGTAGCACGTAGCCAAATAAGTATTAAACGCTACGGCGTCGATGAACTGGCCCCGTCCAATCTGAGTCATTAAAAACTACGATACAGGTGTCTGTCTCCCGTACCATTGGTGTCCGGGGATCGGGTGATATGGTCACCGCCGAGGCCGACAGCGTCAGGCCCATCAACAGCAGGGCAAGACCCAAGACCATGATTACCGCAAATTTTTTCATTTTTCCCTCCATTTTTGTTTTCGGTTAGCCGAATCTCCCGTTAAGACACGTTAATATTGTCTGGATCATCTCCCGATCGCTGGCCAACTGGGAAATCAGGGGAGATCGTGACATCCCCGCCCCCAGGGGGATGCCGCAAATCAGAAGTTAATCTTCGATTCATGATTCCTGGCTTTTCCCCCGAACCGCCGCTTCGTTACCATGAATCTTTTCTTGGAAATGGTAGCCGCCTGGACACCTGCCTTGAAAAAAAATGCCGGGTTACCTTTTTAGGCAACCCGGCTGTCTCCTCGCACTCTGAGAGACCCGTGGCTTTCCGTCCCCGCCTCGCGGCGGGTTTGGCTTTATCAGTATATTGCTTTTGGAGTACGCACTAACTTTGTTTGCAATTCTTATGCCTATGACAACTCATTATACAACTTATTGATATCACTATATTTTAAAAAGCTTCCTGGATTATCGTGTTAAGAATACTGAACATAATGTTTAATATATTGATTTATTTTATATTTAATAAACCTAAACCTCTAAAACCTCTCTTTTCGTAGCTTTAAAACCTATATAGGCATGGACGAGTTGGGTGCGCCCCCGATGATAAAGATGCTTGGCCAGCTTCCACATCTAAAGAGGCGCGTTGACCAAGAAACATTTTCTGGCCCAACGCCAGTGGTGACTTCCCCGCCGGCCCCCCTGGTTCACGAGTTGGACTGGCCTGAAATAAAAAAGCCGGACTGCCTCTTTCCCTAGGCAACCCGGCTGTCTCCTCGCTTCTTTGAGACCCGTGGCTTTCCGTCCCCGCCTCGCGCCGGGTTTGGCTTTATCACGTGATTGCAATGTAATCACGAATCTAATAATTTGTCAAGCTACTTTTACAACTAATTATATTCTATTTTTATCTTTATTAAATCTTATGGGTCTGTTCAGGAGAGTAATCCTGACTTTCGATTAGATTACATTAACCCCCGAGGTCGTCTTGGCGCTATGCCCATCCCCCGTTTATAGAGAGCAGGAGTTAAAGGAGGAAAAGGACTTGAGACGCGGCCTCCCGGTTCAACCGGGCCGGCCCAGGCTCCGGTAATAGTAGTAGCACCTAAGCCATAAGGCGATCAGGCAATCCGTTTGAACGCCTTTGGCAGGCCCCGCCGGCAGCCGGAGAACTCAGGTTTCCTCCCGGTTCCCATCAATTCACCCCGCCTATTCCCGTCCTTTTGGAAGTACTTTTTCAGGTTTCTGCCGCGGTAAAACCGGGTAAGCCCCGATTTACCCCGAAAACTATTTAAAGCATATTTCCTCTTACTTAAACAATCTTAAAGGTGCCGTAATCGTGGGAATCTGGCCACCGAACCGGCTAAAGCAATAATCCTTAAGGAGATTCAAGAACGGTCCGAATAAGCTCTGTAAGGCCGTTGCATGGTCTGCAACTATTCGACCGGAGGAGAGCAGGATGAACAGATTTTTAGTTCGCATCATCGTTGCCGGCATGTTGGTGGTCGGCTGGAGTGGTTTTGCTCGCCGCCGACTGGAAATTAGACATCGGCTACACCGCCTTGCAGACGGAGTTAGGCTCCGCCATGCCCACCGGGGCCGGGGTCAAGGTGACCCAGGTAGAGGCCTCCTATGGTATACCTGATGCGAGCAACGGAGCATTTTGCCGGGAAAACCTTCACGCCAAAAGCTCCTCTTAACCGTTACCTCCCACGCCACGACCGTCGGCCAGTACTTTTACGGCAATGGCACCTCCATTGCTCCCGGGATTACCCAGATCGACTGCTATGACGCCGGGTATTATACGGGAACGGTTTTCTCGGCTCTGGTACAGCGACTCCCCTGATCTCCAGCAGCCGGGTGGCGAACCACAGTTGGGTCGGTGATGTCGGCACCACCAGCGATGTCCAATATCCTGGCTCGCCTGGATTGGGTGGTCAACCGGGATGAATATATCCAGGTGGTGGCCATGAATAATGGAAGCACCAATAATCCGCTCCTGGGCAGCTCTTTCAATGCCATTGCCGTGGGGCTCAGCAACGGTAGTGCCGCCCATGGCTCATTTCCGCTGGCCACCACCCCCAGCACCCCCTATGCCTCGGCCAGCCGCACCCGGCCGGACCTGGTAGCCCCGGCGGGCGCCACCAGTTATGCCACCCCCATGGTGGCCTCGGCGGCCGCCCTGTTGGTGGCCGAGGGGCATCAAGGCGGCAACACGCTATCCACCGATCCAGCGGTTACGTTCACTACGAACCGCAACGGGGATAAAATTTACAACGCCGAACGGTCCGAAGTGGTCAAGGCGGCCCTGATGGCCGGGGCCAGCCGCACCGCTGCGCAATTGGCCACCACGTATGCCGTAAATACGGCCAATGGGCTTAATAATGTCTATGGGGCCGGACAACTGAATATCTACAACAGCTATAATATCATCGCGGCGGGCGAGCAGAACAGCCGGGAAGATCTCCTAAGCGGCAGCGGGGAAATCAAAGCCGTGGGGTTTGACTACGATCCTGCCTTTGGGGGCTTAAACGGCAGCAACAAGACGGGGACGTATATTTTCAAGGCCCTGACCACCGGCAGCCTGGCAGCCTCCCTGGTCTGGAACCTCAATGTGACAGGGGAGACCGCAAGCGGATTTGATACCTCCGCCACCCTCTACAACCTCGGCCTAGCTCTCTATGACATGACCAGTTCGTCAGAGGTGGCCTATGCCGCCAGCCTGGTGGACAATACGGAGAATCTCTGGTACACTGGCCTGACTGCAAACCATGCTTACGCACTTGAGGTCATCTCCCTGCAATCGACCGATTTCCTCTGGGACTACGGCCTGGCCTGGAATATTACGGCAACCACTACGCACGCCCCCCTGCCCCCCACTGTCTATCTCCTGGGGTCCGGCATCGCGGCACTGGTTTTCTTCAGGCGGAAGCAGCGGGATAGCTGAAAATCAGCTGAACTGCGGAAAAAATCTCTCTCTCCACTCATCGTCATGGCGCTTGGCAGGATGGCTGCAGAACTCGCGGCTACCAGCCAGGCGCCAGTCCCTTCCTACACCGGCACTGTTTTCAGACAAAATTGCATTAAATAGATATTGAATATTCAGGTGATTCTGAACGGAGCTGAGCCTCGTGAAGCATCTCTGCGGCTTAAAAAGAGATTCTGCACGACGGTCAGCATGACCATAAAGAGTCTTTTGATTGCCCTGCTGTATCAGAACGGCGCCATCCGGCCGGCGCCTCTTAAGAAGAGGCGCAGCGCCGGTTGACTGTCCCGGCCAGGTGCGGAGGTCTCAAGCGGCCCGGCGGGTCCGCTTCTTCATGCGGTTGGCTTTCTTGCGCAGGATGTCGATCTTGGCCTGGGGTTCCTTGGCGGCGATGGCTTCCAGTTTCTTGGCCCGCATCGCCGCGGCTTTTTCCTTCAAGTCCCGCATGCTGACCTTCTCGGTGTGTTTCCCCTCGTCCTTGATGCCTTTAGCCTCTTTGATGGCGGCCAGCAACTCCTCTTTGTTCATGCCGTGGACGCCGCTGATCTCCCCGGTGTCCATGGCGTACTTGCGCAGTTCGGTGGCGGTCATCTTGTCCAGGGGTTTTTCCTTTTTCTCTTTCCGTTCCTTTTTGGCCATGCTGTCTCTCCTGTGATATTTCCTGGCAGGGGCAGGATTACCCCCCCTACCCTTTTGGATTATTTCTGGTATTCGCGCCGAGGCCCGGTTCCCGGCACCCCGCGGTTCAGAGCGTTTTTCCTCTATAACCTTTTTAGTTTACCGTATTTCTCCGATTCCTCAACCCCAAAAGGCCATCCGGGCACCGACCCGTCAACGAAAACCGCGATCTGACCGCGGCTCTTTTTAAGCCGCCTGATTCGTTACCGGTTCAGGCTCAGCCTGGCGCCGCCTTGGCAGGTCACCATACCCCGCACCCGGCCATGGGGCGCCATGCTCATAAGATAGATAAGATAGCGAGTCATCAAGACCAGACAACTCTTTTGCCACCCAGGCACCTCACTTACGCCTTCTCCTCCAATTTCTTCTTGTCCTGCTCCTCCTCCAACTTCTCCCACCGGTTCGCCATCTTCATGAAGGGGGTGAGCAGGTCGATGGGGATGGGGAACAGGGTGGTGGAGTTCTTCTCGGCGGCAATCTCTCTCAAGGTCTGGAGATAGCGGAGGGTCAAGGACATGGGCTCCTGCGGCCAGGACATGGGCGGCTTCGGCCATCTTGGCGGCGGCCTGGAATTCGCCCTCGGCGTTGATCACCTTGCCGCGCCGTTCCCGCTCGGCCTCGGCCTGCTTGGCCATGGCCCGCTGCATCTCGATGGGCAGGTCGATGGCCCGCAGTTCCACCAGGGTCACCTTGATGCCCCAGGGATCAGTATGTTTGTCGAGGATTTCCGCCAGTTGGGCGTTGACTTTCTCCCGGGCCGACAGCAACTCGTCCAGGTCAACCTGGCCGCAGACGCTCCTGAGGGTGGTCTGGGCCAGCAACTGGGTGGCATTCCAATAGTCCCGGACCTCGATGATCGCCTTGAGGGGATCGATGACCCGGAAATAAACCACCGCGTTCACCTTCATCGTGACGTTGTCCCGGGTGATGATGTCCTGGGAGGGAACGTCGTAGGTCACCAGCTGCAGGTTGACCTTGGTCAGGCGGTCGATCATGGGGATCAGGATGATCAGCCCCGGCCCCTTGGCGTGGGGCAGGGCCCGCCCCAACCGGAAGATGACGCCCCGCTCGAATTCATTCAGGATTTTGATGGCGCTCATCAAAAAGAACACCGCAATGACGATAATGAAGAGAAAAGAACCGGAGAGAAACTGAAACATGCCTGCCTCCTTTTATTAAGCCCGGCGCACCCGGACCTTCAAATCCGCAACCTCCAACACGACCACGGCTTCCCCCTTGGCGATGGGCTCGTCGCTGACGGCCTGCCAGTATTCGCCGTGGACAAAGACCTGCCCTTCGGGGTTCAAGGGGGTATAGGCCACGCCCCGGTCCCCCACCATGCCGGCCGTTCCGGTCATGGGCCTTATCAGGTGGCTGCGAAAGACAATCCCGGCCACCAGGATGAAGAACAGGGAAACAATGGCCACCGTGGGAATCAAGACACTCCAGGATATATCCACCCCTCCTTCACCTCCCCGATACAACATCATGCCCCCGAGCAACAGGGACACCAACCCGGCCAGGGACAAAAGGCCGTAGCTGACAATTTTGAATTCCAGGATGAAGAAAATAAAAGCCAGCAAAATCAACATGATGCCGATAAAGTTGATGGGCAGGGTCTGGAAGGCGAAGAAGGCCAGGAGCAGGCAGATGCCGCCGACGACCCCGGGGAGCACCACCCCCGGGTGGGCCAGTTCGAAATAGAGGCCCGCCAGGCCGATCATCATCAGGATATAGGCGATGTTGGGGTCGGCAATGTACTTCAACACCCGGAAGCGCATCCCTTCGGGGATTTCCTTGACCGCCACCCCGGCGGTGTGGAGGACCA
Source organism: uncultured delta proteobacterium (assembly GCA_963747645.1). GTDB lineage: Bacteria > Desulfobacterota > Desulfobaccia > Desulfobaccales > 0-14-0-80-60-11 > 0-14-0-80-60-11. The sequence continues at coordinate 112,502 of CAVVFW010000011.1, read as the reverse complement.
GCTGCTTGCCTCCCACTTCGACTTTCCGGCCGTTGATTTTGGCCAGGAGGTCTTCCAGGTTGTCGGCCATGAGGTCCACGACCTTGAGTTTCACCGCCTCGGTGGCGGGGATGGAAACGCTCTGGCGGATCGCCTTTTCCATCCAATCGGCGTTGCGGCCCCGCTCTCCGGCCAGGGACCGCCCCGAGGCCACCATGTCGTTGACCAGCTTTTTCTCCATGGTCTTATCGGCCTTGCCCATGCCCACCGAGACCGGGTGGGCCGCGCCGATGTTGGTCCCGGGCGCCATGGCGGCCACGTCCGCCGCCATGGTGACGAAGACCCCGGCCGAGGCGGCCCGGGCCCCCCGGGGATAAACATAAACGACCACCGGAACTTTGGCGTTGGTGATGGCCTGAACGATCCGGCGCATGGAGGTTTCCAGGCCGCCGGGGGTGTCCAGTTCAATCACCAGGGCCTCGGCGTTCTCCCGCTCCGCCAGGCGGATGCCCTCAACGATAAACTCCGTCAACCCGGGATTAATGGAACCCACCGCCGGCAGCACGTAAACCGCCCGGGGCGCGGTGGCCCCGGCCGCCCAGCCCGCCAGGAGCAGCAACGCCAGCACCGGGATGAGATACTTAAGCTTCTTCATGGTCAGCCAGATACTCCATGACCTGCTGCATGTCGTCCCAGGTCTTGCGCCGTTCCTGGGGGGCCCGCAGGAGGTAAGAGGGGTGAAACGTGGGCATCACCCGGATATCGTCATACCGCTGCCAATGCCCCCGCAGCCGGGTCAGGGGTTCTTTGGTGCCCAGCAGGGCGTGGGTGGCGATGCGCCCCAAGGTAACGATCACCCGGGGCCGGATGGCCTTGATCTGCTTTTTCAGGAAAGGCAGACAGGCGGCAATCTCATCGGGCTCGGGGTCCCGGTTTCCCGGGGGCCGGCTCTTGAGGATGTTGGCGATATAGACCTCTTCCCGGCGCAGACCCAAATTAGTGAGCATCTTGTTCAAGAGCTGGCCCGCGGCGCCCACGAAGGGCACCCCCTGGCGATCTTCGTCGGCCCCCGGGGCCTCCCCCACGAACATCAGCCGGGCGTCGCCGGGCCCGTCCCCAAAGACCAGGTGGGTGCGGCCGCCATAGAGCTTGCAGCGGCGGCAATCCCCCATCTCGGCCCGGATTTCCTCCAGGCTGAGGAATTTTGTCCGCCGGCTGGCTCATGGTCCTGAACCTGAGGCGAGACCTTCCCCGGCACCCCCCGCCATCCCAGGCGCCGTTGATAGCGGAGCCAATCCGACAGGCTGTCCACCAGTTCCCGCAGTTCGTGCACCGGGTCTTCAGGCATCTTTAACCGGCCCCCGGTCCCGGTTTTCCAGGAGCGTCACCACCTGGTCCAGGATCTTCGCCGCCACCTCCTCCTTGCTCAACAGCGGCAAGGGCAGGGGCTCGCCGACCCGGGGGATCAGGGTGACTTCGTTGGTGTCCACCTGGAACCCGGAATCCGCCCGGTTGACGTCGTTGGCCACAATGAGATCCAGGTGCTTCTCCAGCATCTTGCGGCGGGCCTCGGCCTCGATATCGTGGGTCTCGGCCGCGAAACCCACCACGATCTGCCGGCTTTTGATCGACGCCACCTGCTTCAGGATGTCGGGGTTCGCGGTCAGATGGAAGGCCATCTCCTCATGGGCCCGCTTGATCTTCCGGACTTCGGCCTGGGTGGGCCGGTAGTCGCCCACCGCCGCGGCCATCAAGAGCACGTCCGCCTCGGGAAATTGCGCTTTGACCGCCGCCTGCATGTCCCGGGCGGAGCGCACCATGACGCATTCCACCCCGTAGGGGGCCGCCAGGCTGGTGGGACCGCTCACCAGGGTGACGTCCCCGCCGCGGCGCCAGGCCACCCGCGCCAGGGCATAGCCCTGCTTGCCGCTGGACCGGTTGGTCAGAAACCGCACCGGGTCGAAGTCTTCATGGGTAGGTCCGGCCGTGACCAACACCTTCCGCCCCGCCAGGTCCTGGGGGCTGAGCAGGCCGGCTACGGCCTCGACGATCAGGTCCGGTTCCGGCAAGCGGCCCAACCCCACGGCGCCGCAGGCCAGGGGTCCGGCGGCCGGCTCCATGACCCTGAGCCCCCGGCCCTTGAGCCGGGCCAGGTTTCCTTGCACCACCGGATTGGCCCACATCTCGACGTTCATGGCCGGGCAGATCAGCACCGGCCGGGTGGCCGCCAGCAGGATGGTGGTGAGCAGATCGTCCCCGATACCGCCGGCCACCTTGCCGATGAGATTGGCGGTGGCCGGGGCCACCACGATGGCGTCCACCTCCTGGCCCAGGGAGACGTGCTCCAGGGGGTCGCTATCCGGCCCGAACATGGCCGTGGCCACCTTCTCGCCCGTGAGGGCGGCAAAGGTCAACGGCCCCACGAACTCCTGGGCCGCCCGGGTCATCACCACCTTGACCCTGGCCCCGGCCCCGATCAGCCGCCGGGCCACCTCCGCGGCCTTGTAAGCCGCAATGCCGCCGGAAATCCCTAATAAGATGCGCTTGCCGGTGAATGGCATAAGAAGAACCTTTTCCGGAGGGAGGGACAAGGAAGAATTCCCTGCCCCTTCCCCTTAAACCATCTAAAAAAACGGGTTATACTTCCGTTCCTGGGCCACGGTGGTGACGGGGCCGTGGCCGGGGTACACGCTGTAGTTATCGCCCAGGGGAAATATTTTCAGGCGCACGCCGTTGATCAGGGCGTCGTAGTCGCCGCCGGGGAAGTCGGTGCGGCCGATGGACCCGGCAAAGAGCGTGTCGCCCACGTAGACATAGGGGTGGTCCTCCATAACCAGGCTGATGCCCCCCGGGGTATGTCCCGGCGTGTGGAGGACCTTGAGCCGATAGGCGCCGAAGGTGAGGATGTCATTCTCTTTCAGCAGGATATCCGGCTGGGACAGGCGCAGGCGGTTGCCGGTGAAAAACATGGCCTCAGCCGAGGGTTTGTCCAACATCCGGGCATCGGCTTCATGGATGGCGATTTGGGCCCCGGTGGCGTCTTTCAGAGGCTGGTTGGCATCCACGTGGTCAAAATGGCCATGGGTGTCGATGATCAGCTTCAGCTGCAATTTATGGTGGTTCAGGACCTCGAGGATCTCGGCTTCGTCGCCCCCCGGATCGATGACCACGGCTTCCTTGGTCTCTTCGTCGCCCAGGATGTAGCAGTTCACTTCCAGTAGACCCACGGTCAGAGCTTTTTGGATCATTTATCGTTGCTCCCTGTAGTGGCGCACCGGCGTGGGCGCCCTCAAGCAGGGCGGACACACAGGTCCGCCCCTACGTTCAAGAATTGAACAGAAATTTCACTCCCTGGACGGCGAAGTAGCCGCCGAAGCCAAAGAGAAAGACGCCGCACCCGGCCAGAAAGCCCTGGTAGATGCGGTCAGAGATAAAGCGGCGCCCCTGGGCCACGGCCCCGGACACCAGGGTATACCAGGCGAAGTCGGCCAGGATGTGCCCGATGAAGAAGAGGGCCACCCCCAGCCAACCGTATTTCATGGAAAACATGACGTAGCCCAGGCCGATGGTGAGCCACCAGATGAGCCAGTAGGGGTTGGCGGCGCTCATCAGCACCCCGGCCATGACCGGGTTGAGGCCCGAGCCCTTTTGGGGATCGAATTCCAGGTGGCTGCTGCGGGAGGACTTGAGCAGTCCCAGGCCCATCCACCAGAGCATACCGGCGCCCAGGACGCCCACCAGGCCCAGCACCAGCGGCCGGTGCAGCCAGGCGCCCACCCCGGCCAGGAGCAACAGGACCAGGGCCAACTCCAGCAAGGCGTGCCCCACGATGATCAGGGGGCCGGCCCAGAAGCCCCGGCGGGCCGCTTCGCCCACGGTGAGGGTCAACAGCGGCCCGGGCATCAAGGCCCCGGAGAGGGCCACGATGAACGACGTGATGGGCACCCCGGCCAACAACCACCAATCCATAGAGGTTACTTTCCTTTCCTTGCCTTACGTGCCTCAATGTAATATCCTACCACACAGGGCCCGGATAAACCATGGGAAAATCAGGGACATGGGGGGCGGCAGCGCCACCCGCAGAGCTGCCTGGCGGTAAAACCTGGCTAAGATTATCGCATAGATGAAGAATAATCCCCCTAAAAAGAAGACCCGCACCAGCGCCTTCGGCACCCCGGGGCGAATATCCCACGACGCCTCGGCCTTCTATGCCGGCAAACTCTACTCCCAGGTCACCCCGGCCGGGGCCTCGGAGTATATCGAAAATCCGGTGCCGCCGGAATTCCTGAACACGATACTGGCCAAATCTTCGGAGTCCATGGCGGAAATCCCGGACCACAGCGTCCACCTGATGGTCACCTCGCCGCCGTACAACGTGGGCAAAGACTACGACGAGGATTTGACCCTGGAAGACTATCTCGGATTCCTCCGCCGGGTCTGGCAGGAGGTCCACCGGGTCCTGGTGCCGGGGGGCCGGGCCTGCATCAACATCGCCAACCTGGGGCGCAAGCCTTATATCCCGCTCCATTCCTACATCGTGCAGGATATGGCCAAAATCGGCTTTCTCATGCGGGGGGAAATCATCTGGAACAAGGCCGCCAGCGCCTCCCCCTCCACCGCCTGGGGCAGTTGGTGCTCTCCGGCCAACCCGACGCTCCGGGACGTGCACGAGTACATTTCGGTCTTCTCCAAGGCGGGATTTTCCCGGCCGAACCCTCATAAGCGCCGGGCCACCATCACCCGGGAGGAATTTCTGGAGCTCACCAAGAGCGTCTGGACTTTTCCGGCGGTGCGCGCCAAACAGGTGGGACACCCAGCCCCGTTTCCCGTGGAACTGCCTTATCGTCTTATGCAGTTTTATACCTACGAAGGAGAGATAATCCTCGACCCCTTTATGGGCAGCGGCCAAACGGCCATTGCGGCGCTCCAGGGCAACCGGCACTACCTGGGCTACGAGATCGAACCGGACTACGTCCGCCTGGCGGAAAAACGGGTCAGGCAGTTCATCCGGGAATTCAAAGCACCCCGGCTGCTGGACCTGATGGGGGATTGAGCATGATATTTTACCGGTTATGCCTGATAGGCGTCTTGTGCCTGCTGCTGAATCCCGGCGCCGGCTTGGCGGCGGCGCCCCAAGCCGGGGTGATCGAAGGGTCGCTGTCCTACCCCAGCGAGTTCATCCCGGATGACATGACCATCTGCGCCCAAAATCTGGCCACCAAGAAAATCTATTCAACCAACAAACACCTGAAGGGCGAAAAATATCAATATAAGGTAGGCTATAAGCTCGAAGTGCCGCCGGGTGATTACCATGTCTACGCCCAGCTTCCCGATCCGGCCCGGTACGGCTCCGGTTATTCCAAGAATTACCGGGCCTATTATTCGGAGTTCGTCAAGTGCGGCATGACGGACAAGTCGCACGGCCCATCGTCCAAGTAAAAGCGGCGAGACCGTCCGGCATCGACCCCCAGGACTGGTATTAATGAGTAATGATCAGAGATGGGGCGCCAGGACACCAGCTATCCATAGGCAGAGAACATCAAGATTACTTTGCCGGGAGGACTCCGGGAAGATGCCATCTATCAAATGCGGGCATGGGCTGGAATGCAGAATATCTTACCTTCAGGAGAGATTGGTGAGAGAATCATTGGAGGTTTCATGAAGCTCTGCTGAAAGGCGAAAACCGTTGATTGGATGTGATTAGCTATGACGCACCACAGAGCATTTAGATATTTGAACTGAGATGGACAAAATCGTCATTGAAGGCGGGATTCCCCTTGCGGGGGAAGTTTCCATCAGCGGGGCCAAGAACGCCGCCCTGCCCATTATTGCGGCCACTCTGCTGGCGCCGGGGGTGCATAAGCTCTACAACGTGCCGCCCCTGGCCGACATCCGCACCACCAAACGGCTGTTGGGCCTCATGGGGGTCCAGTTTGAAGACGGCGAACCCCTGATGGTGGATTCCAGCCGCCTCACCGGCTGGATGGCCCCCTACGAGACGGTCAAGACCATGCGGGCCGCGGTCCTGGTCCTGGGGCCGCTGGTGGCCCGGGCCCGCCAGGCCAGCGTCTCGCTGCCCGGCGGCTGCGCCATCGGGGCCCGGCCCATCGACCAGCACCTCAAGGGTCTCGAAGCCATGGGGGTGAAGATCACCCTGAACCAGGGCTACGTCGAGGCCAAGGCCAAGCGGCTGCACGGCGCCGACATCACCCTGGACCTGCCCACGGTCACCGGCACCGAAAACCTGATGATGGCCGCCACCCTGGCCAAGGGCACCACGCGCCTGGTCAATGCCGCCCAGGAACCCGAAGTAACGGACCTGGCCCGGTTCCTCACGGCCATGGGGGCCAAGAATCGAAGGCATCGGCACCGACGTCCTCACCATCCACGGCGTCAAGGCCCTGACCCCGGCCTCCTATACCATCATGAGCGACCGCATCGAGGCCGGGACCTATCTCGCCGCCGCGGCCATCACCCGGGGCCAGGTCACCATCACCAACGCCCCGGTGGCTTATATGGCGGCGGTGCTGGAAAAATTCCACGAAGCCGGGGTGCGGCTTTCCACCGCGGACGACCGCATCATGGTGGAGCCGGGCGGGTCCCTCACCGGCGTGGACGTCACGACCCGGGCCTACCCCGGCTTCCCCACGGACATGCAGGCCCAGTACATGGCCCTCATGACCCTGGCCAAAGGCGCCAGCGTCATCACCGAAACCATCTTCGAAAACCGCTTCATGCACGTCAGCGAACTGGAGCGCCTGGGGGCCGACATCACCGTGTCCGGCAACCACGCCATCGTCCGGGAACGGCGCCATCTCCACGGGGCCCCGGTGATGGCCACGGACCTCCGGGCCAGCGCCTCCCTGGTCATCGCCGGGCTGGCCGCCCAGGGCACCACCGAAGTCCTCCGGGTCTACCACCTGGACCGGGGCTACGCCCGGCTGGTGGAAAAACTCTCGGCCCTGGGGGCGCGGATTAAGAGGATGCCGCCAGTAAGGCAGTTGCCAGTGCTCAGTTGTCAGTTTAGGAGGGAGAAGTCAAGTGGCATCGTGCCGAGACCTCTTGGCCTGGCAGAAAGCCCTGGAATTGATTACCCAAATTTACCGAGTCAGCCAAAAGTTCCCGCCAGAGGAATTGTAGGGAATGCTACCCAGATGCGGCACAGCGCGGTATCGATTCCGAGTAACATCGCTGAGGAACAATGAAGATTGTAAGCTCCATAGAGAAACGGTAATCTCTGCTCTGGCAACTGACACCACTGACAACTTCTTCTTACCCCATCAATTCATCAAAGCTCTCAATGGAAGGGAAGTCCGGGTGGGATTCGCTCGTCCTGGCGGGAGCTGGATTTGGCCTTGAAGTAGGGGTACTTGATGCCGAAGGTAAGGGCTGCGGCCAGGGCCTCGGCGTTGTCGTCCACCAGCAGGGCCCGGCTGGGGTCGAAGCGCAGGCGGTCGTGCAGGATCTCCCAGAAGCGCACCGCTTCCTTGGGGTGCCCCAGGTCGAAGGAAGAAATTACCTCGTCGAAGTAGCCCAACAGTCCCGTGTGGTTCATCTTGAGGCTCAGGGTCTTGTAGTGGGCGTTGGTCACCAGGGCTACCCGCTTCTCCTGGCGCCGCAGAAATTCGAGGAAACCTTCCGTGTCCGGATGGACCTCGATGAGGTGGCGGATGCCTTCCTTTAAGGCCGGGATATCCAGTTCCAGCTCCCGGGACCAAAAATCGATGTCGGTCCAGTTGAGGGTGCCTTCCTCCCGCTGGTAGCGGGCGAAGACCAGGTCCCGGGCCAGGGCCAGGTCCATGGCCTGCCGCCGGGCGTACTCCTCCGGCACCAGGGTTTCCCAGAAATAATCGTCGAAGTGTTTGTCCAGGAGGGTGCCGTCCATGTCCAGGAGCACCCAGGTTATGTCATCCCAGGGAAAAGTCATCGGAGTTCCTTTCTTGATGGATTCGCTCCCTCTCTTTACAGAATAACCGGCTATTTTTCAAGTCGCCAGGTAATCACCCTGGCCCCACCCATGACTCCAGAAAAGGAGCGATTCTTTCCTCGTGCCGGCAACCCCGGCTTTATAAACCGAACTTTAAACTTTTCAAGCCCGGGGATCTTGACCGGGCCCGGGGCAGTGCTTAATTTAACTTTAGTTAACCGATAAAAATATCGAAAATTTATCCTATTACGGAGGAGCATGAGCATGCCGATTTTTTTCAGGGAACCGGGGTGGAATCCCCAGGGGGAACTGGAGCAGCTGCAGCGCCGCATGGACCGCCTCTTCCAGAATGCCTATGGCCGTGAAGGGCGTCCGGGGTGGGTGGGGGTCTATCCCCTGGTGAATATCTCCGAGGACCGCGACCACATCATGGTCCGGGCCGAACTGCCCGGAGTCCAGGCGGCGGACCTGGAGATCACCCTCCAGGACAACAGCCTGATCCTCAGGGGCGAGCGCAAGATCCCGGCGGAAGACAAGCAGGTCAACTATCACCGCCGGGAGCGGGAGTCCGGATTTTTCCGGCGGATCGTGCCCCTGCCCGCGGCGGTGCGGGGCGATAACGTGGAGGCCTCCTGTAAGGACGGCATCCTGACCATCAAGATGGCCAAGCCGGAGGAAGTCAAACCCCGCAAGATCGAAGTAAAAGTGGGATAAGGAGGCCCTGCGCATGACTGACCAAGAACTGCAACCCAAGACCAAAGAAGAGGCCCCGGCCGAGAGGGGAACGGGTTCGCCCCGGCCGGGTCTTTGTGCCGGCGGTGGATATTTTCGAGACCCCCGAGACCCTGGTCCTGGTGGCCGACATGCCCGGGGTTTCCGGTGATCAAGTAAAGCTGGACCTCAAGGAGAACCACCTCACGCTCTACGGGACCGTCGGCCCGCCCCTGGGTGCGGGGGAGTCCATGGTGGACCAGGAATACTATATCGGGGATTTCCAGCGGGACTTCCACCTGGGAAGTCTCATCGATCAGAGCAAGATCGAGGCCACTATGAAAGATGGGGTCTTACGCCTGGTGATGCACAAAGTGGAAAAGGCCAAACCACGGAAGATCGAAGTGAAGGTCGGCTGAGCGAGCCGATGACCTGGAAAAAAATGTCGGGGCGGGTTTAAACCCGCCCCGCTGCGTTGACCAGCGATTTTATGGCGGCCACAGGCCGATAATCTCATGGTCTGAGCCACCGGACCGCCCTGCTTACTTTAATAAACCTCCGGGGCTTCGCCCCTTTCCAGGTCGTCGAACCGGGTGTACTTGGCCTCAAAGTGCATCTTCACCGTGCCGATGGGGCCGTTGCGCTGCTTGCCGATAATGACCTCGGCGATCCCCTGGTTTTCGGCGTTGTCCTTGCGGTAAACCTCGTCCCGGTAGATGAACATGACGACGTCGGCGTCCTGCTCGATGGCGCCTGATTCCCGCAGGTCCGACAGTTGGGGGCGCTTCCGTTCCCGCTTCTCGGGCTCGCGGCTGAGCTGGGACAGGGCGATGACCGGCACGCCCAGTTCCTTGGCCAGGCCCTTCAGGGAGCGGGAGATCTCGGAGATCTGCTGCTCCCGGCTGGAGAGCTCGGCCCGCCCCTGCATGAGCTGGAGGTAGTCGATGACGATCAGACCCAGCTTGCCGTCGGCCTTGAGGCGGCGGGACTTGGCCCGGATGTCCAGGACAGTGGCGGCGGGAGTGTCGTCGATATAGATGGGGCAATCCAGGAGTATGCCTGCGGCTTCCTGGAGCTTGGTCCACTCAGTACCGGTGAGGAAGGCGGCCCGGCGGATCTGGGAGGCGTCCACCCGGCCTTCGCTGCTGAGCAGGCGGCGCACCAGTTGCTCCTTGGACATTTCCAGGGAGAAGAAGGCCACCGGCACCGGGGGGGTGGCGTGTCCAGTCCCGGCGCGCCGCCCGTAAGCGGCATTAAAGGCGATGTTCAGGGCCAGGGCGGTCTTGCCCATGCTTGGTCTGGCCGCCAGGATGATCAGGTCGCTGGGCTGGAACCCGGCGGTGTAATTGTCCAGGTCGGTGAAGCCGCTGGTCACCCCGGTGAGGGAGCCGTCTTTCCGGCCCCAGATGGCCTCCAGGGTGGCGATCTCGAGTGTCCACCAGGGCGCTCAGGGGGGAAAAGCCCGGGCGCACCTTGGATTCGGCCACCTGGAAGATCTTGTGTTCGGCCTGGTCCAGGAACTCGGCGACGTTCTCCACCGGGGCCAGGCAGGAGGCGGCGATCTCCTGGGTGCAGTCCAGGAGACGGCGCAACACCGATTTGTCCCGCACCAGGTTGGCATAATATTCGGCGTTGGTGGCGAACCCCACCTGTTCGCTGAGTCCGGCCAGAAACACCGGCCCCCCCACCCCCTCCAACTTACCCCGCTCTTTCAAGAGGGCGGAGACGGTCACCAGGTCCACCGGCTCGCCCCGGCCGTAGAGGTCGAGCATGGCCTGGTAGATGCGGCCGTGAGCCTCCCGGTAGAAATCTTCGGGGGCGATCACGTCGGCGATGCGGTCCATGACCTCCGGGCGCACCAGGATGGCCCCCAGCACCGACTGCTCGGCCTCGGGGTTAGCCGGGGGGGTGTATCCCGCGGGGGGTGCGGCAGCTTCCGCCGGGGCAAAACGCCTGCTGGTTTTGGGCATAAAGTTTTCTCTCAAAACGTAGGTGGTTCGCTAAAGGGGTTACAGCCGGGATTGCCGAACGCTACTCAGGTGAGCCGGGCCAAAGGAGGTGGCCCGCCATCGATGGTGCGATGATACCTCAATCGGAAAGAAGATTGCAAACGTGATTTGGGGCCGGGAGAGGTGATGGAAGGAAATTATCGGGAGAGCCGGATGGCAGTCTCCCTGTGATAGAGGGAGGTTGCGGATGAGACTGATGTCTCTTTCGTGTAAATCCCTGCATTTTTCCCGGGTCGGTTAATTATTCAGATATATTAAATAGTTACTAAATATATGCTCCAAATGGTTATCATTTTGATTGCGCCGGTGCAGAGAGAGCCCATCTCTTCCTCGGCGATGGTTCCACGGAATTCCCATCGGGGTCCCGCCTCCACCCGGGGTTCTTCCAGCTCAATCTTGCAAAAGCAGCATAAGCGCCGGAACGGTGCTCTGGCCGGGGACGTTGCACTGACCGTGATCGTTTCTGCCCCAGGCCACTATGCTACCGTCGGCCTTCAGGGCCAGGCTGTGAGTAGCCCCGGCGGCCACGGCGATTACTCAGCTTTGGGCCGCGGCGGGACGGACCTTTACCCGTTATCATTATTGCCCCAGCCTCGACTCCTCCGGAAAGAGGGGCTTCATTAAAACCCGCTTGACAAAAAAACAATGATGCGAGAAAAAGGAGTACTTAACTAACCGCAATCTATAGAAAAAACAGGATGCTATTACGTACAGCTTGCCAAAACTAGAACTTATCAATAATACCAGCTAATTACCGAAATAATCTACGTATTGCAATGTGGTTTTATGAGGATGGGCAGCAGTACAAAACCCAAAAGAGAAAGCACGCGGGATGATAGGAACTTTGATGCAGAGGTTGTCTGGCCAAGTTTTGACCGGGGCAATTTATTGCCTGGTCTCACCGGGAACTCGGAGGAGGAGATAGAGGCCTTTTATAAAATAGGAAAAAATGTAAAAAAAGCCCCTGACCTCTTCCCCCGATGTTCGCGATGGTCTCAGATTTCAGGCCTTGTCGGACACCACGACCACGGTGACCGTGGTCTGGACTTCCGGGGCCAGGCGGATGGTGACCTCGTAGGTGCCCAGCTTCTTGATGGGTTCCGCCAATTCCAGCTGTTTCTTATCCACGATGAAGCCCTGGCTCTCGAGAGCCTCGGCGATCATGGCGGCGGTGACGGAACCGTAAAGGCGCTCCTCCTCCGCCACTCGCTGGGCGATGGTAACGCTCGCCCCTTCAAGGTGGGCCACCTGGGCCTGGGCTTTTTCCCGCTCCGTGGCCTGCATCTGGAGGTACTTGACCTTGGCTTTTTCCACCTGGGCCAGATTGCCCTTGGTGGCTTCCATGGCCTTTCCCTGGGGGATCAGGTAATTGCGGGCATAGCCCCGGGCCACGTCCACTACCGCGCCCATGGCGCCCAAAGGATTGATATCTTCCGTTAAGATGACCTTCACCGTATATTCCTCCTCAGGCATCCTTGGGCTTATGCAAGCGGCGAAAATCCAGCCACAGGTCCATCAGGCCCAGGGTGATAATCACGAAAAAAAACGGGTTCAAAAACAGCAAAGGGTAGCCGATCATCCGCAAGAGCCGGGGCAACCCCAGGCGGTGGAACCAGGTGGCCACCACCGCTACTCCCTGGCAAAAATAGAGCACGGCCACCACCATGACCAGGTTCAGTCCGAAAAACCGCGCTCCGGTCACCGGCACCAGCAGGAGAAAACCGGCCCCCAGCAACACAAAAATCAGCCACTCCGGGGCCGCCCAGTTATATAACGGCGGATCGGTTTCGCCCCATCCCAGGGAAAAGATCAACTGCCGGGACAGGACGACGTTCAGCCAGGCCGCCAGGGCCATGTTGGTAACCAGCAACCCCGGGAGAAGCAGCTGCAGCATGGCCTCTACCTGGGCCGAGGGCACGCCCGGGACCAGGGGACTGGCGCCGCCGGCGGCGGGGTCCCCCAAGACCTTGCGCAGCGTGTCCATGACCTCGACGCTCTTTTGGGCCAGCAGGTCATGAGGGGCAATCCCCTGAACAAAGGCCTGCCCCAGAAAGACCAGCAAAGCGCCCAGGCTCAGGGCCGCCACCGTTAAGATAATGGCCTGCGGGGCCGCCACCCCCCGGCACTGCAAGATGCCCAGCATTACCCCCATGACCAGCAGATTGAGAAAACCCAGGTTTTGCCAGATGGTTTCCGGAACGGGGTGCAGGCAGAATATAATTACGGCAGCAGATAGGGCCAGGGCCCCCGCCGCCAACTCCCCGAGGCGCCAGGCGGTTAGCAGTACCGGCAGCGGCGCCAGGACACCCACCAGCAGGAAGACCAGGGGATTAACCTGGGCCCCCAGGAACCCTAAGAGAAGGGCTCCCAGGCAGAGGAACCAAATGACATGACCCCGGCCCACGGCTTAGCGCTCAGCCCTGCCCTCACGTAATGGGCACTTGCGGGGTATAGGAAATCAAGGCCAACAGCCGGGCCTGCTTGATGGCTCTGGTGACCCGCCGCTGATGGCGGGCGCAGTTCCCCGAGATGCGGCGGGGAATAATCTTGCCCCGCTCCGTGATAAATTGTCTCAGGGTATTAACATCTTTGTAATCGATGGGCAGATTGGCGTCCACGCAAAAACGGCAGACCTTCCGGCGGACGTAAAATTGCTTCCGTTTGCGGCGAGGCATCACAGGCACGGATTATTCCTCCTTGGCTGGGGCGGCAGGTTCGTCAGGGGCGGCAGCTTCCACCGGGGCGGCAGCTTCCACCGGGGCCGCAGCTTCCACCGGGGCGACTGCTTCCGGCTCAGCTGCGGGCGGCTCGGCCGCCTTGGCCTTGGCCGCGATCTCGGCCTGGAGGGCCTCCAGATTCACCTTGTCCGATTTCTTGGTGGTGAGGTAGCGGATAATGCGGTCGTCAATCCGGTAGTTGCGTTCCAACTCCTGGACCGTTTCGGACGACCCGGCAAAATCGGCTAAAACAAAATAACCCCGAATGGTGCCTTGGATTTTGTAGGCCAGTTTACGACGGCCCCACTCATCCAGCCCCACCAGGGTCCCACCTTGAGAGGAGATAATCCCGGAAAACTTGTCGATGGCGGATTTTACTTCTTCATCGGGGAGGTCGCCATTCACCACCCAGAGCGATTCATAACGACGCATTCTTCCTCCTTATGGTCGTATGGCCCTGGAGCTCGCGGCCCAGAGCAAGGAAGGTAAAAAATAATTATTTATCAGAAGGCAATAGGTTTGTCAATGGGGCAGGTAGGAGAAACCCGGGAATTCTCCGCCTCCGGCAGAATCTCCCGGGCTCCTCCAGGTTCGAGGCCTTACTGCACGGTAAAAGACGCCTCCCGCTGGGAGGTGCCGTAGCTGCTCTGCAAACTCGTGACGACGGTGTAGACGCCGGGAGTGGCGTTGTTGGGCAGGGAGTACGTCACGTTGTCCTGGAAGGTGCCGTTGCTGTTGGTCACCGTGGTCTGGTAAGGCGACCCCACCGGGTTGCCTTGATACCGGATTTCCCGCACCAGGGTGGCGGATACCGGCATATTGTCAGGGGTCAGGATGGTGTAATCCGCCCCCAGCATAATCTGCTGTCCCGGTCTGGCCACGGCGGGAGAGGCCACCACGTTGTCCACGTTCACCACGTTGCCCTGGCCCTGGTAGTTATTCGCCTGGGCCGCAGCCTGGCCCGAGCTAATCTCGCTGTTACGGTGAGAGGCATAGAGCGCCCCGCCCACGCCTCCCAGAACGCCGCCGGCGGCCGCGCCCACCCAGGCGCCGGTAGCGGCGTTGCCGGTGGCCGCCCCGATGATGGAGCCGAGGGCCGCCCCGGTGGCCGCCCCGCCCAAGGCGCCGGCCCCGGCCGACCTGGCCGGATCATAGTAGCCGCTGTCGGTGACACAGCCCGCCAGAGACACGGCCAAGAGAACTACGCAGGCAATCGCCAACCATTTCCGAGTCATCATGTCCCCCCTCCCGCAGTGCGGTTCACGCCAGAATGCCAACGCCCTTCATGAGGCAATGTCAGTAATAGTCAACTTTCTTCTCTGTTACATTATTAATCTCTTATTTCCCAAGATGCAACCCCCGGGCCTGATTCTCCCGCCGGGCGGAGCGGCAGTCGGACCCGGTGGGCTCAGCCCTAGCGGCCCACGGACATCCGCACCTGGTCCAGGATGCCGTTGATGAAGCCCCCGGAGGCCTCGCTGCCGTAGCGCTTGGCCATCTCCACCGCCTCGTTGATCACCACCTTGGGCGGGATCTTGGGCTGGTACAGCAGTTCATAGATGGCCAACCGCAGGACGTTGCGGTCCACCACGGTCATGCGCTCCAGGCGCCAGTGCTCCGAGTAGCGCACAATGAAGGCATCCATCTCTTCCAGATGGGCGGCCACCCCCTCCACCAGGGTCCTCAGATAAGCGGGAGGCGTGCCTTCGGCCTGAAAATGGTGCCAGAATCGCTCCAGGGCCTCGGGCCGGTCCGGCCCGGCGAACTCGGCCTGATAGAGAAATTGCAGGGCCAACTCCCGGCAACGGCTGCGGGAATAACCCCCAGCAATCAGGCTCCCAGCTCTTTCAAGAGGTTGACCATCTCGATGGCGGCTTCGGCCGCGGCAAAGCCTTTGTTCCCCGCCTTGCTGCCGGCCCGCTCGATGGCCTGCTCCAGGGTCTCGGTGGTGAGGATGCCGAAGGCGATGGGCACCCCGCTGTCCAGGGACACCTGGGCGATCCCCTTGCTCACCTCGGCGGCCACGTAATCGAAGTGGGGCGTGGAACCCCGGATCACGGCGCCCAGGCAGATGATCGCATCAAAGGCCCCGGCCTGGGCCAGGCGCTTGGCCACCAGGGGAATCTCCCAGGCCCCCGGCACCCGCAGCACGGACAGATGCTCCTCAGCGACGCCCTGGCGCCGCAAGCAGTCCAGGGCGCCTTCCAGCAGGCGCTCGGTGATAAAGGAATTGAACCGGCTCACCACCAGGGCGAATTTCAGACCTTTGGCGGTGAGTTTGCCTTCTAGCGTACGCATCTGCCCTCCTTCTGGCAACGTGATCGGGCCACGTAGGGTCCTACGGCTTTGAAAAATTTATGAAGGAAACGGCGAAATTAAGAAAACCTGCAATCTCAATCCCTTGCCCCTTTCCGCCCCTGTGCTTATACCATCTTTAAGAGGTGCCCCATCTTCTGGCACTTGGTCTTGAGGTAGTTGCGATTCTCCCGGTTGGGGGGAATCTCCAGGGCCACCCGCTCCACCATGTTGAGGCCGTAGCCTTCCAGGCCGATGATCTTCTTGGGGTTGTTGGTCATGAGGCGCATCTTCCTGACCCCCAGGTCCCGGAGGATCTGGGCCCCGATGCCGTAGTCCCGCAGGTCGGCCTTGAAACCCAGGGCCTCGTTGGCCTCCACCGTGTCGGCGCCCTGGTCCTGGAGTTCGTAGGCCCTGAGCTTGTTGACCAGGCCGATGCCCCGGCCCTCCTGGTGCAGGTAGAGGATGACGCCCTGGCCTTCGCTCTGCACCATTGCCATGGCGGCCTCCAACTGGTCGCCGCAATCGCACCGGAGGGAGTGGAAGACGTCGCCGGTGACGCATTCGGAGTGGACCCGCACCAGGATGGGTTCGTCGGGGTCGATCTCTCCCTTCACCAGGGCGACGTGCTGGTTGTCGTCCACATCGTTGTCATAGGCGATGGCGGTGAACTCCCCCAGGTAGGTGGGCAGTTTGACGGTGGCCCGGCGGTGGACGAAGGACTCGTGCCGCAGCCGGTGTTCCACCAGGTCGGCGATGGTGGCGATCTTGATATTGTGCTCTTCGGCAAATTTCTCCAGGTCCGGCATCCGGGCCATGGTGCCGTCATCCTTCATGACTTCGCAGATCACCGCCGCGCCTTTGAGACCGGCCAGGCGGGCCAGGTCCGTGGAACCCTCGGTCTGCCCGGTGCGCACCAGGACCCCGCCTTTCCGGGCCCGGATGGGAAAAACGTGCCCCGGGCTCACCAGGTCGTCCGGCTGGGCGTTGTCCGCCACCGCGGTGAGAATGGTGGTGGCCCGGTCCGCGGCGGAAATCCCCGTGGTCACCCCGCAGCCGGGCCTCGACGGACACCGTGAAGGCGGTGTTGAACCCCGACTGGTTATTCCTGACCATTTGGGGCAACTTCAGGCGCTCGATGATCTCCGGCGTCAGGGCCAGGCAGATGAGGCCCCGGCCGTAGCGGGCCATGAAATTGACCAGCTCGGGCGTCACCCGCTCCGCCGCCATGGTGAGGTCGCCTTCGTTTTCCCGGTCTTCGTCGTCCACCAGGATGATCATCTTGCCCTGGCGGATGTCGTGTATGGCTTCTTCAATGGGTGAAACCGTCATGTCTATTTTCCTGTTGTCGTTTTTCGGTTAATGATAGCGTCTGCCATAAATTCCTGCTGGTTGGAGGCTTCCAAATCCCCCTAAATCCCCCTTTTTCAAAGGGGGACCTTTCCAGCAATCCCTTGTAGTTCCCCCCCTTTTTTAAAGGGGGGCAGGGGGGGTTATAAGGCTATCCCCTAATAGAAAAAACCTTCGGCAATTGCTATAATCCCGGCTTCAGTTCCAGTAGGGTGCGCACCGTACACCTCACCGGGTTTCTCTAAGGTGGGCACCGCCCACGATCACTCCCCGCTAGATGTCTGCCTGGAAAAGTTTCTGCGTAGGGTGCGTCTTACGCACCAATTAAGCGCCGCCATGGCGGGCAGTGCCCGCCCTACGCATCTGACGGCTCGCCTACAAAAACCCGTGCTTGGCCAACAGTTCCGGGGTGACGCCGCCGCCCCGGGGGCCGTCCTGGCCCAGGAGCCGGGCCACGTACTTGCCGATGATATCCGTCTCCAGGTTGACCCTGTCCCCCACCTTGAGGGCGGCCAGGGTGGTCTCCTGGCGCGGTGTGCGGAATCACGTTCACCGTGAAGGTGTGCCCCTGGCAGAGATTCACGGTCAGGG
Source organism: uncultured delta proteobacterium (assembly GCA_963747645.1). Classification (GTDB taxonomy): domain Bacteria; phylum Desulfobacterota; class Desulfobaccia; order Desulfobaccales; family 0-14-0-80-60-11; genus 0-14-0-80-60-11. The sequence goes on along the minus strand of CAVVFW010000011.1, from coordinate 94,923 downwards.
AGACCCCGTCCACCGCGATGGAACCCTTCTCGATGACGAAGCGGCTCAGGGCCGCCGGCAGCTCGAATTTCATCCGGGTGTGGGCCGGGCCGGGCCGGATCTCCCGCACCACCCCGACGCCGTCCACGTGGCCGGTGACCAGGTGGCCGCCCAGGCGGTCGCCCAGTCTGACGGCCCTTTCCAAGTTTACCCGGTCCCCCACCTTTTTCAAGGGGAAAGTCGTGCCGGCCAGGGTCTCGGGGGAGACCTCGAAGCTGGCCGCGGGCGGCGCCAGGGCCACCACCGTCAGGCAGGCCCCGGCCACGGCCACCGACTCCCCCAGGGTAAGCTCCCCGGCGGGAAACGAGGTCTTGACCGCCAGCCTGAGGCCCCCGGCCACGGGGGTCAGGCCGACCAGTTCGCCTACGCCTTCCACCAGCCCGGTAAACATAGGGGATATTATCCTCACCACTATATCGCACTTGCCAAAAGTTTTTTCCGTTATGGGAAGCCTTATAATCCCCCCTGCCCCCCTTTAAAAAAGGGGGGGAAACTACAAGCATTTGCTGGTAAAGCCCCCCTGTGAAAAAGGGGGATTTAGGGGGATTTAAGAACCTCCAAGCGGCAAGGATTTTTGGCAAACGCTATAAGTTGAGTCCTCTGCGAAATTTCATGCTGTCATCCTGAGCGGTGCGAAGGATCTCTTACGTTCCCGTAGTGATGAGATTCTTCGGTCGCGCCGCGCCCTCAGAATGACCGGTAAGGGGACTTTCCCACAGGTCTCTATCTGGACCTCATTACCAGCTTTTCCCCCTCCCCTGGTGGGAGGGGGAGGGAGGGAATTGCCGGCGCTTTCCACCCCCACCCTAACCCTCCCCCATCAAGGGGGAGGGAATTACCAGGTCACGTCATAATGCTAATCGACCGTTAACTGCGCCCCTGCGTCTCATTCAGGCATCTTTGCACGCCACTTTAGACCTCTGCGAAAGTCTCATGTAGGACAGCCACCCTCGGCTGTCCACACTTCATTTAGTCGCAGGCGAGGGCGCCTACGCCACATTTTGATTGAAGATGAAGGCAATTGAGACTTTAGCAGAGGTCTCCACCCGGTATTACCGCAATCGCCCCAAGTTTTTGCCGTTATGGCCCCGGCTCCAAGCAGCCCAATTCCCCCTTGCCCCCCTTTTGCAAAGGGGGGAAACTTGCGGAACTCCTTGGGAAGTCCCCCTGTAAACAAGGGGGATTCAGGGGGATTTCAGGACCTCCAAGGGGACGGAATTTAGGGCAAACCCGATAAATGGGTAATTATGCTGTCATTTTATCCTATCCGGCCCCATAAGCCAACGTCTTTCCCCGGCAAAAAAAAGCGGCGCCCCCTGAGGGGCGCCGCCATATATATTCGGTTGGTGACTGAAGGTTGCTTAGGCCTTCTTCCTCCGGCCCCGGAACCTCATCAGGCCCAGGCCCACCAGCCCGGAGCCCAGGAGCAGGACGCTGCCGGGGATGGGGACGGCCGCCTGGGTATAGGTGTACGTTACCGTACCAACTAGGTCCGCGTGTGTTACGGTAGAAGTTAAAGTAGCCACCGGAGTCCCAATAGTAGTAATTTGCCCAACGGCGCTTGCGTCGGCAAAAAGAAATGAGGTAGTACCTAAACCCGTGAACTCGGCCAATACCGAACCAGCACTGGAGGAGATAGTCCAAAAATTGGTTTTGGTGTAATCAGTACCTCCCAAAGTAGCGCTACCCTTCTTTACGATTGAATAGCTATAGACCGGCGAAGGGAAAGAAATCGCTGTCGAGCTATTCATGACATTATTGGGGTCCCCCGTAATATTAAAGGTCAGCGTCGTCCACGCTGTCCGCTAGTGGCCTGGCCATTGCTACCGAGCTAGTTGTAACGTCGAGTCCATTGTCGAGGACAAAGACAGGGCTACCTGACTCAACGTTCCAAGCGATGGGTCGAATTCCGTAAAAGAAAGCGGATTATTCCAAGTCGTTCCTGCCTTATTGATGGTGGTGGTGTACGATACCATATCCGCTGACGCCAAAACTGGTATCAACATCAGCCCCGCTATCGCGATAATCATCGCTAACTTTTTCAATGCCTTTCTCCTCTCAGTATCGGTTACGAGATTTTGGCTAATGTACAAAAAACCGAGTTACCAGTTTACTGCTCCTTGGCAACCCGGCCGTCTCTCATCCTTGAATAGACCCGTGGCTTTCCGTCCCCGCCTCGCGGCGGGTTTTGCTTTTTACTTTCGTTGATGCATTTATAAAGGGGTCTGAAAACCCTGTCAAGCTTTATTTTAAGGGTTTGAAGTTTTTTCCACAAAAATTGAAGAGGAAATATTTTTCTTTTATTCACAAGCCCGGAACCGCAGTCCGCAGGCTCTCTGGCCGCCTTCGCCGCCTGGGTCCCCGGACCTCGTCATTAACCCGATCGCCAGGGACTTTCGGCCACATCAAACGGTTGTTACCCTGCTCAAGCCGCCGGTCCCGCCGACGCCGGCGGATTGGCAGGATCGGCCGGGCGCCTCAAGCTCGGGCCATGGACCCCCGGAACCAGGAACTGCTGCCCAGCCATATGAATCACCTGCATTTTCCGTGCAAAGAACAACGAAAAAGTTAACAGGTTATTTTTACTACTTTATTTGTCCAGAAGTCCCGACTCCGGCGGGAGCTGATTGTTCCATAGGGTAAACGTTTGGGAGTTGATAGTCCATAACCGATACCTCTGGCGGTTGCCAAAAGTTTTTTCCGATCCTTGAGATCCACAAATTCTCCCTAACCCCCCTTCAATAAAGGGGGGAACCATGAGGAATTGCTGATAAAGTCCCCATTTGAAAAAGGGGGATTTAAGAATTGTCAAGGAGAATGAATTTATGGCAAACGCTATATACTGCACGGAACCTGAAGCCGGTTACTGGCGGGTTAGTGACCATAGGCCCTATGGCCGCCCCCACCATCGGTAGGGTCCCACAGCCCGGAAGCCGGACAGCCGGTTTTTCGAAAAAAGCCGTCAGCGGCAAGCGGCTTTCAAAGGATAGCGGCGCGGCCTCTCCGCATGGCAAAGATAAGGCAGGGCCAGGAATGGCCCTGCCTGGGATCGTCTTATATAAGGAATAAGGCAGGTGCGTGAGACGCACCCTTGGCATAGCTGAGACAGTGGCGCCACCGGGGTGGAAGGTGCGTAGCGGGCACCCGGGGGCGCACAGGCTGGAAAGCCTGTGCCACCGGTTTCAGGGCAGACAGGCGGGGGCGCCGGTCCTACAACCCTCTTTGCCAATCCATGGCAGACCGGCGGGGGCGCCGGTCCTCGCCTGATCACTCGCTTGATCAGGCTATGGTCACCTCTTTACAGAGGAAGGTGTCCTGGATGGCGTGGAAGAGCTCCACCCCTTCTTTCATGGGCCGCTGGAAGGTCTTGCGCCCGGAGATCAGGCCGGTGCCCCCGGCCCGCTTGTTGATCACCGCGGTGCGCACCGCGTCGGCCAGGTCGTTTTTGCCGGAGCCGCCGCCGGAGTTGATCAGCCCGGCCCGGCCCATGAAGCAGTTGGCCACCTGGTAGCGGCAGAGGTCGATGGGGTGGTCCGGGGCCAGCTTGCTGTAGACCAGGTCGCTGGTCTTGCCGAACTTGACGGCCTTGTAGCCGCCGTTGTTGGTGGCCAGCTTCTGCTTGACGATGTCGGCCTCGATGGTCACCCCCAGGTAGTTGGCCTGGCCGGTTAGGTCGGCGGAGGCGTGGAAGTCCCCCTCCTTGGTCTTGAAGGCGGGGTTGCGCAGGTAGCACCAGAGGATGCAGGCCATCCCCAGCTCGTGGGCCACCTTGAAGGCCTCGGAAATCTCCAGGATCTGGCGGCGGCACTCCAGGGAGCCGTAATAGATGGTGGCCCCCACGGCCACCGCGCCCATCTCGAAGGCCTGCTCCACCGAGGCAAACAGGGTCTGGTCGTAAAAATTGGGGTAGGAGAGCATCTCGTTGTGGTTGAGCTTGAGGATGAAGGGGATCTTGTGGGCGTACTTCCGGGCCACCGCGCCCAGCACCCCCATGGTCGAGGCCACGGCGTTGCAGCCCGCCTCCATGGCCAGCTTGACGATGTTCTCCGGGTCGAAGTAGATGGGGTTGGGGGCGAAGGAGGCGGCGGCGGAATGCTCCACGCCCTGGTCCACCGGCAGGATGGAGAGATAGCCGGTGCCGGCCAGGCGGCCGTGGCCGAACAGGGAGGCCAGGGAACGCAAGACCGCCGGGCTCCGGTCGCTCATCATCCAGACCCGGTCGATAAAATCGGGCCCCGGCAGGTGCAGGCTCTCCTTGGGGAAGCCTGTACACTTGTGGTTCAACAGGTCATCGGCCTCCGCGCCCAACAACGATTGGATTTTTTTGATCACGGGCCACCTCCTTAAAAGTGGTTTTCGGTTGGCAGTTTTCGGTTGGCGGTATGAAGATTCAGGGTGCGTCAGGTGCACCCCACATAATTCCGGTCCCGGAAGATCTTGTGTCCCTTTCTATCAATATAAGATTATGGTCATATCAGGCAAGGGGTTAGGACAACAGTTCATAAATTCGCTGACGTATTTCTCACTCCGCGAAGATCACTTCCCCCTCACCCTGGCCCTCTTCCCCATTGGGGGAGAGGGAATAAAGATGAGCGGGGTTTAAGGCTCCGGCATTATAAAACCCGGCGATATATGACGTGAGCATATTGAGGAAATCCTGGACTTCAGTTCATTTCTCCGCCCGTGAGTCCATTAATTCCACCGCCACCTGGGCGGCCCGGCGTGACGCCCCCGGCCCCCCGAGGCGGCGGATCACCGTGGCCAGGCCGCGGCGCACCGCCACCATGCGCCCCGGGTCCCGGATGAGACTCAAGACCTCGTGGGCCAGGTGCGCCGGGGTAAAATCGTCCTGAAGGAGTTCGGGAAAGACGCGCTCCCCGGCCAGCAGATTGGCCATGCCCACATGCGGGACCCGGACGAGCCGACGGGCCAACGCAAAGGTAAGGGGCGAGACCCGGTAGACGATGACCGTGGGCACCGCGGCCAGGGCCGCCTCCACCGTGGCCGTGCCCGAGGCCACCACCGCCACGTGGGCCGCACCCAGGGCCTGGTAGGCCTGGCCGGTGATGATCTTGAGGGTAGGGCCGTGGGAGGCGAGTCGAGTCCCCGCCCTCCCCCATCCCCCTCCCCCAACCCCTTAGAGGGGGGGCAGGGGGTTTGAGGGAGGCGGGGACCTGACGTCCCCTATCCTCCTCTTCCCCGGAAACCATTCGACTCTCCACCAGTCCCGGCGGGGCGGTGGAGGCCAGGGGCAGGACGAACTGGGTCTGGGGGATGGCCTGGTGGATGAGTTGGGCGGCTTTAAGGATGATGGGCAGGTGCCGCTCGATTTCGCCGCCCCGGCTGCCGGGGAGCAGGGCGATGGTGAGGGCCTCCGGGTCCAGGTTATGCCCCAGCAAAAAGGTCCGCCGGTCAGTAAGGGGGGGCAGGGTCTCCCGAAAGGGGTGGCCCACGTAGGAAACCGCCACGCCCTGGGCCCGGTAGAAGTCGGCCTCAAAAGGGAAGATGACCACCAGGCGGTCGGTGAGGCGGGCCAGGGTGCGCACCCGGTAGGTGCGCCAGGCCCAGACCTGGGGGCTGATGTAGTACAACACCGGCACCCGGTAGTATTTGGCCAGGCGGGCCACCCAGAAATTGAAGTCGGGAAAATCCACCAGGATGGCCAGATCAGGAGGCGTGGTTTTGAGGACCTTCCCGATGCCTCGCAGGGCCTGCCAGATGGCGGGCAGGTGACCCACCACTTCCATGAGACCCACCACGGCCAGATCCGCGGCGGAGGTGAGAATCCGCACCCCCTGGGCGGCCATCGCCTCGCCGCCGATACCGAAGAACGTTGCGCTCGGGCAGGACTCCCGCATGGCCGCCACCAGCCGGGCGGCGTGGTCATCGCCGGAGGCCTCCCCGGCGACCACCAGGATGCGGGGGGAGGATGACTTTGTGGAGGAGGGGGCGTTGGGCTTTTTCGTAAGTGGCCCCTGCCCCCCTCCTCCAAACCCCCACCGCCAACCCCCATAAGTTTTTGGTTTATCTTGCCCATGGAGTGAAATCATTCATGCATATAACCTGATAACCGGCCATCATTTAGGGGAACGCACCGCAAACGCCATTCTGCCGTAGCCGTAGTGCATGCTGTGCGAGTTCACCAGACCGCTGTAGAAGGCGAAGCCAAATATCGTCCGGGCGTCGTCCTTCTGCCCGGACCAGACCCAGGCCGCCTTGGGTTCGAATAACGGGTCCATATTGGCACGGGAGGCCCCTTTTTGATAGATGCCTTGCAATTCCGGAACCGTAGGCATCCGCCAGCCGCCCCCGGCCACGGTGAGACCGTCCACCCAGGCCTTGGCCTCGTACCAGTTATTGTCGGCGTTGGGGCGAACATACCAATCCAGGCCGGTGAGGTGGTCGGTAATCACCCCGTTACTGGCTTTGGTAAATCTGGGCTGGCCCTGGTCCGCCACCTGGGCCTCCAGGGAACTGCTCCCGGCGAAGCCCCAGACCACCAACAGGATCAACGCCATCATGCCCAAACGAGACCATCGTGCCATGTTTACCCCTCCATCGGTTAATTGGCGAACATAATCATCACCGGCCTTCCTTCTCGTCCCCGGGCCCAGCCTGGGAGCCGGAATATGCAGCCAATTCGTTTTTGCAGTGAAAGTCCAGTCGTAAGGGCGGGTTTAAAACCCGCCCCTACATGAGGTGTTCATTCTTGGGGTGGCCAATTCTTCGGCTGTGCAGGTTTAATCTTCTTCCCCTTTTCGCCTTTTCCCCTCTTCCCCCCAAATCTTCACCCTTTCGCCAGTTTCATGGCGGCGTTGATTTCAAGCGCCAGGTCCAGGGCGGCCCGGCCGGCTTCGCCGGGGATGGGGGCTTCGCCGCCGTCCTGGATGGTCTGGACAAAGGCAGTGATCTCTTTGAGCAGGACGTCTTCCTGGGAAAACCGGCGGGTCTCGAGGGCCACCCCCGGCAGCGGCCCCATGGCCCCGTCCTTCCGGGAGGCGGCGGTGAGTTCCCGGTTCTCAAAATCCACCGCCAGGTAGGCCTCGGGCTGGAAGAGGCGGAACTTGCGCATGGACTTGAAGGACATGCGGGAGGCGGTGAGGTTGGCGATGCAGCCGTTGTCGAACTCCAGCCGGACGTTGGCCAGATCCACGCGGTCGGTGAGGACCGAGATGCCCGCGGCCCGGATCTCGGCCACCGGCGAGGGCACCAGGTTCAGCACATGATCCAGGTCGTGGATCATCAGATCCAGGACCACGTCCACGTCGGTGCCCCGCTCCTTGAAGAACGACAGGCGGTGGCTCTCGATGAACCGGGGCTCGGTCACCCGGCTTTTGAGCTCTTCCATGGCGGAGTTGAACCGCTCCAGGTGCCCCACCATGAGGATGAGGCCGCGTTCCCGGGACAGGTGCACCAGTTCGTCGGCTTCGGCCACGGTGGTGGTGATGGGCTTTTCCACCAGGACCTGGCAGCCGGCGGCGAGTGCGTCCCGCACCACGGCGAAATGCTGGGAGGTGGGGACCGCCACGCTCACTGCCGACACCAGCGGCAACAGTTCCCGGTAGTCGACAAAGTCCCGGGTGGACAAGGCGTGGGCCACCTTCCGGGCCTGGTCCCGGTTGAGGTCGGCCACCCCCACCAGCTCGGTTTCGGCCAGAGCGGCATACTTTTCCGCGTGGAACCGGCCCAAATAGCCCACGCCAATGACACCCACTTTTACCGGTTCGATCATTTCAGTCATATTATTCATAAACGCACCCGCGCCCCAGGATACGGATCGCCGCAGTCGGCGCGCCGTTTTGCCCATGATACCGGAAAACGGCCTGACAAGGCAATGAAAACCGGGGGAAATACCGTTTGACAAGTGGGGCTCGAAACGATAAAAATTTTCAGTACGTATCCTGGAGGTAAGATTGATGGTGGAAAAGGCCAAATTCATCTGGTTCGACGGCAAATTCATTCCCTGGGAGCAGGCCCAGGTCCACATCCTGACCCACACCCTGCACTACGGCCTGGGAGTCTTTGAAGGCATTCGGGCTTACCAGTGTCACGATGGGCGCACGGCCATTTTTCGCCTGAAGGAGCATATTCAGCGCCTGTTCGATTCCGGCCACGTCATGATGATCAAGATTCCCTTCAAACAGGACGACGTCGAGGCGGCCTGCTGCGAAATCCTGCGGCTCAACGGGCAGAAGGAGGCCTACATCCGGCCCCTGGTGTTTTTGGGGGAAGGGGTCATGGGGCTCAACCCCAAGGGCAGCCCCATACAGGTGGCCATTATCAGTTGGGTCTGGGGGGCCTACCTGGGGGACGAGGGCCTGCGCCAGGGGCATCAGGGTCAAGACCTCATCCTTCACCCGGCACCACGTCAACATCATGATGACCAAGACCAAGACCGTGGGCAACTACGTCAACTCCATCATGGCCAAACTCGAGGCGGTGCAGGCGGGCTACGACGAGGCCTTGCTGCTGGATACCGCCGGGTATATCTGTGAGGCTTCCGGGGAAAACATCTTCATCGTCAAGGACGGCATCCTCAAGACGCCGCCGCTGACGTCCATCCTGCCGGGGATCACCCGGGACTGCGTCATCACGCTGGCCCAGGACCTGGGCCTGACCGTGAAGGATGAGCGTTTCTCCCGGGACGAGCTCTACCTGGCGGACGAGGTCTTTCTGACCGGGACGGCGGCGGAAATCACCCCCGTCCGGGAGGTGGACGGCCGGATCATCGGTCCGGGTCACCCCGGCCCCGTCACCCAGCAGATCCAGGAGGTTTATTTCGGGGTGGTCAAGGGCCAAAATGAGCGCTACCAGCATTGGTTAACGTATATTTAACCGGGCGGCGGCGCCCCGGAGTTCAATAAAAAAAGCGGGCCCCAGGGCCCGCTTCTTTTATGCCTGCGCCCCAGGTCCCGGGCGAGAGGCGGCCTAACCTTTACCGCACTCCTTGATATACTGCATCAGGACGTCGGTTTCCGTGATCAGCCCCACCAGCAGGTTATCTTCCACCACCGGCAGGCAGCCGATTTTTTCCTCGATCATCATCTTGGTCGCCTCGCATACCTCGGTATCCGGAGGAATGGTAATCACCCCGGTCACCATGATGTCCTTGATATGCAGGGTTTTCATCAAATCCCGGGTGTCCTTGGAGGCGTAACCCAGGGCCTGGGCCAGGGAACTGCGGAACAGGTCCCGCTCCGAGACGATCCCCACCAGCCGGGTGCCGTCCACCACCGGGAGGTGGCGGATGCGTCCCAATCGCATGATATCGTTGGCCAGGCTGAGTTCGTCGTTGACGTCCAGGGTGGCCACCTCTTTTACCATGATCTCATTGACCTTCATATCTGCCTTTCCTCTCCCGTAAGATTACCTGGCGGTCAGGAGCCGCTTCCGGTTATTGTCGCTTCTTGCTATCCGGCACTTCTCCTAAAGCGCAGCCAGCCACTCCTGGCCCCGGAGGCCCAGTTCCTTGAGGGTGGTCAACACCCGGCGGGCATCGTCCCGGCTCATATAGCCCGTCCCGCAGGCTGGAGTGAGGAGGGACTGGGCCAGAATTTCCTTGAGCCCCCAGTTTAGCGTCCTTGGCCAACTGGTTTGCCTGGGCCTGGAACCGCTGCCACAGTTTGTCCGGGGTCTCTGCTTAAAGTCCTCGTTGGTGGGAACCAGACCCCAGGCCAGCCAGCCGCCCCGGGCCAGGTAAGTCCGCCAGCGCCCGGTCATAGAGGCGGAGGCTCTCAAAGAAGCCGTAGGAATCAAAGCTGAGGATGTCAATGGGGGCATTGAGCAGCAGGGACCAGTCGGTGTTGCCGCAGCAGTGCATCCCCAGGGTGACCGGGCCGGCTGCGGCTTCCCGGGCCTCTTCCAGGGTTTGGGTCAAGATTTCGGTCACCTCTTCCTTGGAGATGGGCAGGTAGGCGGAACCGAACCCGGTGAGGAAGGGTTCATCCAGGAAGACGATGGGCGCCTTGCCCAATTCCCTGAATTTCTCGGCCTGCCAGGCCACCTTGCGGGCCAGGCCGGCGCACACGGCCTGGGTCAGTTCCCGGTCATAGAGGATCGGCTTGCCTTCGGCGTCCTTGACCACGCCGGCAAAGGTCACCGGCCCGGACAACTGGCCTTTGAGGGCCGGGCCGGGGCTGCCCTGGGAGGCCACCGCGGCCAGGAGGGCGAAAAACCCCCGGGCGTCCTGGGCCTCGAAGGCAAAGGCGTTGAGGTCGCCGGACAGGACGACCTCATAAAACCGGGCCAGGGCCTCATCCCGGGGCAGGTCCGGGTCCATGGCGACGGTGCGGTTCACCTCGTCCACTTTGAGCCCGGGAAGCCCCCGGGCCGCCTGGGCCGCCATCTCCTCAAGATATCCCAACTGGACCATCTGGGGCCAGTAAGGGATCTGGGGCAAAGTCTCCAAAACCAGGGCCACGGTCTCTTCAGGGTCGGTGAAGGGCACCGAACCGATGCCGGTGGTGGCCAGGCCGCTCAGGCCGAACATAGTCGTCTCCAGGATATTTTGCCTAAACCGTATTATGTTTCCCGGACCTTGTCAATAGTGCCCCCGAGCGGTCCAGGCTGGTGGCGCCGCCCCCTGGGCGCTGCACGACTAACCTGCTTCCCAAGCACAGGTTGAAAACCTGTGCCACCACTTTGAACGTTGAACCTTGAACTTTTCGAAGCAGAAATCCGGGGGGCCCAAAGTCTCTTCGGGGGTTTAGCGATCCTCCGGCCGGATTAATTATGCCCTCAGGCCTCATTTTTTTGATAATTTTTGTCCCCGGCATGAGTAATTTTTTGTTGCATCTGTCGAGATTTTCAGGCAATATCATGCATAGAAGTCTTGTGTAGGGGGAGCCATGACTTCACCGATCGCATCGGCTGAGACTCAGAAAGTGGGGGGAGGCTACAAGCTCCTGGCGGGGATTGCCCTGATCGTGGGCAGTGTCCATGGTTCTGGTGATCCTGTTCAGCCAGCATGGCTTCTATAATGTCTTTCGCTTCCGGCAGGAGGGGCTCAAGCTGGAGCAGGAGAATAATCCGGCTGGCCGCGGAAAATGAGCGTCTGGCCCGCAGCATCGACCGCCTGCAGCACGACCCGGAATATATCCAGGACCGGATTCGGCAGGAGCTCAATTTCGTCAAGCCCAACGAACTTATCTTCCAGTTCCCGCCGGAAAAACCGGGAACCGCGCCGAATCTGACTGCTACCGCTACCGGCGGGACGCCGCCGCCGACCAAGGTCCAGGCCATTTCCACCAGGAAAGTCGGCACCGGGAAGTGGGTCTCCGGACCTCCGGAAGGGTCTTCTCAAAAGAAACCCAAACACCGCCGTGAGTAGCCTCTCTCCCGTGCCCGCCGGTTAAAACTCGTTTGGCGAGATTTTTCACGGTACCTGACCGGGCCGGAAGCCGGCCTCGGCTTTGGGGATAGCGGCTACTATTCCCACGCACTCACCTTAACTTAAGGAAAAAAAGGGTAATTGAACCTATGTATTCTACCGCGGAATTTAAGAAGGGTTTGAAGATCGAACTGGAAGGCGTGCCCTACACGATCGTGGACTTTCAACACGTCAAGCCGGGCAAAGGCGGGGCTTTTGTGCGCACCAAGATGAAGAGCCTGCTCAGCGGCCGGGTGCTGGATCAGACGTTCCGTTCAGGCGAAAAAGTGAAGAAGCCCGACCTCATGGAGCGGGAGATGCAGTATCTCTACGGGGAGGGCGGGGACTTCCATATGATGGACAACGAGACTTATGAGCAAATCATGCTCACCGAGGACCAGGTGGGCGAGGCGAGCCAGTTCCTGACGGAGAATATGGCGGTCAAGGTCCTCTTTTTCAACCAGCAACCGGTGGCAGTCGAAGTCCCCCTGTTTGTCGAACTGGAGGTGACCCAAACCGAACCCGGAGTGAAAGGCGACACCGCGGCCGGCGGCACCAAGCCCGCCACGTTGGAAAGCGGCGTGCTCATCCAGGTGCCCCTGTTCATCAATGAAGGCGACCGGGTGAAAGTAGATACCCGCACCAGCGCCTATATCGAGCGGGTCAAGTAAGACGGCGGCTCAGGTCAGTTTCACCAGCACTACGTAGCGCTTGACCCCGAAGTCCATGGCCTTGCATTGGTTATTCAGGTAGATGTCCACCTTTTTGTTCCACCGGGGCGCCATGCGGTCTTGAAACTCAAAGACCCCCATGCCATGCAGTAATACCCGATCGCCAAAATCCATATTCAGGTTTCGTTCCAAATCCCGGCTGAGAGCAATCATTCCCACCTTGACCCGGCGCCCCGAGGAAGTGATGCCTTTGCTGCCGGGGCAGTGGTGGTATGCCGTTACCGTGACAATCGACATGGTGACGCACATCGTAGGTCGGGGACAGGCCAGCACCCCCACCCCTAAGAGACAGATTATCATTAGCCCCATTTTTCGCATGGTATTCCCTCACTTTTAACTCGGTTGGAATCTTGCGGATGGTTCGGGAATGGAGTGAGAAAGGAACTGCCAGGAAACTGCTCAGGGCCGTGGCCCCGGGATTGCTTCGATAGTTTATTTTTCGCCTTCAGCCTCGGGCCGCAGTGCCCGGAGGAAACATTCCCCCGGCAGCATCGGCCGTCCGGTCTCAGGCTCCCATTCCCATCAATCCAATGGTGTAGTGAACTATCTGCCGCACACCCAAGTGGGCTTCTTTGATTGTGAGCTATCTTTATCCCAGGAAAATTTGGCTGTCAAGGAATTATTTTCAATTGGTTATTTAACTTACTGTAATTTATAAGTTAATTTAGCATATACTTCATTGTGTGATTTTTCGCAATGGCAACTGCCAAGAGTTTTCCGGGTTTTTTTATAGCTCAGTGGGTTTACGAACCATAATTACCCCGATTTCTTAGGGAAAGTGGGATATTTTTGCAGATAATTTGCCCATGTCGACAACTATGCAAATTAGTCATATATTTCCATTAATATCAATTAGTTAATCAATTATAATTAATCCCGCCTCCCCCTCCCCCCTTATTTGCATGGACAATCTTCCCTGGCGACTTAAATCTGGTCCGAAAAGTTTCCCTCGGGGCGGGGCATGAACCACCCCGCCAAATTCTTTCTCAGTAGGGAGAATTGGCAGGTTTTTACCAGGCGAAGGTGCGGGGAAAGAAGATGGAGGCCCTGGTCGGGCCGGTGGGGAAAGGCAACCGTTCGGTCCCGTTCAAACCGACTGCGGTGGTAAAAAAACTCGGGGGGAACGCCAGGCTGATGACCTGTGGCCGCCAGCCTGACCCTCCCCCCGGGTGTATCCTTAAAACCCGCGGCCTCGCGGGTAATTTAGACCCTTCAGGAGCCCCCAAAGCCGATGCTGATCTTCTCACCCTCCACCAGGACCGGGACCCGGCGGTTGCCCTGGGTGAGCCGCAGCATCTCGGCCATGGCCTGGTCGTCCTCTTTGACATCCCGATAAATGACCGTCAACCCCTCTTTGCTCTTGGCCTCCCGGGCCTGCTGGGTAAAAGGTCAGCCCGTGCTTGCCGAAGACGGTGATCTCCCTGGTCATGGTCTTGCTCCTCCCGGGGTTTCCAGGTAATAGACCTTGACGTAGAGAAAATCCACCAGATTGAGGATGATCAGGGGATTGTCGGATACGGTGAACTGCACCCCCTCAAACCGGGGACTCACCTTGGCCCGGACGTGCTGCATCACCTGGTCGGGGAGCTGGGGATTATTCGGGCTGGCCAGCTTCAGAAAGTTCTGGAACACGGCGGCATCACGCAGCGCCACGCTCTTGGTCTGCTCGCGCAGCTTTACCCGCAGAGGTTTCAGGGCATCGTCAAAAAAATCGCCGATATCCTCGTATTTCTGCTTGATCTTGGCGAAACTCCACTGGCGCAGACCCTGGTATTCAGTGGCAGTCTCGCCGGTGAGCTTTTCGGTGGACAACATGATGATGTCGATGTTGGGGGTATTGGGGACGTTGGCCGGGAGATAAACGATCTTCACCACCAGTTCCGGGTACCTGTGGTTGTTGAGGACAAAGTCGCGGCTGAAGCGCTTCCCCGGACGGTCATACCGGTGGGACTCGGACACGGCCCAGCCTTCGGCTTCCAGACCTTGGAGCAACCGGGCGGCCTTGGGCATGAGGCGGCGCAGTTCGGCGAAGCTGCCGGGGGCCACGTTCGCTTTGGGGCTCCTGGTAGCCGCCTTCTTCGTCCGGGGGCGGAGAAGGCTCGGGGACCGTCTCGCTCGGCTGGAAATCACCCGGCGGCGGCGCCGTGGGGGCGGGAGCCGGCTCGAGAGGCGGCACGACCCTGGCCTGGACCGGCCGGGCCTGGGTATCGGGCTTTAATCCCAAGATGAACAGGAATTGTCCGCCGGTGCCGGGCCGGGTCTGCTTCCAGAAGGTGTAGGGCTTTTCGGGGAAGAGGTCCAGGATGATGCGCACTCCGCCCCCCGGAGAGGCGGTTTCGGTGAGCACCTGCTGCACCAGCAGCTCATCGCCCTCCAGGTGGTTGGGCAGCCGCCCGGACCGGGCCCCGGGAAAATCCACCACCAGTTGCGGTTTGCCCGACACGTTCCGGGTACTCACCCGGGGTGTCGCCGCCCGGTCCAGGACCACGGTGAGGAGCGTGTTCTCCGCCACCTTGCTCAACCCCAGACGGCGCACTTCCACGGCGCCGCCGGCCCCCCAGGCGTGATGCGCAAGGCACAACAGCACCACCAGCAGCCCTGCCAGGGTGCGGCCCGGTTTAGCGCTTAAGGTCGGCAAGCAGGTTATGGCCTTACCCTCCATCCTTGACTCGCTTGAAGGTCACACAGGAACCGGGGGGACAACCGGGGTGCCAATCGCCGGTCATGTCCGCGGACAACATCTTGCCGCCGTCAGAGGGAGTGACGACGAGGATGGCGCCCGGCTTGGTGTAAATAAAGATCTTGCCGTCATTCACCACCCAGGTGAACTCAGTGGTTTTTCCCGCCAGGGCCCAGGTTCCCTTGCCATTCTCCTGGAGGTCGAGATTAACGTAATCTTTACCTGCGAAGGGCTCCACGGATTTGTACGTCCCGGCAAACTGGGAGCGAGACTCCCCACAGCCTCCGATGATCAGCCCCACCATGATCAGACCCAGAACCGCGGCCAGTTTCAGAAAGTTCTTTTTCATATTTTCCTATCCCGCAAGATGAACCCTCCCCGATCCAGCACCATAAACCGGTCGTAGAGGTAGATTTGGATACACATGATCAACATGCCGGTATTTTTCATAACTTTCAGCCAGTTCACCGGTTCGCCCACCTCGCCCACACACCCGCAGTTGATGGGCATGTGATGCAAAATGGCATTGACCAGTCCCACGATGAAAATGAGGTTCATGGCGGCGATCAGGATGGCGGCGGCCCGGGTGCGGATTCCCAGGAGGAGGAACAACCCGGCGACCAGTTCTCCCCACGGCAGGGCCAGAGACCACAGGTTCACCCCCCAGGCGGGCGTCAGGTTGTAATCCACCACGTTCAAGGCAAAGACCGCCGGCCGCATAATTTTGCTCAAGGCGAAGGAAATAAAGATAGCCGCCAGGAGCAACCGGCAAAACACTGACAGGTATGGGCTCCGCCAGAGGGGCGGGATCAGGATAAACAAAAAGATGCTCACCGGTATCCATTCCAGGAAGCCGGCGAACCCCAGGGAAAGGCTGCCAGGCTCCGAAGCCGCTTTCTCCTGGAGGGGAAAGACCTTGGGCCAACCGGAGTAATCCTTGAGCACCACCACGTTTTTCAAACCCTTGTGCTTCAGCAGGCGGGCCAGGTCGAGGTCCATACGCCGGCTGAAAGTCCCGCCATATACCACCAGGGTCTTGTCCTTATCCTCCGGCGTCTGGGTCAGGGTGAAATTAAACATGGGGAACATCATATCGAACAATATTTCCGGCAAGTTTGTGGCGCCCTTGATGTGTTGCTGACTAAAAAAGGCGCTCTTCCGGGCGTCTACGAAAATAGCCTGGTTCTTCTGGTACATTTCCAGGGCCTTATTAAGGGAAATTTCCTGAATGGAGGTTTTATCGCCCCAGCCGTGGATCAGGGGAATCCGGTTATCGTTGTAGATGTTGACGATCAGGGAGAGCACGAGGCTCAAACCCATCATCAGGACAAAATCGAACCAGGAGATCTGCCGCAGTTTGACCTGGTGCACCACTTCGGCTTCGACGCGCCGGTCGCCGGCCACCAGCCAGCTGGCCAACTGCTGGATGATATGCCGGGCCAGTTGGGGATTCTGGTCCAGGAGGCGGTCGAATTCATCCTTGGAAACCTTGATGAGGGTGGCATCCTCCAGGGCCTCCACCGAGGCGGAGCGAGGCTGCCCGGTAACCAGGGCCACCTCCCCAAAGTAGGCCCCGGCCCCCAATTCGGTCAAATTAGTTTGAATCCGGTCGGCGGTCTCCCGAAAAACCCGGACCCGGCCTGACTGAATGACATAGAAAAATTCCGGGTCCTCGCCCTGGCTGACGATGCGCGCCCCGGTGGACACGCTCACCTCTTGTCCCAACTGGCAGAGTTTTAGGCCTGCGGTTATTTCTGCCCCTGAGGGTTTCTCCGTTTCCACCATGCCGTTATTCCTTTGGGCTGAGAATTATTAGCTGCCGGGCCAACTTCCGAACCGAAAAGGCCAATACCGTTCCCCTCTGTCTTCTTACCACAAGATGCCTTAAATGTGAACTCGCCTCTTGCCCGCGGAGCAAATAATTTTTAACGGTTTAACGCCGGAAAAGCCTTAAGGGTGGCCACTTTTCTTGAAGAGGGGGCCCGGGAGGGGACGCCGGCTTCGGTAAATTTCTCAATTTGAGAATTTTTTATCATGGTTCCGGGGGTTCCTCTCAGGCAGAGAAGTTTGCCGCCGGTGCCCGGGGGAGAGATGAAGGGCAGATTTTTTTATGCAATTATCTCAGGCAGTTAAGAATGTCGATTTTTATGATTCTTGGCAAGCCACTTGCATATGTAGCATGAGACCTTGATTTTGTCTTAACTAAAGAGGAACTGACCTATATGAGAACCATAACCTCTGCCTTTCCCTTAACTCAGGCGAAATGGCGCTCCAAAGAGGAACAACGGATACAGACCCTGGACCTGGCCCTCAAAATCCTGGTCCCGTTAATCTTGTCGGCCTGTCTGGTAATATCCTTAAAGGTGGGTTCATTCAACGGCTACCTGCAGCTGTTGAGCCGCCAGAGCTTCGGTTCTCCCCTGATGGCCCTGGGGGCCGGCTTTACCCTGGCCTACCTGGGCTTTCAACTGGTGCGGACCGTGCTGTGGTGGCGGTATAAATCCTATCCCATTCCTCCGGGGCCGCTGCCCCGGGTCACCGTCATCATCCCGGCTTACAACGAAGGCGCCATGGTGGAGAAGTCCATCTACGCCGCGGTGGCCTCGGACTACCCTGCCGACCGGCTGGAGATCATCTGCATCGACGACGGCTCCAAAGACGACACCTGGACCTACATCGAACGGGCCCGCCGGCGCTATCCCAAGCTGATCAAGGCCATCCGCTTCACCAAGAACCGGGGCAAGAAAGAAGGCCTCTACGCCGGCTTCACCCGGGGCAAGGGCGAGTACTTCGTCACCATCGACTCGGACAGCGTCATCACCCCTGATACCGTCAAGCAGGTCATCGCCCCCATGCTCAACGATGCCCAGATCGGCGCGGTGGCCGGCAACGTCAAGGTCTACAACCGGAGCCGCTGTGTCATGGCCCGGATGCTGGCGGTGCGCTTCGTCCTGGCCTTCGATTTCCTCAGGGCCTCACAGAGCATGTACGGCTGCGTCACCTGCACCCCCGGGGCCCTGTCGGCCTACCGGGCTGCGGCCCTGAAGCCCGTCCTGAAGCAATGGCGCGCCCAGACCTTCATGGGCCTGCCCGCCAATATCGGCGAAGACCGGGCCTTGACCAACTTTGTCCTGCGCCAGGGCTACCACACCTCTTATCAGCGCAGCGCCCTGGTTCACACCGTGGTGCCCGAAACCTACAAGGGCCTGTGCCGCATGTACCTGCGCTGGGACCGGAGCAATTTCCGGGAAAACTGGGTCCAGCTCAAGTTCATCCTGAGCAAGTACCGGACCAAACACCGGCTGCTGCCCATCGTTGACTTCTTCATGACCCAGATCGAGTTCCCCCTGACCTACCTCTTCCTGGGGATGCTCCTCTTCTCTTTCTGGCTCTATCCCATCGTCATGGTGAAGTTTTTCGCCGGGCTGGGGGTCTTCACCCTGGTGTGGATGTACTACTACATCCACCAGGAACGGGACATGGACTTCATCTACGGCATCATCTACTCCTACTTCGCCTTCTTCGCCCTCCAGTGGGTGCAGCCCTACGCCTGCCTCACCGTCCGCAACGACCGCTGGCTAACGCGCTAAAGCGCGATAATATAGAAGAAAGGTTCAGGGAGGGGCAGAGCTACGGCTTTGTCCCTCCCTGGCTTTTTGGGGGGGATTACCGGCAGCAGGTTGCGATTATGGTGAACGCCAAAAGTATTTGTCGTGATTGCGCCTGCCGCAAGAACCTAAATCCCCCCTACCCCCCCTTTAGAAAAGGAGGGAACTACTATAATGCTTTAAAAGTCCCCCTTTGAAAAAGGGGGATCCAGGGGGATTTAAGAACCAGCCAACTTAAAAGATTCATGGCATAGGATAGAGCCACGTCTTGACGCATTTCGACCCTTTTTCCCTTTTGTTCTCGTTCCCAAGCTCCAGCTTGGGAACGCATATCTCCAGCCCAGGCTTCGCTTCGGCACCTTATAGGTTATGCAGAAGAATTTTATTCCCCCAACCCTTTTCCCCTTTTCCCCTTTTCAAAACCTCCCGCCCAGGCCCCCGGCGTAGCCGGTGAGTTCGGCGTAGCCCATGCCTGTAACCGGGGCGCCGTTTTTCACCCCCTCGATTTTGACCTCCCCTTCCCAGTAGTTCACCTGGGCCGGGACCTGGGCCCGGACCTCCTGGTCGGGGAGCGTCGGGGTGAGCCTCAAATGGTACCCGGGCCCGGGAATAACGATCTCCCAGCCCGCCGGGTATTGCTTATGGGTGTGGGGAGAGATCCAGGAGCCGGTGGCTTTGACCGTAAAGTCGGCCAGGTTCAGGTGGCGCGTCTGGCCCTGGGGGTCGATGAGGGTGCCGGAGGAGGCCGGGTCCACCGTGCCGTCCTTATGGCGCAGGAGGTAGAGCATCACCTCCCAGCCATCGGCGAGCTGGAGGCTGAACCAGTCCCAACCCGCCAGATTCGGGGCCATGGCGCTGGTGAAGAACTCGTGGTCCATCCAGCTCTCGCCGGTTACTGCCAGCTTACGGCCGTCCACGAAGATGGTCCCCCGGGTGTCAAGCCGGGGCAGGGAATAGTAATAGCTGGCGGCGCCGGAGGTTGCCGACTTCTTGCTGTAGCCCGCGTCGCCGTGCAGGGCCGGCGGTTTCAGGGGTTTGAGGACCAGGTCCAGCCCCAGGCCGCGGTCCTGGGCCTGGAGGTGAAATTCCTCCCCCTGAAGCTCAGCCTGCCAATTGTCGATCCAGACCTTCATGGGGCCCGCGTCCGCTCCGGACAGACCCAGGGCCCCCCGGCCGGCTTTCTCTCGAAAGGCAAAGGTGCGCCGGGAGGAATCGGTGAGGGCCAGGTGGGCGAAGTAGACGGTGTTCAGGGACCAGGCCGAACGGGCCTTAAGGTCGGGTGGCGGCGGTTTTCGTAAGGCCACCCGGAAGAAAGTCAGCTGGTAGCCGAAGGACTCCCCGGAGGCGGCCTTGAGATGCCCCACGTAATACCACCACTCGGTCTTATAGTCCGGGTGGGCGCCGTGGTCCCGGGGAAACTGGAAGACCCGGCCCGGCCGGGGCACCGCAAAGCCCTCCCCGGCCCAGGCCCCGCCGGCCAGGAGCACCGCCAGGATGAGCCCCAGGGCGAGTTTGGCCACGCCCGACGCAGGATGCGCCCGGCGCCCCGCCTCAGCACAATGGCGGCGGGTGCGGCGGCCCGCCCTCCCCAACTTAGACCGATGAGCGCTCATTGGACAATTTTTGCAGGGAAGGACCGAGGTGTCCCCCCATGAGGGCCAACCGACAGGGGAGCCCCCACGTTTCGCCGGTATATTTTTGACCACAACTCAGTATTAATCGACATACTTGCCAGCATAGACCTGGGCCATGACCCAACCGGCCGTTCTACCCGGACGGGAATGACGATGCGTTCGTAGGCCTCGCCTTCGAAATCATCCAGTTCGGGAAATTATTCCGGGGGAGTTCGGTGGAGGCAAAGAGCCAGGCCGGGTGTTCCGGCCCCGCGGCGTCGTAGTGCAAGGACCTTGAAGCCCCCATACTGCCCCATGCAGCCCCGAATAACGCACCGCTTCCAGGTTCCCGGCAGGTCCGCCAGCAGGAAATGGTAGAGGCCTCCGGGCGCCAGGGAGCCGTAAACGATGAGTTGTTCCTCCGGGTTCCCGGAGTGCCGCGCCGCCATGGTCAAATCGTATTAACCCTTTAACATTGACTTTTCTGCCGCTGGTCTTAATATGTTAATCATAACCTAAGCCTTTTGAGGAATAAAATCCGCCACACGTGAACGATTTCGAGGTATCCCCCATGGACCCCAAGGGACTCCGGGCTTTACTGGTGTTTTTGTTGCTGGCCCTAAGCGGTTGCGCCGCTTCGGCGCCCGCTCCGGTCTCAACCCCCCCACAGATCCAGACTTATTATTACGTAGGAGCCAAGGAGCTTACCCTCAAGGCTACGCCTGATCCGGCCGGCGCCAACGGGCCCCAGGTCCGGCTGAACGAACGGGTCCTCAGTGTCGAACGCCGGGGGTCTTGGTTTTTGGTGCGCACCGCCGGCGGCCAGGAAGGCTGGGCCAGCGACCGGGATCTCACCCTCCAGCCGGTGAGCCAACTTTACGTGCGGCGCTGGGGGGTGCACCTGCGTGAGGCCCCGGGAGCGGGAGCCGGATCGCTGGAAAGGCTCCGGACCAATGACCAGGTAAAGGTCCTGGAGCAGAACGATCAGGGGTGGACCCGGGTGACGGTGGCCCGCACCGGGAATACCGGGTGGGTGAAAACTGCGGACCTGTCCATGGACCGGGTCGCGGTGCGCCGTCCCGTGAAAAAACGCAGCCAGCCGACCCCGGCGCCCACAGGCACCCCGATGGTGACACCATCTCCGGCTGAGGCGGCGCCGCCGCCGCCGGCCGAAGTCGCGCCGCCGCCGCCCGCGACTCCACGGCCCGCCACCGGCAAGGCCAAACCCGACCGGTTCGAACCTTTTTAAGAGCCCGCCCCGGGTTATTTGCCGCCAGGCGTGGTTGCGGTCGCCGGAGACGCGGAGGGATTGCCTCTGACCTCTTCCGGTTTCTCCAGGCGCTTTTTGGTAAAGTCCTCCACCGAATCGTAACCCTCCGGGGTTACCATGGCCTGACTCTTGGACCAGAAAAAGATCTTTATCTCCCGGCCCAGCTCCCGGGACACCTCTGTTTCGATGGCCGCCGATTCCTGGGGGGAAATTATCCTGGCCCCCTCCACTTCCACCCGCACTTGCCAGGAGCCGTCCTTGGGAGCGGCGTCCACGTTGGTAGCGAAGAGGCCAGAAAACCGCTTAAATTTTTCCCGCACCGCCCCTTGAATCTGGACCATGAGGGCCTTTTGGGCCGGGTCCTGCTCCCCCAGATGCGACCAGCCATAGAGAATCCGTCCGGTATCGTCCACATCCACGGCAACCGAACAACGGACCAGGAGATGGATGGCGGGGTCATTGAAGCCGGGTCTGGATCTTTTGCTCAAATTCCCGAACCTCGCTGGGGATCAGGACCCGGGGGCCCTGCAGATTGGCCAGAATGTACAGACCCCGGGGGAAATGCAGCAGGTCCACGTCGAGCAAGTCCATCTCCGGCCGAGAAATCAGGATCTCCCGGATAGCCTGTTCGGCAAACTGGAGCTTCAACACGTCCGGCGCCACCTTCTCGGTGAGGAAGGAACCGTCCAGGTTTTCCGACGTCACCTGGCTGGTGGCGCCGGTGGCGCTGATATCCTTGGCCAGAACGCAGCGCATAATTAATTCCGTGTCCATCCCAATTTTTTGGGACAGGGCCTTCTGGATGTTTTTGACCCGGTCGGGCGAAATTACCTTGGGGGTGCGCACCGTGGCCAGGACGAAGAGTTTGCCCTGGCGGACTTGATGGTTCTGCCGCAGCATGGCGGTGGTGGGGAACCGGGTCAATTCTCCCGTAATAACGTTATTGATTGAAGTGGTCAGGTTGCGTTCCTGGACTATCTTGATCAGGGCATTGGTCAGGAGAATGACTACCAGCACGAACCCCAGGGCGGGGACCCCGAAGCGCTTTAACAGCCCCCATTTTTCCGCCCAGGGGATTTTCCGGGCCAGGCCTCCGGCGATAAACGTGGCGCAGGAGACGATGATGATGGACAGGGCGTTGGCCAGGAAAAGCAAAAAGGACCCATAGGCGCCCTGGAAGGCCCCCACCGCCAGGCAGAGGCCGCTGTTGGCGATAGGCGGCACGATGGCCGTGGCGATGGCCACCCCGGGCAACGTCGGGCTCAGGCGCTCGTCAATCATGGCAAAGGCGCCGGCAAATCCGGCCAACACCGCCACCAGCAGGTCCAGAAGGTTGGGCTGGGTGCGGGAGAGCATCTCCGGGGTAACTTCCAGGGCCAGGGGCAGGGTCCCGAACAGGGTGGCCAGGCCCAATCCCAGGAAAACACCGACAATTTCGGCCCGGAGGGCCCGCCCCAAGAGGCGGGGTTCGCCCCGGACCAGGGCCATGGAGATGCCGAACAGGGGGGTCATGAGGGGGGCCACCAGCATGGCGCCGATGATCACCGCGGCGCTGTTGGCCACCAGCCCCAGGCAGGCGATGAGGGTGGAGGTGGCCACCAGGGCGTAGAAGCGGCTGTCCGGTTCGGAGGTGGCGCTGATATCCTCCAGCACCTTGTCCTGGCGCCCCGACGAGACCTTGATCAAGTTAAACCATCGTGAGGGCATGGCAACCTCGCTCCGAACCAGGACTATGTTGGCGATACTCCCGGCCCAATAAAAATATCATTAAGCACTCGGGGCAGCATTGCCAGAGTGATTTAATCTTGTTTGGTGAATACCACTCAAGAAAATGCTCAGAAGGTTCAAGGGGTCTGAGGGCGCCCCTGCAAATTACCGCTCCAAAATCACCACGGCCAGGGCCCGGCCGTCTTCGTCGGTGAGGGAGAGGTGCATACCGGTGATGCCGGCCTCGGCGCAGAGTTGGCGCGGCCCGGCCGCTGACGAAAATTTCGGGCTTGCCCATGGGGTTGGGGATCACCTCCACCTCCCGCCAGCGGATGCCGTTTTTTCGGAGACCCACCCCCAGGGCCTTGGAGAAGGCCTCCTTGGCGGCGAAGCGCATGGCGAAGCCCGCGGCGGCCCAGGACCTGCCCCGGCAGTAGGCGATCTCGCGCTTCGGTGAAGACGCGGGCGCAAAACCGGTCGCCGTAGCGCCCCAGGACCCGCTCAATCCGGGCCACCTTCACCAGGTCAATGCCGATGCCGTAGATCATGTAAAAACCGTTTTCCGTTTTCGTTTCCGTTTTTGATTTTTCCCGGCGAGCGTCAGGGAAGGGGGATTACGGTGGTCGGATGGAGGTTGTAGGGGTTATTCCTGACCCCTGATCACTGATCCCCGGCCCCTGACTCCTGCTGATTTAATTCTTCCCTTTTTTGGGCGGCGCCGGGGCCTCCACTTTGCACATGGTGCCGGACTCGCTGCAGGCCGGGCATTTCTTGGGTTTGCAGCGCGTGTCCACCTTGTTGCCGCATTTTTCGCAGGTAAAGACGGCCATGGGTCGCCTCCAGATGAAATTAAACCACCAGGGTCGCCGCCTTCCCGGAGAGGGGTCGATGCCCCCCTGGCAAACCAGCGATCCTGGTGGCCCTATATTAATGAATAATACTGCGTTTCTGCAAGAGATGTTTGCAGGCCTAGCACTGGTACCCTTGCCAGGAAGTATGCAGGTTGCGGGAGATAAAGCGAACTTCCCCGGGCTCAAGGGACGTTCGCCAACGGCGGTTTACCCACGGAGAGGTAAAATCACTCCGCTCCCCTCCCCTGCCTGCCAACTCCCTGGCCCGACCTTCCTATCAGGTTGCGCTCATAGAGCAACAAAGCTCAGGGTCTGTAGGGGCGCGGCCCGCGTGTGCCGCCCCCATAGGGCGGACACACGGGTCCGCCCCTACAAGAGATACATTTCCGACAAGAGCACAACTCAGGTTTAGTAGCCATCGGCCACTGACAATCCCTCCCCTCCCCGGTCAGTTTTTCCCTTGCGCCGGGAAGGCGAACTCCATGGCTTCATCCAGGCGCTCCACCGGGTGGAAGATGAGCTTGCCCCGGATGGACTCGGGGATCTCCTCCAGGTCCACCTGGTTTCGGGCCGGGAGGATGATCTCCTGGATGCCGGCCCGGTGCGCGGCCAGGACCTTGTCCTTGATGCCCCCCACGGGCAGAACGTGGCCCCGGAGGGTGATCTCCCCGGTCATGGCCAGGCCTTTTTTCACCGGGCGGCCGGACAAAAGCGACACCAGGGCGCAGAGCATGGCCACCCCGGCGGAGGGGCCGTCTTTGGGGATGGCGCCGGCGGGCACGTGGATGTGGATGTCGGCCCGCTCGAAGAAATCCTCCTCGATCCCCAGGAAGGGGGCCCGGGCCCGGATATAGGACAGCGCGGCGCTGGCCGACTCTTTCATGACGTCCCCCAACTGGCCGGTGAGTTTCAGGTTGCCCTTACCCGGCATGCGCAGGGCCTCGATGAAGAGGATGTCGCCGCCGGCCGGGGTCCAGGCCAGACCCGTGGCCACCCCGGGCTCGGGATGGTCCAGGGCCGCATCCCGGAAAAAGCGGGGCGGTCCCAGGTACGTGGCCACGTCGGGCTCGGTGAGCTTGACCTGCTGGCGGCCGCCTTCCGCCACTTCCCGGGCCACGCCCCGGCAGAGCGCGGCGATCTCCCGCTCCAGGTTGCGCAGGCCCGCCTCCCGGGTGTAGGAACTGATGACCCGGCGGACGGCCTCGGGATCGACCTCCAACTGCTCCTTCGTCAGGCCGTGGGCCTCCAGCTGCCGGGGCAGGAGGTGGCTGAAGGCGATCTCCAGCTTCTCCTCCTCGGTGTAGCCGGTGAGTTCCAGGACCTCCATGCGGTCACGGAGGGCCGGCGGGATGGGGTCCAGGAGATTGGCGGTGGTGATGAACATGACCTTGGAGAGGTCAAAGTCCACCTCCAGGTAATGGTCCGAGAAGGTGGAGTTCTGCTCCGGGTCCAGGACCTCCAGGAGGGCCGAAGAGGGGTCGCCCCGGAAGTCGGCGCCGATCTTGTCCACTTCGTCCAGGATAAACACCGGGTTATTGGACCCGGCCCGGCGGATGGACTGGATGATGCGGCCGGGCATGGCCCCCACGTAGGTGCGGCGGTGACCCCGGATCTCGGCTTCGTCCCGCACCCCGCCCAGGGAGAGGCGCACGAACTTGCGGCCCAGGGCCCGGGCGATGGAGCGGCCCAGGGAGGTCTTGCCGGTGCCCGGCGGCCCCACGAAGCACAGGATGGGCCCCTTCATGTCGGGCTTCAATTTGCGCACCGCCAGGTATTCCAGGATGCGCTTCTTCACCTTTTCCAGGTTGTAGTGGTCCTCGTCCAGGATTTCCCGGGCCTGGTGCAGATCCAGGTTGTCTTCGGTGGCTTTGCTCCAGGGCAGATCGATGAGCCACTCCAGGAAATTCCGGATGACCTGGTGATCCGGCGAGTGGGGCGGGGTCCGCTTGAGGCGTTTCAGTTCACGTTCCGCCTCCTTCATGGCGTGGGCCGGCAGCTCCGCCTCCTCCAGCCGGAATTGGAGCTCGTCGACCTCCCGGGTGGGGTCATCTCCTTCCCCCAGCTCCTTTTGCAGGGCCTTGATGTGTTCCCGGAGGTAGTAGTCTTTCTGGGTCTTGTCCATGTCGCTCTTCACCTGGCTCTGGATCTTCTTGCCCAGTTCCAGGATCTCGAGCTCCCGGTTGATGTGGGTCAGCACCCGGTGCAGGCGCTCGGTCACGTCAATGGTTTCCAGCAGTTCCTGCTTTTCCTGCTTGGAAATGTTGAGGCTGCCGGCGGTGATGTCGGCCAGCACCCGGGGGTCGCTCAGTTCCCGCACCAGGTTCCCCAGTTCCGAGGGCAGGTAGGGTGAGAGCTCCAGCATCTTCAGGAAGAGGCCCTTGACATTGGAGACCAGGGCATCCACTTCGAGAGAAGGCTCGTATTCTTCCGGGATGGGGGTCACCTCGGCCACCAGGTAGGGGTCCTGGCCGACCCACCTATCCACCCGGAACCGGTACATTCCCTGGATGAGCAGGCGCACGGAGTCGTCGTCGGCCTTGCGCATCTTCAGGATGACCGCGGCGGTGCCGACGTTGAAAAAATTGTCCGGGTCAAACCCCGTGGGCTTCTCCTCCTTGCTGGTCAAAAAACCCAGGGTTTTATCCTTGAGGAGGACCTCGTCCACCAGCTTTTGGGCCGGCTCCTCCCACAAAGCCAGGGGCATGATGAGCCGGGGAAACAGCACCAGTTCAGTTGCCGGTAATATGGGTAGCACCCGGGGGCCGGTCTCGGCGATGGGCTCTGCGACCACCGGGATTTCGTCAGTCTCATAATTATTGGTCATGTTATCTCCATGTTCATAGTCAGATACGGTCATTTACCGGTCGGCGAAGCTTTCACCGGTATGGTTCGGGTTTGGGGCGCCTTCCGGGGCAGGTGGACTTCCAGGACGCCATCCACATAGCGGGCCTCAACCCCCTGGGGGTCAACGGCGATGGGCAGCGTGAAGCTCCGTTCAAAAGTGCCGAAAGCCATTTCCAGATGCACGAAGCGCCGGATGCCCTCGGGCGCGGGAGGCCGCCGCCGGCCCCGCACCACCAGTTCGTGGCCCGTCAGGGTCAGGGAAACGTCCTCGGAGGCCACCCCGGCCAGTTCCAGGCGGAGTACCAGGCCCTGGGTGGTTTCAAAGAAGTCGGCCGCCGGCCGGAAGGAAACCGAGGTTTTATGGGCCTCCAACAAGGTGTCGAAACCGCGTCGCACCTGTTCTTCCAGGTGCTCGAAGTCACGGATTATCCTGATTCGTATGAGTCGGTGCATAGATTCCTCGAGACATTATTTCCATTAAAGATAAGACGTCTTATGAGAAAATCCAGGGATTGCATGGCGTTATCTTGAGACTTATCCCGTAAATTATCGGGATCGATGCGGAATCCCCGGGCTCAGCGAGGCCCCTCGCCTTGACCGGCGGCGCAAATACTGGTAATTTCCCAGGCATGCCGTCTCCGATCATGTGCCTGGGCGCCATCAATGTCGACCTGAAATTTCGAGGTTGATGACCTGGAAGGTTTCCTTAACGAGTGGGGCACCGGTCTCAGCCGTGGCGGCGAGGAGGCCGTCTCCCGGGAGGGTGAGGCGCGCCTGACGGCCTTGCTGGCCCGGTACGGCCGCCCGGCGGGCCGATTTGGCGGCGGCATGGCGGCCAACACCGCCTATGCCCTGGCCTGCCTGGGCCTGCCGGTGGGGCTGGTGGGCCGGGTGGGCGCCGATGCCGACGGAGAATTCCTCAAGGAAAGTCTCGCCGGGGTGGACCTGTCCCACGTGGTCACCCAGGGAGAGAGCGGCCGGGCCTATATCCTGACCGACCGGGAAGGAGAGCGCACCATTCTGGTGGCGCCCAATACCAACGACGACCTCGCGGAGGCCGACATTCCCTGGGAGACGTTGGCGGCCGCGCCTTATCTCCATCTCACCGCATTTGCGGGCCCCGGCCCCCTCCTGGTGCAGCAGCAGATCGCCGTCCGAGTCCCGGATCGGGTCCGCCTCAGCCTGGACCCGGGTGAGTTGTACGCTCGCCTGGGCTGGCCGGCCCTGGAAGACATCCTGGACCACCTGGAGACCCTGCTGGTCACGGAGGACGAGTGGCGGCGGTTGGGGGGAGAGCCGAAAGTGCACCCCAACTGGGCCCCGCCCGTGGTGGTGATCAAGCGGGGGGCCCTGGGCGCCAGGCTGCTCACGCCGCCCCGATACCTGGATTTTCCGGTGGAACTGGGCGGGGACCTGGTGGACACCCTGGGAGCCGGGGACGTCTTCGCGGCCGGATACCTGGCCGGGCGGATTTCCGGCCTCCACCTCAACGCCTGCGTGCGCCTGGGCAACCGGGCCGCGGCCGTCAGCCTCCGGGGCGCCGGCCGGGACAACTACCCGGACCGGATTTTTCTGGAGCGGCAGATCGAAGCGCTGCAGGGAGGATGATTCACGGTTTCTGGAGGAAGGAACTCGTGGAACGCGGCATAATCGCTGTGACCCTTCATACCGGTTTTCTTATCCCCCTTTCTAAACTTTGAACTTTTTAAGGCAGTAAGCAGTGGCGAGCGTCGAATTAAATAATGTACTGACAACTGAATACTGGCCACTGCTCTATAAGGAGAAGAAATGCCAAACCTACAACTGATCACCAGTTGCGAGGGCCCCCTGGCCCTCAATGACAACGCCTTTGAGCTGTGCCGGGAGTTTATCAAACCCGAGGGGGACCGTTTTTTCCAGCAGGTGAGCCGCTATGACATTTACCTGGTGGAGGTGGCCAAGCGGCCGGGGTACAAATCCGGTGACGTCCTCAAGCTCATCCTGCCCTTTTTGAAGGCCCAGGGGCTCACCAATGCCCGGATCGAGGCTTATTCCCGGGAAAACGTCACCCTGATGCCCGGGGCGGAGGGGACCTTCAAGTTCCTCCACAGCCGGGATTTCCCCATCTTTGCGATCAGCACCAGCTACCGGCCGTTTGCCGAGGCCGTGGGCCTAAAGCTGGGCTTTCAAAAGGAGCGCATCTTTTGCACTGAACTCGACCTGGACCGCTACAGCCTGTCTGAGGCCGAGGCCGAGGAATTAAAGCGCCTGCAAGGGGAAATCGCCGGGGCGCCGGAAATCCACCTCCCCCCCGAGGCCGCCGCGGCGGCGGATTTACCGGCCCCGGTGCCAAGAGGCCATCGGGGTGCTGGACCGCATCTTCGGGGAACGGCTGCCGGCCATGGAGATCGGCGCCCTCTTACAGGAGGTCAACCCCATCGGCGGCCCCGAGAAGGCCAAGGCCGTAACCGACAGCCTGGCGCCAACCAAACTGTCCATGGCAGACATCATTTACGTGGGGGACAGCCTCACCGATGTGGAGGCCTTCGAGACGGTGCGGGACGGGAAGGGCCTGGCCATCTCGTTCAACGGCAACCGCGCATGCGGTGAACGCCGCGGAAGTGATCGTGGTGGCCGACAGCGCCTGGCCTCTGGCGATGTTGGCCTCCATCTTTCAGTTGTGGGGTAAGGAGGGGGTGCTGGAAGTGGCATCCCCGGAGACCCGGGAAAAGTCCAGGGCCCTGGTGCTGCCGGAAGCGGTCATCGAGCCCATTGCCATGGGCCTGGAGGGCCACCTGTTTAACCTGTATGACCAAAGCGCCGAAAACCTGGACAAGGTGATCGAAGAGAGCCAGGCGATGCGGGCCAAACTCCGGGGCCAGGCCATCGCCGCCGTGGGGTAACTTTTTGATCAGGTGACAAAATGAGCGTAGGGCGACCCGTTGGGTCGCCCTTTTTTTACTTCGCCTTCTTGGCGTATTTTTTCGGCTCCTTGGCGAAGTGGTCCTTGCAGAGTTCGGAACAGAAGTAGTAGGTCACGTCTTCGAAGTCATAGCCGATCTTGCCTTCCTTGCCGGACAGGTCCATCTGGCATACCGGGTCGATGTCACAATGGGCTTTATCTTTGGGCATGGTCATTCCTCCTGGGGGCTCAAGTTTACTTAAACAGTAAGTCCTGGGGCCCGTGGCGTCAAGGCAGCTATCGTCCTGGGCTAGTTGTCGATGATATGAGGCAATTCGCCAAAAGTTTTTGCCGTTATGGGAAGCCTGTAAAATCCCACCTGCCCCCCTTTAGAAAAGGAGCGCCGCGGAATATAAGTAATTGCAGTTGAAGTCCCCCTTTAAAAGGGGGATTTTCGGGACTTGCGAACCCCCAAATGGAAGGAAATTATGGCAATACGCTATAACGCTGGCGACGACAGAAAATATCCATGAACCAGCTACCCGGCAGCCTTGCGGGCGGGCCCCGGTTGGCCGGAGGCTGAGTTCCCGGAAATCGGTGACCCTGACCCCGGCCGCGGCCAGGGCGGCCTTGAGGTGCGGGCTCAGCAGCGCCGCCAGTTCCTCCTGGCGCCGGTAACGCGGGGCCCAGCGCTTGAGTTCCGGGTCGGCAGAGAGAGCCGGGTGGCAGTAGATCTCGGTCACGCCCGGCTGGAGCCGGGGGACCAGGCCCGTCAGGTAGGCTTCGGTCATCCGCCCGTCGTTCGTCAGCCCGAAAAGGTGGTCATTATAAATCAGCCCCGCGGCCCGGGCCCGGCGCGCCGCCCGGCGGCAGAGGAGCGCGAAGATCAGGCCCTGGGCGATCTTAGGCACCGGGCCGTCCGGGGCCAGGGCGACGGTGGTGCGCCAGTCTTCCCGGGTCAGGCGCACGGCGGGGATGCCGTATTCCCGGGCCAGGTCCGCCACCACGGGAAAGATGCGGGGGTGAAGGTGGAGATTGAGGTGGCTGTTCAGGTGCCAGACCCGGAGGCCGGCCTTAAGGACGACTTCGATCTGGGCCGCCAGCTCCCGGCGGATTTCCGGCAGCAGGCCGGACCGGCAGAAGTAGCGCCAGCCGGTGGCCACAGGGTTGTTGGGGAAGGACCCCTGGGCATCCACCAGGTGAGGCACTGCCTTGGGGGGGAGAGTAGCCTGCCCCTGGATCAGGGTGAGGTGGACCCCCAGGCAGAGATCGGGGAGGTCCCGGGCCAGGCTCAGGGCCGCCTGGGTCCGGGGGCCGGCGGCCATCAGGCTGGCGCCGGTGAGCAGCCCTTGACGGTGGGCCAAAACCACCGCGTCGTTCAGGGCGTCGGCGAGCCCGAAGTCGTCGGCGGTGAAGATAACGGATTTTTCAGGCAAGCTGTCTGCATAACGGGTCAAATGGTGCATAGGACACACCCTAAAGCGTTTGCCTTAAATCATCCCATTCGATGGGACCTGTTCCCCAGACTCGAAAGCACGAAAAGCTGCTCTGGCGGTGGCACAGCCTCCAGGCTGTGCACCACACGCCTTTGGTGCAAGCTGGAAAGCCGTGCACCAAAGAACTTTTCCCAAGCTAATTCTGCTCAACTATATGAACAGAATTCTCTGCCAACAGCTGATGCCTCACAACCTGTGAAACCTCAGCCTCTATCGAGTCCGGAAAGATCCCCCCCCCTCCCCTGCTCCCGTTGGTCACAGCTCAGCCTCACAGCCAGTGGCGGCCTTCCAGCAGGGCGGCCAGGGAGAGGAAATTGTTGGGGTGCAGCAAAGCGCCCAGGCCTTTGAGCCATTGGCCTTGCCGCAGGGCAGCCAGGGAATCGGCCACGGACACCGCCAGGTACTGGTAGACGCTGGGGTCCCGGTAGCAGTCGATGGCGCAGGCGTTGCAATGGTCCCGGATGGGCGGAATCCGGCCGAGATCTTCCAGGGGACCCAGGGGCTCGTCCAGATAATGGCAGCGAAAGACCTGGAGATTCCAGTCCACGAACCAATACTTATACCCCGCCAGGCAGGGAAAGCGGGGGGGGCGGCCGGTAAGCTGCCGCTGGGCCTCGCTCAAGGCCAGCCGGGGATTGAGGATGTGGAGAGAGGTCCTGGACTTGACCTCCTGAACTTGACTGAACCACTGGTAGAGCTCGGCGGACGCTAAAGTCAACGGAATAGTGGTCGGCAAACCCCAGATAGGAGGAGTTCAGCCGGGTGATGGGGTAGGAAAAGGTGACCCGGCGAAACCCCAGCTCTTCCAGGAACCGGAGCATCTCCCCGAGATCACCGACCAGGCGGCTCAAGGTCACCGAGGCCACGGGGTTCAGCCCGGCCCGGCGCATCTCCGGCAGCATCTCCCGGATATGCCCGGTGAGACCCGGCAGCCCCCGGTGGGCGTCATGGGCCGCAGCCGTTGGCCCGTCCAGGGAAACAATCAAGGTTTCCAGGCCCGCGGTCTTGAGAGCGCGGATATAAGCCGGGGTGAGCCGCGAGCCGTTGGTGCAGAGGAGGGTATGGATGCCCAGGTCCCGGGCCCGGCCCAGGGCCGGGAGCAGCGCCGGGTAGAGCAAAGGTTCGCCGCCGGTAAAGCAGAGATAGCTGACGCCCTTGTCCCGGAGGACCTCCAGACCCCGGCAGAGCCGGGCCGGGTCGGCCATCACCCGGGCCTCGGGCGCCACCCGGGGAAAGCTGCAAAAGCGGCAACTGGCGTTGCAGGCGTTGGTGACGGCAATCTGACAGAAACCCGGTCCCCCCTGAAGCATCAGGCGGAGGAGTTCCTTGCC
This sequence comes from uncultured delta proteobacterium, assembly GCA_963747645.1. Taxonomy (GTDB): domain Bacteria; phylum Desulfobacterota; class Desulfobaccia; order Desulfobaccales; family 0-14-0-80-60-11; genus 0-14-0-80-60-11. Next base: position 62,504 of record CAVVFW010000011.1, on the reverse strand, counting down.
GGTCACGGGCAGCGGTTGGCCTTGGCCGCCGGGGTTTCCTGACCTTGGCGCCGCTTGAACATGAAGCTCAGAAACTGGCGGCCTTCCTTGAGCAGGCGGCGGCGCTCCACCGGGTCCCGCATCATCACCATGGCCGCCCGGGCCATGTAACGGGGCCGGAAGTAAAACCGGCGGTAGAATCGGGGCAACGCCTGGAAGATGTCGGCCGCGGCCAGGCCGGGATAATCCACCACGCACTGCTGAAAGCCGGTGGCGCCGTTGACCAGGGTGTCATCCTGGAGGAAACCCTGCCCCCGGCAGAAATCATAGAATTCCGTGCCCGGGTAGGGAGTGGCCAGGGAGACCTGGATGGTGTCCGGGTCCAATTCGCAGGCGAAGCGGATGGAGGCCTCGATGGACTCCTTGGTCTCTCCCGGCAACCCCACCATGAAGGTCCCGTGGACCTGGATGCCCAGTTCCCGGCACCATTTGGCCAGGCGGCGGCCCAGGTCCAGGGTAACGCCTTTACGGATATTTTTCAAAACCTGGGGGTCACCGGTCTCGAAACCCACCACCAGGAGGCGCAGCCCCCCTTCCTTCATGGCCTTCAGGGTCTCGTAGGAGGTGTTGGCCCGGGCGGTGGCGGACCAGACGAACTTGAGGTCCCGGAATTCCCGGCTGAGCTGCCGGGCCCGTTCGCCGTCGGCGGTGAAGGTGTCGTCGTCAAAGAAGATCTCCGCCGCCTGGGGAAAGAGTTCCAGGGAACGGCGGACCTCAGCCACCACGTTGCCCACGCTCCGCACCCGGTAGCGGCGCCCGGTGAAGGTCTGGGGCCAGAGGCAGTAGACGCAATGCCCCGGGCAGCCCCGGCCGGTATAGAACGACACGTAGGGGTAGCGCAGGTAGGGGATCTCGTAGTGCTCCATGGTCAGGTCCCGGTGGTAAATCTCCGTGACCATGGGGAGGGCATCCAGGTCCTCGAGGTAGGGCCGGTCCGGGTTGTGATGGATGCGGCCATCGGCGCGATAGCTGAGCCCCTGGATCTCGCCCCAGGGCCATTCCTGGGCCAAATCGAGGACCGTGTAATCGAACTCCCGGCGGGCCACAAAATCCAACTGGGGCCCGGCTTCCAGGGATTCCTGGGCCAGGACGCTCACCTGGGGCCCCACCATGCCCACCTGGAGCTGCGGGTTTTTGTCCTTGAGCCGGCTGACGGTGGCCAGATCATGGGCAAACGACGGCTTGGAGGTGAAGAGCACGGCCAAATCGAAATCCGGGGCCAGGTCCGCCACCTGGGCAACCGTCAAATTCTCCGGAGGGGCGTCCACCACCCGGGACTCCGGGATGAGGCCGGCGGCATAGCACAGCCAGGTGGGATACCAGAAAGACGTGACTTCACGGGTGGCCTGATATCGGGAGCCGGCGCCGCCATCAAAATCCTGGAATGATGGCGGGTTGAGCAACAGGGTGCGTTTCATGGTTTGACGTAACCTCTAAGGGGCAAGCCGCGGCGGCCGAAACGGTGCCGGACCAGGGCCGCATGCCGCCAACCGGGCCGCTCGGCCCCGGTGAACCCCTCTCTAGACTTTTTATACGTGAGGATTCTATCCGAGGCTGACGCCTTTGTCCAGGGAATAGCCGGGGTTGAGGGGAAGCGCGGCCCGGGGCGCCCGGGGTCCAGGGACAGAGGACAGAAGTCAATCCGGCCGCGGCAAGATCGTCACCGGGCCTGACCCGGGCCTGACCTGCCGGTCGCATCGCCTCGACCCTACTGGCGGTGACTTCTCTTGAAGGAGAACTCCACTGCGGCCTTTACCGGCTTGCCCTCGATTTCCAGGACGGGATAGGCCAGGAAATTTATCGGGCCGGAAGCGGGCCCCGGTTCAACGACCAGGTCGCGGCCGCGGCTGAGTTCGAAGCGGTTGGCCGGGTGGTGGCCAAAGTAGTAGGTTGCCAGAGAAGTGTACTTGTTGCCCTCGCTGATGTCTACCGGCCACCACTTGCCGTCGGCAAAGAACTCGGCCCAGCAGTGATAGCCGTCTATCCCGCCTTCGTTCCGCTCGGAAGGGATGGCCGCGCCGATGGCGAAGCGCGCCGGGATGCCCACCGACCTGGCCAGGGCAATGAAGTAGGAGTGAAAATCCGTGCAGTTGCCGGTGCCGGCGTCACAGGCGTAAACCGCGTCGCCCTTACCCCAGCCCTCACCGAACTTGATGTAGCGCATGCGGTCGATGACGTGGTCATAGAGCGCCCGGGCCCGTACCAGGTCGTCCGTCTTGCCTTTGACGACCTCCTCGGCAATCCGGCGGAAATTCTCATTGAGCGGCACCAGACGATCCGGCTTGAGGTATTGTCCCGGGCCGGGCGTCGGCGCCGCATAGGCGGCTTTCTCCAGGCGCTTTACCTGATAGCTGATCTCAACCTTTTTGCCGCTGTCCCCGGGACCCAGTTCGAGGAAAAGGACCTGGTTGCCGTGCTGCCGTTCCGGCAAGACGCGGTGCTTCCCCGGAGCGTGGATGGATTTGACCGCCACCGTCTGAAACGCGTCCGTGGAGGCCAGGGGGAGCCACATGCGGGCGGCGCCGGTGATCGTAGGCAGGGTGGCCCGGTAGAAGAACTCGAACTCATCCCGCCCCCGGATGACACCCAGATCGCCTTCAGAAGCTTTTTTCAGGGGGATACGCTGCCAGGTGCCGTCGCTTTTTTGCTCCCAGGCATAGAACGGCTTGCCGTTGAGCTTATGGACGGTGGTTTCGGTGACCTTCATGGCGGCCGGATCACCGGCCAGAAAGAAATCGACGTCATAGACGTCGCCGCTGACGTCCGCCAGGTCCACGCAGGCGAAATAGCGGCCCGGACCGAGTTTCGCCAGGTATTCGGTGTGGACCTTGACCAGCTTGAGACGAAGTTCCTGGTTGCGGAAGGGCAGCTTGAAATATCCGCCGCCCAGGCGGACCTGCTCCTGGATGTGCTTCTCGATGCCGGCCTGGATCCCGGCGGTTGGCGCCGGGGTGGCCACGGCGGGGGCCGCCGCACCCGGTGCGTCTTTGCCCTCGGTGCAGCCACCCGCCGCCAAAGCCAGGCAAACCAGCGCTGCCGCTGGTACTATCAGGCGCCAACGCATAGCAGTTCCTTGTTCTGGACCATCAGACCCCAATCATGAGCACAGAAATTATTTCGGGTGCTCAGGCTTCGGCTGCGCCGGGGCCGCGGGAGCAGGCATGGCCGGTGCAGGTGCAGGCGCAGGCGCTGCCTTCTCAGCCTTGGCCGCCGGAGCCGCCGCTTTGGCCGGAGCTTTCTTCTCTTGTCCGCAGCCACATACCAGCACCAAACCAAACATTGTCACGATAAGCCAGATCCCAAATCTTTTCATTATCGACACCTCCTGGTGAGATTGAGTGTTGCCATGGCTGGGGGAATTTTGATTACCGCTTTTATCAAGACCCCCCCTTCAAAGCGGGGATGAATCTCCCAGCAATTATCAACATATAATAACTCCTCCGGCCATGTCAACGAACTTTGCTCATATAAACAGGTGGAGCCGCCGGTGAAATTCTCGATGTGGCCGACCACGCCAAACTCTTCGTAATAAAATCCCGCCCGATCCCAGCAGGCTCGTGACCCGCAGAAGCCCTATTTTGCTCTCCCTGAGTCATCAAGTAGATATCCATCTGCCCTGGAAGAAAATATCTTTTTTAAGTCGGCCTCCTGAACCTGAGCGGTTATCGTGCCTGTGCAGCTTTCTGCCAGAACGATCTAGCCCGCTCCCTTATTTAGAACTTGACGCCGGGAAATTCCGCCTGGTGCAGTAATAACAAGCTACGGTCATAGAAGAAGCACTATAATACCAATTAATTCGTCTATCTTATCAGGAAAAAGTCTAAAAATTTCCTGAAGAGAATCCCAATGGCTTGCGACGTTTCGGGGTAAGAGAAGCATCCCAACCGCTGCTCAATCAGCCGCCAGAAAATTTATCCAAGTTTAGGGAAAGGCCTATCCCGATAAATGGGGCTACATTTTGATGTGAGTGGAAAAGTCTGCCTCCATTGGGGTCTTCCACCCGTATATAATTATACAAAGAGGCTCCCCCGTAGAAGTTGACGTCCACGACTGGCAATACCCGATAGGAGATGCGGGCAAAGAGCGGGATGGTATCGTATTCTCCGATGCCGTTGGCGATGCTATTATTCTGGCTCAAACGGAACCGCTTCGAGAGATAGGTCGCACCAAGGCCAAGCCCCAGGTCTTTCATAGGAGTATAAGTAAATTCTATTCCCCCTGGACCTGCGGGACCGGCACGCTGGGGGGTCGCAAGCCGAAACTGTTCATTGAATTTCCAGTTCACTAATACAAAGGGAAAGACGTTGGCTTGTTCCAGATTATCTACAGCCCCGACCCCGAAACCAATGGTGCGGTCCTCGCCAAAGGTGTAGACCGCCGCCACCGCCCCTCCATAAATCAGTGCTCTACTCCAGTTAGCCTGGGGTTCCCCGGCTGCCTGAAGGATGGGCACGACCATCAGGCCCCATTTATCAGACAGAGTATACAAGACGGGAAAGGAGCCGCCAAAAGAATGCACCTCTCTCCAGGGAATGGGAGCATAGAAATTCAGCCCTGTGAAGTGGAAATCGTCAAATTCGTAGTTGACGCCCAACCCAACTTGCAGGTCCTTGTTGACCCTGTAAGCGTATCCACCTTCCGAATAAACGCTGAATACTCGAAGCGAGCCGCCGCCGGATACCTGGGACGGAAACTGATTGACCACCGCGGCAGAAAGTGGCGACCCTGGTGTGACTTGACGGGGAAGCCGGGAGGGCCCTTCGATAGAGGTCCCAGCGCAACCGGAAAGTCCCAAGAGCAGACTCAGGAAAACTAAAATGGGCCGGCCCAGACGAAATCGATTGGCTGATGGTGTGGTAATGGGCCCGTCAGAGGCAATTAGTTGGCCGAATTTGCGCGGTTGCAGAAATAGGATTTTCATAAGAGCGCCTCTCTCAATTGAGTAATATGTATCTTAAGTTTCAGTCTCTCTAAATTTGGGTGCACCCTTATTTAAGCATGTAAAATTTAATGTCAAGCCATTTAACCCCCCCTTATGGTTTTTGCCAATCGCCAGCCTGAGCGCTGGATCGATGCAGAGATAATCTGCATCGCTGCAATCTTCAAGGCCCGCTGCTATCCGGTAAACTCTTTGACGAATCATCTGCACCAGGGGGTGTCTTGTATGCTTCGGGCATCTCAAGCCTTCCAGACAATCTCCCGTGGGGGCGATGTTTTTGAAACGGCCATCTATCTTTCGCATCAGGAGAAAACCAACGGCTGAAGAATACGAGATCCTTCGCTTCACTCAGGATGACAGAATACCTTACGCCGAGGTTTCTAGATAAGATTTTCCTTTAGAGCCATAATACCATTGGCTCTCTCGAGATTACAATCGATAGTTAGGTCCACTTTTTGGGCGAGGAAAATGGCAGAACGCCGGGAGGACTCCGCCGGATGGCTTAAAGGTAAGCCTTCACCACATACTGCTGGACCATGCGCTGGGTGTTGAAAAAGGCGCCGTTGATGGCAATGGCCCCGTACATGGCCCGCATAAAGGCGTGCCGGTCGTGGTAATACCGGGGGATAATGACGCCCTCCAGTTTTCCATAAAGGCAATCGGCGTCGCCGGCGCAATCGTAGCCCTCGGGGCCGTGGATCACGGGGCTGCCGATGGACCAGCCGGTGAAATTCTCAATGTGGCCCTCCAGCCACCAGCCATCCAGGATGCTGAAGCTGGGGACCCCGTTCAGGGCGGCCTTCATGCCGCTGGTACCCGAGGCCTCGTTGGGCGGCTGGGGCGTGTTCAGCCAGACATCCACCCCGCCGGCGAGCCGGCGGGCCAGCCAGGTGTCGTAATTTGCCAGGTAAGCCACCTTGATGTCCGGTTTTAAGGCTTCACCGGCCTGGAAAATCCGCCGGATGAGGTCCTTGCCCAGGCCGTCCCGGGGATGGGCCTTGCCGGCAAAGATCAACTGGATGGGGCCCACTTCCCGGGCGATCCGGCGCAGGCGCTCGATATCGGTGAACAGCAAGTCCGCCCGCTTGTAAGTCGCGAGCCGCCGGGCAAACCCCAGGGTCAGGACGTCTTCATCCATACCGGCGTTGTTCTGCTGGTTGACGTAGGCCAGCAGCTCCCGCTTGGCCTGCTGGTGCGTTGCCCAGAGCTCGTCGTTGGGGATGTTGAGGACGTAGCGCAGGCTGAAATTGTCCTCCCGCCAACCCGGGATGTGGCGGTCGTAGAGCGCCTGGAACGGCTCCGTGGTCCAGGTGGCGGCGTGCACCCCGTTAGTGATGGCGTCCACCGGGTAGTCGGCGAACATGAGCCGGGAGACCTCACCGTGCTTCTTGGCCACCCCGTTGACGTAGTGGCTCAGGTTGAGGGCCAGGTAGGTCATATTGAGCCGCAAGCCCCGCTGGGCCAGTTCGGGCAGCCGGGCAAACTCACCCCCGTACTGCAAGATATGTTTCTGGACATCCACCGCAAATGTGTCCTGCCGGTCCATGACGTACTTGAGATTGCCCCCCATCTTCTCCACCAGGTCCAGGGGAAACTGGTCGTGTCCCGCCGGCACCGGCGTGTGGGTGGTGAAGATGCACTTGGCCCGGACCGCTTCAATCTCCGGCTGGCCGACGGTGTGCTTCCCGGCCCTCTCGGCCTCCTCGTTCAGGAGTTCGATGGTCAGGAACGCCGCATGCCCCTCGTTCATGTGGAAGCGTCTCAGGTCCCGGTACCCCAGGGCCCGGAGCATGCGGACGCCGCCAATTCCCAGGATGATTTCCTGGCACAGGCGGTACCATTCGTCGCCGCCGTAGAGGTAGTCGGTAAGCTGCTGGTCCCAGGGGCTGTTTTCCGGGAGATCGGTGTCCAGGAAGTAAACCGGCACCACGTAGCCGCTGACGCCCTTGACCTCATATTTCCAGGCCCGGAGCTGCAATTCCCGGCCCTCGATGGACACCGTGGCCCGCTCCGGCATCTCCGTCAGGAAATCGTTGATGGCCCACTCCACGGGCTCTTCGGTCTGGTTACCCAGGGCGTCCAGCCGCTGGTAAAAATAGCCTTTGCGGTGCAGCAGGCAAACGGCCACCTCGGGCACCCTGAGATCGGCGGCCGACCGGATGGTGTCCCCCGCCAAGGCTCCCAGCCCGCCGCTGTAAGTGGGCATGCCGGGTTCCAAGGCAATCTCCATGGTGAAATAGGCGATGAAGCGGTCATTGGGCATGACATTTCCTCGTACAACAACGGGTTGAAGACCAGCAATGTCCGCTCAGGTTTTTGCATGTGAAGGAGGCTCGCCGAAAAGATTACTTCCCCCTCACCCTGACCCTCTCCCCCATTGGGGGAGAGGGGAAAAGTGCTATCGATTTAATACCTTACGGTTTTCAAACCCGGCAAATCATTTACATCTCCCGTCGGGTTTTTAAAGGGGGACTTTCAAAGCAATTCCATTAAGTTCCCCCCTTTGGAAAAGAGGGAGTAAGGGGGATTTAGGTTCGCGGAGCATGGCTATAAAGGACAAACTTTTTGACAATCGATGAGATAACTTCACTAACCCGTTACGTCCGGCAAGGTTCGGGGCATATCCTGGCTCTCGCCCTTACTGTCCTGCACCTCAGTCGGCGAATTTCCCCGTGGGGTAGACGTTCCTCGGGTTCCAAAACATCCAGCCGCTGGCTCCGAAGGTGTCCGCAGCCTTGATCTGGATCCGCATCCGTTCTTCTGCGAAGTCGCCGCCCCGGAAAGCGTAATCGCGAAAAGCCTGGATCCACGGGCGGAAGCGCAGGGGATTGGCGCCGGTGCGCTCCTGGGCCCGCTTCAGGGACAGGAACACGATTTCATAGGGGTGCTGGACCGGGTTTTTGTACTTGGGAATCCCGAACTGGTAACCGGAGGGGTAGAGCATCGGGCAGACCACGTCCACGGAATCCAGGGCCGACGCCACCGTCTGGCCGATGCCGGTATCGTCGAGGTTCCACATGACGTAACCGAAGATGTCGGCGGCCACCATGATGTTAGTAGGGCACCAGGGCCAGGTGCGCCGCCTTCAGGAAACCGCTGATCGCCTCGGTGCGGCTGTTCTGATTCGCCGGCTTGGCAAACCCCACCTTGCGGTTGTCCGGGAAGCGGACGTAATCGAACTGGACCTCGTCAAAACCGACCTCGGCCGCGGCCTTGGCGATGGCGATATTGTAATCCCAGGCCTCCTTGTAGAAGGGATCGATCCAGCGCAGTCTTTCCCGATCCCGGAACACCCCGCCGCCCTTGCTTTTGACGGCCCACTGGGGTCTGGCCGCGGCCAGAAGATCGTCCTTGAAGACCACGATCCGGGCGATGAGATAGAGGCCCTGTTCCTTGAGGCTGGCCACGACGGCCTTCATGTCCTTGAACAATATGGTTTTCTGAGCGCCGACCTCCTCGGCCAGGGGGATGTCGACCTTAAAGGGGATAAAGCCCCGATCGCCCTTGATGTCGATGACCAGGGCGTTCATGTTATTCAATTTGACGACTTCCTTGGCCGCTTCCCGGATTTTCTTGCTGGCCAGCCCGTAGGAGGAGAGATAGAGCGCCTTCACCTTGAAGGGGGTGAGGGCGATCTCGGCGGTGGGCCCGGTCAGCTCCGAGGTGGGCACTTCCCGCCGGGCGTAACCCGGGTAGCGCAGCTTGAGGGTCTCCCCGGCGCCCTCGAGGTGGAAAACGCCGTCCTTGTCGGCCCGCACCTGCTGATCGCCCAGGGTAACCATGGCGTCGGCAATGGGCGCCTTGGTTTGGGCGTCAACCACCTTGCCGTTATAGCCTTTGGCGGCGACGGCAGCGGGCGGCTTGGTCTGGCCTTCAGGGTCTTGCCCTCCGGGGCCGGGACTGCCCCGGCGACGGCGGCTTGGTCTGACCTTCAGGGGTTTGGGGAGCCACGGCCGGGCTGGGACCAGCCTCGGGTTTCTTGGTCTCGCCCTCGACGGCCTTGCCCCCTGGGGCCGGGGCCGGCGCCGCGACCGGTTCCTTGGTCTGGGGCTCAATGGCCTTCGGGGCTTCGGCCGGGGCCGCCCCGGCGACGGGTTCCTTGGTCTGGGCCTCGACGGCCTTGGGGTCGGAGGCTAGCGCCGGGGCGGCCAGAACCAGGGCCCCCACCAGGATGAGCACAAATATACCGAGTTTCTTCTTCATGCCGACCTCTTTCAACCCGGGGCCCTACCGGCCCGGCCAGAGTATTTTTATAACCTGCCCCTGAGGCTCGCCTCCCGGACACTGGATACAGAGTCCAGACCAGTTATCCATCGGAGCATTCCTCTTAGATAACTCTATTATCTATCCCCCGGAGAAATCCCCCCTGCCCCCTGGCCAAAAGGGGGCCTGATTCCTCAGAAAGTCCCCTTTTGAACCAGGGGGATTCAGAGTAATCCTGGCTCAACCGGCATTTCCGGCTCTGATCAGCAGGCGGGATTAACCCAGATTACAGCCGACGCCGGGCTTTCAACCCCTCGCCGTCAAGTCGGCAATTTTCTGGGCGCCAGCCGGGGAGCCGGAAATCCGGTGGTCCACCTGGGAATCGGCCTGGGGCTGTAACTGGGGGCTGCTCGACCGCAGTCCCTTGCCGCCGCCTCAACAGCCGGAAATGAACAAAAGCACGCTGATACCTAAGCATAAGCACAATTTTTTACTCACGTGGCTCTCCTTTCGGTCAGCCAGTTGGGGCGCCGGGCTGCCGCACGCGCCCCGAGATTAGGCCCCGGCTTCAGGCGCTATCTCGTCAACCGCGACGCACCGCGGCTAATAGGTCTTATGCCCCTTTTCCTGGGCCCGGCCGGTAACGATGGCTTCAAAATTCTTGAGGCCGTCGCCGTTGGTCATCAGGTAGCGGGGCTGGGCCATGTTCTTCTCGGACCGGCTGGCATTCCGGCGGTCGATACTGAAGGCCACCACGTATCCCGCCTTGGTGGCATCCTTTTCCAACTGGTCGTCATAGATGCCGAACGGCCAGGCCAACACGTCCACCTTGGTGCCGAACCTTTTTTCCAGAACGGCCTTGGACTTCGTCAGCTGCGTATCCACCAGCTTCTGGTACTCGGCGGGCTTAAGTTTCTTCTTTTCCTTCTTAAAATTGGGATGCCAGAAGGTGTGCCCCTGCATGTCGAACAGACCGGTCCCCTGGAGGGTCTTCAACTGCTCCCAGGTCATGGCATAGGAGGCGTTGGAAACGCACGACGGATAGATAAACAAGGTTACCGGGATGTTGTACTTGCGCACCAGGGGAAACATCTCGCTGTAAACCGTTTTGTGAGCGTCATCCGCGGTGATCACCACCGATTTCGGCGGCGGCGGCGGCCCCTGGCCCAGCAGGTAGTTCACCAGCGTCCTCATGGGGATGACCGTGTACTGGTGGTCCTTGAGCCACTGGAGCTGCGACTCGAACACCTTGGTGGTCACGGTCATGCTGTCGGCGACTTTGGGGCCGAAGCGGTGGTAGCACAGAACCGGCACGGAAACCTGCTCATCCGCGGACACGGCCTGGCCGCAGAAACACAGGGCCAACACCAGAATTACGGCAAGAAAACGGCACGTCCGAATCATCATCACTTTCCCTTCACTTTTTGAATTAGTTGCCTCGATCAAGACTTCCACGCCAACCCCTCAAGCGCCCCCGCCCAGGTCAAGTCGGCCGGCCGGCGCCCAGGGCGAACCCCTCCGCCCTGCCCAAACCAGCCCAAATTATGCGGCAGTCTGACCACCTGCAGTCCTTGATCGGGTTTTTCGAGTCAGGCCGTTAAAGATTAAACAGTCTCCCCCGAGGTTGCTTGCAAGATACTATATTCGGTACCCAAAAACAACGGTTTGAAAGTTTCATTTAACTACCCGCCAAAAAAAATCTTGCCCCGGAAAACGGCTGGCTGCCGCCCCGGCCTCACAGTCCCGGGGGGGCGAAACCACAGCCGGTCTTTCGGGAAATACCGGGGCGGACCGATTGGCCAGGCTCTCAATATTTCCTTGCGGCATCATGGGTAAAAAGGCAAAATGGCGGAGGCCCCCGAGGCGGGTCGGCGGGCAACTATCTCAGGGACAGGATAAGGAAGGCTGGATGAACACCGTATGGCTCGTGATCATTTGTATCAGCATCGTGTTTGCCGCCATCAACGGCAGGATTGACGGGTTCACCAAAGCCATGTTTGAAGCCGGCAAAGCCGCGGTGGAAGTGTGCCTCTACCTGGTTGGCATTGTTTCTCTCTGGCTCGGGCTCACCAAGATACTGGAAGATTCCGGCCTGATCTACAAACTGTCAAATTTCTTTCGGCCGGCAATCTCTTTTCTGTTCAGAAGGATACCCGAAGGGCACCCGTCCATAACTTCGATCACGCTCAATCTGCTGGCCAATCTTTTTGGCTTGGGCAACGCGGCCACGCCCCTGGGCATCAAGGCCATGGAGGATCTCCAGACCCTCAATAACGACAATGACACGATAACGTTCGAGATGATGCTTTTTATTGTCATCAACACTTCCAGCATTCAGCTGGTTCCTTTTACCACCATTGGGTTGCTGGCGAGTTACGGCTCGCGTAACCCGAATGCCATTATCCTGCCAACTATTCTTTCTACCATACTGTCTTCGGCAGCCGCAGTGGGGATACTTTACCTCTTCAAAAAATTCAGCAGGAAAGATAGGTGACATGGAGACCATCGGTTTTCTCTTCCAGGGTTTGATCCCGGTTTTCGTTTTTTTCACGGTTATTTTTGGGTTCGCCAAAGGAGTTCCCGTATATGATTCGTTCGTCTCGGGGGCGAAAGATGGCATCGGCATCATCATCGGGATTTTTCCCTATGTCCTGGCAATATTTATTGCGGTCAAGACCTTCGAAGCATCCGGGGCGCACGACTTTCTCAAAAACATGTTCTCCATCGTGGCTTCACCGCTTCACATACCGCCGGAAGTTTTTTCGGTGGCCGTCGTCAAACCGTTCTCCAACGCGGCTTCCCTCGGTATTTTCACGGAGATTCTTAAATCATCCGGCCCCGACTCCCTGGGCAGCATGATGGCGGCGGTTATTATGGGGAGCGCCGAAACGACTTTTTATGTCCTGGCGGTTTACCTGGGCGCCGTGGGTATCAAGAAAACCAAATACCTGGTCCCCGTGTGCCTGGCCGCGGATATGACCGGCATTGTCATCGCCATCATCCTGGTAAAATTACTGTATTGACCGTGACCGGGGCCGGAATTTCAGGTAACCGGCGGGCAGCTTCCCCGCGTTGAAATTAAGGTAACCGACGAGCCCCGCACGTTCTCAAAGTTGAGACCTCTGCCAAAGTCTCCTGACTGGCCATTCTGAGGAAGCGGAACGACCGAAGAATCTCATAACTACGAGAAAATACGAGATCCTTCGCTCCGCTCAGGATGACAAAAATAGCCTCCCCATGGCTCATTGGCATCACCTGATCGCACTCCATGGGCTTATGACCGGCCTGGGCTCCCCACTTCCGGGCGCTCCGGCTATCCTCAGGTAAAGACCCCCGACCTGACGATTTAGGGCACCGCCAACCTCCGACAACCCGCTCCCGCCGGCCATTAACCTATATCTCTCTTAAGCTACAAGCCCCCGCTGGGAGCTGCGATGCCTCGGAGACTCCGGGCGGCATGGCCCAAATCGCCGCGGCGACGGGACGGTAAAAAAAAGTTAACATAATGAAAATCGGCGCGCTCTACTAGGAATGATCGGAAGTGCTATGCATGCATATTATGAAGACTTAGTCTGGTTCGTGCGTCAGCGTTGGGACACCGCCACGGGTCCCGGAGCCGATGCCGGCATTACCCCGGCGGCCCTCCCGCCGCCCCCCTTACTCGAGGACCTCCTTTCCACCTGCTATCAAGCCAGCCTGCTGCGAGAAGAGGAACGGTCGGTCCGGGTCCGTCTCATGCTCGCCGCGCCTGAGCTTTTTCCAGAGGAGGACTCGCCGCCTCCAGGACTTCATCGCCAGGTGTTTTCCCAAATGCGACCCTGTGATGAGACTGAACTGAGAAAACTTTCTCCGGCGGTTGACTTCTCCCGTTCCCTCATAGGAGTCACCCTCAACGCTGAGCGTAAATGGCAGATCTGGGGCATCGTCCATTCCGGCCCCCGCTGGCTCCAGGCCTATCGCGGCGGGCGGCAAATTCCGCCGGTTTTTCCCGACGTGCCGGTCATCCTGGTGAACGGTCCCGGACGCCTGGCCATGCTCAGGGGTATGAAAACCCTGGCGACGCTGGTTGAAGGGCGTATCATCACTCCCGACATCAATGTCTTCGAAGCCGGCTGGATCAGAGAATATTTTTCCGGATTGCGCACGGAAATGCTGGAATACCTGGCCGCTTCCCATGAGGACGGGCAGAAATGGCCCAACCGTCTCGATCCCAATTTGCTGGGCATCATGGGGAAACACACGACCATGCGCATTATCAGCACCATGCGCGAATCCCGCCAGGGCGGCACCCTGCTGTACCTCCCCCACGATCGCCTGGAGGAATTCACCGGCAAAAACCCATTCATTACCATCAAATATCAATTCCGGGAGGACGAAACGAGGCAGCGGCTCGTTAAGCTCATGCTCCAGACCCTCCAAATCCTGGCCGAATCATACAGCCACGAGAGTGATCCAGGGAAAAAACTGGGGTGGCAGGAGTACGTCGATAGTAACAGCGGCCCCCTGTCGCTTTTTGAAGAAGCGCTCTTCGAAGCCGCGCACCAGCTGGCCGATTTCGCCGCAGTGGACGGCGCCGTGGTGCTCACCAACCGGAGTCGCATGATTGGCTTTGGCGGGATGATCAAAGGAGACTTCGATCAGGTAGATACCGTGGCCCGGGCCCTGGACGAGGAAGGTGACCAGCTGGTGGCGGAACCTACCGAAAATGTCGGCACGCGTCACCGTTCGGTCTACTCCCTCTGTCACCGGATTCCTGAAGCCTTGGGCATCGTGATTTCCCAGGACGGCAACGTCCGCTTCATCAAGCGGCATAATGGCCGGGTGACCTATTGGGAGCAGGCGATTTCCTTTGCTCTGAAAATTTCCTGATTACCTGCCGTTAACCCAGGACATGGCCAGGAAAAGGCGTCACCGGTTATTTTAGGGGCTTTATCAAAAACCGCTGACCACCAGAAGATGATGAGGGAGCAGAGCGGACCGGAAGGCGGAGCCAATCTGGCTGGAGGAGGTCGCCGGCCCGGATGAGGCCCGGGAGAAGCTTACGGCCCGGATTGACTCCAACCAGCACCGCAACCTGCACTCGGCTCTGGACCACAAAAACTCCAGGGAATATGAGCGGCTTTCCCAGGCTGAAAACTTCCGAGCCGCAACCGGGACATGGTGACACGGCTGGACCCTCGACCATCCGCCACCCCACCGCAACCTGCCCCAAAACAAAAGGCGTAACCCATTGAGATTACGCCTAAATTATTAATATGGTGCCGAAGGCGGGATTTGAACCCGCACGGGTATTCCCCACCACCCCCTCAAGATGGCGTGTCTACCAGGTTCCACCACTTCGGCACAGGGGTGTTCATTTACTGGGGGGCGCGCTCGGAACCGGCGTCGCCGCTGGGGCCGGGGCAGCCGGAGCCGGTTGGGTCGCGGCCGGTTTCCCCGCGCCCTGCATCACCGAGGGCGCTTGCTGCCGGCCCATAAAGGTCAGGCCGAGGGAGGTGCACATAAAGACCACGGCGACGATGGCGGTGAGTTTGGCCAGGAAAGGAGCGGCCCCGGTGGAGCCGAAGACCGTCTGGCTGGAGCCGCCGAAAGCCGCGCCGATGCCGGCGCCCTTGCCGTGCTGCAGGAGCACGATGGAGATCAGGGCCAAGGACGCGATAATATGAATGACGATAAGGATGGTATGCATAACAATTATATACTATAGGAAAAACGCCGGCCGGGTGCAAGCCTTTTCAGCGCCTCCGAGGCACCTATCGACTATAATCCTTTCATTATCAGGATAGCCGCCAGATTCCCGGTGACCCGGGAGCGGCACCGACCAAGCTCCCGCTCTACGGCACCTTTGACCGCATAAGATTTGCCGCCTTGATGGAGAGGCGGGTTTAAAACCCGCCCCTACCAAAGCCTCTTTGGGTGAGAAAATTTTAATTCTCCGGTTAATATCGTTCACTGGTCTCCAGGGTATTTTCTTCCTGAAAAGTTTTTCGTAGGTACGTCTCACGCACCATGAGCTTTTGGCCGCGGCGGGCACGGAGGCCCGCCCCACCAACCTTTTCAGGCTCTACGGATGAGCCAACCGCTCAGGTGCGACAGTCCTGAATACCCCCCTACCCCGCGGCGTCGATAATCGGCAGGAACAGCTCGGGTTTCAGGGAGGCGCCGCCCACCAGGGCGCCGTCGATGTCCGGCTGGGCCAGGAGGGTGGCGGCATTGTCCGGGGTGACGCTGCCGCCGTATTGAATGCGGATGGCTTCGGCCACCGGCCCCAGGAACTCCCGGAGCAGGCTGCGGATGAAGTGATGCACCGCCTGGGCCTGGTCCGGGGTGGCGGTGAGCCCCGTGCCGATGGCCCATATCGGCTCGTAAGCGATGACCAGGCCGTTGCCGGTTGTCGGTTTGAACGCCCCCAAGCCTATTTCGAGTTGGCCTCGAACCACCTGGAGGGTCTGGTCCGCCTGGCGCTCATCCTGGGTCTCGCCGACGCACAGGATGGGGGTAAGCCCGGCCGCGACCACCGCGGTGAGCTTCTTATTGACGATGGCGTCGGTGTCGCCGAAGAGCTGGCGCCGCTCGGAATGCCCGACGATGACGTAATGGCAGCCCACATCGGCCAGCATCCCGGGGGAGATGGCCCCGGTGTAGGCCCCCTGCTTCTCCCAGAAGGTGTCCTGGGCGGCCAGGCGGAGGTCGGACCCGGCCAGTTCAGCGGCCACTGCGGCCAGGGCGGTGAAGGGCGGCGCCAGGGCCACCTCGGCCCGCCGGCCCGGGGCGGCGCCCTGCCGGATATCCCGGGCCAGGTCCCTGGCCTCGGCCAGGGTCTTGTGCATCTTCCAGTTGCCGGCGATAAAGGGCTGACGTTCAGGCATCTTGGTTCCTCGCGGACCAGGCTTCCAGGGCCTGGATACCGGGCAGCTTCTTGCCTTCCAGACAGTTCGATGAAGGCGCC
Organism: uncultured delta proteobacterium; assembly: GCA_963747645.1. Taxonomy (GTDB): domain Bacteria; phylum Desulfobacterota; class Desulfobaccia; order Desulfobaccales; family 0-14-0-80-60-11; genus 0-14-0-80-60-11. Next base: position 46,374 of record CAVVFW010000011.1, on the reverse strand, counting down.
GCCGCCGGTGGAAACATAGGAAAATTTCTGGAAATCCCCGGCCTTGTGCAAGGCCACGTCGGTGTCACCGCCGCCCACGATGGTCAGGGCATAGGAATCCGCCACCTTCTGGACCATAGCCATGGTGCCCCGGCTGAAGGCGTCGTATTCGAAGGCCCCCATGGGGCCGTTCCAGACAATGGTCTTGGCGTTCTGAAGGGCCTCACCGAACAGCGTCACCGTGGCCGGCCCGATATCGGTGATGAGCCAGTCCTTGGGCACTTCCTGCACCGGGATGATCTTGGTTTCAGCCTGCTTGTCCAACCGGTCGGCGACCACGCAGTCCACCGGCAGGTAGAATTTCACGTTCTTTCGCAAGGCCTCGGCCATGGTCTCCTTGGCGGCATCCAACAGGGTGTCCTCCACCAGGGATTTACCCACTTCATAGCCCATGGCCTTGAGGAAGGTGTTGGCCATGGCCCCGCCGATGATCATCTTGTCGACGTGCTGCAAGAGATTCTTCAGGGCAATGAGCTTGCCGGAAATCTTGGCGCCGCCGATGAGGGCCGCCAGGGGCCGGGCCGGGTCTTCCATGGCCCGGTGAAAATAATGCACCTCATCCCGCATCAGGAACCCCCCGACGCAGATGGGGGCGAAATGGGTGACCGCTTCCACCGAGGCATGGGCCCGGTGGGCCACCGCGAAGGCGTCGTCCACGTAAATGTCGATGCCCTGCATCAATTCCCGGGCGAAATCCTGGTCATTTTTCTCCTCCTCGGGGTGAAAGCGCAGGTTTTCCAGGAGGAGGACATCCCCGGGTTTCATTTCCGCCTTGGCCTTTATGGCTTCGGGGCCGACGCAATCCGGCGCCAGCTTGACATTCTTATGCAGCCGGTACGCCAGCCGCCGGGCCACCGGCGCCAGGGAGAAGGCTTCCACCGGCTGGCCCTTGGGCCGGCCTAAATGGGAAGCCAGGATGACCTTGGCATCGGCTTCCAGGCAATAATTTATGGTGGGTAACACGGCCCGGATGCGGGTGTCATCGGTAATATTGCGGTTCTGGTCCAGAGGGACGTTGAAATCCACCCGGATGAAAAGGGTCTTCCCCTTGATATCAATCTCATCAATATATTTCACAGGCAGCTCCTAATGCGTGCGGATTAACCCACGTGGCGACCGATGTACGCCGCCAGGTCCAGCATCCGGTTGGAAAAACCCATCTCGTTATCATACCAGGCCATCACTTTTACCAGGGTCCCGCCCATAACGTTGGTGAGTTCGGCGTCCACCACCGCGGAAAAGCTGCAGCCATTATAGTCCGTGGACACCAGGGGTTCGAACGACACGGCAGAGCACCCCTTCCAAAGACCCGGCCGCGGCCTCGACGAAGGCCTGGTTCACCTCCTCCCTGGAGGTTGGCCGGGTCACCGTAGCCACCAGGTCCACCAGGGACACGTTGGGCGTGGGGACCCGGACGGAGAGACCGTCCAGACGGCCCGCCAGGGCCGGTAAAACCTCGGTGACCGCCCGGGCGGCGCCGGTGGAGGTGGGAATCATGGACAGGCCGGCGGCCCGGGCCCGTCTGAAGTCATGGTGGGACCCATCCAGGAGGCGTTGATCCATCGTATAAGAATGACAGGTGGTCACCAGGCCGTACTCGAGACCGAAGGCGTCATTCAGCACCTTGACCACCGGCGCCAGACAGTTGGTGGTGCAGGAGCCGTTGGAGACAATCTGGTGGCGGGCCGGATCGAAGTCCCGGTGGTTGACTCCATAGACCAGGGTGGCGTCGAGGTTTTTCCCGGGGGCCCCGAGGATGACTCTTTGGGCCCCGGCCCTGAGGTGCCCTTCATTGGAAGCCCGGTCTCGAAAGGCGCCGGTGGATTCCATCACGATGTCCACCCCCAACTCCCTCCACGGGAGGCCTTCCGGTTCCAAGACCCGGGTAACCCGCACTTCCCGGCCGTTAATGACGATATTTTGCCCCGCGGCCGCCACCGTACCTGGGAACCGGCCGTGAACCGAATCATAGGTAAAGAGATGCACATCCCTGGCCATGTCGGCCCGGGAGTTGATGGCCACCAATTCCAGGTCCTGACCGGTGGCAGCCATAAGCCGGGTGAGACAACGGCCGATCCGCCCGAAGCCATTGATGGCCACTCTGACTGTCATTCCCTCTCCCCTGCCACATACCCCGACCGATAACGGGCCTGAACGCCTACCAATCTTGGTTTAATGTTAATCAGAGTTGTTCGGGCCGTCAATGATTTTATCCTGCCAGCAAGATTTTCCGGCCAGGACATCCCGGGGGCGTAGTCCGGTGAGGCGGTCCCCGCCGCTTTTTCGGATGCGCCCAGGATGCGAAGAATGCCGCGCCGGGTCTGTGGTCTGGCCCCCCGCCCTCGGCCCGGACCAGTCGGCGTTGCCTTTCGCTCTTGCTTTTTCGCCGGTTTTCATTTAATTGTATACTTTAACTTTTTCATCGGGACAGCACATGGCCAACCTCGTCCGTCAGTTGGGACAACGCTCGCTGAATGTCGTGCAGGAAGACCGGGGACATGATGATCTTCCTCCTGGAGGGTCTGGCTCTGGCCTTGGTGCCGCCCTTCCGGCCCCGGCGGATTCTCCAGGAAATTTATCAGATCGGGGTAAAATCCACCCTGATCGTCATGCTCACCGGCGCCTTCACCGGCATGGTCATGGCCTTGCAGGGCTACTACACCTTGAAACAGTACGGGTCCGAAGGGGCCCTGGGTTCGGCGGTAGCCTTGAGCCTGATTCGGGAGATGGGGCCGGTGCTCACCGGCATCATGGTCTCGGCCCGGGCCGGGTCCGCAGTCACCGCCGAGATCGGCATCATGCGGATCACCGAGCAGTTGGACGCCCTGGACACCATGGCGGTCAACCCGGTCCAATATGTGGTGATGCCCAAACTGCTGGCCGGGGTCATCGCGGTGCCCTTGCTCACCGCCATTTTCGACGTCGTCGGCATCCTGGGCGGCTATCTCGTCGGCGTGGTCCTCCTGGGCGTCAGCTCCGGCGCTTATTTCGCCGGCATGGTCCGGAGCGTCGTACCCCTTGACGTCCATGGCGGTATCGTCAAGTCCCTGGTCTTCGGCCTCACCATCATCCTGGTGGCCTGCTACAAGGGGTATCACACCGGACCCGGCGCCGAGGGCGTGAGCAAGGCCACCAACCAGACCGTGGTCCTGTCCGCGGTCCTGGTGCTGGCGTGGGACTATGTTCTCACCTCCTTTTTCATGTAAACCATGGTCAAGATAATTAACCTGGTCAAAGCTTTTAATGGTCACAAGGTCCTGGACGGCATCAACCTCACGATGCCCACCGGCCAAATCACGGTGGTGATCGGCAAGAGCGGGGTGGGCAAAAGCGTGCTCTTGAAACACATCGTCGGTTTGCTGAAACCCGACTCCGGCCAGATCATCGTGGATGGGCAGGATATATCCCGGCTCAGGGGCCGCCAGTTGCGGGAATTCAAGCAACGTTTCGCCGTGCTGTTTCAGGGCGGGGCCCTGTTCGACTCCTTGAACGTCTTTGAAAATGTCGCCTTTCCCCTGCGGGAAAAAACCCGCCTGCCGGAGACCGAGATTTCCCAAAGGGTTCGGTCCCGTCTGGCCCAGATGAATCTGACCCCGGAAGTCGAAACCAAGCTTCCCGACGAACTGAGCGGCGGCATGAGAAAACGGGTGGCCCTGGCCCGGGCCATGATCCAGGAGCCGGAGATCATGTTCTTTGATGAACCGGTCACCGGACTGGACCCTCCCATGACCAACACCGTGTTTCACTCTCATTTCCAGGACTCATCAGGAGAGTGGCTATACCGCTCTGATGGTGAGCCACGACATTCCCGAAGTCTTCTCAGTGGCCCACCAGGTGGCGATGCTCCATAAGGGCCGTATCATTGCGGCGGGCACCCCCGAGGAGATTCAAAACCATCCTGACCCGGTGGTCCAGAGTTTCATCCGCGGGGAAGTCGATTTTCTGGAGGACAAAACAATCTTATGAGAAGAGCCAATCTGGAGATGACCGTGGGCTTCTTCGTCCTCATGGGCCTGGCATGCCTGGCCTATCTGGCGATTAACCTGGGAAAGCTCGAAATATACGGCAAAGGCTACCAGATCTCCGCCAACTTTGAAAATGCCTCCGGCCTCAAGACCGGGTCCACGGTGGAAGTCGCCGGGGTGGAAGTGGGCCGGGTGGTATCCATCCAGCTCACCCCCATGTATCAGGCCCGGGTCAAAATTAAAGATGGCAGAAGGACTCAAGATTCACGACGATGCCATCGCCTCCATCCGCACCAAGGGGATCATCGGGGATAAATTTATCAAGTTGTCCCCGGGAAATTCTGAAAAACTCATCCCGCCGGGTGGAAAGATCATCAACACCGAATCCGCCATCGATCTGGAAGAATTGCTCAGCAGCTATATTCACGGCAAGGTCTGAGGCCCGGCCCCGGGCGGGGACCACCGGGAAAGGAAAAACTCCGGTGGCGCCCGGCGGTTATCGGCGTTTGACTTGTCGATTTTTGATCTTATATTTGGATGAGAAATATGAATCCTCTGGAGCAGCGCCCATGGCCACCTGGATAACTCCCCGTGGGAAAATGGCAGAGGTTGCCCCGGCGAATCCCGGGTTCCGGGAAAAAGCTTGAGGGGACTGGAGTAAAGGAGTTCGTCATGAGTGCTTTGCTGACAAGGACCGTAATTTTCGGATTAACCTTAAACCTGCTGGTGGGGGTGGCCGGGGCCTGGGCCGGGCCTCCCACCGAAATCGTCAGGCAGGTTATCGAAAAATCCCTGGATATCATCCAAAACCCCTCTTACGCGAAGCAGGACAAGCAGCGGATGGTCAGGGCCATCGTGGACCCGCACTTCGATTACCAGGAAATGGCCAAGCGCTCCCTGGGGTCCACCTGGGGCAAACTCAGCGCCGGCCAGCGGCAGCGAGTTTGTGGCTCTGTTCTCCCAACTGCTGGAGGCCTCCTACTCCGATAAGATCGAGAAGTACGCCCAGCGGGTGAAAATTGACTATCCCGGTGAAATTCGGGACGGCGATTACGTTGAAGTGCGCACCGTGGTGCATAAGGCCAATGACCGCATCCCTCTGAACTACCGCCTGATCAATGAAGACGGAACCTGGAAGGTCTATGACGTGGTGATCGAGGGCGTCAGCCTGGTGAGCAACTACCGGTCTCAATTCAGCCGGATTATCCATGAGTCGTCTTACGCCGAACTGGTGCGGCGCCTCAAGACCAAAGTCTCCGAATTAACCCAGACCGGATGAGGACCATGCTTACCCGGAAAGGCGGAAATGGGGCCCGTCCTTTACCCCGCCCATTTTCCGCCGCCTCCGGCCCCGGGGCCTGACCCGAGCCTCACGGCGGCCCCGGCACCGGTCCTCAGAGCCCTTCCGGCCCACCCCTGACCCCCATGAACCCCGAACCGGTCCCCATTCCCCGTTATGCCGTGCTGCTGTTGATCTGCTGCGGGGTGGTCCTGGGCTGCTATTTCGGCACCTACATGCGGTTCCCGGTGGTGCCCCTCTACGCCCAATCATTGGGCGCCGATACGGTTATGGTGGGCCTGATCAACGCCGCCTTCCTGCTGTCCGCCGGGGCCCTGTCCCTGCCCCTGGGTCTGGTCGTCAACCGCCTGGGCATGAAGCTGCTGGCCGGGGTGGGCCTGCTGATCCTGGCCGGCTCGTCCTTTCTCCTGGCCGTCAGTTCTACGCCGCACCAGCTCTTCTGGATCTACCTGTTTTCCGGCGCCGGGCTGGCCGCCTTCGGTCCCACCACCATGTCCTATGTGGCCGGCATCTCGCCCCCCACCCACCTCGGCCGGTCCTATGGCTGGTACACCACGGCGCTCTATGTCGGCATGGGCCTGGGGCCGGCAGCCGGGGGCTTCGTCGCCGAGGCCTGGGGCTTTTCCCTGGTGTTTATCCTGTCGGGCCTCAGTATCTTCGTGACCTTCTGGATCATGTTCTTTTTCCTGCCCCGGGCCCGCCACGTCATGCCGGTAGCCCCTATCCAACCCGCCCTGGGCCGGGCCGTCATCCGGGAAGTCGGGAAGAACCAGCCGCTTGTTGGGCGCCTGGCTGGCCACGGGCGGGGGGTGCTTCGGGGTGGGCGTCTTCATCACCTACCTGCCCTTGCACGCCCACGCGCAGGGGCTGACCTACGGGCAGATCGGCCTGGTCTTTGCCGTCCAGGGCGTGATGAACGCCGTCTCCCGCCTCCCCTTCGGACACCTGAGCGACCGGGTGAAACGCCGCACCCTCCTGGTGGTTTGGGGGCTTCTGGGGGTGGCGGCCTCCCTGGCCGGCTACGGGCTCTCCCGGCAGCCGCTCCATTTCATCCTCTGCGCCGTGGCCATGGGATTCAGCATGGGCCTGACCTTCACCTCGGTGGCGGCCCTCTGCGTCGAGACCGTCCCCCCGGAACACCGGTCCATCGCCATGGGGGGCTATAACTCCGCCATCTACCTGGGCATGATGGTCAGCGCCGCGGGCCTGGGCCCCATCATCGGGATCATCGGCTTTAAAGACGGCTTCCTCCTGACCACGCTCATTACGCTCCTGATTACCGGTATCGCCTTTCTCCTCATGAAAAATTTCTCACCGCCCCCGCTGGGCCCCCCGGCCGCCGTCCCGCCACCGGGGAGCACGGGTGATCCCCCCTGCCCTCGAGGCCCCGCCTGATCGCACTATGCGGGTGATTTTTCCCGATAAACACGTATAATTTAGGTAATTTGATGCTGGCAGGGTTTCCCGGTCCTCTCCCTGAAGGTAGAGGGGGAGGCCAGGAAGGGAGCCCCTTCTGAAGCTGCCTGGAGGAGAGAGGAAAAGGTATGTCCAAGAACGAGGTGCAAGGAAGCTTGCCGGTTGGCGCGTTTTCCTCCTGACCCTGGCCGTCAGCCTGATGATGGGCGGGCCCGGGGCCCTGGCCGCTGGCCCCGGGGATGATGTCAAAGGCCTGATTAATGAAGTGCTGGCCATTCTCCACAATCCGGCCCTCCAGGGGGCCAACCAACGGGCCCGGAAGGTCGACCTGGTGGAGAAGGCTGCGGCCCGCCATTTCAACTACCGGGAAATGGCCCAACGGTCCCTGGGGGAAACCTGGGAGACCCTTAACCAGGGCCAGCAAAACGAGTTCGTGAAGAATTTCAGCGGCCTCTTGAAGGCCTCCTTTGCCTGCCGCCTGGACGAATTTACCAAGGCCGGGGTGACCTACCAGCCGGAAATCCTCAAACCGGATCACGCCGAAGTGCCCATCGTCATCCGGCGCCCCAATGACAAGATCCCCGTGAGCTTTCGGATGCTCAAGGCGCCCCAGGGCTGGATGATTTACGACCTGGTGATCGAAGGCGTCAGCCTGGCGGACAACTACCGGACCCAGTTCGCCCGGGTCATTCAGGGAGGTTCGTTCAAAGACCTGCTCAAAGTCCTCCAGGCCAGGATGGCCGAGGAGTGTAAACCGTAATTCTTCCTGCGGCCCGCTACCGGACGGCGCCGTAGGCGGGGTGCGCCGGGAACGCGAGGTAAGGCCGCGGCCCGGCTTTTCCCCTCAAGGGCGCGATAACGTGCTAATTGGCAGATCGGGATGACTCCCGCCAGGGTTTACCCTCCTGGAAACTCCAGCGGCGTGTCCTTGCGGTAGGCCAGGGCCTGGCAGGAGGCGATCAGGCGGCCCTGGGGGTCGGTCACCTCGATGAAATAGGTGGCGGTGCGGCGGCCGGCGTGGAGTTCCCGGGTCCCGGCGGTGAGGCGGTCCCCCATCTTGGCCGCGGCGTGGAAGGTGAGGTTCATGTTGAGGGCCACCGCCACCGTGCCGTGGCCGTTCACCGCCGCCTGGAAGGCCTCGTCGATCAGGGCGAAGATGGCCGAGCCGTGGACCATCCCCAGGATGTTGGCCATCTCGGGCCGGCAGACCATGCTCACCCTGGCCCGGCCGGGGCCCACCTCTTCCAGCTCCAGATGCCAGAACCGGCTGATCTCCTGGGCAGCCACCCGCTCTTTGAATGCCGCCAGGAAGGTTTCATCAACTTTGGTCATTTTCTCCCCCCGAAAGCTCTTATTTCCTTTTCCAGTTTTCCGTTTTCCGTTTTCCGTTTTCCGTAAACGCTCTACGATGTTCCTGGCTCTTGCTGACAGCTGATCGCTGAAAGCTGACAGCTGATTAGCTTTACGCATAAATCTCCGGAAACTGGTTTTTCCAGCGGCGGTGGAGCCAGAGCCACTGTTCCGGGCAGGTCCGGACCCAGGCCTCGATGACCCGGCTCTGGAGTTCCAGGTGGCGCTGGATGTCGGCCTGGGGGTCGGAGGTTTTGATCAGGGGCAGCGGCGGCAGGATCACCATGAGGTGGCGCCCGTCCGCCAGGCGCCGGGACAGGGTGGGCAGGACCGGCACCCCCCGGCGGGCCAGGAGCGCCGCCACCGGGGTGGTCCGGGCCGGGTGGCCGAAAAAGTCCACCAGGAGGCCGCCGGCGGTAGTGGTGTTCTGGTCGATGACAATCCCCACCGGCCGGTTGGCCCGCAGGTATCCCATAATCCCCTTCATGCCCTTCTGCTTGCCCACCATGGAGTTGCCGCCCCGCTGCCGGAGATACCGGGCCAACCGGGCCGCCCAGGGCTGGTCCAGTTCCCGGCCCACCACCACCCCGGGCCGGCAGAGCAGTCCGTAGCCCATGACGGTGTACTCCCAGTTGCCGGCATGGGCGGCGATGGCGATGGCGCCCCGGCCCTGGGCCAGGGCGGCCTCCATGTGCTCCTCCCCCAGGATGATCACCTTCCGGCGGATCACCGTCAGGGGGGCCAGGAGCAGCTCGCACACTTCCCAGGCGAAGCGCACGAAATGGCCGAAGACCTGCCGGGCCAGGCGCTCCCGGGCCTCGGGGGTCAACGCCGCGCCATAGGCAAACTCCAGGTTGGCCAGGGTGATCCGCCGGTGCCGCCGGTCCAGGCGGTACCAGAGGGCTGCCAGGCCCCGCACCAGCCAGTCGCCGCAATGGGTCATGATTCGCTTCGCCATCCGGTTTTCAGATGCCCCCGTTGGTATGGCTTTTCACCATAGACTCTGCCATGTAAGAAACGAGGATTATCCCCCTTTAAGAAAGGGGGACTTTTACCTTGTCTCCATGATAAGGGCACCGGGCAGGAGCGCACCGGTGATAGACCCTAACTTAAGGGCGGACACGCAGCGCCCGCCCCTGCGAAAAATTGCCGTAGGTCGGCTAATTGGGTATTAAAACACCCTCTATTCCTACTAGGGCTACGATTTTTATCAGGCAATTTTTCCATTACCACACAAGCCGACGCCCTGGTCGGGCCCGTCACGGTTAACTCTCGATGACCGCCGCGGCCGGGTCCGCCCCGGCCGGGGCCCGGGATTGCCGCTTGACGGGCGGCGGCTGCTGCCGGCCATAGATCCGCACCGCCTCCTCGCCCACCAGGCCGGCGATCCGGGCCATGAGGAGCCGGGCCGCCACCTCCTTGCCGCCATGATAGACCGCATAGCGGCCCCAGTACCAGGGATTGGCATAATTAACTGTGGTCCAGCCCCACCGCACCGCTTTGTCCAGATGGTGCCGCTTGATGAAGGCATAGCCCCAATGGTTCTTGAGGCTTTGGTACATCTCGTGATAGCGCACCACCGTCGCCAACTCCACATCCTTAAAGGGCCGCATGGGCGCGGTGTCCAGCCAGGCGGCCAGCCGGGCGCCCACCCGGTTGTGGAGGGCCACCAGGTTCGCCAGGGAGGCTTTGAGTTCCGGCCGGTCGTCGTCGGGATAGTAAGCCCGGGCGACCTCCCTGATCAGCTCCATGGACATCTCGTTGATGGCCTTGAAGGAAATGGCGGTACCCGGCAACCATTTTAACAGGTAGTGGCGGCGGTAACTGCGGATGATCGCCAGGGCGGCCCGGTCTTCGGCCCGGGAGTCCGGCAGGGCAAGCCTGACGCCGTCCGGGTCCCCTTCCTGCCGCAGCAGGTCCTGGATGACCTGATGCCTGGTCCAGAGGCGCACCGCCATCAAGGAGGCCCCCCAGAGCACCAGCAGCGCCCCGATGGCCAGAAATAACCAGTGGTAAGCCAGGGAAAAATTCATGATGCCGTAAAGGCGGCTCCTGGTTTCCGGGGCGGGAGCGAAGGGAGCCGTACGTGAGGACGCCTGGATGAGTTCATCCCCTGCCCTCCCCTTCCCGGCCCTGCCGCAACACCTCATACACCGCCTCAATTTCCGCGGCCATCTGTTCCATGGAAAACTTCTCCACCACCATCTCCCGCCCCCGGCGCCCCAGCTCCCGGCGGTAATTCGGGTCCGCCATCAATCGGCCCATGGCCTGGGCCAGGGCCCGGATGTCCCGGGGAGGCACCAGCAGGCCGGTTTCCTCATGGGAGATCACTTCCGGTATGCCGCCCACCGTCGGTGCCCACCACCGGCCGGGCCATGGCCTGAGCCTGGAGGAGGGACTGGGGGACCCCTTCGTTGGCGTAGGACGCCAGGACCTTCACGTCCATCAGGGCAAACCACGGCGCCACCTGGTCCCGAAACCCCGCCAGGCGCACCCAATGCTGCACCCCCAGTTGAGCGATTTTTTCTTCGATGACGACGCGATAGGGCCCCTCCCCCACCAGCAGCAGAAAGGCCCGGGCCCCTTCCTGAAGGAGCGCTGTGGAAAGCCTCCAGGAGATCGAGGTGGCCCTTCCAGGAGCGCAGCACCGCCACGCTGCCGAAGATGAAGGCATCCGCGGGGATCTGCACCTGGGCCAGCAACTCCCGGCTTTTTTCCTGGGGAGCAAACTCCGCCAGCTCCACTCCGGTGGGGATGGAAAAGATCCGGCGGGCTGGCACCCCCAGACGCTCTACGAGCAAATCCTTGGTGACCTGCCCGGTGGTGATGATGGCTGCCGGAGACTGGTAGAGCCACCGGGTGCGCCGGTTGATCCCTGACCCGGGTGGACAGATGCCGGGTCCGCACCAGCAGCGGCCGATCTCGCAAGCTGCGCCAGGCCAGGGTCCCCAACCAGGAATCCAGGGAGCTGTGAGTGTTCAGGATGTCCACCGTCCCCCCAGCCAGGAGCCGGCGCAGCCCGACCCAGGCCCCCAGGTTGTGGACCCCGCCGAAGACCAGGGGCGTCACCGGGAAATTCTGGAGCCGGGCCCGCCGGCATAATTCTCCCCGGGGATCACAGACAAAGGCCGAGCCGGTGGCCCCGCTGCCGCATGGCCAGGGCTTCCACGAGGATGCGCCGCTCCTGCCCGCCCCAGCCCAGGGAGGCCTCGGTATGCAGGATGGACAAAGATTTTTTCGGGGGTATAGCCAGCATGGAGGCTTTCCATCCTTAGTACTGCGGTGCATACATACGATGCGGCCTTTTTCGCCCCGTGGAGATCACTTCCCCCTCACCCCGGCCCTCTTCCGTCCTGGGGGAGAGGGTAAAAGATGGGACGGATGCGCGGTCCTGGCATCAAAAGACCGGCCACCTAACCTACCTCGTCTCCCCCAGGTTCGGGGAAGAGGTTCGAAATCACTATATAATGTTACCGTAACCAGGAAAACACTACTCATTCATGGGAGTCTGTCGGCGCCCAGCCGCACTCAATGCGGTTGCCCCGGCGCCAGAGCTCCAGGTAGAGTTCTTCCAGCCGGTGCAGCATGGCCTCCAGGGAGTACCGCGCCGCCACGGTGCGCCGGGCTGCGTCCCCCAGACGCCGCCGGGCCTCCGGGTGGCGGCATAACTCCCCAGAGCCCCGGGCCAGGGCCTCGGGGTCGCCGGGCGCCACCAGAGAGCCGTTGACGCCGTCCACGATGGCCTCCCGGGAGCCGCTCACCCGGGTGGCCACCACGGGCAGACCCGCGCCCATGGCTTTCAGCAGCGCCAGGGGCAGGCCCTCCCACAGGGAGGGCTGCACGAAGAGGTCCAGGGCGCGATAGATTTCGGTAAGGTCTCGCCGGGTGCCCAGAAACCGCACCGTGTTCGCCAATTTTAACTCCCGGACCTGGCGCCTTAAATCTTCCTGCCGCCGGCCTTCCCCCACCAGGAGCACCACCAGGTTGGGGAAATCGCGGCGCAGGGCCGGCAGCGCCGCCAGGAGGTAGGCATGGCCTTTCTGCTCTTCCAGGCGGCCCACGGCGCCGATGACCAGGTCGGCCTCTGACAAGCTCAACCGCTCCCGGGCCTCCTCCCGGCTCAGCGGCGTGTCCAGTTCGGCCAGGGGAATACCGTAAGGCATCAGCAGCAAGCGGGAGGCCGGTACCCCGTCATACCGGCGCACGTCCTGCCACACCTGGGCGCTCCCCACCAGCACCCGGTCCGAGGCCCAACCCAGGAGAAAATTCCACAGACGGCGGTGGAATTTGACCCGGGTGTAGGAATTGTGCACCGCCGCCACCACCCCGGGGAGCCCCAACCCCAGCGCTCCGAGACGGCCATAGAGGTTCGGGTGGTAGAGATGGGTGTGGAGGATGTCCGGGCGGCGGGCTTTGAGCAGGCGCCGCACCGCACCCACGATCCGCCAGCCAGAGGTCCGTTTGATATCCAGCCCCAGGCTGACCACCTCATAACCCTGGGCCCGGAGTTCAAGGCCCACGGGTCCGGGGGGGCCGAGGGTGGCCACTGCCGCCTCGAACCGTTGGGGGTCCAGGCCCCGGACGATGGCCGCCACCAGGTCTTCCGCCCCGCCCACCGGCATGGTCGCCAGGAGATGGAGCACCTTCAGGCGCCGGGCCGGGAGCGCCGGGCTCACCGCCGGCTGAGCGGCAACGGCTCGATTTCGATTCAGCCCCGCGTCTATAGTGAGTTCCCTGTCCTTTCCCGGCGTTAACGGTGCGATCTGGACCGTTGTTTCGCTCTTGGTACGGTAATGAGAATTGAGGGGGTATCCCTCGCTTTTCTCAAGAGGGGCCAAGGGGGTAATCAACCGACTTATGCATAATCCCCCTCGAGAACAGTGGACTTACCACACCCGGCCTTCCCGATAATGCTGATTTTATACCCTATAATTTGTGGGTCGCGACCTTAACCATCCCTGCCGCCGGGTTACCCTCCCCGCCGGTGGTGACGCGGGGCTATTTTTCTGAATTATACCAGAACCTCGGTTAAACAGGGTACATCCTCGTGAGAGACGGCAACATCCTGCCATTGCGGACGGCGGGACGGGGCAAGGCGGAGGCAGACTCTCAACGGACCGGAGAAATTTGCCGCGCCGGCACTTGACAGCCCGCCAAGGTTTTGTTAACTAAATAGCTGCACGGGGGGCTGTAGCTCAGCTGGAAGAGCACTTGAATGGCATTCAAGGGGTCAGGGGTTCAAATCCCCTCAGCTCCACCACTTTTTAGCAATAATTAAGGCAAGTTACAGGCGGTATCCCTGAACTTGCCTTTTCTTTTTCAGGCTGACGTGCACATAAAGTGCACCGATTCATCAAAAATTAGCAAAAGCGAGCATAATAGGTTGGCGGTTAACCGATCCCTCAACACTAGGAAGACTTCCTGACACACGGAGGATAGTTTCTGATTATATTCCAACGGCTTGACCTTTGAATGCCGGTTTGGGGCGGTCGGCCCACCGGACGACTGAGGTGAGGCTCCACCAGTCTATCCAGGTCCCGCATCCTTGATTACGGTCATGCCTTGGTTTCGCTGATGATCTCCATATAAATGAACTGCCACCCCAGCCCCTCTGATTACGAATCAATATCTCCGAGCTTCACAACCTCCTTTAATTGTTGCAACATATTGAATATGCTTGGTTTACCAGTTCCACATTTGGGTTGATTTTCTACCCTTTGGCAGGTTTTGGAAGCATTTTCCCACACAGAGTCTCACACAGGGGGTTACCAATACCACTGGCCCCTTCGTGAGTCATGCAGCCACGTTGAGACCAAGTAGCCTTAACTTTCAAATTTCAGTTCCTCCTCCCTATTATCCCAGAGCTCTGGCAGGCCGGACTATAATCTTTTGTGGAAGGAGGTAAGTTACATCATTTCTGTCCGGCTAGGCCAGAGCTAAGGTTAACTGTTTAGGATGACACATATTATCAGCTATCATCTCCGGGGGTTCGAAGAGTTCCTGCACGGTGCAGGTCCTGAAAAGGTTGAGTTGTAGTATCCTGATGCAGTTTTGCAAAGTAATGCTCAAGTTGCACAGGAACTTGAGATAACAAAGCAAGAGATAGACGATGAGTGCGGCGTAGATTTGGGTCAGCACGGCGTTTTCCGAGTTGCCGATGAAGGCCTTGATCTTCAGGTTCTGCTTGATGAAGCGGAAGAAGATCTCGATCTGCCAGCGTTCTTTGTAGATGTCGGCGATGGTCTTGGCCGCCAGCTGGAAATGGTTGGTGAGAAAGACATAGCGCTTGCCGGTGGCGGCGTCCCGGTAGGCGATGCGGCGCAAGGGCATGGGGCATTCCTGGGCTTTGGCGCCGGTCAGCCGGATGGTCTGGTCGGAGAGCAACCCCTGGCTTTTATTGACTTTATGGTGCTCCAGCACCTCGTAGCGGGCGTTGCGCTTCTGGCGGGTGACGAAGAAGATTTTCTGGGCGGTGAGTTGCGCATACCAGGCATAGTCGGTATAGCCCAGGTCCTCCACGACGATCGAGCCTTTGGGCAGGCTGAGGCTGCGGGCCTTCTTGATATCAGGCTCCCGGGCCGGAGAAACGGCGACAAAGGCCGGCAGATAGCCGTCATGGTCCAAGAGGGTATGCAGCTTGATGCCGCCCTTGGTGCGGCGAAAGGAAGCCCAGGGAAAGAGGGAAAGGCAGAGGCTCACCACCGTGGCGTCCAGGCTGAACAGCTTGTTTTTGAACTTGAATTTGTGCTTCGGGGTCAGAGGCTGGCAGCGCCGGTACATCAAGCCAAACAGCGCCTCATAGAAGGAGGCGGGGCGTTGGTTGTTGGCATCGGCAAAGGTGGAGCGGGGCACCGGCTTGACCCCCAGGTGATAGAGGCTCTTTATCCGGGCTTTCAGGCTGGAGACGCCGTCCCGCAGACTGACTCGGGCCGTGAGTTGCATGGAAAGTAGGTGCACCAACTGGCTCCAACGGGTAAAAGATCGGGCCTTCCGGCCGGTGCCGTGCTCGGTTTCCAACTTGGCAAAATGATGTCTCGGAATAAGTTTAAGCATCTGATGAAAGATTGTGTTACAATGGGCCATAGTCCGAAATCTCCTTTCTGTTTAGTGAGTTATGGCTAACCCATTCTAACAGATTCCGGGAGTTTTCGGACTTTTTTTAATCAGTTAACCGGACAGCTTTAATGAAAATTAGGAAAGATTATTAAATAATATCGCTTACAGCAATATAGGTACGGAGGAGCGTGACCTAGGCACTTGTACCTAGAGGATAATAAGTATTCCTGCCCATTGAAATCAGGTATTCCCTGTATTATATTAACCGTAAATTTAAGCGATTTAAAGTTCTATGGTACTAAATCAAGTATAAAATCTCATCTCGAATTCATTCCCTCCATGGAATCGGGAGGAACTTATGGACTGCACTATTTCTCATTCTTTGATACCTGATGCAACGCGATGGTTGGGTTATGTGGGAGTTCTCTTCGTGGTTTCTCAGATCGGGCTCTCGAAATTCACCGAGAGACGAAATGAGATCCCGTCCACTGGATTCTTTATGCAGGAGGAGATGGTGGGTACCTGCCCCGCCATGTTACAGATCTCTCAGTTGATCGACAAAGTCAGCATCACCGATTTCCCGGTGTTGGTTACCGGCGCTAGCGGTACCGGCAAGGAAATGATCGCCCAAGCCATCCATCAACGCAGCCGCCGGGCCCTGAGCCCTTTTGTGGTAGTCAATTGTGGCGCCATCCCCCGGGAGTTATTGGAATCGGAACTCTTTGGGCATGAACGGGGGGCATTCACCGGGGCATACCGGACCGTGGTTGGCAAAGCGGAACTGGCCCACCGGGGAACCCTTTTCCTGGATGAAGTCGGAGAGTTGTCTCCGGAAGTCCAGGTTAAACTACTCCGTTTCCTCCAGGGGTTCACCTTCGAACGGGTCGGTGGTCGCAAGACCCTGCAGGTGGATGTCCGGATCGTCTCTGCCACCAATGCCGACCTCAAAAAGCTGGTCAAGGCCGGCCGATTTCGCGAAGATCTCTACTACCGCCTGGAAGGCATCAACATTGAGTTGCCGCTGTTGAAGGACCGGGGTGAAGATATCCTGATCCTGGCCGAAATGTTCCTGCAGCGTCTGGGGGTAGAGACCGGCAAGGCCCTGGACGGATTTACCAGGGAGGCGAAAGACGCACTCATGTGCTACGCCTGGCCTGGAAATGTCCGGGAGTTAGAGAATCGGTTGCAGCGGGCGGTGGTGATGACTGACAGCCGTATGGTTACCGCCAAGCATCTCGGGCTAAAGAGACAATCCGGGCCTCAGGTCAGTTCCGCCGAAGGGTTGAGCCTGCGAGAGGCAATATCTCTTTTTGAGGCCACGCTGCTGGGTGAAACCCTGTCCCGATGTGACGGGTGCGTCAAGAGAACTGCTGAGGTCCTCAAGACCAGCAGATCTGTCATTTACCACTTGATTAACAAGCACAACCTGGTCGTCAGACCGGAACAGACTGCCTGACGAAGGGGAAGCAAGAGGTTGAGGCAGGCAGGACAAAGGGCAAACCGGCTCTGGGCATCAACATCGAGTCGTGCGAAATTCGATGAATGCCGCCTTCCCAGTTTTTAAAAGAACTGCCCTCCTCCCTTGGTAGGACCGGAGAGTAGGCCTTAATGTATTTAAGGTGCGTCCGGTCCAGTGTACCTGTGAGACCTTCCACCCGATCACTCTGCAGCAAGCGCACCTTCCGGCTAAAAACCATCTCTGGCACACTTCCCAGCCCCGTGAGAAATTGTTCGCAAAATTATCCCAAGCCCTCTGTTTTGTTGACGATACCCGGGATTTGTCTTAAATTAGGCGTGGAAAACGGGAGAATAAATGGCACCGCGTCATCTGAGAGATCTTGAATTTTGGATCAGGGCAGCATTATTTTTTACCCTCTTGTCCTTGGTTCTCTCCCTCCTGGCAACCACCGTCGCCGAGCCGGATCTCTGGGGATACCTGTCATTTGGCCGCCTTTTTTGGCAGAGTCAGAAATTCCCTTACCGAGATGTCTTCGCCTATGTTCCCACCCTGAATCCTTGGATCTACCACGAGTGGCTCACCGGAGTATTGTTCTATCCCCTCTACCGGGCCCTGGGGGATCCGGGGCTGCAGGTTCTCAAGTATGTCCTGGGACTGGCGACAATGGGCCTGGTCTATCGAACCGCCAGGTTACGGGGGGGCCACCCTCTGGCCGCGGCCCTGTTTATCGCCATAATCTTAAAGGGAGCCCGGTTCGGGTACCTCCCGGTTCGGGCCCAGGTGTTCACCTTTTGCTTTTTCGCCCTCTCTCTATACTGGCTGGAGCGGGCCCGGCTGAGCGGCCAGTGGCGGACTCTGTATCTGCTCCCCATGATCCAGATAGCCTGGTGCAATCTCCACGGCGGTTTTCTGGCAGGGGTGGGGCATCTTGCTGGATAAGCGCATGCCGATTGCCGAGCTTATCCGGCAAGAACCGCGTTGGCGGCAGATTTATTCTGATTCGGGCTGCGTGCTGTTTTCGGCTCAGACAGGAAAGTGATTTGAGGATAACGAGTTCATTACCTGGTTAAAGCAACTCCACTAAAGTTCATGAGTAAAGCCTACCCCATAAACTCGCGTCCGCAGAGGATAACCATACCCATGGCCAAGGCCGTGGCATAAGGAATGCCCTCAGCCGGTGGAGCCGGGAGCTCGGCCGGCGAGGCCGGGGGCTCAGCCGGCGGAGATATTGAGGCGTGGGGCCGCAGCAGGATCCGGTTTAGCAGGAACCCCCAGAATTGCCGAATTTTGGTCCCCAGTAACCCCCGCCGCCACAGGAAAAAACCTACAAGTATGACCCCGGAGAGGCCCATATAAATAAACAGGTAAAGGGTTTGCAGGGGTCCCAACCAGGCGCCCAGGGCAGCCAGGGCCTTGACATCTCCAGCCCCCAAACCTTGCTTCCAGTAAAAGAAAATTAACAGGCCAAATCCCAGTCCCATGCCCAAAAAACCGTAAGCCAGCCCGGTCCAGCCGGAAAACCCCAGTTGATATCCCAACCCGGCCAGGGCGCATCCCAGGGTAAGGTAGTTGGGAATGCGTTTCGTGCGCATATCCATCCAGGCCATCACCAGGGCAATTAACAAAGGCGCGACCAGATTTAGCTGCGCCTTGGGCAAGGATGAGGCAATACTATCGAGCATGACAGAGTCCGTGGAAGTGGCTGCAGTGTGTAGTTAATTGGCCGACAACTTGACTAATATATCAGTTTTAGGCCAGCTTGGGAGCGTTGCCTGGAGCATCGTAATCCATGAGGCCCCGGCTCCTGATGAAGTAACTTTGGCAGGCCGAATCCAAATCCTGGTAGGTTAGTTTTGGCGTCTGACCCACAGACCGGGCGCGGTCGATCAAGTTCTCTACCAGATCCCGGGGGTGGCAGGCCCGGAAGGGCCGGGCATGCTGTACATAATAGCGCTCCACCATCTTCTGGATGAGATCCTGGTCAAATTCCAGCCCATGGTGTTCGCAGACCCGGCGAAAGATCTCCAGGTATTGTTCCAGGTAAACCTCACCGATAAAGACCTTATGGCGAATGCGGCGCAAAAAGGCTTCATCGGCCAGGGCATAGGGGTCGAGATTGGTGCAGAAGATGATGAGCTGATCAAAGGGTATGGCAAATTGCTGCCCGGTATGCAGGTTGCAGAAATCCTGGCGAGACTCCAGGGGGAACATCCACCGGTTCAGCAGTCTCTGGGGCGAGATTTTCTGCCGCCCGAAATCATCGATGATGAACAGCCCATTGTTGGCTTGAATTTGATGGGGAGCTTCATAATACTTGGAAACCGGATTGTATTTGGGTTCCAGGGCAGCTTCGGTCATTTCGCCGCCGGCGATAACTACGGGGCGCTTACACAAAACCCAGCGGGCATCGTGTTTCTGAGCCTCCTGGGACGAGGCTACGGGTTCGTGAATAACCTCATCGAAAACCCGGATGATTTGACCGTAAACATAAAGGGCATGGGGGATATAGACCGCATCCTTAAAGATATCACCGACGCATCTGGCCAGGGCGGTCTTGCCATTGCCGGAAGGGCCGAAGAGAAAGATGGAGCGCCCACTGGCAATAGCCGGCCTTATTTCATTTAAGAGAACTTCTGGTACTACATAGTCCCGGAAGGCTTCCCGGACGCCTGCATCCGTTATTTCCACCCGTTGCATGGTTTGAGCTTCTACCCAATCCCAATAGTCCTCCAGGCTGACTGGCACTGGTCCCGTATAGCCGTTAAATTCCAACTGCTGCTCGGCGGTTTCTTTCCCCAAGCCCGACAGAGTATAGCGGATTTCCGTGGCCATGTGACCGGCGCCAGGATGGAGGATATCCCTGGGACTGGTATCCACGTACTTCTGCTGCTTGAGGTAGTCAATGAGCACCTCCACCAGGTGCATGGGGATCATCAAGGCTTTGGCCATTTCCGAGGCAGTGAAGGTGTAACGATAAAAAGCGTGCTTTAAGAGGAGCTGAGCCAGGAAATTCTCCGGCAGGCCGATCTCTTCGAAGGATTGGGGAACCGGCGGATAGGCCGGCACAAAATCAGCCAGTTGTCCGGTCTCCATGAACCCCAAGGCCACGAGATGATCGGCGAGAAACCCCCGATACTTCTTTTGGCGATGGAGCGCCTGTCCCAATTGTTCCGTGGACAGCACGTTGGCATTCAATAGACGCTTGGCTAAGTTCATGGCATTCAACCCCTCATCTCTGGCTTTAGGGAAAAGCTTGCAGGTAAAATCAGATTAGCCGACCGGCATATTTGAATAATAAATCTGGGCGGTGGAATGACTAGTCCTACCCTCACAACCAACGAATTCAAGTGGTGATTGTTGATTAAATCGGTATTATCTTCTGGCGATTTTCTCCAAATTTAGCCTTTTTGATGTATCAAGGCTAATGATAGCGCTAAGACTACTCCCACACAAATTAATATCGTGAGAGGATTATCAAAATACATCATGCAAGAATGCAGCGCATCGCATACTTTGTCGTTGACGAGGGTCCGGGACATCCATATCCGCGTCTCCCTTTTCATCAGCGCTCAGAAAAAGGGCTTCAGAAAAGTACCGGCAATACCGCTAAATGTTCCTTGGTCCCAGGCAAAATACCCACTTGGTTCACGTTTTTAGAGATGAAACCGCCGGCCACCGGGGGCTCTCGCCTCCCGGTCAACCGCCTCTGCCCCGCCTCATTGCACCAGCTTGGGTAGTCGTTGGAAGCACGCGTACTGCCAGTCCCGGCCGCCATGGTATCCGTGAGGACTCAATATTTTACATTGGCATAACCCCGTTACAATCTGTCTTGGTCATTGCGCATCCGCGTGATTATCGTCAGGTATTGCTTGGACATTAGGATGCATCATTGTTAATTCTACTTATCCAGACATGGTCAGTGAGACTGACATAAACGCATCTACGGTCGTGTCTGGTTAATGTCCAGGCTATCGCGGCTGCAGTCCGGCATTTCGTAAACCTGGAATCCGTTAATCTGTAACCGTCAAGATCGTTGGTTAAGCCAAACCGGTTACCTTGTATCGCCTTCTGGAGGTTCACCATGTCGCCGAAGCGGCCGTTCTGCAGATTCACATGTCCCCGACGACATGGCCATATGGGTAGTCGGACTGTCATGGTGTCATTCATCAGCCCGTTAGCATTACTGGCCTGGCGGTAGGCCCAACCGGCGTTATCGGAAGATTGGTCCAGCGCATGTTGTCCATCCGGCCGGGCTTAGAACGATGATACCATTGATTTATTGTTCAGCGTTCCAATTTGCTTCCGCCTTTCTCTGGAAATCGTAGTCAGGGGCGATGAACCCTCCCGGGGTAACCTCCGCCAGCGTATGAGGCTAGCCTACGCGGCGCGGCCGTGGTCTGAACGGGTCACCGTGCTATACCCGAAGATCTTGGCCAGGGTCATGGTGACCGGGCCCGGCATTATGATCCAGTCGTCTTCTGGGTGGGCAGGCTGATCGCCGGCCCGACGGGCTTGCCACAACTGGCGCAGGTCAGGTCCATGAAGGTGCCACCCCTACCCAATTGCCACCAGGTTTCCAATCCCAGACCCGGTTAGTATCGCTATCAATGCCCAGGATGCCCACCTGCATTTCGGTGGTGGGCACGGCTTGGTCAAGCGCAGTATTGTCGCGCCTAATTGCTTTATCGACGGTAAGGCGTGGCCTTCCATGGCGTCCAGGGTGGGTCCATGGGACTCCGCCGGCGGGATGCCTCCGGGGCATAAACGCCCGGGCGCCGCGCAGGGCGCAGGCGTCGGCGGCATTCCACAGTTCATTCTGGACGATATGCAGGTGCCCCAGATCAACCACCAGGGCCATGAGGCCCACGAAAGCGGCCAACATGATGACCGTCATGGCGGTGATGGCGCCGCTCTCATCTCTCATCAGCGAGGAATTCTTTTTCATGGTTCGATCTCCCGGCTTCGACTCTTAAAATCCCCCGAAGCCTCCACCTCCCACCGGGAAAAAGCCGCCACCCGCATGAACTTTTGCAGGATGTGTATCATCCCCGGACCCACGACCACGATGATAATGGCGGGGAAGATGACAAAAAATCATGGGTACTACCATCTTAACCGGCAGCTTGGCCGCCTTCTCCTCGGCCCGCAGGAGTCGCTGGGTACGGGTAAATTCGCTGTGGTGCCGCAGGGCATCGCCGACGCTGCCTCCCAACCGGCCTGACTGGATCATCAGGCTGACCATCGACCTGATGCTCTGCACCCCGGTGCGTTTGGCCAAATTATCAAAAGCCTCATCCCAGTTGAGGCCGCTGCGCAATTCATGCGCGGCGATCTGCAGTTCCTCAAAGAAGTCAGCGAAAATCGGGCGGATTTCACTCGCTACCCGGTGCAAGGCCGCATTCAATGAGAGGCCGGCATCCATGGAAATGACGAACATGTCCAGGATGTCCGGCAGGGCCCTGTCAAGGCGGTCCTGGCGGTTCCTTATCTTCATTCCCAGGATCAAGGCCGGGAAATAAAATCCGAATGATACTCAAGCCTAAGGCCAGCAGCAGGACGATGCCGCCCATCTTGCCGCTCACGACATGGAGAGCAGCAGGGGCAAAGGGAGGAGGAAGGCGGTCAACACCCGGAAGCCCAGATACACCGCCGGGGCCTGGGGATGCCGGAACCCTCCCTGGATCAGGCGCTTCCGCATTTCCGACACCTTGTCCAGGTCAGGCAAGGCCCATTGGCCGGATAAGGCCAGCAAATCTACCGAGGCCGCCTTGAGGCGGGACACCTTTGGTTTCTGGCCCGGCGGTCCAGCGTCATCGCCCCCAGATCGCTGGCGCGCATCTGCACCTTGGCCCGACTGTTCAGGCCAATCGTCAGGCCGTAGGCGAGGAAGAAAATCGCCACAAAAATGAAGAACTCAATAGTCAACAGCATAGCCATGCTCCGTTGATCGAGTCTAAGTTTCGACCGCCTGAATTATTTGTTTGAGCATAAATGAACCCAACAATACCAGTAGCTACCCCCGCCATCAACATCGTTCGGCCAATCGAGGTATTAATTAACGCCTTTTCGTATTCATGAGCGACTAACATCATGGCGAAGAATGCCACTATGGGGACAATGATCATGATCGTAGTTGACATGCGTCCCATGGCGGTGAGGCCCTGACTTTTGATTTGAAGTTCAAGCGACTCCTGATCACCGCGGCGATACTTTCCATCAGTTCGGCCAGGTTGCCCCCGGTCTCCTGTTGGATCGACACCGCGGCGACGAAATAGCGCAGATCCATGCTTTCCACCCGCTCCAGGAGATGGGCGAAGGCTTCTGACATGCTGATGCCGAACTGCTGCTCCTCGTAGACGATCATCATCTCGGTGCCCATGGGCTCCGCGATTTCCTCCCCGACTAATTCGATGGCCGCCGGCAAGGCATGGCCGGCCCGCAGGGAACGGGCCAGCAGTTCCATAGCATCCGGCATCTGGGCCTCAAATTTCCTGGTCTTGGTTCTCCTTTTCTGTCCCAGGTAGAAGAAGAGTGACGGCTGCGACCCCGCATCCCAGGAGCAGCCCCAGGAGAAAGCTTTTCAACAACAAGACTCCCGCAACGAAAACGACAAGGCATATGACGAGATTTCGCAGTATCAGTTTTTCTGGAGCTTCGTGGACATCCGCCTGCATCATCCAGATTTTTAAGCTGGCCAACCGTTGTTCACCCAAAACCCTGGCCAATAATTTCGGCCATAGGCCGGTTGGTCCTGCGGACCCTTCTTTAAGGATATTAATGAGTTCCAAACGCTTTTCATAACCCTCGCTCAAACGCCGACTCACTTTCCGGCGCTTACGGAGGGGTTCGACGAAGAATTGGTAAATCGCGGTGACCGCCAGAATAATGGCTACCAGAACCACGGAAAGAATTCCCGTGTACCATAAATCTCTTGGAGTAATGGAGAACATAGCTTACCTGGCCCTTTCTGAGCCACCCTCTGAGCGTCCTTTGCATCTTGCCGGTCAGAGTCGGCATAAAATAATGATCCGGAATCGGGACACCGTATATTTTGCAACGGTCGGCAAACAGCGGCCTGATGCCGGTAGAGGCATACTGTCCCAAGATCTTGCCGTCCTCGGCGACCCCATGCCGGTCGAACACAAAAATATCTTGGAGGCTGATAACCTCCTGTTCCATGCCGGTGATTTCCGAAAACGAGACGATGCGGCGGACGCCATCAGTATGACGGGCCAGATGGATGACGACATCCAACGACGAACTGATCATATTGCGCAAGGCCTTCTGGGGGATCTGATAGCCGGCCAGGCTGACCATGGTTTCCAATCGCAGCAGGGCGTCCCGGGGACTGTTGGCGTGGACGGTGGTCATGGACCCCTCGTGGCCGGTGTTCATCGCCTGGAACATATCCATCACCTCGGGACCCCGCACCTCACCCACGATGATCCGGTCCGGGCGCATCCGCAAAGCATTGCGCACCAGGTCTCTCTGGTTGATCTCGCCTTTGCCTTCGATGTTGGGCGGGCGGGTCTCCAACCGGACGACGTTCCGTTTGTTCAGTTGCAGTTCGGCGGCGTCCTCGATGGTGATGATACGCTCGTTTGGATCGAGAAAAGAAGAGAGGATGTTGAGCAAAGTGGTTTTGCCGGTGCCGGTCCCGCCGGAAATCAGGACGTTCACCTTGGCCTTGACAATAGCCGCGATAACTTCGCCCATCTCGGGGGTCAGGGTGCCGCGTTTCAAAATCTCTTCCATGGTGGGGCGCATCACCATAAACCGCCGGATGGAGAGCACCGGCCCTTCCAGGGCCAGGGGCGGGATAATGGCATTGACCCGGGAACCATCCGGCAGCCTGGCATCCACCATGGGGGAGGATTCGTCGATACGCCGGCCGATGTTACTGACAATCTTATTGATGATTTTAAGCAGGTGGGCATTATCCCGGAAGCGCACCTCAGTGGCCTCCATACGGCCAAAGCGCTCAACGAAGACCTCATCGTAACGGTTGACCAGGATATCGGAGATATCTTTGTCTCTTATCAAGGGCTCCAAGGGCCCGAGCCCGAGGATTTCGAATTCCAGCTCTTGGGTCAAGCGGACCCGTTCCTCGGAATTGAGCGGGAAGGAGTCCGTCGCCAGCAGCTGGGATACGGCCCGGCGAATTTCCGCGGCCACCAGACTGCTCTCCATGCCCTCCAAATTCGCCACGTTCAAGCTTTCCACCAGGGAGCGGTGCAGGCGGTCTTTGACCTCATGCAGGTGATTTTCCCGGGTATTAACCGGGTTAACCGGAAGGGCGCCGTTGCCGTTAGTATTCCCCTGTAGCCATGCCATGGTCATCACCCCTTAAAAAAGTCGCCGCAGCAATCCCGGCCTGGTCGCCATTTGCCGTTCGGTTTCAGGTTTACGTTGCTCCAGTAATTCCGCGGCCAGTTCCCGCAGCCGGCGCCACAGCTTTGAACGCGGCGCTCTCTCTCCCAGAGACTCCCCTTGATTGATGGCTTCGATCAGGTGCACATAATCCGACGGGAGGGTGTAAGAAATCGCCCGCGGGAAGATATTTTCTAAATCTTTAAGTCCCAGGGCGTAATCCCGCGTATAGCGATTGACCAAAAATTTCACGTTATGCTCATTGAGGTCCCATTCTAGGAATAAGGAGCGCATCATCTTTAAATTTTGCAGGTTGGGGACGTCGAGTTCGGTAACCAGGAGAATTTGATCCGCCTGCCGGAGCATCCAGGCATAAAAGCGATCCAGCGGGGTCCCCAGATCAACCACTACCCAGTCGTAAGCCGTGCGCAAAATCGAAAAGATTTTAGCTCATGGCGTCAAGATTATTAACTATAGGGGCATCGAGATGGAAGGCCGGATGACCGAGGAGCACTTCTAAATTGGAATGATGTTTTTGGACGATCTGTTTTACAAATATCCGGTCCAGATTGCCGGCGCTATCCACCAGATCTTGGATGGTGTGACTAGATTTTAGATCGAGAAACTGTCCCACATGGGGGAAGGGCCGGGCCAGATCCACGAGAACCACGCCCCCGTCGTTGACTTCTGTCAAGGCCACCGCCAGGTTGGTGGCAATGGAGGTAGTTCCCACCCCTCCCTTCGAGCCCGCCAAGACCAGGATCTGGCCATCACTCGAGTAATGGCGTTTTTGTTTCTCCCCCCGGACCCGCAAGAGCAAGGAGGAAAATTCATCCCGGTCCAGAGGCAGGGACAAGAAGCCCCCGGAGCGCAATTTCATAATTTTAATGAGAAAATCCGGGTCTCGACTATGCGAACACACCATGACTTCGGTTTGAGGCATTTGTTCGATCAGGTTTTCCAGCCACCCGGGAATGGTGGTAGACCCATCCAGGTCCACCAAGGCCAGGTCAGCGGGGTTTGCCTGATTTTGATTCAAAAACGTTTCGTGGTCTCGAGCCTCTCCACTGAATTTAATATCGTCCATGGTTGCCAACAATTCCCGGTACTGCGGATTTGGCTCCCCTGTCGTGTAGAGGACCGAGACGTTGATAGTCGGAGAATTCATTGTTTCACCTTGATGCGCCTGGCAAGTGGCCCCTTCCGGGGCCACTTACATAAATGGCAGGTAATTCAATCATGGTAACGGATGCCTCTCTGCCAAGGGGGCAGACATCCTTAAAATGTCGACTCGGAGACGCTGGTCCCCTTGATCACCGTCACACCCCTATGTGGTTTGGGGGCCTGCGGCTGGGGTACCTTCATCGCCACTTTTTCCACCACCGGCGTCTTGTAGCACAGTTGGGAAGCTCCCACCCCCCGCGTATTAAAATTCGCCATATTCAGCTGATTGCGCAGAGCCAGGCAAATTTTTCCAGAAGTTCTGGCGAGGTTCAGCATTTCGGCCTGCTCCGGGGACACCTCCAGGGTTACGGTCGGTACAACTTTCGGCTTCTTATCCGCAGTCTGGTCCCACACCTGTCCTTTGCTGAGGACCTTGATGTTTTGCAGGATTATTTTGGAAAATTCCTCGCCCTTCGCTCCGCCCTTGTTCGTGGCCACCAGCACGTCTATCCGGTCACCTGGGTTGATAAAGCCGGCTACCCCGGAAACTTCATCCGTTTTCACCGTCACCGCCAGGGAGTTGGGATCAAGGAGGCCGCCCAAGCCGGCCGCGGTCCCTTCAGGCGCCAGTTTTGTCAGGGTAATGGGCTCGCCTTTGGATATCGAGGTCTGGGCCACCCGGCCTTCCACCTGACTGGCGCTGGTCATGGCCTTGGAGGGGATGATCTCCTGGGGCCAGGTCGCGACCCGCACCAACCGCCCGGCCAGGGCCGTTCCCGGGGCGATATCCGCCTCCGCCACCACTATCGGAGCCGTGGGGGCGATGGCTTTTGACGTTCTCGTCGAGATGTAGTTATGGACCAGGACCACGGCCACCACCCCTGCCACGCCGGCCATCGCCACATATTTAAAACCTGGGGGTAGTTTCATAGTTCTTTCCTCACTCCATTTTCATGGTTGTCTCCGCCGTAACGGAGGAGAACTGCTTAAGGCGGGGACCAGGTTATCCAACACCAGCAGATTGCTGGGAGCGGTAACCGTTACGGTTACCAGGTCACCGCTGGTGGTTCCCGCGGTAGTAGTGCCACGGTGTAGGTGCCGGCGAATTTAGTATCCGCCAGGTACTTGTCCACGGTGGTCTTGGCTATGTCCTTGGCCTCGGTAGTCCGAGTTCCGCCCACCGAGGGGACAAAGTAAATCACCGCAGCCCGGGCCCCTTCCCGGGAGGCGTTGGTGAGGGTGTGGCGCACGTAGATCAGGTGGCCGAACTCCACGATACCCGCCAGGATCAGCATGAAGAGGGGGAACAGAATGACGAATTCCACCGCCACCACCCCGTCTTCCGCGGCCGAAAAAGTTCCGGCTTTTCTTCGGTATCTCCAGCGCATCACCCTCACCTCAGCCTTACTTGCATCCTCACCGCCGTATCCCTTTAGACCGGAAGATTTAAACTAGCGGAGGGCCCTGGCGACCAGGACCCCCAGTGGTTGAGAAGCAGTTAAACTGACAGTGGGCGCCAGCTCATTGCCCATCCTGCAACTTTGTCCGACTGAGTGAAGAACGTTTGAATGGCGCCATAGTAGAGACCGAGCGCCGCTGCCAGCAAGAGGCCCACGCCGGCGATCATGATCACCGTAGAAGTCGCTTCCGCCGTGGCCGTGTCATCCAACAGAAACCGTTTGATTCTTTCCATTTTGTTGCCCTCCTAAGATAGTGTGGTTAATTTAGGGTTTTTATGTTTATTGCTTTATTGCCAGGTATCATTAAATAGTTTCGGCCCATCATCCTCTCTTGCAAACCCAGGCCGGATTGACCCGGGCCGTTACCTCTCAGGAGACCCGGAAGATCGCCAAACCAGTTTCCTATGAGGATACCGACGGCCGCGATCAAGGCAGTTGGCAGGTTGAGAGAATTCCTTTCGAAAAAATGTCTATGAGTCTCATTCTATTCACCCTTCCTTTGCCTGTTCAACCGTCTTTGGCCAGGTCGGTTAGCCTCCGAAATAAGTGGCCCAAGTGGCCAAACAAACTCTCGCATGGCGCTGAACAGGAGTCCAGACCCCCGACAGCCAGGATGATGCCGACAGCCGCCACGAAGATGACGTATTCGACCGCGACAACACCCGTTTCGTCTTTAAGAAACTTTTTTGAGGTCATTTCATCCACCATTAATCCCTTATCCAATGTCATCCCTCTCATCGGGGATAGTCTCGAAAGCCTGTTTCCGAAACCCCTCTCCCCGCTTTCCTTCCTTAAACCGATCTACTCGGGTACTGCCCATCTGGCTCATCTTCCGGCTCGCTCGGCCCAGACCTTTTAAGGCCCTTTTCAAGGATCTTTTTCAGGACGGTTTTGGGAGCGACATAGGATGGGTAGTCCTCAGGAAGATAGATGAGGACCCCGCCTTTGACCGGCCTGCTGATTATTTTCCCGTCGGCGACCAGTCTATTGACGGCCTCCACCGGGTCTTTACGGAAGTATTCCCTGAAGGCCTGATTGAATCCGCTGTAGACCGAGTGAATCCCTTTATAAGGCGGTACCCGTAGCTTCTTGACTGCCTTCACCACAAATTTAGTTTCTGAAATTTTCGCTGGCATAGGTTTTCCATTGAGATAAGAATCGGTCGCTTAAAGTCCCAGAGGAGTCAATCGCCTCCCGAGAAATCTCTACCTGGCATACCTTATTAGCAGGATACGTGCCATTAACTTATCTGCTTGATATAATGGGACAATTAACTATGAGCCCATAGACTCGGGCAGGATCGATTGACTCGATTTTCGACAAATCAGGGCTGGGGCAGAATAAGGCAGAATGTTATCTAATTATATAAAGTAGTTAACCAAAAAGCCCTCATGACACTGTCCAGAATCCGTACAAGACCGCGGGGAAGTCGAGTAAATCCGGGGCGTGCCCAGCTATATCTGTGAATTTTTAATGCGTTAGCTCGACTGGCTGAAAGACCGAGCGGCGATGAAATGGTGTCCAAATTCCGTAATAGATAGATAACGTAGATATAATATATAAGTACGCAATATATAGTCGAGTAGCGTAGGGGAATCTCTAATGCTCCCCTAAAGTCGAGACATTTTTAAATTTTTAAGGCCATTTTTGTGTAGTATCAAGCAGCTTTCCCCATGACCTTTTCCTGGTTAATCTGCTCATATTCCACAGGGCTCTTGTAGCCCAGAGCCGAGTGCAGGTAGCGCTGGTTATAAAAGTCAATCCAGGCTGAGAGCTTATCCTGGGCCTCATCCAGGCCGGCAAACTCTTCCAGCCAGAGGAGTTCTTCCTTCAGGGTCCGCATAAATCGCTCGGTTTCGGCGTTGCCCTTGGGATTGTTGTAGCTGGTAAAGATCGGCTCGATGTCCAAGGTGGCGGTCATTTTCAGGAAAGACCTGGAGCTGGGTTGGCAACCGTTATCGGAGATCAGCTTCAGTCCCTGTCCCCGCACCCCGTTCGGGAACTCCTGTAACACCGCTTCTTCCATAGCCTCACGCCACTCTTGGGTGCGGCACCGCACGGATAACCGCCAGCCCACCACCTTCCGGCTGAACCAATCCAACACGATCACCAGGTAGGCCCAGCCCAAGCTTGGGATGAGGAACTTGGTCATATCGATGCCCCAGAACTGGCGAGGCCGCACTGCTCGGGGTTTGCGGCCCGCCGGTTGACGCTTGGCCCGGTATCTGGTTTGCGGCACCAGGAGTTCGTGTTCTTTCATCAGGCGATAGATCCTTTTGTAGCCCACCGGCAGACCTTCCCGATATTTCAGCCAGGCCCGAACCCGGCGATAGCCCCAAAACGGATGGCCCTGTTTGATCTCTTTGATGCTGGCTAAAATCTTGGCATCACCCACGGGGTCTCGGCTCCCCAGCAATTTGAGGGCTGGGGAGCCGGACCCCTGCCCCGCCTGGAGCCGCCGATAAAAGGTGCCCCGATGCCATCCCAAGGCGGCACAAATCGCGGTGACGGGATAACCGGAGTCCTTCAGCCAGCAGGCCAGAGAGACCACTTCCGGCCTTACTGAGAAATTTTTTTTAAAATCTCGATCTGGACGGTCTGCTTCCCGATAATCCTTTCCAACTCAGCAATCCTGGCCTTCACGGCAGCCTCGGGACCCGAACCGTTCCGGGAACTCAAGGCCTGGCTGCCGCCTTCCAAGAACTTGTCCCGCCAGCGATAGTACAGACTCTCGCTGATCTGGTATTTGCGGCAGATATCCGCAATGGAACTCTCGCCTCTGAGCCCTTCCAGGACTGCCGCCATCTTGGTCTCCGGATCAATCTTACGCCGTTTCATGCTCACCCCCTGAGACATTATACTCGCTTAGCTTTATGTCTCAGCCCCAAGGGGAGCAGTATAAAGCTCTGTCTACTCAATCGGTTGGTGGTATTCTGGGAATCCTGGCCGGTCCCACCACATCAAGATAGGAGGCTGCAATGAGACGACCCAAACATCAGGTTACAGGCGAAGAGGATTTATTTGTCGGAATCGACCTGCATAAAATCAGGTGGCACGTAACCATTCGGACAGTGGACCTGGAGTTGTTCAGCGCCAGCATTCCAAGGAACTGGGAGTCTCTCCGGCGTATACTGGCTCGATACGCTGGACATCAAATGCAGGCGGTCTATGAAGCCGGATATTTTGGGTTCCGGCTTCATGACCGCCTGGTAGAGCATGGCATCCCTAGTATAGTTACTCCTCCGAGTCTGGTTCCCCAGGAGTACGGCAACCGGGTCAAGACCGATCGGCGGGACAGCAATAAGCTGGCCCATCTTTTGGCCAAGGGGATGCTGAAGCAGGTGTGGGTGCCCAGTGAGGAGGAACTTTACCACCGCCAGGTTATCCGTCGGCGCCGGCAACTCGTCAGGGACCGGGTGCGCACCCAGAGCCGCATCAAGGCAGAGCTGAGTTTTTTCGGGATTCGTCTGGAAGAACCTCGAGGAAGATGGACCCAGATATACTTCGAGACTTTGAGGCACATCAGGTTTGGGAACCGCTGGATGCAAGAAAGCTTCAACTGCCTCTTGGAGCACTATGAATTTTTGAGTGCGCAGAACGACAAGCAGACCCAATTGCTGCGGGAGTTATCCGAGGCTGCGCTATAACAGGAGCGGGTAGAGATTTTGCAGAGCATCCCTGGGGTCGGGTTAATCTCTGCCATGGAACTACTGTTGGAACTGCGGGACGCGTCCCCGCTTCCGACGTGCCGAACAGTTGGCGGCTTACGTGGGTTTAACCCCGTCTCAATACGCCAGTGCGGATAAAGTTCGAATGGAGAAGTTGGCGGAAATGGTAAAGGTGGCGTTAAAGGAAGCCAACCCGCAAATGTACCGGGATCTCGACCGGGAAGAAGAACTGGAGCAGTTCGCAGCGGAGCGAGCGGGGCAGATACGGGAGGCGACGGGACCTCTATTCCAAGTGACGCAGAAGGCGCAAAAAAAAGCGTTAAAGGAGGGAAAGGACCCGATGCAAGTAGTGGCGGCGGTAAACATGGCGCTGCGCCAAGCGGACGAGTACCTACTCTCGACCTACCTGGAGTTTCCGACTTCGCAGCAGGACCTGGAGGAACAGCCGGGACCCCCGGTAATGTGCATCAGGTCAGCCTCGGGGATTCTCTACAGGCCGAAGATACACAAGGACAAAGACGGCAAATGGAGCATGTTATTACTCGGAGCAGTAAATAGTTCTCGTTTATGCAAAATTAGTGTAAACTAATATTCATGGAAAAGGTTGATGCACGTTCACTTTCGCCGAAAGCTCAAGAGAGAATCCGTCAATTTGCCGTTAAGGCCGTATTAGATGGCGCCAAGCAAGTCGAAGTGGCCAAACTTTATGGCATAACCCGCCGAGCCGTTGCCAAGTGGCTGAACTCTTACCGGGATGGCGGCTTTCAAGCGCTCACCGCCAAACCGAAAGGCCGACCCAAAGGAGGTTCGTTATTACCATGGCAGGCGGCTCAAATTGCCAAAACAGTGGTCGACCATCACCCGGGCAGCTAAAGTTGCCATTCTATCTTTGGACCCGAGAAGCGGTGGCCAAATTGATTCAGCGCAAGTTCGGCATTAGGGTGTCGGTATCGACCTCGGGTCGATATTTAAAGCGCTGGGGGGTTGCTCCACAAAAACCGGTGCGCCGAGCCTTGGAGCAGAACCCCCAAGAGGTTCGTAACTGGCTGGCAGAGGAATATCCCGCCATTCGAGAGCAAGCCAAAAGTGAACAGGCTCAAATCTTTTGGGGTGATGAACTGGGCCTGCGCTCCGACCATGCCGTGGGCCGCTCCTACGGCCTGCGTGGTCAGACTCCCGTAATTGTGGCGACGGGAAAGCGTTTCAGCTGCAACATGATTTCAGCCATTACCAACCAAGGTCGGTTAAACTTCATGGTATTCAAAGGCCGGTTCATCGCCTCCGTTTTCCTTGAGTTTCTCAACCGTTTGGTACGCCAAAGCGAGCGGAAAGTTTTTCTCATTGTTGACCGACATCCGGTCCATCGTTCTAAAAAAGCGAAAAAGTGGTTGGAGGAGCATGGCGAGCAAATTCGCGTGTTTTATCTCCCCGGCTATAGCCCGGAAATAAACCCGGATGAGTTGCTCAACCAGGATATCAAAAGCAATACCATCAGAAAAAATCGGCCCAGCCAGCAAGACGAATTGGTCAAAAAATCTTCGGAGCTATTTACGTAAACGCCAAATGCAACCTCATATCGTGGCCAACTATTTTCAGGGAAAACACGTCCGGTACGCCGCCACTTGATATGAGAACAATTAACTGACCTGAGTAATATATCAGTGCAAATCCTGCGGTTACCAAGCTTCATTGACCGCAGGCACCGTGTTTCACAAGACCAGAACCCCCTTAACCAAATGGTTTTGGCTGATCTGGCTGATGGGGCACCAGAAAAGTGGCATCTCCATGCTTTCGCTGCAACGGATGTTGGAGATCAAGACCTACAAAACCGTGTGGACCATGGGCCACAAGATCCGCAAAGCCCTGGGCGACCGGGATGCTCATTATGAACTCGCCGGTTTGATTGAGATGGACGACACTTACTTCGGGGCTCCCAAGTCCGGGAAGCGCGGCCGCGGCGCCGCCGGCAAGGCCAAAGTGGTAGTGGCGGTGGACACCCCTAAAAATAAGCCCAGATTTGCCGTTAGGCATATGGTCCCGAGAGTCAGCGGCCAGGAGATTCAGGCCCTGGTAAGGGAGCGTCTGTTGGCAGAAGTAGTGGTCAAAACCGACGGTTGGCAAGGATATAGCTTCCTGGATGCTTTGCCCTACCGCCATGAGTGGCTCGTTCCCGGTTCGGGGAAAGAGGCGCCGAAGGTCCTGCCTTGGGTCCACACCTTGATTGCCAATATCAAAGGCAATATTCGTGGGGTCCATCATGGTGTCAGCCCAAAGCACCTGCCCCGTTACCTGGCGGAATTCTGTTACCGCTTCAACCGGCGCTTCTGGGAACCGCAAATGTTTAACCGTATGCTTCATGCTTGCGTGAATACCTCGGGCATTACATTCTCGGAGCTAAGGCCATAGCCGTTAATAATTAAATCGCATTTGATTCCAGTTCCTCTTGCCCAAGCTCCTCAAGGAAAAAGGAACAACCTGGCCCCTTTTTATTCCCCCATTTTCCTGGCAAAGGGTGGAAATACGGTTGGAATTAAAAAAGAAGGGTTAGGACGATTGACCTAACCCCTTGATATCAATTGGCGTCCCCACGGGGATTTGAACCCCGGTCGCCGGCGTGAAAGGCCGGTGTCCTGGACCAGGCTAGACGATGGGGACGTATTTTATGGGCCGTGTTGGATTCGAACCAACGACTCTCTGCTTAAAAGGCAGATACTCTACCAACTGAGTTAACGGCCCGAACAGAGTATTATTAACCCCTGAAGATTGACTTGTCAAGCAAATCTGCACCGCTTAAAGCCGGGAAAGAAGGACTCCCCTTGTCTCTCCGGCAGCCGCTCCCGGGGCCTGCAGCCGGCTGCAATCATTTCTCCCGGCTCGGCCAGGCCGGGGTCGCTCCTTATCGGCCTTCGGTGGCCTCCAGGAATTCCAGGGTAAGGTTCAGCAGGGCGAGGTGAACCTTCTGGGGAGGGGCGGAGGCATCAAGGTGGCGCAGGTGGGGTCCCTTCAGGGAGGCATAAATAGCCGCGACCCGTTCCAGATAGGCCGGATTCTCGCTCACCTGCCGGGCTCGTTGGGGGGTTTGGGATAAACGGGCCAACGCCTGGGCCACCGGCAAGGTAAAGATTATCGTCAGGTCCGGGCGCACCGCCAGGACCTCGTTTTGGACCAGAATCCGGTCCGGGTCCAGGCCCAGGGCGCCCTGGTAGGCCACCGAGGAGTAGTAATAGCGGTCGGTGATGACTATCTTCCCCTCGGCCAGGGCCGGCTTGATGACCTCTTCCACGTGTTCCCGACGGTCGGCCATGAAGAGGTTCAACTCTTCTTTGGCGCTCAGCTCCCGGTCGGGCCCCTGAAAATACTCCCGGATATGCTGGCCGATGGGGCCATCCGTGGGCTCACAGGTAAGCACAACTTCCAGCCCTCGCTCTCGGAGAGCGGTGGCCAGAAGCCCCGCCTGGGTGGATTTACCGCAGCCGTCCACCCCTTCCAGGGCCAGCAGCACCCCGCGACGTGCCATGGCCGCCCCCTACCACACTTCGGGGAAGGCGGCGTTATCGTAGAGGTATTCCACTTTTTCCTTGTGTTGGAGCTCCACCTTGGCCATTTTATCCAGGAAAGCCTGGACCTCGCCCGGGGGCTGGAGGCTGGCCAGGGCCTGATAGAAGCGGTAGGCCCCCTCCTCCCGTTTCGCGGCGATGGCCAGGGCCTCCTTGGGGGACATGGACTCGCTGATGGCCGGGGCCTCCAGCAGTTCCGCCAGGTGGACGTTCTGGGCCTCCCCTGCCAGCATGCAGCCGCTGGCGGTAACGCAACTCTGGAGAAAGGCCTTGTGCTCCAGCTCTTCCTTGGCCAGGTATTCCAGGGTGTTTTTGGTCTCCGGGTGGCTCACCAGGCCGGCCAGGCGCTTATAAAACCCATGGGACAACTCTTCCTGGGTGATGGCGCTCTTGATAACGGCTTCCAATTCGGTGCTCATGACGGCTTCCTTTGATCAGGGAGTTGAGGCGCAAGATCCGGCTGCCTCGGTAGACAGGCATCATAAACGCAAAGTCTCAGAAATACAAGTCCCCCCGGCTTGCGCCCCGGGGCCGGGACGGCAAACGGAGGGGAATTCTGGGCCCGCAATCAGGGCAGGTCAGCCCGTCTTGATCTCGATGGCCTTGGGTTTGACTTCCTCTTTCTTGGGACAGGTGACGGTCAACACGCCTTTATCGTATTTGGCCTCGATCTTATCCAGGTTCACCGCGGCGGGCAGGGTCATGGCGCGGGAGAAGGAGCCGTAACTGCGCTCCACCAGGTGATAGTTCTCCTCTTTTTCCTCCCGTTCCGACTTCTTTTCGCCCTTGATAGTGAGCACATCCCCCGTGACCGAGATATTGATTTCCTTGGCATCCATCCCGGGAACCTCGGCCTTCACCACGACCGCCTCGGCGGTCTCCGTGACGTCCACCGCGGGGGAGAATTCCGCCTGCAGGGGCTGCAACCCCCGCCGGCCGGAGCCGAAATAATCGTCCCAGAGATGATCCATCTCCCGACGGAGGCGAGAAACTTCCCGGAACGGCCGCCATTCCATGAGGTCCTTTGGCATGATTCATCCCTCCTTAACCAGGTTGATTCATAACGTTATGATTGATTGCCCCGGCCAGCATCCGGCTTAGGCTTTTCTGACGATGGCCTTTTTAATCTCAAAAAATAGATCATGAGTTCAGGGTTTCTATCTTCACATATAGGTATTGATCAGTTGCCTGTCAACTTACCCTCCCGGGGGAAATTGCCGGAAAATCTTCTTGAACTTGGCTGCCGGTAATGGTAAAAATATAAAGATTGCATGAAGGCTGCCTCTATGAGTCGAGTATCCCGAAAACCTTGCGCCAGGCCTCCTTTCAGAACAAGGAGGTTTTTTTTTGCCACGGCCTCCCGGGCCTGACGGCGAGCCGATAACTCCCCGCGGTCGTCGCCCCTGGCCCCCGGGGACCTGCCCCGGCCCGGGCGGGCATCACGGCGACTTGAGCTTTAGGGGCCCCGATGGCAGCAGGCAGGATTGACCGCGAGGCAGGCTGAGCACTTAACCTGGAAGGGTGCGGTGAAGAGCTGTTCTCCCTTACCCCACTAGAGCGAGAAAGGTCCCTATATGGAATTCCGGCGGAAGGACTTGTTGGGCATCGCGGAGCTGGCCCCCGAAGAGATTCGCCACATCCTGGCCACCGCCGCGTCCTTGAAAGAGATCTCGGCCCGTCCCATCAAAAAGGTCCCTACTCTCAGGGGCAAAACCGTGGTGACGGTTTTCTACGAACCCAGCACCCGGACCCGCATGTCCTTTGAGATTGCGGCCAAGCGCCTCAGCGCCGACACCCTCAACCTGACGGTGGCGGCCTCCAGCGCCGTCAAGGGCGAAACCCTGATGGACACGGCCCACAATCTCGAAGCCATGCAGCCGGACCTGCTGGTGATTCGCCATCCCGCCAGCGGCGCCCCTCATTTCCTGGCTCGGCGTCTCAAATGCGGGGTCATCAACGCCGGGGACGGCCTCCACGAGCACCCCACCCAGGCCCTCCTGGACCTCCTCACCGTGGAAGAAGCCAAGGGGCGCCTGGACGGTTTGAAAGTGGCCATCATCGGGGACATCGCCCACTCCCGGGTGGCCCGCTCCGATATCCAGGCCTTTATCAAGATGGGCTCCCAGGTCACGGTGGCGGGCCCGGCCACCATGCTGCCGCCGCATCTTGAGTCCCTGGGGGCCAGGGTCACCTACTCCCTGGAGGAG
This sequence comes from uncultured delta proteobacterium, assembly GCA_963747645.1. Taxonomy (GTDB): domain Bacteria; phylum Desulfobacterota; class Desulfobaccia; order Desulfobaccales; family 0-14-0-80-60-11; genus 0-14-0-80-60-11. The sequence goes on along the minus strand of CAVVFW010000011.1, from coordinate 9,363 downwards.
GCGGTGGCGGGCGCCGACGTCATCATGATGCTGAGATTACAACTGGAACGCATGGGTCAGATGTTTCTCTCCACTTTGCGGGAGTACAGCCGCTACTTCGGGCTGGCCCCACGCCACCTGGAGTTGGCCCAACCCGACGTGATCATCATGCATCCCGGCCCCCTCAACCGGGGAGTGGAAATCTCTCCCGAGGTGGCCGACGGCTCCCATTCCGTCATCCTGGACCAGGTGACCAACGGCGTGGCGGTGCGCATGGCCATGCTCTACCTCTTGATTGGAGGAGAAAAAGCGTGAGCTTACTGATACAAGGCGGTTTGGTCGTCGATCCCGCCCAGGAGCTTTCGGAACCCCGGGACCTCTTGATCGAAGGGGGTAAGATTGCCGCGGTGGAGGCCCCGGGAAGCATCTCCGCCGAGGGGCGCCGGGTGATTGCCGCCCAAAATTTGGTGGTGGCCCCCGGCCTTATCGACATGCACGTCCACCTCAGGGAGCCGGGGGAAGAGTACAAGGAAACCATCCTGACGGGGACCCAGGCCGCGGTGGCCGGAGGCTTCACCGCGGTGGCCGCCATGCCCAACACCCGCCCGGTGAACGACAACACTGCGGTCACCCGCTTCATCCTCGAGGCAGCCGGAGCGGCGGGACTCGCCCGGGTCTACCCCGTGGGCGCCATCTCCATGGGCTCCCTGGGCCAGACCCTGAGCGAATACGGCGACCAGAAGGCCGCCGGGGCGGTGGCTTTCTCGGACGACGGCCACCCGGTGATGAACCCCATGCTCATGCGCCGGGCCCTGGAGTATGCCCGGACCTTCGAGGTACCCCTCATCGCCCACGAAGAAGATCTGGACCTCAGGGGGAGCGGGGTCATGCACGAGGGCCGGGTCTCCCTGGAACTGGGCTTGAGGGGTATCCCGGCCGCGGCCGAAGAAACCATGATCTTCCGGGACCTGGCCCTGCTCCAACTCACCGGCGGCCGCCTCCATATCGCCCACGTCAGCGCCTTCGGCAGCGTGGCCCTGATCCGCACCGCCAAGGCCGCGGGCCTCACCGTCACCGCCGAGACCGCGCCCCACTACTTCTCCCTGACGGATGAGGCGGTCCGGGGCTATGACACCTTTGCTAAGGTTAACCCGCCGCTCAGGACCGCAACCGACGTCGCGGCTATTAAGGCAGGCTTGGCCGACGGCACCCTGGACGCCATCGCCTGCGACCACGCCCCCCACACCTCGTTGGAAAAAGACCTGGAGTTCGAGGCCGCGGCCTTCGGCCTCATCGGGCTGGAAACCTCCCTGGGCTTAAGCCTCAAGCTGGTGCACGACGGGGTTCTTAGCCTCAGCCAACTGGTGGCCGCCATGAGCACGAATCCGGCCCGCATCCTGAACGTCCCCGGCGGCACCCTGGCCGTAGGCAGCCCCGCCGACATCACCCTCATGGACCTCAACCGCACCTGGACCGTGGACGCCAACCGCTTTGCGAGCCAAATCCCGCAACTGCCCCTTCCACGGCTGGACCTTGCCGGGCAAGGCGGTGATGACTATCGTAGGGGGAAAGGTGGTGTGGGAAGAGATGTAGGAGAGCAGTAAGCCGTGAGCGGTGAGCAGTGAGAAGAAATATACCAGGTGCGGTTGTCGCTGATGATAGAGAGTAGCCGCAGACTGGGTAATGGGGGCGGGCATGACCCGCCGGTTTTCGGGTGGGCTTGGGCCTTGCTCATCCTGTAGGGCGGGTAGCAGGAGCCAACGCCAGGACTTTAAGAGCTCGTTCCTCATTCAAGAGTTTATGTATCCATAAACCAGGTTCCCTCAAACCCCCTCTCCCCTGAGAGGGGAGAGGGCTGGGGTGAGGGGTGGCAATGCCCAATCAGCGCTCCCGGGCCTTGCGGTGGCGGATGACGTTCCGGACAAAGGCGCTATTATTGAGCTTCCTTGCGATCGGCCTATTTTCTCCGGTCCATGCCGCCGGCTTGACTATCAATCAGCTCAATAACAGTAAATACCTGATTCCTTCTTGGGAAAATCCGGACCAGGGAGAATGGGTGCAACTCAAGAATGGCGAATTTGCCAGGAGAAACCCGGACAATCCGTTATTGGTCAGCATCGTAAAGATAGCCTTGGGCCGGTTATCTAACCATCAGGACCAGGATGCTGCCGTGATCTATGGTTATAATACCGGGGGCACAGGCTTTTTTACCCTGCTGTGCGCCGTGATTAATGACCAAGGGAAACCGAAAAATAGCGCCTTAATCGATCTGGAAGACAGGATTAAAATCAATTCTCTCCGTATCCAAGCGGGCAAGATTATCGTTGACATGGTGACCCATGGCCCCAACGATCCGGCCTGTTGTCCCACGGTGAAAAAGATTGCCATCTATAGGTTGGTGGGCAATAAGCTGGTTAAAGAATGATATGAATTGCGTAGCTGGCTTGCCCAATTTTTTACTCTAGTGAGGAGTGTATTCTATAAAAATCCTCAGGGTGGATTTACAAAAATTGGGGTGCTCATTAACCCGGTTTCTCAAACCCCCTCTCCCCGAGGGGAGAGGGCTGGGGTGAGGGGTGGCAATGCCCAACCAGCGCGCCAGGGCCTTGCGGCGGCGGATGACGGATGCTGAAAGGCTGCTGTGGCGGCATCTGCGTAATCGAGAGCTTGGTGGCTGGAAATTCCGGCGGCAATATCCGGTGGGGACTTTTATAGTAGATTTTATCTGTGTAGAGAAAAATCTGGTTATTGAAGTAGATGGCGGCCAGCATGCCGAAAACGCGGGAGCGGACCTCCAGCGTTCGGCCTTCTTAAACAAGATGGGTTATCGAGTTTTAAGATTTTGGAATAATGAGGTCTTGCAGGAGACCGAGGCGGTTCTGACGGCGATTTTTGCGATCTTGGCGAATGACAAGCAGAATTCCCCCTCACCCCAACCCTCTCCCCCATCGGGGGAGAGGGGGTAATGTTCGAATGACTTAAGCTACTTAAAAACTGCAACAGCAATGAAACTGCTGTCACCTACGATTTGCAAAGCTGCATGACTATGATGGGAGGCTTGGTAGTCTGAGGCGGAGATGGAGCGGTATTCGTCCGCTTTGACAAGGTAATCGTATCTTGTAGGCTAATGCTGACGGCAGTGCCGATGGGCGAAAACTTGTTTGATACTGGATTAGATACGAAGTAAGGTCCGTTGTTAAACGGACATCTCCTGGTGTGAGGCTATTCTTCAACGGATAAAAATCATGGAGGCTTTCTGCAAGATGAACGAATAGTCTCATCTTTTGGTGGTGGTAGTCTGTAACCGGTCTGCGCATGACCATCCAAGTCGAGATAGATTACTTCAGCCAATCTGATAGCCGAATTTCAGTTATCGAAGCATGGATTAATTGAGAACGCATCGGTTCGTATTAATCCTTGGCGCTCGATTTCGATCCACATGCACCGGACGATGGAGAGATGTTGCAATTGACAGATCGCAAGTGAATCTCATTTACAAGGGATCACATAGATGGTTAATGGATTATACTGTATTAAATATTCATAAGCTAATTCTGCCTTTTAGCGCATAGCGAGCGATTGCCACGTGCGGAAACTGTCAGTCCATAATCACTGTGGTACCGATAACTCCGATAAGAGGTGAACCATGCCCAGTCAAGTGTTTTTCATGGATCTGCGGGCCTCCGCCAAGGAGCCCAATTTTAAGAAGTTCGGCCGCTTGCTGGAGGCCCTGGATATCAAGAGCATTATTCAGCGCCGGAAGAAGCGGCCGCTGATTGCGGTGAAGCTCCATTTCGGCGAGAAGGGCAACGCCGCCTTCATCCGGCCCGTTTACGTGCGCCAGGTGGTGGACAAGATCTGGGACTCGGGGGGACGGCCCTTCCTCACCGACGCCAACACGGTGTACGTGGGCACCCGGAGCGAGTCCGTCAGCCATCTCACCACCGCCATTGAAAACGGCTTTGCCTACGCGGTGGTGCGGGCCCCCCTGGTCATCGCCGACGGCCTCACCGGCAAGGCCGAAGTGGAGGTCAAGATCAAGGGCGGCGAGCAGTTCAAGTCCGTGTTTCTGGCCGAGGCCATCGTCGAGGCGGAGGGGTTGGTGACCCTGACCCATTTCAAGCTGCACGAACTCTCGGGGTTCGGCGGCGCCCTGAAGAACCTGGGCATGGGCTGCGCCTCCCGCAAAGGAAAACTCTCCCAGCACTCCAACATCGCCCCCAAGGTGAGCGGGAAGAAATGCACCGGCTGCGGCGAGTGCATCGCCCACTGCGCCCAGGAGGCCATCGGCATCAATCCCGAGACGGAAAAGGCGGTCATTGACCCCAAAAAGTGCGTGGGCTGCGCCGAGTGCATCCTGGTCTGCCCTTACGGCAACATCCAGATCCAGTGGAACGAATCCATCCCGGTGTTTCTGAAGAAGATGATGGAGTACGCCCACGGCGTCATGACCACCAAGCCCGACCGGGGCGTGTTCATCAGCTTCATCACCCAGGTGTCCCCGGCCTGCGACTGCTACGGCCACAACGACCTGCCCATCGTGGGGGACGTCGGCATCGTGGCCTCCCGGGACCCGGTGGCCATCGACCAGGCCTGCGCCGACCTGGTGCTGGCGAGCCCCGGCCTGGCCGGCTCCTGTCTCCAAAACCTGAGCCCCGGCTCCGACAAGTTCAAGGAGATTTATCCCCAGGTGGACTGGCCCCTCCAGTTGGAGTACGCCGAGAAGCTGGGCCTGGGAAGCCGGGAGTATGAACTGGTAAAAATCTAGGCTTTTGATTCATCATAACTGCGTTCTTTGCGGCCTGGCGAGAAATCTTATCACGCCAAGTGCATAGGCGCCAAGATCGCTCAGTTTTTAGCCAATGTGAGGGTAATGACCATGCAACCCATCGGACCTTTAATGATCGAACACCGGCTGATCGAGCGCCTGCTGCACCTGATGGCGCAGGAATTTGCGCGGATCAAGGCTAATATCGAGGTGGACCCGGATTTTGCCTTTGTGGACCCGGTGTTCATCGACACCGCGGTGGATTTCATCCGCACCTATGCCGACCGCTGCCACCACGGCAAGGAGGAAGACCTCCTGTTCAAGGCCCTGGCGGAGAAAAACCTGTCCCCGGAGCACCGGAAGATCGTGGATGAATTGATCCAGGACCATGTCTGGGCCCGGGAGGCCACCGCCGCCCTGGTCAAGGCCAAGGAAGGCTATCTCCTGGAGAAGCCCGGGGCCCTGGATGACCTCATGGAGCATATGGGCAAACTGGTGGAGTTCTATCCCCGGCACATCGAGAAAGAAGACCGGCACTTTTTTATCCCGTGCATGACCTATTTCAGCGAGGCCGAGCAGGCCGACTTGCTGGCCCGGATGCAGGAGTTCGACCGGATGATGATCCACGAAAAATACCAGGGCGTGGTGGAGTCCATCGAACAGCACCGGGGCTGCAAGACCTGTCATTGAGCGTCGGGGATCATGGCTGGCATCCCTGGACGGTCTCCCCGTAGGGGCGCACCGGCGTGTGCGGCCTAAAGAAAAGAGCGGATACCGCCCCGGCGGAGGGAGCAGGCGGAGTTTGAGGAGAGGGCGGGGACCCTGGCAAACGTCCCCTGGCCTTTGCCGCACAAGAGACTATCCCGGGCTGGGGCGGGGGCAAAGGCCCCAGCCCCGGCAAAATTATGGTAAGATAATCTTATGGTTTACTTGGTAGGCGCCGGGCCCGGAGACCCGGGGTTGATCACGGTGCGGGGGTTGGCGTTATTGCGCCGGGCCGACGTCGTGGTCTATGACCAGTTGGCCAGCCCGGAACTCCTGAAAGAAGCCCCGGCGGGGGCTGAACTGCTCTATGTGGGCAAGAAGGCCGGGGCCCATGCGGTGCCCCAGGGCGGCATCAACGAGCTGTTGGTGCACAGAGCCCGGGCCGGGCTCACGGTGGTGCGCCTCAAGGGCGGCGACCCCTTTGTCTTTGGCCGGGGCGGCGAAGAAGCGGAAGAGTTGGCCGCGGCCGGCATCCCCTTCGAGGTGGTCCCCGGGGTGACTTCGGCGGTGGCGGTGCCGGCCTACGCCGGCATTCCGGTGACCCACCGGCGCTACACCACCCTGGTGACCTTCATCACCGGCCACGAAGACCCCACCAAGGAGGCCAGCACCATTCCCTGGGCGGCCCTGGGGCAAAACCCCGGCACCCTGGTCTTCCTCATGGGGGTGAAAAACCTGGGGGAAAACTGCCGGCGCCTCATCGACGCGGGCCGGGCGGCGGAAACCCCGGCGGCGGTGATCCAATCAGGGACCACGCTGACCCAACGCACCGTGGTGGGGACCCTGGCCGACCATCGCGGCCCGGGCGCAAGAGGCCGACATCAAGCCGCCGGCGGTGCTGGTGGTGGGGGGCGTGGTGGACCTGGCCGAAACCCTGAAGTGGTGGGAAAACCGGCCCCTGTGGGGCAAAACCGCGGTGGTGACCCGCTCCCGGGACCAGGCGTCCCGCCTGGTGGACCTGCTCAACGCGGCCGGGGCCCGGTGCCTGGAGGTGCCCACCATCGAGATTATTCCTCCTGCAGATTTTGCGCCCCTGGACGCGGCCTTGCAGCACCTGTCGCGCTATGAATGGGTGATTTTCACCAGCGCCAACGGGGTGCGCGCCTTCATGGACCGGCTCTTTCACATGGGGCAGGATGTCCGGGTTTTGGGGCGGGCTCGCCTCGCCGTCATCGGCCCGGCCACGGCCGAGGCCCTGAGGGGCTATGGCCTGGTGGCGGATGTGGTGCCGGACACCTTCCAGGCCGAGGGGCTGCTGGAGGTCCTGGAGCCAAAACTGTTGGGCGGCAGGCGCATCCTCCTGGCCCGGGCCGAGCAGGCCCGGGACGTGCTGCCCGAAGGCCTGGCCGAACTGGGGGTTAAAGTCGACGTGGTGCCGGTGTACCGCGCCGTGCCGCCGGCCTCGGTGCCCCCGGAAGCCGCCGAAGTGCTGGCGGCGGGCCGGGTGGATATCCTCACGTTCACCAGTTCGAGCACGGTGCACAACTTCGCCGGGCTGGTGGGCAAAGAGGCTTTTCAGCAACTGGCCGCCCGGGGCACCGTGGCCTCCATCGGCCCCATCACCACCGCGACGCTGAATGAATACGGCATCACGCCCCGGATCGAGCCCGCGGCGTTCACCATCCCGGCCCTGGCCGCAGCGATTGTGGAATATTTTGAGAAAGGAACGTGAGCAGTGAGCAGGAGTGAATCCTGGTTCCCAAGCTCCGCTTGGGAACCCCTTGCCTTGCCAAGCTCCTGCTTGGCAAAACAATTGTGTAATTTCAGCATTGCCGTACGCCTTCCTAAGCAGAGCTTGGAGTGATGTGGAGTTCTCGAGCGGGAGCTTGGGAACGAGGTGGCACTTCGGCCCTACTAGCCCCTCTCCCCCAAAATTATAGACAAACATGCCCTATATCTTTAAACCCGAACCTTTCGAGCCCCCGGCGCGCCGGATTGATTACGAGCAGGAGCTCAACCCGGCCCAATACGAGGCGGTGACCACGTTGGAGGGGCCCATCCTGGTCATTGCCGGGGCCGGCAGCGGCAAGACCCGGACCCTGGTCTACCGCCTGGCCTATCTGGTGGAGCACGGGGTGGACCCCGGGGCCATCCTGCTGTTGACCTTCACCCGCAAGGCCTCCCGGGAGATGCTTACCCGGGCGGTGCACCTGTTGAACCAGGCCCTGGGCCAGGTGGTGGGGGGCACCTTCCACGGCATCTGCTACCTCTGGCTGCGCCAGTACGGCGAGCGCCTGGGGTACCCCAAGGGCTTTACGGTCATGGACCGGGCCGACCAGGGCGATCTCCTCAACCTGCTCAAGGAGAGATTAGGCTTTAAAAAGCTCTCCGGGCCGTTTCCCCGGAAAGAGACCATGGGCGAGATCCTGGGGGCGGTGGTCAACAAGGACCTGTCCCTGGATTTTCTGCTCACCCGGGATTACCCCCAGTTCCTGGAGCAGCGGGACCACCTGGCCAAAATGGCCGCGGCCTACCAGGACGAAAAGCGCCGCCACGCCCTGCTGGACTACGACGACCTGCTGCTGGAAGGCCGGCGCCTGTTGATCGAGCACGAGGACGTGCGCCGCCACCTGTCCAACCGCTTCCGCTACCTGATGGTGGACGAATACCAGGACACCAACCGGCTCCAGGCCGAACTGGTGCAGCTCCTGGCCTATTCCCACAAGAACGTCATGGCCGTGGGGGACGACTCCCAGTCGATCTATTCTTTCCGGGGGGCCAATTTCCGCAACATCATGGATTTTCCCAACCTGTTCCCCGGCACCCGGGTCATCAAGCTGGAGGAGAATTACCGCAGCACCCAGCCCATCCTGGACCTGGCCAACGCCATCATCGCCGGGGCCCGGGACAAGTACACCAAGTGCCTGTTCACCCGCCGGGCCGACGGCACGCGCCCCCGCCTCTTCCGGGCGGCGACGGAAAACGAGCAGTCCAAGCTGGTGGTGGCCCAGGTGCAGACTCTCCAGGAGGAGGGCACCCCCCTGAGCCAGATGGCGGTGCTCATCCGGGCCGGGTACCACTCTTTCGACCTGGAAATCGAACTGGTGCGGGCCGGCATCCCCTTCATGAAGTTCGGGGGCTTCAAATTCATGGAGAGCGCCCACATCAAGGACCTCCTGGCGCACCTCCGGGTGGTGGCCAACCCCAAGGACACCATGAGCTGGAACCGGCTGCTCCTCCTGGTCCCGGGGGTGGGGCGGGCCACCTGCAACAAGTTCAATGCCCAGGTGCAGGGCGGCTTTGACCTTCCGGCCGGGATCACCTGGCTCCGCAGTCAGCGCCGGCCCCAGGAGTTGAAGGACCTGGCGGGGCTCATGGAGTCCCTGGACGCCCCGGGACAGACCCTGATGACCCGGATGAACCAGGCCCTGGCCTATTACGAGCCCCTGGCCAAGGCCCGCTATGACGACTATCCCAAGCGGATGAAGGACCTGGAGCACCTCCTGACCATCACCGCCCGCTATCAGGAACTGCAGACTTTCCTCAATGACCTGACCCTGGAGCCCCCCAGCAGCCTGGCGGACGTGGTCACGCCCACCGATGACTACCTGACCCTGTCCACGGTGCACTCCGCCAAGGGCCTGGAGTGGGACGCGGTCTTTGTCATCTGGGCCGCGGAAGGCCGCTTCCCGGGCTTTTACTCCCAGGAACGGGACGAGGAAATGGAGGAGGAGCGCCGCCTCATGTACGTGGCCGCGACCAGGGCCCGGAACTATCTGGCGGTGATTTTTCCCAGTATCGGCTATAGCCGGCAATTCGGCATGACCGTCAACTCGCCGTCCCGGTTCATCGCCGACCTCCCCCGGACCTTGCTGGAACCCTGGCGGGCCGAGGTGGAGGAGTGGTGAGGG
>CAVVFW010000010.1:0-79542 GCA_963747645.1 uncultured delta proteobacterium | reverse complement strand
TCACTGCCGACACTTCCCCGATGCTCTTCCCGGGGTTGAGGATGTTCTTGGGGTCCAGGGCGGCCTTGATGCGTTTGGAGTAGAGGATGGTGCCCCGGCCCACTTCCTGTTCCATGAACCGGGACTTGGCGGCGCCGATGCCGTGTTCTCCCGAGAGGGTGCCCCCGAACTTCAGGGCCGCCTCAAAGATGGCGTCCACCGCGGCCTCCACCCGGTGCCACTCGGATTCGTTCCGGCGGTCCGTCAGGATGGTGGGGTGGAGATTGCCGTCCCCGGCGTGGCCGAAGGTGCCGATGGGGAGATCAAAGCGCCGGCTGATGGCCTCAATGGCTTGAATCATGGCCGGGATCTGGCTCCGGGGGACGGTGGCGTCCTCCAGGACCACGGTGGGCTTCAACTTGGCCAGGGCCGAAAGCGCCGCCCGCCGGGCGCTCCACACCCGGTCCCGTTCGGCGTCATCTTTGGCGGCGTGGACCTCGGTGGCGCCATGCTGCCGGCAGATGGCCTCAACCCGGTCGGCCTCTTCCGCCACCACCGCGGGGTGGCCGTCCACCTCGATGAGCAGGAGGGCCGCGGCGTCCACCGGCAGCCCGGCCTGGCTGTAATCCTCCACGGTGCGGATGGTGAAGTTGTCCATAAACTCCAGGGTGGCCGGCACGATGCGGTTGGCGATAATCGCGGCCACGGTCTCGGAGGCCTGGGCCACGTTGCCGAAGGTGGCCAGCATGGCTTTCCGGGCGGTGGGCAGGGGAATGAGCTTCAGGATGATCTCGGAGATGACCCCCAGGGTGCCTTCCGAGCCCACCAGGAGGCCGGTGAGATTGTAGCCGGTGACGCACTTGACGGTGCGGGACCCGGTCTTCACCGTCTCTCCCGCCGCGGAGAAAAAATTGAGGCCCATGACATAGTTCAGGGTGACCCCGTACTTGAGCCCCCGGAGCCCCCCGGCATTTTCCGCCACGTTGCCGCCCAGGGTGGAAACCGCCATGCTCCCCGGGTCAGGGGGATAAAACAGCCCCTTGGCCTCCACCGCCTGGGCCAGCTTGGCGGTAATGACCCCGGGCTGCACCACGGCGTACAGGTCGGCTTCGTTGATTTCGAGGATCCGGTTGAGGGCGTTGGTGAGGACCACCACGCCGCCGGGCAGGGGGATGGTGCCGCCGCTCAAATTCGTGCCGGCCCCCCGGACGGTTACCGGCAAGCCGTTATCGTTGCACAAGCGCACCACCTGGCCCAACTCCTCCGTGGATTTGGGCCGGACCACCAGGGCGGGCAGAACGGGTGCCAGCACCGCGGCGTCGTAGGCATAGGTGAGCCGGTCGGTTTCCTGGAGGAAGACCTGGTCCTTCCCCAGGAGGCGCTGGAATTCTCGCACCACGGAGTCACTAACCATACCCTTCTCCTTCTGCGGTTTTAAGGCTTGACAAGCTCCCTAAAAAATATGCTTAATCGCCGTCATTGTCAACTGGTAAGACCAATTAAATGTGCACACCATAATCTCGTATTGGCCAGGTGGCCTGATCACCCCGAGGCCCAATGGCCCCGGCGCCCTCAACCCGGGGCCGGCCCTTCTCACCGGCTCGCCGGGGCGGCTTCTCCGGCAGAGCCTGGCCGCTCTGGCGCTCCCGGAAGAAGTTGAGGACAAAGGTGATATGCCGCTGCATGGCGGCATAAGCCGCCCGGGGGTCATGGTTCTTGATGGCTTGAAAAATCTCGGTATGCTGCCGGCCGATCATCTCCAGGTTGGCGGGGTCCTCATAGAGGTAGTGGAGGTTTTCCTTGATGCCGTAGTGCAGCAAGTCGTAAAAGGTCTTCATGATGTGGACCTGCACGGTATTCCTGGTGGCGAAGGCTATGGCCATGTGAAAGGACACATCTTCCTCGATCCCGAGGCGGCCCGCCCGGTTTTCCGCCAGCATATGGGTGAGGGCCTTTTCCAGGACCAGGAGGTCTTCGGGGGTGGCCCGTTGCGCCGCCAGGCTCACCGCCTGGCCTTCCAGGCCCATCCGCACCTCCAGGAGTTCCTCCAGGGTGGGGTTGTGGCCTTCGATCATGGCGGCCAGGGGATTGAGCCCCCGGCGGTCATCAATGGAGCGCACGAAGGTGCCCTGCCCCTGGCGATGCTCCAGGAGGCCCATGGTCACCAGCTGCTTGATGGCCTCCCGCACCGTCGGGCGGCTCACCCCCAGGGCCTGGGCCAGCTCCCGCTCGGGCATGAGCTGCTCCCCGGGCTTGAGTTGGCCCCGGAATATGAGGTCCCGGATCTGCTCAAAGGCCTGGTCCGAAACCCGCTTCACCTTGATGGGCTTGAGCAACGCCGCCATAATCCCCTCCCCAATCCAGGAAAATAATTTCCGGGGAATTTTTTTCTTGACAACTATTTAGCGTTTTCGTACTCTTTTGTCAAGTGGTCAGACCAATATTTATAAGGGTGTTTTTCAGGGTAATTTGGTAATGGTCTTACCACAACGGTGGCCGATGACGCCACCCTCAAGCTGTCCACCTTTCACCCGGAGGCATCTATGGGCTCACAGAGTGACCTGGAACTCTTTAAAGAAAAGGCCGCGGCCGTGCAGGTGGTGATCACCGAGATCAATGACCTGCCCGCGGCCTTTGCTTACGCCGTCGATCTTACCACAAACCAAGGGGGTAAGGCCATGGCTGCTTTCGGTTGGGACGATCAAAACGCCGCCCTGGCCGCGGCCTGCTCCCAGGCCGGGGTGGCCCTGGTCCGGGATAATCTCAGGGAACACGCCGCCACCCTGCACACGGCCCTCACCCTGGCCGACTGGGGGATTGCCGCCACCGGCAGCCTGGTGCTGGACTCCCGCTCCGAAGACCTGCGCCTGGCCACCATGCTGGTGGAAACCCATGTGGCGGTCTTGCCCGTGTCCCGCCTCCGGCCCGATTCCCTGGCCCTGGAAGCTGAAATGACCCGCCTGATGGACTCGCCCCCCAGCTACCTGGCCTTCATCACCGGCGCCTCCCGCACCGCCGATATCGAGCGGGTCCTCACCATCGGGGTCCACGGCCCCCAGGAATTGCACCTCCTCATCTTAAAGGACCAGGAATCATGATCGACACGGCCCAGAATCTCAAGGAATACAAGAAGCGTTTGCACCGCGCCCTGGACAATAAATTTTTGCGCACCACCCTGGGGGGCTTCGCCGGCGCCTACAAGGAAGGCCGGCTCAGGGCCCTGGGCGACCTGGACCTGCCGGAGTTGCGCCGGCAGATCGTCCAGGGGAAAGATGAGGCCCTGCCCCGCCTGGAGGAGTTGTACGAGGCCTTCAAGGCCCGGGCCGAAGCCGCCGGGGTCAAGGTGCACCTGGCCGCCACCGCCCGGGAGGCCAACGAGATCATCGCCGCTATCGCCCGGGAGCATGGGGTGCACAAGGTGGTCAAATCCAAGTCCATGACCGCCGAGGAGACCTTCCTCAACCACCATCTGGAGGCCGAAGGCCTGGAGGTGGTGGAAACGGACCTGGGCGAGTGGATCATCCAGCTGCGTCACGAAGGCCCCTCCCACATGGTCATGCCCGCCATCCACCTGTCCCGCCAGGAGGTGGCGGATTTATTCACCAAGGTCACCGGCGAGCCCCAGGAGCCGGACATCGGGAAGTTGGTGAAGGTGGCCCGCCGGGAGTTGCGCAAGGCCTTCCTGACCGCGGATATGGGGATTTCCGGGGCCAACTTCGCCATCGCCGCCACCGGCACCCTGGGCATCATCAGCAACGAAGGCAACGCCCGCCTGGTAACCACCCTGCCCCGGGTCCACGTGGCCCTGGTGGGTCTTGACAAGCTCCTCCCGGACCTCCACTCGGCCTTGCGGATTCTCAAAGTCCTGCCGCCCAGCGCCACCGGCCAGGTCATCACCTCCTACGTCTCCTGGATCACCGGGGCCAACGAGTGCCGCACCGCTCCCGGCGGCAAGAAGGAGATGCACGTCGTCTTTTTGGACAACGGCCGCCTGGCCCTGTCCCGGGACCCGGTGTTTGCCCAGGCCTTGCGCTGCGTGCGCTGCGGCGCCTGCGCCAATGTCTGCCCCATTTACGGTCTGGTGGGCGGCCACAACTACGGCCACGTCTACATCGGGGCCATCGGCCTGATCCTTACCTACTTTTACCACGGCCGGGCCAACGCCCGGGCCATCGTCCAGAACTGCCTCAACTGCCAGGCCTGCAAGGCGGTGTGCCCCGCGGGTATCGATCTGCCCCGCCTCATCAAGGAAGTCCACGGGGAAATCCTGAGCCAGGATGGCCCCAAACCCCTGAAGAACCGTCTCCTGGGCCGGGTCCTCAAGAACCGCCGCCTCTTCCATTTCCTGCTGCGCCGGGCCTTTCTGGCCCAGAAACCCCTGGCCCGGGGGGGCGACATGATCCGGCACCTGCCCTTCTTTTTCGGCCAGGAACACGGTTTCCGGAGCCTGCCCACCGTGGCCCGCATCCCCTTTCGGGACCGGTTCCCGAAACTCCAGCGCCCCGTGGCCCAGCCCCGTTACCGGGTGGGCCTCTTCGGCGGCTGCCTGGTGGACTTCGTCTACCCGGAGCAGGGCGAGGCCCTCTTAAAACTCCTCCAGGACCACCGGGTCCAGGTGGACTACCCCGAGGGCCAGACCTGCTGCGGCCTGCCCGCCAAGATGATGGGGGAGCCGGAAATCGCTCAAGAGGTGGCCCGCCAGAATCTGGCGGCCCTGGACCCGGCGGACTACGACTACATCCTGACTCTGTGCGCCTCCTGCGGCTCCCATCTGAAAGAGGCCTATCCCCGGCTTCTGGCCCAGGAGCCGGGCTTGAGCGTCAAGGCCCAGCAGTTCGCCCAGAAGGTCATTGACTTCAGCTCGTTTATGACCGACGTGCTCAAGGTCAAGCCGGACGAGTTCCTGGGGCGGGGCCGGAAAGTAGCCTATCACGCCCCCTGCCACCTGTGCCGGGGCCTGGGGGTGACGGCCGCCCCCCGGGACCTGCTGGCCACGGCGGGCCTTGCATACCTCCCGGCCCGGGACGAAGACGTGTGCTGCGGCATGGCGGGGAGCTATTCGGTGGACTTCCCCGAGCTGTCGGCGGAGCTGCTCAAGAAGAAGCTGGACGCGGTGGAAGAAACCGGGGCCGAACTCCTGGTTACCGACTGCCCCGGCTGCGTGCTCCAGCTGAAAGGCGGCATGGACAAGCGGGGCGGCAAGGTCGAGGTCAAGCACATCGCCGAAGTGGTGGCGGAGGCCAAAAAAGCTCCCCGGACCGATTGAGGAAGGCGGGGTGCGACCCGGCCAGAGCCCGGTTTGCCCCCCTCAAAATATCCTAAGCATTGCTAATTTATTTCATGGAGGGCAAGTTGATGACCTGGCTGCAACATTACAACCCCTTGGGGTACATGGGTCTGTCCGCACTCGTGGCGGCCATCCCGCTGTTCATTCTGCTGTACATGCTGGGGATTCGCCGTGCCAAGGGGCACTACGCGGCGTTCTTCGCCACCCTGGCGGCCGTGCTGCTGGCCATCATCGTCTGGGGCATGCCGGCGGGCCTCGCCATTTCGGCGACCCTGTACGGGGCGGCCTTCGGCATCTTCCCCATCGTCTGGATCGTGGTCACGGCCATCTGGGTCTACAACATGACGGTGGAGTGCGGCGACTTCGAGATCATCAAGAACTCCCTGGCCTGCGTCACCGATGACCGCCGCCTCCAGGCCCTGTTCATCGCCTTTGCCTTCGGGTCGTTCATCGAAGGCACCGCCGGGTTCGGCACCCCCGTGGCCATTACCGCCGCCATGCTGGTGGGCCTGGGGTTCAACGCCCGCTACGCCGCCGGCGTCTGCCTCATCGCCAACACCGCCCCGGTGGCCTTCGGGGCCATCGGCATTCCCATCGTGGTGGCCGCGGGCGTCACCGGCCTGGACATGATGCACATCAGCAAGATCGTCGGCCGGCAGCTGCCCTTCTTATCCCTGATCGTGCCCCTGTGGCTGTCGGTGACCATGTGCGGCTGGAAGCGGTCCATGGAGATTTTGCCGGCCATTATTGTCGCCGGTCTCTGTTTTGCCATCTCCCAGTTCGTAGTCTCCAACTTTGTCGGTCCTTACCTGCCGGACATCATTTCGGCCGTGGTCACCATCATCGGCCTGGGGATTTTCCTGCACCTCTGGAAACCCAAGGTGGTCTTTCATTTTGCCGATGAAAAACCCGCCGGACCGGTGACCTGTCAATTTTCCGCCGGGGAAGTGGTCCGGGCCTGGGCCCCCTACGTCATCCTGGCCATCATGGTCTTCCTGTGGGGTCTGGAGTCCGTGAAAGGTTTTCTCAAGCCATTCGGCACCAGTTTCCAGTGGCCGCTGCTCCACAACCTGGTGATGAAGACCGCCCCCATCGTGGCCAAGGATACGGCCTACGCCGCGGTCTATAACGTCAACATCGGTTCCGCGGCCGGCACCGCCATCTTCATCGCCGGCCTCCTGTCGGTCCTGATCATGCCCAAGTACGGTTTCGGCAAAGCCTTTGCCTGCCTGGGCCGGACCTTCTACCTGTTGCGCTTCCCCATTCTCACCATCGCCTTGATCCTGGGCCTGGCCTTCATCATGAACTATTCCGGCATGAGCTCCACCCTGGGTCTGGCCTTTACCGCCGCGGGGGCGGCCTTCCCGTTCTTCTCGCCCTTCCTGGGTTGGGTGGGCGTCTTCCTCACCGGGTCGGACACCTCCTCCAACGCCCTGTTCACCTCCCTGCAGAAGACCACGGCCCAGCAGATCGGGGTGGACCCCCACCTGATGGTGGCCGCCAACTCCAGCGGCGGCGTCACCGGCAAAATGATCTCGCCCCAGAGCATCGCGGTGGCCTGCGCCGCCACCGGCCTGGTGGGCGAAGAAGGAGCCATCTTCCGTTGGACCTTCTTCCACAGCGTGGGTATGTGCGCCATCATCGCGGTGCTCACCCTGCTCCAGGCCTACTGGTTCAAGTTCATGCTGCCGTAATGCTTTATGCTGCTTAGACAAGGGAGGGCCGGGGAAATTTTTCGTCAGTGATTCCCCCTACCCTCCCCTAAGCTTGCTCTCAGAAAAGTATTCGCAGGTCCGGAGGGTTTCCCAATGGAATGATATGGAGTTGCAGACAAACGGTAAATGTTCTGTAGGGGCGGACCTGAGTGTCCGCCCTTGATTTGGGGCGCACACGCAGGTGCGGCCCCTACGATGTCGCGATTTCTGATTGTGACTCGGTATAAAATCCCTCGGGTGCGACCCTGACGCCATTCTTGGTGCGTAACACCCACCCATCGAAGGGAAATTATCTTTTTGCGCGCAGATTGAGAGAAGAAGTTGAGGGAGAGAGTTTGAGACAAGGGGCCGAGGCTTCTGATAAGGAGCTGCTGCCCCGCATCCCTGAGAGGACCCGGCCTTTACCCCAGGAAAATTCGAAAGGCTTGTTGTTTCATCCGCCGGAGTTCTTCTTCCGCCTGGCGCAGTTGTTTCTGACGCATGGCGTAGCGAATCTTGCGGCTGATTTCGTCCAGGGAAAGTGGCTTGTAGACGATGTCCACCTGCTCCAGATAAAAAAACTGATTGGCCAGATTCCGATGATGCAGCATGACGATGAAGCGGGTGGCGGGATGATGGAGACGGGCGTTTTCCAGAAGCAGTTGACAATCGGGCTGGCGGTGGTCGGTTATGATCAGGTCAAAGGGGTTTTCTTCCAGGGCGGCCAGGGCTTCGGGCACCGTATTCACCAGCTTGAAGTCCTCAATGCCCAGGAGTTTAATCACCGAAGATAAAAAGGCGCGGCACCATTCCTCCTGGTCCACCACCAGGATACGCCCCTGACAGCCCCTTTCCTGGTCCTGCATGGGGAGGTCTCCTCGATAAAGCATTATCTTAACTTTACTCGTGAATGAACCTGGCTGCAAGACCCTCCAGGTCTTTTCCAGGGGCGGGGTCTGGCATGACTTCTTACCCATGAGGCGTCCCGAGACGGTCGCCCCACTCCTGGCTCGGGCCCAGGGGGGATAACCCGCCGCGCATTTTGCGCCCTGGCGCCCGACCGGCTTCTAGGCCGGGATGGTGATTTCTTCTTGAGGGTTGATGGGGTTCAGGATCAGGCCGGTCATCACCTTGGGGTAAAAATAGGTGGATTTGCGCGGCATGGTGAGGCCGGCCGTCGCCACCTCCTGCACCTGCTCGATGCGGGTGGGGTTCAGCAGGAACGCCAAACGGGCTTCCCCCTGGCTCACCGCAGCCACAGCTTCGCTCATCTTGCTGGTGTACTTGCAGGTTTCCTGGTCATCCTGGGCCTGGGAGTCAAGCCCCATGACCTTTTCAAAAATCAGGTAGTTCAAGACCGCCACATCCAATTGGGCCAGGGCCGGGTGCATCTGCCGGGCCAACACCTTTTGCCGCACCCCGGGCCGGAGGACCAGGCGCCAGGCCTTGCGGCCGAACCCCAGGACCACGAAGGCGCTCTCCCCGGTCGGGACCTCCGCCAGGGTTTGCTGGAGAAAGTCTTCGTAGCCCTCGCCGAATTCGTGGGCCGCGGGCAGGGAGACGATCTCGAAGTATTCCTTGAGGCGCCCCATGACCCAGGACTCCTCCAGGTTTTTCAGCCGGGGGCCGCCCAGCAGGCGGTGGGCCATCAGGATGAGCAGGTCCGGGTCGAACATGTTGGACAGGTACATGAGGGTATAATTGAACGGCGCCTCGGGTGAGGCCTGGGGATAGCGCTGCTTCATTAACTTCTGAAAGTTCAGCGAGGTCTCATAGCGGTGGTGGCCGTCGGCGATGAACAGGGGCATCTCCAAAAAGGCCCGGTGCACCTCCTTGACGGCTTCGGCCGCGGTGATCCGGTAGAGGCGCTGGAAGTAGCCCAGGGTGTCCTGAAAGGCCATCAGGGGGGTGTCGGGCCGGGCCCCTTGCAGCAGGCTCACCACCCGGGCGGCGGGGTCGGGATAGATGGAAAAGATGGGGGAGAAGTTGGCCTGGGAGGCCTTGAACAGCTCCAGGCGGTCGGCTTTGGCCGCGGAAAAGGTCTGCTCGTGGGGCTTGATGCCGCCCCCGCTCAAAGGCTCCAGGCGTACCAGGGCCGCCAGCCCGCTCCGGGTGAAGGTGCGCCCGGCATGCTGAAACTCCGTCTCCCAGTAATAGAACGCCGGCTCCTGATCCCGTACCAGCACCTCGTCTTTTTCCCATTGGCGGAAGAGCGCCCCCGCCCGGGTGTACCGGTTGGCGAGCCGGTCATCCCCCGGCAGGGCCTGGGGCAGGATCAGGTGAACCATATTATGAGGGTGCCGGGCCGCGAACGCCTCGCGCTCCGCCGGCCGGATCACATCGTAGGGCGGCGTGACCACCTCGGTGAGATTACCCACCTTGGCAAGATTATAATGAAGCCCCCGGAAAGGGGCGATGATCGCCACGTTGCGGTCCTCCTCCTCACGTAATAACCCTTTAAATTTATCACCAATCGGCCGCGCGTCAATAGTTATTGGCATAATATCCCATCCTGTCGGTCATCCGGCCCCATAGCCCCAAATAATCATTGACCGGAGGGCGATGCGCAAGTTATATTTTTTGAATCAACTTTTAGATTAAGGGATGGGCATATGCGGCTGACCCCTTTTGCAGGCCTGGGAAGGGGTTAACAAGGTTTCGGGGCAAAAAAAATCTGGGGTGACAAGCCTCCTTCCTCGTGCTCTCCGAACCGGTTGCCGGGGCCCAAGACCTTATTTTTCCGGAATGGCAGTATTCCGGGGTCGCGCTGGCGACAGCGCACGGTATGCCTGCCGGGCATTTCCCGGTAACCCCTTTATTTTAAGGGTGCGAGGAGGACAGAAATTTGCAAAAGCCGACGGTTGGCTTTGGGCTGCATCTGACCCTGGATGGTTATGAATGCAGCTATGAGCGGCTGACGAATCTGGATGCCATTTACAAGTTCCTGGACACCTGCCCGGACCTGATCCACATGACCAAGATCATGCCCCCTTATGCCTTCAAATATAGCGGCAAAGTACCTGATGATTGGGGTCTCTCCGGGTTTGTCCTGATTGCGGAAAGTCATATCAGCATTCACACTTTCCCTGAGCGCAAGTATCTGAGCCTGGATATTTTTTCCTGCAAGGGATTCGATTACCAGCAGGCGGCGGACTACGCTACCGAGTGCTTCGGGATTTCCCGCCACGAAATCAACTTGTTGGATCGGGGCCTGGAATTTCCCCGGGAAATCAGGAGCGTGGAACACCTGATGCGCCAGGAGCGGAAACAGATGCAGGGCTAGGCATGGAAGAGGCCGACAGTCCCCACCCCAGCTTCCTCAGGCGCCTTCGGCAGATGTTCTCCCGGAGGATCATCACGCAACCGGAAGACCTCGAGCGTGAGATCCAGCATATTATTGATGAAGGCGAGGAACGGGGTCTCATAACCCGCCAGGAAGGAAGGCTCATCGAGAGTATCTTTGAGTTCAGGGATACCCTCGTCCGGGAGATCATGGTCCCCCGACTGGAGATGGTGGGGGTGGAGCGGGATACCCCCCTGGACCAGATCATCGACCTGGTCATTTCCTGCGGCCACTCCCGTCTGCCGGTCTTCTCCGGCGACATCGACCACATCAAGGGCATCCTCCTGGCCAAGGACCTCCTGGTGTTCTGGCCGACCCCGGATACCTCCTGGGACCCGGAACGCGTCCTGCGGCCCGCCTATTTCATCCCCGAAAGCAAGAAGATCAGTGACCTCCTGCGAGACCTGGTGGAACGCAAAACCCAGATCGCCGTGGTCATTGACGAATACGGCGGCACCGCCGGCCTCATCACCCTCGAGGATATCCTGGAAGAGATCGTCGGCGAGATCTATGACGAGTACGACCGCCAGGAGCCCCGCCTCGTCCCCCAGGAAGACGGCTCCGTCCTGGTAGACGCCCGCCTGGACGTGGAAGAATTGATGGAGCACTTCGATCTGGAACGGCCGGAAGGCAAGTTCGAATCCGTGGGGGGCCTCCTGATCCACTTCCTGGGCCGGGTGCCCCAGGTCACCGACCGGGTGGAGATCCCCAACCTGGAGTTGACCGTGCTGACCGCCGACGAACGCCGGGCCAAACAGGTCCAGGCCCGCCGGCTACCCCTGGAAGCAGGGGGCAGGGATTAGGGATCAGAAAAAAGCCCTGACTGCTGCGAGCCCTTCCCTACCTCCCCCAGCCCCGATTTGATTCCCACTTCATATCGATACGCGTATCCAACGATCATTGTTGATCATGGGAACGTAGCAAGCCTTCTTCTTCGTGCAATCCAGCCGGGTTTACAGAACTATTATAGCGTTTGCCAAAAATTCTTTCCTCTTATCCCCTCTCCCCCCAGCGGGGGGAGAGGGTCAGGGTGAGGGGGGATAAGAACAAACTTTTGGCAACGGGTATATGTGAAGTGAGAGACTTAAATTAATCAAATAAAACATGAGTAGCCAAACTAACTCCAGCAATAGTCATGATGGACCACAAAATCAAAAATATCTTGCTGGCAGTCTTCTCACTACCGGCCCGCGATAAAACCTTAGGCATGGCAACATATAGACATATGCTAAAAAGCATAAATAATACCACCACAAATAAGGGGTATGTCGTGGTCATGGTAAATTATCCTCCTGGCGAGGCGCGGGCAGCGTGCTTTTAGCAACAGGGTGCAATTCGATTTAGGGGCTCGGGTGCCGGCCCTGGCTAGCGGCAAGGTGAAATGAACCCGTACCTGTCCATCCTGGTTCATTGGGTTATGCGGGCCTGGCCCCAAAGATGGCTCAGAACCTGGAACACCCACGGCGGACAGGTCAGTTCACTATGCTAAAGTTTTTGGAGATCTCCAGAGTTTTTGCGCAATTTTTCGGCCTTATTTAATGCCTCCATAATTCTCTTGATATGCACCTTAGCTTCGTGGTCAAAGTTCGGCGCATTTTCGGAGGAGCTTTTTTCCTCCAGGGCAGGCAAGATAGCCTCGCTGGCGTCAGGCGCCTCGGAGAAGGTGCTTCCCGCCAGAAGGCTGGGGGCACGGGGTTCTTGGACTTGCGAGTAGTGGCTGCTTTCCTGAAGAATGGCGGCGGGGGGCAACCGCAAGGCTTCCGCTTCCCGGCAAAAAATCAGCACCTGGTCCTTGCCCTGATGCTCAAGTTTGGACCCCATGACCTCCAGGTCCAGGACACTGCCATCTTTTTTGCGGGCCTGCCATTCCATCTTGGCTCCGCCATCTTCCTGGGTAATCCTCTGAAGCTGGTGGCGAATCTCCCGGGGGTCCTGGTTTAACAAGTGTCCCAGCTTTAAGGTGTGCAGTTCTTTCTGGGAAAAGCCCAGGCAAGAGGCCAAAGAACGATTGGCCTCCATGATCTGCAAGGTATCCGGATCGATGACGCCGATGGCTTCCGGCGCGGCGTCGAACATAGCCTGGAACCGGCCGGTGGAGGCCAGGGCTTGTTCCTTGAAATAAAAGTTGCTGCCCAGGATGACCAGGGCCAGGATTGCCAGGATACCGGCCACCGCAATGCCGGTCAGACGGTACGCCCCCACCATTTCAACGGAGCGGAAAAAGAAGACCGACCAGCCGGCATGGATAGTTCCAGCAAAGGACGCCAGATAATTTTTGCCCTGATAAACAACTTTACTGCCATCCCCGATCTTTGCAGGGAAAATAGCGGGAAACTGATCCTTGCCATATTGATCTTTTAAACTGGCCAGATCCTTCTCGTCCACCGGCCAAAGGCTTTTAAGAATCATTTCAGGCTGGCTGGCTAAAAACACGACCCCCCGGGGATCCGCCAGGCATATCAAGGAATTACCCTTCTGGCCCGCGGCTTGCAGTTCCTGGGTAACGTTCTGCAGGGAAACTTTAACCACAGCAACCCCCAGGTTACCCCTGGCCCGTATCGGGCGGCTGACGTAATACCCCGGCGCCTTGGAAGTGACGCCGACGGCAAAATACCGGCCGGTGGTGCCCTTGATGGCCTGTTTAAAATAGGGACGGAAGCCATAGCTTTTGCCCACAAAACTATCCGGGGCATTTCGATTCGAGGAGGCTATCGTCTTCCCGCTTTTGTCCATGATATAGCACACCGAAGCGTCAAGGGTGCCACGATAGTGGTCCAATAAGGCATCGATCTTTACCAGGTTGTCCTCATTTGGGTAGCGTAAGGAGGCCGGCAACCAGCTCGTCTCGGCCATTGCGGTGACGCCGTCTTCCATGCGCTTGAACTCGGTATTGAGCCGGCTGACCACAATGGTGGCATACTCATGAGCCTCGCCCTTGACCTTTTCCTGGTTTTTTTGAGCCCATTCCCCCAGATAGAGGGTCAAGATGCTTCCCAGCCCCAGGATAATAGAGAGAGTGGCCAGCATGGCAAACATGGAACGGGAGCGTTGCCGGGCTGCCTGACTTTCCGCCCCCTTTTGCCGCCACGGCAGGAAACCGTAGATGCCGGCAGCCATCCCGAAGGCCAGCAGAGCCTGGAAGAATTCCAGAGGCATACCGGTGAGTCGCCGGAAGGACGCTTGATTGAGGATGGACCCCGGGGAAGCCAGGGCGAGAGGGGGGAAAAGAACGATAGTCAAGGCAAAGAGGCTCAGGCTGATACCCGCGGTGAGACTGCCGCCCCGTTCCCGGGAGGGCGGGCGGAATCCGGCCATGAACAGGGCTGCCGCAGCCCACAGTCCCCCGGCCAGCCCCAGGGTGTAACGGCTGGCATGTTCGATGCCGCTCCAGCCTTTCAGACCGCCCAGGCTGGTGAGCATCAGCAGCACCGCGATGAGCCAAAGCCCGGAATCCCGGTTCAGGAGCCGGCCTATCCCGGATCGCCCGAATTCCGCCAAGGATATCCATGAAGCTATTTGTAAGAGGCTACAGGCAGTTTTTAACGAGGCAGGCTCCCCGAAGTTCATGGCGACCAGAGATAGCCAGGCAGCCAGTCCCTGCAGCAGGGCGAACAACCCGAACCAACGCCAGGGGAGGCGCTGGGAAGGATATCCCCGAAAAAGGCAGGAGACCGCCACTACCAGGATAAAGGCCAGCCCTTTGAAGAAAAAGATGTAATCCATCTGGCCCTGGAACAGGTCTTGTAAAGTATTGCCCGACATAGTTACATCTCCTTTGCATATATAAGCACGTTGTTTATTTAAGGTGTGACGGTAATAAGTCTAAATTTATCCTGTATTGTTTGATAATCATACGACGCACCACATCATTCATTTTTTGTCTTTGGTATTGTTATTATCTTTTTGACCAATTTTTCCCAAAATCTTGATCAATAGGAGAAGCTGGATTTATTTTTAATCTAATAAATCGGGATTTTTCGATAAAAACTTCTCGAGGGCGTGGCGTAATTCCTCAAAATCTCTCCCGTTTTTCTGCGGGGTAAGGCTCGGAGAAACGCGGTCCCCGGGTTCAGCCGTCGAGAGTAAATGCTGCCGCTCCAGTTCATCGACCTGGTGCTCCAACTGCGAGGCGAGGGTCGCCAAAAAATTCAATTCATTCCCCCAGTCTGCCGGGGATGAGGGTGCGGCTGGCCTACCCTTTGGCGTCGAAGCGGCGTGGGGGGGGCCAGTCAGGCAGGATTCACCACCGGGGGGGCAGCTCTCCGCAGGTAAGGCCCCAGCCGATAAAAGTTTCTGAATCTCCGCAGCCCAATGGGAAAGTGTATGAAGGCCTTCAGGATCCTGCCGCATCTCGCCATGGGGGGCATGCCAAAGCAAGCCCTGAAGCATTCTGGGGTCTTTCAAACCGGCTTGCAGAGCCTCATGCAGGATGGTTCGATAGTAGAAATCACTATTCGCTACCGAGGCCAGCAAGGCTTGCAGCAACCTGCTGGAGTGACAGATGCAGGGAAAAATGTCATCCCAGGTGGGTAAATCTCCCTCCGAGAGGGGACTCTTCCTGGAAATATAACCACCTTCCTCGAGCAGGAGTAATAATCCTGGGGTGGGATGACCGGGTGGTTGCTTCCAGGGGGGCTGGAGCCAGCACCAGGCTTCCTGACTGGCTGGGGCCCCGGAAGGCGGAACCGCTACTATTTTTCCTGGCCCCGCGACTGACAGGTGAGCATCTTCGTCGTCGTAGTCATGACCTGGAGAAAAACACCAGGGCTGGGGCAACAGCAGGAAATGGTTTTCCCGGGTATCCCCTACCCGAGCCATACAGGGAGACCGCCAATCTCCGAGACCATCCAGAAATTCTTTCCCAAAGGCGGGATTTACCATGAGTACAAAGAGTCGCGAGTCGGGCTCGAGACGGATGGCCAGAGATACTCGGTTATATTTTAAGGCCAAATCCATCAACAAATTTAACCAGGTCGGCTGAGGCAGATTGAAGTCTACCTGCAGGCAGGTCCCGGTATGCGCGTCCACAGCCACCGGCGACCAGCCCATCTTCTTGTAAAGGATGGCATATTGGGCCAGAGCTGTGACGTCTGATAGGTTCTTGCGGGCCTGGATAATATGATCCATCTCCTGGGAGCCCATCGTGACGCGGAGATGGAATGGGGTTTCTTTATCGGGCAGTTCCATAGGCGGTTCTGCTTCCTTGCCCTGGATGATAGAAGCTAGAGATTTTATGCGCTTCACCTGGGGTCAACAGCCTCTCTCGGGCCGGCATTCTTGTTCTCCGGCGGCATCCCGGAGCTGGAAGACCCGGCTACATTACACGGTGGTCTGCCCCACGTGCTTGTCAAAATTTTATGTAAATAGCTTTGCAAAATCTTCTCATGATGGAGGTTCGATTTTCGGGAAGTACTCCTATGAGTTCCCCACAGTCTAGTTATTGCTATTTAAATACCTCATCTTGGTTGTTTTCAATCAGGAAATACCTTAACTTTGGCTTCCGAAAAGCCTTAATTTTTCGAAAAGGGCCTATGAGCCGTCAAGATAAAATGGCAAAAGGGACATGCCGCGGCCGGTTATAAATGAGGCCAGACGGGAGGGGGTCACACGAAATACCCTGGGCTTGGGCAAGGCAAAGTCTTTACTCTTGCTAAAAATTAACGAATAATACCTTGATAAGTATAACTACGCCTCACCCTTATAAAAATTTGGAAGTGCAGCCAGGCAGAAACTTGTCAGGGTGAAATATCCCCTGAAGGAGTTTACATTGGTCTTTGGGCAGGGAGAGGAGTTTTAAGGCATTGTCTATTCAGACGAAACTCTACACGCCGGTACAGGGGAAAACCTACTCCCTGTTTGCTGAAGGCGATGATAGTGAACCTTACTACGCCGCCATCAAGGGCCTCGCAGATTTATTCCTCCAGCGCCTCCCCGATGAGAAAAGGCTTTTGGCCCTGATCCAGCAGGCGGGAAAGAAGCCGTTGCTTTCGGGTTTGAAAACCACGGGTGCCGACCGGCAGACGCTCCAATTCGTTCGAAAGACTCTCAGGCAGTCGATGTCCGTCTATACCCAGAATGTTTCGAACCACTTGAAGACCTTACCCCTGGCGCAGAGGCTTGATGGTACGCTGGCCACGCCGGAGGAGAAATACCACCTGTACATGCTGGAGATTGAATTAGTGAACAGGATTTATCGGGAAGATTTCAAACGCGCCGCATATAAGTTTGCCCTCATCGCCCATTGTCTGCGCGACTTCAGGCCGGAATGCCGCTCGGTAAAGGGTGATATCGAGGCTGTGTGCCGGGGTTGCACCGAGGATTGCCTCATCCGCCTGGGGAGTGTCCTCCTCGAGAAATACGGCATCAAACCCTATATTTCGGTAGAGATCGAGCAGGAGCGGCTCTTTAGGCAACTCAAGCAAGAGCACCCCAGCATCGGGGCGCTGGGCATTGCCTGTATCCCCGAGCTGGCCATGGGCATGAGGTTGTGTATCCGCATCGGCATCCCCGCGGTTGGCGTTCCTTTGAATGCGAACCGATGTGCCAGGTGGATGTCCCAAGCTCACGAGACTTCTTTCAATCTCGAACAACTTGAAGCGCTGCTGAGGTGAGGACCACTGGGGACCGATAGAAAACCGCGGTAACCCGGGGCAACCAAGCCAGGGCGCGGTCGCACCGGGTTCCGGGCTCCAGGGGAGCCTGGGGTTTTTAATAGCCCAGGTCTTCTCCCACCAGCTTGACATGGATGCGGTTGGCCACCAGGTGCCCCTCGATGATCGACCACATGTTGCAGATGCGCTCGGGGCTCCGGCAGTCGGAGCACAGCCCCGTTTCCACGCAGGGAGTGGCCCGGTTGAGGCGGATGGCGTTGATGGGGGCGGCGTGGTGTTTTACCCGGGCCATGGCGGTTTCCAGGTCCGGGGCCACCTTGTTCATCCCCACTACCAGGATGACCTTTTTGGGTCCGTAGCACATGGCCGCCACACGGTTGCCCTGGCCGTCCAGGTTCACCAGCTTGCCATCTAACGTGATGGCGTTGGTGCTGGTGATCATATAGTCGGCGGTCAGGCCCCGGGCCCGCAGGCTGACGCCCTCTTCCGGAGACAGTCCCGGGCGGTAGGGGTCGATGATCGTTACCCCGGCTTTAGCGGCCAACGCCCCCCACAGCCCCATCTCCACCAGAGACATGGAACCGCAGCGGCTGACGGTGGCCCCGGCCGGAATCATGGCCAGGATTTCGTCCCGGGCCTGGGCCGCGGTGGCGGCGTAGCTCGCCTCGAGCCGGCGCTTGGTGAGATGCTTGATCAGGTGCTGGGCCAACTTCTCCCGGTAGGTGATCTGATGGGTGTCCATGGGTGCTCCTCTTAAATGGTTTGGGGCTGGGAGATAGAGGTCAATTGCCTGGAGGGCACGGCCGGCCATACGCAGAACTGCAGGCGAGGGCAACCGCCGGCACCGGTGTTTTACCCCTTTGGTCCGGGAAATCCAACCTTGAAGGGTTTTTCCGGCCAGGTCCGGGCCGTGCAGCGGCCCTAAACCCGGTTAAGACCGGCCTCTAAAAGGTCAGGCAAGTCCAGCCCGATTTTAACATCTCAGTCAAGGGCTGGCCCATGAAAATGACCTCGATCCCCAGGGCCCGGAGTTGGTCCGCTACCCCGTAAAGATCGGCGCAGGCCTTGCAGGCCACGAGTTCCACCCCGGCGGCCTTGAGGTCCTCCAGCTCTTCCTGGAGCCCCAGGTCCACCGAGAGCAACTGCGCCGACGGACCCCAGACCACCAAGCGCACCCGGCCCCACCAGTCCCGGAGCCTGGCGTTCTTGGTGTACATGAACACCATTTTTCGGGCCACTTCCCGGTCGCCCGAGGTCCAGACCACCACCAAACTGTCGTGCCCGGCGCTCTCATCCGTCATGATGCCCTTCCTCCTGGTAGAATTGCCGAAGCTGACCGCAGCCCCTGGGGGGTAACCGCAACCGGGGTCCCGGGTCTCGCTCCGGGCTCTGGCTCAGGGATAAGATAAGATCGCCGACGCCAAGAAGCCATAGCCCCGGTTCCCTTGTAGCTCTCTTTCTTCAACTTCACTAGAGAAACAGACCGCCACCTGCCCAGCCGGGTTTGCCGGGTTGGGCCAGGCGGCCCCAGGCAGGGCCCGGGGTCAGCAATCACGCGGGGAGCGGATTTTTTAATCCGCATCAAAAACTCATGGTGGCTTAACGTTATGATTATATGGACGTTAAACTCATCATCCAAAAGACCGAAATTTAAAGAGGGAGTGCCCATGCTGGACCACGACTTGGACCCCGACACCCTTGCGGCTGCCAGGGTCCCGCACCTCACCGTTCCGCCGGCCAGCGCCCCAGGGCCAGACGACCGGTTTGATCCTGACCGATGCCTCACTAGTGTTGCGTTTCAGGAAAACCTTAAAAAAGAAAAACCTCTTGTTCCCTCCCCCTTGATGGGGGAGGGTTAGGGTGGGGGTGACGAAACCGTGAAAAGATACAGAGCCTTATCCCCCCTCCCCTAACCCCCTCCCACCAGGGGAGGGGGATTTTTAAGACCCTAACTTATTGAAGCTACTTCCGAAACACGATCCTAGCTTAGGTCTCAACAGTGCCTCATAACACCGCCGGCTCCACCGGGGGGGCAGCCAGGTGATCATCCGGTTTAAAAACGGTTATGGGGCGATCATTTCGGCGTATCGCCGGCTGGCCGGAATCTATGAGGTGCTGCTATCCTGGCCACCAAAGAATTAAAAGGCACGATCATTTGACCCTTGCCCTGAGTATCCAACGATTTGACCTTTATCACTGATACCATTGGCTTGACTGTATGTTCCGCCCGGTAATGTGCCCAGGTCCGTCATCACCCCCCCGGAGTAAGCGACACTAGTGGCAGTTAAGCAAAAAAAGGCACTCAAAACAAAAACCAATGCCAACAGATTCCACTTTTTCATTTTTCCTTCCAATAAGCAAAAAACTGAGCCGCCTCATTCCAGGCAACCCGGCTATCTCTTTAAGACCCGTGGCTTTCCGTCCCCGCCTGCGACGGGTTTGGCTTTGTCTATGATTCCATCACGAGTGCTCTTTTTTACAAATGTCAGTTAAAATCGTCGTGACTGGGAACCCCGCGGCCTGGACGAAGTCCCGGGCCGGGGCGCTGCTGTTGCCCTGGGACTGTTGGCTGCCCGGCACGGCGACAATTTTTATGGCAGATTCTCTTAAAAATGTTAGGAATTACCTAAAATGAAACAAGCGGTTACCGCCAGCACCCGCCCCTGTCCTCAGCCTGGAGGGGAAGTGAGCAGCCGGCGGGAACTTCTGTAAGGCTGGTCCAAAGTTCAAAATTAGGGCCAGGCCCGTCGTGCACTTTCTATAATTTACCGGTAGGTTTCAAGGATGACTGGCTCGCACAAAGAATATCGCACCGGGTTCGCCGAGTTCCAGGGTCTTTCGTGGGCGGCGCCGGAGTGAGGAGCCGGGTGAACCGGGACGGGCCCGGAGGGCTTCACCGGAGGATAAGGATGAGATCAAGTCGGATGCGTGCCTGGGTGAAGGTGGCGCTGCTTATAGCCGTCCTCGCCGGGGGGGCCGGGGGACAGGAAGTCTCGGAACAGGGCAACCCCTGGGTCCGGGTGAGCCTCGGGAAGGTCACGGTGCAGGCTGAAGCTGTGCGGACCCCGGAGCGGCTTTACCTGGGCCTGAGTTACCGGAGCGAGTTGCCGGAGGGCCGGGGGATGCTCTTCTTTATGCCGGAAAAGGAGGTGCAGAGCTTCTGCATGCGGGGGATGCGTCTTTCCCTGGACCTCATCTGGATCAGCGACGGGCGGGTAGCGGGAGTAACCCGGAACGTGCCCGCGAGCTTCCCGGGGGAGCTGATTTCGCCGGCGCCGGTGGAACAGGTCCTGGAAGTCCCCGGCGGGTTTGCCGACCGCCACGGGATCAAGACGGGGGACAGGGTAACGTGGCAGTAAGGGGCTCACGGCAGAGAATCAGGGCCAGAAAGGAGTGCCTGGTTTTTGGGCTACAGACCCGGTCCCTGGCGCTCATACCGCTCTGAGAATCCCCTCGATTTTCGCCAAAACGCCAACCCGGCTGGGGAGTCCAGGGGCTCCGGCTCCCCTTGCCAAGCCCGGCGGATTGGTCTAAACTCCCGGAAGATTGGGGAGGCCGTGGATGCTGTCGGATCTGGACAAGAAGGTGATCCTGGCCCTGCAACGGGATCTGGAGATTTGTCCCCGCCCGTTTCAGGAGGTGGCGGATTTTCTGGGGGTTGGGGAAGAGGTCTTGCTGGCCGCCATCCGGAGCCTGATGGACCGGGGCTACATCCGGCGGTTCGGGGCCACCCTGCGCCACCAGCAGTCAGGCTACGAGGCCAACGCCCTGGTGGCCTGGGCGGTGCCCGAGGCCGACCTGAAGCGCATCGGCCAGCATCTGGCCGGGCAAAGGGCCGTGACCCACTGCTACGCTCGGCGGCCGGCACCCTCCTGGCCCTTCAATCTCTATACCATGATCCATGGCCGCACCCCGGAAGCCTGCGTTGAGATCGCCGCCAGGATGGCGGCTGAGACCGGAGTCCACAACTACGAGATGCTGTTCAGCGAAACCGAACTGAAAAAGACCACCATGCGGTATTTCAAGGAAGGGGAGACGCCGCCGGCATCCTGAGGGGGCGGATCGTGGAGAGGTTTGAGCACCCTGGGGGGAGGGATTGTCAGGGGGCAGACGACCCTGGCCCCTTTCCCCCAATCCCCTCGTTATATCTTAATCCAGATATAGGAGACCGGCAATGGCATCATTCATAAAATCCGAAGCGCTGTTTCAAGCCGCCAGCGAACTCATGCCCGGAGGGGTGAACAGCCCGGTGCGGGCCTGGCAGGCCGTGGGCCTCACCCCCCGGATCATTACCCATGGGTCGGGGGCCCGGGTTTTTGACGTGGACGGCAACTCCTACCTGGATTACCTGGGCTCCTGGGGGCCGTTGATCCTGGGCCACGCCGCCCCGGCGGTGGTGGCGGCGGTACAGGATGCGGCAGCCAAAGGCACCAGCTTCGGGGCCTCGACGCCTGGGGAACTGGAACTGGCCCGGGTTCTCTGCGCCGCGGTGCCGGTGCTTGACATGGTGCGCCTGGTCAACTCCGGCACGGAAGCGACCATGAGCGCCCTGCGGCTGGCCCGGGGGGCCACAGGCCGCTCCCGGGTGATCAAGTTCGACGGCTGTTACCACGGCCATGCCGACTCTTTTCTGGTGGCCGCGGGCAGCGGGGTCCTCACCCAGGCCATCCCCGGCAGTCCCGGGGTGCCCCCGGAGATCGCCGAATTGACGGTCTCCCTGCCCTACAACGACCTGGAGGCGGTGCGCCAGGCGGCGGGGCGATATAAGGGAGAGATTGCGGCCATCATCGTGGAGCCGATAGCCGGCAACATGGGGGTGGTGCCGCCCGGGCCCGGGTTTTTGAAGGGCTTGCGGGATGTGTGCGACCAGGAAGGGATTATTCTGATCTTCGACGAGGTGATCACCGGCTTCCGGGTGGCCCGGGGCGGGGCCCAGGAATTGTACGGTATCCGGCCCGACCTCACCTGCCTGGGCAAGATCATCGGCGGCGGCCTGCCGGTGGGCGCTTACGGCGGCCGGCGGGACTTAATGACCCAGATGGCCCCGAGCGGCCCCATCTACCAGGCGGGGACCCTGTCGGGGAACCCGGTGGCGGTGGCCGCGGGACTGGCGACCCTCACGGCGTTGACCGAACCCGGCCTCTATGAGGACCTGGAGGAGAAGGGCGCCTGGCTGGCCCGGGAACTGAAGGCCGCCGCGGCCCGCCAGGGGGTGGACCTGACAGTCAACCGGGTGGGGTCGATGCTCACCCTATTTTTTACCGACGGGCCGGTGAGGGACCTCGATAGAGGCCAAGAAATCCGACCTGACGCAGTTCCGTGAATTCTTCCAGGGGATGCTGGAGGCCGGTATCTCCCTGCCGCCGTCGCAATTTGAGGCCCTGTTCATCTCCCGGGCCCACACCCCGGGGGATCTGGAGTTTACCGTGGCGGCGGCCGAGGGGGTCTGGGCCCGGTGGCATTAGCGTTGGGTTCGTAAAATCATCTGATCGAGTGCCCCAGGATCATCCGCTCCGGCCGATCCGAGAAATGGTGAATCAAGCCTTGGCCGAACTATCCGGGTCCAACTCCCGGAGCACCGGGCCGCCGGCATCGGAGGCGATCCGGCCCCCGGCAAAATCGGACTCTTCTTCCTTGGAAAAAGGCTTTCAAACCTGATCCTTGCCGATAAGTTGTTTGTTTAGCGACAACAGCATCTTAGCAGATACCCTATGCTTTTTTAAGCACTTTCCGTTAATTTTCCGGGTTAGGTGCGGCATCGCCCCCGAGAGAGCCATATAACCTGCCCTACCTGCGGCTGCGAATTCCTCCGAACTTCCTTTGACAATAGATTCGGCTCGTCTATATTATGACGACAAATTCATTTTATGAATATATAATTCAGCTTCGGGGGTCAAACGATGGCAGATCAGAAGCTCCCCAGGCGGGAAAGAGAGAAATTACGGCAACGTCAAGAGATGCTGGCCACCGCGTTGGACCTCTTTTCGCAGAAGGGATACCACAGCGTCTCCATGCACGAGATCGCCGAGAAGGCCGAGTTCGCCGTCGGCACTCTCTACAAGTTCTTCCAGAACAAGGAGGACCTCTACAAGGACCTGGTTCTGGAGCAATGCGACCGGTTCGAAGCTGCCATCGTGCGAGCAATTGAACAGGCGGAGGACGAAGTAGAAAAACTGCGCAATTATGTCCGGACCAAAGGCGAACGGGTGCGCGGCAACCTTCCCTTCATTCGCTTGTTTCTGGCCGAGAGCAGGGGCATCAGCTTCAACCTCAAGGCGGGCGTGGATAATGAGGTGCGTAGGCGATATTACGGCATCCTCAAAAGACTTGCCTCGGTCTTTGCCAGTGGAATAGATAACCATCGGTTTAAAAAGATCGCCGACCCTTATTACCTGGCGGTGGCACTCGACAGCGCCATTGACGCCTCGCTGTTGCTCTGGCTCGACGCCCCCGAAAGCTATCCTTTCCCGGAAGACCCGGACGCCATTTTGGATATTTTTTTCAAAGGATTGCTGGAGCCTTGAGGCCGCAGGCGGGTTTGCGGGCTGCATACATTCATCACCGATATTTGGAGAGACTCTGATGCACGTGTACAAGAACGGCTATACACCTTTTACCTGGCTGGTGGCTTCGGTAGCGCTGGCTATATTACTGGAAGGCTGCGGCAGCGGACCCGGGCAGCAAGCCACAGCGCCCCCGGCCCCAGAAGTGGCCACGGTGACCATTCAGCCGCAGGAGGTTGAGTTGACCACCGAGTTGCCGGGCCGCACGTCCCCCTACCTGGTGGCGGAAATTCGCCCGCAGGTCAATGGCATCATCAAGAAGCGCCTGTTCCGGGAAGGCTCCGATGTCAAGGCCGGACAACTGCTTTACCAGATTGATCCGGCGCCCTTTAAGGTGGCTCTTGACTCCGCCAGGGCCTCCCTTGGCAAGGCCCAGGCCAATCTGCCGCCTCGATCCGGTTGAAGACCGAACGCTACAAGGAATTGCTGGTCGACAAAGCGGTCAGCCGGCAGGACTACGACGACGCCGGCCGCGGCGGTGGAACAGGCCCGGGCCGAGATCGAATATTGGAAAGCCGCGGTGGAGGGGGCTCGCATCAATTTGGGCTACACCCGGGTCACCGCACCCATATCCGGGCGCATCGGCAAGTCCAGCGTGACGGACGGCGCCCTGGTGACGGCGTATCAGCCGATGTCCCTGGCCACCATCCAACAGCTCGACCCCATTTACGTGGATGTGACTCAATCGTCCGCCGAGCTGCTGCGGTTGAAACGCAACCTGGAAGCTGGCCGGCTCAGCGCCGATGGCAAAAACGGCAGAAAAGTCCGCATCCTCCTGGAAGACGGAACACCTGTGCCCCCTGGAAGGCACCCTGCAATTCCGGGACGTCACGGTGGACCCGGCGACCGGGTCTTTCACCCTGCGGATCGTGGTCCCGAATCCGAACCATCTGCTCCTGCCGGGCATGTTCGTGCGGGCCGTGGTGCAGGAGGGGATCGCGACCCAGGCCATCCTGGTCCCGCAACAAGGGGTGAGCCGCAATCCCAAAGGGGAACCCGTCGCCCTGATCGTGGATGAGGCCGGCAAGGTCCAGCAGCGGATGCTGACCCTCAATCGCGCCATCGGCGACCAATGGCTCGTTTCCTCCGGGCTGTCGGCCGGAGATCGCCTGATCGTCGAGGGCATGCTGAATGTGCGGCCGGGCGCCACCGTAAAGGCCGTTGCCTGGGGAGGCCCAAAGGCCGGCGCAGCAGCCGCAAACCCGAAACGCCCGCCCGCAGAATCGAACTGACGGAGGACCGTGATGTTATCGAACTTCTTTCTGGACCGTCCCGGTCTTCGCCTGGGTCATCGCCATCATCATGATGCTGGCGGGCGGGCTGGCGATCTACAATTTGCCCATCTCCCAGTATCCGCCCATCGCCCCTCCGTCCATCGCCATTGACGCCTTTTATCCCGGGGCCTCGGCCGAAACCGTGGAAAACAGCGTGGTCCAGATCATCGAGCAGAAGATGACCGGATTCGACAAGATGCTGTACATGTCCGCCACCAGCGATGCGTCCGGCGCCGGGAGAATCGAGCTCACCTTTGCCCCGGGGACCGATCCGGACCTCGCCTGGGCCCAGGTGCAGAACAAGCTCCAGCTCGCCATGGCGAGTTTGCCCGATGTGGTGCAGCGCCAGGGCGTCAAGGTCAGCAAGTCCACCCGAAACTGGCTGATCATTGTGGGCCTGACCTCGGAAGACGGCAGCATGGATGAATTTGACCTGGCGGACTACGCCCAGGCCAACATCGAGCAGGTGCTGGCCCGGGTGCCGGGAGTGGGCGAGGTGGAAGCCTTCACTTCCCAGTATGCCATGCGGGTCTGGCTCAATCCGGATAAACTGACCGATTACCGGCTGACGATGGAAGATGTCATCCGGGGGCTCCAGGCCTACAACGTGGAGGTCTCCGCCGGCCAGTTCGGCGGGGCGCCGGCGGTGGCAGGCCAGCGGCTGAACGCCTCCATCATCGTCCAGAACCTGCTCAAGACCCCGGAGGAGTTCGCCGCCATCCCGCTGCGCATCAATCCGGACGGCTCCATCGTGCGGGTGCGCGACGTGGGACGGACGGAGCTGGGCACCGAGCGCTACGGAGCCAACGTGCTTTTCAACGGCAAACCCGCGGCCGCCCTGGCCGTCCGGCAGGCCGCCGGCGCCAACGCCCTGGAAACCGCCGATGCCGTCAAGGCGAAGATGCAGGAGCTGTCCAGGTACTTCCCCCACGGCATGAAGGTCATCTACCCCTATGACACCACGCCCTTCGTCAAGGTGGCCATCGACGAGGTGGTCAAGACCCTGTTCGAGGCGATTCTGCTGGTCTTCCTGGTGATGTATCTTTTCCTGGGAAACATCCGGGCCACGCTGATTCCGACCCTGGCGGTGCCGGTGGTGATCCTGGGAACCTTCGCCGTCCTGGGTTTGTTCGGGTTCTCCATCAACATGCTGACCATGTTCGCCATGGTGCTGGCCATCGGCCTGCTGGTGGACGACGCCATCGTGGTGGTGGAAAACGTGGAACGGGTCATGAGCGAGGAGGGGCTCTCGCCCAGGGAGGCGACCCGCAAGTCCATGGGCGAAATCACCAGCGCCTTGATCGGCATCGGGCTGGTGCTCTCGGCGGTGTTCGGCCCCATGGCGTTCTTCGGCGGCTCCACCGGGGTCATCTACCGCCAGTTTTCCGTCACCGTCATCGCCGCCATG
Source organism: uncultured delta proteobacterium (assembly GCA_963747645.1). GTDB lineage: Bacteria > Desulfobacterota > Desulfobaccia > Desulfobaccales > 0-14-0-80-60-11 > 0-14-0-80-60-11. The sequence continues at coordinate 53,383 of CAVVFW010000010.1, read as the reverse complement.
CTGCTGTCGGTCCTGGTGGCCCTGATCCTGACCCCGGTGCTGTGCGCCTCGCTGCTCAAGCCGGTGGCCAAGGGGCATGAGGCCGGCGGAGACCGGTTTCTTTCTCTTTCGGCCATTTTTCCGGTGGTTCGACCGGGTGTTTTTTTGGACCAGGGACCGGTACCAGGCACTGGTCGGCCGGATGCTGGCGAAGAAGCTCCGCTACCTGGTGATTTACCTGCTGATCGTGGCGGCCCTGGTATTCCTGTTCCAGCGCATGCCCACCGCCTATCTCCCCGATGAGGACCAGGGCATCATGTTCGTCCAGGCGATGCTGCCGGCGGGTTCGACCCTGGAGCAGACCAAGCAGGTCCTGGATCAAGTCCGCAGCCATTTTCTGGAGGATGAGAAGGAAGCGGTGGCGTCCATGTTCACGGTCGCCGGCCGGGGCTTTTCCGGAGCCGGGCAGAACGTGGGGCTGGGGTTCGTCAAGCTCAAGGACTGGGACCTGCGCCCCGGGGCGGACCTGAAAGTAAATGCCCTGGTCGGGACGCGCCATGGTCAAGTTCTCGCAGATCCGCAACGCCATGGTGTTTGCCTTCCCGCCCCCGGCGGTCCTGGAGCTGGGCCGGGCGGGCGGGTTCGACTTTCAATTGCAGGACCGGGGCGGGCTGGGACACGAAGCCTTAATGGCGGCCCGCAACCAGACTGCTCGGCATGGCCGCCAAGGACCCGAGGCTGGTGCGCGTCCGCCCCAACGGCCTGGAAGATGTGCCCCAATACCGGATCGACGTGGATTGGGAAAAGGCGGGCGCCCTGGGGGTTCCCATCAGCTCCATCCACAACACCATCTCGGCGGCCTTCGGCAGCGCCTATGTGAACGACTTCATCCAGGGCGGGACGGGTCAAGCGGGTTTACGTCCAGGCCGACGCGCCCTACCGCATGCTGCCCAAAGACCTGGAGCGGCTCTATGTTCGCAATGCCACGGGGACGATGACGCCGTTCACTTCCTTCGCCTCCGGCCACTGGTTCCAGGGGTCGCCGCTCCTGGAGCGGTTCAACAGCTTCCCGTCCTTGAACATCTGGGGTGAGCCGGCGCCCGGGAGGAGCTCCGGCGAGGCGATGCAGGCCATGGAAGAGATCGTCCCGAAGCTGCCCAAGGGCGTCGGTTTTGACTGGACCGGGCTCTCCTATCAGGAGCGGCATGGCCAAGTCCCAGACCGCCGCTGCTCTATACCTTTTCCATTCTCGTGATTTTCCTGTGCCTGGCGGCCCTGTACGAGAGCTGGACCATTCCCATTGCGATCCTGCTGGCCTTGCCCCTGGGGGTCATCGGCGGCGTGATGGCTACGTCGCTTGCGGGGTCTGCCCAACGATGTCTACTTCCAGATCGGCCTTCTGACCACTCTCGGGCTTACGACCAAGAACGCCATCCTGATCGTTCAGTTCGCCAAGGCCAACGTCGGGCGAGGGATGGGGCTGATCGAGGCGACGCTGGAAGGGTGCGAAACTGAGGCTGCGCCCGATCGTCATGACCTCGCTGGCCTTCGGCTTCGGCGTCCTGCCCCTGGCCTTGGCCACCGGCGCCGGCGCCGGCGCCCAGAATGCCATCGGCACCGGCGTGTCTGGGCGGCATGGTGTACGGCCACCTTCCTGGCGATCTCTTTTTCATTCCGCTCTTCTATGTGCGGGTGATGCAGCCTTTTCGCAAAGAAAGCGGCAACCACAACTCCGCGGAACACGATTCGGACGCTGTAAGTCCTCGGAGGGGCAGCTGATATGATCAGAAAGTTGTTCATTTGTGGCTGTGACGGCCATTCTGCCTCACCGGCTGCACCATGATCCCGAAATACACCCGGCCCGAAGCGCCGGTTCCCGCCGCCTGGCCCAGTGGCCCGGCCTACAAAGAGACCCCAGCCACGCCGGGGGGCGCCAGTTGCCGCCGACCTGCAATGGCGGGAATTCTTCACCGACGAGCGACTTCAAAAGATCATCGACACGGCCTTGAAAAACAACCGCGATCTGCGGGTGGCCGCCTTGAACGTGGAAAGGGCGCGGGCCCTGTACCGCATCCAGCGCGCCGAGCTTTTGCCGACGGTGGAAACGGGCGTCACGGCCAGCAAGCAAGCACGTCTTGATTTCCGGCACCACCGGCTTGGTGACCTTGAAGGAGTACGACGTCAATCTGGGCATCACTTCCTGGGAGATTGATTTCTTCGGCCGTATCCGCAGCCTGGGGAAAAAGGCCCTGGAGGAATACTTCGCCACGGAACAGGCCCGCCGCAGTGCGCAGATATTGCTGGTGTCCGAAGTTGCCAACGCTTATCTGACCCTGGCCGCGGATCGGGAAAACCTCAAGCTGGCCCAATCCACCCTCGAGAGCCAGCAGGCCGCCTACAAATTAATTCGACGGCGCTTTGAAGTCGGACTCGCGCCCGAACTGGACCTGCAGCCAGGCGCAAACGAGAGTGGATGCGGCCCGGGTGGACGTCGCCCGGTACACGGAGCAGGTGGCTCAAGATGAAAATGCCCTGAACCTGCTGGCAGGCTCACTGGTGCCGGCCGACCTGTTGCCGCAGGAATTGAGCGTCGTCAAACCCCTGCCGGAGGTTTCACCCGGCATGTCCTCCGAAGTGCTCCTGCGTCGCCCGGATATTCTCCAGGCGGAAAACCTGCTCAAGGCCGCCAATGCCAATATCGGCGCGGCCCGGGCGGCTTTCTTTCCCCGCATTTCGCTCACATCCGCGATTGGCAGCGCCAGCGGCGATCTGTCGGGGCTTTTCAAATCCGGCTCGTTCATGTGGAATTACGCACCCCAGATCGTGCTGCCGATTTTCGATGCCCGCACCTGGTCGGCCCTCAAAGTAACCAAGGTTGATAAGGAGATCGCCCTGGCTCAATACGAGAAGGCGATCCAGGCGGCCTTCAAGGATGTTGCCGATGCGCTGGCCACCAGGGGAACCGTAGGGGACCAGATGGAGGCGCAGCAATCCCTGGTGGCTGCCACCGCCAAGACCTACCGGCTTTCCACTCTCCGCTATGAAAAAGGGATCGACATCTACCTGAACGTGCTGGATGCCCAACGGTCTCTCTATTCCGCCCAACAGGGACTCATCGCCATTCGCCTGGCGAAGCTCTCCAATCAGGTGCGACTTTATGCGGTACTGGGTGGGGGCAGCGACTCAAACACGTCGCCTGAAGGGGGGTAATACCGGAGTGCGATTAAAGCCCATCGCACACGCGATGCCTGGCGATAAGTCCCGGCCTGCCGTCTGCCTCTCAAGGCTTTTCGTCGTATTTAATTGACCTGGGGGGGGATTTCTGTGATAAATTTTAACTTTTAATGAACTCAGGAACCTGCGATCAGGAGCATGGCATGGCCTCTCGTTACGAACCCCGCCCCCTGGAAGCCAAGTGGCAGCAGATCTGGGAGGCGCGGGGGCTGTTTAACGCCACCGAAGACCCCGCCCGGCCCAAGTACTACGTGCTGGAGATGTTCCCATACCCTTCCGGGCGCATCCACATGGGCCACGTGCGCAACTACACCATCGGGGACGTGGTGGCCCGGTACAAGCGGATGCGGGGTTTCAACGTGCTCCATCCCATGGGCTGGGACGCCTTCGGGCTGCCGGCGGAGAACGCCGCCATGGCCCGGGGGCTCCATCCCGCCGCCTGGACCTACGACAATATCGCCTACATGCGCCGCCAGCTCAAGGAACTGGGCTACAGCTACGACTGGCCCCGGGAGCTGGCCACCTGCGATCCGAACTACTACCGCTGGGAGCAGCTGGTCTTTATCGAGATGTTTCGCCGGGGGCTGGCCTACAAGAAAGAGGCGCCGGTCAACTGGTGCCCCAATGCGCCACCGTGCTGGCCAACGAACAGGTGGAAGAGGGCCTCTGCTGGCGCTGCGATTCCCCGGTGCACTTAAAAGAGCTGAACCAGTGGTTCTTCAAGATCACCGCTTATGCCGAGGAGCTTGCTGGCCGATCTGGACCAGCTGACCCACTGGCCGGAGCGGGTCCTCACCATGCAGCGCCACTGGATCGGCAAATCCCCCGGGGCCGAGATCTATTTTCCCCTGGAGGGCGGTGGCGAACCCCTGACGGTGTTCACCACCCGGGCCGACACCCTGTTCGGGGCCACCTTCATGAGCCTGGCCCCGGAGCATCCCCTGGCCCTGGCCCTGGCCCGAGGCACCGGCCAGGAAGCCGCGGTGGGGAACTTTGTGGAGTACTGGCGGGGCCAGAACCGCAGCCGGGGCGTCCTGGAGGAGGTCACCAAGGAAGGGGTGTTCACCGGCAGCTTTTGCACAAACCCCGTCACCGGCGTCAAGATGCCCATTTATGTGGCCAATTTCGTGCTCATGGAGTACGGCACCGGCGCGGTGATGGCGGTGCCGGCCCACGACCAGCGGGACTTCGAGTTCGCCAAGAAGTACGATTTGCCCATCCAGGTGGTGATCCAACCGCCCGGGGAAGAGCTTAAGGCCGACACCCTCACTGCGGCGTACGAGGACGAAGGCGTCCTGGCGGACTCCGGCCAGTTCAGCGGCATGGCCAGCGCCGCGGCCAAGGAGGCCATCGCCGCCTACCTGGAAGAGCGCCGCCAGGGCAAGCCCGCGGTGCACTTCCGCCTGAGGGACTGGCTCATCTCCCGGCAGCGCTACTGGGGGGCGCCCATCCCGATTATTTACTGCGAGCGCTGCGGCCTGGCGCCGGTGCCGGAAAAAGATTTGCCCGTGGTCCTGCCCCTGGAGGTGGCCATCACCGGGGAGGGCGGCTCGCCCCTGGCGCAGCTGCCGGCGTTCTATGAGGTCAGTTGCCCCACCTGCGGCGGCCCGGCCCGGCGGGAAGTGGACACCATGGACACCTTCGTGGAGTCCTCCTGGTACTTCCTGCGCTACGCCAGCGCCGATTACACCGAAGGCGTCCTGGACCCGGCCCGGGTGAACTACTGGCTCCCCGTGGACCAGTATATCGGCGGCATCGAACACGCGGTGCTCCACCTGCTCTACGCCCGCTTTTTCACCAAGGTCTTCCGGGACCTGGGGATGGTGGCCATCGACGAGCCCTTTCAGCGTCTCCTCACCCAGGGGATGGTCTTGAAAGACGGGGCCAAGATGGCCAAATCCAAGGGCAACGTGGTGGACCCGGAGTACATGATCGCCGAATACGGCACCGACACCACCCGCCTGTTCCTGCTGTTCGCGGCGCCGCCGGAGAAGGACCTGGAGTGGAGCGACCAGGGGGTGGCGGGGTCGGCCCGGTTCCTGCACCGCCTGTGGAATCTGGTCCAGGACCTGCTGCCTGAATTAAAGGGCGTTTCGCCCTATCGAGGCCCCGGGACCGAATTGTCCTCAGAACTCTCGGAGTTTCGCCACAAAGTCCACGCCACCATCAAGAAGGTGACCGACGACATCGAGGACTCTTTCCACTTCAACACCGCCATCGCCGCGGTGATGGAACTGGTGAACGCTTTTTATCTGGCCGCGGAGCGCAAGCCCCGGGAGGCGGCCGCCCTGCCGGTCTTCCGGGAGGCGGTGGAGGCCATCCTGCTCCTGGTCAGCCCCATGGTGCCCCACATCGCCGAGGAACTGTGGCAGGCCCTGGGGCACACTACGCTGGTCATGGAGGTCCCCTGGCCCCAACCCCAGGCCGAGGCCCTGGAGGTCTCTGCCTTGACCGTGGTGATCCAGGTCAACGGCAAGGTGAGAAGCCGCCTGGTCGTGCCGGCCTCGGCCACGGATGAAGACATCAAAACCCTGGCCCTGGCCGACCCTGCCATTGAGAAATGGATTCAGGGCAAGCCGACCCAAAAAAATAATCCTGGCCCGGCGCAAGCTGGTCAGTATTGTCGTCTGAGGGAGTGAAATCATGGCCGTCTGCCGCCTTGGAGTGGTCGCCTTGCTGTTGGTCAGCCTGTGGGGTTGCGGTTACCGCCCCTTAGGAGCGGCGCCGCCCGATCCCCAGGTCCGGCCGACCCTGGCCGTCCCGTTGTTCGCCAACCGCTCCACCGAAGTGGGGCTGGAGGCCATCTTTGCCACGGCCATGATCAACGCCTTCGCCCAGACCCGGGCAGTGAAGGTGGTTTCCGGCGACCGGGACGCCGACCTGGTGCTGGAAGGCAAGGTGCGGTCCTTGGAGAATACCTCGGTGGCCTTCGACTCCATCACCCAGTCCTCGGTGCGCCGGGTGACCTTGAGGGTCGAAATAACCCTGCGCCAGAAAAAGGGCGATAAGGTCCTTCTGAAGGACACCGAGATCCTCCAGGAAGATTACGTGGTGGACCCCAATTACCACTTCGGGGAGGCCACCAGGACCGAAGGCATCCAGCGGGCGGCAATCACCCTGGCCCGGCGGGTGATAGACAAGGTGCTGCTGGTGATTTAGGAGTGAGCAGTGAGCAGGAGCAGTATGGGTGCGGGCCGTGACCTGTCTAGTTGTGACAGTGATAGTGCAGGGCGGGACCGGCCCGCCATGGATTTATCGGTTTTGATTCATGGTGGGCAATGCCCATCCTCCATACACTATCTAATCTATTTCAGCTGACTGCTAATAGCTGAAAGCTCACTGCGTAAAACATGTCCCATCCCCTCTTAGAACGCCATCTGGAAAAGGGCACCGTGAAGCCCCTCTATCTCTTTTACGGGGATGAGGAGTTCCTCATGCACCGGGCCCTGGCCCGCCTGGAGGCGGCGCTGACGGAGAAGGCGGGGGAGGCTCCCACCAAAGTGGTGCGGGAGGCCCAGGAGGTGGGGCTGGCGGAGTTTTTGGCGGAGTCCCGGGAGGCCACCCTCTGGGGCCCCGGGCAACTCCTCATCCTGCGCCGGGCGGACACCTACCCCGCTGACCAGCTCAAGGCCATTACCGCTTATCTGGACCACCCGGCGCCCCGGGCCTGGGTGGTGCTCCTGGCCGAGGGCCTGAAGAGCCGGGAGGTGGAAAAACACGCGGTGTGGGGGCGGCTGGCCAAAGAGGAGGCGGCCCTGGGGTTTTCCCGGCTGCGGGAAGGCGAGCTGTACCAGTGGCTGACCCGGGAGGCCCGGCACCTGGGGAAGAACCTGACCCTGGCGGCGGCCCAGCGCCTGGTGGAGATGGTGGGGGACAACCTGGCGGAATTGACCCAGGAGTTGGAAAAACTGGCCCTGTTCGCCGGGCCGGAAAACACCCTCACCCCGGCCCTGGTGACGCAGTTGGCCAGCCACAGCCGCACCTACAATATCTTTGCCCTGGTGGACGCCCTGGGGGCGCCCGGTTTTCACCAGCGCCTGACGTCCCTGGGGCACCTTGTGGACCTGGGGGAGCAGCCGGCCAAGATCCTGGGGATGCTGGCCCGGCAGGTGCGGATCCTCATCCGGGTGAAAGAGGGAGCGGGGGCCAACCCGATGGAGCTGGCCCGGAGCCTGGGCGTGCCCCAGTGGAAAGTCAAGGGCCTGGCTCAGCAGGGGGCCCGCTTCAGCGACGCGGCTCTCAAGGCCCACCTGGTCATGCTGCACCAGGTGGATTTCCACCTCAAGACCAGCACCGGCAACCCCCGGCTCTGGCTGGAGTGGGCCCTGGTCAAGATGGGGCCGGGGTAAGATAGCACATGCACTCTCTAGATCTGCCAATGCGCGGTAAAATCCTCATACCTGACCGCCATCCAATCTGTAGCATGCAACGATCGTCCCTTTCAATAGGTAAGGGAGTCTCTAATTACGAATGTGGAATGTACAGATTTATTTATGGTTCTATTACAGTCTGTAAAAATCATTATGGATTATAGGCCAGGAGAGATAGACCTGAGGCGGATCCTATTGATAAGAATGCGGAGTCGAGGAATAACTATAGAACCAATAATTGTAGTGAAAAAGGTTATGGTCAAAAATGTATTTTAGAATGCGATACTGAGCATAAATAGTTTCAATGAATTAATAATTTAGTCTCTATGTCCGTCGATGGTGGCAACAAAGATTCTATTATTCAATCTATCGTTTATTTCATTGGCTTTCCGCAATCCCAGGTGCTTTCATTAAATAGTTCAAAGAGGTGTTTATATTCCTGATAGCTAATCGCCACATTTTAATAACGATCCATGATGGCTTTGTCCGGGTTGTCCGTAAATCGGCTCCCATGTCATGAACACTGGAGTAATTTTTCCTAATTTTACAGATAGTTATAAATGTTTCCAGATTCATCTCGCTGTTCCGTCTCAGGATGATAATAGACTTTCGTGCAGAGCTCTCGTTCGATATGAGGTCTATCGGCTCTTTTGCGCCGGAAACGTTGAACCGTCCTCCTGCGTCAAGGGAGCCTTTTCCCCGGGAAATATTCGGAATTAATTTATCTCGCTCTATTTTAAAGAAGTTGCTAACGATATAATCATTCATGTCAAAAATTAAACATCGGGTTTTATTAGTATTCCAATAAGATTTTTCGTAAAGCATTATCGCGACATCATTATTATTATGCATCATTATCGCGACATCAGGTTTGATGGGGATAACTTTATTTAAGAGAATATCTAAACTATTCATTGTATTGTTTGCAGTCCTGCTGGCATTATATGAGTTAATCTTAATGCCCATCTCTTTTTCTAGATAAACTCCGGTAAGATAAGGAAATCTATTCTCTTCGTCCACCAATAATTCTGCTGTTACCGAATCTCCCAAAAATACTAAAGAGATATCCGCATGAGAATATTTCCTCGATGGCATAATAAAGCCGTTGTCATCAATTCGTAACAAATAATTCTTTTCTTCAATGGTGTCATATGGTTCATCTTCTTCTACTGGAGAATTATATTCCTTCAATAAAGGTCTGAATTCTCTCAGCACGATAGCTCTCTTTTGAAGAGCAAAATTATAACCGATACCATGATTCTTATAAGCTAAATATTTCTCCAGGCCATAAATACTCGAGGTCAATAAAATCACTATCGTCAGAAAAAATAATCTTTTTAGGGTTTCGTTCGAACCAATTATCTTGGTTGGTTGCCATAACTCATTATCTCCTAAAAATCAGAAGAATGAAGGCGGTGTTGGAAGAGGTTGAGGCGCTCTGGAAATCGATCCTCATGGCATGGTTGAAATCCGTCCGGATCACTTCTTTCAAGCTTTAAGGTTTATCTATCACCTCGGGAGACCCGATAGGGTAAATAAACTTTCCTAGGTCAATTGGTTATCCTGGTCGTCCTCAAAAAGTGAGGCATAATCCGGAGAACGATGCTCCCCAGGGGTAATTCATCATAAAAGGACGGACTCGTGGGTTTCGCCCCTGCAATTCCTTAGCTCTTTACCCCTGAAGGAAAGAATTGACAAAAGAGGGACGGTTGGAGAACCGCCCCTCACTTAGGTTAAGGGCAATGCGGTGAGAATCAGGAGGCGCCGTCAGGGCGTTGACCTGCCGGGTGAGGCGGGAAATCTTCCGGGCCGCAGCCCGCCAATGCAGGGTGCCCTTGCTGGCCACCCGGGCGAGGGTGGGGATGGCGCTTTGCAAAGCCGCCTGGGCTGCTTCGGGGTTTTTTTGGGCTACTGCCTGGCGCACCTGGCGCACCACGTTTTTGACCCGGGTCCTACGGCTCTGGTTGCGCAGCCGCCGCTTTTCGTTCTGTCGGGCCCTTTTCAGGGCGGATAAATGTCTGGCCAATGGAATCCTCCGATTTTAGTGACCTTTAATTGTCTCTTAAAAATATATTTTTGTCAAGGGAGCGGGGTTTCCGGGTATTGCCGGAAAAACGCCAGGAAATAACTCACCCCGGACGCCATGGTGGCAATGAGGGCCAGCCATAACAGCCACATCCCCAGCCCATGAAAATCTATGCCGTCGTAGGGATAATGCACAATGAGGGCGGTAAGCGCCGCCATTTGCAGCAGGGTCTTGGCCTTGCCCCAGCGGTCCGGGGCCAGGATGATGCCTTCGGCCGCGGCCAGCCCCCTCAGGCCAGTGACCGCCAGTTCGCGCCCCACGATGATGAAGGCCATCCAGGCCGGCACTCGCCCCAGGGGGATCAGCATGATCAGGGCGGCCGAAACCAGCAGCTTGTCGGCCAGGGGGTCCATGAATTTGCCCAACCGGCTTACCAGGCGATGGCGCCGGGCCAAAAACCCGTCGAGGAAATCGGTGGCGCCCGCCAACACAAAACAGACGCCGCCAAAAAAGCTGGCCCAGCGCCCGGGAAAGCATAGGAGCAGCATTACCACGGGGACCGCGGCAATCCGGGCTCCGGTCAGGATGTTAGGGGTGCCCCAATTGTTGGTTTCTGCCTGATGCATCTCAAGACTTGCGGGCGTGCTCCCAATCTTCCAGGAACTTTTGTAAGCCGATATCCGTCAAGGGGTGCTTAAAAAGCTGCATCATCACCCCGTAAGGGATGGTGGCGATATCGGCCCCGGCCAGCGCGCCATCCAGGACGTGGAGAGGGTGGCGCACCGAAGCCACGATGATTTCGGTATCAAAGCCGTAATTCTCAAAAATGGTGACGATCTGCTCGACGATTTCCATGCCCCGGTGACTGATGTCATCCAATCGGCCGATAAAGGGGCTGACGTAAGCCGCGCCCGCCTTGGCGGCCAAAAGCGCCTGGAGCGGCTGAAAGATCAGGGTGACGTTGACCCGGATGTCTTCCTCAGCCAGGATCCGGGTGGCTTTGAGCCCGTCAGGAGTCATGGGGATCTTGACTGCGACCCATTCATGGATCTGGGCCAGCTCCCGGGCCTCCGCCACCATGGCGTTGACCTCGGTGGCCACGACCTCGGCGCTCACCGGACCCTGGACGATCTCGCAGATATCCCGGATATGAGTCCTAAAATCCTCTTTGGTGCCGATGCCGATCTTAGCGCAAAGGCTGGGGTTGGTGGTGACGCCATCAACCAGACCCAGGCTGTGGGCCTCCCGAATCTCATCCAACTTGGCGGTGTCAATAAAGAATTTCATAAATGACCTCTTAGCATATCATATAGTTAACTTTTGTCACTACTCAGGAAACGCTTCAAACAGCCTTCGGAGCAGAAAAAATACGTGGTGCCGCCTCGTTCGGCCCTGAGGGCCTCCCGCCGGGGGATAAAGGTTTTGCACACCGGGTCCTGGACCAGGACATCCGCCCCCTGCGTTTTTTTCCAAAGGCCGGGGCGCCTGAGGCCAGAGGCCCAGAGAGGCGGCCACCTGTTTGATGATGACATAACCGAGATATCCCAGGCCCAGACCAAGCAGTAATCGAAACATCGGGTCTTGTCCTCAATCTTGGGAAATAGGCTGCAATGCCGCCCGGTGGGCGGGGTCCAGTTCGGACAACAGGTCCCCGGCGCTCTTGCTCAGCACCGGGTGCCAGGCCTGGGGGGCGATCTCGGCCAGGGGGACCAGCACGAAGGCCCGGCGATGCATCTCCGGGTGGGGCACCACCAGGTCGGGGGCAAAGATCACTTCCCCGTTATACAAGAGGAGGTCCAGGTCGAGGCGCCGAGGCCCCCAACGTTCCCCTCGCACCCTCCCCAAGGTTGTTTCCACCTGATGCAACAACCGCAGCAGGTCTTCCGGCCCCAGGCGGGTGCGCACCCGGGCCGCGGCATTGACGTACCAGGGTTGATTCGGAGGCCCCAGGGGCGGGTTCCGGTAGAACCTGGACACCCGGGTTACCTCTACCTCTTCCGCGGCGTTGAGGCATTCCAGCGCTTCCGTCAACTGCCCCTCAGGGTCGCCCAGGTTAGCCCCCAATCCCACATAAGCGATTACCGGAGCCCGTTCGGTGATGGCGGCGAATCCCAAAGGCATGATTTAATCATATCTTATTTCTCCTTGCCGGATAAAGGCTTTTTCGGCAAGGACGAGATCACCGGGGTCAGGGCGGAGGCAATGCGAGCGGCTACCAGCCTGGAGCCCCGGTCATTAAAATGGGCCACGTCGCAGATATTTTCCTTGACCGGGGGAATCTCTCCGGCCAGGTCGATCACCAGCACCCGGTTGTTGGCGCCCACCTCCCGGATGGCTCGATTGAGCCGGTCAAAGGCACTCTTGAATTCGGCGTAGGGAATCCCCTGGCTGATTTCCAGTTGATGCATCATCTTTTCTATCGGGGGATCGGGGTGGTCCGTAAGACGGCTGGCCTGGGTCATGAGTACCGGGATGATGCCCCGGGCCCGGCAAATATTGATAAACGTCTGCAGGTTCAGGGAAAATTCCCGGACCAGCAGATCCTGGTCAATGGTGATTTTCTGGCCCCGGACCCCGCGAAACTCGTCTCCCTTGGTCTTGGCGGCGAAGGCAAAGATTTTCTTCAATTCCCGGGAGAGGTTGGGAATGGTGAGGTCCCGGACCAGATAGAAGTCCTGGCGCAGGTCCTGGCCCACGGTCTTGAAGGTTGGCAGCCTTTCCTGGATGGGCGACCGGGAGGGATTGGTGTTCCAATAGGTTTTTTCGTACATCAGGATGGCCAGGTCGTTGATGTTGTGCATCATGACGACGATGTCGGGCTTGAGGTTTACCACCTTGTTCAGCAGGATATTCAGGGAATGCAGGGTGTTGATGCCGCTGCGCCCGGCATTGTAGGAATTGACCTTGAGGTGGGTCTGTCGTTCCAGCAAGCGCCCCACCAGGTAGGGGAATCGGCTGTCCTCGTCCACGTAAACGCATTCGGTGGTGGAGCCGCCCAAAAAGACGATAGACAGGTCGGGGCGGTCGTGAATCTTGGCGGGCATGATAAAGCCCTGGCGGTCCACCCGGATTACGAATTGTTTGCGCTCCAGGCCATCGCACTTTTTCACGTAATCGGCATCGGGCACCAGGACATCCCGGTATAAGGGATTGAACTCTTTCAGTTTAATAGAGCGTTTGATGCCGAGGGGGTTGATCAGGTTATGGGTTTTGCGGGCCAGGAGCTTTTCGGTCACCCCCGCGGCGACGCCGATGGCCAGGAGCACAATGAGACAGACGACCTTCTTGGGGTTTCGCTCCAGCCAGTTTTTACGGTTTGGCGTATTATCCATCGGTTATGGGGGTGAGGGCAACAGTCATAATCTTGTGGGGCCGTGATTTACCACGCCCGTAAGGGCGCACTGCCTTGCCTCCCGAGGTTCCCGGTCGGGGCTTGGGCATGGGGGCGGAAGGATTTGGGGTATTTTTGTAAGTTGAGGAGCTTCCAACGAAAAAGCCCCTTCCCCCTTGCCCTTTGGCTTTACCCCAGCCGGGCCAGGCGGTCCAGGGCCTCTGCCATCCGCTCCTTGGGCACCGTCAGGGCCAGGCGGACGTAGCCTTCTCCCGGGGCCCCCAGACCGTTGCCGGGGATGGTGACGATCCCGGCTGTCTCCAGCAGGTGCGTGGTAAAAGCCATGGAGGTGAAACCCGGGGGCGTCGCCAGCCAGACGTAGAAGGTGGCCTTGGGCAGCTCCACGTCGTAGCCCAACTTCTTGAGGCCGCCCACCAGCAGGTCCCGGCGTTCCTGAAGCATGGCGCAATTTTCCCGGACGCAGCTCTGGTCCGAATCCAGGGCGGCGATGCCGGCAATCTGGACGGCATTGAACACCCCGGAGTCGATGTTGCTCTTAATTTTGCCCAACGCCGCCAACACCTCCCGGTTGCCCACCGCCATCCCCAAGCGCCACCCCGTCATGTTGTAGGTCTTGGACAACGAATGAAACTCGATGCCGATATCCTTAGCCCCGGGGACCTCCAGAAAACTGGGGGGCCTGAAGCCGTCGTAGGCCAATTCGGTGTAGGCGGCATCGTGGACCGCGACAATCCCGTATTCCCTGCAGAAGTCCACCACCCGGGCGAAAAATTCTTTATCGGCCACCGCCGCGGTGGGGTTGTTGGGGTAATTGAAAAAAAACGCCTTGGCGTCCCGGGCCACCAGGGGCGGGATGGCGTTCAGGTCCGGCAGGAAGTGGTTCTCCCGGCTGAGGGGGAGAAAATGGCAGTAGGCGCCGGCGAACAGGGTGCCCATCTGGTAGACCGGGTAGCCGGGGGAGGTCATGAGGTTGAGGTCTTCCGGGTTGTTGATGCCCAGGGGCAAATGGGCGATGCCCTCCTTGGAGCCGATGAGGGTGAGGACTTCGCTCCCCGGGTCCAGGTCCACGCCGAAACGCCCCTGATACCAGCGGGCCACCGCCTCCCGGAAGAGGTTCATGCCGGAATAGGCCGGATACCGGTGGGTTTCCGGGTCCTGGATCGCCTCTGCCATCTTCTTGACGATGAAGGCAGGGGTGGGAAGGTCGGGGTCCCCCACGCCCAGGTCGATGATATCCACCCCCCGGGCCTTGACTTCGGCCTTCTTTTCGTCAATGGTTCTGAAGAGATAGGGGGGAATCAGGCCCAGGCGAGCCGCGGGTTCAAAGGATTGCGCCATTTACTATGCCCTTTCTGTGACTACGCGATTTCGCAACGTGCCGACGCCTTCCACCCGGATTTCCACCACGTCGCCGGGGGCCATGGGGCCGATACCCGAAGGCGTGCCGGTGGCGATGACGTCGCCGGGCAGGAGAGTCATGATCCGGGAGATAAACGCCACCTGCGCCGCCACGCCGAAGATCATGTTGTTGGTGTTCCCGTGCTGCCGGCGCTCCCCGTTCAGGTAGGCCTCCACGGTCAGGTTTCCGGGTCGGCGATCTCGGTTTCGATCCAGGGGCCCAGGGGCGCAAAGGTGTCAAAACCCTTGGCCCGGGTCCACTGCCCGTCTTTTTGCTGCAAATCCCGGGCAGTGACATCATTGATGCAGGTGTACCCCAGGATATAATCCCGGAAGTCCTGCTCCTTGACGTGAGCGGCAGGTCCGCCCGATCACCACGGCCAGTTCGGCCTCGTAGTCCACCCGCCGGGACATGGCCGGATACCTGATGTCCTCATCCGGGCCGATCACCGCGGTGGAGGGTTTCATAAAGATCAAAGGCTCCTCGGGCAGGGGGTGGCCGATCTCGGCGGCGTGGTCCCGGTAGTTCAACCCCAGGGCCACGATCTTGGTCGGCTCGCAGGGCGCCAGCAGCGTCACCTCCGGCAGGGACATGACCTCCCCGGTGGTATTTTTTAGACCATCATTATAGGGCGTGCCCCACAAGACCGAGATCTGCTCGCCTTCCAGGATGCCGTAGCCGGACCGGCCCTCTTTTTCAAAACGGACGATGCGCATAAGTTAAAGCTCTCACTTCATAGGGCGGGCCGTGCCCGCCATCCTCACATGGAGATTTCGGCGGCCACAGGCCGCCCTATAAGTCTACTTCAACCCCAACACATCCTGCATGTCATAGAGGCCCGGGGGCTGGGTGACGATCCACTGGGCCGCCCGGACTGCGCCCCGGGCGAAATTGTCCCGGCTGTGGGCCCGGTGGATGATCTCGAGCCGCTCGCCCATACCGGCGAAGAACACCGTGTGCTCCCCGACGATGTCCCCGGCCCGGACCGTCTGGATACCGATCTCGGCATCGGTGCGCTGGCCGATAATCCCGTGGCGGGCATAGACCCCCACCTTTTCCAGTTCCCGGCCCAGGGCGTGGGCGATGACCTGCCCCAATTTGATGGCGGTGCCGCTGGGGGCGTCTTTCTTCAGGCGGTGGTGGGCCTCGACGATCTCCACGTCGTAGCCGTCTCCCAGCACCCGGGCGACGTCCGCCACCACCTTGAACATCAGGTTGACCCCGACGCTCATGTTGGGGGCGAACACCAGGTGGGCCCGGGAGGCCAGGGCGTGAATCTCGGCGATCTGGGGCGGGGAAAACCCGGTGGTTCCCAGCACCATGGCCTTGCCGGCGTCGGCCACCTGGTAAGATGCGCCAGGGACGGCTCGGGATGGGTGAACTCGATGACCACCTCGGCCTGGGGCAAGACCTGGTCCAGGGAGTCCACCACCTTGATCCCCTTGGGGGGCAGCCCCACGACCTGGCCCACATCCTGGCCCACCGCGGCATGCCCCGGCGACTCCACGGCCCCCACCAGCTGGATGCCCGCCGCCGCCTCCATCATGTGCACGATGCGGCCGCCCATGCGCCCGGCGACGCCGGTGACGATGGCTTTAACCATAATAGCCTCCTGCAGCATTTAGCGGTTAGCAGTTAGCCAAAATACCAAAGGAATATTTCTGTTTGCAACATGAGGCGATTTGGTATGAGCGGGGGCGTAAATGGATTACTTCCCCCTCACCCTAACCCTCTCCCCCACCAGGGGAGAGGGAAAAAAGCGGCGCAATGCTCCAATTGATAACTTGCTAACCGCTAAACGCTAACCACAAAAAACTAATTGCTAAGAGCTAACTGCTGACAGCTAATCAAATCAGCCCATACTTCTGCATCACCTGGCGCAGCTTGTCTTCGTTGGCCCCGGACATGGGGCACAGCGGCTGCCGGACCTCGCCGGTGATTTTGCCCATCAGTTTCAGGGCGGTCTTGACCGGGACGGGGTTGGTTTCGAAGAACATGGCTTCCGTCAGGGGCCACATCTTGTAGTGCAGCGCCCTGGCCTGGGCCAGGTCGCCGGCGAAGAAGGCGTTGCACATGCCCGCCATGTCGGCGGGCGCGGCGTTGGAGACCACGGAGATCACCCCCTTGCCGCCCACGCACAGCAGCGGCAACGTGGTGAAATCGTCGCCGGAGAGCACGGTGATCTTGTCGCCGCACAGCTCCAGGGTCTTGCAGCCCTGCTTCAGGTCGCCGGTGGCGTCCTTGAGGCCCACGATATGGGGAATCCCGGCCAGGCGGGCCATGGTTTCAGGCAGCAGGTTGAGGCTGGTGCGTCCCGGCACGTTATAGACCACGATGGGGATCTTGGTCTGGGACGCCACGGTCTTGTAGTGCTGAAAGAGCCCTTCCTGGGTGGGCTTGTTGTAGTAAGGAGTGATCATCAGGGCCGCGTCCGCCCCCGCCTGCTGGGCGTGCTGGGTCAGTTCCACGGCTTCGGCGGTATTGTTGGAGCCGGACCCGGCGATCACCATCACCCGTTTTTTCACCTGGTCGATGCAGGTCTCCACCACCCGTTTGTGCTCGGCGTGGGACAGGGTGGGGGATTCGCCGGTGGTGCCGCAGGGCACGATGCCATGGATGCCTCCCTTAACCTGGAACTCGATGAGCTCCCGGTAGGCCGCTTCGTCAAACTGGCCGTTCTTGAAGGGAGTGACAATGGCGGTGAAGGCTCCCTTGAACATGGTGGTACCTCCTTACTCGAGTTCGTCGACCCACAGTTCTCCCTGGTAGACCACCAGGGCGTTGCCTTCCAGGTAGACCTCGGCAAAGGTCTCCCCTTGGGGCGTGAAATATATGGTCAGGGCTTCGCCGCCCCGGGTGTGGACGGTCACCGGGGAGACCACCTGCCCCAGGCGGGCGGCGATCAGGGCCGAGGCCACCGCGCCGGTGCCGCAGGCCAGGGTTTCGTCCTCCACCCCCCGCTCATAGGTGCGAATTCTTAAGGATTGGGGGCCTTCCACCTGGATGAAATTGACGTTGGTGCCCGCCGGGGCAAACAAATCATGAAAGCGCACCGCCCGGCCCCAGGCGGCGATGGGAACCGCTTCCAGGTCAGGCACCGGCACCGCCACGTGGGGCACCCCCACCTTCAGGAAATGGCCCACCAGGGTGGCATCCTCCAGGGGGATGGGTTGCTCCAGGCGAACCTCCCCGATCCCGGCCATGAGCAGCTTGACCCGGCGGCCCTTGACTTCGGCCTTGATGATGCCGGCCAGGGTCTCAAAGGACATCTCAGCCAGGGCGATGCCGTTCAGCATTGCAAACCGGGCGGCGCAGCGCCCGCCGTTGCCGCACATCTCGGGCTCGGAGCCGTCGGCGTTATAAAAGCGCCAGCGGAAATCGGCGGTGGAGGAGGCCTCGATGAGGATCAGGCCGTCGGCCCCGACCCCGAACTGGCGATGGCAAACCTGCCGGGCGAACTCCGGCTGGCCGGCCTTGGGGATGAAGCGGTTCCGGTGGTCGATGAGCACGAAATCGTTGCCGCCGCCGTGCATCTTGTAAAAGGGGATGCGGTTTCTTTCCAAAACTTGACTCTTCCCTTCATTCCCAAGCTCAGCTTGGGAACGCCATTTTTGGTCCAAGCTCTGCTTGGACACCTGACCGTGGAAAAGATTTGCAAAGCAGGAGCTTTACGCTCAAGGGGTTCCCAAGCAGGAGCTTGGGAACCAGTTCGGAAAGATCCGCCCCTACTTCAAAAACTCCGGGATGGACTCCCCCCAGATAAGCTGGCGGAAAGTCTCCCGTTTTCTGATAACATAAAAATCCTGATCCTGCACCAAGATTTCGGCCACCCGGGGCCGGGCGTTGTAGTTGGAACTCATGGAAAAGCCGTAGGCCCCGGCGCTCATCACCGCCACCATCTCCCCGGGGGCAAACGCCGGCATGAGACGGTCCTTGGCCAGGAAATCCCCGGTCTCGCAGATGGGGCCGACGATGGAGGCCTTGACCTGGGGATGGGCCCCCTCCACCACCGGCCAGAGGCCGTGATACGAGCCGTAGAGGCTGGGGCGGGCCAGGTCGTTCATGCCCGCGTCCACGATGATGAAATGCTTGGCCTCCCCGGTCTTGGTGTAGAGCACCTTGGTCACCAGGATGCCGGCGTTGCCCACCAGCACCCGCCCGGGCTCCAGGATAAGGGTGCACTTGAGGCCCTTAAGGTGTTCCAGGAGTTGGTGCCCGTACTCGTCCGGGTGCGGCGGGGCTTCCTGATCGTATTGAATCCCCAGGCCGCCGCCCAGGTCCAGGTAGCGGATGCCGATGTCCAGGGACCGGAGGCGGTCGATCAGCTCTTTCAGGCGCTCCAGGGCGTCCACAAAAGGCGACACCTGGGTGATCTGGGAGCCGATGTGGCAGGCCACCCCCACCACTTCGAGGTGCGGCAGGTCCCGGGCCCGGCAATAGTCCTCCAGGGCCTGCTCGATGTCGATGCCGAACTTGTTCTTCTTGAGCCCGGTGGAGATGTAGGGATGGGTCTGGGCGTCGATGTCCGGATTGATCCGCAGGGACACCCGGGCCTTCAACTTCAGGCGCCCGGCGATGCGGTTGATCTCCTCCAGCTCCTGGGAGGACTCCAGGTTGAACAGCAGGATGTTCGCCTTGAGGGCCGCCTTGATCTCTTCGGGCTTTTTGCCCACCCCGGAGTAGACGATTTTGCCCGGGTCCATCCCGGCCGCCAGGGCCCGGTGGAGTTCGCCCCCGGAGACGATGTCGGCCCCGGCGCCCAGCCGGCCAAAGAGCCGCAGAATCGCCAGGTTGGCGTTGGCCTTCACCGCGAAGCAGACGATATGGGGAAACTCGGCGAAGGCGGCGTTGAAGACCTGGAAATGATGCGTCAGGGTACCGGCGCTGTAAAGGTAAAAAGGCGTGCCCACCTTCTCGGCGATTTTTCGTACGGGCACGTTTTCGCAGTAGAGTTCACCTGATTGGTAATGGAAGTGATGCATTCATTAAACCTTTTCAGCAGCTATCAGCTTTCAGCAGTCAGCGGTCAGTTTTCACATGTTCCCAAGCTCAGTTTGGGAACCATGAAATGGCGGGCAGTGCCCGCCGCACATTTAATTAACCTCTCGTTTCCCAGCGGTGGGTGGGGCGCAGTGCGCACTCTACAAATACTGGCTGGTCTGTAGGGGCGGGTTTGAAAGCCCCTACCCTCGTTCCCAAGCTCCTGCTTGGGCCGCCTGCTGCAATAAATAGATGCTTCTCTCGCCAAGCAGGAGCTCTGGCAATGGGGTTCCCAAGCTGGACGGGCTGTTGTTCTCAAAAAGCTATTCTCTTGAACAGCCTTTGATCACTCCCGGAGAACCGGGCTAACGATCTTTGGGACGACGATTCAGAAGCAGCCGGCCCAGCTGAGGTAGCCTTTAGTGGTAATTATAGTTAAATAGGTTTCTATTCACCACTTACTTGGTTTCTTAATCTGCCCCTCAAGAAATATTTCCAAATTGATATAACGCACCAAAATATTAAATCATAAGCAGGGCAAAGCTTCTTATGAGATGCTGACGGGTTAGGTCTCTCCTTCGGTACTGCCTTTCCCGCATTATGGATTTCAATGCCATGGCGCAAATCCTGCTACACCGTTTTTTTTATTACATATTCCGGGGAGTTATATCGTATTGGAATCTGGTCATAGCGATATACGTCATTAAAATTTTCTCCCTTTTCATGTTTTTGGCCGTCTCTTTGAAATATGTGCCTGGAGGCCCTCATTGACATTATCCAGAAATTCTTGATCATTGGAATACCATCTACCCGGCTATGGCATGTACTCTCAGTATTTGCTCCAATCAGAATACAGCCAACCTCATTAATGCATACTTCTTTTCCACACCCGATTCCAGAGTCTGGACCTTCTACATGAAATTCAATATTGATGATGGAATTTTTAGGCTCAGATGACGATGGAATCCATAAAGATCTTGGAGCCGTCCACCAGCCCTGCGGCCACCCTGAGAAATCCTTTAAAGAAGTGTTAGTCATCGCCTTCTAGGCCTTGCTCAGGACGCTATGACCAGGAATATCGTCATCGAGATCGAAATCGATAAACCAGAGCCAGTCAAACCTTCTTGGGCAAGGTGGCCATGGGTTCCCGTCGGAGCGGACATTGTAGAAGACCTAGCAGGAGCATCAACTTTCGGCGGGGGTACGGAAACATTCCGACCCATAACAGGACCAGATAAATAAGTCCACCAGTTTCTTGACCTGACCTCCGCCGCTCAAGAGATAAGCCTTGATAAAACATTTTGAGTTGTCGGCCTTTAGTCTGTTGCCCATCATCGAAGAGCCCCAGTGGTTCAAAAGGATGGGTAATTATAGCATAATAGTCACATTATAACGAGTAGTTAATTAATTTTTTCCGAATCTCAACATGATTTTGAGAATTAACCAAACCGCCACCCTCGGACGATTCGGGCAACAGGCCGGGGAGCTTGGGAACCAGGAAGACAAATCTTCATAATTTTACTGGCCTCAATCAGGCGCAGGCTAAAGCCTGCGGCTACCATGGACTGCGTTGCCGATTTCCGCTGTTTGCTGATTGCTGAATGCTGACAGCTAATAGGTTATCGGCATCGTCTCCGACGGCAGACTTTCGTTGGCCCGGGGGGAGTCGTCCACCGCGGTGACGTAGTAATGGTACGTCTGGCCCCGCTTCACCTGGCCGTCCACGAAATAGGGCTTCTTGACCAACTCCGGGGTGAGGAGGGTATATTTTTCCTCTCCGGCACTCCGGCGGTAGACCCGGTAGCCGGCCGCGTCCGGGGCCGGGCTTTCCTCCCACCGGAGTTCCACCCCCTGGGAGGTGGCCACCACCAGGACATTTTGCACGGGCGGCGGCGGGTTGCGCTTCTCGGGCATGGCCTTTTGGGTGGGCGAATCGAGGCTGGCCAGCAGATCTCCTCCCACACGGCGCACCGCTAAAACTTTATAAGTATATTCCACATCGTTGAGCACCGCCACGTCCTGAAAATTATTCTTGACCACGGGCGACGGACGTGAGGCGAATCCAGGGGCCCTGGCCGGAGAGGCGGTAGATGACATACCCCGCCAGGTCCCGGGCCGGGGAGCCGTCTTCCCAGGCCGTCACGGGAGTCCAGGACAGGGACACGATCTTGTCCCCGGGGACCGCCTTGAGCTCCCGGGGAGTCCGGGGCAGCCACCCCCAGGCATGGCTCAGGGTCCTGGACCAGCCGCCCAGGTAGCCGTCCTGGTCATAGGCCGCCACCCGGTAGTAATAGCGTTGGCCCGGCGTCAGTTCCCGGTCCCGGAACAGCATGGCCTCGCCCCGCACCTCCCCCCGCTGGGGGTAGGCCAGATCGATATCGGCATACAAGACGAAATCCCGGGAGGCCAGGAGCTCCGGCGCCACCCCTTTCGTCGCGGCCCGGTAGACCCGGCAGCCCT
The DNA here is from genome assembly GCA_963747645.1 of uncultured delta proteobacterium. Lineage (GTDB taxonomy): Bacteria > Desulfobacterota > Desulfobaccia > Desulfobaccales > 0-14-0-80-60-11 > 0-14-0-80-60-11. The sequence continues at coordinate 31,583 of CAVVFW010000010.1, read as the reverse complement.
GGACCTGGGTCAGGGGCTGGCCCAGGAGGTTTTCCCGGGGCAAGAGCCAGCTCACCACCAGGGAGTTGCCTTCCTGGCCCAACCGGAACTCCCGCACCGGCGCCGGCAAGACCCGGTCCGGGGCATACGGCGTCATCTTCTTGCCGCAGGCGGCCGCCAGGAGCACCAGGCAGAGGAGACCGAGAAGGACCGTTTTCCGTTTTCCGTTTTCCGTTTTCCGTAAAATAGCCTGAAGTTGGCGATACCAACCCCTGACCCCTGGCCCCCGACCCCTGGCCCCGGCTATAGATCTTGTTCATGCAGATTCAGTCCTATTTCCGCTTCGGCCCGTTCCAGGGCCTCGCGCACCCGTTCCGGGGCGGTGCCGCCCGGGGACTGGCGGCGGTTCACGGAGTTTTCAATGCTGAGCCAGTCGAACACGTCGGGCTCGGCCCGGGGGGCGAATTGCTGGATTTCCGTGAGGCTCAGTTCCCACAATTCCTTGCCCTGTACTTCGGCAAGCCGCACGGTGTTCCCCACCTGTTCGTGGGCGGTGCGAAACGGGATGCCCCTGGTCACCAGGTAGTCGGCCAGGTCGGTGGCGGTGAGAAAGCCGCCGTGGAGGGCCGCGGCCATCTTCTCCGGGCGCACCGTCAGATTTTCCACCAGGCCCGCCATCAACTGCGACCGAGGCCCTGACCGTGTCCACGGTGTCGAACAGGTGCTCCTTGTCTTCCTGGAGGTCCCGGTTGTAGGCCAGGGGCAGGCCCTTGATGATCATGAGCAGGCCCATGAGATGGCCCGCCACCCGGCCGCTTTTGCCCCGGATGAGCTCCGGGACGTCGGGGTTCTTTTTCTGGGGCATGATGGAGGACCCGGTAGCATAGGCGTCGGGGAGCGCCACGAACCCGAACTCCGAGGCGGACCAGAGGATGAGCTCCTCCGCCAGGCGGCTCAGATGCACCATGATGATACTGGCATGGGCGGCAAATTCCAAGAGAAAATCCCGGTCGCTCACCGCGTCCAGGCTGTTTCGGAAGACCCGGGGAAAACCGAGCTGGGCGGCGACTGCGGCCGGATCGATGGGAAAGGTGGTGCCGGCCAGGGCCGCAGCCCCCAGGGGCGAGACCTTGATGCGGCCCAGGGATTCGTGCAGGCGCTGGATGTCCCGCCGCCACATCTCGTCATAGGCCAGGAGGTGGTGGGCGAACAGGATCGGCTGGGCCCGCTGCATGTGGGTGTAGCCGGGCATGATGACGCCCTGGTGCAGGTGGGCCAGGCGCACCCCGGCCAGCCGCAGGCCGGCGAGATCATTGATGAGGCCCTCCACCTCCTCCGCCAGGTAGAGGCGCACGTCCAGGGCCACCTGGTCATTTCGGCTCCGGGCGGTGTGGAGCTTTTTGCCCACCTCGCCGAGCCGGGCGGTGAGCCGGGATTCGATGGCCATGTGGATGTCTTCCAGGGCCGGGTCGAACTCGAACTCCCCGGCCTCGATCTCCCGGCGAATCTCGGTGAGCCCCGCCACGATCTCGTCCCCTTCCGCCACGGTGATGATGCCCTGCTGGGCCAGCATCCGGGCGTGGGCGATGGAACCGGCGATATCCTGGCGGGCCAGACGCCGGTCAAAGCTCAGGGACGTAGTGAAATCCTCCACCGACTTGTCGGTTTTGCCCTCGAAACGTCCGCTCCAGGGTTTTTGCGCCATATGCGATTTTCCTTAGAGGTTCTGAGTAAAGCGTAACTAATCTAGTCGGCTCACTGCAGCAATGAAAAATTTTAAACCCGCCCCCTACTTCAAAGGGGAACTTAGCATCATCCCTGAGAAAGTCCCTCTTTGGAAAAGGGGGATTGAATGAATTTGATTCATGAGTAAAGACTTAGGCAATCGCTCGGTTTCGCCCTACTTTGCCGGGTGCCCGCCGGGCCCTCAGGGCTTAAAGGACACCAACTGGTAACTCCGGTTCTCAGACGTGGTCCCCACCTGGGTCTTTTGCTTAATGGTGACCATGCTCTTGACGATGCCGACCTTGGGGGCATACCATTCGTACCCCATGATGTCGGTGCCGGCCTTATTTTCGCCCACCTGTTTTATCTTAAGGCAATCCTTGAAGGTTCCCGCCGGGACCTTGACCTCATCCGACACACTTTCTATCGTCTGGCTGACGGTCAAGGTGTTGTTTGCCACCTTGGTGACCATGTCCCAGGCGTTGCCCTGAGCGATGGGAAACTTCAGGTGGCATTCTATCGGGGTGACAATACTTGGCGACGCAGTTTCGCTGGTTTGCTCGGCGTAGCGGTAGACCCCGGTATCATCCTGTTTCATTAACTCGAAAAAAGTCGATCCCCCCAGCTCCCATTTGCGCGGCGTTACTTTGACGCCGTTTACTTCCCGGGGGGCCAGATTGGTAATGAGTAATTTTTGGGTTTGGCCCTGGGTCGAGGTGACGGTGTACTCCCACCGCATGCCTGCTTTGAGGGGGAAATAGGACTCGCTCAGTTGGTCGCACCGGCCCTGGCCGGGGGTGAAGAGAGATAAGGCCAGCAACATGGTAACGATCCCGGTCATGCTCATGATTGCCTCATTTAATCAACGGTCAGTCGTTCTTAGCTGGTGGCGGCCAGAGGGCCCGGAGCCCCACCCGGCGCACCGGCAGTTTGGCGCCACAGGCCTCACAGGCGGCCTGATCCAGGTGAGCGTGGCTGGCCAGTTTTTGAAAATGGCCGCAGAGGGCGCAACGCACCACCGGGCGGTAATTGATCCAGCCGGCCTCCTTCCAGAAACGCCAGGTGCCGTATTTCCAGCGGTAAAGAATCACCGTATACAGGCAGCTCAGGCCCACCAGGTGGGCGGTGGAGATCCAAAAGGCCCGCCAGGAAATCAGGACCGTGATCCCCATGACCATGAGCAGCCGGGACGCCAGGCGCCAGGATTTGTTCCAGATGTAGGGGTCCGCCAGGGTCCAGGGCAGCCGCACTCCGAACCAGAGGTTGGGGCCGGGCCGCCAGAAGGCCATGAGCAGACCCATCGCCCAACACAGCGCTGAAACCAGGTATTGCAGTGAACCGGACCTCCCACGCTTCCCGCCCCCAACCCCGGGGCTGGGGACGGGAACCCGAGTTACCTGAAGAGACGCCGGCCTCAACCGGCGTCCCGCCCGCCTGCCAAGTTTTTTTATAGGGGGAGGCCCGGGGACATTTTTCGTAAGGGGTCACCAGCCCTCCCCTCAAGCTCCCCGCCTCACCCTGACCTCAATCTATCGGCTTCGGCAGACCAGGCCGCAGGCCTCGCAGATGGCTGCCGGTAATTGTGCTTCATCCTGGAGCTTTTGTAAATGACCGCAATGGCTGCAGCGTACTACCGGTCGGTAACCGGTCCACCCCAGATCTTTCCAGAATTCCAACGTCCCATATTTTTGCCGGTAGCAATATATGGGGTAGAGCATGCTGACGATGAAGAACAGGGCCAGAGTGAGATAGAAGGCGATGGTGGAAAACAGCACCACCACTGCTATCGCCAGGCAGAACACTCCGGCAATCACCCAGGAGCTCTCCCAAATCTGCCGGTCGGCGAAGGTCCAGGGCAGGCGCACCCCGATCCACCACTTGGGGCCGGGCCGCCAGACCAGGAGCACGACCGCCAGAAGACCGAAAACTGCGAAGAGAAAATACCTGAGACCTATCGTCATGGTGGTTCACCCCGACTCTCTGGTGTATCGCCCTAGGGTTGTCTTACCAAAGGTTGCAGGTTTTTTCTCCCTCCCCCTGATGGGGGAGAGCTGGGGTGGGGGTGAAATTGCTGGGCATTGCTTCAACCTATCCCCCCCCAACCCCCTCCCACCAGGGGAGGGGGAGTCAGGGAAGCCAACATGTTGCACGTTATCGGTGAGACATGACGCTCGTGCTGTTTCCCTGGGAGCGTCGCGATCACTTCCCGGGTGGCTTGGCCCGGGAAGAGGGGGCGGTGAGGCCGCGGCCTCCCCAAACCCATCCTGTCGCCCTGTCTACTTCCCCTCCAGCCTGGCGGCGATTTTCAGACGCAGGGCGTTCAAGCGGATGAAGCCGGTGGCGTCCGCCTGCTGGTAATCCCCCCCGGCCTCGAAGGTCACCAGGGATGGCTGGTACAGGGATTTGGGGGCCTTGCGTCCCACCACCGTGACGTTGCCTTTGTAGAGTTTCAGCCGGGCCGTGCCGGTGACGGGTAACTGGGCCTCGTCGATGAGCTTTTGCAGGACCTGGCGCTCCGGGGCGTACCAGTAGCCGTAATAGACGAGTTCGGCGTACCGGGGCATGAGGGAATTCCGCAGGTGCATCACTTCCCGGTCCAGGGTCAGGGATTCCACCGCCATGTGCGCAGCCCGGATGATGGTGCCCCCCGGGGTTTCGTACACCCCCCGGGACTTCAGGCCCACGTAGCGGTTTTCCACCAGGTCCACCCGGCCGATGCCGTGTTCGCCGCCCAGGTCGTTGAGCCGGGCCAGGAGGGCCGCCGGGCTGAAGCCGACGCCGTCCACCGCCACCGGGTCGCCGCGCTCAAAGTCGATTTCCACGTATTGCGGCTGATCCGGGGCCGTCTCCGGAGATTTGGTGAGCACGAACATGTCCGCCGGGGGCTCGGCCCAGGGGTCTTCCAGGATGCCGCCCTCGAAGCTGATGTGCAGCAGGTTCCGGTCGCTGGAATAGGGTTTTTCCTTAGTAACCGGCACCGGGATGCCGTGCGTCTGGGCGTAGGCGACGCACTCGGCCCGGCCCGCCAGGTCCCACTCCCGCCAGGGCACGATAATTTTCAGGTCCGGGGCCAGGGCCTGGTAGGTGAGCTCGAAGCGCACCTGGTCGTTGCCCTTGCCGGTGGCGCCGTGGCTCACCGCGTCAGCGCCGGTCTTTTTCGCCACCTCCACCTGGGCCTTGGCGATCAAGGGCCGGGCGATGGAAGTGCCCAACAGATAAGACCCCTCGTAGAGGGCGTTGGCCCGGAACATGGGCCAGACGAAGTCCCGGACGAACTCTTCCTTCAAGTCCTCGATAAAGACCTCGTCGGCGCCGGTGGCCCGGGCCTTTGCGGCCACCTCCGCCAGTTCCTCGCCCTGGCCCAGGTCGGCGGCAAAGGCCACCACCGGGCACTGATAGGTTTCCTTCAAGCCACTTGAGAATCACCGAGGTGTCCAGGCCGCCGGAATAGGCCAGGACGATTTTTTTGATTGCGTTCATGGTATGCCATCCTGAATTGATCGAGTTATGGTCGTACGGGTGATAATTATCCCTGCCTTGGTGTACTGGTACAGAAATATTACTTCCCCCTCACCCTGGCCCTCTCCCCCATTGGGGGAGAGTGGGAAAAGCTGGGACCGGTTTAAGGTCCCGGGGTTATTATCGTGTTTGCCAAAAATGCTTTCCTCTTACTCCCTCTCCACCCGCTGCGGGGGGAGAGGGTTGGGGTGAGGGGGGCGCTATAACGTTAGCGTATTCTAGGCAATCCTTGCCTCAGTCAAACATCAGGGTCCTTTTATAGTGTAGCGTTAAATGGCCGCATTGGGGACAGGGGATTCTGGCAATATCGGCACCGCCGTAGATCGGCTGGATCGCCTCCGGACAATCGGGGCAGGCCGGAACTATGTCCCGGTAACCGCTCCCAGCTCTTCAGTTTTACGCGGACAAATTTCTTGGTAGACCGGCAGTACCCGGTCATCGCGGGTGTCCGCATACCGCCGCCGATCTTCAGATTAACGTGATAACCGCAATCGGGGGTGGAGCAGGACACGATCCCGGCTTCACCGGCCGCGGCGGGGGCGGTCCAGAGCACCAGCCCGAAAAATATGGCGAGAACCAATAACTTGCCGAAGGTTTTCATCAGCGGCGTTTCTCCCGTGCAACTGGTTCCCAAGCTGAAATCTGGGAATCAGAAAACGGCGGGCAGTGCCCGCCCTACATTTTGCACAGGCTGGAAAGCCTGTGCCACCAGGTTTTTCTCCCTGACCCCTGACCCCTGCTTCCTCACCCCAGCAGCCACTCCAGTTATTCATAGGGCGCGCCGTGCCTGCCGCCCATGGTTTGGCGCCCGCCTGCCGCCCGATATTGCTAACTTAATAGCCACTCCAATAAAGCCTTCTGGAAGTGCATGCGGTTTTCCGCCTGGTCCCAGACCGCGCTTTGGGGGCCGTCCAGGACCTCGGCGGTAATTTCCTCGCCCCGGTGGGCCGGCAGGCAGTGGAGCACGATGGCCTCCGGCGCGTTTTTCATAAGCTGGCTATTCACCTGAAAAGGTTTAAAGACCTCCTGCCGGGCCGCGGCCTCGTCCTCCTGGCCCATGCTCGCCCAGACGTCGGTGTTGATTACCTGGGCCCCGGCCACCGCAACTTCCGGGTCCTGGCCCAGGAAGACCCGGGCCCCTTGCTTCTTGGCCTGGGCCAGCAGGGCGGCGTCGGGTTCGTAGCCCGGCGGGCAGGCCAGGTACAGGGCGAAATCCAGGTGCATGGCCGCGGTGATCCAGGAGTTGGCCATGTTGTTGCCGTCCCCCACCCAGGCCACCTTGAGTCCCGTGAGGTCGCCGAAGCGCTCCTCCATGGTCATGAGGTCGCTGAGCACCTGGCAGGGGTGATGCGTGTCGGTCAGGCCGTTGACCACCGGGATGGTGGCGTGCCGGGCCAGTTCCGCCACCGTCTCCTGGGCGAAGGTCCGCACCACCACCCCGTCCACGTACCGGGACAGCACCCGGGCGGTGTCGGCCACGGGTTCGTTCCGGGACATCTGGGTCTGACCCGGGGCCAGGTAGATGCTGGCGCCCCCCAGTTGGGCGATGCCCGCCTCGAAGGAGACCCGGGTGCGGGTGGAGGGCTTGTCGAAAATCATGGCAACGGTTTTTCCCTTAAGGGGAGTAGGGTTTTGACCCTGCTTATGAAAAACCTTGAGCTCCCGGGCCCGGGTCAGGAGGTGTTCGATCTCCTCCCGGCTCAGATCCAATATGGTCAACAGGTGCCGGGTCATGGAAACACTGCCTTGAGCGCGATCCCCAGGATGGCCAGGGCGGTGTCGAGCTCTTCAGGGGTGATGACCAGAGGCGGCAGGAGCCGGATGACGTTCCCCTGGGTGCAGTTAACCAGAAGCCCCCGCTCGCGGCAGGCCGCCACCACCGGGGCCCCCTCGGCGGCCAACTCCAGGCCCCACATGAGGCCCAGGCCCCGCACTTCGGTGATGACCGAAAAACGGCGCTGGAAATCGCCGAGCTTTTCCCGGAGCCAGCCCCCCCGGGCCCGCACTTCGTCGAGAAACTCCGGGGCGCTCAACAGGTCCAGGGCGGTTTTGGCCGCCACGGCTATCACCGGACCGGCCCCGAAGGTGCTGGCGTGGGTCCCGGGGACGAAGGCCCCGGCTACCGCATCGGTGGCCAGGAGCGCCCCCATGGGCAGGCCGTTGGCCAATCCCTTGGCCAGGGTCATGACATCCGGGGTGATGCCGAAGTTTTCGTGGGCAAAGAGCTTCCCGGTGCGGCCCAGGCCCGTCTGGATTTCGTCCAGGATCAGGAGTACCCCCTTAGCATCGCACAATTGCCGCAACCCCGTGAAATAATCCGGCGACGGCAGGTTGACCCCGCCTTCTCCCTGGACGGGCTCCAGCATCACGGCGCAGACGGTGTCGTCTATGGCGCTGGCCACCGCTCCCAGGTCGTTGAAGGGCACGAACGAAAAACCCGGCAGCAGGGGATCGAAGCCCTGCCAGAACTTGGACTGGCCCGTGGCCGAGAGCGCCCCCAGGGTGCGGCCGTGAAAGGAGTTCTCCATGCAGATGATCCGGTGCCGCCCCTCCCCGAACCGTTCCTGGGAGTAGCGCCGCACCAGCTTGATGGCCCCTTCGTTGACTTCGGCGCCGCTGTTGGCGAAAAAGACCCGGTCGGCGAAGGACAATTGCACCAGGGCTTCGGCCAGCTCCACCATGGGCGTGGTGTAGTAGATGTTGGAGACGTGGACCAGCTGCGTCAGCTGGGCCGCAGCGGCCTTGGCGATGGCCGGGTGGGCATGGCCCAGGTTAACCACCGCCAGCCCGGACACGCAGTCCAGGTATTCTTTGCCGGTATCGTCCCAGACGCGGCAGCCCTGGCCCTTGACCAGCACCAGGGGCTGCCGGCCGTAAGTGTTCATCACGACCTTGTCGGCGCGTTCCATCCAATTTTGGTTAAGCACGTTTCCTCTCCGTGTTAGTTCAAGGTTCAAAGTTAAGACCTGAGAACCGGAACCTTGAACCCTTAACAAAGCCATTTTGTCATCCTGAACGGAGCGAAGGATCTCCTGCTTTTTCGAAACTATGAGATTCTTCGGTCGCTTCACTCCCTCAGAATGACAGGTTATGGGACTTTCGCAAAGGTCTTTAAACTATCCCACAATCTCGGTGCCGATGCCGGTGTCGGTGAAAATCTCCAGGAGCAGGGCGTGGAGGGTGCGGCCGTCCAGGATGTGGGCCTTGGCCACGCCTTCGTCCAGGGCCTCCAGGCAGCACTTGATCTTGGGGATCATGCCGCCCACGGCCACCCCTTCATCCATCAGGGTAATCGCCTGGAAGCGGGTGAGGCTGGAGATGAGCCGGCCCTCCCGGTCCAGGACCCCCGGGACGTCGGTGAGCAGGATGAGCTTGGCCGCGCCCAGGGCCGCGGCCACCGCCCCGGCCACCAGGTCGGCGTTGATATTGTAGGTTTCGCCGGCTTCTCCCACCCCCACCGGGGCGATCACCGGGATGAAGTGCTGGTTTTGCAGGGTGGCGATGAGGTGCGTGTTCACCGCGGTCACTTCCCCCACCAGGCCGATGTCGATGATCTCCGGGGGCTCGTCCTCCCGGGGGCGGTAGAACTCCATCTTCTGGGCCTTGAGCAACTGGCCGTCTTTGCCGCTCAGCCCCACGGCGGCGCCGCCGGCGCTGTTGATCAGGTTGACGATCTCCTTGTTGATCTTGCCGGCCAGGACCATCTCCACCACGTCCATGGTGCTCTCGTCGGTGACCCGGAGGCCGTCCACGAACCGGGTGGGGATGTCCATCTTGGCCAGCACCTTGCCGATCTGGGGCCCGCCGCCGTGGACCACCACCGGGTGGATGCCCAGGTACTGGAGGAGCGTGACGTCCTGGGCAAAGGCGGTCTTCAATTCCGGCTCCTGCTGGGCGGCGCCGCCGTACTTGATCACCAGGGTCTGCCCCTGAAATTTGCGCATGTAGGGCAGGGACTCCAACAGGACTTCGGCTTTTTTGATGTATTCTTGGCTCATGTTTATAGCCTTGGGCTCAAAGCTCAAAGTTCAAGGTTCAAGGTTAGGCGGATTGAAAGTAGGTCTTTCAACTTTGAACGCCTTTGACACTTTGAACCATGCACCTTGAAGCTCACAAAATATATCTACTCAAATCCTCGTCTTCGATGAGGGCGGCCAGGCGTTCCCGGACGTAGGCGTCGGTGATGGTGATCTCCTGGGCCGTGAGGTCCGGGGCCGTGAAGGAGATCTCCTCCAGGAGCTTTTCCATGACCGTGTGGAGCCGCCGGGCCCCGATGTTTTCGGTGCGGTCGTTCACCTTCGTGGCCAGGCCGGCGATCTCTTTGACCGCCCCGGGGGTGAAGGTGAGCCGGATGCCTTCGGTGTCCAGCAGGGCCCGGTACTGTTTGACCAGGGCGTTTTCCGGCTCCGTCAGGATGCGTTCGAATTCCTCCGCCCCCAGGGAGTGGAGTTCCACCCGGATGGGGAAGCGGCCCTGCATCTCCGGGATCAGGTCCGACGGCTTGGACACGTGGAAGGCCCCGGAGGCGATGAACAGGATGTGGTCGGTGCGCAGCATGCCGTACTTGCTGTTCACCGTGGTGCCTTCGACGATGGGCAGCAGGTCTCGCTGGACCCCTTCCCGGGAGACGTCGGGCCCCCGGGTGCCGCCGTCCCGGCCCACGATCTTGTCGATCTCGTCCAGAAAGATGATGCCGTTTTGCTCCACCTTGCGCCGGGCCTCCTCCACCACCCGGTCCATGTCGATGAGGCGGCCGGCCTCCTCCTGGAGCAGGTATTCCCGGGCCTCCGAGAGCTTCACCTTGCGCTGCTTGGTCTTGCCGGGAAAGAGGTTCCCCAGCATGTCCTTGAAGTTGAAGTCCATCTCCTCCATGCCGGCGGCGGAAAAGATCTCCACCACCGGGGCGGTGCGCTGGCTGACTTCCAGCTCCACCAGGCGATCATCCAGGCGCCCGGCCCGGAGCATGCTTCTCAGCTTCTCCCGGGTCTGGCCGCCGTCGCTTTTCTCGAAGGTGGGCGTGCTCATTTCGGGGCTGCGATCCGCGGCCATGTTCGATGACGTTCTCATCACCGAGCCCCGGGCTGCTCGGCTCCGGGGTCGAGCCCGGGAGCAGCAGGTCCAGGAGCCGCTCTTCCACCGCGGCTTCGGCCTTGGCCTGGACCTTGTCCCGTTCTTCGGCCTTGACCTGGGCCACGGCCAGTTCCATCAGGTCCCGGACCATGGATTCCACGTCCCGGCCCACGTAGCCCACCTCGGTGAATTTCGAGGCCTCGATCTTGAGGAACGGCGACGCCGTCAGCTTGGCCAATCTCCGGGCGATCTCGGTCTTGCCCACGCCGGTGGGGCCGATCATGATGATATTCTTGGGGGCGATCTCGTCCCGGAGGATTTCGGGGATCTGCTGGCGCCGCCAGCGGTTCCGGAGGGCAATGGCCACGGCCCGCTTGGCGTCCTTCTGCCCCACGATGTATTTGTCCAACTCCGCCACGGTCTCCCGGGGGGTCAGGTGATCCCCGGAGCCGGGGAGAAATTTGAGCAATTTCATGGTTACCTGCCTTTATCGTGTAGGGCGGGCATCGCCCGCCGTCTTCCTTGTGTTCAGCAAAAACGTAGGGTGCGTCTTACGCACATGACGTGGCGCGTGAGACGCGCCCTACGGTTGCTTTATAGTTTCCGCGGCCGTGACACCGGCCATCTGTCGGCTATTTTTGGCGGCCCCCGCCGGTTATTCATTAATTGGCTGGTTCATCTGTAGGAGCGGGTTTAAAACCCGCCCCTACGGCAACCTGACTTTAGAGGATAATCCTATAACGCCTGCACTTGAGGCCATTATTACCTCAATCACAATCTCACTATTCGTATAAACGCACAGCGAGGCGGCGATGGTCATGGCCTCCTGGCAGATTTGGGCCGCGGTCAGCTTGGTGTGGGCCATCAGGGCCCGGGCCGCGGCCAGGGCGTAGGGGCCGCCTGAGCCGATGGCCATCACCCCTTCGTCGGGCTCGATGACGTCGCCCGTGCCGGAGATGAGCAGCGCCCCGGTGGCGTCCACCGCCAGGAGCATGGCCTCCAGGCGCCGGAGGATCTTGTCGGTGCGCCAGTCCTTGGCCAGTTCCACCACCGACCGGGCCAGGTTGCCCTGGTGCTTCTCCAGCTTGGCCTCCAGGCGCTCGAAGAGCGTCAGGGCGTCGGCCGCGGAGCCCGCAAAGCCCACGATGATCTTGCCGTGATAGAGCCTCCGGACCTTCTTGGCATGGTGCTTCATCACCATGTCGCCGAGAGTCACCTGGCCGTCGCCGGCCACCGCCACCTGATCGCCCCGGCGCACCATGAGGATGGTGGTGCCGCGGAATTTTTTCGCGTCGTGTCCCATGATAATGTCAATCACCCGCAATCGGTGTCCAAGCAGAGCTTGGACTTAAATTTGCGTTCCCAAGCTGGAGCTTGGGAACGAGGATAAAAAGTGTTTCGCCGCCGCAGGCTCAGCCTGCACGCCGCTAAAAGGTCAAAACCTTGTCGGCTTCTTTGATCAAATGGTACAGGTCGTCCATCCAGCCGATGGGGCAGGTGCCGGAGCCCACCAGACCGTGGGCTTTGAGGCAGACCCCTCAGACGTAAAAATCGCCTTCGAACTTTTCCATCTCCCCCATGACGTTGAACGCCTCGGAGCCCCTCTGTTCAAAGGTTACCCCTTTGCCCAGCATGAAGACGGCCACCTCATCGCCCTGGGCGTGGGCGACGTTGGCCAGGCGCATGGCGTTGTAAATGGTTTCGCCGTCGTCGCTGGCAATGATCGTGAGGAGCTTCATGTAAATCTCCCTGGACTGAGGATGGTGCTTGAGGGTGCGTCCGGCGCACTCCTGGCGGGCCCAGAGGCCCGTCCCAGCACAGTTTTTCCCCTTTTGCCCTACTTGCTTCTCGGGTGGGCCTTGTCGTACTCCTCCATCAGGTAGTCCAGGTTGAGGTGCGTGTAGCGCCCGGTGGTGGAGATGGAGGCGTGACCCAGGAGTTCCTGGACGGCCCTGAGGTCGGCTTTGCCCTCCAACAGGTGGGTGGCGAAGCTGTGGCGCAGGCCGTGGGGGGTCAGGCCCGGGGAGAGGCCCGAGAGCCTGACCCACTTGGCCACCACCCGGGCCACCCCCCGGGTGGACGCAGGCAGGCGTGGCCCCCGGGAATTGACGAACAGGGCGGTTTCCTCCACCGTGCCGTGCTGCTCCAGATGCCGCTAGCCGCAGGGGCAGATAGGCCGAGAGCGCCGCTTTGGCCGGCTCGCCCAGGAAGGCCAGGCGCTCCTTGGCCCCTTTGCCCCAGACCCGGAGGACCCCGAGCGCCAGGTCCAGATCCTTTAGATTGAGCCCCGCCAACTCGGACAGGCGCAGGCCCCCACTATAAAAAACCTCCAGGATGGCCTTGTCCCGGGAGCTGCCGAAATCATCGCCCTGGGGCTCGCCTAGCAGGTGAAAGGCCTCGTCCACGCTCAGGTAGTGGGGCAGGACCTTTTCGAGCTTGGGGCTGGGGGCCAGTTTCGCCGGGTTATGGGACATGACCCCCTGGCGCTGCAAATATTTGAAAAAGGTGCGCAGGGCGGAGAGCTTGCGGGCCACCGTGGTCTTGCGGTTCCGCTTCAGGGCGGTGGCCAGGAAGGCCCGGAGGTCCTGGTAGTTCACCTGCGCCAGCTCCAGGCCTTCCCGGTGCCCGGAGCAAAATTCCAGAAACTGGGTGAGGTCCAGGCGATAGCTTCTCAGGGTGTGGGGCGACATCTGCCGCTCCACCCGCAGGTACCCCAGAAAATCTTCCAGATAAGTGCAGCCGCGCATTATGGCAGTCCCGGGAAAGGCTTTCCCACCTCTTGCGTTTAACTCCTTTAAAAGATAGATAATATCATGAAGTTGCCGCAATGCAAAAAATTATCGGCGGTGGGCGCCCGGGAGCCCCGGGGGATTAACCGCCTCCCTGGCCCTGGTTGACGGACCGCCGGGGCCCAGAAAATTTCCGCATTTCAGTCTTTCAGTCAATGTTCCCGATAAGGAGGCTAGGGCCGACGCCACCGTCAGGGAGGCGGCCATCAATCTCAAGGACAAGGAGGGGGAGAGATGAAGATTCTGGATGTCTTACGGAAATTGGGGATTTTGCGCTACGGGACCAAGGCTGCGACGTATACCAGCATGAGAGACAAGCCGGCGGAGTTGTTCATGGATGACGTCTTCAATGCCGACAAGGACCTGGTCAACCGGGAAGACGTCAAAAATGCCACGGCAGCCGTGAAGTCCCTGGAGGGCCGGAAGATCATGTTCTGGGCGGTGCTGCCTCTGGGGGCCTTTGCCCTGCTGATGTTTGTGGCCAGCAGCGGCCTCACCGTCTGGTTCTGCATCGACGCGCTCTTGTGGCTGGGCTTTATCGCGGTCCTGGGGCAGTTCGCCTATAATGGCCGCTACTCCTACGCCCTGATGATCATCCTGCTGGTGGTCCTGGTTCTGGCCTCGCTGCTCTTGTTGGGGGCCGCGGCGCCGGCAAAATAAGCCGGGCGGTGGGCTCACCGCCCTTGGCAAAACCTCCTCCCGAAGCATAGTTGGGCAGGGTATATCCGGGAGGCAACCTTTCAATACCGGGGAGCGCTCCCGGGAAGGTCTTGAGGGGGGTACTCTCGGGTTCGCTCAACCTGAGGGCGGACACACAGGTCCGCCATGTGGTAGAAGAGAAGATGCCGCCCTTCCCCTCCCGGGCCGAGAGGGGAGAGGGACTGGGGATTTTCGGCTCGAACCCCCTAGTTGGTCATCACCCGGGTCCGGGTGGCGGATTCCAGGTAGCCGTCGATTTCAGCGCTCAATTTCTGCCGCTCCGGATTGTTGAACCAGTCCTGCCACTGTCCCAGGGATTCCCAGGTGCTGATCACCAGGTAATAGTTAGGGTCATCCACCCCATGCAGGGTCTCGCCGCTGATATAGCCGGGCTGCTGCATGGCCAAGACCCGGAGTTGGCGCAACAGGCGCACGATTTGGCCCACGTTCTGCCCGCGAATCGTCCTTTCCATCAAGACCTTGACCATGTTCCTCTCCTTTTGGGTGATGAGGGTTGGAGGAAATGCCGGGCTCCCGCCGGCGCCCCTGACTGGGACGGGTCCGGGGAAGGGGGCTTTTACAGTTTTAGGTTAAAATAAATGCAATATATCAATAAGTTATATGCTTGGTGAGTAACAATTGCCTGGGAAACGGAGCTTGGGCCGCCCGCGTCTGATCTTTCTATAACTATAACCAGAAAACCCGTAAATTCAATGGTGCTAGTTGAGGTCCGGGCTTGAGGCTTCACCGGCCCTGTGGTATAATGCAGCGGGGGAAGTGGGTACGCATGGTCAACTTAGCCGAATTACGGCAATGCCTGGACAAGCAGGAGGAAGCCTGGTTCTCTTCCTATGCCACCAAGAGTGTCCAGGCCATCCGCCGGTGCTATGAAGAGCGCATCGCCTTGGGCCACCGCCAGAACTTCGCGGTGGACGCCGACCGCATCCTCCATTCCCGGGCCTATACCCGCTACATCGACAAAACCCAGGTTTTTTACCTTATCAGCCACGAGCAAATCAGCCACCGGGTGCTGCACGTCCAGCTCCTGTCCAAGATCGCCCGGACCATCGGCAAGTTTCTCCGGCTGAACGAGGACCTCCTGGAGGCCATTGCCCTGGGCCACGACATCGGCCACCCCCCCTTCGGCCACGACGGTGAGCGCATCCTCTCGGGCCTCTGCGAATCCCATGGCGTCGGCCCCTTTCTCCACAGCATCCAGGGCGTCTGGTTCCTCGACCGGCTGGAAAAGCAGGGCCGGGGGCTCAACCTCTCCCTCCAGGTCCTGGATGGGATCCTCTGCCACGACGGGGAAACCCATTTGGAACGCCTCTCCCCCCAGGGGGACAAGACCTTTGACGACCTGGCGGCCGAGATCGGGGCCAAGCTGGCCGACCCGGACGCACCCTTGAAACCCATGACTCTGGAAGGCTGTGTGGTCCGCCTGGCCGACACCATCAGCTACATCGGCCGGGACCTGGAGGATGCCATCACGCTGAAGCTGCTGCGGCGGGAAGAACTGCCCCCCGAAGTCGCGCAGAACCTGGGCCGGACCAACGGCGCCATCGTCTACAGCCTGGTGGCGGACCTCATCACCCACAGCTATGATAAGAACTATGTGGGTTACAGTCCCGAAGTCGGCCAGCTCCTGAAAAAGCTCAAGGAGTTCAATTACCGGCGAATTTACGACAACCCCCGTATCAAGGCCGAAACCCCCAAGATCGAGGTCCTGTTCCACCAGCTGTTCGAGCGGTTTTTGACGGATATGGAGGCGGGCCGGGAAGATTCGCCCATCTGGGTGGATTTTTTGGCCGCCATGGAACCCGGTTACTGTGAGTCCCGCCAGCCGGGGGAAATCGTCCGGGATTTCCTGGCCTCCATGACCGACGCCTATTTTTTACGGACTTCCCAGGACCTGTTGTTCCCGCAGCCCTTGCGGGTGGGGTTTGGTTGAGGGTGGCCATGCGCCTGATGACGTTTAATCTCCGGTTTGCCACTCCCCGGGACGGCCCTGATGAATGGGAGTTTCGGAAGGATCTGGTGGTGGAGGTCATCGGCAAGCATCGGCCGGACCTGTTGGGGACCCAGGAAGGCACGGTGCCCCAGCTCCGCTACCTGGAGGAGCATCTGACCGGCTACCGGCCGTTGACGGCGCCATCGCCCGGTGGACCCCACCTGCCAGTATCCCACCATTTTCTATCGGGATGAACGCTTTGAGGTGGAGGAGAGCAATGAATTCTGGCTGTCCGAGACTCCCCAGGTGCACCGGAGCCTGAGCTGGGGCTCGGCCTTTCCCCGCATGGTCACCTATGGGCGGTTTCGGGAAAAGGGCCGGGCTGAGCGGTTTTATTTCATCAACACCCATCTGGATCATATCTCGGAGGCGGCCCGGCGTGAGGGCGCCCGGATGATCCGGGAGTTTTTCTTTCCCCTGCACCTGCCCCTGATCCTGGTGGGGGATTTTAATGAGTCGCCGGATGAGACGGTGTACCGGGAATTCATCGGCGGGGACAGCCCCCTTCAGGATACCTGGAGGCAGGTGCATCCCCCGGAAGAGGAGGCCACCACCCAGCACGGGTTCGATGGCCGGCCCCGGGGCAGCCGCATCGACTGGATTCTGACGACGCCGCCTTTTGTGGTCCGGCGGGTGGCCATCGTTACGGATAATCAGGAAGGGCGCTACCCTTCCGATCACTTTCCTTATGAAGCAGAGGTTGAGTATTAAGATGGCTTTAAGAGCATGGTTAATTTTATCGGTTCTCCTGGCGGGAGTGCAGCTGGCCGGCGCCCAGACGGCCCCGCCCCTCTATCACCAGGTGGCCGGCGGCGAGCAAGAGATTACTGTGGAGAAACGCACCAGCGTGGACCGCTTCGCCCTGGAGCAGGGGGTGCGCTGGGTGTCAGTGGTCCGGGCGAATTGCCTGAAAAAGCCCTATAAGCTGAAACCCGGCATGGTGGTCAAGATCAACAACAGGCACATCGTGCCCACGGAGCTGCAAAACGGCCTGGTCATCAATTTGCCGGAACTCCGTCTGTACTATTTCCAGAACGGGGCCTATCAGCGGCGCTATGCCCTGGCCGTGGGCAAGCCCAGTTGGCCCACGCCCACCGGGACTTATAGTATCTGCGACAAGCGCAAGAACCCCACCTGGAACGTGCCGCCGTCCATCCAGGAGGAGATGGACGACAGGGGTTATGAAGTGGTGACGAAGGTACCCCCCGGCCCCAAGAATCCCCTGGGAAAATACTTTATGTTGACCACGGCCTCGGGGGTGGCTATTCATGCCACCAACCACCCCTGGACCGTGGGCTACTATGTGTCCCACGGCTGCATCCGCATGCTCCCCCAAGAAATCGAGCAGCTCTTCCCCCAGGTAAAGGTGGGCACCCCGGTGAAGATCATTTACCGGCCCATCAAACTGGCCCTGACCCCCGAGGGCCGGGTGTATCTCGAGGCTAATCCCAATATCTACGAGTGGGAGTTGCACTCCCTGGAATGGGTCAAGGACATGGCTGATTACTACAATATTACCGATCGCATCGATTGGGATAAGGTCAAGCCCATCCTCAAGACCCGGTCGGGCCTCGCCCAGGACATCACCAAGGCCGGGGCTCCGCCCATCCCTGCCGCCCCGGTCACCTCCAATGTCCCCAAGGAGGTCAGGCTTTCCCCTTTACAGGGCCAGGCGACCAAGTTAGAATAAGCTCCGTCCGGTGACTTGCTCCGGGGCGGATGAGCCGGGGGCCAGTAAGGCTCCCCGACTTTGGCCCTCGCAAGTTTGCCGGGAGCATCCCCTTGGTTGAGATGGACGAGGCGGCCCGACGCCAGGCTATCCGGGAAGAGAGCCGGAAGCTGAGGTATCTGCGCTTCATGGTGGACCTGGCCCTCCAGGAAATCCGGTCCGGGTCTTTCACCCTGCCCCAGGCGGCGCCAGTGGTGCAGGACCTCCGCAGCCAGGCCTTGATGCTGTTCCCCGGGAAAGGAACGGCTTTTGATCTCATCTACCGATCCCGGTGGCAGCGGGCCATCACCGAAACTTTTCAGCTCCATTGACAAAGGACGCCATTATGATTCGCTCCCTGTTTGTGTCGATAATTTTAGGAACCTTGCTGGTGTTGGGGTTTTCAGGTTCGGTCCTGGCCCAGAAACCCCCGGTCAAGTGCGGCCCCGATCACGCCATCCTTTACAAGCGGGCCGTGAAGCTTCTGGATAACGCTGAAAAGAAACTGACCGCGGGCTATACGGCCGAAGCCAAGTCCCAGGCGAAAGAGGCCAACTCCCTGTTCACTATTCTGCAGAAAGAGTGCGGCCCCCAGCAGGCGGACCGGGCCCTGACCGACCAGGAGATCCAGCAGGAGTCCATCAACCAGAAGCTGGCCGCGGATGAATTGGCCCAGGCGGAGCGCCTGATCAAGTCGGCGGAAGAAAAACAGCAGAAGGCCGCCAAGATTGAGACGACCCAGCCGGACCTCTACCGGAAGTACCAGCGGGAAGCCAAGGCCGAATTCGAACAGGCCCACAAGCGCTCCATCAAATCGGAAATTTACGCCCTGCGCAACCAGCAGATGGTCTTCAAGTGGTTGGGCCGGTGATCTGCCGGTCCGGGCGGGAGAGATAACCCGGTGCGTCTCAGCATCACCGCGGCCGCAGACCGGCCCCCTCCAGGTAATTTCCTACCTGGTGGCCTGCGAGGACTCGGGCGAAGCCCTGCTCATCGACCCGGGCGGGCCTTCTGACGAGTTGTCGGCCAAACTCCGGGAAAAAGGCTGGCGGCTCGCCTGGATCGTCAACACCCACGGACATGCCGACCATACCGCCGGCAACGATGCACTGGGCCGCGGCCACCGGCGCCCGGATCGTCATCCACCGCTTGGACTGGGAGTTCTTCCGGACGCCGGCGATGCAGGCCGCGGCCCGGGCCGAAGGCTTTCCACCCCTGACCCGGGCGGATGTGCTGGTGGATGACGGCGACTATATCCCCCTGGGCGGTTGCCCGGCCCTGGTCATCCATACCCCGGGCCATACTCCCGGGGGCATCTGCCTCTC
Organism: uncultured delta proteobacterium; assembly: GCA_963747645.1. GTDB lineage: Bacteria > Desulfobacterota > Desulfobaccia > Desulfobaccales > 0-14-0-80-60-11 > 0-14-0-80-60-11. Next base: position 12,758 of record CAVVFW010000010.1, on the reverse strand, counting down.
CTTCCCCGGGCATCTGTTCACCGGGGACACGTTGTTTGTCAGCGCCGCCGGACGCACCGATCTGCCGGGGGGGTCCCTGAGCCAACTCATCGCCTCCCTGGAAGAAAAAATCATGCCCCTGCCGGACGACACCCGCATCTGGCCCGGCCATGACTACGGCGAGACCCCGACCTCCACCCTGGGGGAGGAAAAGCTCAACAACCCCTACCTCACCGATTTTTTCTAGCAGGCCCCGTGAACCGGCGTCCTGGCGGTTTATGTGAACGCCCGACCCTTTGCCGCGGCGTTTTGAAAAGAGGCCGGAAACCTGGCCAAAATAATCTTGCATCCCCTCCCGGGCGGCACTACATTTAGGGCAGGATACGGACATGACTTCCTCCCAGACACCCCGGACCTTAATTCGCAAGCCGCCAGAGGGGCTTTTTGCCCGGCTCCTGGACAGCCTTACCGACATGTATGCCCTGGTGCTCAACGAGGATCTGGGCATCACCTATGCCAATGCCTCGTTCCTGAAGCACTTCGGGCTCAAGTGGGAAAAAATCAGCGGCCGTTCCTGTCAGGATTTGGGGACGCCCTTTCTGGGGAGCGACAACCTTGCGGTGGGTTTCTGCCCCGAGGAGTTGAGCCCCTGGTATCCGGCCCGCACTCTCCTGACCCGGGAGGCCCAGGACAAGGTCCATGTCTATGAGTGCACCCTGTACCACCTGGAAGGCAGCCGGGGGGCCGCCTGGAACCTGTGGTCTCTCCGGGATGTCACCGACCGCTTCCGGCTCGAATCCCGGGTCCGGCAGATGGATGAACTGGAGCGCAACCTGGTCCAGGCCTCCATGGATGGGATCATCGTCAACGACATGCTGGGAAACGTCCTCATCTTCAACGCCGGCGCCGGTAAAATCCTGGGGTACGCCCCGGAAGAGGTCATCGGCAAAATCAAGGTCTACCAATTCTATCCGAACAAAACCGCCCATGAAATTAAACGGTTGATTTACGACCCGGCCCAAGGGGGCGTGGGCATACTGGAAAATTATGAAACCCAGGCCCGCCATAAAGACGGCTCCCTGGTGCCCATCTGGCTGTCGGCCCGCCTGTTGCACGAAGACGGCCGGGAGGTCGGTATTGTCGGCTATTTCAGAGACCTCCGGGAACGGCGGCGGCTGGAGACGGAACTCCTCCGGAGCGAACGCCTGGCTACCCTGGGCAAGATGGTGGCCCATATCAGCCATGAGATCAAGAATCCCCTGATCACCATCGGGGGGTTTGCCGCCCAACTGGGGCGCATGGCGGACTTACCCGAGGACGCCCGGCGCAACTTGACCCTCATCCATCAGGAGGTGCAGCGGTTGGAGAAGTTCTTATCCGACATGAGCACCTTCACCCGGGGGGCGCCGCCCCAAAAAACCGTGGGGGACCTCCTGGCCTTGATTCGGGAAGTGGCGGAACTCATGGACAGCAGCTTCAAGGAGCGGGGCGTGGTCTTTCATCTCCACGCCCAGGGCCGGATTCCGCCCTTTGCCTTTGACTCCGGACAGATCCGCCAGGTACTGATCAATCTCTTCAAGAACGCCCTGGAGGCCATGCCCGAGGGCGGCGACCTGACCGTCACCGCTCGAGGTCCAGGATGAAAGACCTGCTGCTCAAAATCATCGACACCGGCCACGGCATTCCTCCGGACCAGGCGCCCAATCTCTTTACCCCATTTTTCACCACCAAACCGGGGGGCACCGGTTTGGGGCTGATCATCTGCCGGGGCCTCATTACCCAACATCAGGGCGAGATTACCATCGAGAGCGAGGTTGACCGCGGCACCACCTGCACCATCCGCCTGCCTATGGTTTAAGCCTGATCATCGAGGCTGGGGCCGGGGGGATTTTTCGTAAGTCAATCTCCCGTTGAGATCCTCTCGCAGTCCCTTTTTTTATGTCATTCCGAGCGGAGCGAAGAATCTCCCTTTTAAGCCACAGAGATTCACTCCACGGCGCTCGGTTCAGAGTTGGGCTGTCTGGCCACCTACGGTTCAGGCAGGCCGGTGCTGGGCCAGGTACCGCTCCAGCCGGTCCAGGGCCTCGGCCAGATTTTCCAGGGAGTTGGCGTAGGAAAAACGGAGAAAGCCTTCGCCCCCGGGGCCGAAATCGACGCCCGGGGCTACCCCGACTTTGGCTTTCTCCAGGATGTCGAAGGCCAGGGCGTAGGAGTCAGCCGAGAGGTGACGGGCATTGACAAAGACATAGAAGGCCCCGGTGGGGGGGACGGGAATCCGGAACCCCAACCGGGCGAGGCCCGCCAGTAAAAACCGTCGCCGGGCGTCATAGGCGAGCCGCATGGCTTCGATCTCGTCCCCGGCCAGGGTCAGGGCCGCAATGCCGGCCCGCTGCACAAAGGGGTTGGCCGAAATGAAGAAATTCTGCATCAATTTCTGCAGGGGGCGGATGAAATCCCGGGGGCGCCAGGAGATACCCGAGTCGCCAGCCGGTCATGGCGTAGAGCTTGGAAAATCCGTTGATGACAAAGGCCTTGTCGGTGAACTCCAGGATGGAATGCTCCTGGCCTTCGTAAACCAAGCCGTGGTAGATCTCGTCGGAAATGACATAAGGCCCCAAATCCGCCAGGCGGGCCATCCAGTCCGGCGGCATCAGGGTGCCCGAGGGGTTCCCGGGAGAGTTGATGAGCACCGCCTTGGTCCGGGGCGTGAGGTAAGGGCCCAGGGCCGCCGGGTTCATCTGGAAGCCGTCTTCCTCCTTGACCGGCACGTAGCGGGGCGCCGCGTCCACCAGCCTGAGGACGTTGGGGTAGCAGGCGTAATGGAGGTCCGGGAGCAGCACCTCGTCGCCGGGGTCCAGGAGGGCCCCGAAGATCAGGATCATGGCCGGGGAGGTGCCCGACGTGACGATGAATTGGTCCGGCTCAACCGACACCCGGTACTTGTCCCAGTAGTGCCGGCACAAAACCTCCCGCAGCTCCATGAGCCCCTGGGAGTGGGTGTACTGGGTCTCCCCCGCGGCCATGGCCCGGTAGGCCGCCTCCTTGACCACCTGGGGCGTGTCGTAGTCCGGCTCCCCGATCTCCAGGTGGATGACATGCTCGCCGGCGCGCTCCAACTCCTGGGCCCGCTCCAGGATGTCCATCACCAGAAACGGGGTGATCTCCCGGGCCCGCCGGGACACGGGGCTCGCTGGCTGCTGTTCCATAGTTATCCAACATAACAAGACCTTAACCGGAAAACAACCTCTTCCCAACCGTTAATCCTGAGGCTTTGGCTCAGCCATAACCAGGGGAGTGTCTGATAGTCCCGCTCCCAACTTGAACCTTGAACCGTGAACCTCGAACTTCAGAGGTGGCCCCTTAATTTTTTTAACTATTCTCTTGACAAGTATTCTTTTGTATAGTAGTTTATGGCTCATGAAGCCATTAACCGACCGACAACAGACCGTGCTGGCCTTTGTGGAGGAGTTTTGCGAGCGCCAGGGTTATCCCCCCACGGTGCGGGAGGTGGCCGCCGCCTTTGGCATCCAGCCCCGGGCCGCGGCGGATCACCTGGAGGCCTTGAACCGCAAAGGCTACCTCCACCGGGAGCCGGGGCTCTCCCGGGGGCTGTCCCTGAACCCCAAGAGCCCCGGGCACGGTGGTGGAAGTGCCGCTGCTGGGCCGCATCGCCGCAGGTCAACCCCTCCTGGCCAGCGAAAACGTGGAAGAGACCCTGCCCCTGCCCCGGTCCTGGGTCCGGGGCGAGGAGGCCTTTCTCCTCAGGGTCACCGGAGAGAGCATGGCGCCGGTGATCCTGCCCGACGACCTGGTGATGGTCCGGGTCCAGTCCCGGGTGGCCCGGGGCGAAATCGCGGTGGCGCTCATCGACGATGAGGCCACGTTAAAGCGGGTGTACGAGGAGGCCGGGGGACTGGTCCTCAAGGGCGACAACCCGGATTTCACCCCCCTGCGCTTTTCCCCGGCCGAGGCCGCCGACGTGCAGATCCTGGGCAAGGTGGTGGGCGTCTACCGCAACCTGGAGGGCAAAAGACGCGGATGAAGGCCTTAAGCCACTACCTGACGCCCCTTAAACCGGGCCGGGGGGTGTTGCTCTGGGGAGGACACCTGCGAGCCCTGGCCGCAGCCGCAGCCGCCTGGGGGGTAGCCCGGGGGGCGCCGGTGTGGGTGGTGGACGCGGCCAATCGCTTTGACCCGTACGGCCTGGTCCGGGAGGCGGCCGGCCGCAGTTTGGCACCCCAAGCGGCGCTGACCCGGGTGCACGTGGCCCGGGCCTTCACCTCCCACCAACTGGTGCGCCTCCTCACGGAAACCTTCCCGGCGATTCTTGCAGCCAGGCAGCCTGGTGCTGCTCCTGGGACCGGTGAGCCTGTTTTACGACGAGCAGGTGCCCCTGGGCGAACGCCGCCGCCTCTTTCAGGACCTGGTGAGCCTCCTGGCCCGGATCAAGGCCGGCTCGGCCCTCCTGCTGCTGCAACCCCTTCTGCCCCGGGCCGCCAGCAACCGGCACTTCGGCCGGCTCCTGGCCCCGGTGATGGACTACTTTGTGGAGATGGAAAGTCCCGAGGGCCGGCCCAGCGCCAGCCCCCGGGCAACTCCGGCGGTCTCGGCGCGCCCTCCGGGCAACTTATGGGGCGGGTCCCATCGCGCCGCCCCCTCCCGACCTCAGAGAGGAGAACTATAATGAACTTTAACGTGGACCTATCCCTATCCGAATACGCCTATCCGCATCCCGGCCTGAAAGTTACGGCTCGCCTGAAGCAATTGAGCCAGACCCTGGCCCTCCCGGAAGACGCCGTGACTTACCTCCTGGAAATCCTGAAATTTCTGGGAACGTTGGGGCTGATTCTGGTAACCGCCTTGATCATGCTGATGGCGGGATAGTGAGCAGTCAGCCGTTAGCAGTTGGGGAAAAGGCCCAGCTCAATGCTGATTGCTGACACCCGGCTCGACTGACCTGAAAAGTTTTTACGTAGCGTTCTACGTACCCTACGGGAATTTTTCGTAACCGTGGCCATTATTTTCGAAAACTACTGGCTACTGACTACTGACTACTGGCAACTGGTAACTGATTATGGGCCGGACGGTTTTACCTTATAGTCAGGTGTGGGAAGCGGAACGGCAGCGCTGGCAGAAGTTCCGCCGGGCCCTGCGCCGGGAGGACCAGGTTCACCTGGACCGCCTCTTTGAACTGGCCCGCCTCACCTCCAGGCCGGGGTCTACGCCTCGAACCCCTGGCCCCTAGAGTCCTGCTTTTGAGTATGCTCCTGGAGCATCAAAAGACCCTGAGTTCCCTCACAGAGCGCCTCCTGCACCTGGAACAACAGATTTTGAGGGGAGAATTGGAGGACCGCAGAGTCCCCCACACTCCCCGCCAGCTCTCCCCCCACACCCCTGTAGGGGATTGGGGGAGGGGGTTTGGAGGGAGAGGAAGGGGCTGAACCCCTTGCCCATTCCCCCAAGTTTTCTGCACACCAACAACCATGCAAACCACCGGCTGGCTCTTTGATCTCTATCCTCTCCATGACCGCATGGTGTTGTGGTTTATCACCGCGAGCCGGACAGCGGCTGCGGCTTGAGGATGATTTTCCCTACTGTCTCTATCTGGGCGGGCCCCAGGCGCGGCTTCGGTCCCTGGCCCGGGCCTTGGGACAGAAGGGCTGGCTGCGCCGGGCCTATCCGGGCCGGGGCCGGGATTTGTGGACCGGCCGGGAGATCCCGGTGGTGGCCCTGGAGGTCAAGGCCTACGGCTTCCTGCCCCGGGTGCGCCAGTGGCTGGGGACGCTCCCGGCTGAGGTGGCCTGCTACAACTGCGACCTGGACATCGCCGCCGCCTATCTCTACTCCCGCCGCTTCTGGCCCTGCGCCTGGTATGGGGTGGAGGCCGAAGACGGGCGCCTGCTCCACCTCGATCCCCTGGAGGACCCCTTCGCGGTGGAGTTTTCGGTCCCGCCCCTGGCCACCCTGACCCTTGCCCTCACCCGGGACCCCCTCATTCCCCTGGACGCGGGTAACGGCCTGGCGGTGGGCTGGGACGGCCGCACCCTGGAACTGGAAGCCCCCGATGCCCCGGGCCTGGTGCGGGAGTTGGCCCGTTGGCTCAGACGCGCCGACCCGGACCTGGTGCTGAGCGACTGGGGGGACGAAGTGATCATCCCCACCCTCTGGCGCTGGAGCCGAAAGTATGGCGAGAGCCCTGCCCCTGGACCGGGAAGCGCACCCGGCCCCCCGGCGGTTTGGCGGCGGCCGCAGCTATTTTTCTTACGGCCGCATCGTCTACCAGGGATCGTCGGCCCCCTTCGCCGGCCGCTGGCACCTGGACCGGCGCAACTCCTTCTACTACCGGGAATCGGGCCTCATGGGTCTGATCCAGATCGCCCGGATCGGCCAGATGCCCCTCCAACAGGCGGCCCGGACCAGCCCCGGGACGCTGATCACCTCCATGCAACTGGCCCGGGCGGTAGCCGACGGCATCCTCATCCCCTGGCGCAAAGCCGAACCCGAACACTTTAAAACCGCGGGCGAACTGCTCACCATCGACAAGGGCGGCCTCACCTTCATGCCGCCCATCGGCCTCCATACCCGGGTGGCGGAAGTGGACTTCGCCTCCATGTACCCCACCATCATGGCCATCCATAATATCTCGCCGGAAACCGTGAATTGCAGCTGCTGTTTGGTAGGGAGGCGGGCTAACGGCCAATGGCGAGGCCAGTGGTCCAGTTTCCCCCAATGGTCCACTGGCTCCGCCCAATCCCTTAAGGCGAAGGGTGACCACGCCGGAGTCCGTGGTCGACAGGCTCCATCCAGCCCACCCGTAAAGGGGGATGGGGGCGGGTTTGAAGCCCGGTCTGACCCCCAGTCCTCCCCCCAATAACCTGGTTCCCGAGGCCGGTTATCGCCTTTGCCGCCGGCGTGAAGGTTTGGTGCCCCGGACCTTGCGGCCCATCCTGGCGCTCCGGGAGCATCTCAAGGCCCGGGCCAAGGAACTGCCGCCCGAAGAGGCGGCGCCTACAAGGAACGCCAGACCGCCTTGAAGTGGATGCTGGTCACCTGCTTCGGCTACCTGGGCTATAAAAACGCCCGGTTCGGCAGGATCGAGGCCCACGAGGCGGTGACCGCCTATGGCCGGGACAAGCTTTTGTGCGCCAAGGAGATCTTTGAGGCCGCGGGCTTCACGGTGCTCCACGGCCTCACGGACTGTCTCTGGGTCCAGAAACCGGGGTTGGATTCTCGTCGGGGCGGGACCTGCGTGTCCGCCCTCGGGGTGCGCCCCTAGGGACGCCCACCAAGGCAATTCTCTCTCTTTAACGGCAACGCAGTATGGGGCGGAGTTGGAAGAGTTGTGCGCCAAAGTTTTCCGGGTCACCGGAGTCAAGCTGGCCCTGGAGGGAGTGTACCGCTGGATTTATTTTATGGCCTCCAAACAGGACCCCCAGCGGCCCGTGGCGACGCGCTACTTCGGGGTTTTTGAAGACGGCTCCCTTAAGGTGCGGGGGCTCATGTGCCGGCGCCGGGACACGCCGCCCTTCGTGCGCCGGGCCCAGGAGGCCATGCTGGCCAAAATGGCCGAGGCGGCGACGCCCGGCGACCTGGCGGCTTTGAGGCCGCAACTTTTGGAAATGGCCGAGGGCTTCCGGCAGCGCCTCCGGGAAGGGGGCGTTACTCCCCAGGATTTGGTCATTACCCGGGTCCTGTCCCAGCCCGTGGCCGACTACAAGGTTGACACCGCCACGGCCCTGGCGGCCCGGCAGTTGGAGGCCGCCGGCATCCACCTCCAGCCGGGCGAGAAGGTGCGCTACGTCCATCAGGAGGGCAAACGCGGCCCCAAGGAGTGCCGGGTTCAGGCCGCGCCGTTTCTGGAAGCCCTGGACGGCTATGACACGAAACTCTACCTGGAGCTGCTGGAGCGGGCGGTGGAGGAGATTATGCTGGCCCTGAGCGAGCCTTGCTGAGGCATCCCAGGGTGGGTTAACGGACGGGGCTGGGAAGCAGGCCGCGACCGTCGGGCCCCTGCCCATCTTCCCGGGCAGCAAAAAAAAGGGCGGGTTATAAACCCGCCCCTGCACGTTTGTTGCGACAATAATACGGACTTAGATCTCCAGCCAGGAATCGGAGAACAAGACCTGGCCCATGATGACCCGGGCGGTCTTGGCGTAGTTCTGCAAGGTTTTGGACATGGACGGGATGTCCACGGATTTGCCGTCCATGATGTCATAGACGATTTGCACGGCTTCCGGCATTTTGCCGCTGACCACGTCGGCCAGTTCCTGGTCGAAGGAATCCACGATGGCGGAGACCATGCCGTTCCGCTGGAGCATGACGACGTAGGTGCGGTTGATAATCGGCCGCAGGTTGTCCGGCACGCCGTTCGATGAGTTGGACAGGCCGCAGGTGGATTTGCAGCCCGGCGCCATATCCTGGAGCATATGCATGTAATCCAGGGTGGCGATGAGCTGGTTCTGCTGGATGTTCAGCGGCGCGATGATGGGATCGAACCAGATGCGTTCGTTCTCGATATCGTATTCCGCCGCCTTGGCCAGGATTTCCGCAGTGAGCATGCCGCGCTCGTTTTCGTCCCGGGGCATGCCCTCGGGGCCCCACATCAGCCCGATCATGTCGGCGTCGTACTTCTTCACCAGGGGCATCATGCCGTCCATGCGCTCGGGACGGGCCATGATGGAGTTGATCAGGGCGCGGCCTTTATGGACCTTGAGTCCGGCTTCCATGGCGGCGATGTTGGAGGTGTCCAGGGCCAGGGGTACATTGGGGACCACTTCCTGGATGATCTTGACGATCCACTCCATCAACTCCTCGCCGCCCTTGCGGGCCGGGCCGATATTGACATCGATAAAATCCACCCCGGCCTCGGCCTCTTTCAGGGCCACCTCCTGGAGTGGTTTGGCATTGCGCTCCTTCATCGCTTGACCATAGACTTTGGTCACCACGTTCAGGTTCTCGCCGATTCGGTAAAATTTATCCATCAGGTGACCCCCTTCTTAACGGTGCTGTCGGTGGGGAAGAAAGCCCTGGGGCTTTCTTCCCGAGTATCTTAGGAAGCTTCCGCGCGAACTACAGGGTTTTCAACAAGGCCGGGATATGGGAGGCTTCCCGAGGCCCGATGAGAACTTTCCAATCGGGCAGTTCCTCTTCCAGGTCGCCGCTGATGCCCGCAGCATAACCCGGAATGATCAGGGTGCGAGTCTTTACCTTGTCGGTAATCCCGCATTTCTTCACGAACATCGCCACCGAATCACCGGAGAATTTCCCGGCGGCCCAGGCGGTCATCACCGACAGGCCCTCGGTGTCTTGGATGAGCAGCCAGGTGGAAATCTTGCTGGCCTCGATTTCGCCGGACACGATGAAGTAGGTGAGGGCGAAATTGGTGGTGACAGCCACCGGGGAATTTTCATCCGGGGTCCCGATCTCATAGATGCCCGGGGTAATAATCATGGGCTTCTGCGGGTCGGTGAAGATGTTGAGGCGCTCCAGCAGCAGGGGGAAGATCCCGTCCGCGGACAGATCGTTGACCACCACGATGCCGCCGTACTTGGCAATGAATACCGCCGCGTAAAGCTTTTCCATCATGGGATCGTCGGTCATTTGGGCCGGCACGGTGATGGTGGGGAAGCCGAAAGGCTTGAACCCAGCCGTCAGAGGGGCCCGGCGAATGGCGATCTGATCCTGGAGGGCCTGCTTCAGGCCCCGGGCTCCGGCATCGATAACCAGGTCCTTGAGGCCCATGCCGGTGAGTTTGGTGGTCAGCGCCGCCAGGGCGTCATAACCGTCGGCTTTGGCTACCAGGGCCAGCCCCATTTCCTTGGCCACCGCGCCTAAGGCATCAGCATTCTCAGGCGTGGCGGTGCCCAGCAGCGGTTTCCGCTCCTTGACGGCCTCGGCCCCGGCTTTTAAGACGTCGGCTTTCTCGGTGCAGAGCAGGATCGCCGCATCGGTCTTGTCCATAACTTTCTTCGCCACGGCGGCAAACTTCCCGGCGTCGCCGGTAGCATCATGTACGACCAGCATTTCCGGGCGCAGCAGGAGACCCACCCGGTCATACTGCAATTTCATGAACTGGTCCAGCTTCTTATCTACTTCAGCATCGGCAGTATCGGTGGTGATCAGGCCGGCGATGATCGTGGGGTTGAAGAAGGTCTTTTCGTGGCGGAACATCACGGTCTCGCCGCCGATGGTCTTAACCCCTTCCTTCATGGCCAGCTTGATGGGGCGGATAGGCGGGGCCGAGGCTGCCGCGAGTTTTTCTTTGGCCTCATCTGACACGTAAGGACAGGCATCCAACTCGGCCTTGCCACTAGCCAGGGCCATGGCAAAGGCCAGACAGGTGGGGTAGCCGCATTCCTTACAGTTGGTTTTGGGGAGCATTTTAAAGATTTCAATTCCAGTTAATGCCATTGTCTCTCTCCTTATCCATGGCTGGCGGCCCGCGGTGAGTCAACCGGGTGTTACCCATCCCGCCGGGACCTGAAATCAAGCAAGGGCCTGGGGGGGCGCACCCCCAGGCCCCGTGAAGGTTAACCGATAATCGGGTCCATTTCCAGAGCCGGGTGTTTCTTCTCTGTCAGGAAGGCCAGGATATCGTCTTCGGTGACACCCACGGTCTCGTCGGCAATGCGATCGAGCAGATCGGGCATCCCCTCTTCCTCGCCCCGCTTCAGGAGCTGTTCCCTAAGCTCATCTTTCAGGATTTTAGGCATCCACACGATGCGCTTCAGGCCGCCGTCGCCTTTGACGAACTTCCGCTGGACGACGTTGTACTTGCTGTGGCCCACGAAGCCCGGGGTAACCTGCCCGCCGCCGATGACGCCGGCCAGGGTGGTGAACTTCATCCCGCAGGGGGTTTCACCGGTGTAGTCCCGGTTGACGGTCATGATGCCGTTGCACATGGGCAGCACCGCCGAGATGGCTTCGCAGCAGCCGCAGGTGGTCATGGGATCATAGACCAGGCTGTAGAAGTTGTATTTCTCCACCGTTTGCCGGGAGGCCTTGAAGACGAAATCGTTGACTCCCTGCCACATGCCGAGCTTTTCGTCCAGGACATCGCCCTTCTGAATCGGCTGGTTGGGGCCGGTGGGGTTGATTTCATTGGAGGCTTTGCAGTCCATCCAGTTGTAGGCGCCGCACAGGCCGGTACGCTCCGGGCTGACCACGCAGACGTGGTTAGGCGCGAAGGACTGGCACAGGGTGCAGGAGTAGTAGGTCTCGGTGGTTTCGTCCCGCATGTTCTCCACCCGGGCGTCACGCTCTTTGTAGACCTTCCGGGCCAACTTGGTGATCTCGTCCACCTTGTCCTTCTCGGTGTAGATCTTGATCTGGCATTTGTCGAAGATGGCGCCGAAGTCCTGGTGGAACTTGGCGTGCAGGATGACGCCGACGTGTTTCAGGGAGAAGCCCTTTTCCACCGCGGCCTTGCCGATGCGGTACCAGGCGATGTCCCGCTGCCCGATGTGCATGACGCCCTGGGCGTAGTTCACCAGGTGGTGAATCTGCCGCTCCAGGATGGGCTCGAAGTCGGGCTGGAAGGCCCGGCCGGCCACTTCCACCACCACCGCCAGGGGCAGGCGCATGGGGATTTTGTCCTGGGGCAGGTCCGGGAGGTCCGGACCGAAGACTTCGACTTTGCCGTCTTCTACTTCTTCCATGCGTTTGCTGGTGACCAGCTCCACCGCCTGGGTTTTGCCGCCGCCGCACTCGGCGTAGAGGTCGTCTTTCCGGACCCGCTCGCCTTCGAACGCCGCGCCGAAGTTCACCGGGATGTCGATCTCGGTGACCTGGACCTTGAGGCCCCGGACTTCGATGGACTTCTGGCCCAACTCCGCCATGGGCACGTTGCTGACTACGTGTTCATAGGTGCAGATACCGGTGGGCAGCACCTGGGGGATGTCCTGGTTGGTGATGGTGGGGAAGCCCCAGTTGATGCAACCCGCGGCATTGGCGTACCATTCGTCCGAGATCTCGGATACGGCATTGACGAACGCGAAGATGCGGTCCTTGTTGTACAGGAGCATCTTCAGGGCCGCGCCGGGCTTGACGCCGCCGAAGGCCATGGCGGCCCGGTTGGCGAAGCCCAGGGCGAAGACCGCCCCGGCAATGTCGGGGCTGAAGGGCACGATCCGGGTAGGCCAGCCGATCTGCACGCCGCCTTCCAGGAGCTGTTCCGGCACCGAGGTCTTACCGTCAATGGACCGGGCGGCGCAGAAGATGTAGAGGTTCTTTTTCTGATATTCCGTTACCAGGTCCACGGCTTCCTGCACCGAGGGGGCGGCGCCGACGATGGCGGCGAACCCCGGGGCGGAACCGTCCACGAACTCGACGCCCCGTTTCCGGAAGATGGTGTCTTCCGCCGCGCCGAGCCAGATATTTTTGTCGCCCTTGTCGTAGACTTCTTCGCCGCCCACATAGAAATCAGGGTCTTCCACGTAGCGGATGGCCTCGGCGATTTCCTCGGCAAACAGGGTGGCCATACCGGCGTCCAGGCTGGGTCCGAGGTAAGGCAGGTAGTTGTGCTCGGCCGGAACCGGCGGCAGCAAGGCTTTGCACGCTGATGACCGGGACCGCGTCTTCGAGCTTCTCGATTTTGGTGCCCATCAGCGAGTAGATGATGGGGAGAGTAGAGGCGGTATTGGGGAAGCCGATTTCCTGCTTTTCCCCATATTTCTGAATGGCCTCATCCAACTTGGCCGCGGCTTTGTCAACGATCTTGTGAGCCCCGCGAATAGCTGCGGAAATGATAATTTTCGACACTGTGCCTTCCTCCTTCCTTT